>CAVUDI010000008.1:0-385417 GCA_963740145.1 uncultured Actinomycetes bacterium
CGCTCCACGTTCTCCTCCGACGTCGCCCGCGCAGTATCTCGCCCACGCGAGCCCGAGGCGTAAAGGCCAGACTTCGTTTCGCGCTGGCGCTCGCTCGGTGTCAGAGCCTACCCACAAGCCGTAAGTTGCCATCGCCGAAATCGGCTGCAACCCGCGGCGGCATCCCACTAACCGACGCTAGCCAGAACCCCTGCAGAGAGCCACTTTCGATGGCTGTGGGCGTGGCCGTTCCAGCCTGCCCAAGCCGTACCGTGGAGGTCGAAATGGCTCCGCGAGGCAATATCTGATGGCCGCCCCTCGGAGGTACTCCGACGCGCAGCGAGCGGCCATGTTCGCCCTCTACGAGCAGGGCTACACGGCGCAGGAGATCGCGCGCCGATGCGGGGAGGGCACGGCCTCCGTGGCACCGTTCCAGATCCCCCGCCGCACGGTCCACCAGATCGTCACCCAGATCGCCCGTGAACGTGGCGCGGGTCTTGGCTCGGGTTGTGACCCTCGAAGAAGCGCTGCGCTTGGCGCTGAGTGTCGAAGTCTGCACAGTCGCGGTCTGCCGCAACGGCGACCGCAGGACGTGATTCAGACCCCGCCCACGTCAGGGTGAGCGCGCCGGCGAGCAACGCGATGACAAAGACGAGTAAGCGGAGGCGGGAGATGGCCATCAGTGCCGGGTCACCGTCTCACAGCCGCTCACCGGGGAGTCCTTGGGGAGCAGCGCACGATCTCCACGTTCTCCTGCGACATCGCCCGCGCAGTATCTCGCGCTTGGCGCCGTCCTACTCGGCCAAGCACTGCCGCCAGGCGGGCCAAACGCGGTCGAGCAGCTCGGCCGTCACGGCCTCAACTGCCTCGCCCTCCTCAATCCAGAGGTCGAAGACGAGCAAGTCACGTTGGAGGTCTACACGGATGGCTCGTGATCGCAGCTGCGCCACGGCCTCTTGCGCCTGTCTGGCACAGCTCGGAACCACCCTGCGTCGGCACTGGACTCGCGGCATGCACTCATCCTTTACCCCGGAGTGGCGGGGCAACCCCGTGCGCGGCTTCGGGGACCGCCGAGGTGAGGGCGAAGAGGAAGTCCTGCGGGTTAGTGGTCTTCTGACCGGGCCTTGACCTGGCCCTCGCTTCGTAGCGCGCCACCTAGCAGCATCCGCCGGTACTATGTTCGCCTCGCACAAAGGGCTCGGGCAATAGCTGGGCCGCTGATTAGGGAGGGTGTGCGCATGGCAGGGCGCTTGGCGTTGGCAGTAGGTGTTGCGATCCTTGTATCGCTCGTGCCCGCAACAGCAGGTGCCGAGGAGGTCCCCAGCCGCTACGTCGTCGTGCTCGAGGGATCGGTTGATCGCCCCGGCAAGGTCGCGGCCAAGCATGAGGACGTCTACGACACCGAGTTCGACGCCGTCTACCGACATGCGCTGAACGGCTACACCGCCGACGTTCCGGCTGGAGAGCTAGCCGAGCTGCGAGACGATCCGCGAGTGCGAGCTGTGGTTCAGGATCGTGTGCTCCGGTCCGCCAGCCCACCCCCCAACACGGAGATCCCCGCACCGAAGCTCAACAAGCGCCAGGAAGTACCCACAGGCGTGCGGCGGATCGGTGGTCTCCAGAGCCCAACCGCCGACATCGATGGCAACGGCGGGCGCGTCAAGGTGGACGTCGCGGTGATCGATACCGGCCTCGACGCCAAACACCGCGATCTCAACGTCGTAGAGACCAAAAACTGCGTCGGTCGGGGCTACCGGCCGGACGACCACGGCACCCACGTGGCGGGCACCGTAGGGGCCTTGGACAACCGGATCGGGGTGGTCGGGGTCGCACCGGGCGCGCGGATCTGGTCGATCCGGATCTTTGACCCGGTAGATGACACGACCCTCTCGACCCTGTTGTGCTCACTCGACTTCGTCGCCGCTCACAAGACGATCGAGGTCGTCAACATGAGCGTCGGGTTCGTCGGGACCGATGGCGGCGACTGCGGGGTGAACGATGATGACCCGTTCTACGCTGCCATCTGCGTGCTCACCGACAATGGGGTCCCCGTCGTCGCCTCGGCCGGCAACGGGTCCGAGGACACCGCCGGCACTCTGCCGGCCGCCTACGACAAGGTGATCGCGGTCAGCGCCCTGGCCGACTACGACGGCGGACCCGGCGGCAGGTCGTCACCCACGTGCTTTGACGGTGGAGCCGATGATCACCTCGCCTGGTTCTCGAACTTCGGCGCTGACGTCGACCTGATGGCTCCTGGGGTTTGCATTCTCTCCTCTTGGTGGAAACTCGACTACGAGTACGAGATCGGAACCAGCATGTCCTCTCCGCACGTCGCGGGCGCTGCCGCCCTATACCGCGCCCGAAATCCCGGGGCGGGCTCCGATCAGGTTCTCGCAGGGCTGCTGAGCCGAGGGGAGCCCGGGCCCTTCCCAGGTGACCCGGACGGGATCGCGGAGCCGCTGGTGAATGTCGCTGGCCTCTAGGTGCGCGCGCCCTGTTAGAGCACGGCTGGCCGGGTAAGCCCCACACACGGCCTAGTTGACGGCCGCCGCAAGGCCGCAGCGCCCCGACGCCGCCGCAAACGGGGCACGGCTCGGGCCGACCGCGAGTCTCGCGGATCGGGCTCTTGCCAGAGCACCGCAGCGAGTACAGATTCGACCGGCTGCCGGTGCGAGAGGGGCGGCCAAGTACCGCCCTCTCGCCTCCACAGACGCCATCTAACCTGCGCGCGAAGGACCCCAGGGGTGGCAATGGGGTGGCAACCCACACCCCACGAACAGCCGTGAAACCCAGGACGCCTAGAAGGCGGATTCCGGCCAGTTTGCAGGCGAATCAGGACCAGCCATGAGCTACGCCGCAGAATCATAATCCGCGTGTCGCAGGTTCGAGTCCTGCCTCCGGCATCGCTTGGACAAGCCGTTTGCGCCCGATTTCACCAGGCGGGATGGCCTCGGGTGGCAACCTAAGTGGCAACCTGCTGGCGCCATCCCTCTCTTGGAGCGTCCAAGGACATTCGCGATTCATTGATGCTGGGCGGCGGGCTGGCGCCACTCGCCCTTTCGTCCACCAAGGCCCGGCGCGTCTCCCACCCCTTCCCGCGTCCGATGGGACCCGCTGCCACTGTGACTCCCAGCCTCGAAGCTGTTCATGCCTCGCGGAAGTTCCAGCTCACAGGGTGCCGAACGAGAAGGGCTAGGCCGTGAGCGTCCTACTCCCGCAGCCCGGCGGCTTCGAGGGCTTCGTCCATCGTGTCGTATTGGCGGACCCGCGTGATTCGACCGTCTCGCACCTCGTAGAGGGTCGTGAGCTCGAGCTCGACCCGCGCGCCGCTTTCGCTCCCGACGCCCCACTGCCGGCTGGGAACGAGAACGCACTCGCCGGCGTCGACGTAGTCGAGGTTCTCGACGTGATACTCGCTGAAGGGCTCCAGCCACGTCCGCAAGTACTCGACCACGCCGTCCAGTCCACGGTAGCTGTCGCTGACGTCGAGTCCGAGCGGTATCGCCAGCGTTGTGAGCTCGATGTCCGGCGAGTAGGCCCGCCCGAGCGCCTCGCGGATCACGTCGGCGCTCCAGTCGATCGCAGCCACGTTGACGCCTTCGAACGACTCGAACGTCGACCGCACGATCTCCACGTTCTCCTGCGCCATCGCCCGCGCAGTATCTCGCGAGGGGCGAGCGCTTGCGTGAGGTTCGGGCGTCGGATCCGCCGCGTTTCACCACTGACCGGTAAAACGAAGCGGGCCGTCAGGGAGGGCGACGGCCCGCATGGGCCGCCCCGCCTGCCTAGCCTCCGAGGCCCACATCATTCGGATACCCACGTCCTCGGGCACAAAAACGAAGGTGGGGGCGACGGTCTCTCCGCTGGACTCTCCTCCTGGCGGGCGAATCCATCCCGAAACGGAGGCGTCGCCCCCGCCTGGCGGGCATGGTGCCGAAGGAAGGTTGCCCTGTCCAGGCTGCCTACCTCAACGCGGTACCCAGATTCCAGGTCCGAACAAACGAAGCGGGCCGTCAGGGAGGGCGACGGCCCGCTTGAAGCCTGGATGGGTGTCGAGGCTCAATTATCTGGATACCCGCGCCCGCAGAGGCGAAACGGGGGTGGGATACGACCCCTTTCGCAACGAGCGGGAAACCGCCGAGGTGGGCACCTCCCCACGTCTACGCATCCACAAGATGCGCCAAATGGAACGCAGGGGCGTGAAGTGAGCGCCCTACTCCCGCAGCCCGGCGGCTTCGAGGGCCTTCTCGGGAGTCGCGTAGAAGTCTGCTCGGCTGATCAATCCCCTCTCGACCGTATAGACGAGGCCGTAGTCCATTTCGACCCACGAGTCGCTGCCATGCGGCCTGCCTCGTTGGTGAAGGATGACCACTACCCGGCTCGCTCCCGCGTCGAGGATCTGCTTCGGCTCGTACATGAAGTCGTCATACGGCTCCATCCATGCGGCGCGGAACTCAAGGAACTCGTCCCGGCCGCCAAGCGTGGTCTGCTCGTCCACGAAGCCCTCGAAGCCCGAGAAGGTCGTAATCGCGTCCTGTGCGAAGAACTCCTCCATTCGCTGGGGATCATCGACGAGGCCCTCGTCCAGTTCCGTAAACGCGTTGAGCGCCGCCAGCGCCAGCTCCACGTTCTCCTGCGACATCGCCTACTCCCGCAGCCCGGCGGCTTCGAGGGCCTCCTCGGCGGTTCGCAGGCCCTCCACCCGAACGATCTTGCCGGCTCGGAGGGTGAAGACAACACCAAAAACCAGCTCAAACGGCGGTCCTCCGGTCTGCGACTCACCGGTAGCGCGCAGCGTGGTGACAACCTGGCGGTCGTCGTCGGCCAGCACGTCGACGATCTCGAGCTTGAACTCGTCGAACGGCTCGCTGATATCGCCCAGCCAGCCGAGCATTCCATCCCAGCCGTGGTAAGGCCGCGTCACCGGAAAGGAATCGAAGTTGATGATCTCGATGTCGGGATCAAACACCTCGTACAGAGGAGCGCCCTCTCTCTCGAAGTGGGCGAACGCCTTTCTCAGGGTCTCCACGTTCTCCTGCGACATCGCCTACTCCCGCAGCCTTGGCGGCTTTCGATGGTCTCGGCTCGCTCGGACAGTGAGCCAGTGGGCGGCTTTCTCGTGCCGCAGTGACCTCAAGTGATCGGCCGCTTGAAGATGCGTTGCTCCGCAGTGTCTCTCAGTGCCGAGTCTTTGTCTCGCAGCCCGTGACCGCCGAGTTGGGATCCTTGGGGAGCAGGTCGAGGTCGGCCTTGTCGGCGGACCCGCCGCCGCAGTTAATCGTCGTATCTGATGCGAGGTCGCGGGCGCGAAGCTCGTCGTTTCCGTTCATCCCCTTCATCACCTCGGCGCCCGTTCCCCCGATCAGGATGTCCTTCGCCGAGCCCCCGGTGAGGACGTCGTTCGCGGCTCCGCCGTCGAGCGAGCTCTGGACTGCGGTCGAGTTGACCACCTTGTCGATCTGATCCCCGGAGACAACCTTTATCAGGGTGATCCCGGCGGCGTTGCAGTTGGCTGTGTAGTCGCCGCTTCGGGTGCATCCCGTGCCCGTGTGGACCCCGGAGCCCGTGTAGGCGCCGGAGGCAAGGTCGGTCACCCGCAGGGTCGAGGGAGAGGGACGGGTGATCGCCAGGTTGTCCTTGGCCCCGCTCGCCGCCGTGACCACGAGCGTCGAGCCCGAGATGCTGACCGCGGCGGTCCGGACCGTGATCGAGCGCGAGGCCGGGGTCAGGTCCGTATTGCCGGCGGGATCGATGGCCCGGATGGAGATGGTGTGGGAGCCGTCGGCCAGGTACGCCGTGGTCATCGCGGACGTGCAGGCGGAATAGGCGCCAGCGTCGAGCTGGCACTGAAAGCTCGAGCCCGCCTCCGATGAGGAGAAGCTGAAGGTCGGGGTGGGGTCGTTGGTGGCGCCCGAGGGGCCGGAGTCGATCGTGGTGTCCGGAGCGGTCGAGTCCTCCACATACGCGAAGGGCGCCGAGCAGGAGGACTGGTTGCCCGCCTGGTCCACGGCCCGGGCACGGAGCTGGGTGGTTGCGTCATCGGAGACCGGGACCGCGATCCCCGTGCCCTCGAACTGGGCCTTGGTGCCGGTGGCGACGGGGGGATCGGTGCAGGAGGCGTCGTCCTTGTAGAGCTTCACCTGGACGGCGTCGGCGTCGGCGGTGCCCTTGACCTCGGGTGCGTTGTCGTTCGCGGGCGAATCGGGATCGGTGTCGGAGATCGTCGGCGCGGCCGGGGACTGGGAGTCCTCGGTGTAGGCGAAGGGGTCCGAGCAGCCGGAGGCGTTGCCGGCGCCGTCCGACGCCGTGGCGCGGAGATCGGTGCTCTGGTCGCCCGGAAGGCCGGCGGCTGTGATCCCGGTGGCGCCGTTGAAGTCGGCGGCAGAGCCGCTGCCGAGCGCGGGGCCGGTGCAGGTCGGGTCGCCGTAGATCGTCACCGTCGTCCCAGCGGGGGCGATCCCCTTGACCTCGGGATCGTTGTCGTTCGCCGGCGGAGTTGGGATCGGTGTCGGTGATCGTCGGGGTCGCTGGAGGGGTGAAGACGTCGGTGCGGATCTCGTCGAGCTCCACGTCCAGCCCCGGCGTCGCCGAGCCGTCGACGACGAAGGTCAACCTGTCCACGCTGGTGAAGGCCAGCGGGCAACTCGTCCCGGTGAAGGATGAGAACGGGAAGGCAACGTCCGCCCCGGTGGGCGCGACTGGCAGGGTTCGGGTCAGCGAGCAGGTATTTGCGCCGTTGACCACGGTCATCGTCGCGCTCGCCGCCGTGCTCGATGGAGAGCGAAGTCGGCAACGAGCGAGTTATCGCCGCCGCCCGTGAAGTCGATGTCTCCGATGTTGCCGGCACCCGCTCCCGCCACATTGTCGTAGATGAGCGTGAATGTGCCGAAGGCGCCAGCGTCCTGGCTCGATGCGATGACGTCGTCCACCGAATGGACGTTGTGGTAGGCGTGGACCAACGCGGTACCGGAGGTGCGGGTGATCGTCACGTCCCGGACATGGGTACCGCCGAATGCGGGGAACACGCTGGCGACGGCCACGTCCCCATTGTCCGAAGCCGTCGCGGTTGTGAGCAAGTTGACTTGCACCCCCCCGGGCGCCGCGGGGCTGCCCTGGTTGAAGTCGTCGATGAGGAACGCGTCAGCCGGCTGCGGCGCAGCCGCCCCGATCACCCCGAAGGCTAGGAGGACGCCAATCGTCGCGACCAGGCTGGCGTACGTCAGGTGAGAACGAAGCCATTGACGCATTGGAACCTCCCGTTGAGCCGGTTGGGGCGGAGGCCAGAGGCGTCGGCGAGTCCGTTAGGGCTGGTCGGCGAATCCGGCGACCGCCGGAAAGGCAAGCCTCTCACTCCGGGCAGGCCGAGTCAACCTCGTCACGGAGTTCTCCTGCGACATCGCCCGCGCAGCATCGCGCGCCCAGGCTGGATGGCTCTCGAGAACACGAAAAGGGGGCGGAGTTGTCTCCGTCGGCCTCTCCTCAGCATGCGAAGCCATCCCGAGACGGAGGCGTCGCCCCCCTCACGGGATGGTGCCCAAGGATGGCCGCGTTGTCCAGGGCCCATACCGCGCGCGGTGCCCGAATCGCGCGGTCCAGCAACGAAGCGGGCCGCCAGGGAGGGGGGGCGGCCCGCCAGCGGGACGCCAAGCTGCCCTGCAGGACGTCCCACGATGAGTCCCGGGTGATGGGCAGGTGGGACTCACTCATTCGGCTACCCACATCCTCAGGACGGAACCGTCGGGGGTGGCTAAAGACGGAGTGTCGACTTGCCCCATGTGTACAGACGCACGCCACTCATCCACAAACCGGGAACGGTGAAGTGAGCGCCCTGCTCCCGCAGCCCGGCGGCTTCGAGGGCCATTTGCGTCAGCCGGCTAGCTTGTCTCGTCGGACCTCACTGGTTGCAATTGAGCTCACTCGCCGCCTGGCTGAGCGAATAGTCCAGCTCGCCGATCACGGTCCCGAGCGTGACCAGTTGCTGCGATACCGGCTGATCCTCGGCCGACTTGAGCTGCGACTGGAAGTTACTCACCGCGGATTTGAGACTCGCCTCGGCCTGGCCGGCGGCTTCAGAAACTGTCGACGCGAGAGCTTGCGCGCTCGTACCAAGGGTGGAGACTGCCTGCTTGACCTCGGTCGCCGAGGTAGTGCTCGGATCGAGTTGCGTGAAAGCGCTGGCTGCGGACTGCATGTTGGAGATGTCCGCGCAAACCGCGCTGGCGGCGGTGGTCGCAGTAGTCGTGTCGCCGCTCGAGCCGCCATCGCCTCCGCAACCCGCGAGAAGCGACCCGATCACGACTGCGGTAGTGATCGGTACGGCGGAGGGGTGGCGGATGGCGTCCTTTCCTCAGGTCGTGAGTGCAAACCTACCGCTCATGCCTTGCGGCCAAGGATGTGGCCGCACACGACCTCCACGTTCTCCTGAGACATCGCCTACTCCGAGAGTCCGGCAGCTTGGAGAGCTTGATCCTCACGCATGAAGATCTGCCATTCGACGACCTTCCCGTCCCGGACAGTGAAAACGAGCGGTGAAGTCCATCTCCACCTCGACCCCACTCTGCTTGCCGCGCCCGCCTTGTCGGGTGGTGACGACAACGTAGTCGCCGGGATCGGTTATCCGCAGGATCTCTATGTGGAAGTCGTCCCACTGCTCCGGCCAGATGCCCAAGGCTTCCAGCACCCCGCTGTGGCCGCGCTGTTGCGGCGAGACACCGGGCAACTCCGGGGGCTGGGTGATGACGATTGTCCTCGTCACAGAGCCGCAACACGCCCTCTATGTCGCCTCGGGTAAAGGCGTCGAAGGCCTTGCGCACGATCTCCACGTTCTCCTGCGACATCGCCCGCGCAGTATCTCGCGCTTGGCGCCGTCCTATTCGGCCAAGCACTGCCGCCAGGCGGGCCAAACGCGGTCGAGCAGCTCGGCCGTCACGGCCTCAACTGCCTCGCCCTCCTCAATCCAGAGGTCGAAGACGAGCAAGTCACGTTGGAGGTCTACACGGATGGCTCGTGATCGCAGCTGCGCCACGGCCTCTTGCGCCTGTCTGGCACAGCTCGGAGCCACCCTGCGTCGGCACTGGACTCGCGGCATGCACTCATCCTTTACCCCGGAGTGGGGGGGCAACCCCGTGCGCGGCTTCGGGGACCGCCGAGGTGAGGGCGGAGAATGCCGCTGCGCGGCGACGCTTTTTGGTGGGGGGTGCTAACGGAAGTGCAATACCCGAGCCGTCGCCGCCGGGATGGTGAGCGGTCGTAAGCAGAAAAAAAGGGGCGACGTGTCCCGCCATCTAGCCTCCTCCGCAGACTGTCCCGCAAGCGGAGGCCGTCGCCCCCCCTGGGAATGTTGCCCAAAGTGCGGGCGTTTTGTCCAGCACGTGTACCTCAACGCAGTACCGGATTCCAAGTCCGAGCAAAACGAAGCGGGCCGTCATGGGGGCGACGGCCCGCCAAGCCCCAGGCGGGACGCGGGGCTTGCGTCCGACGGTACCCCACCACCCACAGGCGAAACCGGGGTGAAATACGACGTCTTCGCAACGAGCGGGAAAACCGCCGAGGTGGGCGCCTCGCCACGTCTAGAGGTCCGCACCAACGGATCGCTCAACCCGGCTCAAGCCAACCCCTGCCGGGGCTCAACCTCGCCCTCATCGCTGACCGCAAACCCGCGCGCCGCGACGTTCGTCACCTACTCGCAGAGCGAGAACCCGCGCTCCCCCAACGCGAACGACTACACAGTCGCCTACTCGCGCAAGCGCTGGCACCAGGTGCCCTTCTGCGGGGATGAGGTCCGCCGCGCCACCCTGAGCACTCAGCGCCTGCGGATCCCGGCACAGCCCTAGCCGAGTCCGCGGCAGTCGGCTCGGTTAGCCGCGAGTCGTCCGGATAGTGGTTCGGCCTAGGGTTCTCGGCGAGTTCGAAAAAGGAACCGCCTCGCCCGAGTCTTGTCCTCCGCTGCGCGACGCTCGCCTTCCTCCACCGCCGCGTTCATGCACCCCTGTACGCACCACCGTAGCTCGCGCACGTCGAAAGTCTCACTTAGCCGCTGAGCGGTAATGGTGATCCGGCCAGGTTCGGCCATGTAGCTGTGGCCCGGGAGCTCCCGCCCGCCCTCGACATCGACGGTCCAGGAACCGCCGTCGGGCTTCGCGATCTGCTGGAGCGCGCCGGGGAGCTCCTGGTCAAGGATCGCGGCGGCGCAGCCTAGGAAATCGCCCTCGATCCGCACTCGGGCAGCGTCGGGCGCTTCCTCGCTCATCCAGTGCACGGTGACGCGGGCCTTCCCGTTCACGCCAAGAAGCTGTGAGCTCGATGCATCAGGGGCGCGCCGCAGGAGCGACAACACCCGATCGGCCTTAGTTGCGGGCGTGAGCTTGCTCAGCCTGAACGGCTTGCCGCCGACCTGAAATGACATCAGCCCGCTGGCCTCCATCGTGGGGCTGGTGATCGCGTCAAGATCCCACGCCTGCGGCTCTCTGCCGTGCTCCAACAGCAACATTCGCCGGTCGGTGATGCAGAGCATCCCAGAGCCTTTTCGACCAGGCCGGGCAAGCGTCGCGGCGATGAGAAGCTCCACCTCCTCTCCCGATTCGATGAGTCCGCGCAGTTCCTCCGCAGCCTCCTGCGTACGCGCCTTCACGCGACGGATGCCGACTTTGCCCTTCCTTCCGCCGGACTTCACGAACGGCTCCATGAGGACGTTCTCGAGCCCGCCGACGGCAGTCATAACCGTGCGCACCGTGCGGATGGCGTCACCAGCGCGCGGTTCCGCTGCGCCAACCGGCTTTGAAGGCGCGGTGTCGCGTGGCGATGGCGGCTTCACGATTGCAACTACCTCCCCGCCACAGGACGAGCAATACCTCGCCTCTGCCATGAGTTCTGTCCCGCAGGTAGAGCAGTATGCGGGAGCCCCGGAGGCGGTTGGTAGGTGCGTCAGTCCCGGCCAGCGCGCTGCCATCCGCTCGACGGCGGTGCGCCCACCGGTCGTGCTCGCCGAGGCTGTCGCTCGACTGTCCGTGAACACCACCTCCTTAGAACGATCCTGGGTAACGATCCTAAGTAACGATCCTAAGGCATCGCGCCCCGCCCGTGCACGCCGAAACTGTTTCCTAGCGGGGAGAACGCCGCAGAACCAGAGAGACTTCCTCCGGATGCGAAACAGTCCCGATAGGCAGGTGGGGAGTTGCCGACGTCATCTGGCCCTGGTGGCGATGGCAGCGCTCGCGATCGCCGGCCTCTTCGGCGCGCACGCCGAGGCGGCGCCTCCGCCGGGTCAGGTGAGCTTCAGCAGCACCCCGAGGCTCTCCCCGACGTTCGGGCCCAATGTCCACGACTACGTCGTCCGCTGCAAGAACAGGCCGGTGACGGTCAGGGGCCACACCTCCGGAGACTGGGAGATGGCGGTCGACGAGGGTGCCTTCCGCAGCGGCAACTTCAGCGAGGTGGTGCCGCTGAGCGCCGGGCGTGCGGTCACGATCACGGTCCGACAGGTCGGGAGCCCGCAGCGCTATCGCTACTACGCGCGCTGCCTGCCGAAGAGCTTCCCCACATACACCTTCACCCGCTATCGGCCGGTGTCGCCGCAGTACTTCTCCGTGGACCGGGGCTTCGCCTGCGGTACTGGGTGCTACGGAATCATCTTCAACAACCACGGGGTGCCTATCTGGTGGTATCACGGTCGGACTTGGGCCACCAGGGTGCTTCCAAACGGGAACATCCTCTGGTTCGAGCGCAACCGTTCCCCAAGCAGATGGGCCACCCACGGCCTCAACGGGGCCCGCGTCCGCACCCTGAACAGCGTTGGTTGGTGGCCCGATTCCCACGACCTGCAGCTACTGGGCAACGGGAACCACCTGGTCGGCGGTTACGTCGAGCAGGAACACGTCGACACGAGTGCCTATGGCGGTTCGCGGGACGCCACCGTGATCAACACCGAGCTGCAGGAGGTGGATCCGCAAGGCGGACTCATCTGGCGCTGGAAGAGCCAGCACCACATCGCTCGCGCCGAGACGGGGCACCACTGGCCGCGAGTCATCCAGGAGCCCGGCCCTCGGGACGGCTACGACATCCTCCACTGGAACTCGATCGAGCGGGCGGGCAACTCGGTGATCGCCTCCTTCAGGCACCTCGACGCCGTCTACAAGATCGATAAGAGCACCGGCCAGATCGTCTGGAAGCTGGGCGGCACGCGCACGCCCAGGAGCCTGACGGTGAGGAACGATCCCCGCGCCTACACCTTCGGCGCCCAACACGACGCCCGCCTGCTCCCGGACGGGACCATCACCGTGTTCGACAATCGCACCTACCTCGGCCACCAGAGGCCGCGGGCTGTGCGTTTCAGGATCGACGAACAGGCCCGCACGGCCACCCTCCTGCAGTCGATCACCGATCCCGCCGCCTCCAGCTCACGATGCTGCGGCTCCGCCCGCCGCCTTGCCAATGGGCACTGGCTGATCTACTGGGGCGGGGGCGGCCCGAGCAATCTGATCGGCGGCTACAGACCCGGCGGCCAAAGGACCTTCTCCTTGAGCATGGGTGGCAACTATCGAGCAGAGCCTGTCCCCGTTGGCGTGCTCTCCGCGCAGGATCTGCGTCAAGCAATGGACGCGATGTACGGCGCGCCCTGAGGGACTTGAACGGGAGGACTGACAGACCCGGCGACCGCGGCGCGGGCCTGGCTGTCTTCCTGGTTGCGCTCGGCGCGGCCTGGACCGTCGGCAACGTCGGCGCGGTGGTCAGCGAGCTGGGGCGCGAGTTCGAGATCTCCCTGGCGACGGTCGGTTTGCTGTCGGGAACGCTGCTGCTCGGCTTCTCGGTGCTGGGCACCTTGCTGGCCCCGTGGATCGCCGAGCGCCTCACGATCGTGCGCACGATGACCGTCGCGGCCCTTCTCTGCGCGGTCGGCAACGTCGTTTTCGCCGTGACACCGGTCTTCGCAGGCCTGGTGGTTGGACGCGCGATCGCGGGGTTCGGGCTGGGCCTGGCGGTCGTGGCCGGCCCGGTCTTTGCCAGCGCAACCGGCGGCGTCGGGCGGGTGGCCCTCTTCGGCGCCGCGATTCAACTCGGGATCGCGGGCGGGCTGGGGGTGGGTGCGATCCTCAGCGACCTGGATGTCGATTGGCGCCTCACGTTCCTGCTCTCCGCCGGCGTCGCCGTGTCACCGCTTCCGCTCCTCATGCGGCGCACGGGCCCCAGCTACGTGCGTCACGCCGGCGGGGGGTTCGTCAAGCTCGCCCTGCGCAGCTCTCGGGTGTGGCGGCTCGGTGCGCTCTTCATAGCCGTCTTTTCGGTGCCCTTGATCCTCGGCTCCTGGCTCGTCCACTATTTGAGCGTCGACAACGGGCTGGCCGCGGCGACCGCGGGTGCGCTCAGCTTCGTCATGTTCGGCGTCTCAGGCGCTGCTCGCGAGGAGGGTGGCCGGCTCGCCCAACGCGGCGTGAGCCCCGCGCTGCTGGTCGGCGGCGCGCCCTTTCTCGCCGCGGCGGGGCTCGCGGTCCTGGCGCTCGACGACTCGCTCGGACTCGCGGTCGTCGCGGTGTTCGCGGCTGGGATCGGCTTCGCGTTCCCCTACGGACTTGCGATTGTGCAGGCGCAGCGCCTCTATCCCAGCGAGCCAACCGAGCCCGTCGCGCTCGTGACGCTGGTGGGCACAACGATTCCGGTCCTCCTGGTTCCGTTGATCGGGTCGTTGCTCGACGACGGCTACGGGACGGAGGTCTTCCTCGCCCTGGCGGTGCTGGTGGCCCTCGCGGGGACCCTCAACCTACGGCCGGTGAAGGGCTCACTCGAGTCAGAGGGCCAAGTGGCCTGAGCGCCGTGAGCAAGAAGACGTGGATCGGGTTTGATCTATTCGACGGACCACGCTTTGGCGTCAGACTCATCAACGACTGAGAGGGCTCCCCACAGCTCCAGCACAACGGGTTTCGCATCTGCCGGGAGGGTGAACTCCATCTGGTAGTTGTCAGCCGTCACGCCAGGCTCGAGGGAGTCGCCGCAATTCGGGGTCGCGCTGACACGCACGCTGTCGCCGTCGTAGCGCTGGCCCAGCTCATCAATGACCGCTGCGCCATCGTCACCGCAGAATGGGTCCTGAGGCTCAGACGTGTCGTTCTTGACGCTGATGGTCGCGACGTAGGTCGCTTCGCCTCCGGACGCCCCGGTCTGCTCGAATGCCGTCTGATCGAATGCCGTGGGTTTGAAGACGAAGTCACCGACGATCGCCGCCTCGCCGAGGGCGTAATCAGCCTGTGGCCCTGAACCGCTCGATTGTGCGGTTGGTAGCTCACCGCTGATACCCACCTCTGCCTTGAGTCGCTGCCTCAGCAGCGTGACCTGGCTCTGACTATCGGATAGTTCCGCCCGCACGCTCTCCAGCTCATCGTCCTTGTTCGAGAGCGACGACGTAAGCGGGATTGCGACTGCAGCGCCGGCGATCGCCGCACCGATTAGTGCCGCGACGCACAGAGCGAGGATCTCGTGCCGTATGACCCATAGCCGAATGCGGTCCATCACTGTCAAGGAGTTCTAGCGTCTAGACGGGATGTTGCAGCTCTGCAAGGAGTGGCAACCCACGGGTGAATTCGGTCGCCCCGGCTTCATTTCCGGGGCTTCGACGCCGATAAGGGGGAAGTGAGCGACGGAACCAGCGCGCCTCCGGCGATCCGAGAGATGCCCGGAATCACGCCGCCGACCACCAACGGGCGACGGCGGCTCGGCGATGTCGTGGTCGAGCTCGGCTTCGCGGATCGTGAGACGGTCGAGGAAGTCGTGGTCAAGGCGCGCGAGGGCGGCCGCCCGGTCGGCGAAGTGCTGCTGGAGAGCGGCGCCGTGAGCTCCTACCAGCTGGCCCAGGCGCTGGCCGAGCGCAACGGGCTCGACTACGTTGACCTCAACGTCTTCGAGGTCGACAAGGGGGCGGCCAACCTGGTCAGTGCCACCGACGCCAGGCGCTTCCTGGCGGTTCCGGTGGCCTTCTTGGATCCCGAGACCATCCTGGTCGCCACCGCGAATCCGGCGAACGTGCTCGGCATCGACGACATCGCGATGACCACCGGCTACAAGGCTCAGCTCGCGGTGGCATCACCCGAGGACATCGAGGCCGTGATCAGCCAGCTCTCCAGCCTCGAGGAGTCCGTCGAGGAGGTGGATGAGGAGACCCACGACGGAAACGGCGGTGCCCAGGTGATCGAGTTGCGCGCATCGGCCGAGGAGGCGCCGGTCGTGAAGCTCGTCCACTCGGTGATCGCCGACGCGGTCGCTCGCGGCGCCTCCGACATCCACTTCGACCCTCGGGACGGCGACATGCGGGTCCGTTTCCGGGTCGACGGCGTCGTCGTCGACTCCGCCACGGTGCCCAGGCGCCTCGCCCTCGGTCTGGTGTCCCGGATCAAGATCATGGCCGAGCTCGATATCGCCGAGCGCCGGGCCCCCCAGGACGGCCGCGTCGGCCTCAGGGTCGACGACCACCACATCGACATCCGCGTAGCGACGCTGCCGCTGGTGCGCGGGGAGTCGGTGGTCATGCGCATCCTCGACAAGCAGCGCGTGGTCACGGAGCTCGACCTGCTCGGGATGGAGAAGGCGGACCGGAGCTTGCTGGAGCAGTCGATCAAGAAGCTTCGCGGCGCGGTGCTCGCCACGGGCCCGACCGGTGCCGGCAAGACGACCACGCTGTATGCAGCCCTGGGCGAGATCAACACGCCCGACAGGACGCTGATCACGATCGAAGACCCCGTCGAGTACGAGCTCGAGGGCGTCAAGCAGGTGCAGGTGAACCCGGCCGCCGGGGTCACGTTCGTCCGCGGATTGCGTTCGATGCTCCGCAACGACCCCGACGTGCTGATGGTCGGCGAGATCCGCGACCGCGAGACGGCACAGACCGCGATCGAATCGGCGCTCACCGGACATCTCGTGCTCTCCACGCTGCACACGAACGACGCCCCGATGGCGCCGGTCAGGCTGATCGACATGGGGATCGAACCGTTCCTGGTCGCCACCGGACTCGAGTGTGTGGTCGCCCAACGGCTGGCGCGCCGGCTGTGCGAGGAGTGCCGGCGACCGGTCAAGATCACCGCTGAAGAGCTGAGGAGCAACGGCTTCGAGCAGGCGCGAGAGGCGATCGACGCCCACGAGCCGGAGGGCTGCGTGCGCTGTGGCGGACTCGGCTTTCGCGGCCGCGTCGGCCTCTACGAGGTGATGGTGCTCTCGAAGGAGGTCCGCTCGTTGATCCTTCGCAAGGCGTCGGGCGACGAGATCGCGGCCGCCGCGGTTGCCGCGGGGATGCGCCGGCTGCGAGATGACGGCCTCGAGAAGGTGCGCAAGGGCATCACCTCGATGCCTGAGATGCTGCGCGTCGTCGGCACGTAGCTCAGCACGACGCCCTTCGGAGCAAACCGGCGCATGGAACGGCCGCCCCGCCATTCCGCCCGTTTCCCACCTGACCCGGAAGGCGGCGCGACCGTTCACCCGCAAAGTACAACGGCGACCGGGGTTCGATGCGCCGGTTCACGGTGCCTGCGCTGACGCGGTTTCCGGCGCTCAGTCCGTGAGCGTGTAGGGACCGCAGGGGGTGGTGCCGTCGGAGTCGAGAAGGGTGTTGCCGTCCTCGTCCTTGTAGAAGACCCTGAGCTTGTCCCTCGTGACGACCACCTCGGCATAGCTGTTCTCGCCGCCCTGGGCGCACGCCATGCCCATGCCGTTCGGTGGCGGGGGCTTGAAGAACGCGTTCGAGATCAGCTGGCCGCTGCCGTCGGTGCCCGTCACCTCGTCGATCTCCTCCCAGAACGGCGTCGTCCCCACGGGGCCGATCACGAAGTCCTGATAGGGGGTATCGACCGGTGCGGTCGCGGGCGCGTTCGAGGGCGCCACGTCCCCGGACAGCGTCCGCTCGCGGACCACGTTCGCAAGGCCCGCGTGGACATCCGTGGTCAGGAAGACGAGGTGGTCGACGTTCGCGTTCTGCAACGCGTTCAGCAACTGAAGCCGCTCGAACGCGTAGCCCTCCCAGCGATCGTAGGGAAGGGCGTAGAACTGCTGAATCGGGAGCTCGTTCATGACCACCTTCCAGGTCGCCGTCGAGGTCTTGACGGCGTTGAGGAACCGGTTCAGCTGCGGCTTGCCGAGGTAGGTGCGGTTCGGGCTGTTGATCCTGTTCTTGCAGGCCTGCGACACCGGCTGGTCGAGGGAGGGAACGAGTGCCGAGAACACGTTGCGGGTGCTCTGCGGCGCCGTCGGCGCCAGGTCCGGCGAGCCCGTTCTCCGGGTTGTCACAGGTGCCGTTTGCCGATGCCTTGGCGCTCCGGAACGAGCGCGCGTCGAGGAAGAACATCTCCAGGTTCTTGCCCCAGCGGAAGCTCCGGTAGATGCCGCGCTGGCTGCTGTAGGTGACCGGCATGTAGTTGCGGAATGCCCGCACGCCCCGGTTGTAGAGCGGGCGTCCGTTCTCGGGAATCGAGAAGTCGTTGATGAACTCGTGGTCGTCCCAGTGGTTGTAGAGCCCGGTCGCGGAGCGGATCCTCTGCATGTTCAGGACCGCGAGCTTGTCCCGATAGTAGGCCCACTTCTGCCCCACCCCGAGAGCTGTGGGCGCGCCCGGAACCTCGGGATCGGAGTAGATCGTGTCGCCGAAGTCGATGTTGAAGTGGTTGTTCTCGGCCACCATCGACCTGAAGGCCTTGAAGGTCCCCCAGAAGGGCGTGGTGTCCCCCGGTTGCTTGTAGCCGGTCTCGTCACCCGAGTACGCGAACCTGATCGGCGTCCGGAGGTAGGGCGGCGGAGCGGTCCGGAACTTGCCCACGGAGCTGCAGGGCCCCCACCGCCCGGAACGCAGAAGCGGTAGTAGTAGGTGCGGTTGGGCTGGAGCCTGGTGATCCTGGTCTGGAACGTGTAGTTGTTGCCGACGACCGCCTGAAGGGTCCGCTGGGTGACCGGGTTCTGGAAGGAGTTGCTCAGGGAGACCTGGGCCCTCACCTGTCGCTGCTGGTTGGTGCGGCCCCAGATGATCGCCGCGTCGTCGGTGATCTCGGCCGCGGTCACCCCGCTGGTGAACTGCTTCGGAGCGGCGAACGCCGAGGCCGGCAACAAGAGAGCCGCTATCGCGACCGTGGCGATTACTGCGAAGTAATGCCGGCTCCTCCCCACGGACAAGGAGTCTAGTCGAAAACGCGCTCGGCTACTGGACCGCCTCGCCGCTCGGATCGACGACCAGCCACAGCCCGCCGAACTCCACGACGTCGTGGCAGAGAACCTCTCCAGGGGGGTCGTGGACGTAGTAGTAGAGCGGATGGCCGCCATAGGTCACCTGGGTCGATCCGTCGTCCCGCTTGGTCGTGCCGAGCAGCTTGGCGTCGACCCCGTCGCCCGCTCGCGGATCGCCCTCGGTGAGCACGGGCGGCCACGCTTCGGCGCAGGCTCCGTAGCACTCGCTCCTATCCGAGGCCTCCTTGTCGAACAGGTAGATCGCCTGCTGCTCGGGGCCGAACAGGATCGAGCCGTATTGGCTGTCGGCCACCACGACCTCGGTGCCGGACCCGGTCTGCTCCTTGGACCCGCCGCCGGACGCCTTGCGGTCACCGGAAGCGGCGCCCTGGGCGGCGCCCGCGTCGTTCCCGGCCCCAGGGAGCGGGCCGGTCGTCGGGGTCGAGCCCTCGTCGCCGCCGCAGGCCGCAAGGGCGAGCGAGGCGAGGATCCCGGCGATGGCGAGTAACCGGCTCATCGGTAACACGAGCTTGGTCCGATCATCTGGCGACTCGTTACGGACATCAGGGCCTCTCTTAATCTTCGAGCGCAGCTGCGACCGGCTAAATTGGGTAGCGCAGGGCCGTGCTCAAGAGCGCAGGGCCGTACCCATAAGACAGGGCCGTACTCGATGGAGGAGCGTGGCAGGCACAGAACCCCCAGCGGTTGACGTAGCTCAGGCGGCGGAACTCACAGGTCTCTCGAAGGAGGCGATTCGCGCCCGCATCCGGCGGGGCGACTTGGCGGCGGACCTTCGCGACGGCCGTCACAGAATCCCGGTCGCCGAGCTGCGGCGGCTCGACCTCTTCGTGGAGGGCGACCGTTACAGGTCTGTGCGCGAGCGAGTCGAGGCGCTGGAGGCCCAGTTGCGGACTGCGCTCGAGTCCCGCGAGCGCATGCAGCGGGAGCTCGCGGATGCGGACGAGAAGGCCCGAATGATGTGGGGCATGGCGCAGCAGAGAGACCTGAAGCTGCGGGTCGCCCGGAGGAAGCGGTTGCGTCGCTGGCGCTTCAGGCGGGGCGCAAGCAACAGCGCAGAGCCTGAGGAGCCCCTGATGTCGGAGCAGGCTCGTCGTGACGGCCGTGGATGACCCTCGTCCGTCTATAGGCTCGGCCGCCTGAGCGGAGCGGACCGAGCGACATCGATCGGCCTCGTCATGGGCGCAGTGGTGTCCGTGCAGGTGGGTGCCGCAGTGGCGACGACGCTGTTCGACGAGCTGGGTCCGTCGGGAACAGTGCTCCTGCGCACCGGCTTCGCGGCCGTGATTCTGGTCGCGATCTGGCGCCCGAAGGTGTCACGTGGCGCCAGCGGGCCGCTACGCGACGCGGTCTTGCTGGGAATCGCGCTCGCCGGCATGAACCTGAGCTTCTACGCGGCGCTCGACCGGATTCCGCTGGGGATCGCGGTGACGCTCGAGTTCACCGGCCCGTTCGCGGTCGCCGTCGCCGGATCGCGCCGGTCAAGCGACCTGTTGTGGGTGGTGCTGGCGGCGGGCGGGATCGCCCTGCTCTCCCCCGGCCTGCACGGCTCGCTCGATGGCTTGGGCGTCGCCTTCGCGCTGCTCGCGGGAGGCTTCTGGGCCGCCTACATCGTGCTCGCGGCGCGCGTCGGGCAGGGGTTCAGCGGCGGCCAGGGCCTGGCGCTGGCGATGGTGGTGGCGGCGGTGGCGCTGATCCCGGTCGGCGTGGCCGGCGGCGGCGGCGCGCTGGGCGAGCCGAGGCTGCTCGCCGTCGGCCTCGCGGTCGCCGTGCTCAGCTCCGCGATCCCGTACTCGCTCGAGTTGGAGGCCTTGCGACGACTCCGGAAGGGGACCTTCGGGGTTCTGATGAGCCTCGAGCCCGCTGTCGCGGCGCTCGTCGGCTTGGCGGCGCTCGGTCAGGACCTCAGCGCCGGCGAAGTGGTCGCGATCGCCTTGGTGGTGACGGCAAGCGCGGGCGCGTTGGGCGCGGCGCGGGCGCCGGCCCCCGTCGAGGCCTAGCCTGCTTCTCGTCGTCGCTCGTGGCCGCGACAACTCGTGACCGGGAGCCGGGGGTACCGCGGAAAGGCGGGGTCGGTGCGCGACCGCTCGCAGAGCGAGAAGCTCGAGCCGCGTGTGTTGCGCACGATTCGCTGGTGGACGCAGGAGTCGCAGAGGCCGGCTGGCGGGCGCGGCATGTCTCAAGTATCGCGATGCCCGACGCCGACGAGAATGACGGGCGGCTCAGCTAGCAGTAGTCGTTCGGGTGCGTACCTGCGCCGGTTGGCATCGCGCCGCCCGTGCACTCGACGTAGCGATCCCGGTGATAGACGATGCTGATCGGAAGCTGCGCCTGCCCGGCGCGGTCGTCGTTGAGGAACTTCGCGTTCCCTCCGACGGTGAGCGTCTTGCCGGCAACCGCGCCGCGATACGTGGTGCTGCCCCACAGCTCCACGTCCGTCTCGGGCGCGTAGATCGTCATCTCGCTCCCCGAGTTCCCTGTGAAGTGGGCCTTGGTCGGGATCGACTCCGAGCCCACCATGACGATTCGGAGGTCGTAGGGGTTGCCGCTCGTGGTGACGAACTCGGTGTTGCCGCCCATGTTGATCTGCGTCACGGGGTTGCCGGTCTGGCCGCAGGTCTCGGGCGAGTGGAAGATGATCGTCACCACGGCTCCCTGGGCGACGATGACCTCGCTGTTGCCGGACATGTCGAGCCTGCAGAAGCTGTAGGGCTTGTCGCTGGCGCCGAGCGTGACCCTGCCGCCTCCGGTCATGGTCATCGTCCTCGTCGTGGCGTTCCAGCTCACGTTGCCCTGCTTCGGATCCTGGGCGAAGAAGCGGCTGTTGGAGTTGTTGGTCCAGGCGGTCCCCGGATCGACCGGCGGCAGCGAGAGCTCCTCCTCGAAGACCTGGTAGCCCGAGCACTGGCTGCCGCTGAACGCGTGGCCCTGGCCGTGCTTCGCGTCGCCACACAGGTAGCCGCTGCCCGCTGTCGTGACGTCCCCGTTGCTGGCCGCGTTGGTGGGTGTGGTCGCGTCGCCGATGTTGCTGCTGCTGTTGATCGTCACGCGATCGCGGCCCACGGCGCTGAATCGCCGAAGACGCCGCTGCCGTCCTTCGCGCTCGCCACGACATCGACCCTGCGGTTGACGTTGTCGGCGCTGCCGACCGAGACGACCGACAACTGCCTCTTGATGCCGGTCTGCGTGGTCCCGACGATGGTCCAGGGCTTGACCCGGTAGGTGTAGCTGCGGCTGCCGACCGTGCCTGTCCAGGCGGGGCACCAGCCGTCGGCGGCCGCGCTGCCGGGCTGCAGGTCGCCGCCGCCTCCGAGCACGACGCAGGGCTGAACGCTGGTGGTGGCGATCTTGTTCTGGCGGTAGAGGGCGACCTGGACACCGGCGTCGGCGGCCGCCAGCGCGTCTTTGGAGTCCTGGTCGCGGATGCTGCCGCTCTGTGCATGGATCGAGGCCACCACCGTCGCCCCGCCGAGACCGAGGCCGGCGACGATGATCATCAGGACCGTGGGCACGGCGAAGCCGCGTTCGGAGCGCCAGAAGCGGCCCAGGGCCGCGCGCATCGTCGACTTCCGGCGCATCGCGTCTGCAATCCAATCGGCCTGCTGGCGGGGGTGCTTGAGGCGCGCTCCGCCGGGATCGGCCCTTCGTTGGCCGGCTGCGAGCGTCGCCGGCCTTACTTCACTTTGTATAGTCAAAGGCCGTGACCACCTTCTGGCGGCTGCTCGGCTTCCTTCGCCCCTACCGTCGCGCGGTGGTCGGATCGCTCGTCTTCGCCTGGCTGGCGATGGGGATGACGGTGCTGATCCCGTGGCTGGTCGGCAACGCGGTCGACGCGATCGACGACCAGCGGCGCCCCGACATGCTGCCGCTGGCTGTGGCGATCGTCGGCGCCGGCGTACTGCGGCTGGGGTTGACCGTGATCCGGCGGCTGGTCGCGGGCAAGGTCTCGGTTGCGGTGGAGTTCGACCTGCGGGAGCGGATCTACTCCCACCTCCAGGCGCTCGAGCTGGGGTTCTTCGACTCGCAGCAGACCGGGCAGCTGATGTCGAGGGCGACCGTCGACCTCCAGTCGATCCGCTTCTTCCTCGGCTACGGGCTGATCTTCCTGACCCAGAACGCGCTCACGCTCCTGCTGGCGGGCGCCGTCATGTTCGCGATCAAGCCCTGGCTGGCGGCGCTGGCGCTGCTGCCGGTGCCGTTCGTTGTCCTCACGGCGGCCCGCTTCAACCGCCTCTCCCGCCCGGCGGTGCAGGAGGTGCAGCAGCGGATCGCCGAGCTCACCGCCGAGGCGGAGGAGAGCGTCTCGGGGATCCGGATCGTGAAGGCGTTCGCCCGCGAGCAGCACATGCTGGGGCGCTTCCGCCGCTCGGTGGCCCGGGTGTTCGACCAGAACGTCTACTCGACCCGCCTGCGCGCCTTCTACTCGCCGATGCTCGGCTTCATCCCCAGCCTCGGGCTGGCGGTGGTGCTGCTGATCGGCGGCCGCCAGGTGATCGCCGGCGGGATGACGCTGGGCGAGTTCACCGCCTTCTACACCTACCTGGTGATGCTGGTGGGGCCGATGCGAATGCTGGGCATGGCGCTGGGGATGGCGCAGCGGGCGGTCGCCTCCGGGAACCGGATGTTCGAGATCCTCGACCGCTAGCCAAGGATCGCCAGCCCGCCGGATGCCGCTCCCCTTCCGGCCGGACCCGGGCGGGTGGAGCTCCGCGGCGTCACCCTGCGCTACAACGGCTCCGAGCCCGCCCTCGACGGACGTGAGCCTGGAGGTCGAGGCGGGCCGGACCGTCGCCCTGGTCGGCCCAACCGGGTCGGGGAAGACGAGCCTGGTGGCGCTGATCGCGCGCCTGTACGACCCCAGCGAGGGCGCGGTGCTGATCGACGGCGCGGACGTGCGCTCGGTTGACGTCCGCTCGCTGCGGCGGGCGATCGCGTTCGTCGCCGACGACAGCTTCCTGTTCTCGGCGTCGGTGAGCGAGAACATCGCCTACGCCCGCCCCGACGCCAGCCGGGAGGAGATCGAGCAGGCGGCGCGGCGGGCCCAGGCGCACGGGTTCATCGAGAGGCTGCCGGACGGCTACGACACGCTCGTCGGCGAGCGCGGCCTGACGCTCTCGGGCGGACAGCGGCAGCGGATGGCGATCGCCCGGGCGCTGCTCGCGGACCCGCGGATCCTGATCCTGGACGACGCGACCTCGTCGGTCGATGCGCACGACCGAGGCCGAGATCAAGCGCGGCCTGGCGCGAGGCGATGGAGGGCAGGACGACCCTCGTCGTCGCCCACCGGCTGTCGACGATCTCGCTCGCCGACGAGATCGTGGTCATGGACGGCGGCCGGATCGTCGACCGGGGCACGCACGACGAGCTGCTCGACCGCTCGCCGCTCTACGCCGAGATCGCCGAGTTCGGCTGCGAGGACGTGCTCTTCCTGCAGCGCGACCTGGAGGAGCGCGAGGAGGTGGCGCGGCTGTGAGCCGGATCACCGAGTTCCGCGGCGATCGCCGTGGGCGCGCGGGCCGCGAGGAGGATTTGGCGGCCTCCGATCCCGAGGCGCAGGGATCGGACGTCGCCGAGGACACCGAGGACCAGGCGAACCAGCCGGGGCGATTCGCGGGCACGCTGCTGCTGCTGCGCGACCTGTGGCGCCTGATCAGGGGCGAGGACCAGCGCGGGCGCAAGCTGCGCTGGCTGCTCGGCCTGCTGCGCCCGTACCGGATCCAGGTGGCGCTGATGATGGTCGCGCTGGTGATCGCCACGGCGGCGGCGCTGGCGCCGCCCTACCTGGCCGGAAAGGCGATCGACGACGGCATCCGCGCCGACGACGCCGGCGCGCTGACCCTGATCGTCGTCATCTTCCTCGCCTCGGTCGTGGTGCTCTGGGCGGCGACCTACGCGCAGACCTACCTGGTCGGCTGGGTCGGGCAGCGGGCGTTGCAGGACCTGCGGGAGCGGATCTACACCCACCTTCAGGCGATGTCGATCGGATTCTTCACTCGCAACAGGCCCGGGGTGTTGATCTCGCGATTGACCAACGACGTGCAGGCGCTCGACAGCCTGGTGACCGACGGCGTGGTGACGCTGTTCTCGAGCACGCTGACGCTGCTGGGCGTGATCGTGATCCTGCTCGCGCTCGACGTGCCGCTGGCGCTGGTCACCTTCCTCACCTTCCCGCTGCTTGCGATCGGCAGCGTGATCTTCCGGATCGTCTCGGCCGGCGCCTACCGGCTGACGCGGGAGAAGATCGCCAACATCACGGCCTACCTCCAGGAGACGCTGTCCGGGGTGCGGGTGGTGCGGAGCTTCGGCCGCGAGGACCGGCATCTGGAGCGGATGTCGGAGCTCAACGAGGAGAACCGGGTCGCGAACATGCGCACGGTCTACCTCAACGCCTCCTACTTCCCGGCGGTCGAGCTGCTGTCGGCGATCGGATCAGCGGCGATCATCCTCTACGGCGGCTACCAGGCGATCGACGGCAAGGTCGAGATCGGCGTCGTGGTGGCCTTCATCGGCTACCTCCAGCTGTTCTTCGACCCGATCCAGCAGATCTCGCAGCTCTACACCACCTACCAGCAGGGGATGGCGGCGCTGGACAAGATCTTCGACCTGCTCGACACCCGGCCCGACATGGTCGACAAGCCGGACGCGGTCGACCCGGGAAGGCTGCGGGGCGAGGTCCAGCTCGACGACGTCTGGTTCTCGTACGCGGGCGGTGGCGACGCGCCGGATGCCGACGGCGACTGGGCGCTGGCGGGGATCGACCTCCAGATCCCGGCGGGGCAAACCGTGGCGCTGGTGGGCGAGACGGGAGCGGGAAAGTCGACGCTGGCGAAGCTGGTGGCGCGCTTCTACGACCCGCAGCGCGGGCGCGTGCTGGTGGACGGTCGCGACCTGCGGGATCTGCGCGCGGGGTCGCTCCGGAGCCAGCTCGGGATCGTGCCCCAGGAGGGCTTCCTGTTCTCGGGCACGATTCGCGACAACATCGCGCTTCGGCAGTCCCGGTGCCTCCGAGGAGGAGATCCGCTCCGCCGCGGCGGCGGTGGGTGCCGACGTATTCGTGGACCGGCTCGCCGACGGGCTCGAGACCGAGGTCGGCGAGCGGGGGGCTCACCTCTCCGCCGGCCAGCGGCAGCTGGTCGCCTTCGCGCGAGCGCTGCTGGCGGAGCCGCGAATCCTGATCCTCGACGAGGCCACCTCGAACGTGGACGTGCGGACGGAGCGGATCATCGAGCGCGGGCTGGAGCGGCTGCTGATGGGGCGAACGGCGATCGTGATCGCGCACCGGCTGTCCACGATCAGGCGAGCGGGGCGCATCGTGGTGCTGGAGCAGGGCCAGATCGTCGAGGCCGGGACGCACCAGGACCTGATCGAGGCGGGCGGCGCGTACTCGCGCCTCTACGGGGACTGGGCCGAGCAGGCGGCGTAGGAGCTACGGGGAGACCCCGCCTCCCGCCTCCGGTGCCGCCCGTGCCGCCGCCCGTGCCACCGCCGCCCGTGCCGCCTCCGGTGTCGCCGCCGGTGCCCGTGCCGCCCCCGGCGGCCCCGTCGGTGCCGCCGGTTGCCGGCGGGGCGGGCGTGGTCGGGACAGTAGTGGTGGTCGGGGTCGCCGGCGTGGTCACGGTCGGCACGGTCGTGGTTCCGCCGTCGGTTGGAGCCGCGCTGGCGTTCGCACACTCCTTGAAGCCGTAGTCCTGGGCGGCCGCCTGGGCGCTGGAGGCGGCGCTGCTCGCCTCGGCGTCGGCGGAGGCGGGGTCGTCCCCCTGGTCGAGCGCGGTCTCCTTGCGGCTCAGGGCGTCCACCTGGTCCTGGAGCGCGGAGAGGAAGCGGTCGAGGGCGGAGCGGTTCTCGCTGGGCGGGGTCAGGGACTGCAGGGATTCGAGCTCGCTGCGTGTGATCTGCAGCTCCTGCGTGGCTTGGAGCTCGGGGTCGCTTACCGCGGTGCTCGCCTCGAGGGCGGAGAGGGCCGCGTTGGCCTCGCCGCAGATCGCGTCACCCTGGGTGATGAAGGCGTCCTTGCTCAGGGCGGCTGCGCCCTGGTCCGCGCTGGTGCCCTGCACGGGCTCGATCGGCGCCGAATCATCGTCGCCGCACCCGGCAGCAATGAGCGCGGCCGCCACAAAGGCGCCTGCAAGCGGGAGGGATGCGCGCCTGCGCCGCACTGAGCCGCAAGGTAGCAACTGGCCTCGCCCCGCGGGCCATCGATCGACGTCCTCGCGTCCAAACCTGCGAGGCCGCTCGAGCTCAAAACTGCGGGCCAGGGACTTGAACCCCGAATTTCCGCTCCAGAGGCGGACGTGTTGCCATTACACCAGCCCGCACAGTGCTGGGTTCCAATGATGTGCTCGCAGCCGAGATATCTGCCAGCGGCTTAAGACTAGCCGGAACCGATCTGCCCTAGATCCGAGTCGGCGTCCGCCAGCGCGTCCTTCTGCCCCGACACGTCGGCGCCGGACTCCAGCAGCCGCCGGGCGTGCGCGAGGTCCTCCGAGCGCCCGACGCTGAGCGCCGCGACCACCTTGCCGCCCTCGAGGTACCAGGCGCTGAACTCGCCCGCATCGCGGTCGCCCCTCCAGACGATCTCGTCCCACCTCTCCGCCGGCCCCACGTACTCAAGGCTCACCCAGTCCGCCAAGTCGCTGAAGAAGTAGGGGACCACCCGGTAGGGCTCGGCCTCGCCCAGCAGCCCGCCCGCCACGTGCTGTCCCTGCTGCAACGCCACGTCCCAGTGCTCGATCCGCAGCCGCCGACCATGCACCACGCTGTCGTACGAGCAGACGTCCCCGGCCGCGTAGATCCCCTTCACGGAGGTCTCAAGCGTCGAGTCGCAGACGATCCCGTTCTCCACCTGGAGGCCGGCGCGCTCGGCCAGCATCGTGTCGGGGTGCACCCCCGCCCCCACCACCACCACATCGCCCTCGATCTCGCGCCCGCTCTTGGTGCGAATCGCCCGCACCCGCCCCTCCCCCAGGAAGGCCTCCAGCTCATCGCCCGGCACCAGCTCGATCCCGTGCGACTCCAGGATCTCGTGGAAGTAGCGCCCCACTTCCTCACCGAAGGACCGCGACATCGCCACGTCCTCCAGCATCACCATCGTGCATTTGGTCCCCGTCGCGGTCAGCGACGCCGCCACCTCGCTGGCGATGTAGCTGCCGCCGATCAGCACGACGTGCTCGGCACCCTCCGCCTCCTCCCGGATCGCCTCCGAGTTCCCCAGCACGCGCAGGTAGTGGATCCCCTCCAGTCGCGCACCCTCGAGGTGGTGCAGGATGTTGACTCGCGCCCCAGTGGCGATCAGCGCTTTGCTGAACCCCACCTCCTCGTTCGTCTGGAGCGTCGCCGTGCGCGCCCCCACATCCAGCGACTTGACGCTCGTGCCCGTCAGCAGCTCGACGTCGTTGTCCTCGTACCAGTCCGCCCCGTTCACGTACGCGTCCTCTCGCTTGCTCTCTCCACGCATGTACTCCTTGGAGAGCGGCGGACGCTCGTACGGAGGATCCGACTCTCGCCCCACCAGCAGGATCGACCCCTCGGCCTCGCGCCTTCGCACCTCCGCGGCGCAGTGGGCGGACGCCATGCCGCCGCCGATCAGGAGGTAGTCGACCCGGCGGTCGCTCATCCGCGTGCCGCGATCACTCCGCCGAACCGCCGTCCGGGCCAAAGAACGCCTTCAGCTCCTCCTCCAAACCGGGATCGAGCACCGCGAGCACCTCGTCTCCCGCCTCCAGCACGGTGTCGGGGCCGGGCACGAAACCGGTCCCCTCCCGCAGCACCGAGATCAGCAGGCTTCCCTCGGGTAGCTCCAGGTCCCCCACCTTTTGACCGGCGACCGGCGACCCCGCACCGAGCTCCAGCTCGATGATCTCGAGGCGCTCCTGCGGCAGGTCCAGCAGGTGAACCAGGCCGTACTCCGGCACCTCGTGCTCGATCAGGCGCAGGATCAGGTCGGTCGCCGAAACCACCGGACTGATCCCGAGCAGCTCGAACCACTGCTTGTTCCGGGGGTTGTTCACCCGAGCGATGATCTGCTCGACCATGTACTTCTCCTTGGCCACCTGGCAGATGAGCACGTTGTCCTCGTCGTCCCCGGTGACCGCGATCACCATGTCGGCGCGCGAGATCCCGGCCCGCTCGAGCACCCACAGCTCGGTCGCGTCTCCGTACTGGACCGAGTGCTCGAGCTCCTGCTCGACCGTCAGGTAACGATTGCGATCCTTCTCCATCAGGGTCACTTCATGGCCCTTCTCGAGCAGCTCACGCCCCAGGTTCCATCCGACCTTTCCCGCCCCGACGACGATCACGTACATCCGGCGACCCTCCTAGGTGCCGCCCGCGACCTTCGCGGCGGCTTCCTTGACCTCGGCCTCCAGCATCTCGATCGCCACCCGGGTGGGGCAGATCGTGTGCAGCCCCTGCTGCTCGTACCACTCGGCCCGGTAGGGATCGAGGATTCGCGCGATCACCGTCGGCACGTTGAAGCGCCGTTTGGCGATCTGCGCGATGACGATGTTCGTGTTGTCGCCGTCGGTGGCGGCGACGAAGGCGTCCGCGTGCTCGATTCCCGCCTCCTCCAGCGCCTCGATCTCCAGCCCCGTGCCCACCGTGAACTGGCCACCCATGTCCTCCCAGGGCTTCTCCAGGCCGATCTCCAGCCGCGCGTGCGACTCCGAATCCTCGTCCAGGCACGAGACCTGATGCCCGTCCCGGAGCATCGCCCGCGCCAGCGACGAGCCAACCCGACCCGCACCGACGATCAGGATGAACATCGGCTGGATGCTACCCATCGCCCTCGGACGGGCCAGGCCAGACGAGTTGATTAGGATGGCGCCGTTGGCCGACTACGAGATCAAGAACCTGCGCGAGGTCGAGGACCTGGCCGTCAAGCACGGCTACTCCGAGACGCAGGAGGCGCGTTTCCCGCGCGAGGAGCTGGGCGCCAAGACAACCGGCCTGGCCTATCACGTCGTTCGCCCGGGCAAGCGCCAGCCCTTCGCCCATCACCATGACCAAGCGGAGGAAGTCAACGTGGTGCTGTCGGGAAGCGGCCGGGTCAAGCTCGATGACGAGGTGGTCGAGATCGGCCCGTTGGACGCAATCCGCATCGCGCCGCACGTGACGCGGGCGTTCGAGGCAGGACCTGACGGCCTCGAACTGCTGGTGTTCGGGCCCCATCACGAGCGCGACGCCGAGATGGTGCAGGACTTCTGGGCCGGCTGACCGAGCCGCGGACTTAGCGTCGGGACGGACCGCCGCCTAATCCTCGGGCGGGGCGGTGAGCAGCACCCTGCACGGCGCCTTCTTGAGCACGTACTCGGTCACCTCGCCGACCTCCGGCGGGCGCGACCCTCCGATCCCGCCGAGGATCGCCCCGCCGCGCACCCGAGTCGGCGGTTCGCCCCCCATCACGATCACCTCGACGTTTCGCCGTCGGGCCTCGTCGACGATTCCGGCGCCCACGCTGCGCGCCCGCACGAGATCCGTATCGACCTCGACCGTCTCGTACTCCTCGCCGACCTCACGGGCGCGCTGCAACGCGACCTGGGCTGCCTCCAGCCGCTCCTTCGGCGGCGGGGCGTCCAGCGGCACCGTGAGCGGCAGGTCCAGAACGTAGATCACCTCGAGCCTCGGGTTCCGCTCGCCCGGCCGGTCGGCGGCGTCGGCCAAGCGGCCGGCGGTGCCGACGATGTCGTCGTCGAGCTTGGTCCCGAAGACCGGCACCAGGATGTCGCCGTACTCCGCCTCGCGGACCTCCTTGCGCAAGGCCTCCTCCGGCACCGAGACGCGCTTGGTCAGCGACGTCCTCTCGACGAACCGCCGGTAGACCACGTAGGCAACCAGGCCGAACAGCATCCAGCCGCCCCCGACCCAGCGAGCGTTTCCCTGGAAGGCGAGCACGGCGACCCACAGCAGCAGCATCAGCACGGCGCCCGCGATCGCGGGCACTGGGAGCTGGCGCCCCCGGACCACGACGTTGAACGGCATCCGGAATGGACGGTCGTGATCGGGGTCCGTCCAGCGCAACCGGACCACCGACAAGTGGGCGATGGCGATCGCCAGCGTGGCGCCGAAAGCGTAGATCCCCGCCAGCAGGCGGATGTCGCCGGGGACGGCGATCGCGAACGCGGTCACGGCGGCAACCGAGATCGCCACATACGGCGTCGAGCGCTGGCCGAGCTTGCCCAGCCAGCTCGGGACCTGCCGGTTGGTGGCCAGCACGTACACGTGCCGCGACAGCCCGAGCATCGAGGTGCTTGCCGCCCAAGCAAGGAGGACCGGCGCCACCGCCACCACGGCCACCTGGAGAACGGTCGAAAGCCAGGTCGGCTCGTAGCTCATCACCACCCCGAGCAGCGGCTCCTCGATGAAGCGATCGCCGAGCGCGGTTTGGGGGCCGTCGGGGCCGGGAACGACGGGCACCGCCATCAGCGCGACCGCCGCCATCCCAGCGTAGATCAGGGGCAGCAGCACCGCTGTGGAGCCGACGATACGGCGCAGGTCCCGTGGCTCCCACTTCAGATCGGGGGCCAGGTCGGAGGCCGCCTCGATGCCCGCGAAGGCGAGGGTCGCCACCGCCAGCGCCTCGAAGATGTGCCCGGCGGACGGGTTCGTGAACAGGTGGACGTTCGCGGTCAGGAGATCGGGGTGAAAGACGACGATCGCCCCGATCGCGATCACGGCCAGCTGCAGGACAGGTCAGCCAGCGCCAGCACGATCAGCGGGCGTTGGCGGACCTGCCCGGTGAAGCCGGCGATGTTGACAGCCGCGGTGAACACGATCACCGCAGGCCGCCACGGCAATCTCCGCCCACCCGTGCGTGAAGCCATCCCAGATCGGGCTCAGGTAATGAGGCACCGAGACCGCCGCCAGCGCGATGACGATGATGTAGTCGATCAGGATCGCCCAACCGGCGATGAAGCTGACCAGCTCGTTGAACGCGTGACGCGCGAGCGTCGCCGAACCGCCTCGCTCGAGGAACATCGCGCCGCCCTCGAGGTAGCTGAGCGTGGCGAGCACGAACAGGAGGCCCGCGGCCAGGAAGATCAGCGGCGTCAGCCCGAGCCCGCGCTCGGCAACCACGCCGATCGAGAAGTAGAGGGAGAAGCCGACCGCCGAGTAGGCGACCGCGAACAGCCACGGCACACCCAGGACGCGCCTCGTCAGCGGGCCCTGGCCGAGCCGCACCAGAGGCAGCCGCCACCGGCCGGGACGCCCGGGGTCCGGGCCCGCTCCTCCGTCGCCTGCCTGTGGCGGCTGCTCGCTTGGCGGTCTCTCGCTCAACCGCCCGACCGCAGAGCCAGATACAGCCGGGCGACCCCGAGCGCGGTGAACAGGAGCGCCGATCAAGAAGCCGGTGGACAGCGGACCGCCCCCGTTGGCCAGCGTAACGACCAGGATCGCGACGCCGAAGCCGATGATCACCACCGAGAAGATCCGGGTGACGCCGCGGTAGAGCTGGTCGGCTGGCGCCATTGAGGGGCGGATTCTAGGCCTCAGCCCAGGCCGGCTCAGATGCCCTCGCAACGGGCGAGGGCCGCTCGCCCGGCTACGCCGCCGCTCGAACCCGCTCCCCTGGCTGGGCGGCGACGATCACGCGGCAGGGTCGCTCCGCCAGCACCGTCTGGAGCGTCTTCCCGTACAGCGGCGTCCCGTTCCGGTAGCGAAGCTGCATCACGATCGCAGCCGCCTTGATCGCCCGAGCCTCCTCGACGATCGCCTGGCCCGCCTGGCCCGGGCGCACCCTCTGCACGCTCCCGGTCACCCGCATGCCGCCGATCAGCTTGGCCTGCTCGATCTTGCTCTGCGCCTCCGACTCCTGCTCGTCGAGCGGCGCGTCCAGCGGCAGATGCACGGGCACGTTGACGATCGCCAGCACGTGGATCCCGCGCCGCCGCCGCGCCGGCCAGCCGGACGGCGGTCGCCACCGCCTCCTTCGAGAACGGCTCATCCCCCTCGAACGCCACCAGCACGCTCTGGTACTCGACCTCCTCGACCCCTAGGGGCTCCGGCGTCACCACCTTGACGGTCTCCAGCCAGGGGCAGCTCGCAGTGGCGCCGGTAGAAGTAGTACACCGAGATCCCGAGCAGCATCCAGCCCGCGCCCACCACCAGGGTGCGCAGGTTGAGCGCCATCACCACGATCCAGGCCGAGAACGTGCCCAGGCCGCCGAGGATCGCCGTCAGGGGCAGCTCCACGCCGCGAAACCGGAGGTTCCAGGCCGGCTTCCAGCCTCGTTTCAGATCGGGGAAGCGCTGCCGTCAATCGCAGCACCGAGACGTGCGCGACCGTGAACGAGAGCATGGCGCCGAACGAGTACATGGTCGCCAGGAAGTCGGTCTGGCCCGGCACCATGCGTCAGCGCGGCGACCCCCGAGAAGGCGAGGATCGCGACGTAGGGGGTGTTGAAGCGGGGATGAACCTGGCGCAGCCTCTCGGGCAGCTGGCGATAGTGGCCCATCGAGAAGGTCAGCCGCGAGACGCCGATCAGCGCCGCGTTGGTGGCGATCAACAGGATCACCGCCGCCAGCACCCCGACGTAGATCCGCAGCGCCTCCGTGAGGCCCGCGCCGAGCCCGAGGTTCTCGACGATGCCGAGCACCGGGTCGTCGGCGAACGTGGTCCCCAGCTCGGTGGAGAAGTCGCCCGCGGCGTTCTGGGTCACGGGCATCGCCGAGAGGGCGATGACCGGCAGCAGCACGTAGAGGCCGAGGACCGCGAGCACGACCAGCTGGGTGCCCTGGGGCACGGTTCGCTCCGCGTCGCGCGCCTCCTCCGCCATGTTCGAGATCGTCTCGATGCCCGTGTAGGCGATCATCCCCACCGCGATCCCGAGCGCCGCGTCGCCCCAGGTGGGCGCGACGCCGAGGTGGACGTTGTCGACCAGGATCGACGGGTCCAGCACCAGCGCGATCCCGATCACGACCAGCAGGATCTGGGTGGCCAGGTCGCCGATCGCCAGCACCAGGTTGAGCCGCGAGGACTCCTGGGTCCCCTTGACGTTGAGCGCCGCCAGCAGCGCGACCACGACGATGCCGGCGATCACGTCGCCGGGACCGTGGCCCAACGCCGGCCAGAAGACCGCCAGGTAGTGCGGCACGAAGAAGGCCGAGATCGCGGCCGTGATGACGTAGTTGAGCATCTGGCCCCAGCCGGCGATGAAGCTGACCACCTCGTTGAAGGCGTGGCGGGCGAAGCTCGCCGATCCTCCGGCCTCCGGGTACATCACCGTCGCCTCGATGTAGGTGGCGGCGGTGAAGGCGAAGATCAGCCCGGCGATCATGAAGGTGACCGGGGTCAGGCCCAGCGCGAAGCTCGCCACCACGCCGAGCGCGTAGTAGATCGAGGAGCCGACGTTCCCGTAGGCGGCCGAGAACAGCGCTCCGACGCCGTGCACTCGGCGCAGCGACTCTTCCCTCGGGATCCGCTTAGCCATCTGACGCGACTATAGGCGGCGCCCAAGCGGCCCCGGGCACCCTCCTCAGGCGCGCTGCACGTGGGCCCGCGAGACGGCCTCGGGCGCCGGGCAGCCGCAGAGCGCCAGCGCCAGCTCGAGCTCGTCGCGGAGCAGCTCCGAGCACTCGCCTGGCGCCGTCGGTCCCCCGCCACCGCCAGGCCCCAGACCGCGGGCCTGCCGACCAGCACCGCCTGGGCGCCGAGGGCAAGCGCCGTCACCACGTCGGTCCCCCGCCTCACCCCGCCGTCCATCAGCACCTCGACCCGATCTCCAACCGCCTCGGCCACCTCGCCGACCGCCTCGACCGTGGCCGCGACGCCGTCGAGCTGGCGCCCGCCGTGGTTGGAGACGATCACCCCGGCCGCGCCCTGATCGGCGGCCAGCACCGCGTCCTCGGCCGTCATCACGCCCTTGACCAGCACCGGCAGGCTCGAGTCCGACGACCAGAGCCTCGAGGTCGGCCCAGCTGAGCGCCGGATCCACCAGGCCGAGCACGTCAGCGACGCTGATCGGCCCCGTCGGACGCCGGTCGCCGCGGCGACGCTCGGCACGCCGATCTCGGCTGGCAGCTGGAAGCCGCTTCGCAGGTCCCGCTCCCGCCTTCCCGGGCGCGGGGCATCCACGGTCAGCGCCACGGCGCGGAACCCCGCCTCGACCGCTTCGCGAGAGCAGCGCCCTGGTCACGCCCCGGTCGCGGAAGCAGTAGAGCTGGAACCAAAGCCGCGCGTCGGGCGCCGCGGCCGCCACCTCGCTCGGCCGGGCCGTGGCCAGCGTCGACAGGCACATCACGGTCCCGCGCGCCGCCGCCGCCCGCGCCATCCCGGCCTCCCCGTCCGGATGCGCGAGCCGCTGGAAGGCGACCGGGGCGACCAGGATCGGCATCGCCACCGGCTCGCCGAGCACGGTTGTGCGCGGTGGTCGACCTCAGCGACGTCGACCAGCACCCGCGGCCGCAGCCGCCAGCGCGCGAACGCGGCCACGTTCTCGCGCAGCGTCCGCTCGTCCCCCGCCCCGCCGGCGAAGTAGCCGTGCGCACCCGGATCGAGCGCCTCCGCCGCCAGGCGCTCGTAGTCGGCGACGTTGATCGGTCGGCGCCCGGCCCGAGCGCTTCCGCGGCAGCACCCATGAACGCGCCAACCGCTATCGCCTCGACGAGACTCGTCGCGACAGAGGCGGTCAGGAGTCAGCGACCTCGGCCCGACCAACGGCTCGTGGGCCGTTTCCGGGACGCCTGCCTCGGCTCACCGAAACCGGCGCACGATGTCGTCGAGCGGACCGGATGCGCAGTCGCGATGACACGCGACTCGAGCCACCCGAGGCCTGCGCCAACGGTCGCCGAGTGCCTGCCCTACCGCCCGGTCCGACCGGGTCGCGAATCTGCCGCCCACCCCGACATCCTCGATCATCGAGGAACGCGCCAATCCGGAGTGCGAGCTTAGAAGTGAACGATCGGGATGATCAGGATGGCGACGATGTTGGCCACCTTGATCATCGGGTTGATGGCCGGGCCGGCGGTGTCCTTGTAGGGGTCGCCGACGGTGTCGCCGGTGACCGCGGCGGCATGGGCCTCGGAGCCCTTGCCGCCGTAGGCGCCGTCCTCGATCAGCTTCTTGGCGTTGTCCCAGGCGCCGCCGCCGGCGGTCATCGAGATCGCCGCGAACAGGCCGACGACGATCACGCCGATCAAGCAGCCCGCCGAGCGCGTCGACGCTGATCAGCCCGACGATCAGCGGCACCACGATCGGGATCAGCGACGGCACGATCATCTCCCGCTGCGCGGCCGCGGTGACGATCCCCACCGTGCGCCCGTACTCGGGCTTCTCGGTCCCCTCCATGATCCCCGGGTGCTCGCGGAACTGGCGGCGGACCTCCTCGACCACCTGGCCGCCGGCGCGGCCGACCGCCTCGATCGCCAGCGCGACGAACAGGTAGACCATCATGCCGCCGATCAGCAGCCCGATCAGCACCGCCGGGCTCGCCAAGGTTGAACAGCGCGCCGAGGTCGAAGCCGGTCGGCGCCTCGTCGGCCAGCTCGAGCTTGAAGGCGCTGAACAGGACCAGCGCCGCCAGCGCCGCGGAGCCGATCGCGTACCCCTTGGTCACCGCCTTGGTCGTATTGCCGACCGCGTCGAGCGGGTCGGTGACGTTGCGGACGTCCTCGGGCAGGTCGGCCATCTCGGCGATCCCGCCGGCGTTGTCGGTAATCGGGCCGAACGCGTCGAGGGCGACGATCAGCCCGGTGAGCGAGAGCTGCGCCATCACCGCGACGCCGATCCCGTAGATGCCGGCCAGCTCGTTGGCGGCGAGGATCGCGAGCGCGATCAGGAGCGCCGGCGCCGCCGTCGACTGGAGGCCCTGCGCGAGCCCCTGGATGATGTTCGTCGCGTGCCCGGTGACCGAAGCTCGGCTGATCGTCTTCACCGGCCGGAACCGGGTCGAGGTGTAGTAGTCGGTGATCACGAACAGCCCCGCGGTGACCGCGACCCCGATCAGGCCGCAGAGCCACAGCTCGCCGACGCTCGGCACGTTGCTGAGGTTCGCCGCCTTGAAGCTGATGTCGTCCATCAGCCACTTGGTCACCGGGTAGAAGGCGGCCGCGGAGAGCAGCGCCGGAGACGGCCAGGCCCCTGTAGAGGGCCGCCTCGACGTTGCCGGTCCGGGTCCGCACCGAGAGCGCCCCGATGATCGAGGCGATGATCGCAACCGCCCCGATCACCAGCGGGTAGATCGCCACCTCGCGCGACTCCGACGAAGGTGAGGACGCCGAGCAGCATCACCGCCACCGAGGTGACCGCGTAGGTCTCGAACAGGTCGGCGGCCATCCCGGCGCAGTCGCCGACGTTGTCGCCGACGTTGTCGGCGATCGTCGCCGGGTTGCGCGGATCGTCCTCGGGGATCCCCGCCTCGACCTTGCCGACCAGGTCGGCGCCGACGTCGGCGGCCTTGGTGAAGATGCCGCCGCCCAGAGCGGGCGAAAACCGAGATCAGCGAGCCGCCGAAGCCCAGGCCGACCAGCGCGTCGACCGCCTCCTTGTCGGTCTTGTCGGCGAGGACCAGGATGCCGAAGTAGCCGGCGACGCCGAGCAGCGCCAGGCCGACGACCAGCAGCCCGGTGACCGAGCCGCCCTTGAAGGCGACGTCGAGCGCTGGCGGCACCCCGCCGCGGGCGGCCTCGGCGACGCGGGCGTTGGCCCGCACCGAGAGGTTCATGCCGATGAAGCCGGCGGCGCCGGAGAATGCGCCGCCGATCACGAATCCGATCGCGGCATCGACGTCGGACTGGAGGATCGCCAGCAGGATCAGCCAAGGGCAGGCGCGACGACGGCGATGATCGTGTACTGGCGGCGGCAGGTAGGCCTGCGCGCCCTCCTGCACCGCGCCCGAGATCTCGCGCATGCGTTCGTTGCCGGGCGACTGCCGGAGCAGCCGCTGGGTGACCACGGCGCCGTAGACCACCGCCGCCCCCGCGCAGGCGAGCGCGATCACCACTCCGTAATCGGTCAGGAAGTCGGTCAAGTCTGGTCCTCCGATGGGCTGCGAGTAGCCGGCGCGCCGGCCGGGGAATCCGGCCGCGAAGCGCGCGCGAGTCTAGCGGGGCGGGGTGCTCCCCGGCGGCGTCCAGAGCCTCGAGGGGCCCCGCTGCGCGCGCTCTGCGTCAGCCGGCTCCTCGCCGCCGGCCGGCGGGACCCTGGTCCACCGCCCTCAGGCTCGGCTGGGGCCGCTCGCCGGCGTGCTTCGCGTACAGCATCTGGACCTCCGACAGGGCGCCTCGCACCTGCTTGGCCGGCTCGTCGTCCAGCAGGCCGACGACCGCGCGCACCGCCTCGATCCCCACCCGGGCCTGCTCCAGGTCGCGCTCGTCCTCCTTCGCGATCCGGCGGGCGGAGAGGTTGATCACGCTGACCACGCTGTCGAGCAGCAGGTCCTGGACCCGGACCTTGCGCAGCTGCTCCTCGATCTGCGCCCGAAGCTCCTCCTGGCTCGGCTGGGGGCCGCCCTCGCCGGTCCCGGCGCCTCGCGTCGCCTCGCCCTCGCCCGGCGTTCCCTCTTCGTTCATTGGGTCGAGACCTCCTTGGCTGGCATCCCCGCTTCTCGCTGGTCGGTACGTACGTGCGTTTCGTCTCGGCGACCGCCTCACCATAGATCTCCTCGATCGAGGCGCCCGCGTCCGAGCGCTCGCCGGGCCCGCCGCGCACCGTTCATCTCCGGCAGCGCGACGTCGAGCCCCAGCAGACTCGCGGGCCGGCGCGGTCCACTCGATCAGCCGCTCGACCGCCTCGGGGGTTGGCATCTCCTCGCCGCGCTCGAAGTCGATCATCATGCCGTCCATCCCGTGGCGGATCGCGCGCCACAGGTTCTCCTCGATCTCGCGCTGGCCCAGCGGCTCCGGGAGCCGTCCCTCGTCGTAGTCGAGCGCGCTCTGCGCGACGCAGGCGGTCATCAGCGCCGCGAGCGCGAACGACTCCTCCCCTCCGGTCTGCGCGTCGCAGATCCGCACCTCGACCGTGCCGAAGGTGTGGTGAGGGCGCACGCTCCACCAAAGCTGGGTCGCCTCGACGATCGACCGGGTGCGGACCAAGAGCGTCGATGAAATCCCGGTAGGCCTTCCAGCTCCCGAACGGCTCGTGGATCCCGCAGCGCGGAAAGGTGCGCGTGAAGATCTCGGTGCGCACCGAGCTGAGGCCCGGTGTCGCGCCCGTCGAGGAACGGGGAGTTCGCGGACAGCGCCAGCAGCGCCGGCAGGACACCCCGCAGGTGGTCGCAGACGGCGACCGCGCGATCCGCGCCGCGCACGCCCACGTGGACGTGCAGGCTCCAGGTGTTGTTTCGCTGCGCGACCCAGCGAAGCTCCTCGCGAAGCCGCGCGTAGTGGGGGGTGTCGATGATTCGCTGATCCAGGTAGTTGGCCCACGGATGCGTGCCCGTGGCGGCGAGCGCAAGCCCCATCCCCTCGGCGAGGGCGAACAGCCGCGCCCGATGCTCGCGCTGAAGCTGCATCGCCCTGGCGAAGCTCTCCGCGCGCCCGGAGCGGATCTCGATCTCCGAGGCGATCAGCTCGCCGGCCGCCGACTCGGCCAGCAGCTCGTCCTGCAGACAGGCGGCGTAGAGGTCCTCGAAGCGGTGGCGCAGGTCGAGGCTCTCCGGATCGACGATCGCGAACTCCTCCTCGAGGCCGATCGTGAAGTCGGTCGAGGCATCGAACAGCTGCCGGACCCGCTCAAGGTCGAGGTGGCCAGCATCCTCGGCGTCCGTGCGACCTCTGCTCTCCATCACGATGCTCGCACCTCGCCCAGCATCAAATCCCTTCTCGGAGCTCGGCGCTCCATCCGCCTTTGGCGTCAGGTCAGGTAGAAGTACAGCGCATACAGTAGGTCGACCGCGGGGCTGGAGGTGTGGACGGTCACGTCCGGCGGCACCTGGAGCAGCTGCTCGGAGTAGTTGAAGACGATCTTGACCCCCGCGGCGACCAGCCGGTCGGCCACCTCCTGGGCCGCCGAGGATGGGACCGCCAGCACGCCCACCACCACGTCCTGCTCCTCGACCACCCGCTCCAGGTCGGCGACGCCGCGCACCTCGACGTCGCCGAAGCGCTCGCCGACCAGCTTCGGATCGACGTCGAAGATGGCGACGATCTGGAAGCCGTGGTCGGCGAAGATGTCGGAGCTGGCGATCGCCTGGCCCAGGTGCCCGGCCCCGAACAGGACGATGTTGTGCTGGCCGGAGCTGCGGAGGATCTTCCGGATCTGGTCGACCAGCGAGTCGACCCGGTAGCCGACACCGCGCTTGCCGAACTTGCCGAAACCCGACAGGTCGCGGCGGATCTGGGTCGAGTTGATGTGCGTGTACTCGGCGAGCTCCTGGGAGGAGATCGTCTCCTTGCCCATCTTCCGAGCCTGGATCAGGACCTGAAGGTAGCGCGACAGCCGCGCCGCCACCCCGAGCGAGAGGCGGTCGCCGTCCGACAGGGCGAAGTCCGCTGCGGTCTCCTCGGCCACGGTGTCCTGGCTCATCGAGTCTCGAATCGGGGTGAGTCGATCATCGTCGGACAGTATCGAGACTGGCGCGAAGCAGGTCGAGGTTCAGCTCCAGCTCGGAGACGACTTCGCCGTCCACCGCCACCACCGGGATCCGCTCGAGGTAGCGGGCGAGCAGACGGTCGTCATGCTCGATGTCCACCTCGGTGAGCTCGAAGGGCGGCAGCTCCTGACGCAGCGCCAGGATGGCCTCGCGCGCCTCGTCGCAGAGGTGGCATCCGCGCCTCGTGTAGAGCGTGATGACCGTCATGCCAGGGCATCCCAGCTCAGGTACTCGGGATACGGGCGCCGGCTCCAGGAAGCGGGCGGCGGAGGCGATCATCGCCGCGTTGTCGGTGCAGAGCTCCGCGGGCACGAGCTTCAGCCGCAGGCCGCGCTCCGCGCAGAGCTGGCCGGCCCGCTCTCTGAGCAGCGAGTTGGCCGCCACCCCGCCGCCCAGAGCCACCGCTTGCCATTCGCCGGCCTCGAGCGCCCGCTCGAGCTTGGCGATCAGCTGGCCCACCACGGCCGTCTGGTAGCTGGCGGCAAGGTCGGCGCGGCGCCCCTCGAGCTCGCTTTCGCCCAGCTCCCGGATCGCGTAGAGAAGCGCCGTCTTCAGGCCGCTGAAGCTGAAGTCCAGGCCGGGGATCGCGCGCCATCGCCACCGGGAACTCGAAGGCGTCGGGGTCACCCTCGGTCGCCAGGCGCTCGATCGCTGGGCCGCCCGGGTAGCCGAGCCCGAGCAGGCGCGCGCCCTTGTCGAGCGCCTCCCCCGCCGCATCGTCGAGCGTCTGTCCGAGCACCTCGAAGCCGTCGCGGGCCGCGACTCCCGCGAGCAGGGTGTGGCCGCCGCTCGCGATCAGGCAGAGGAACGGGGGCTCGAGCGGCTCGGGCTCGAGGAAGTTGGCGGCCACGTGGCCGTGCAGGTGGTCGACGCCGACCAGCGGCTTGCGGGTCGCGGCGGCGAGGGCCTTGGCGGTGGTGACGCCGACCAGCAGCGCGCCGATCAGCCCCGGGCCCCGGGTGACCGCCAGCGCGTCGAGATCCCCGAGCTCCGCGCCGGCCTCGGACAGCGCCGCGCTCACCACGGGGTTGACCAGCTCGAGGTGGTGTCGCGAGGCGACCTCCGGGACGACCCCTCCGTAGCGCTCGTGCACGGCCGCCTGCGAGGAGATGACGTTGGAGCGGATCCGGGCGCCGTCGGTGACCGCGGCGCAGGTGTCGTCGCAGGAGGTCTCGATCCCGAGTATCAAGTTCCGGTCGGCTGCTCGTCTTCCGCCCAAGATCACTGTCCGCGTCGGCCTTCGGCCTCCGCGGATTTTTTCTTGTGCTCGCGACTCCGCGCCGACCGGGTTTGCGGCAGGACGATCAGGCCTCGACCGCGGCAGGCGCCTCCAGCCACATGATCAGGGCGTCCTCCCCGTTGTCGTGGTAGTAGCGGCGGCGGTGCCCGGCGGGCTGGAAGCCGAAGCGCTCGTACATCGCGATCGCGCCGTGGTTGGAGGTCCGCACCTCCAGCGTGTAGCGAGCGTCGGGGCCGGCTTCCTCGAACAGGCGCTCCAGCAGCCGGCTGGCGATCCCCTGGCGTCGCCTGTCGGGCGGCACGGCGACGTTCATCAGGTGCCAGACGTCGGCGTAACGCGAGCAGACCAGATAGCCGACCAGCCCCTCGTCGCTGGCGGCCGCGAGGCAGATCCCGGACGGCTTGGAGAGCTCGAGCACGAACATCGCCAGCGACCAGGGCGTATCGAACGAGCGGCGCTCGATCGCCAGCGCCGCCGGCAAGTCGCTGTAGACGAGGCGTCTAACGCGTATCTCGCTCAAGCCAAAGCTCCGCGTCGGGTGGTCTCAGATAGATCGGTTCGATCGACTCGGGCTGCGCCGGCCTCCCTGCCTCGGCCAGCAGGCAGATGTGTCGCCCCGAAACCCGGTGCGCCGGCTCCGCGTCCGGGAGCACATCGGCGCCCGCGGCCTCCAACTCATCGCGAAATCGTATCGCCCCCGAACCGGCGGCCAGCGGCGGCTGCGGCAGCGCGGCAACGCGCTCGGCCAGCTCGCCCGGTTGGGCGACAAGCGGCGGCCAAAGCTCCTCGTCCCCCGGGCCGCGCAGGGCCGCGAACGCCTGGCCACGGCGAGCGTCGAGAACGGCGAGCCGCGCGCGGGCCTCGGCCCCCCTTTGCTTTCCGATCCCGCGCGCCAGCGCCGCCAGCGTGCCCACCGGCGCCACCGGCTTGGCGCAGCGCCTGGGCGAGGGCGCGCGCAGTGGCCACGCCAATCCGCAGCCCAGTGAAGGAGCCCGGACCGACCCCGACAGCGATCAGGTCGATGCCCGACCAGCCACCAGCCGGCTCGACCGCCGTCTCCAGCTCCGTCAGCAGCTCCGCGGCGTGCCGCGGACGCTCGCCGCCGGCGACGTCCCTCGAGCGCTCCGAGACGAGCTCTGCGCTCCGACCCCGGGCCGTCGAAGCGGACCAGCGCCACCGAAACATCGTCGGTGGCGGTGTCGAATCCGACGACGAGCATCAGCCGTCGCCTCCCGAGGCGTCGTCGCGAACGATCACCTGACGCCGATCGCCGCCGGCGTGGCGGAGCTCGACCCGCCAAGCGATTGGCCGCTCGCCGAGCAGTGGCTCGACCGCCGCCGGCCACTCGACGAAGGCGACAGCGTCGCGAGTCAGGTAGTCGTCGAGCAGACCCGGGTCCTCGCCGGCGAGGCTGTCGAGGCGGTAGAGGTCCAGGTGCGAGACGGGCACCCGCCCGCGGTAGCGGCGACCGATCGTGAAGGTGGGCGAGGTCACCTGCTCGATCACGCCCAGCTCCCGGCAGGCGCCACGGATCAGGGTCGTCTTGCCGGTGCCGAGCTCCCCGCCGACGAGCACCAGATCGCCGGGCCGAAGGCCGGCGGCCAGCCGCGCCCCGAGCGCCTCGGTCTCCCGCGGGCTGGAGCTGAGCTGTGTCGTCAACCGAACAGGTCGAGCTGGTCGGCGCGAGCCTCGGTGCTTCCGGCGAGCTCCCCGGCCGGCGACGAAAGTGCGGCCTCGGGGACGGGCCGCTCCAGCAGCTCCGACAGCTTGCCGAAGTCCTCGCGCAGGATGTCCGCCACCGAAGGAGTCCGCAGCGCCGCCGCGGGATGGAAGAGCGGCATCAGGAAGACGGTGCGACCGGCGATCTCGCGGAGTTGCGGGGTGCCCCGCACGCGGCTGATCCCAACCCTGCTCCCGGTGAGCAGCTTGGTGGCGAAGTTGCCCAGCGTCGCGATCACGCGCGGCTCGATCAGCTCGACCTGGCGATGCGTGTATGGCTGGCAGGATTCGATCTCGATCGGCTGCGGATCGCGGTTGCCGGGCGGCCTGCACCTCAGTACGTTCGTGATCCAGACCTGGTCGCGGCTCATGCCGATCTCCTCGAGCAGCTCGGTCAGCAGCGCCCCGGCACGACCGACGAACGGCAGCCCCTGGCGGTCCTCCTCCGCCCCCGGCGCCTCGCCGACGAACATCAGCTCGGCGTCAGCGTTCCCGCTGCCGAAGACGACGTTGGTGCGGGTCTCGGCCAGCGGGCACTTCGTGCACACCGAGGCCTCCTCGTAGACCTCGACCAGCCGCTCGCGGCGTTGCTCGCGCGACTCGCTCACGCCCATCCTGGAGATTCGGGGATCGGCATGAGGCCGATGGTAGCCACGCCGGCCGCTGGAGTCAGCGGGCCCGCCCGCGCGCCCGCGTTGCCTGGCCGGCAACCCCGCGACCACGAGGTCGTAGCTGTCCTCGAGCAGTTCGAAGAGCGTCTCGTCCGGGACCGACCCGTCGAGGGTGATCGTGACCAATGGCGCTTGTTGAGGTGGTAGCCCGGCTGGATCGCGGGATAGGTGGCGCGCAGTCCCTCCCCGAGCTCCGGTTCGCACTTGAGGCTGACCCGTAGGGGGCGCGACTCGAGCGCGCTCAGGGCGAAGATCCTGCCGCCCACCTTGAACACCGACGGCTGCTCGCCGAACGGGAACTCCTCCTTCGCTCCCGGTCGCTCCAGGCACCACCGTCGCAGTTCGTCCGCGGTCATCGCTCCAACCTATACTGGTGGTGGCCGCGACCCGTTGGGCGTGGACCACGGCCACCGGGCCGTCCCGCAACCGGACCAGCTCAAGCCGTCTGGTATCTCCGATGCGAGAACTGGAACGAGACCTCTCCGACGCCGCCGCACCCGATGCGGACAATTGGACGCTGCGACTGGCGGTCATCGGAGCCGGCAGGGCGGGGCTGTCGATCGCCACGGCGGCCGAGGCCGCGGGCATACCCGCCGAGCTTGCCGGTCGCGAACGGGCTCTCGACGCCTGCCGGCGGGCGGAGGTGGCCCTGCTGTGCGTGCCCGACGCCGCGATCGCCGATGCCTGCGCGACGATCGCGGTTGCGGTGCCACCGCTTCGCTTCGTCGGGCACGTGAGCGGCGCCACAACCCTCGACGCCCTGGCGCCGGCACGCGAGCGCGGCGCCGAGACCTTCTCCCTCCATCCGCTCCAGACGATCCCCGACGGCGGCACCGACCTGACCGGAGCGCCGTGCGCCATTTCAGGCTCCAGCGCGGGCGCCCTTCGCGTTGCGGAGCGGCTCGCCGGGCGCCTGGCAATGCGCCCCTTCGAGGTGCCGGAGGAACGGCGCGCCGCCTACCACGCGGCGGCCTCGATCGCCTCGAACCTGCTGGTCGCCCTCGAGGAATCGTCCGTCGAGCTGCTCGACCGGATCGGCATCGAGGACGCGCGCGAGCTGCTCGCACCGCTCGTCCTCCGCACGGCGGCGAACTGGGCAGAGCGCGGCCCCCGGGCGCTCACCGGCCCGATCGCGCGTGGCGACGCGGCCACGGTGGCGCGACACCGGGCGGCGCTTCGCGAGATCGCCCCCGAGCTTTTGCCGCTGTACGAGGCGCTCGCCGCCCGGGCCCAGTGAGCTGGCGAGGTCGGGAACGGAGGCGCCGGCATGAGGGTGGCCCGCAGAAGGCCGAGCTGCGCGAGGCGCTGGAGCCCGCCCGTCGCCAGGAGCGCACGATCGGCCTCGTGCCGACGATGGGCTACCTGCACGAGGGCCATCTGTCGCTTCTGCGCGCTGCCCGCCGACGTTGCGAGGTGGTTGTGATGAGCCTGTTCGTCAACCCGTCCCAGTTCGGGCCCGGCGAGGACCTCGAGAGCTATCCCCGCGACGAGGCCCGCGACCGCGAGCTCGCCGAGCAGGAGGGCGTCGACCTGATCTACGCGCCGCCGGTCGAGGAGGTCTATCCGGAGGGCTTCGCGACCGGCGTCGAGGTGGGCGGGCGCCTGACCGAGGTGCTCTGCGGCGCTCCCAGCCGGCGAGGCGCCGGCCACTTCCGCGGCGTCACCACCGTGGTCGCGAAGCTGCTCAACTCCGTCGCTCCAGACGTCGCATACATGGGCCAGAAGGACGCCCAGCAGGCGATCGTGATCAGACGCATGGTCCGCGACCTCGACTTCCCGGTCCAGATCGAGGTCCTACCGACCGTACGCGAGCCGGACGGGCTCGCGATGAGCTCCCGAAACGCCTACCTGAGCCCCGATGAGCGCCGGCGCGCGGCGGCGCTGATCCGGGCCCTGCGGGCGGCCGAGGCGGTCGCGGCGTCGGGCGAGACGCGCACCCAGGTCGCCCTCGAAGCTGCCAGGGCGGAGCTCGAGCGGGTTGGAATCGAGCCGGAGTACCTCGAGGCCCGGGACGCCGAGGACCTCGCCCCGGTGGAGAGCCTGAACGGGCGGCCTGTGCTGGTGGCGGTCGCCGCACGGGTGGGGCAGGCGCGCCTGATCGACAACCTCGTGATCGGAGGCTGAATGCAGAGACAGATGCTGAAATCGAAGATCCACCGGGCCACGGTCACCGGCTGTGACCCGGACTACGTCGGGAGCCTGACGCTGGACCCGGAGCTGATGCGGAGCGCCGACCTGCTCGCCAACGAGCAGCTGCACGTCTGGGACATCGACAACGGCGCCCGCTTCGTCACCTACGCGATCGAGGGCGAGCCCGGCTCCGGGGCCGTGCGGGTGAACGGGGCCGCCGCGCGTCTGGTGAGCGAGGGTGACAAGGTGATCGTCGCCTCGTTCGGCGCCTACGACGAGCGCGAGCTCGAGGCATACGCTCCGGTCGTCGTCCATGTCGACGACCGCAACGCGATCGTCGACGTCGACTCCCACCCCGAGGTCCTGCTGGGCTCGCCGCTGGCCTCCAAGGCCGGGGCGTCATGAACGCCCAGCCGGATGTCCCGGCCAGCCGCCCACCCGTGACTGTGCCCCGGCTGGCGGAGATGAAGCACAAGGGCGAGCCGATCGTGATGGTCACCGCCTACGACTTCCCCTCCGCCCAGGTTGCCGAGGAGGCTGGTGTCGACATCGTGCTCGTCGGCGACACAGCGGCGATGGTCGTGCTCGGGTACGACGCCACGACGCCGGTGGGGATGGACGAGATGGTGACCATGGCGGCCGCGGTTCGCCGGGGGCTGCGCACACCGCTCTTGATCGGGGACCTGCCGTTCGGTTCCTACGAGCGCTCCGACGAGCACGCGATCGAGAACGCGCAGCGGTTCGTCAGAGAGGCCGGTTGCGACGCCGTCAAGCTCGAGCGGGGTGGCGCCTCGGCGGAGCGGGCGCGGGCGATCGCCCGCTCGGGGATTCCGGTGATGGGCCACGTTGGCCTGACGCCGCAGTCCGCCAGCGCGCTGGGGGGCTTCAAGACGCAGGGGCGGACCGCCGAGTCGGCGGCGCAGATCGCGCGCGACGCGTCTGCGCTCCAGGCGGCCGGCTGCTTCGCGATCGTCTTCGAGGCGGTTCCCGCGGGGGTCGCGGACGCGCTGATGCCGCACATCGAGGTGCCGGTGATCGGCATTGGAGCGGGCCTGGCCACCGACGGGCAGGTACTCGTGTTCCACGACCTGCTGGGCATCACCACCGGGCCGCACAGCCCGCGCTTCGTGAAGCGTTATGCCGAGATCCATGACCGGATGGTCGAGGGGGTCCGCGCCTACGCGGAGGAGGTGCGCGCGCGCCGCTTCCCGGATGCCGAGCACGTGTACTCCGCCGACCCGGCCCAGGTCGAGGAGTTGAAGCGCTACCTCGACGCCGAGAGCCTCGCCACGACGCCGTGGGACTGGTAGCCGCCAAACGGCGCCGCCAAACCGGGAAAGCTCCTGCTCAGCGGGCGAAATCCACGGTAACCCGACAGTTTCGGCGGTGTACCTTTCGTGACGATCCGCACGAAGGAGTGCGATCCCTCTCTCAGGAGGTAAGCGCAAGTTGGAGACCTTGAAGAGACTGGAGCCGTTGGCGCTCGTCATCGTCTTCCTGGGCGCCCTCAACTGGGGCATCCTCGGAGTTACCGATGGCGACACGAACGTGCTCTCCGAGATCTTCGGGAGCGGCACGCTGCTGAACGTCGTCTACGTGATCGTGGGCGTGTCCGGTTTGGTGTTCGTCCCGAGGTTGATGGAGGCGCTTCACATCGGCGGCCCCCACCCAAGAGGGGCGTAAGACATAACTCCGGCGGCTCCGCCAGCGGAGCCGCCGGCTCCGGGCTCGGGCGGACCGGCAGGCCCAGCTTCTGAACCGCGACTTCGTCGCTAGTTCGGGCGGGCTTCAGTACGGTCCGCCCGTGCCCGTGCGCTCCGCCGAATTCCGGCTCTCCACCAGCGGCGACGGCGAGATCGTCGACATCACCGGCCGGGTGCACGCCGCCGTCGCCGAGGCCGGTGTCGCCGAGGGCCAGGCGACAGCATTCGTCCGCGGCTCGACCGCCGCGATCACGACCATGGAGTACGAGCCGGGCGGGATCCATGACCTGCAGGCCCTCCTGGACCGGCTGATACCCGTCCACGGCGACTACGAGCACAACCGGCTCAACCACGACACCAACTCCCACGCACATCAGCGGGCCTCGATCATCGGCCCGTCGGAGGTGGTTCCGGTCCAGGGCGGCCGCCTGGCGCTCGGCACCTGGCAGCAGCTGGTGCTGATCGACTTCGACGATCACCCGCGCGAGCGGACCGTGGTGGTCCAGGTGACGAGCTGATTGCCCGCTACGGCTAAGGCGAGGCCAGATTGCCCCAACTGCGGCGTAAGTGCCCCGTATCGTCATGCCTACCCGATCGACGAGGCGTTGCGGCACACCTGGGGCTTGTCGAACACACTCACCGAACTGTTCAACCGCCGCGAGGGATCGATCTGCTCCAACTGCGGGGTCAATCTGCGGGGCCAGGGCCTGGCGAAGGCAATTCTGGAATCCAGGCACGGCTTCGGACAAGCGTCGCTGAGGGCGTGGGTGGAAGCCGCGAACGCGGATCGCCTCGCCGTGTGCGAACTCAACAAGTGCCATGAGCTGCATCACACGCTGACGGGCCTGGACAACCTGACGTACGCGGAGTACGGCACGAAAACCCAACAGAACATCGAGAAGATGACGTATGGAAGCGACACGTTCGACCTCCTCCTGCACAGCGAAACGATCGAACACGTGAACGACGCGGCCGGGGCGGCCGATGAGTGCCGGCGCGTCATCAAGCCCGATGGTCTCGTCCTGTTCACAACGCCCGTCATCTGGGGCAGAAAGACGCGTCGTCGTGCGGTGGCCGACGGCGATGCGATCCGTCACCTCCTCGAGCCCTCGTACCACGATCGCCCGACCGTGGACTACCTCGTGTTCCACGAGTATGGACGCGACCTGGACGCCGTACTACGGGTGTCGCTGAGCCGGGCGGACTGGCGAAATCAGAACTACGTCTTCAGCTCGGGAAAGACGCGGTCGAGCATCCGCCCGCTGACGAAGCTGAGGCTCGTGATGCTCGAGAAGCTCGCGGAAACGCAAGCTTATTTTGGCCGCTAGCGTGGTCATGGGCCAACGGGCACGCTCGCATCGAGCTCGTCGACCGCCCAGCGGCGGCCGTCGCGAACCAGCGAAACCGTGACTCGCTCTCCGTCGTAGGGCCCACCGGAGGGAATGACCACGACCGTCGCCCGGTCGCCGTTGATGCGGAAATCCTTGGGATCGAGTTGGTCCGCGGCCGGCGCCTGGGCCTGGACGCAACCCTGCCGGCCGCCGTAGGCAACCCTCAGGTAATGCTTCGTGACATAGCGCCCGCACGCATCGGCGGGGTCGCTTGACGTCAGGACAGCTTCAACTGGCAGGCGCGGATCTTCGGCCGTTTGCTGCCGAGGCTCTCGAGTGCCGCCGGCTCCCGTGGTCGTGTTGGTCGAGCCGGTGGTTGGCCCTTGGGCCGCAGTGGTGCTCTTCGTTGGTGGCGAACCCGTGGTGTCCTCGCCGCCTCCGCACCCGCAGAGCGCTCCGATGACGATCGCGACAGTCACCGCCAACCGGCGCACGCTACTCCCCCTCCCCACCGTGGCGCCGGAACTCGATCTCCTTGATCACCTTCGCCGGGATCCCGGCAGCGACGACCCGCGGCGGCAGGTCTTCGGTGACCACCGAGTTGGCGCCGATCACGCAGCGCTCGCCGATCTGCACCCCGCTGGTGACGGCGCAGTTGGCCCCGAACCAGCAGTTGGATCCGATCCGGACCGGCCCCTTGGAGGTGAAGCCCTGCCAGGTGATCGGCTTGTCGGGGTCGTCGAAGCGATGGGCGGCGTCGCCGACGAAACAGCCGTTGGCGAACATCACGTGGTCGCCGATCTCGATCCGCTCCAGCGCGGCGAGCATCACGTTGCGGTTCAGAAAACAGCCCTGGCCGATCTCGATCCGGGCCTTGGGAGAAAGCGTCAGCCAGCACCCGGGCTCCAGCAGTGTGCCCTCGCCGATCACCAGGCGACCCTCGTCCAGAGCCTCCAGCAGCTCCCCTTCAACCGGGAAGCGGATAAAGGCGCCGGCGCGGGCCATGTGCCGGTTGATCCGCCAGCGCCGGACGAGGCGCCGGTTGCGCTCGTACCAGCGCCGCTTCACCCACCAGAGCCGCCAACCGCCGAGCTCGGCCACGCTGGCTACCCAGTGGGCCGTCCACTAGGCACGAGCGCCTGCACCCGCTCGCCGCGTCCCACCAGCACCTCGCTGACCAGGTCCGGCCCAAACAGGCCATGCTCGACCAAGCCGGGCGTCGCCGCCAGCCGGGCGGCGAGCGCCGCCGGGTCGCCGACCGGCCCAAGGTAATCGGCGATCAGCCCCCCATCGGGGCTGGCTGGTACGTCGCGCAACTCGGCCGCCCCCAGCGCGCGCAGAGTCGCTCGCAACCCGAAGGACGAGAGCTCCAGCGGCACCGGCGAGGAGAGCTCGTCCACCGGCTTCCCCGAGTCGACGACGACGACGAACCGCTCCGCCGCCGCGGCGACGATCTTCTCGCGGAAGTGGGCGCCGCCGCCGCCCTTGACCAGCCAGCCGTCAAGTGCCACCTGATCTGCGCCATCGATCGCGATGTCCAGCCGGTCGAGGCGATCGAACGACTCGACCTGGAGCCCGAGCTCGAGCGCGGTGCGCTCGGTCAGGGGCGAGGTGGCGACGCAGCGGATGCCCAGCCGTCGCGCGGCCAGCGCGGGCAGGAGATGCGCGACCGTGGAGCCCGTACCCAGCCCTACAGTCATCCCCTCCTCGACCAGCTCCGCCGCCGCCTCCGCGGCGACTCGCTTCTCTCGTTCAGTCTCGGGGCCCGGTGGCACGGCGTGGAATCTACGCGCTCGCCTCCCTTGACGGCCGACGCCGCCCGTCTACTAGCATCGGCCGCTGAGATGGCGACGATCGCTCAGCCCAAGGCGACCGACCTCGACACGCTCTGCATCAACACGATTCGGACCCTGTCGATCGACGCGATCCAAAAGGCCAACTCCGGCCACCCGGGCACTCCGATGGCGATGGCCCCGGTGGCGTACACCCTCTGGCAGCGCTTCCTGCGCTTCGACCCCGCGGATCCGGTCTGGCCCAACCGCGACCGCTTCGTGCTCTCGGCGGGGCACGCCTCGATGCTGCTCTACTCGCTCCTGCACCTGACCAGGGCACAGGCGGTCGACCCGGACTACGAAACGCTTGGGGAAGCGTCGGTCAGCCTTGACGACATCGAGTCGTTCCGCCAGCTCGGCTCCAAGGCGGCCGGGCATCCCGAGTACCACCTCACCTCGGGGGTGGAGACGACCACCGGCCCCCTCGGCCAGGGCATCGCGACGTCCGTGGGGATGGCGATCGCCGGCCAGTGGCTCGGCGCGCACTTCGGCTCCGACCTGTTCGACTTCGACGTCTACGCGATCTGCGGCGACGGCGACCTGATGGAGGGGGTCTCGGGCGAGGCCGGCTCGATCGCCGGCCATCAGCGCCTGGACAACCTCTGCTGGATCTACGACAACAACCAGATCTCGATCGACGGCCGAACCGAGCTCACCTACAGCGACGACGTGGCGACGCGCTTCATCGGCTACGGCTGGAACGTCACCAGGGTGGGCGACGCCAACGACCTCGAGCTGCTCACGCGGGCGTTCGAGGTCTTCAAGCGTGAGGAGGGACGGCCGACGCTGATCGTCGTCGACAGCCATATCGGCTACGGCTCGCCGCACAAGCAGGACACCGCCGAGGTCCATGGCGAGCCGCTCGGCGCAGAGGAGGTGCGCGCCACGAAGCGCGCCTACGACTGGCCCGAGGACGCCGAGTTCCTGGTCCCGGACGGCGTCTACGAGCATTTCGCGGATGGGATCGGAGCTCGCGGCCGCAAGCTGCGAGGCGAATGGGAGCAGCGCGTCGCGGGCGGCGACCCGAAGCTGGCCGCGCAAATCGACCAGATGCAGCGCCGGGAGTTGCCCGAGGACTGGGACGCCGAGATCCCCAGCTTCGACGCCGATCCGGGCGGGATCGCGACCCGCAAGGCATCCAACGAGGTGCTGAACGCGATCGCCCCGCGGGTGCCGTGGCTCCTCAGCGGCTCGGCCGACCTCACCGGCTCGGCCGCCAGCGGCCTCAGCTTCGACGGGGCCGGCACCTTCTCACCCGAGGATCGCTCCGGCCGCGTCCTCCACTATGGGATTCGCGAGCACGAGTCCGCCGCGATCTCCAGCGGGCTGGCGCTCTGCAAGCTGCGCCCTGTCTGGTCGACCTACCTGATCTTCTCGGATTACGCACGCCCGGCGATCCGCCTCTCGGCGCTCATGGAGCTGCCCGTGATCCACTGGTTCAGCCACGACTCGATCGGCCTCGGCGAGGACGGTCCCACCCATCAGCCCGTCGAGCAGCTCGCGTCCTTGCGCGCCATGCCCGGGCTGAACGTGATCCGCCCCTGCGACGCCAACGAGGTCGCGGAGGCATGGCGGGTGATCATGCAGCAGAAGCACCAGCCCGCCGCCCTGGTGTTGACTCGCCAAAACGTGCCGGTGCTCGACCGCTCCAGATACGCCTCGGCGGATGGCCTTCGCCGCGGCGGCTACGTGCTGGCCGACTCCGACGGCGATCCGGAGCTGATCCTGATCGCGACGGGCAGCGAAGTCTCGCTCGCGGTCGACGCCTATGAGGAGCTGCGCTCCGACGGCGTGCGGGCGCGCGTCGTCAGCTTGCCCTCCTGGTACCTGTTCGACCTCCAGGCGGCCGAGTATCGCGAAAGCGTTCTGCCGCAGGCCGTACAGGCGAGGGTCGCCGTGGAACAGGCATCGACGTTGGGGTGGGACCGCTACGTCGGGCCGCGTGGGCAAATCGTGGGCATGCACACCTTCGGCGCCTCGGCGCCGCTGAAGGAGGTGCAGCGGAAGTTCGGCTTCACGCCGGAGCGGGTGGCGAAGGCTGCCCGGGAGCTTCTGGGATGAAGCCGACGCAGCTGCTGCACGAGCTGGGCCAGAGCCTGTGGCTGGACAACATCACGCGCACGATGCTGCGCGAGGGCACGCTTCAGCGCTACATCGACGAGCTCTCGATCACCGGCCTGACCTCCAACCCGACCATCTTCGACAAGGCGATCACCGGCGGCGACGCCTATGACGAGCAGATCGTCGAGCTTCACGAGCGGGGCCTGGAGCCTGAGCAGCGGTTCTTCGAGCTGGCGCTGGCGGACCTGCGCGATGCGGCGCGGATGTTCGAACCGGTCAACCGGCGAACTGACGGCGTGGACGGCTGGGTCTCGCTCGAGGTCTCGCCGCTGCTCGCCGACGACGCAGGGGCGACCATCGCCCAGGTCGCCGACCTGCACTCCCGCGCGGCCTGCAACGTCTTCATCAAGATCCCCGGCACCCAATCGGGGCGCGAGGCGATCGAGGAGTCGATCTTCGCCGGCATCCCGATCAACGTCACGCTGCTGTTCTCGACGGAGCAATACCAGGGCGCGGCGGAGGCGTACATGCGCGGCCTCGAGCGCCGGATCGAGGCGGGGCTCGACCCGGCCGTCCCCTCGGTCGCGTCGATCTTCGTCAGCCGCTGGGACGTGGCGGTGGCGGACGAGGTACCGCGGGAGCTCCGGAACCGGCTGGGGATCGCGGTTGCCAAGCGCGCCTATCGCGCCTATCGGGAGCTGCTCGACTCCGAGCGCTGGCAGCGCCTCGCCAACGAGGGCGCCCGCCCGCAACGCCTGCTGTGGGCGAGCACCGGCACCAAGGACCCCGAGGCCTCCGAGGTGCTCTACGTCGAAGCGCTCGCCGCCCCCTTCACGGTCAACACGATGCCCGACAAGACCCTGCTCGCCTTCGCCGAGCACGGGGAGGTCGGCGAGCAGCTGCCGGCCGACGGCGGCGACGCCGAGCAGGTGCTGGCCGAGTTCGAGGCCGCAGGCGTCGAGGTGGCCGCGCTGGCGGCTCGCCTTCAGCGCGAGGGCGCCGAGACGTTCGACGCGTCCTGGAACGAGCTGATGCAGTCGATCGAAGCCAAGAGCCGCAAGCTCGCCGCGACCGGGTGAGGGCTGGCGGGCACCCGCCCGAGCCACCGCCCGATCTCCAGAAAGGAGCCTGGCAATGCAACTCGGAATGATCGGATTGGGCCGCATGGGGGCCAACATGGTGCGGCGCCTGATGCGCGCGGATCACGAGTGCGTCGTCTTCGACCTGGATTCCGATGCCGTGCAGCAGCTCGCGGGCGAGGGCGCGGTGGGCGCGGACTCGGTGGAGGACTTGGTCGCCAAGCTCGAGGCGCCGCGGGCCGTGTGGCTGATGGTGCCCGCCGCCGTGGTCGACCGGACGCTCGACTCGCTCGTCCCGCTGCTCGAGGCCGGCGACGCCGTGGTCGACGGCGGCAACTCCTACTACCGGGACGACCTGCGCCGCTCGGCGCGCCTGGCCGAGCACCAGCTGGACTACGTGGACGCCGGCACCAGCGGCGGAGTGTGGGGGCTCGAGCGCGGCTACTGCCTGATGATCGGCGGGCCCGACGAGGCCGTGAGCCGGCTGGAGCCGATCTTTGCCGCGCTCGCCCCAGGCGTCGACTCCGCGCCCCGAACGCCGGGCCGCCAGGGGGAGCCGACGCCGGCGGAGCACGGCTACCTCCACTGCGGGCCAAGCGGTGCGGGCCATTTCGTGAAGATGGTCCACAACGGGATCGAGTACGGCGTGATGGCCGCGTACGCCGAGGGCCTGAACATCCTGCGTAACGCCGACGCCGGCAGGGCCGAGCGGGAGGTGGACGCCGAGACCGCCCCGCTGGAGCACCCCGAGTACTACCAGTACGAGGTCGAAATCCCGGAGGTCGTGGAGCTTTGGCGAAGGGGCAGCGTGATCGGTTCCTGGCTTCTCGACCTCACCGCGCAGGCGCTTCATGAATCTCCGGATCTCTCCGACTACGCCGGGCGCGTCTCGGACTCCGGGGAGGGGCGCTGGACGTCCATCGCGGCGATCGAGGAGGGTGTCCCGGCCCCGGTGCTGAGCATGGCTCTCTACTCCCGCTTCGCCTCCCGTGGCCTCGACGACTTCGCCGACAAGGTGCTCTCGGCGATGCGCAAGCAGTTCGGTGGCCACGCCGAGAAGGCGCGGTGACAGTCGTGGCGGAGGTGACGGTCACGGACAGCGCGTCCGAGGCGACGGACCTGGCGGCAGAGCGGCTGGCCGACTCGATCGCCGCCGGACGGCTGCAGGGCCGCACCGTGCACCTGTCCCTGGCCGGGGGCACGACGCCACGCGCTGCTTATGAGCGGTTGGCCGCCGTGGTGGACGACTGGGAGCGGGTGGAGCTGTGGCTTGGGGACGAGCGCCTGGTGCCGCCCGGCGACCCGCAGAGCAACTACAGGCTGGTCGCCGAGACCCTGCTCCAGGGCACCGGGGCGATCGCCCACGCGGTCCCGACCGGTGGCTCGGCGGAGGAGGCGGCGAGCGCCTACGCGGGCGAGATCCGGCGTCGCGTCCCGACGGCGCCGGACGAGTTGCCCGCGCTCGATCTCGCGCTGCTGGGCCTCGGCGAAGACGGTCACGTGGCCTCGCTCTTCCCCAACGCTCCCGCACTGCACGCCCAGGGTGAGATATGCGTCGCGGTGCACGAGGCGCCCAAGCCGCCCCCCGACAGAGTGAGCCTGACGCTCGACATGCTGCGGGCCGCCCGCTCGGCGGTGATCCTGGCGATTGGCGAGGGCAAGGCGACCGCGGCGGCGGCGACCCTCTCCGGCCCCGATCCGGGCGTGCCCGCCAGCCTGCTCGCCGACGGTGCGCTGGAGCTGATCCTCGACCGAGCCGCCGCAAGTGAGATCCCCGTGAAGTCAGCCCGGACGGCATAGCCAACGGTGGCCACGACCGCCGCCCCACTCACTCAGCGCGCCGCCTGGATCGCGCTGGGGCGCCACCTGAAGGACGTCCGCGGAATCCACCTGCGGACGCTGTTCACCGAGGATCCGGCCCGCGGCGAGCGGATGACAGCCGAGGGCGCCGGCCTGTACCTCGACTACTCGAAGAACCGCCTGACCGAGGAGACGCTGCGCCTGCTCGTCGCATTGGCGGAGGAGTGCGGCGTGCCCGAGCGCCGCGAGGCGATGTTCCGCGGCGAGCGAATCAACGTCTCCGAGGGGCGCTCGGTCCTTCACGTGGCGCTGCGAATGCCGCGCGGTCGATCGCTCCTTCTCGACGGCGTGGACGTCGTCAAGGAGGTCCACCGGGTGCTCGACCGGATGAGCGACTTCTGCGAGCGGGTCCGAGGCGGGGAGTGGCGTGGCCACAGCGGGAGGCCGATCCGGAACGTGATCAACATCGGGATCGGCGGCTCGGACCTGGGGCCGGTGATGGCGTATGAGGCGCTGCGCAACTACTCGGCGCGCGAGATCCGGTTTCGCTTCGTCTCCAACGTCGACGGCACGGACTTCGTCGAGGCGACCCGCGACCTCGAACCTGCGGAGACGCTGTTCATCGTCTGCTCGAAGACCTTCACCACCCTGGAGACGATGACCAATGCCCGCACGGCGCGCGAGTGGCTCCTGGCCGGGCTCGGGGACGAGGCCGCGATCGCGAAGCACTTCGTCGCCGTTTCGACCAACGCGAAGGGGGTCTCGGAGTTCGGCATCGACACCAACAACATGTTCGGCTTTTGGGACTGGGTCGGCGGCCGCTACTCGATGGACTCGGCGGTCGGGCTCTCGACCATGCTGGCGATCGGGCCCGACCGGTTCGAAGACATGCTCGCCGGCTTCCACGCCGTGGACGAGCACTTCCTCCAAACGCCGCTGGAACGCAACCTGCCTGCCTTGCTGGGGCTGCTCGCGGTTTGGTACGGCGACTTCTTCGGCGCCCAGACGATCGCCGTCCTGCCCTACGACCAGTACCTGCACCGCTTCCCGGCCTATCTCCAGCAGCTGACGATGGAGTCGAACGGAAAGCACGTGACGCTGGACGGGGGCGCGGTGGACTACGAGACCGGCGCCGTTTGGTGGGGCGAGCCCGGGACCAACGGCCAGCACTCCTTCTACCAGCTGATCCACCAGGGGACGAAGCTGATTCCCTGCGACCTCATCGGTTTTGGCCGCTCGCTCAACCCGCTTGGCGAGCACCACGATCTGCTGATGGCCAACGTCCTCGCCCAGGCCGAGGCGCTCGCCTTCGGCAAGACCGCGGATCAGGTGCGGGAGGAGGGCACCCCGGAGGAGCTCGTCCCGCACCGCACATTCGACGGCAACCGGCCCTCGAACACGATCCTCGCCGAGCGGCTATCCCCACGCACCCTGGGCTCACTGGTGGCGCTCTATGAGCACAGCGTCTTCACCCAGGGCGCGGTTTGGGGCATCGACTCCTTCGACCAGTGGGGAGTGGAGCTCGGCAAGGCCCTGGCCAAGCGGATCGTCCCCGAGCTCCAGGCCGACACCGAGCCCGAGCTAGCCCACGACAGCTCCACCAACGCGCTGATCCGGCGCTGCCGGGATTTGCGAGAAGCTTGATCGAGCGGTGAACTGAGCGCCCGTCGCTGGTCAGGCGGGGCCGACCCACGGCGGAACATCCGGCCGGGGGTCAGGGCCCGTCGGCGGGCGCTCATCGGCGACCACGCCGGGGACCGCGTGGCCGGCCTGCGGCGGCGCGAGCGCAATTCGGATCACGGACCAGCTCCCGTCGGCTCCCTCGCGGGGCCGCCAGGTGTTGGTCGCGCGGTCGGGATGCTCTGCGGCGAGGCGCGCGCACTCGCGCTCGGCATCTTCGCGGGTCATGCATTGGATGGTACGCCGAGCGCCACTCGGTGCTGTAGCGTGAATCGGTGAGCGGCATGATCGCCCGCGGCGGCATCGACCTCGGTGGCACCAAGATCCAGACCGTCGTAGTCAACGGCCGGTGGAAGGTGCTCGGTGAGGCGCGTCGGCCGACCCCGACGACGGGAGGCCCTGAGGACGTCGCCCAGCAGATGGCGGAGGCGATGCGGGAGGCGGCCGAGGCGGCCGGAGTCGAGCCGGGGACACTGGATGGAGTCGGCGTCGGCTCCCCGGGCAGCGTGAACGAACGCACCGGGGTCGTCTCCCAGGCGCGAAACCTGCCCGGCTGGGAGGGTGAGTTCAAGCTCGGGGCATCGCTCCGCGGCGCCCTCGGGGCCCCGGTTCGGATCGGCAACGACGTGCAGGTCGCCACGGAGGCCGAGTTCCACCTCGGGGCGGGTCGCCCGTATGAATCCATGGTCGGGGTGTTCTGGGGCACCGGGGTGGGAGGCGGACTGGTCCTCGACGGCAAGCCCTGGATGGGGCGGGGCGACGCGGGCGAGATCGGCCACATGGTGGTCAGGAAGGACGGCGCGCACTGTCCCTGCGGGCGGCGCGGCTGCCTGGAGGCGTACGCCGGCCGAGCGGCGATGGAGGAAAGGGCGCGGCGGGAACACGAGGACGGCCGCAAGACCGAGTTGTTCAAGATCATGAAGAAGCACGACCGCGATCGGTTGACGAGCGGAATCTGGGAGCGGGCGCTGGAAGCCAACGACGAGCTCGCGACCGAGCTGATCGACCGCGCTGTCGCCGCGCTCGGAGCCGGGATCGCCTCGGCGATCAACCTGCTCGACGTCCAGGCGGTGATCATCGGTGGCGGCATTGGTACCCGACTCGGTGAGCCGTACTCGAAACGGATCGCGAAGGCGATGGACAAGCACCTCTTCAATGACGGCAACCCGCCCGCGGTCGAGGTGGCCGCGCTCGGCGACCTCGGCGGGGCGATCGGCGCTGCGATGCAGCTGAAGCGCTAAGAAGGAGGACCCACACCGGGCTGAGCCGCCGGGGCGAGCATCGCTGTGACCGCCCCGACCGCCTCGGTGTAGCCGCGCGCGTAGGAGGGCGTCGGCTGTAGCGCCTCCGCGAACAGGTCGCGGAGCCGGCTGGTGGCAGCCCCCCGGCCAATCCTCACCTCGTCCGTATCGGTTCGGAAGGCCAGCCTCTCGATCCCACCGCATCCCCGCGCCTCGGGGTCGCGGGCCAGCGACATCGTCACCGGGCCGCCGTCGTCTCGCACGGCTTTCGTCTGCGCGCGCCCGTCTTCGCGCTCGAGCTCCCCCGGGCGCCAGCCCGCGCGTGCCGCCACCCATCCGGACAGCAGCAACCCCGCGGACAGAGCGTCGCCCGCGTAGTGGACGTCGAGGTGCGCGATTCGGGGCAGCAGGTCCCGCCGCTCTGGGGACTCGAAGGCCGCGGCGGTGGCGGCCCGCCAGAAGTCCAGTCCGCCCCAGGCGAGGTCGTGGACGCGGGCGCTCCGGGTCAGCTCCCCGAGACGGGGATAGTCGGCGCCGTCGCCGGCGGTGGAGTCGACCAGGATCTGCTGGGCCCGGTCCAGCAGGCGCCGGTCCGGGATCAACGAATCGGGCTCCGGGAGCCAGAGGACGGTCGGCAGATCGCCGAGCAGCAGCGGAGCGAGCAGCGAGGCCGCGTGCTCCAGGCGGGAGTCGTCGGCGGTCAGCGTCACCCGGTCGTGGCTGACGCCCACCCGTCCAGGAGCGTCGGGCACCTCGCTCTCGATCACCAGCTCCGCGTCCAGCCGGTCGGCGCGGTGCCGGCCGAGGGCAAGCGTCCGTGAGGGCGTGTGGGCGCCCAGCCCGGCGAGGGCCTCGTCCACCGCGGCCGCGGCCGCCCGCGAAGCGGGTGCGAGGACCAGGTTCAGGGTTCGGGCCATGGCGTGTGCGTGCCCGTGGCCCTGGAAGGCGCGGTGCAGGCGAGCCAGCTCGGCGACCACCTCGTCGACGCGAACGTCCTCACCCCTCCATCGGCTGCGCTCCGCCGCCTCTGTCACACCTGCCTCCAGGCTCGTCCGCGGACGGCGAGCAGCTCGTCGGCCTCCGGCGGCCCCTGGCTGCCCGCCTCGTACGCCGACGGCCCCGGCCCGGACTCCCACGCCTCCAGGATCGGCTCCACGATCCGCCACTCGGCCTCCACCTCGTCCGCTCTGGTGAACAGCGTCGCGTCGCCGAGCAGGGCGTCGTGGAGCAGCCGCTCGTATGCCTCGGGCGAGTCGCCCAGGAACGAGGTCCCGTACTTGAACTCCATCTGCACGGGCCGGACGCTCATCGTCTGGCCGGGGACCTTCGCAACCAGCCGCAGCGAGGCTCCCTCATCCGGCTGCACCGAGAGCACCATCTCGTTGGGCTCCACGTCGCCGATCTCGGCGTTCGCGAAGGGCAGGTGCGGCACGGGCCGGAAGCGAACCGCGATCTCGGTCATTCGCCGTGGCAGCCGCTTGCCGGTGCGAACGTAGAACGGGGTCCCCGCCCAGCGCCAGTTGTCAACCTCGACCCGCATCGCGACATACGTGTCGGTGCGCGAGTCGTCGGCGACATCTTCCTCGTCCACGTAGGCCGGAACCTCCTCGCCCCCGATCCAGCCGGCGCCGTACTGGCCGCGCACGACGTAGTCCGGAACCTCATCGGGCTTGTAGCGGCGAACCGAGCGCAGGAGCTTCACCTTCTCGTCGCGGATCGTGTCGGCGTCGAAGCGCATGGGCGCCTCCATCGCCACCAGGGCGAGCAGCTGCATGACGTGGTTCTGGATCACGTCCCGAATCGCGCCGACCGAGTCGTAGTAGGCGGCGCGATGGCCGATCCCGATGTCCTCGGCTACGGTGATCTGGACATGCTCCACGTAGCGGCGGTTCCAGATCGGCTCCAGGATGCCGTTCGCGAACCGCAGCACCTGGAGGTTCTGCACCGTCTCCTTGCCCAGATAGTGATCGAGGCGGAACACCTGCGACTCGTCGAACGCGGAGGCCACCTCCGCGCTGAGCTCCAGCGCCGAATCCAGGTCGTGCCCGAACGGCTTCTCGATCATCAGGCGCGTCGCCGGGTTGGCGCCGGCGCCGAGGCCGACGCCCGCCAGCGCCTTCGCGATCGGGGCGAAGAAGCGCGGGGCGACGGCTAAGTAGAACACACGCTGGGTAGGCCCCATGCGCGCGTCGTCGCGATCGAGTCGCTCGGCCAGGGCCTCGTACAGGTCCGGCTTGGAGAAATCTCCCTGGACGATCTCGAGCTGTGGCTCGAGCGCCTTCCATACGTCCTCGTCGAAGCCCGTGCGCGAGTGTGCCTCGATCGCCTCGCGGACCGTTTTGCGGAACGAGTGCATGTCGTGGCGACGCGCGACGCCGACCACGCGCATGTGGCCGGGGAGCAGTCCGGCCAGCCACAGGTTGTAGACGGCCGGGAGCAGTTTTCGCGCCGCGAGATCCCCGCCGGCACCGAAGATGACCAGCGAGGTGGGATCAGGGAGTCGCTGCTCGACGTCCTGGGCGAACGGGTTCGCGGGCGCCCTGGCCACGCTCACGCCGGCTCCGCCTCCACCCCCGCGGGAGGCTCCGCCTCACGCGGGGGTGGCGCGAAAGCGCCGCCTCCCTCGGCCAGCTCCAGACCGGCCAGGAGGGCGGCGCCGCGAACGCCTGCCTCCCTCCCGTGGCGGGCGAGGCGGATTTCGGTGCGCTCGCCGACGCCGGGGAGGGCGAAGCGACGGGCGACCTCGACGGCGGGAGCGAGCAGCAGCTCCCCGGCGCGGGAGACGCCGCCCCCGACCGCGATCACGTCGGGATCGAAGGTGTTGAGCGCGTTGGCGATCCCGATCCCGAGGCGTTCCCCGAGCGTGCGCACTGCCTCGATCGCCTCGGGATCGCCGGCCTTCGCCGCTTCCACGGCGTCACGCCCATCGACCCTCTTGCCCCCAGCCGCCAGCTTCCCCAGCGCCGAGGAGGGGTTGTCGGCGGCGATCTTCGCCGCCAAGTGGTCCAGGATCCGGCCGGAGGCCAGCGACTCGAGCGCGCCGCGCTGCGGAAAGTCGAGCGACGGTGGAACGCCCTGGCTGAGATCTACGCCCACCAGGGTGTGGCCGAGCTCCCCTGCCGCACCGGTCGCCCCCCGATACACCTTCCCGCCCAGCACCAGCCCGCCGCCGATCCCGGTGCCCACCGTGAACATGACCAGGTTCTCGACCACCGGCCGGCCCCATTCGTCGAATGCCTCGGCGAGCGCCGCGACGGTTGCGTCGTTGTCGACGAACACCGGCAGGCCCAGACGGTCCCGGAGTGCGCCACGGATGTCGAAGTCGGCGAGGTGGAGGTTGACGCTGGAGCGCACCCGACCGGTGGCGAACTCGATCACCGATGGCATCCCCACCCCGACTCCCGCCGCACGAGCGTTGCGCACCTCGTCGACGCCGGCGACGATCTCCTCCACCAGCCCCTTGGCGCTCGAGATGTCGGTGGGCCGGACGAGCGAGTCGCCGAGCCGGGCGTCCTCCAGCGGCGCGACGGCCACCTTCGTGCCGCCCACGTCGACGCCGATCAGCTGGCCATCGAACACGGTCGCCAATCTACCTGCCCCGCACGCCCGCAGCGAGCGTAGCCTTGGAAGTCGGCGGCGAAGGGCGTTCCGGACAACCGGCGATGAGTCCTGGGGCGCGCCGCGGTCTTAGGGACAGGTCGCAATCAGAAGGCGCCGGCGTGCCGGCGCACAAGGAAAGGAGACGGGATGGGACAGCCAGTTGTCCACTTCGAAGTCATCGGCAAGGACGGCGAGAAGCTGCGCAGCTACTACTCGGAGCTGTTCGGCTGGGAGTTCGGCGACACGATCGGGCCGACGAACTACGCGGTGGTCCAGCGCGACGGGAACACGAACGTCGACGGGGTCGGCATCGGGGGCGGCATCGGAACCGCCCCCGAGGGATACGGCGGCCACGTCACCTTCTACGTCGAGGTCCCCGACGTCGAGGCCGCGCTGGCGAAGGCGGAGAGCCTCGGCGGGACGCGGATGATGGGCCCGGACAAGATTCCGGAGGCGGGTATCGAGATCGCCCTGTTCAGCGACCCAGAGGGTCGCGTGATCGGGCTGGTCAAGTAGCAGCGGTCACCGGGTCGCCCGAAGGGCCTCGGAGGGGAGCCCTTCGGGTGGACTACGGCGCTCCCTGCCGCCACCCGCCGGAGGCGTAGCGCGCGAGTCCTTCCAGCATCTCGCCGGTTTGAAGCGTCGCCATCCCGTGGCGATATTCGTTCGCGAGAGCGTCGTCCAGGGACAGCGACCACTGCTGGTACGACGACAGCCGGTCGCTGCGGAGCGCCGCCTGGGGACGGGCCGCCACCTCGTGCGCCAGCCTCAACGCCTCCGCCAGCGCCTGGCCCGGGGCGACCAGCCGGTTGGCCAGGCCCATCCGCAACGCCTCCTCGCCGCTGACGCCGCGCCCGGTCAGGATGAGGTCGAGGGCGTGGCTGTGACCGATCAGCCGTGCGAGCCGAATGGTTCCGCCATCCATCAGCGGGATGCCCCAGCGGCGGCAATAGACGCCGAAGACGGCGTCTTGGGCAGCGACCCGTAGGTCGCACCAGATCGCCAGCTCCAGGCCACCGGCCACGGCGTTTCCCTCGACGGCGGCGATCACCGGCTTTTCCAGCAGCATTCGGGTGGGGCCAACAGGGCCGTCGCCGTCGGGCTCCACCCGGCTCGCCCGGGGGGCGTCCGGCTCCTGCATCGCCTTGAGATCCGCGCCCGCGCAGAACTTCCCGCCCGCCCCGGTCAGCACGGCGACCGCGGCCGCGTCGTCCTCCTCGAAGCGGCGGAAGGCATCGGCCAGCGCCTCTGCGGTCGGGCGGTCGATCGCGTTGGCCACTTCGGGGCGGTCGATCGTGACGATGGCGACCGGCCCATCCGCCTCGTAGTGGATGGTCATGGGGCCCGCAGGCTACTCGCCGACGATCCCCGTGCCGTGCCCGCCCGCGTGAAGCACCTAAGGTGCCGGCGAGCTATGGAGGATTCGATCTTCGCAACGGTCCTGCTCCCGCTGGCATTGGCCGTGATCATGGCGAGTCTCGGCATGTCGCTGACCCCCGAGGACTTCAAGCGGGTCCTCGTCAAACCAAGGGGCGTCTCGATCGGCCTCCTCAACCTCGCGCTGCTGTCCCCCCTGCTCGCCTTCGCGGTCGCCCACGCATTCTCGCTCGAGCCCGCGCTCGCCGTGGGACTGGTCCTGCTCGGCGCCTCGCCGGGCGGCATCATGGCGAATCTGCTGACTCATTTCGCACGCGGCGACACGGCCCTGTCGATCACGATGACGGCGTTCTCGAGCCTGGCGGCGGTCCTCACCGTCCCCCTCTTCCTCGGGCTGGCCACCTCCCACTTCGGGGCGACCCACCTCGACGAGCAGGTCAGCATGCTCGGCGTGGTCGCACGCGTTCTGTTCATCACCGTGGTTCCGCTGGCCATCGGATTGTGGCTGCGCACACGGCACCCCGAATGGGTCGCGGAGAGTCGGCGGCACCGTGCGCCGGATAACGGCGCTTCTCTTCATCGCGGCCGTCGCCGGCGTGATCGTGGCCGAGCACGACCGCGTCCTCGACAACCTCGGCGCCGTGGCCGTCGCGGCGGTCACGCTCAACGTCGCCGCGATGTCCATGTCGTTCTGGATCGCGCGCCTGGTCCGGCTCGACAGCCGGCAGTCGACCGCGATCGCGATCGAGCTCGGCATCCACAACGCCGTTCTTGCGATCGCCGTCGGGGCAACGATCGCGAGCGTGCTGACCGTCCCCGCCGCGGTCTACGCGAGCTTCATGTTCATCCCCGCCGGGCTCTTCGCCTGGCTGATGTACGGGCGAAACGGGGCCTCCCGACCGCGGAGCGGAGCTGGGTGGCTGACGAGACGCACGCGCAGTAGGGTGCGTGCCGTGAACGGCGGCACAACGGCTGCGCGCGCCCCGAGCCTTTGGCTCGACCCGGCGCCCGCTTCGGGTCCACCGCTGGAAGGCGCGAGTCGAGGCCGACGTGGTGGTGATCGGCGCCGGCTACACGGGGCTGTGGACCGCGCTCGCGCTGCGGGAGCGCGGCGCCGACGTGGTCGTTCTCGAGCGCGACTACGCCGGCTTCGGCGCCAGCGGCCGCAACGCCGGCCACCTGACTCCGACGATCGGAAAAGACCTCCCCACGCTGCTTCGGCTCTACGGCCGCGATCGCGGCGGCGCCCTGGTGCGCTTCGCCGAGACGGCAGTGGAGCATGTTGAGTCGGCGATCTCGGAGCGCGGAATCGACTGCGACTACGTCCCGGCCGGGAACGTGCTCGCCGGCGTCCACCCCGGCCAGCATCCCCGGCTGGAGAAGGTCGCCGGGGCCGCCCGGCAGCTCGGTGGAGCGATGCGAATGCTCAGCCCCTCAGAGCTGGCCGAGCGCGGCTTGCCTCGCTGCGTCGCCTGCGGCTACCTGGAGGAGCGCGGCGGGGTGCTGCATCCGGGCAAGTACGTGCGCGCGCTGCGCGAGCAGGCAATCGAGTCGGGGGTGCGGCTCCACGAGTCGACCCAGGTGGACGCGATCGCCGACGGGCCCCGGGTGCGGGTTGAGACCCCGCGCGGCTCGGCGAGCGCGCCGGTCTGCGTGGTCGCCACCAACGCCTACACGCCGCGGCTGGGCCGCCTCCGCTCGGCGGTGGCGCCGCTGCACGTCTCGCTGTTCGCCACCGAGCCGCTCAGCGCGGAGCAGCGCGAGCGGGTGGGATGGGAGGGCGGCGAGGGGATTTACACCGCGCACGAGGTGCTGGAGAGCTACCGGCTGACCGCGGACGGGCGAATCGTCGGCGGCTCGCGCCACGTCCGCTGGTCATACGGGGGTGGCGCCCTCCCCGACGAGGATCCCGCGATCTTCGCCGCGCTCGAGGCGATGTTCCGCGCCCGCTTCCCGGAGCTGGCCGGGGTGGCCGTGGAGCGCTGTTGGAGCGGGCCGATCGCCATGACGCTCGATTTCCTGCCGGCGATCGGCCGCTGCGGGCGGCACGACAACCTGCTCTTCGGGATCGGCTACAACGGTCACGGCGTGGCCCAGGCGAGCTACGTCGGCACGCTGCTCGCGAAGATGGCGAGCGGCGAGGATCCCGGCCATCCCGAGCTGCTGCGGCGCCGCCGCCTGCCGATGCCGCCAGAGCCGCTGCGCTCGCTTTGGGCGCGAGGCATCCTCGCCGCGCTCAGGGCGCTCGATCTGCGGACCGATCGGCGCGCGCAGCCGCGACCCAACGGGGTCAGCGGCCCCACCGCCGCACCGCCGCCCGATGCGAACGAGCGATCGTCGCAATCGGCGCCAGCCCGGCGGCACGGCGATCAGCGGTCTGAGCCGCGTCGACCGAGGGCGTCTCTCAAGAAGGGAAGAACCGTGCTCAGGAAAGTGTTGCGGTCCGGAGCCGCCGTGAGTGGATCGAGGTGGGACGCGTTGTGGTCGGCCACCAGGCTTGCCCACCTGATCTTCGACGCATCCATGAAGCGCCTCGCGCCTCGCAGCACCCTGCCGCCCGTGAGATCGGTCTCGAAGGCGTAGAGCGGCAGCTTCACCTTGGCTGTATGCCAGGGGCGCAGCCCCAGGAAGTCCGTGATCCGGTTTCGCTGGAGCGCGGAGGCGCCATCGACATCCAGCGGCAGGCGCTTGGGGAAGTACCACTCGATTCCGTTGCCGGGCTCGGTGGCGAACGTCCGGGCCAGCCGCTGGATGGGCGTCAGCTCCCCGTTCTGCCAGGGGCGCGGGTCGCCGCCGGGCGCAAGCCGTCCAGCCCGCACTCGAATCAGCTCGAACCCCTCCGGAGATGTGGTCTCGTCGAAGGCGTAGCCCAGAGCCGCCTCGTTCGTGGTCCGCACCGGAGCCTTGAACGCGGGGGGAATCGGCGGGTATTGCTGAAGCACCGACGCCTCGTTGGGCTTTTTCAGCGCGTAGAGCGCCGCGCTCTCCGCGAAGACGCCAGCCGCCCAGGGGAGGCCAATCCCTACCAGGTCGACCCACGGATCGGCGGTCTGAAGCTCCTGGAAGCGCTGCCTCACCTCGTCGAAGGTCGGGCTTGTGAATGTCCCCTTCAGGCCGCCGTCGATCAGCACCAGGCCGTCGATGTCCTTGAAGCCGGGGCGGCCGTCGAAGTCCCAGGTGGAGTAGGCAACCGCAGACGAGGCACCGAGCGAGTGACCGCCCAGGATCACCTTGCGCGTGCCCCCGGCGCGAGCCGCCAGGATCACGCGTCTGAGGTCGCGCAGGGCGAGGTCGAGCCCCCACTGGCGCGTGAACGGAAAGTCCTGGCCGCTGAGGAGCCGAAATCGCCTGCCGTCGACCGCTTGGAACCTCAGGTAGTAGGCGAAGGCCTCGTCAGCGTCGCCCGTAGCGAACACGGAGGTGTCTTCCAGCGCGTTCGCCCGCCGGTCAACCGCCCAGACCTGAAGGTCGGGCACACGCGAGACGATGTCGCGGGCAATCAGCCCGAAGTCTCCGGCGCCGCCGATGAATCCAGGGACCAGCACAAGCACCCGGCTCGCCTGGGGCGGCCCGATCTTGTTGACGAAGACGCGGTCGAAGAGCTCGGGCCCGGCGCCAGGCGCGCCCTTGATCGCGACGTAGCGCGCAGGGATCGGCGTCGACCCACCACCATCTGACTTGCGTGCCCCCGCGGGCGACGCCACCCCGGCGAGCACCAGCACTCCGGTAAGGAGGGCAAGGATGATCCTGAAGCGTGAGTGAAGGCCGATGGGGGCTGATCTCGACAAGGCTCTTGCGCCCGTACATCCCAGGTGGCCTATGCCGCGACCGGCTCGCGGCGTCGCCTGGCAGGGCGGCGGCGCGCGGGACGCTCCGCGGGCTCGACCAGGGCGCGCAGGAACTGACCGGTGTAGGAGGCGGGGCTGGCGGCGATCTGCTCGGGCGTCCCCGTCGCCACCACCTCTCCCCCGGCCTCGCCGCCCTCCGGCCCCAGGTCGATGATCCGGTCGGCCGACTTGATCACGTCGAGGTTGTGCTCGATCACGACCACGGTGTTGCCGGCCTCGACCAGCCGGCCGAGCACCTCGAGCAGGCGCTGTACGTCGGCGAAGTGCAGGCCGGTGGTCGGCTCGTCCAGGATGTAGAGGGTGTCGCCCGTTGCCACCTTCGACAGCTCGGTGGCCAGCTTGACGCGCTGAGCCTCGCCGCCCGAGAGCGTGGTCGCCGGCTGGCCGAGTCGGACGTAGTCGAGGCCCACGTCGTGGAGGGTCTGTAGACGGCGCTTGATCTTCGGGATGTGGGCGAAGAACTCGACCGCCTCCTCGACGGACATCTCCAGCACGTCGGCGATCGACTTGCCCTTGAAACGGACCTCGAGCGTCTCGCGGTTGTAGCGGTGCCCGTGGCATTGCTCGCAGGGGACGTAGACGTCCGGCAGGAAGTGCATCTCGATCTTGATCTGGCCGTCGCCGCGGCAGACCTCGCAGCGCCCGCCCTTGACGTTGAAGCTGAACCGCCCCGGCTTGTAGCCGCGGACTCGCGCCTCCTTCGTGCGCGAGAAGAGGTCGCGGATGTGGTCGAAGACCCCGGTGTAGGTCGCCGGGTTGGAGCGAGGGGTGCGGCCGATCGGAGACTGGTCGATGCTGATGATCTTGTCGATCTGCTCCAGCCCCTCGATCCGGTCGTGGGCGCCGGGCCGGAGCCGCGCCCGGTGCAAGCGGTTGGCCACCGCGCGATAGAGCACCTCGTTGACCAGCGTCGACTTGCCCGACCCGGAGACCCCGGTGACGCAGCAGAAGACCCCGAGCGGCACGCTGACGTCGGCGTCCTTCAGGTTGTGCTGACGAGCCCCGCGCACCAGCAGCTCGCCGCGGGGGCTGCGACGAAGCTCGGGGACCGGGATGCTGAGCTTCCCGTTCAGGTAGCGGCCGGTCAGGGAGCCGGCCTCGCGGGCGACCTGGGTAGGCGTTCCCTGGGCGACCAGCTCACCCCCGTGCTCGCCGGCCCCGGGGCCGAGGTCGACGACGTGGTCGGCGGCGCGGATCGTTCCCTCGTCGTGCTCGACCACGATCACCGTGTTGCCGAGATCGCGCAGCCGCCGCAGGGTGTCGATCAGCTTCGCGTTGTCGCGCTGATGGAGGCCGATCGAGGGCTCGTCGAGGATGTAGAGGACGCCGACCAGCGAGGAGCCGATCTGCGTCGCCAGCCGGATCCGCTGGGCCTCGCCGCCGGAGAGCGTGGCGGCTGCGCGCTCCAGCGACAGGTAGCCGATCCCGACGCTGTCCAGGAACCGCAGGCGCTCGGCGATCTCGCGCACCACCAGGCGCGCGATCGCCCGCTCGGTGTCGGTCAGCTCGAGCGCCTCGATCCACTCCAGGGCGGCGCGGGCGCTGAACCGCGTGTACTCGTGGATGTTGAGCCCGCCCACGGTGACCGCGAGGCTCTCCGGCCGAAGGCGCGCCCCGCCGCAGGCCGGGCAGGCCTGGAGGGCCATCAGCCCCTCGATCCGATCGCGGGTGTTCTCCGAGTCCGTGTTCTCGTAGCGCCGCTCGAGGCTTGCCAGCATGCCGTCGAAACGCACCGTGTAGACGCGGCGGCGCCCGAAGCGGTTGCGATAGGAGACCGTGTGCCGCTCGTCGCCGGTTCCTTGCAGGAGGAGCTGCCGATCGCGCTCCGAGAGGTTTTGCCAGGGGGTGTCGATGTCGACTCCGTTCGTCTCCGCCACGGCCTCCAGCAGCCGCCGGTGATAGACCGAGGCCGCCTTCGTCCATGGATCCAGCGCCCCCTCCGAGATCGAGAGCGTCGGGTCGGGGACGATCAGCTCGGGGTCGATGACGCGCTGGAAGCCGAGCCCGTGGCAGCGCTGGCAGCAGCCGTGGGGCGAGTTGAAGGAGAAGATGCGCGGCTCCAGCTCGGGCATCGAGGTGCCGCACTTCAGGCAGGCGAAGCGCTCGGAGAAGAGCATGACGCTCCCCTCGTCCGCCTTCTGACGCGCTCGCCATCCGGCGAGCCGGTCGTGCGGACGATCTCGAGTCCGATTCGACCAGGCCGTCGGCGAGCTGGGAGGCAGCCTCGACCGATTCCGAGAGCCGCTTTCGCACGCCCTCCTTCATCACCAGGCGATCGACCACGATCGAGATCTCGTGCTTGTACTTCTTGTCCAGCTCGATCGGCTCGTCGAGGCGGCGCAGCTCCCCGTCGACTCGCGCCCTCGCATAGCCCTGGGCCCGCATCTCGTCGAGCAGCCGCCCGTACTCGCCCTTGCGCCCCCGGACCACCGGCGCCATGACCATGAACCGCGTTCCCTCGGCCAGGGTGAGCACGCGGTCGGTGATCTGCTCCAGCGACTGGCCCGAGATCGGGGCGCCGCAGTTGTAGCAGTGGGGCTTTCCGATCCTCGCCCACAGGAGGCGCAGGTAGTCGTAGATCTCGGTCACCGTCCCAACCGTGGAGCGTGGGTTGCGCGAGGTCGTCTTCTGGTCGATCGAGATCGCCGGGCTGAGCCCCTCGATCGAGTCCACGTCGGGCTTCTCCATCTGGCCCAGGAACTGGCGTGCGTAGGCGGACAGCGACTCGACGTAGCGGCGCTGCCCCTCCGCGTAGATCGTGTCGAAGGCAAGGCTCGACTTGCCCGAGCCCGAGAGCCCGGTGATCACGATCAGCGCGTCGCGCGGCAGCTCGAGGTCGATGCCCTTGAGGTTGTGCGCTCGGGCGCCGGCGATGGCTATGCGGTCGGAGGGCGGCATCACAGTTGCGGTATGTCGATTCTACGGGGGCGAACGGGCGTTCCCGTCGCCCCGCGTGGTCCATGTGCGAGCGCGGGTAGTCTCACCGCGTGCCTCAAGCGCCGCCCGTCAGCGGCATCTCCGAGCTGGTGCTCGAGGTCTCGGACCTCGAGGCCGCGCGCCGCTTCTACCGCGACCTGCTGGGCTTCGAGGAGACCCTGTACGGCGAGGGGCGGGACGATCGCTACTGGTATCTGATCGGCTCGAGCGCCCGCCTTGGCCTCTGGACGCCGCAGGTCGGCCTCGCCGGGGGCCGCGGCGGCGACACACGTCCACTTCGCCTTCCAGCTCCAGCGCGAGGCGCTCGACCCGTTGCTCGAGCGCCTGCGCGCAGCCGGCGTCGAGGTCGAGGGACCGATCCAGCTCGGTGCCGACCGGGCGATCTACGTCACCGACCCGGACGGCAACGTGGTCGAGTTCTGGACCCAGGACATGGCCGAGTACTCGCGCCGGCGCCGGCCAGGCGGCGGTCCCGGGCACCTTCACGGCAGGCCCGCGCTAGCGCCGGCTACTTGCCGGCCTTCGCGTAGACCTCGTCGAGCAGCGAGTCGAGGTCGGCGACCTCGTAGTCGGCGGCGAGCTGCTCGCGGGCCTCGTCGCGCGAGGTCCCGTCCAGGGCCAGCTTCATCGCCACCAGACGCGCCGCGCCGGCATCGTCGCTGGACGTCTCGTTGGGCGCCGCCGCCGGTGGCTCCGGCTCCGAGTTCGCGGGCTGTCTCGCACCGGCCTTCGAGCCGCTGGACCAGCTCTTCGGTCGAGACGGTTCTCGGTGAAGCCGCCTCCGCGGGCGCCGGCTCTGGCTCTCGGCGGATGTCGCGACTTCGGCGGCGCGGACTCGGCGCCAAGCCCAGCCTCGAGCTGCTCCAGCGCCTGGCGCACCTGGTCGAGTCGCTCGCGAGCCTCTGCCTCTGCCCGGGCGCGGATGCGCTGCGCCTCGGCCTCGGCCTCGCGCACGATCTCGTCCGCCCGCCGCTGCGCCGCCTCCAGCGCAGCCCGCACGCTGTCGCTCGTTTGCTTGATCAGGTTTTCGGCGTCCACAGCGCCTCTGAGGGTACCCCGCGGACGCGTCGCTCGTGACAGCCGTACCGGCGCGCGCCACCGTGGCACGCGCCTGCCTCGATCGGACCAGATGCATCCACCGACGGATCGCCCAGACGCGACCTATGATTGGGAGCTTGTCCGCTGCCCGACAGCGCAGATCCCGCGATCGAGTTGGTGGACGTCGTCAAGACGTTCGGCCCCGAGCGCGGCCTCGACGGGGTCGAGCCTCACCGTGCCGGCGGGCGCCATCACCGTGCTGCTTGGCCCGTCCGGGGCGGGCAAGACGGTCACGATCAACCACATCGTCGGACTGCTCCAGCCCATCGTGCGGGGACCGTGAAGGTGGAAGGCAAGGACCTCGCCGCCATCACGGACGACGAGCTGAACGAGCTGCGGCGAGGGATGGGAGTCGCCCTGCAGGGGAACCAGCCGTTCACCTGCGGGCTCTTTTTCTCCCTCAGCGTCTACGAGAACGTGGCCTCTCCCCCTGCGAACCGGATGGCTCGTTGGTCCGAGGACCGGGTTCACCAGGTGACGATGGAGCACCTCCAGATGGTCGGGCTTCGCGATCGCGCCAACGACATGCCGGAGGAGCTCTCCTCGGGGATGCGCAAGCGCGCGGCCCTTGCGCGCGCCCTCGCGCTCGACGCACGCATCGTGATCATCGATGACTTCGACAGCGGCATCGACTGGCGTCCGCCTGGCGCTGCTCTGCGAGCTGATCCAGGACGCGCAGAGCCGCACGGGCGCCACGTTCCTGGTCACCACCCACGACATGACGTCGGCGCGCAAGATCGCCGATTACGCCGCGGTGATACACGAAGGCCGCATCGTCGTGAGCGGCGAGAGCGGATGCGGTGTTCGGCTCCACCGAGCCCTTGGTTGCCCAGCTCATCGCCGGCGAGCCCTCCGGCCCGATCCAGCTCAGCTCGACCTAGTCGCCCTCGAGCCGCGCCCGAAACGACTCGGCGGGCTCCACGGTGGCGCCGGCGGCGCGCACGCGATCGGCAAGCCAGCGATCCGAGGTGACCACGCGAATCGTCCCGGGCTCGGGATCAGCAGCCAGGCGGCGGACGATCTCGTCGTCGCCGAGTCGCGACGCGGCCGGGGGGCGTGCGCGACCTCGATCACCGTGGAGGAGATCGGCGGCGACGGCGGCTGCTCGAACACCACGGTGACGTCCTCGCCGCTGGCGGCAACCCAGCGCTCGAGCAGGTCGACGAGCCGGACCATCGCCCCGTGCCGGTCCTTCCACCACGCGTCGGGGCGCGTCCCGATCACGTTCATCCCGTCGACGAGCCAGCGCACGCAGGCCAGCGTACGCCAGCGGCTCGCTCAGGCCCGCAGCGCCTCGAGGTCGCGGCGCAGCTCCTTGAGCTCGTCGCGAATCCGGGCCGCCTCCTCGAACCGAAGGTCCTCGGCGGCGGCGAGCATCTCCTCCTCCAGCTCGACGATCAGCTTCTCGAGCTCGGCGGGGCTGCGAATCGCCTCCCCGTCGCGCTGCGCGCGGCGCCGGCGAGCCGGCGCGGCGCGCGACTCCATCGCCAGGAAGTCGGTGATGTCGGAGATCCCCTTCTGGACCGTCTCCGGCGTGATCCCGTGCTCGCGGTTGTAGGCGAGCTGGATCTCGCGCCGGCGGTCGGTCTCGTGGATCGCCGCCCGCATCGCCTCGGTCTCGCGGTCCGCGTACATCAGCACCGTCCCGCGCACGTTGCGCGCCGCCCGCCCGATCGTCTGGATCAGGCTGGTCTCGCCCCGCAGGAAGCCCTCCTTGTCGGCGTCGAGGATCGCCACCAGCGAGACCTCGGGCAGGTCGAGGCCCTCGCGGAGCAGGTTGACCCCGACGAGGACGTCGTACTCCCCCAGCCGCAGGTCGCGCACGATCTGGATTCGCTCCAGGGTGTCGATCTCCGAGTGCAGGTACCGCACCCGGAAGCCGTGCTCCAGGAGGTAGGCGGTCAGGTCCTCGGCCATCTTCTTGGTCAGCGTCGTGACCAGCGTCCTCTCCTCCGCCTCGGCTCGGCGGCGAACCTCGTTCATCAGGTCGTCGATCTGGTTGCGCGTCTCGCGCACCCGCACCTCGGGATCGACGATCCCGGTGGGCCGCACGATCTGCTCCACGATCCGCGCCGCGGAGCCGCGCTCGAAGTCGCCCGGCGTGGCCGAGACCATCGACCATCTGCCCCACCCGGCTGAGGAACTCCTCGAACCGCAGCGGCCGGTTGTCGAGCGCCGAGGGCAGCCGGAAGCCGTGGTCGACGAGCGTCTGCTTGCGGGAGCGATCGCCCTCGTACATGCCGCCAAGCTGCGGGATCGTCTGGTGCGACTCGTCGACGAAGACCACGAAGTCGTCGGGGAAGTAGTCGATCAGGGTGTGCGGCGGGCTCCCCGGCGCCCGGTCGTCGATGATCCGCGAGTAGTTCTCGATCCCCGGGCAGAAGCCGAGCTCCTTGAGCAGCTCGACGTCGTACTCGGTGCGCTGCCGCAACCGGTGGGCCTCGAGCAGCTTCCCGCGCTCCTCGAGCCACCCGACCCGCTCGTCGAGCTCCTGCTTGATCTCGACCACCGCCCGCTCGATCGTCTCTTCCTTGGTCACGTAGTGGGTCGCCGGCCACACGGCGACGTGGTCGATCTCGTCGAGCACCTCGCCGGTCAGCGGATCGAAGTGCTGGATCCCCTCGACCTCGTCGCCGAACAGCGCGATCCGATAGGCGGTCTCGGCGTAGGCGGGAAAGACCTCCAGGAGCTCACCCTTGACCCGAAAGGTCCCGCGGGTGAGGTTGGTGTCGTTGCGGCCGTACTGCATCCCGATCAGCTTCCTGAAGAGCTCGTCGCGCTGGACCCACTCGCCGACCTTGAACAGCTGCATCTGCTCGCGGTAGAGCTCCGGCGACCCGATCCCGTAGATGCACGACACCGAGGCGACGATCACGACGTCGCGCCGGGCGAGCAGCGCCGCGGTCGCCGAGTGGCGGAGCCGATCGATCTCGTCGTTGATCGAGGAGTCCTTCTCGATGTAGAGGTCCTGCGCGGGGACGTAGGCCTCGGGCTGGTAGTAGTCGTAGTAGCTGACGAAGTACTCGACCGCGTTCTCGCCGAAGAACTCGCGGAACTCGTTGCAGAGCTGCGCCGCCAGGGTCTTGTTGTGGGCGATCACCAGCGCGGGCCGCTGCACCCGCTCGATCACCCCGGCCATCGTGAACGTCTTCCCGGTGCCCGGTGGCGCCGAGCAGGTCAGGGAACCGCTCGTCTGTCCCCAGGCCCTCGGCGAGCCCCGAGATCGCCTTCGGCTGGTCGGCGGTCGCCGTGTAGGCGGGGTTGAGCTTGAAATCGGTCACCGAGCCAAGATAGCGGGCGTCAATCGCGCTGCAGTCAACGGAGCCCGAGGTCGTCCGCGTAGTTGTCGCGGTACTCCTGACGCTTGTCCGAGGACCTCCTCGACGTAGGCACGGGTCTCCGGGAATCCGATCCCGTCGAGCTCGAGGCTCGGAGCCGCCCCACTCGTCGACGTGCGAGGGTCCGGCGTTGTAGGCGGCGAGGGCCGCGACCTCGTTGCCGCCGTAGCGGTCGAGCAGCTCGCGGAGGTGAAAGCTTCCGTAGCGGATGTTGATGTCGGGGTCGAAGAGATCGTCGACCACGAACTCGGTTCCCTCGCTCTTCGCGGCGATCTCGAGGGCGGTCTCCGGCGTCACCTGCATCAGGCCGCGGGCGCCGGCCTCGGAGCGCTCCCGGTCGCGGAACTTGGACTCGGCGTAGATGGTGGCGGCGATCAGCGCGGGGTCGAGCTCCTTCTCGGCGGCCTGCTGGCGAATGATGTCGTCGTGCCGCAGCGGCAGCGTCACCTCGCGGATCGCCTCCTCGAGGTCGATCCGGCTGATCCCGATCGCCGCCCCGGCCCCGAGTGCGGCCGCGGCGGCGATCGCCAGCCACCGGCGCCGGCGGGACCCGGGGCGGGTCCCTGCGCCGGCTCGCGACCGGCGGCCGGAGGCGGCTGTCCTCGCCGGGCTCACGCCGCATCCGGGGCCAGCGCAGTCAGCGCCGGCACCAGTCGCGCCACCTGGTCCTCGAGCTCGGCCAGCGAGCCATCGTTCGAGATCACATGGGTCGCCCGGGCGGCCTTCTCGTCCTGAGAGAGCTGGCGGCCGCTGCGGCCCTCGAGCAGCTCCGTCCCGCGGTCCCCTGCTCGCGCCGCGCGGGTGGACTCGTCGGCGACCACGCACACGGTGGCGTCGAAGACGCCCTCCATGCCGGTCTCGAACAGCAGCGGCACCTCGACCACCGCGAGAGGCGTCTCCGCGGGCAGCGATCGGCGCCACTCCACGATCCGCTCGCCGACCAGCGGGTGGAGCACGGACTCGAGCCAGGCGAGCTCATCGGGCCGCCCGAAGACGATCGCGCCGACCCGTCGCGCGCTCCACCGCGGCCGTCGACCAGCACCTCCTCGCCCCAGCGCTCGACGAGCCGCTCCCGAACCTCGGGGTCGCCGAGCAGCTCGTGAGCCACGGCGTCGCTGGACAGCGTCGCCGCGCCGCAGCCGCGCGAAGGCGGCCAGGGCCTCCGACTTGCCGGCGGCGACCGCGCCGGTCAGGCCGACGAATGCAGGCGCGGACCGTCGACGACAGGCTGGTGCCGGTCGATGTCAGGCGGTGGGGCCACCGCCCGCCGATCAGGAGCCCTCGTCCTCCGAGGGCGGCTCGCCGGCCTCTTCGCCCCCTGCGGCCTCCTGGTCTCCCTCGGGCTGGGGTGGCGGCTCCGGAAAGACCTCCTCGGATACGTCGAGGTCCGGCACTTCCTCCGGGCGTCGCCTCCGCCTCGCCGGTCAGCTCCGGCGGCATCAGGTCTCGAAGGGGCAGGTTCTGGGACTCGGCGCGCTTCACGCTGAGCGAGATCCGGCGGCGGTTCTCGTCGATCTCGAGGATCCTCACCCAGGTCTGGTCGCCGGGCGAGACGACCTCGCTCGGGTTCTCGACGTGATGCTCGGCGAGCTCCGAGATGTGGACCAGCCCCTCGACGCCGGGAATGATCTCGACGAAGGCGCCGAACGCGACCACCTTCGTGACCTTGCCCTCGAGCACGTCGCCCGGGCGGTACTCGTCGAGCACCCTGCGCCACGGGATCCTCCTGCGTCTGCTTCAGGCCGAGCGAGATCCGCTGGCGCTCGCGGTCGATGTCGAGCACCTTCACGCTCACCGTCTCGCCCACCGAGAGCACCTCGGAGGGGTGGTTGACGTGGCTCCAGGAGAGCTCGGAGATGTGGATCAGCCCGTCGATCCCGTCGAGGTCGACGAAGGCGCCGAAGTCGACGATGTTGGAGATCGTCCCCTCCACGACCACGCCGGGCTGGAGGCGGCCGAGGATCTGCTCGCGAACCTCCTTGCGCTCCTCCTCGAGCACGGCACGGCGGGACAGCACCACGTTGTTGCGGCTGCGGTTGAGCTCGATCACCTTGCACTCGAGCGTCTGGCCCTTGAACTCGTCGAGGTTGTGGACGCGGCGGATGTCCACCAGCGAGGCGGGCAGGAACCCGCGCACGCCGAGGTCGAGGATCAGCCCGCCCTTGACCACCTCGATCACGGTTCCCTCGACCGGCTCGCCGGACTCGGCCGCCGCCTCGATCTTCCGCCAGGCCTTCTCGAAGCGGGCGCGCTTCTTGGACAGCAGCAGCCGTCCCTCCTGGTCCTCCTTGGTGAGCACCAGCGCATCGACGCGCTCGCCGAGCGAGACCTCCTCGGCCGGATCCACCGAGCGCCGGATCGAGAGCTCGGTCGAGGGGATGACCCCCTCGGACTTGTAGCCGATGTCGACCAGGACCTCGTCCTTGTCGATCCTGACCACCTCGCCGCTGACCACGTCGCCCTCCTCGAACGGCTTGATGGTCGCGTCGTAGTTGGGAACGAGCTTGCCGTCGACCTCGATCAGCGAGGTTGTTGGAGCCATCCGCGGGCGCCTGCTGGGCGCTGTCCGGGGCAGCCTCGGTCGTTGTGTCGGTCGCGGACACGGCGGCTAACTATGGCAAAAGTGGGCTTCAAGTACTCTCGCCTGCGATGCCAACCCGACGCACGAAGCGCGGCTCGAAGCGAACACCGCTCAAGCCCGACTGCGACGTGCTGATCTGCGGGGCGAGCTTCGCTGGCCTCGCGGTGGCGCGCGAGCTGGCGGGTTCGGGGGCGCGGGTTCTGATCGTCGACCGCTACGAGATCGGGGAGCGCCAGACCTCGGCCTGCGCCGCCCCCACCGAGTGGCTCGATGCGATGGGCACTGCCGCGTCGATCAAGCAGACCTTCGGCGACCTGGTCGTCCACACCCCGCACGTCACCACCCGCATGCACCTCCCGTGGACGTTCTCGACCTTCGACTACCCGACCTTGTGCGAGCTCCTGTTCGAGCAGCTGCGACGCCGAGTTCGAGACCGCGAAGGTCAACGGGCGGACCGGCACCACGGTGCATACGGATCGGGGCGAGCTGGAAGCGCCGCTGGTCGTCGACTGCCTGGGCTGGCGCCGCGTACTCGGGTCCCACGGCTACCAGCCCGTTGACGCGCCGCTCTCGCGCGGCCTCGAGGTGCACCCGGGTGGAGCCTCCGACGACCTCGAGATCTGGATCGATCGCGGCTACGTGCCCGCCGGCTACAGCTGGAGCTTCCCCGCCGACGACGAGGTCCGGGTCGGGGTCGGCTCCTTCGACCCCCGCGTCGGCGTCAAGGACTCGACCGTCCGGCTGGCGCGCGACCTGGACCGCGATCCGGTCCGCTACCAGGGCAACTGGATCCCCCACAAGCTGCGGGACGCGACCGAGGACGATGTCTTCTTCGCCGGCGACTCGGCGGGACACTGCCTGCCGCTCACCGCCGAGGGAATCCGCACCGCGTTCTACTTCGGGATCGCCTGCGGGCGGGAGCTGCGCCGGGTGACCGATGGCCGGGCGACGCGGGAGACGGCGCTGCGACGCTACGCCGCCTTCTCGGCACGCCACGAATGGCACTTCCGCTGGCTGCTTCGCGTGCAGCGGCTGGTCCCGAGGGTCCCGCCCCGGCTGCTCGCTCCCGCCCTCGGGGCGATGAGCCGCGACGACTTCGTGCGGTGGTCGTTCGGCCATTACCTGCGCATCGCCCATCCCGCGTACGCTCGCGAGCTGGCGGCGAGGCCGAGCCCCGCAGGCCGGCGCCGCGCGCCGGTCGGCGCGAGCCGTGGCCGGCCTGAGCGCGACCGACCAGGTACGGTGCCCGGCCAGCAGCAGCGACGACGCCGGCGATCCGCGTCGACGTGATGGGCGTCTCCTCGAGCCCCAGGATCCCCAGCCGGTCGATGACCACCGCCATCGTCAGCTGGCCGGTGATCGTGGCCGCCGCCACGCCGCCGGCGCCAATCGAGCTGACCGCGATCAGGGCCATGGTCACGTAGGCGGCGCCGAGCAGGCCGCCGGTCAGGTAGTACCAGCGCACGTCGAAGGTCGAGGAGAGGCCGCCCGCCTGTCCGATCAGCGCGACTATGAGGGCGAGAAGCAGGGTCCCGATCGCAAACGAGACCAGGGCGGCGGGGAGGTTGCCGGTCGCGCGGCCGAGGCCGGCGTTGATCGGCGGCTGGAGCGCAATCAGGCCGCCGACCACGGCGGTGAGCAGCACGGCGAGGCCTCGATCCATCGTCGCGGGATGCTAGTGCCCCGGATCGGCCTGACGCCCCTCTACTTTGCCGTCAGCCAGTCCCTGCCGACGCCGATGTCCACCGCCAGCGGCGGGTCGAGCTCGAAAGCGGCGCACATCTGGTGGCGGACAAGCTCGGTGGCGGCGTCCATCTCCGCCGCCGGCCCCTCGAACAGCAGCTCGTCGTGGATCTGGAGCACCAGCCGGCTCTCCATCGCCGCGTCGGCAAGCGCGGCGTGACAGCGCACCATCGCCAGCTTGATGATGTCCGCGGCGGTTCCCTGGATCACCGTGTTGACGGCCAGCCGCTCGCCCAGCGAGCGCCGTTGGCGCTGCTCGGAGCGCAACTCGGGGATCGCCCGGCGGCGGCCGAGCAGCGTGCTGACGAAGCCGTCACGCTCCGCCCTGGCGATCGTCTCGTCGATGAACCGCTTCACGGCGGGGAAGCGCTCGAAGTAGCGCTGGATGTAGAGCGCCGCCTCCTCGCGGGAGATCTGGAGGCGATCGGCGAGCCCGAACGCCGACAGCCCGTACGCGATTCCGTAGTTGACCATCTTCGCCTTGGAGCGCTCGGCTGGGCCGACCTCCTCCGGCGAGATGGCGAGGACCTCGGCAGCGGTCTCCCGGTGGACGTCCTCGTCCGAGGCGAAGATCTCGCGCAGCACGTCCTCGCCCGCGACATGGGCCAGCACGCGCAGCTCCACCTGGTTGTAGTCGGCGGACAGCAGCCGCTTGCCGCGCTCGGCGACGAAGCAGCCCCGCACTGGCCGTCCGATCTCGGAGCGGATCGGGATGTTCTGGAGGTTCGGATTGGTGCTCGAGAGGCGCCCGGTGGTCGTCGCGACCTGGTTGAAGGTGGTGTGGATGCGGCCGCTCTCGCGGTCGATCAGCCCGGGCAGCGCGTCGAGATAGGTGTTCTTGAGCTTGGTCAGCTCGCGCCAGCTCTCGATCTTGGCGATGATCTCGTGCTCTTCGCGGATCTGCGCCAGCACGCGGGCGTCGGTCGAGAAACCGGTCTTGCCGCGCCGCTTCCTGCTCAGCTCGAGCTCGTCGAACAGCACCACCCCGAGCTGCTGGGGCGAGCCGATCGTGAACTCGTGCCCGGCGAGCTCGAAGATCTCACGCTCCAGCTCGGCGATCCGCTCGGCCATCCCCTGACCGATCTCGGCGAGCCGCTTGGCGTCGAGCTTGACGCCGGCGCGCTCCATGGCGGCCAGAACCTCGATCAGTGGCATCTCGACCTCGCGCAGCAGCCGGTCGAGCCCGAGCTCGTCGAGCCGCTCCCGCTGGCGAGCCGCCAGCTCGTGGGTCAGGCGGGCGTCGACTGCCGGGTCGCCTGCGGCCTCCCCCTCCTCGGCCGCGAGCGAGAGCTGCCCGGGCTCGGCGCCCGCGGGAGCGGCTGCCAGGCCCGCATCGGCGCCGAGCTCGTGGAGGTCGTAGGTGCGCCTGGCCGGGTCGATCAGGTAGGCGGCGACGATCGTGTCGTGCTGGAGCTCGAGGCTGCCCGTTGGGGCGACCGCGAGCAGGCCGGTGCGCCCGCCCCCGCCAAGCGACTTCGCGTCATGCGCGATCAGCGACCGGCCGCGGAGCTCCTCGGCAAGCGCGACGAGGTCGGGCGCGTCCCCGGTCACCACCCGCTCACCGTCGCTCGCCGCCCAGCGGCCCGCGGCGACGGCGATCGCGATCTCCTTGGCGGCGAGATCGCCGGGGTCGACCCTCCTCCGCCTCGACCTCGATCGTCTCCTCAACCTCGCGCTCGGGCACGATCTCACCGAACTCCTCGTCCAGCCGCTGCATCACGGCGCGCAGCTCGAACTCGGCCGCAAACTCGCGCAGGCGGCTGCGGTCCGGTGTCGAGCGGACGATCTCGGGGACGTCGATCGGCACCTCGACGTCGTACTTCAGGGTCGCGAGCTGCTTCGAGACGCGGGCGTCATCGGCGTGTTCGGTGAGGTTCTGCTTCCGCTTCGGCCCGGAGATCTTGTCGACGCTCCCCAGCACCGCCTCGAGCGAGCCAAACTCCTGCAGCAGCTGGGCGGCGGTCTTGTCGCCGATCCCAGGGACGCCGGGGATGTTGTCGGAGGTGTCGCCCTTGAGGCCGATCAGGTCGGTGACCAGCTCCGGCGGCACGCCATAGCGCTCGATCACCCCCTCTCGTTCGTAGATCTTCGTCTCGGTGACACCCCGCGAGGTGGTCATCACCCGAACCCCCTCGCCGACCACCTGGTAGACGTCGCGATCGCCGGAGACGACCATCACCGGGATCTCCGCTTCGCGGGCGTGGCGGACCAGGGTGGCGATCACGTCGTCGGCCTCCCAGCCCTCGACCTTGACGTTGTGGAAGCCAAACGCCTCGGCGAGCGGCCACAGGTGCGGCCACTGCTCCGACAGCAGGTCGGGGCGCGGTGGCCGCTGCGCCTTGTAGTCCGCGTACTCGAGCTCGCGGCCCGACATCCCCGCGTCCCAGGCCACGATCACCGCGCGGGGCTGGTGGTCGACCAGGATCTTGGCCATCATCGAGGCGAAGCCGTAGATCGCGTTCGTGGGCCGCCCATCGGCGGTCGCGATCGACTCGGGCAGCGCGAAGAACGCCCTGTAGGCGAGGCTGTTGCCGTCGATCAGGAACAGCTCGCCGTCGCCGTCGCGCGCCTTCGCGGACCCCTTCGGCTTCGTCTTCGTGGCGGGCACACATCCATCCTAGGACGGCGCCCGGCCACCCGGCAGCGTCGACAATGGCGCGTTCCTCGCTGCATGCACTCCAGGATGCGCCCATCCCGGTCACATGAGGAGGCGGCGAACCGTCCGCACGACTTGCGACGGCTCGCTTGCCACCTGCCTGTAGCGTGAACCGAACGACCTCGAAGCCGAGAAGCTTGAGGCGGCGTCCGGGCGCGATCCGCCTCAAAGGCCGAGCGTGCCCGATGGAACCGGTAGCCGTCGGCCTCGACGATCAGGCGACGCGTCGCGCCAGAGAAAGTCGACCATGAACGGCCCGACGCGGGCGTTCACCTCGGGCCGCGGCAGGCGGTGGCGGCGGCAGAGCGCGAGAAAGCGGGCGCTCCAGCTCCTGCGGGTGCCGTCGGTCTCAAAGCGATCGCCAATGGGGAGCCGCAGGTACTCCGCTTCCCTCAGCGCGGCGGCGAACTGCGTGGCGGGCAGGGTCCGGCGCAGGTCTTCCAGCGTGCGCGCCGGCTCGTCACGGGGATGGCGTCGCGGAGCGTGCACTGGCTGGGCAAGAGGGTGGTCGAGCGGTGGAGTCTGACTCCCGGCCTCCTCTCGCGGCCACCCTGCCTCGGGACCGTCACGTCGATTGGCCCGTCGGGTCGCGGAGCTATTCGCCAGAGTGCGGCTGCGCTGCGGTGACTCAGCACCGCATCTTCGCCGCATGCCTTCACTGCCGCGATCCATTTGCCCTCCTGCGCCAACCCTCGGTGGCCAACTGAGTAAACACCTCGGTGGATCCGATGAAGCCGCCCCGCCGCGACGCGCCGGGAGATCCCGCTTGGCGTGATGCCGCTCCGAAGGAGCTGCTCCAGGGTGATCACTCCGTGCTGTCCAGCCGCGATTCGCCCGCAGACCCGATCGGGGACGGGTTCCTGCCGCATACCGGCAATAACCCGTCCACCAACCGCTGCGCCCCGGATTAAGCCGCCGGGGGCCGGTGCCTATGATTGCCGCCCCATGGCCTCGCCACCCGCCCAGGCGCAGTTCTCGGTCACCGTGCGCGTCGAACTCGACGCGCGGCAGGAGCCCTTGGGCAAGCTCACCGCGCAGATCGCCGAGACGGGCGGGGCGCTTCAGGGCGTGGACCTGGTTCCGGGCGCCGGCAGCGAGGGAAAGCGCGTCCGCGAGTTCACGATCGACGCACGCGACCAGGCGCACTGGGAGCAGATCCTGCGGGCCATCGGCTCCACCCGCGGCGCTCGGGTGCTCGACTACGTGGACCGCACCCTCCAGATGCATCGCGGCGGCAAGATCGAGCAGCAGAACAAGTACCCGCTGAAGACCCGCGACGACCTCTCGATGGCCTACACGCCGGGAGTCGCCCGCGTCTGTCAGCAAATCGCCGCCGACCGCTCGAAGGCGTTCGAGTACACGATCAAGCGCAACACCGTGGCCGTGGTCTCCGACGGCAGCGCGGTGCTCGGCCTCGGCGACATCGGCCCCGAGGCGGCGATGCCCGTGATGGAGGGCAAGGCGATGCTGTTCAAGGAGTTCGCCAACGTGGACGCCTTCCCGATCTGCCTCAGCACCCGCGACCCTGACCAGATCGTGGACACGGTGAAGCTGATCTCGCCGACCTTCGGCGGAATCAACCTCGAGGACATCTCGGCACCGCGCTGCTTCGAGATCGAGGAGCGCCTCAAGGACGATCTCGACATCCCCGTGTTTCACGACGACCAGCATGGGACCGCGGTGGTGGTGATGGCGGCGCTCTTCAACGCGCTGAAGATCGTCAGCAAGAACCTCGAGGACCTGCGGGTGCTGGTCGTCGGACTGGGCGCCGCCGGCGTGGCGGTGACCAAGATGATGCATGCCTCTGGGGTCAGCCGCGTGATCGGCTGCGACCGCCAGGGAGCGCTGTCCACCGAGCGGGAGGACTACGCGGCCGGCGAGATGAGCGACATCAAGCGCTGGTACGCCGAGAACTCGAATCCCGAGAAGCTCCAGGGGCTGCCCGCCGACGTGATCGAGGGCTGTGATCTGTTCATCGGCGTCTCCGGGCCCGGGATCATCCCTGCCGAAGCATTGGGAAAGATGTCCGAGGACGCGATCGTGTTCGCGATGGCCAACCCCAACCCCGAGGTGATGCCGGAGGAAGCCCAGCCATACGTGCGGATCATGGCCACGGGCCGCTCCGACTACCCGAACCAGATCAACAACGTGCTGTGCTTCCCGGGCATCTTCCGCGGCGCGCTCGACGCGGGGGCGCCGCGAATCACCGAGGAGATGAAGCTGGCGGCGGCCAAGGGCATCGCCGAGGTGGTCAACGCCGAGGACTTGAGCGAGGACTACATCATCCCCAGCGTCTTCGACCGCGACGTCGCGCCCGCGGTGGCCGCCGCGGTGATCCAGGAGGCACGTCGCGAGGGCATCGCGCGGGTCTCCGAGGAGACGGGAACGTTCGCAACGGTCGACTAACGACCCCGACCGCAGGGAGGTAGCGATGCGCGTGCTCGTGACCGGTGCCACCGGCTTTCTAGGCTCGAGCCGTCTGCGATGCGCTGCTGGCGCGCGGCGACGAGACGGTTGGATTGACGCGGGACCCCCAGCGGGCCCGGCAGGGGAATCCGACCGTCACCTGGCACGCCTGGAATCCGGTGGTCGAGCGTCCCCCTGCAAGCGCCCTCGAAGGCGTCGACGGCGTCGTCAACCTGGTCGGCGAGCCGCTCGACCAGCGCTGGACCGACGCCGCGAAGCAGCGCATCCGGGACAGCCGCGAGAGGTCCACCAAGAACCTGGTGGACGCGATCAACGCCGCCGAGCCGCGCCCGAAGGCGCTGGTCAGCCAGTCGGCCGTCGGCTATTACGGCGATCGTGGCGAGGCGGTGGTGGACGAGTCCACTGGGCCCGGGTCGACTTTCGACGCTGAGGTCTGCGTCGCCTGGGAGGCGGCCGCGCGCGAGGCCGAGAAGGTCGGGGTACGCGTCGTCGTGGTCCGCAGCGGGCTGGTGCTGGATCCCGATCATGGACTGCTCAAGGAGCTCCTGCTCCCCTTCAAGCTGGGGCTCGGCGGTCCGCTGGCGGGTGGCGGCCAGTACATGCCCTGGATCCACGTCGCCGACGAGGTCCGCCTGCTGCTCTGGGCATTGGACACAGAGGACGCGTCGGGCACCTACAACGCGACCGCACCCAACCCGGTCACGAACAGGGAGTTCTCGAAGGCGCTCGGACGGGCGCTGGGGCGCCCGGCAGTCGTCCCGGTGCCGAAACTCGCGCTGAAGGCGAGGTTCGGCGACGAGCTGGGCGAGGTCGCGGCCGGCGGCCAGCGCACCATTCCAAGACGTGCCGTGGATGCCGGCTTCGAGTTCCGCCACCCCGAGCTCGAGCCGGCGCTGAGCGACCTTCTCCGGCGCTGACGACCGGGTCAGGGCACCCGTAACGAAGCCTGGAAGCGTGGACGGCCGTTCGCGAGCCGGTATCCGGCCAGCCGGCCGAGCGTCGTATCCCCCACCTCGTCGATCGAGTAGGTGCCGAGCACCGAGTCGCGACCCTGCGTCTCGAAGAAGGCGTCGACCACGGCGTCGCGGTCGTCGCCTTGGTCGCCGGCGCGCCGGATCGAGTCGAGCACTACCGCCATCCCCTCGTAGCCGTAGGCGGCGTAGCGCCCTGGCTCGCGCCCATAGCGCCCCGTGAAGGCGCGAACGAACCGCTGGCCGGCCGGCGGCAGCTGCGAGGGATCCTGGGCGGCCGAGGTGACGAGGACCCCGGCTTCACTCGAGCCATGAGGCAACAGGGCATCCGACGCCATCACCGTGCCGGTGAAGCTCTGGACCAAGGAGGCGGGCATGCGCTCCGGCCCACCGCCGTAGTAGAGGAGGTCTGGGCGGCTTGGCGTCAACCTGGCTCGGGGCAGGCTCTGGCGAAACGCCCTGACCATCGTCTGGCCGAACTCGGAGCCGTCCGAGACCGTGCCCACCCGCCGGGCACCGAGCCGCATCGTCCATCCCGCGGCCGCCTCAGCCTGCACCGCGTCGCTGGGGATGACGCGACCGAAGGTGCGCTCGCCGGTCGTCTGGACCTCCTCGGGGATCTGGTCCCCGGCGCCCAGGAACGGCTGGACCAGGTCGACCGCGGTGCTGGCCGGCGAGACCTGGAGCATCCGGGCCTCGTTGGTGATCGGCAGCGAGGCCCGGGTCGCGCCGGAGGCAAAGTCGCCGAGAAAGGCGATCGCCGAAGAGTCCTCCGCCGCATCGCGGGCATTTGCGGCGGCAACCGCCTGGCTCCAGCGAGCGCGGGAGCCGCCCCCACTCGTGTCGTCGAGATAGGCGGCGCGCACCCCGAGCTCCCCCACCCTTCCTTGCGCATCGGCAAGGGCGAGCCTGGCGCCCCGGACCACGTCGCGGCCCTCGAACGCCTCGGGGCCGCGCAGGGGCATGCTTACGTAGACGGTGACCTGCTCGCCCGGCTGGATGCCGGAGCCTGGGGCCTCACAACCTGGTGTCGCACCGCCAACGACGACCAGCACCACCGCCGCCAAGGCGATCCGGGCAGCGCGCGGAATCACCCGAAGAACGGCGCAGCGACCTCGTAGTCCTCCGGAGGGACGGTGCGCAGCTTCTCCACTGCCTCGCTCAGCGGGACGAGCTCCACTCGCGTACCCCGCAGCGCCGGCATGGTCCCCCACTGGCCCTCGTGCGCCGCGTCGATCGCGGCGACCCCGAGTCGCGTTGCGAGCACGCGATCGAACGCGGTCGGCGTGCCGCCGCGCTGAATGTGCCCCAGGACCACCGCGCGCGTCTCGAAGCCGGTCCGCGTCTCGATTTCCCGCTCGAGTCGCTGGCCGATGCCGCCCAGACGCACGTGGCCGAACTCGTCCTTCTCGCCCTCGGCGACCTCCATCGTGCCCTCCGCGGGCATCGCCCCTTCGGCGACCACGACAATCGAGAAGAACCGCCCGCGGGCGTGCCGGCGGCGGATCAGCCGGCAGACGTCGTCGATGTCGAACGGGCGCTCGGGGATCAGGATGACGTCGCCGCCTCCGGCGAGCCCGGAGTGGAGCGCGATCCAGCCCGCATGTCGCCCCATCACCTCGACGACCATCACCCGGTGGTGCGACTCGGCGGTGGTGTGGAGGCGGTCGATCGCCTCGGTCGCCACCTGGAGGGCGGTGTCGAAGCCGAAGGTCATGTCGGTGGCCGCAAGGTCGTTGTCGATCGTCTTCGGGACTCCGAGGACGGGCACCCCTTGCTCACCGTTGAGACGCGCGGCGGCCCCGAGCGTATCCTCGCCGCCGATCGCGATCAGCCCGTCGAGGTGGAGGGTCTCCATCGTTTCGCGGACGCGCTCGGGCCCGTTCTCGCGCTTGAACGGGTTGGTTCGGGAGGTGCCGAGGATGGTCCCGCCGCGAGGCAGGATGCCGCGGGTGCTCTCGACCGTGAGCTCCTCGTGCAGGTTCTCGAGCGGCCCCCGCCAGCCGTCGCGAAAGCCGACGATCGCGTGCCCATAGTGATCGATGCCCTTGCGGACGATGGCGCGGATGGCCGCGTTGAGGCCGGGGCAGTCGCCGCCTCCCGTGAGCACACCAACACGCACGGGCTCAGGGGCGCAGGCGATCGATCAGCGGCGCGGACACGCGCGCCAAGACGCCCACGAAGAGGATCGCGAGGAAGATCAGGAAGCCGACCGCGCCGCCGAGCCCAAAGGCGTAGGCGACCATCATCGTGCTCAGGGCGACGACCGTGAACACCACCAGCTGCACGGCCGGGAATCTACTCGACGGAGCGACCGCGGTCGCTGATCGCATCGCGGGCTGCGCGGATGAACTGGCTCACCGCCTCGACGGCCGGCCCGGCACCGTCAGCCTCGGAGACCGCCCGCACCAGCCGGCTGCCGATGATCACCCCGTCGGCGATCCGCCCCACGGCGCCCGCTTGCTCCGGTGTGCCGATGCCGAATCCCACGGCGGCCGGCACCAACGCGTCGGCGCGGACCGCGGCCACGAGCTCGGCGAGGCCGTCGGGCAGTCCGTCGCGCTCGCCGGTCACCCTGGTATCGGAGACCACGTAGAGGAATCCCTCGGCGCGCTCGCAGATCCGGCGGCGGCGCTCGGCGGGCGTGGTCGGGGCGACCAGCGGCACCAGCGCGATGCCGGCACCGTTCAGCTCCTCGCCGATCTCCCCTGCCTCCTCCAGGGGCAGGTCCGGCACGATTACGCCCGCGGCGCCTGCGTCCGCGAGCAGGCGCGCGAACTCGCTCGGGCCGCGCGCCAGCGCCATGTTCGCGTACACCATCGGCACCACCGGCAGGCGTGCGGCGAGGCGCTCGCAGATCGCCAGCACGCCCTCGAGCGTGGCTCCGGCCGCGAGCGCTCGGGTGGCTGCCGCGTGGATCACCGGCCCATCGGCGAGCGGGTCGGAGAAGGGGACGCCGAGCTCGATCACATCCGCGCCGGCGTCGGCGTAGGACGCGGCGACCGCGAGCGAGGTCTCGACGTCCGGGAAGCCGCCCATCAGGTAGGGCATCAGCGCCGCCCGGTCGTCATCGCGTGCCGCGGCGAACGCGGCGGCGATGCGCTCGCTACCCATCGAGCTGTCCGAGGCGTTCCACGGCCTCGGCCAGGTCCTTGTCCCCCCGTCCGCTGAGACAGAGGACATCAAAGCCTGCCGCTTCCTCGTCTTCGACTCCGGGAGCGGCGGGGTCGGTGGAGATCCCGGGATTCTTCAGAAGCCAGGCGATTGCATGAGCGGGCTCGAGCGCGGGCAGGATCCCCTCCAGCCGAGCGAGCTCCCGGAAGGAACGCAGGGCCTCGGCATCGGTGACCGCCTCGTAGCGCGCCCGACCGGTGTCGCGAAGGTGGGCGTGCTCCGGACCGACACCCGGGTAGTCGAGCCCGGCCGAGACCGAGTGGGCCTCGAGGATCTGGCCCTGCTCGTCGGCGAGAACCGAGGACAGCGCTCCGTGCAGGACCCCGCTTCGCCCGGCGACCAGCGACGCGCCGTGCCGGCTGTCGAGCCCGTCCCCTCCGGCCTCGATTCCGATCAGCTCCACGTCCTGGTCGTCCAGGAACGCGTAGAAGGTCCCGATGGCGTTCGAGCCTCCGCCGACGCAGGCGATCACCCTCGCCGGAAGGCGTCCTTCGGCGGCCTGGGCCTGCTCGCGCGCCTCGTCGCCGATCACCCGCTGCAGATCGCGGACCAGCGCCGGGTACGGCGCCGGCCCGACCACGGAGCCGATGATGTAGTGCGTGGTGCGCACATTGGTGACCCAGTCCCGGATCGCGGCGCTCACGGCCTCCTTCAAGGTCCGCGCACCCGCCTCGACCGGAACGACCTCGGCGCCGAGCAGGTGCATGCGCTCGACGTTCGGCGCCTGGCGCCGGATGTCCTCGGTGCCCATGTAGACGACGCACTCGAGGCCGAGCAGCGCGCAGGCAGTGGCCGCGGCGACGCCGTGCTGACCGGCGCCGGTCTCGGCGATCACGCGGCGCTTCCCCATTTCGCGGGCAAGCAGCGCCTGGCCGATCGCGTTGTTGATCTTGTGGGCGCCCGTGTGGGCGAGGTCCTCGCGCTTCAGGTAGACCCGGCGCCCGATCCTCTCCGAGAGACGGTCGGCGCGATAGAGCGGCGTCGGCCGACCCACGTAGTCGCGCAGCAGGGTGTCGAGCTCCCTCCGGAACTTCGCGTCGTCGCGGGCGGCCGCCCATGCGGCGGCCAGCTCGTCCAGGGCAGCGATCAGGACCTCCGGGACGTAGCGCCCGCCGTAGACGCCGAAGCGCTCTTGGATCGCCGCCGTGCTCACGCCACCACCCGAGGGTCGACCGACCCCCTCTGGGCGCTCTCCAAGAACCTCGCCATCAGCGCATGGTCCTTGACGCCCGGCTCGGCCTCTACCCCGGTCGCCACGTCGACGGCGAATGGCCGGGCGGCAGCCACCCCGTCGGCGACGTTCTCGGGGGTGAGGCCGCCGGCCAGGATCAGCGGCACCTGGGAGCGGCGGCCCGACAGCAGCTCCCAGTCGAAGCTCTCACCGGTGCCGCCGCGAGGTCCCCGGCCGGTGGGCGTCGAGCAGGTGGAAATCGGTGCGGTAAGTCTCGGCGACCCGGATGTCGGCGCCGCTGCGCACCCGCAGCGCCTTGATCACCTTGCAGCCCGTCCGCCTGCCGGCCTCCCGGCAGAAGGCCGGCCCCTCGTCGCCGTGGAGCTGGATCATGGTCAGCGACTCGTCCTCGGCGGCGGTGGCGAGCTCGTCGAGGCTCGGATTGACGAAGACGCCGACGATCTCGAGCCCGCGCTTGAGCGCGGCCCCCACCTCGGCCGCCACCTGAGGCTCGCAGAAGCGCGGGCTCTCAGGGTGATGATTCAGCCCGACCGCCCACGCGCCCAGACGCGCCGCCTCGCGCCCGTCGTCGAGATTCGTGATGCCGCAGAACTTGACCCTCACAGCACAAACGGTACCGGCGGCCTGGATCGCGGAGGCGAGGTCAGGCGGTTTGGGGGGCGGATGACTGTGCCATGGAGATCGCCGCTGCCAGGTCCGGAAGAAGCTGAGCGCGGACGACCTTCCCGTCTTCCGGCCGGACGGCGTAGAGCATGGCGAAGCGCTGATCGACCTCGACGCCGCTTCGTTTGCCCTTTCCCCACAGGCGCAGATCGACCACGTAGCGCCCGTCGCCCACCTCGAACACCTCGTTTGGGTCCAGCCGGAGGCCGTCCCAGGTTTCCCGCAGCTTCTACCAGGAGCGACGCATGCTCGGATGGCCTTGCACGGGCTGCGGTGTCGGTGAAGACGGCGGAGAGGTCAAACACCGCGTCCTCCGCGTATGGCTCGAGCATGAGGTCGAACTCGCCGCGGTTCCAGCATTCGAACCGCTCTTCGACTCGCAAGCGATCCTGGATTTCAGGAGGCAATGGCTCGGCGATGCTCCCAGCCTAACCGCCCTGGACGGGTTCCTGCCGGTGTCCGGCAGTAAGCCGTCCAGTCTCAGCCGGTGGCGTTAGCCGGGCGGTTGCCCAGCGTCACCGTGACGGTGCGCTTCTGCTTGCCGTCCGCGAGCTCCAGCTGCACGTCGTCGCCGGGTTGCTTCTGGTTGACGACGCTGATCACATCGTCCATGCCCGTGACGGCCTCGCCGTCGATCGCGGTGATCACATCGCCGCCGGCGCGGACTCGCTGGCCGCCGACCGTCACAGTGGCCCCTCCGCCCTTGACGTTCGCCTCGTCCGCCGGCCCATCGGAGACGACGCTCTGGACCAGCGCGCCCTGCTCGACCGGGAGGTTGAGGGCGTCGGCGAGCTGCGGCGTGACGTCAGCACCGGTGATCCCAAGGAAGGCGTGCTCCACCTTGCCGCTGTCGAGCAGCTGCTGGACCACCTCATCGGCGGTGTTGATTGGCACAGCGAAGCCGATCCCGACGTTGCCGCCCCCTCCGGCCGACTCGATCTGGGAGTTGATTCCGATCACGCGCCCGTCGGCGTCGAGCAGCGGCCCGCCGGAGTTGCCGGGGTTGATCGCGGCATCGGTCTGGATCACGTTGTTGATCGTGAACCCGTTGGGGGCCCTGATCTCGCGCTGAAGCGCCGAGACGATCCCCGTGGTCACGGTCCGATCGAGCCCGAACGGGTTGCCGATCGCGACCACCGAATCGCCCACCTGAAGCTGGGTTGAGTCTGCCAGGGCCAGCGGGTGAAGCTGATCGGAGGGCGCATCGACCTCGAGCAGCGCCACGTCGGTGGAGGGATCCTCGCCCACCACCCGCGCGCTGACCGGCTCGGAGCTGTCGAGGTCTCCCAGCGAGACCTCGATCTTCTCCGCGCCTTCTACGACGTGCGCGTTGGTGAGGATGTGGCCGGCCCGGTCGATCACGAAGCCCGAGCCGGTCGCGGCCCCGCCGCCTCCGCCGAATGGGTCAAGCGGCGATGCGGCTCGCGGCGCGGACTGCGCCCGTACGAACACGACCCCGGGGGAATCCTGCTGGTAGATCTGATTCACCGTGAGCCCCTTCTCGCTGACCTCGCGGGGGGCCGGCTGGGGGAGCGGCGTCGCGGCGAGCGCTGAGCCCTGATCGCCGTCCGACGACTTCACCCAGCCAGCGGAGATCGCGATCAATCCTACGATTGCGACCACGAGCCCACCCGCCAACGCAGCCCCAAATGAGGTCTGGGTGAATCGTCCGAGTGCGCCGATCGCGGGCCTCACCTTGCGCATGGCACCGAGCTTCGGCGATCACGCTTAACGCCGGCTAACGAGACCCTTCAGCGTTGGTAAGAATCGCGTCCGAGGAGCTCGTGGGTCACTCCTCGGAGGCGCGCTCCAGATAGTGCTCGCGCGTGGCTTCCTGGTCGCGGGTTAGCTCCCGGACGAGCTCCTCGGGGTCCTCGGCGCGCATCAACGCCTCCCCAATCAATACGGCATCCACGCCGATCCGCTCGAGCTCGTCGAGCTGCTCGCGGCTCGCGTAGCCGGACTCCGAGACGACCGCCATGCCGGCCGGGACGTCCGTGAGCACCTTCACGGTCGTCTCGACGTTGACGCTGAAGTCCTCGAGGTCGCGATTGTTGATCGCGATCACGTCGGCATCGATCATCAGCGCCCGCTCCAGGTCGCTCTCGTCGTGAACCTCGATCAGGCAGTCCAGGTCGACCGCCCGGGCCTCCCCGTACAGGGCGGCGAGCTCCTGATCGTCGAGCGCAGCGACGATCAACAGCACCGCATCGGCACCGTTCGCCGCCGCCTCGTAGAGCTGGTACGGCTCGACGACGAAGTCCTTGCGCAGGATCGGGAGGTCGGATGCCTCCCGGGCGGCGCGCAGGTCGTGCAAGGAGCCCCCGAAGTGACGCTCCTCGGTCAGGATCGAGAGCGCGGCGGCGCCACCTCGCTCGTAGGCCCTGACCGTCTCGGCGACGCCGGCCCCCGGCCGGATCTCGCCCGCGCTCGGCGAGCGCCGCTTGTACTCCGCGATCAACGAGAGGCCGGGGCGCACCAGGGCCTCGTTGAAGGGACGAGCGCCACCGCGGGTGCCCAACCTTGCTCGAAGGTCCTCGGGCGGGACCTCCTCGCTGCGGCGACGGGTGTCCTCTCGCGCGCCAGCTACCAACTCCTCGAGCCAGCTCATCGTCGTGAAAGGCTAGTGCACGTGGGCGCGCTTGCCGGGGCGTGCACTTGACCCACCATTCAAGACCGGCCCAGCTCGGCGGTCAGCTCCACCAGCCTGGCCAGCACCTCCCGGGCCGCCCCCGAGTCGATCGCCTCGCCGGCGCGCCGCATCCCCTGCGCGAGGTCGTCGGCTCCTCCGCCGACGAGAATCGCGGCCCCGGCGTTGAGCACAACGACGTCCCGCGGTGGGCCGTCCTTGCCCTCCAACACACCGGTAACCGTTGCCGCGTTCTGATCCGGCTCGCCGCCGGCGATCTGGTCGATCTCGGCGCGCTCGATCCCGAGCTCCTCGGGCCGCACGAACCACTCCTCGGTGCGGCCTTCGTTCACCTCGACCACGCGCGTCTCGGCGCTGACGCTGATCTCGTCGACGTCATCGGCGGCGCAGACCACCAGCGCCCGTTCGCAGCCCAGCCCGACGAGCGCCTCGGCGATCGTCTCCTGGTAGCGGCGATCCGAGACCCCGAGCAGTTGCCTGGAGGCCCCGGCCGGGTTGGTGAGCGGACCGAGGAAGTTGAAGATGGTTCGCACGGCCAGCTCCTTGCGCACCGGGACCACGTGCTTCATCGCCGCATGGTGCCGGGGGGCGAACATGAACCCGAAGCCGATCTCGTCGATGCAGCGGGTGACCTCCGCTGGGCCGAGGTCGATCCGCACGCCAAGGGCCTCCAGCAGGTCTGCGGAGCCGCAGCGACTGGTGTTGGAGCGATTGCCGTGCTTGGCGACCGCGCACCCGGCTCCCGCGGCGACCAGCGCGGCGGCGGTCGAGATGTTGAAGGTCGAGGGGCCACCCCCGGTGCCAGCGGTATCGACCAGATCGTCGCGCCCAGCCTCGACCTCGGCGGCCAGCCGCCGCATCGTCCTGGCCAGCCCGACCAGCTCGGCGACGGTCTCACCCTTGGTTCGCAGCGCGACCAGGAAGGCACCGGTCTGCACGTCCGGGGCCCTGCCCTCCATGATCTCGTCGAGCACCGCCGAGGCGTGGTCGGCGGTCAGGTGGGTGCCGGAGCAGACGGCGTCGATGGCGCGTGTCAAGACGTCGTTTGGCATCAAGCGTGGCTGGTTGCTCGGACCGGTGCCTAGGACAGGAAGTTGCGGAGTATGTCCCTTCCGTGGGGCGTCAGCACGGACTCGGGGTGAAACTGCACGCCCTCCGCCGGCAGCTCACTGTGCCGCACGCCCATCACCACATCTCCAAGCGTCGCGGTCAGCTCGAGCTGGTCCGGAAGCTCGGGATCGGCCACCAGCGAGTGGTAGCGGCCCGCACGCAGCGGGCTGTCCAGCCCGCGCAGGACGCCCTTGCCATCGTGCTCGATCTCGGCGTCCTTGCCGTGGATCGGCTCGCCGCGGATCGTGCGTCCGCCAAACGCCTCGACCAGAGACTGGTGGCCGAGGCAGACGCCCAGCGTCGGAATGCCGGCCTTGGGGAAGGCCCCCGCCGCCTCGATCGAGATGCCGGCATCCCCGGGGGTGCACGGCCCCGGCGAGATCACCAGCCGGTCGGGACGCCGATCCAAGAGCTCCGCGACCGTGGCCTTGTCGTTCCGGACCACGTCGGCCTCCGCCCCCAGCTCGCCCAGGTACTGGACCAGGTTGTAGGTGAAGCTGTCGTAGTTGTCGATCACGAGAACCTTCATGGCCACTCCGGCTGGCTCACGGCCAGCTCGACGGCACGGAACACCGCCTTCGCCTTCGTCACCGACTCCTCGTACTCGTAGGCCGGCTTCGCGTCGGCCACCGTGCCTCCCCCGGCCTGCACGTGAACGACGCCGTCCTTGACCACCACGGTGCGGATGTGGATCGCGGTGTCCAGGTCGCCCGTGAAGCCCACATACCCGATCGCACCGCCGTAGGAGCCGCGCTTGTGGGGCTCGAGCTCGTCGATGATCTGCATGGCCCTCACCTTCGGCGCCCCGGAGAGCGTCCCGGCCGGGAGCACGGCGCGCAACGCGTCCATCGCGCGTGACGTCGGGGCGAAGCTGTCCGGAGACCTGGCTGACGATGTGAAGCACGTGCGAGTAGCGCCTCGACGGCCATCAGCTCGTCCACTTTCACCGACCCGTACTCGCAGACGCGGCCCAGGTCGTTGCGCCCCAGGTCAACCAGCATCACGTGCTCGGCGCGCTCCTTCGGGTCGCGCAGGAGCTCCTGGGCCCGGCGGCGGTCCTCCTCCTCGCTCGCGCCGCGCGGGTACGTGCCGGCGATCGGCCGCGTCTCCACGCGGCGACCGGTGATCTTGACCAGCGGCTCCGGCGAGGCGCCCGCGAGCTGAAAGTCGCCGAAATCGAGGAAGTACATGTACGGCGACGGGTTGATCGTGCGCAGGCCGCGGTAGATCGAGAAGGGCTCAACCGGCGCGGGGGCCGAGAAGCGCTGCGACGGGACCACCTGGAAGGCATCACCGGCGTGGACGTACTCGATGATCCGCTGCACGTTGGCCTCGAACTGCTCGCGGCTCATATTCGACCTGAACTCCGGCACGCTACGGTCGATCCGTCAGCGGGGAAGCGTGCCGGGGAACCGGCCCGCGGAGGCGCTCGCGCAGATCCACGAGCGTGTCCGCCGCTCGCGCGTAGGCCGTGTCCACGTCCGTCGCGGAGTCCAGGAACGCGTACGCCAGCAGGGTCAGCTCATGGCGCATGTGGTCGAAGACAACCAGCACGTCGCTCACCATCAGCGCCATGTCCGGAAGGCCGATCGGGTCGGGGTTCGGCTGGCCCAGCGGCTCGACCGTGCGAACCAGGTCGTAGCCGAAGAAGCCCACCGCGCCGCCCGCGAACGGCGGCAGGTCGTCGACCGGGGGCAGCCGATAGCTGTCGAGGTAGTCGCTGAGCCCCGCGTAGGGGTCGGGGGCCCGGTGACGGGCACGCGGCTCGGCGCCGGCGGTCGCATCGCCCGCCCACTCGCCGAGCACGCCGTCCTGCCAGCGCAGCACCGCGCGGGGGCTGAAGCCGAGGAAGGAGTAGCGGCCAAGGCGTCCCTGCTCGGCAGATTCGAGCAGGAAGCAAGGGCCCTGCGTCGCGCAGCTTGAGGAACGCGGAGACCGGGGTCTCGCAATCGTCCACGAACGACAAGCGAACCGGGATCGCGTTGCCGGCGCGGGCCAGCTCGCGCGCCCGCTCGAGACTCGGCTCGAGCTCGAGCCCGGGCTCAGCGCTGACAGCCATTGGCCCGGTGTCCGGTTCCGGGACGCTCAACGGCGACGGCCATTCAGCATCTCCAGCGCGGCCGCGATCGAGATCCCGCGCGAGACCAGGAGCACGTGCAGGTGGTAGAGGACGTCGGCGGCCTCCTCGGCGACCCGCTCCGCGGATTCCGAGCCAGCCGCCCGGGACACTTCGTCGGCCTCCTCGCGGACCTTGTCGCCAAGCCGCGGCGGGTCGTCCAGCAGCTCAACCGTGTAGGAGCCATCGGGGCGGCGCTGCAGGCGGTCGAGCAGGGTGCGCTCGAGCGCGGGCAGCGCCTCGTAGGTGGCGGGAACGGGCTCGCCATCCGCCGGCGGCGCATCAGGAGCCGGATCGGCGTTCCCCTCGAGATCGCGGTAGAAGCAGGACCGCTGGCCCGTGTGGCAGGCGGGGCCCTCCGGGTCGACCAGCGCGACGAGCGCGTCGCCGTCGCAGTCGTAGCGGATCTGGCGCACGCGCTGCACGTTGCCGGAGGTCTGCGCCCTTGTGCCAGATCTCGCCCCGGGAGCGGCTGTAGAAATGGACCTCCCCGGTCTGGCGGGTGCGTTCGAGCGCCTCGTCATTCATGTAGGCAAGCGTCAGCACCTCACCCGTGCGCCAATCCTGCATCACGCAGGGCACCAGGCCGTGCTCGTCGAAGTGGACCGCCCCCGGCGGCGAAGAGTGCTCCATTTGGAGCAGTTTACGAGCGGCGCGTGGGGGCCCACGTGGGCGCTCGGCCGATTCCGGGATTGCGGTCGCTATTCGATGCCGATTCGGTCGAGCAGGGCGTCGTCGCGACGCCAGTGCTCGCGAACCTTGACCTGGAGATCCAAAAACACCCGGGCTCCGAGGTCGCTCTCGAGTTCCTTGCGCGCCGCGGTGCCGATTTCGCGCACCATCCGCCCGCCCTTTCCGATCAGGATGCCCTTCTGGGATTGCGTCTCGACCCAGATCTGGGCGTGCACCTCGACCAGGCTGCCGCCTTCGCCCCTTGACGCCGCTTCACTTCCTCGACCACCACCTCGACCGCGTGCGGAATCTCCTCGCGCGTGCGCCGCAGCACCTGCTCGCGGACCAGCTCGCCCAGATGGACATCGCTGGGAAGGTCGGACCGGTGCTCGGGCGGGTAAGGGAACGGTCCCTCCGGGAGCAGCGAGGCGAGGTGAGCGATCAGCGGCTCCAACCCGTCCGCCGTCCGCGCGCTGATCGGGAACAACTCGTCCACGGCCTCCAGCTCCGCGGCGGCGGCCAGCGCGGCGGCGGTCTGCGGCCTGCGGAGTCGGTCGCACTTGTTGACCACGCAGACGACGGGCGTCCCGCTGCTTCGCGCGAAGCAGCGCCTTGGCGATGAACCTGTCACCGGGACCAACCCCCTGGTGCCCATCGACGACGAGCAACGCGGCGTCAGCGTCGGCAAGCTCCCGCTCGACACGGCGCTGCATCCGCTGAGTGAGCGTGTCACGGGGCCGCTGCACTCCAGGCAGATCCACGAGGATCATCTGCCAACCGGCGGCGGCGTCGGTGGCGATGCCGCGAATCGCCCGGCGGGTGGTCTGAGGGCGATCCGAGACGATCGCCACCTTGGCGCCGACGATCGCGTTGACCAGTGTCGACTTGCCGACATTGGGGCGGCCGGCGAGGCCAACGAAGCCGGCTCGCGTCATCGCCGATCGTCGACAGGCCGCAGCGACCTGCATCGCGGCACGCTCGAGGGCCAGCATCTCGCCTTGGTCCGCTTCGTGGTCGTAGCCGCACAGGTGGAGAACGCCGTGCACCGTCGCCCGGTCCAGATCGGCGGTGTGCTCGGCGCAGATGACGACGTCTCCGAGCTCGCGTGGACCGGCGACCTCGCCCGCCCCGTCGATCGGAAACGAGAGTACGTCCGTCGCCTCGTCGCGCCCGCGGTGCTCGAGGTTCAGCTCGCGGATCCGGCTCGCCGGGACAAGCTGCACCGAGAGGTGCCCCTCGGCGACTTCTGCCGCCCGCAGGGCGGCATCGGCCGCTTCTCGCAGCTCCCCGGGAACGTCCGCGAGGTCCACGGGCACCGGCGTCAGCCCTCTTTGCGGGTCTCTCGCTCGTACTCGCCGTACGCGGCAACGATCCTCTGGACGAGCTCATGGCGGACGACGTCCTCGCTGCCGAACCGCACGAAGGAGATGTCGGTTACCTGGGAGAGGATCTCCCCGATCACCACCAGCCCCGAGCGCTGGTCGCTCGGCAGGTCGATCTGGGTGATGTCACCGGTGACCACCATCTTGGAGCCGAAGCCCAGCCGGGTCAGGAACATCTTCATCTGCTCGGGGCTCGTGTTCTGAGCCTCGTCCAGGATCACGAACGAGTCGTTAAGCGTGCGCCCGCGCATGAATGCCAGCGGCGCGACCTCGATGATCCCGCGGTCGAAGTAGGTGCTGACCCGCTCCGGGTCGAGCATGTCGTAGAGGGCGTCGAACAGCGGCCGCAGGTAGGGATCGACCTTGGCCTGGATGTCGCCCGGCAGAAAGCCAAGGCGCTCTCCGGCCTCGACCGCCGGGCGGGTGAGGATGATCCGGTTCACCTCCCGCGCGTCGAGGGCCGCGACCGCCATCGCCACCGCGATGAAGGTCTTCCCGGTCCCCGCCGGGCCGATCCCGAAGGTCACCGTGTGCTCGCGGATGGAGTCCACGTAGCGCTTCTGGTTGACCGTCTTCGGAGCGACCTTGATGCTCCGGTGGCGCCAGATCACGTCGTCGAGGATCTCCGCCGGCCGCTGGCTGGCATCCATCGCGCCGGCCACGGTGTCGATCGTGGCGGGCGCCAGCTCGTGCCCGCGCTCGATCAGCTCCACCAGCTCCTCGACCACCGCGGCAGCGTCCCGAACCTCGCCCTCGTCCCCGTCGAGCGTCAGCACGTTGCCGCGCAGATGCAGGTCGCAGCCGATCCTGCCTTCGAGCTCGCGCAGCACGGAGTCCTCGGATCCCGCCAGCTCGGCGGCCACCGTGTTGTCGAGCGTGAGCTGCCTGCGCGCCAAGGTGCCTAGCTGCTGTCGAGGCGCGTCCCGGACCGCCCCGCTGACCCGCTTGCCGTCGGCGCGCCCCTGGACGCGCGGCATCACCAGCGACATCACCTTGCCCATCTCGCCCGGCCCGGATGCGCCGGCTTCCTCGATCGCCGCGCTGACCAGCTCGCCCAGCTCCTCGTCGGAGAGCTGCTCCGGCAGGTAGACCTCGATCAGCTCTGACTCCGCCTCCTCCGCGGCGGCTCGATCCTCGCTGCCTCCCTTGCGGAACGCCTCCGCAGCCTCGAGCCGCTTCTTGCGCTCCCGCTGCAGCACCGCGACCTCGTCGTCGGTGCCGAGCTTCGCCTCCTGCTGGAGAGCGTTGGCGAGCATGCGCAGGGCGCCGACCCGGTCGCGCTCGCCGGCCTTCATCGCCGCTCGAGTGTCGGCTTGGACTCGCTCGAGAATGCTCATTGGGTACAGCGTAGTGCCGTCAGTGGTCCAGCTCCACCAGCTCGATCTCGCCGAGCGGCATCTGCAGGAAGCGGGTGCCCAGCTCCCGGAACGCATCCGCGTCGCCCGTGCAGAGGAAGCGGTAGTCGCCCTCCCGCTCGCCCTCCGTCTCCAGGCCCCGCGCCTCAAGCGCTCGCTGTGCGGCCGCAGCGACGGCGTGGCCAGGGGTGACCAGCCGGACGTCGCGGCCAAGCATGCGCTGCAACATCGGGGCGACCAGCGGGTAGTGGGTGCAGCCGAGGATCAGCGTGTCGACCTCCGCGCGCTTCAGCGGCGCGCAGTAGGAGCGCACGGTGTCCATCACCCGCTGATCGAACGGGAACCCGTTCTGGATGATCGGCGCCAGGTCGGGCGCCGCCACCTCGGTCACCTGAAGCTCGCGCCCCTGCGCGTCGAGGGCGCGACGGTACGCGCCTCCCTGCACCGTTGTCGGCGTGGCGAGCACCCCGATCTGCCCGCTGTCGCTGATCGCCGCCGCGATCTCGGCTTCGGGGTCGACCACGGTCAGCACCTCGACCCCGCGCTCGGAGGCGATCTCGCGAACCACGTCCCCGCCCGCCGAGGTCGCCGAGTTGCACGCCACCACCAGCAGCTTCGATCCTCGGTCGAGCAGGAAGCGAACGGAGAGCGCGATCCGGGGACGGAGCCAGTCCGGGGACTTGGTGCCGTAGGGGAATCCGGCGGTGTCGCCGAGATAGAGGTAGCTCTCCTGCGGCAGCGAGACGAGCAGCTCGTGCAGCACCGTGAGCCCGCCGATCCCCGAGTCGAAGACGGCGATCGGCAGGGACGCACGCGGCTCGCTCATGCTCGGATTCAGTCTTGCACCATGTGCGCGCCGGGCTCAGGCGACCGCGACACCTTGGGCGCTGGACGGCTTCCTGCCGGTATGCGGCAATAAGCCGTCCATTTCGGCTTCATGCAGCCGCGAATGAGATCGCGGCCCAGTCGCCGTCGGCGCGGCTCAGCCGCTCGGTCAGGCCGTGCCTGGCGAACGCCGCGCGAGCCTCCTCGGCCTCCGACGGCAGGAGCCCGGAGCAGATCAGCCGCTCGGGCGCCCGCTCCAGGCGGCCGGCGATCTCGGACAGGATCGGCGCGGTCAGGTTGGCGACGACCGTCGGCGCCCACGGCGGCGGTTCGAGGCGCAGGTTCGCGCGACGCAGCTCGAGCTCCACCCCGTTGGCGCCGGGCGTTCGCGCCGGCCGCCTCGAGCGCCGCCCGCTCGTGGTCGCAAGCCACGACCGGGCCGAAGCCCAGCTTCGCTGCCGCGATCGCGAGCACGCCCGAGCCCGTGCCCCAGTCGGCGAGGGCGCCTCGAGCTGCCCCGGCGTCGGCCAGCTCGAGGAGCAGCTCCAGGCACATCCTGGTGGTCGGGTGGGCGCCGGTGCCGAATGCCTGGCCGGGATCGACCACGATGTCGATCGCGCCAGCGCGGGCCTCGGCCCACGAGGGCCGTATCCAGAGGCGCCCGCCGACCTCGAACGGCTGGTGGAAGTCCTGCCAGCGGTCTGCCCAGTCGTCGGGTATCTCGGTCGAGGTGACCGCCACCAGCCCCTCGCCGGCGACCGCCTCGAGGTCCGGCAGCGCCGGCAGCTCGCCGGCGGCGCCGTAGATCGCGTACTCGACGTAGCCCCTTCCCCGCTCCTCCTCGATCCCTCCCGGTGCCAGCTCGACCAGGTCGGCGAGCACCCGCTCGGCGAGCTCCGGATGGCAGCGAACGGCGAGGCGGATCACCTGCCGCGCCTGGCTCTGGCGCGGCGCCGCGAGCGCGTTCTTCCGTCGCCTCGCGAGTTCGCCGAGCCCAGCGACTCGTCAAGCCGCTGTGCCAGCTCGCGCTGCTCCTTGCTCAGGTCGGCGGGCACGTAGACGTCGAGCACCACGTGCTGGTCGCCGCGCGCCGCGCCCCGAAGCGATGGCAGCCCCAGGCCCCGCATCACGATGTGCTCGCCGGGTTGAGCCCCGCCGGGACCTCGACCTCGCGCTCGCCGTCGAGGGTCGGGACGGTCACCGTGCCGCCGAGCATCGCTCGGGTGGCGGGCAGCTCGACGACCGTGACCAGCTCCTGGCCGTGGCGCTCGAAGCGCTCGTCCTCGGCAACCAGCACCTGCACGTAGAGGTCCCCTGATCTCCCCGGGACCTCGCCCGCGTGCCCGGCACCGGAGATCCGGATTCGCTGGCCCGACTCGATCCCCGGCGGGACCTCGACCTCCCAGGCGCGCTTGCGGACGGTCCGCCCCTGGCCTCCGCATTCCTTGCAGGGCATCTCTGGCACCCGGCCCTGACCGGCGCACGTGGGGCAGGCACCGGTTCGCACCACCTGACCGAAGGCGACCCTCCTCACCTCGCGAAGCTCGCCGCTGCCGCCGCAGGTCTCGCAGGTCCGGATCGGCGTTCCGGGCTCGGCGCCGTTGCCCCGGCAGCGCTCGCAGGTCGAGACCGCCTCGACCGACACCTCGCGAGAGGCTCCCGTGAGCACTTCGGGGAGGCTCACCTCGACTTGTGCCGCGACGTCGCCGCCGCTCGCCGGCCCGCGCGACCCGAACCCGAACAGCTCGCTGAACAAGGGATCGCCCCGCCCAAAGAACGCCGACAGCACATCCTCGAAGCTCCCGAAGGCGTCGGTGCGGGGCGCCCAGCCGCCCGAGCGCAGGCCCTCGTGGCCGAAGGCGTCATAGGTACCGCGGCGGTCCGGGTCGGAGAGGACCTCGTAGGCCTCGGCGGCCTCCTTGAACTTCTCCTCCGCCTCCGGGTCGTGCTTGTTGACGTCGGGGTGAAGCTCGCGCGCCAGTTTGCGGAACGCCTTCTTGATTTCCCCATCGCCGGCTCCCCGGTCCACGCCGAGGACCTCGTAGTAGTCGCGCTTCACCCTCTCGTAGACCGTTTCGAAGAAGCGGGAGAGCTGCCCCGCGGCGTCGCGCACCGAGGCGATCGCCGTCGCGTAGTCCATGCGCAGCGGCCCGACGACGCCCACCGTGCCCAGGTTCCGGTAGCCGAGCCCGTAGTTGGCCCCCACCAAGCTGACCGAGCGCAGCTCCGGAGCAGGGTTCTCGTCCCCGATCCAGAGGAACACGGAGCGCTCCTCGAGCGCCGATCGCAGGATGCCGAGCAGGCCCGCCCGGCGCTCCAAGGCGCGCATCAGGGCGTCCACGTGCGGCAGGTCGCCGGCGTGGTCCTCGGAGAGCAGGCGCGCCGCCCCCTCGATGTAGAGGTCCGCCTCGGCCCGCTCCTCGAGCCCCGTGAACGCGTCCTCGATCTCGCCGATGAACGCCGCCTCGGCCCCACCCAGGTCGGGATCGGCGAGGCGGTCGGCGATCATTCGCGCGCCGAGGCCCAAGCCCGCCAGCCGCTCGTTCAGGTAGCTCGAAGCCCACTCGACCAAGCCGGGGTCCACCGGGGCCTCGAAGGTGAAGACGCGCTTCGTAACCGCGCCGTTGGAGGCGATCGCGACCACCATCACCACCTGCGGCCGCAACAGGAGCACCTCGACGCGGTGGATGCGAGCGGTGCCGGCGGGAGGGGCTGTCGCGACGGCGAGCAGGTCGGTGATCCGCGACAGCTCGGAGGTCGTGTCGCGCATCGCCTCGTCGACCTGGCGGCGCATCTGGGTGAGATCGAGACCGGCCCCGTGCGGCGCCTGAAGCCGGCGCCCCGAAGCCAGCAGCGAGTCCGCGTAGAAGCGATAGCCGGAGTCTGTGGGCAGACGCCCGGCCGAGGTATGCGGGTGGGCCAGATATCCGGCGCGCTCGAGCTCCGCGAGCTCGGCGCGAACGGTCGAGGGGCTCCACTCGATTTCGGAACGCTCGGCGATCGCCTTCGACCCAACCGGCTTCCCCGACTCGAGATAGGAATCGACGAGCAGGTTGAGGATCACTTGCTGGCGCTCGGAGAGCATGCTCGAGATCGATTTTAGGCCCGGGCCACGATCGGCCCCCCGGCCTGCCTCCGGCCTCAGTCCAGCTCCAGCTCCGCCTCGGCGTTGCGGATGATCCGGTTTTCTCCCTGAGCGGCGACGGTGTCGGTGACCAGGCGGCCGTCTTCGGCCCCCTTGACCGTGGTCGTGACGACGATCTCCTGCTCCGGGAACCCCATGCCCCGGAACTGGACCGAGAGCCGCTTCAGGGCTCGGGGGTCGCCACCGGCGGCTTCGGTGTGGGCGCGCGCGACCTGCGCCATCGAGTACAGGCCGTGCAGGATCACCCCGGGGAGCCCGACCGATTTCGCGAAGTCCGGATCCGTGTGGATCGGGTTCGGGTCGCCCGACGCCTCCGCGTAGCGCTTGGTCAAGCCGGCGTCGGGGGTGACCCTGAGCTCCGGCAGCGAGTCGCCCTGCTTGTAGTCGCTCATCGGCGTCCTCCGATCAGACCCCGCGGACGATGTCGGTCCAGGTGCCGCGAACCGTTTCCTCGCCCTCCTGGTTGGTTGAAACCGACTCGAACACGTAGAAGCCTTTGCCGTCCTGCTCGTAGATCTCCTTGCAGGTCGCGGTCGTGGTGATCGTGTCGCCGGCGCAGACCGGCTCTCCCCACTCGAACTCCTGTCCGCCGTGGACCATCACCGGAAGGTTGATCCCGACCTCCGGATCGAGGATGGCCGGCCCCAGCGCCGGGGCGCTGTAGACGACGCAGAACATCGGCGGTGCCACCAGGTCGCGAAAGCCGGCGGCCTTCGCGGCCTCGGGGTCGTGGTAGATGGGGTTGTCCTCGCCGACGGCGCTCGCGTACTGGTCGATCCTCGCCGCCTCGACCTCGAACGAGGCGGGCGGCCATTGCTTGCCGATCGCTTCGGTGTTGAGAGCCATTCCGGGCGGCGATTCTAGTGGGGGCTCTCGCGCTCCCGCGCCTCGGCGACGCGAACCGCCTCCTCCCGGGTCGCGTAGAGGTGCATCGCGGCGAACCTGCCGTCGCGCACCTCGCACATATAGGCAATGTCCATCTCCACCGGGATGCCGCTGCCCTTGCCGCGTCCGGACTGGCGGACCTTGGCGATCACGTGGCACTCCCCCGCCGGGTCCACCTCGGTGATCTCCACCGTGAAGTCCTCCCAGGCGTCGAGCCATTGCCCCATCCAGGTCAGGAACCCGTCGCGCCCTACGTACCTGCCCGAGTTGGGCAGGTTCTGCGGCAGGAAGATCTCGAAGTCCTCGTGGGCAACCGCGAAGATCCCTTCCAGGTCGCCTCGCTGATACGCCTCCACTACCTGGCGCACGACCTCGACGTTCTGACTCTGGCGATCCTCGAGCCTACTCATCCATCTCCAGCACCGGCTGGAACGCCTCCTGCGGCGCCTCGAGGTCAGAATATCCGCGTGGCGCCGGCAGCCGAGGTCACCGTGGCGTTCGACCTTCCGGAAGGGAGCGGTCACCTGGCCGGGTTCGTGCTGCTGGTCGCTTTCCTGCTTTCGTTCGGGTTCATTCGCATGAGCACCCGGCTGATGCGCAGCCCCAAGGTGACCTGGTGGCCGGGAAGCGTCAAGACCGGAGGCATCCACGTCCACCATCTCGTGTTCGGGATCGTGCTGCTGATGCTCGCGGGGTTCCTTGGGTTCGCGCTCCAGCCCGACAGCCCCTGGCTCGAGATCCTGGCCGCGGGCTTCGGAGTTGGGATGGGCCTGACCCTGGACGAGTTCGCCCTCTGGCTCCACCTCGAGGACGTCTACTGGGCGGAGGAGGGACGCCGCTCGGTAGACGCGGTGATCATGGCGACCCTGCTCGGCGGCGCGCTTCTGGTCGGCTTCACGCCATGGGACAGCGATGACGCAAGCTCGGTGCTGGCGGCCGCCATCACCGTCGTTGCCGTGCTCGCGGTCTCAACCATCGCGGCGCTGAAGGGCAAGTACACCTCGGCGGTGGTGGGGATCCTGGTGACGCTGGTCAGCCTGGTGGCGGCGATCCGCCTGGCGAAACCGGGGTCCCCCTGGGCGCGGCGTCGCTACGCGGAGGGCAGTGACAAGCTGGCGCGGGCGACGGCGCGCGCCGAGCGCAGTCGCAAGCGATACCGGCGCTGGCAGGATCGGATCGGCGGCGCCCCGTCCTCTGTCGAGCCGCCGGAGGGGGCCTGAGCTTCGGCCTCAGCCCGCCTCGCGGCGACCCACGTCGGCCAGGGCGCGCTGGCGGTCGGGATGGATCGCGAAGTAGACACAACGCCCGTCGCTGATCTCGTAGAGATACGTGACGTCCTGCTCGACCGAGACCCCGCTTCCCCGTCCGCGACCGACCTGATGGGCGTCCAGGATGACGAACCGTTCGCCGAGCGGCTCCACCCTGTCGACCCGGATGTCGAACGATCCCCACGCCTCGTTCCACTGGCCGATCCACTTCAGCCAGCCCTCGCGGCCATGGAACACGCCGGCGTTCATGAACTCCTGAGGGGCATAGATCTCCACCTCGGGGCTGAAGAGCTCCAGCACCTCGTCGATGTCGCCGCGGTTGTAGGCGTCCATGCCACGCCGCGCCAGACCGACATTCCGCTGCTGGTCACTGGTTGTCATCGAGCTCCAGCACCGAGAGGAACGCTTCCTGCGGCACCTCGATCCTGCCCACCTGCTTCATCCGCTTCTTGCCCGCCTTCTGCTTTTCCAGCAGCTTCCGTTTTCGGGTCACGTCGCCACCATAGAGCTTCGCGGTCACGTCCTTGCGCAGAGCCTTGACGGTCTCCCGGGCCAGCACCCGCGAGCCGATGGCGGCCTGTACAGGTACGTCGAACAGCTGCCTCGGAATGGTCCGCTGGAGCCGCTCCACCAGCGCCTTGCCCGCCCGGTAGGCGTCATCGGAGTGAACGATCACGGACAGCGCGTCCACCCGCTCCCCGGCGAGCAGCACGTCGAGCTTGACCAGGTCTGAGGCACGGTTGCCGATCTGCTCGTAGTCGAGCGAGGCGTAGCCGGCGGTCCTCGACTTCAGCTGGTCGTAGAAGTCGAGCACGATCTCGGCCAGCGGCAGGTCGTAGCGGAGCTGCACGCGCTCGGGCGACAGGTAGTGGATGTCGACGTGGGTGCCGCGCCGGCGCTGGCAGAGCTCCATCACCGCTCCCACGTAGCCGGCGGGCGCGATCACCGTGGCGCGGATGTACGGCTCGAGGATCTGCTCAATCGCGGCCGGGTCGGGCATCTCGGCCGGGCTTCGCACCTCGAGTCGCTCGCTGCCCCGCAGCACCACCTCGTAACGGACGTTGGGTGTGGTCGCCAGCAGCTCCAGGTCGTACTCGCGCTCCAGCCGCTCCCGGACGATGTCCATGTGCAACAGGCCGAGGAAGCCGCAGCGAAAGCCGAACCCCAGGGCCTGGGAGGTCTCGGGCTCGTAGCTGAGGGCGGCGTCGTTCAGCGCCAGGCGGTCGAGCGCGTCACGCAGGTCCTCGTAGCGGTCGGTGTCGATCGGGAACAGGCCACAGAAGACCATCGGCTTCACCTCGCGGTAGCCGGGCAGCGGCTCTGCCCCCGGCTCCTGCCTGGAGGTCAGCGTGTCGCCGACCCGCAGCCGGGCGACGTCCTTGATCCCGGTGATCACGTAGCCGACCTCGCCCGCGCCCATGCGGAGCGCCGGCCGCATCTCCGGTACGAAGAAGCCGATCTCGTCGATCTCGGCCTCGGTCCCGGCCTGCATGGCCGTGATCCGCTCGTCCTTGCCGAAGGCGCCATCCACCAGGCGGACGTACGCGACCACTCCCCGATAAGGGTCGAACTCGGAGTCGAAGATCAGCGCTCGCGGTGGGGCCTCCGGGTTCCCCCGCGGCGGCGGGATGCGGGCGACGATCGCCTCCAGCACCTGCTCGACGCCCTCGCCCGTCTTGGCGGAGATACGCAGCACCTCGTCGGGGTCGCCACCGACCAGGTCGGTGATCTCGGCCGCCACCCGCTCCGGCTCGGCGCTCGGCAGATCGACCTTGTTGAGCACCGGAATCAGCTCCAGCCCGGCCTCGACCGCCGCGTAGGTGTTGGCCACCGTCTGCGCCTCGACCCCCTGGGCGGCGTCGACGACCAGCAGCGCCCCCTCGCAGGCGGCGAGGCTGCGCGAGACCTCGTAGGAGAAGTCCACGTGGCCGGGGGTGTCGATCAGGTGCAGGTGGTAGGTCTCGCCGTCGCGCGGCCCGGTATGAGACCCGCACCGCCTGCGCCTTGATCGTGATCCCTCGCTCGCGCTCCAGCTCCATCGAGTCGAGCAGCTGCGGCCGGTGCTCGGCGCCCACGGTCCCTGTCAACTCGAGCAGCCGATCGGCGAGCGTCGACTTGCCGTGGTCGATGTGGGCGATGATCGAGAAGTTGCGGATCCGGTCCATGGCGGGAGCGGTTGAGTATGGCGGCGGAGGCCGCAGCGGCGTCGGGGCACCGCCGCGCCGGTCGCTCAGGCGTCGCGGCGGCGGAAGAGCCGCCAGATCTGCTCCGCCTCCGGGATCCGGAGCAAAGTGATCGCCGCGGCGTACACCGCTGCCCCCGCCAGCAGACCGGCGCTCAGCGAGACGATCTGGCCGCCCAGGCCGCGACCGAGCGCTTGGTCGAGGACGTACCAGATCCCGTAGCACGCACCCGCGAGCGCCGCGGCGGCGGCGCCCACGCGAATCGTCGTCCAGGTCAGCCTCCCGAGCTCGAGACGGCCGAGCTGGCGGCGCAGGACGATCGTCTGTGCCAGCACGCTCACCGCCGTCGCGATCACCGTCGCGGCGACGATCCCGCCGACGTCGAACGGCCCGTAGAGCGCCAGCGCGGCGATCGCGGTGATCGCGAGGTTGAGACCCGAGATGGCTGTCGGCACCCAGGGCCGCTGCAGGCTGAAGAAGGTCCGGGTGAGCAGCAGGAAGAGGCCGTTGAACGGCAGCGAGAAGGCGAACCAGAACAGAGCCGTCGCCACCAGATCGGTCTGCCCGGCGTCGAATTCCCCACGCTGGTAGACGAGCCTCACCATGGGCTCCGAGAGGACCAGGATCGCCACTGCGGCCGGGACCAGCAGCAGGGTGATCTGGCGCATGCCGTTGGCCATCGTGGCCCGCAGGTCGTCGTAGGCGCGCCGGGCGGCGAACCGCGCCAAGGTCGGGAACAGAACCGTGGTGACGGCAACCGAGAAGACCCCCTGGGGCAGCATGTAGATTCGGAACGCCTTGTCGATCGCCGCCGGTGCCCGGTTCGGCTGCGAGGTGAGCGTCCCGAAAAGGCTGTTGATCAGCAGGTTGAAGTTGATCAGCCCGAGGCTGAGCGTCACCGGGAGCATCAGCAGGAGCACCCGCCGCACCGCCGGGCTTCTCCAGTCGAAGACCCGCAACAGCCGGAAGGGGGTGTTGCGCAGGTCCCAGGCGGGGATGGCAAGCTGGATCGCGGTGCCCACCAGCACCCCGATCGCGTAGGCGTAGATCTCCTTGTCCTCCGAGAACACGGGCGCCAGCAGGACGAGGACCGCGACGATCGCGACATTCCAGAAGAAGGGCGAGATCGCCAAGGCGCCGAAGCGGTCGTAGCTGTTCAGGATGCCGACCACCATCCCGGTCGTGCCCAGCATCACCAGGATCGGAAACAGGAGCTGCGAGAGGGCGACCGTCAGATCGATCACCTCCCCCTGGTATCCCGGCGCGAAGACCGGCATCAGGACGGGCGCCAGAAGCACGAAGAGCGCCGTGATCGCGCCGAGGCCGAGGGTGACCAGGAAGATCAGGGTGGAGGCGAGGCGGAAGGCCTCGCGCTTGTTTCCCCGCTCGAGCTGCTCGGTGAAGACAGGCACGAAAGCAGCCTGTATCGCCGCGTCGGCAAACAGGCTGCGGACCAGGTTGGGCACCTGGAAGGCGATCGTGAACGCCGACATCGGCCCCTTGACGCCGAAGTAGCTGGCGGCGACGATTTCCCGCACCAGCCCGGCGATCCGCGAGAGGCTGGTGGCGAACGAGAAGAAGGCGGTCGAGCGGGCCAGGCGACCGGCGCTCGCCTGTGAGGACTCGCGGGCGGCGGTCAGGGCCTCGGTGCCGGGTTCCTCGGCCGCGACGACATTCACTGGCCCCGGGTCCAGCCCGCGCTCGCCGTAGAGGCGCTCGCGAGCTCGGCGTTCGTCCTCCCTGGGTTGGTGCTCCCCGCCCTCCATCAGCCTGCGGGGCTCCCCTCAGGCGCCCAGGTCGCGCCAGCTATAGTGGCCCGTCGCCCGATGGCCAACATCGCCTCACAGCGAAAGCGCATCCACCGCTCCCACCGCGAGCGGCTCGAGAACCGCCGCCTGCAGAGCGCCGTGAAGACGCACTTCCGGCGCCTCGAGCGCGCGGTGGACTCAGGCGACGCCTCGGCGGTCACGGAGGAGCACCGCCAGCTCGTCTCGCGGATCGACAAGGCGGTCCAGAAGGGCGCCCTGCACTCGAACAACGGCGCCCGCAAGAAGACTCGCGCCGCCCGCCTACTGAGTCGCGCCGCCGGGTAGTCGGACGCGACCGCCGCTGGCTCGCTGCGGCGGGCCGCGGGCTCAGTCCGCACCGGCGCCGACGCCGGCCGCTCGCCGCACCGCGAGCGTCAGCGCCACGTCGTCCGGGTACTCGGAGCCGCCACGGGTCCACCACTCGAGATCGGCGATCGCGCAGGAGGCGGCGCGCAGGTCGGCGGGCGAAGCTCCCCGCAGGCGCCGCACCAGCATCTTCGCCGCGTAGGGGTGCATCCTGAGCCTTGCCTCCACCTCCTTCTGCGAGTTCCCCGCCTCCAGCTCCAGGAGGGCGCCATGAGCTTCGCGCAGCCGTCGCGCCGCTTGGTAGACGAGGGGCGTGACCCCCTCGCCCTGGGCGGCCAGGCGCTCCGCCGACCGCAGGGCGGTATCCGGGTCACGGGCAACGATCGCGTCCGAGAGCGCCCAGGCAGCCTCCTCGGACGTGTCGGCCACCATCGCCTCCAGGTCGCCAACCGTCACCTCTCCGTCCGGCGCCGCCCAGAGCGCCAGCCGCTCGAGCTCGTTGGCCAGCCGCAGCGTGCTCTCCCCCAGGCGTTCGACCAGAAGCCGCGCCGCCGCGGGCTCGAGTCGGAAACCGCGCTTGCTCGCCTCGGCGACGAGCCGGGCGGGAAGCTCGCGGGCCTTGGGCGTCTGGTAGCGGAGCACGTCGCCGCCGGCGGCCTTGACGGCCTCGGCGATGCCCTTGGGCAACCTCGTCTTCGGTGGCAGCTCCCGGGCGACCAAGACGACCGTGAGGTCCGGCGGCAGTGTGCCGAGCGCGGCCACCACCGCCTCGGCCTGCTTGCCCGTCCACCGCTCGACGCCGTCCGCCAGCAGGTAGCGCCGAGATGCCATCAGCGACATCGATGGGATCGCGGCGATCAGCGCGTCGGCGTCTGGTGCCTGCGGGCCGGCGGCGGGCGTGAAGCTCTCCAGCGCTCCAGGGCCGCCCTCGCGCTCGGCCCGCGCGCGCAGACGGGACAGCGCCGCATCGATCTTTCCTTCGTCGGTGCCAGCGATCAGGTAGGCGGGCTTGATTGCGCTCGAGCCGCTTGCGCGCTCACTCGACATGGCCGTCGAGTGTATTCGCAGGCGCGGCCGCCTCTCGGTCGGCGACTGGCTGGGCGGCGCAGCTCGGCGCTTCGAGCCTTAGAAGCTGCCGGTCAGGATGCTGAGCCCGCCGAGGACCACCGCCACGGCGGCGAGCTGGAGGGTCAGCCGGGCATGGCGCCCAGTGATCACGAAGAGCAGGGCGATCAGGGCTGCGACACCCGCCATCACGGCACTCGTCCAGCCGATGCCGAGCGTTACCGCCTTCTGAAAGGAGGAGCCATTGAAGCACTCCCCTGATGAGAAGGTCGTTCTGGCCAGGTCCTGGCAGGTGGGGGTGTCGCGGATGTCGCCCATCGCGACGAGCATCACCGCGCAGCCGAACGCCAGCACGGGCGCCAGCAATATCCCTGCCACACGCCAGCTCACACGGGTCCTTCCTTGGCCCAATGACGAGGCTTCCAACAGCTAAACGATAGCGAAGTGTTTGCCGGCCGTCGCAGCCTTCATCCGTCCTCGGTCTCGACCTGCCAACCACGCGGTTCGACGTCGATCGTCACCACCCCTGTCTCGTCCGTGCGGAGGGTGGCGACCTGGTGCTCGGCGAGGGTGTCGAGGGTGGCAGCGCTCGGATGGCCGTAGGGGTTCTCCCCACCCACGGAGATCACCGCGAGCCGTGGCACGCTGCGGTCGAGCAGCGCGTCGAGGCCGGCGTCGTCCGAGCCGTGATGCGCCACCTTGAGCACGTCGATCGGGCCGGGGTCGATCGGCACCGCCTCGGCCTCGGCGTCAGCGGTGAGGAGCATGTCGAAGCGCCGCCAGCGAGCGAGGAGCACCAACGCGGCCCGGTTGAGGTCGTCGGGCGCAGGCCCTTCCAGCAGCGCCCGCGGCGGCCACAGCACCTCGATCCGCAGGCTCCCCGATTCGACCTCCGACCCCTCGGCGATCGGCATTGCCCGGACGCCGGCCGAGCTCGCCTCCCGGATCAAGTGCGGGGCGCGCTCCCCGTAGAGCAGCCGGTGGACCGGGAACGAGCCGAGCAGCTCCCCGATCCCGCCGGCGTGGTCGGACTGGTCGTGGGTGACGACCGCGGCCGCGAGGCCCGAGACTCCCTCGCCCTCGAGCTGGCGGCGAAGGTCGGCGCCCGGTGGCCCGCCGTCGACGAGCACCGGCTCACCGTCGGCCGGGTCGAGGAGGATCGCATCGCCCTGGCCGACGTCGAATACGACCACGCGCAGCCCAGGCGGGGGCTCGGCGGTCGTCCCGCTGGACGACCGCAGGCCGGCGAGGGCGAGCCCGCAGGCCCCGAGGCAGATCGCCAAGACGAGGGGCTTGAGGCGAGCCGGGGGCCCTCCCAGGCCCGCCCGGCGACGCGTCCAGCCGAGCAGGACCCAGAGGGCCACGGCGAGCACGGCGTACGCGGCCACCACCCCCGCTGCGCCGGGGAGCGGCACGCTGGCCGTCGCCCATCGCGGCGAGGCGAGCCAGTGGGCGACCTGGGCGACATAGGCGGCGAGCAGGCCCGCGAGACCGGTCAGCGGCTGCACCGGAAGCCACGGCAGCTGGCCGACCAGCGCGGCCAGCATGCCCAGCCACATGAGCGGCGCCACAGCCGGCAGCGCGAGCAGGTTCGCGGGCAGGGAGGCCAGCGAGACCGCCCCGAAGCTGTGTGCCATCAGCGGGGCCGTGGAGAGCGTGGCGGCGATCGTCACCCCTGCGCCCTCGGCGAGGCCCCGCCGCCAGCCGACGAGGCCCCCCCGATGGCCGCTCCGCCCAAGCGGCCCGAGGAGGCGGTCGCGAATCGGCCCCGCCCAGAGCAGAATCCCGATCACGGCGGCGAAGCTGAGCTGCCAGCCGGGGTCGCCGCTCGCACGCGGGTTGATCGCCAGCGTGACGAAGGCCGCCAGCAGGATCGCGTACCAGCGCGAACGCGGCCGTCCGGCGAGCACCGCCACGATGCCCGCCGCGCCCATCACGCCGGCGCGCTGAATCGAAGGGCCGGCGCCGGTGACCGGCACGTAGACCGCGATCAACGCCAGGACGCAGAGCAGACGGGCGCGGACCGGGACCCCGAGGAGCGCCAGCAGCGGCATCGCCAGCAGGGCGAGCAGGATCACGTTCTGCCCGGAGACGGCAAGAAGGTGGGCGAGCCCGGAGCGCTTGAAATCGTCGACCGTGGCCGCATCGATGCGGTCGTCCTCGCCCAGCACGAAGCCTCTCAGGAGCGCCGCCTCGGCCTCCGGGGTGCCGCTTCCGAGGGCGACCTCGGCCCGGTCGCGGATGCGATCGATCAGCGCCACGGGCCCACCCCGCCGCCGGCCGGTGAGCCGCAGCCGGTCGGCGACCAGCACCTGGCCGATGCCGTAGCGCCTCAGGTAGCCGGCCTCCCAGGGCTGAGGATCTCGAAGCGTGCCGGTGGCCCTCACCTGGTGGCCGATCGGTAGGTCTCCCAGCGGCTCGGAGGACTCGACCGCGAGCCGGCCGTCGGCGGTCTGGATCCGGACCCTCACCTGACCAAGTGATCGGCGGGGCACCGCGGTCACGAACCCCCGCGCCGTCGTCGGCTGCCCGATCGGCCCCCGGAAGGCGCCGTTGTCGATGGCCCCCAGGCGAAGGGTGCCCACTGCCAGCCCGGAGGCCGCGGCGGCCAGGGCGAGCAGCGCGAGCCAGGCGCCACGCGCCACATCGCGGTCGCCCGGGCGGGCGGCCATGAGGCCGGCGCCCGCGGACAGCCCGAGCACGAGCATCGGCCTGGCGATGCCCGCGCTTCCGACCGGGGCAGCCGGCGACAGCGCCAGCCCGGCGGTGGCGCCGCCGAGCACGGCGAAGCGCCAGGCGATCCCGCCGCCCTTCACGAAAGACCCCGGGTGCGGATCCCGGCTATGGCTGGAGGCGAGACCGGAGGGCGTCCATGGTCGCCGGGCCGATGCCGTCGATCTGGTCGAGCTGGTCGACCGATGACGTGCCGCCGTGCTGATCGCGAAACTCGATGATCTTCTGGGCCGTCACCGGCCCGATGCCCTCGATCGTGTCGAGCTCCTCCACCGTGGCGGTGCCGAGCGAGATGGGGCCATCCGATGTGCCCGCAGTGCTCGAGCCGAGCGCAACCCCGCCAGGGCCACTGGCCCTGGCGGGCATGACGATTTGCTGCCCGTCGGTGAGCCGCGCCGCGAGGTTGAGCGCCTCGACCTCGGCCTGAGGCGTGGGACCGCCGGCACGCTGCACGGCGTCGTTCACGCGCGACCCCGCGGGCAGCCTGTAGATGTCGGGCTTGGACACGGCACCCGCCACGTGGACGACGACGTCCTCCCCGCCTTGGGTATCGACGCCGAATGAGCCGCCGGGAGAATCGGAGGAGTCGGACGCCGACGAGAAGCTCACCCCGCCGGCGGCGGAGCCCGACTGATCGGCAGAGCGGATCCAGCGCGCTCCAACCAGCAGCAGGGCGACGGCGACCGCGCCGTAGACGAGAAGCTGGGAGCGGCTCAGCGAGCCCATCGTCCCGATCGTGCAGGGGCGTGGCACACGCGTGGCGTACCTCCGTCAGCGATCGCGGGCGGGATTGGGCCGAGTTCGTGACCTCGGCGCCCCCGGCAGGACAACCGGTGCCCTACCGGATCCGGAACTCCATCAGTCCCTCGGGCTCCTCATCCGTGACCTCCACCCGCTCGACGACAGCCCCGCGCGGTCCCTGGCCGCACCAGCGAACCATCGAGTCGACCGCCTGGGCCTCTCCCTCGAACACGGCCTGCACGGTGCCGTCGGGCGCGTTGCGCACCCAGCCTCCGAGACCGCGCGATTGCGCCATCCGCCGGGCCGTGTCGCGAAAGAAGACCCCCTGGACCCGCCCATGGACCACAACCCGCTTACGTATCACCAGCGCTGAAGCTAACCAACTAGTCGCCCGGGCTAGCGACGAAGTCGCGGTAGATACGGAGATGCCTGCCGGGTCAGGTACGGGCCCTCGCCCGCCGAAAACGCAGGCCGAAGGCCGAGGCTTTCGGCGGAGTTATTCTCTCGTCGTAGTCGTCGTAGTTGGCGGCCTGTGCGGCGAGGCGGCGGCTGTAGAGCTCGTCTGCTGAGACGGCGGGCGACTGCACCGAGACCAGCGCCAGGGTCTCGGCGCCGTCGTTGGCGACGGCATGATCGGTCGCGGGCGGGATCAGGACCAGGTCGCCGACGTCGAGGCGTTGGGTGTCACCGGTGGCCGACATCGTGCCGCTTCCGTGGACGACGACGTAGACCTGCTCGGCCTCCTCGTGCGAGCGGAGCTCGTCCGAGGCGCCCGCTGGGACCTCCAGCCAGTTGACCGACATGTTGCGCGCTCCGAGCTCACCCGCGTCCATGAGGATGTGGGGCCGAAGGCGGTGCCATTCGGTGACGGCCGCGTCCGAGAACCGCCTGACAAGCATGCGCCGCCTTTCTAGCAGACCAGCGGCGGGCGCGTGTTACCGCTCATCGGACCACGAGGTTGACGAGCTTGCCCGGGACAACGACCTCCTTGACGATCTCCTTGCCGTCGAGGTGGCGCTTCACGGCATCGGTTTTGAGCGCCAGCCGCACAAGCTCCTCCTCGGGGGCGTCCACAGCGGCCTCGACCCGGGCGCGGAGCTTGCCGTTCACCTGGACCACGAGCGTGAACGTGTCGCTCTCCAGCAGGCTGGGATCGGCCTTCGGCCAGGGATCCTCCCAGACCCTGCGACCCTCGATCGCCTCGTAGACATCCGCACCGAGGTGGGGCGCGAACGGGAACAGCAACGAGCCGGCCGTGGCGGTCGCGAACCGCAGCGCGGCCTCGCCGGCGGGATCGCCGTAGAGCCCGTCCTTGAGGCGGTAGGCCTCGTTGACGAGCTCCATGATGGCGGCGATCGCGGTGTTGAACTGAAAGCCGCGCTCGATGTCCCGGGTCGCCTTGTCGATCGCCCAGTGGGATTTCGCAAGCAGCGCGCGGGCCTCTCCGGGCTCCTCGCTCCTCGCTCCTCGCCCCTCGCTCGACGCGGGCTCGGTCCGTTCGACGACCTCCTCCTTCAGCCGCCACAGCCGCGCCAGAAAGCGGTGGACGCCCTCGGCGCCCGTGTCGGTCCAGTCGGCGTCCTGGTCCGGGGGGCCGATGAAGAGCACATAGCTGCGAGCGGTGTCGGCGCCATAGCGCTCGACGTACTCGGCGGGATCGACCACGTTGCCCTTCGAGCTCGACATCTTCGCCCCGTCGCGGGTGATCATCCCGATCGTGAACAGGGCCTCGAAGGGCTCCTGCACGTCGAGCAGGCTCATGTCGGCGAGCGCCTTGGTGAAGAAGCGGGCGTACATCAGATGCAGGATCGCGTGCTCGACCCCGCCGATGTACTGATCGACGGGCATCCAGCTGCGCACCACCTCGCGGTCCCAGGCGGCCTCGTCGTTACGGGCGTCGCAGTAGCGCAGGAAGTACCACGAGGAATCGACGAAGGTGTCCATGGTGTCCGTCTCCCGGCGTGCGGGCCCCCCGCACCTCGGGCACTCGGTGGCAACCCAGTCCTCGGCGCTGGCGAGCGGGCTCTTGCCCTTCGGGGCGTAGTCCTCGACGTCGGGGAGCGGCACCGGGAGCTGGTCCTCCGGGACAGGGACGATCCCGCAGCCATCGCAATACACCACAGGGATCGGGCAGCCCCAGTAGCGCTGGCGGGAGAGCAGCCAATCGCGGAGGCGGTAGTTGACCGCGGACCTGCCCATGCCCCGCTCGGCGAGCCAGGCGGTGATCCTGCGCTGGGCCTCGGGCGCGGACATCCCCGTGAACTCGCCGGAGTCGACCAGGCGCTCGTCGTCCGAATGGCCGACGAAGACGGCGTCCCGGGAAGTCTCCTCGCCGGTGGGTTCGACGACCCGCCGGATCTCGAGGCCGAAGGCGCGGGCGAAGTCGTGGTCGCGCTGGTCGTGCGCGGGAACCGCCATGATCGCGCCGGTGCCGTACTCCATCAGCACGTAGTCGGCGACGAACATCGGGATCTGCTCGCCGTTGACGGGATTCGTGACCGTGCGGCCGAGCGGCACCCCGGTCTTCGGTCGCTCCTCGGCGCTGCGGTCCTCGGCGGACTCGGCGATCGCCTGGTTGACGTACTCGTGCACGCGCTCCTCGTCGGGCGTACCGGACGCCAGGCGGAACACGTCGGGGTGCTCCGGGGCGAGGACGAAGAAGGTGGCGCCGAACAGCGTGTCAGGGCGGGTGGTGAACACCGGGTAGTCGATCCCCAGCTCCTCGCAGCGGAAGGTCACCTCGGCGCCCTCCGATCGCCCGATCCAGTTGCGCTGCATCGTCTTCACGTGCTCGGGCCAGTCGATCACCTCGAGGTCGTCGAGCAGGCGGTCGGCGTAGTCGGTGATCCGGAAGAACCACTGCTCGAGCTGGCGCACCTCGACCGGGGTGCCGCAACGCTCGCAGCGCCCGTCGATGACCTGCTCGTTGGCGAGCACGGTCGCGTCCTTGGGGCACCACTTCACCGCCGCCTCCTTGCGGTAGGCGAGCCCTCGCTCCAGCAGCTTCAGGAAGATCCACTGCGTCCAGCGGTAGTAGGACGGGTCGCTGGTCGACACCTCGCGCGTCCAATCGATCGAGATGCCCCAGCGGCGAAACCAGTGCCGGTAGGAGGCGATCGACTTGTTGGTCGCATCCCGCGGGTGGACACCGGTCTTGATCGCGTTGTTCTCCGCCGGCAGCCCGAAGGCGTCGTAGCCCATCGGCTGCATGACCCGATAGCCATTCCGCCGCTTGTAGTGCGCGATTGCGTCGCCGACCGAATAGACCTTCAGGTGGCCAACGTGCGGCTCTCCCGAGGGATAGGGGAGCATTACGAGCACGTAGCTCTTCGGCTTCGTCTCATCGAACGCCGGCTGCCCGGGGTTGGGCACCTCCCAGGTGCGTTCCTCCTCCCACACCGTCTGCCAGCGGCGCTCGACCTCCTGCGGCTCGTAACGCTCCATCGCCGCTGAGTTTACGAGTCACCGGCGGGCGTATATTGGGGCGAGAGCAACCGCGAGGAGGACACATGGCGCGCTTGATCAGGCTCGATCGCACCGGACACACCACGCTCGCCGAGTGGACCGACGGGGACCTGGCCGCGCGGGAAGCCGCCGTCCAGGCCTTCCGGCGCGAGCTCGACGACGGCATGCTGGCCAGCGTCCCTCGCGCCGACGGCAGCGCCGACGTCGTCAGGGAGCTGCCGCTCGACGCGGAGCTGGTGGTGCTGCGCCGCCCGATCTCCGGCGGCTAGTGACAGATCACGCAGCTTCGCCGGCAAATGACGGCGCAGGCGACGGGCGGCCGCCTCGCCGAGGCGGCCGCGCTCTGGTGGCGGGAGGAGACGGACGAGGGGACGCTGCGCCGCGACGGGCGGCGGTGGACGGCGTGGACGGCGTGGGTGGTGATCGCTTTCACGACCCCCGGGATCGTGCTGCTGCTGCTGTCCCCGCTCACGCTCCCGGTCGCGCTCGGCTGCTTCACGCACGCGTGGATCGTCCCCTGGCTTCAGGCGCGCCGGGGAGCGCGCTCGGTTGTCCCGCTTGGCAGCGAGCGAAGCGCGAGCCGGCTTGGGGATGCCCAATCCCAGGCGGACGGCGTGGCGCTCGGGCTGCTCGCCGACCTGGTCGGTCACGCGGAGCGCGAGCTCTTGGCGCAATCCGGCTTGGCCCTGGAGCGGGGTGAGCTGGGCACATGGTTGGTCGGAGAGCGGGGGGCGCTGATGGTCAGGCCCGGAGGCCGTCGGGTGGACTGCTGGTGCGTTCGCGTGGCCGAGCAGGATGGGTTGCCGGGCGGCGACCGCGTCGCCCACCTTCTGCTGGCGCTCCGCGAGGACGAGCGCGGCTTCGCGAAGGTGGCGAACCTCGGCTTCTCCGGTGCGGCGTGGCGGGTTCGGCGCGGGATGCCCGAGCGCTCGCGTGCGGCACTCGACGCGGCGCGGGTCGCGTCCCGCGGCCAGCGCTGACGACGGCCGCCGAGCCGCGACGGGCTCGATCGGCCTACGACGGCAGGGCTTCGACGAAGTCGACGAACTTGCGAGTGTCGCGGAGCGGCGCCCCGTGGCCGAAGAGGACGAGCTTCGGCTCCAGGGAGGCGAGCTTCCGCGCCGAGCGGCGGTTCTCATCGGGGTCGGGGGTGAGGTAGGGCTTGGGCTCGCGCAGGCCGGGGATCAGGGTCAGCTGGTCCATGTTGGTCAGCACGTCGCCGAGCACCAGCACGCCGTCGGACTCGCGCCAGAAGACGACGTGGCCGGCCGAGTGACCGGGGGTGTCGAGGACCTTGAAGCCGGCCACCTCGTCGCCCTCCTGGAGCTTGCGGTCGACGGGATGGCCTGGGCCCGTGAAGATCCGGATGAAGAAGCTCGCCACCGGGTGGCTGGGCTGGCGCTGGCGGATCAGGTCGGGGTCCTCGGCGACGTCGGCGTCGCGCTCAGGGACCCAGAAGGGGATGCCGAGCGCCTCGCAGACGGCGTGGCTCGAGCCCTGATGGTCGGGGTGGGCGTGGGTGAGGGCGTGGGCGCTCACCTCGTGGCCGCGGAGCTGGCGGAGGATTCCCCTGCGCGATTGGCGGGTGCCCGCGTCGATCAGGACGTCCTGCAGCAGATAGGCGTTGACGGTGTTCGGCACCGGCGTCGTGTTCAGGTGCCAGACGCCGTCGGCGAGCTGCTTCACGCGGCGGAGCGTATCCGAGCGCTCGCGGCCGTCGTGACAGGATGGGCCGGCAGTCGATTGGTCGCGAAGGAGGTTCCCCATGAAGCCAGGAGCAAGGCTCGGCAAGCGGAGATCCAGACGGCTCCCGAGCCTACGGTTGAGCGAGGTGCAGGTCGAGAAGGTGTCGGCCGGCGCCGCGAGCGCCGGGGCGGGAGCGCTGGGGGCGGGCGCGATCGGCGCGTTCGCCGTGGGGGCGATGGCCGTGGGCGCCGGAGCAGTCGGGGCGCTGGCGATCGGGCGGCTGGCGATCGGGCGGCTGGCGCTGGGACAGGCGGCAGTCAAGCGCCTCCAGATCGAGGAGCTGGAGGTGGGCCGGCTGCGGGTGCGGGAGCTCGAGGTGGCGGAACGGACCGACGCTGCCGGTAGCGCTGGCGCGAGCTAGTCGGCGATCGGGAGCTGGGCGTGCGCGGGGACCAGGCGCACGCACGGTTTGCCGCGGCGGGTGACGAGGAACTCCTCGCCCGCCACGGTGCGCTCCATGTACCAGCCGAAGTGGTTGCGGAACTCGTGGGCGCCGAACACACTGCGACGCTTGGAGGGTCGGAGTCAGTGGAGCTAGTGGGACTCGAACCCATGACCTTTCGGATGCCATCCGAACGCTCTCCCAGCTGAGCTATAGCCCCAGACAAGAGGTGATCAGCAGCAAAGTGTAGTCCGGCACGCTGGCCGTTTCTAGCCGGACCGACCCGGAGATGCAGCTGCCTCTGACCGGCCACCAGTTCGATCGGTACGAGGTAAGTCTCATCGAGATCGCCGCAGTAGACGCCAAGCGCATCGATCTCGCCCACCGAGTACGTGCTGAGAACATAGCCCCGCGGCGTGTGACGCGAGGTGCCTATACGGACCCGGACCAACTCAGCCTCCCGATCATAGGAACCCCACTTGCACTGAACGCGAAGCAATTGCGACCCCACATCGAAGATCAGGTCGTAACGTCCGTGCTCCGCAAGCGGCTTGAGCACGCCGATTCCCTGCCGCACTGCGGCTGTCGCGATCTCGGCCTCGGCGATGTTGCCTTTGTGGTTCGGGTCCTGCACGAACACATGTTCGTGCATCTGGCGTTACGCGTGGCGCGGAGTTCGTGCCGAAAGCGCTACGGGATCGAGTCGAGAGAGCGGGCCCGCTCCGCGTTCTCCACGATCAGGTCCACGAACCGCGGCCACAGCTCGCGCGGGAGGTCGTGCCCCATGCTCTCGATCAGCTCCAGCCTCGCCCCCGGAATCGCAGCGGCCGTCGCGCTCCCTCCCGACACGTCGATCAGCGCGTCGTCCGTCCCGTGGATCACCACCGCCGGCACGTCCAACCGCCGCAGCGCCTCGGTCCGGTCTCCCGAGGCCAGAATCGCCACCAGCTGCCGCGCCGTGCCCTCCGGGTAGTACCCCCGATCGAAGCTCGCCCGCGCCCGCTCCCTGAGCTTCTCCTCGTCGGCCTCGAAGCCCGGCGAACCGATCGTCCGGAACACCCCCACCACGAACTCCGCGTACTCCTCCCGGTCGGCCGGCGGACTCGTCAGCAGCGTCGGCAGCGCCTCCGGATGCGGCTGCCCAACCGCCCGATCGCCCGTGCTCGACATGATCGAGACCAGCGACAGCACCCGCTCCGGGTGCCGGATGGCCAGCGTCTGGGCGATCATCCCGCCCTGCGAGGCCCCCACCAGGTGCGCCGCCTCGACGCCCAGATGGTCCAGCAGACCGGCGCAGTCGTCCGCCATCTCGTCCAGCGTGTAGCTGGCCGAGCTCGCGTCGCCCATCGCCGCCGCCATCAGGTCCGGCCGCGCCCCGCCCTCGATCTTCGTCGACCGCCCCACGTCCCGGTTGTCGAACCGCACCACGCAGAACCCCCGCCCCGCCAGCAGCTCGCAGAACTCCACGTCCCAGCCCAGCATCTGCACCCCGAGGCCCATGATCAAGAGCACCGTCGGGTCGGCGGGATCGCCGAACGCCTCGTAGGCGAGCTCGATCCCGTTCGCCGGGGCGATCGACTCCATTCATCCAACCCTAGCCGCGCGCGGGCCGCTCGGCGCGCCGCGCCGTTTGCACGGCCCCGGCTCCGTGTGGAGCTCGACTTACTCGCCGACGTCCAGGACGATCCGGTCCGAGCGCGTGTCCCGGACCTTGAACTCGAACGGGGCCCGTTCCTCGAGCTCGTGCAACAGCTCGACCGGCTGCTTGAACCTCATCGCCAGCGTCGCCCGTCCCCGCGTGAAACGCGTCACCGAGATCTCCGACGTCGCGCCGATCCCGCTCGCGGCGTCCTCGAACCCGACCAGCTGCGAGAAGTCGCTAAACGGCCCCACCTCCACCTCGACCAGTCCCTCGAACAGCTCTCCCGGCTCCCGCCGGGCGTGACCGTTGCCGGCCGGCAAGCCCGACTCGTCGGCACCCTCCTCCTCTTCCACGTCCGCGGCGACGCGCTCGATCGCCTCCTGAAGCGACTCGATCAGTCCCTCGCGCGCCTCGCCCGGATCACCGCCCAGCTCGCCGATGCGCCTCATCAGCTCGGCGGCCTCGCGCAGGGCGCGCAACCGCATCCTCGTCGCCTGGCCGCGCGCCTGGCGCCGTATCGCCTCCAGGTCATCCGCCAGCGCGGTCAGCGCCCTGAGGCTCTCGTCGCCCCGTTCGCGCGCTTGCGCCAACTCCAGCCGCAGCTCGCGCAGCTCCCGCTCGCGCTCCACCACCCGGTCCGCGAGCCAGGCGGACACCCGGTCCAGCTCACGGATCCGCCCCGCCCCTCTTTCGACGTCCGCCCGGCGAGCCTCGATCTGAGCATCGCGGTCGGCGATCGCATCGTCCACGTCGCGCGGACGGTAGCCAAACAGGGATCTCCTCAAGCGAGCCTCAGTGCCCATCGTGCTCCGGCGTCGAGCGCCCTCGATACGCCAACGCTAGGGGGCCAGCCGGACGGCACACCCGACTGCTCAGCCCGAAGCGGCGGTGCGACCGCCGGCGCCCGTCTGGGCGCCCAGCTCCAGCCGCGGCGCCTCTCCCCAGAGCACGTCCAAGCGGTAGCGCTCCCGCAGCTCCGGCACGAACACGTGGAACACGCAATCGAGGTAGTCCATCAGCACCCAGCGCGCCACCCGCTCGCCTTCCACCGTGACGGGCAGCAGGCCCTCGTCCTTCTTCAGCCGCTGGTGGACCTCCTCGTGGATCGCCTTTGCCAGGCGCTCGTTCCGCGCCGTGCAGATCACCAGGAAGTCCGTGTAGCCGACCAGGCTCCGCATGTCGAGCGCCACCACATCCTCGGCCTGCTTGGCGTCGGCCACCTCCGCGATGCGCCGCGCCAGCGCCTCGGAGTCCAGCCCATCCCGGCCGGTGTCGGGCTTCGTGCTCACGCCCGGTACAAGCCCCGCTCGGCGATCAGGTCCACGACGGCGTCGGGGACGAGGTGACGGATCGGCCGCCCCGCGGCCACCCGTCGGCGGATGCCGGTCGAGGAGACGCCGATCTCCGGCATCCTCACGATCTCCGCTCGCTCGGCGCCCCCGAGCCGCTCCACCGCGGCCTCGGCCTCGTCCAGGACGGTTCCCGGCCGCGCGGCGATCCCCAGCCGCGCCAGTTCCAGAATGCGCTGCGGGTCGCGCCAGCCCTCCAAGCCCGCCGCCACGTCGGCGCCCATCAGGAAGACGAACTCAGCCGCGGGCCGCGCGTCGCTCAACAGCTCCAGCGTACGAAAGGCATACGACGGCCCCTCGCGGCTCGTCTCGAGGTCCGAGGCCTCCAGAATTGGGTCGGTTGCCGCCGCCAGCCCTGCCATTCGGAGACGCAGGTCGCGTCCCGGCTCGGGCTCGATCCGCTTGTGCGGCGCCTCGCCGACCGGTACCAGCAGCACCTCTTCCAATCCGAGCTGGAAGGTCGCCTCCTGGCCGAGCACCAGATGCCCGATGTGCGGCGGGTTGAACGCGCCCCCGAGAACGCCGATCGCGGCGACCGCTCCCCCCTAGTCCCCTTCGGCCTGGTGGCTCAAGTCCGAACCTGGCCGTCGCCGTGGACGACGTACTTGATGGTGGTCAGCTCGCGCAGGCCAATCGGGCCGCGGGCGTGAAGCTTCTGGGTCGAGTTCCCGATCTCGGCTCCCATCCCGAACTCGAAGCCGTCGGTGAACCGGGTCGACGCGTTGACGTAGACGACCGCCGCGTCCACCGCGTCGGTGAACCCTTGAGCAGCCGCGTCGGACGAGGTCAGGATCGCCTCCGAGTGGCCGGTGCCGTGCCGGTTGGTGTGCGCAATCGCCTCCTGAAGCGAGTCGACCACGCCAACGGCCATCTTCATGCCGAGGTACTCGGTGTCCCAGTCGGCGTCGGCGGCCACCCCGACCGGCGTCTCACCCGCCGCGGCGCGCGCCCGCTCGTCGCCCACCAGCTCGACTCCCGCGTCGTGCAGATCCGCCAGCACCCCGGGCAGGAACCGCGTCGGCGACCTCGGCATTGACCAAGAGAGTCTCGGCCGAGTTGCAGACCCCCGGGCGCTGGACCTTGGAGTTGTAGGCAACCGCGCGGGCCATCTCCAGGTCGGCGTCGTCGTGCACGTAGACGTGGCAGTTCCCCGCCGCGGCGTACATCACCGGCACCGTGGCGACCGACTTCAGCGCCTCCTTCAAACCCTCGCCGCCCCGGGGAATGATCAGGTCCACCAGGCCCTCGGCCGTCGCCAGCTCGGTGAGCTCGGCTCGGTCCGCGCCGTCCAGCAGCTCAACCGACCCCTCGGGAAGCCCTGTTTCGGCCACAGCCTCGCGCACGACCGCCGCCAGCGCCCCGTTGGACCGAGCGGCGTAGCTCGATCCCCGGAGCACGATCGCGTTGCCGCTCTTCACGGTCAGCGCGGCGCAATCCACGGTCACGTTCGGCCGAGCCTCGTAGACGACCGCGACCACCCCCAGCGGCACCCGCACCTTCTCCATGCGAAGGCCGCTCGCGAGGCTGCGCTCCTCGATCAGCTCGCCGACCGGGTCCGGCAGCGCCGCGATCACGCGCACTCCCTCGGCCATCGCGCCCACCCGCTGCTCATCGAGCGTCAGTCGATCCCGGAGCGCCTCCGTGAGACGGGCGGCACGCTCGTCGGCGAGGTCCGCTGCGTTCGCCTCCAGGATCTCCCCGCAGCGCTCGCCGAGCAGCTCGGCGAGCCGCGCCAGGGCCGCCTCCTTGGTCTCGGTCGAGGCGGTCGCCAGCTCGCGCGAGGCGTGCTTCGCGGAGGCACAGACTTCGGCGACGGTTCGGGTCGCTGTGGCCATGCGGACAGGGTAGCTTGCGGGTCTCCAGGATCGTGAATGACGCGGGACAGCTCCCGGGCGAGGCGCCATCGCCAGTGGTCCCGCCACGAACCTGACCTGAGTGCTTGCACTCAGGTCAGCACGAAATAATCGCGATGGACCGCCTCCTCGGAGGCGTTCGGAATCAGCTCCCGCACCTGCGCCGACTTCAGCCCCTTGATCCTGCCCAGTTCCGCGGCGGAGTAGTTGGCGATGCCCTTGCCGACCACCTCCGCGTCGCACACGACCTCGACCGCGTCGCCCGCCGCAAACTCTCCCTCGACCTCGGTGATCCCGACCGGGAGCAGGCTCGAGCCGCGCTCCCGCAGCACCCGGGCCGCGCCCTCGTCGACCACGATCCGCCCCTGGCTCGGCTTCGCGTAACGGAGCCACAGCTTGAAGCTGGGTGTGCGCTCCGGGTGCGCCGCGAACCGCGTGCCGACCGGCTCACCCCGGGCCGCAGCCGTGAAGCTCCCCGGCTCCGTCCCGTCGCAGACCACCACCGGGATTCCGGCCGCGCTCGCCATCTCCGCTGCCGCCACCTTGCTGCGCATGCCGCCCGAGCCGAATGCCGAGGTTCGCTCGCCGATCCGGTAGTCGCGCAGCTCCGAGAAGTCCTTCACCTCCTCGATCAGCTTCGCCTCGGCGTCTGCGCGCGGGTCGGATGTATGGAGTCCGGGCGTGTCGGTGAGCAGGACCAATAGGCGCGCATCGAGCAGGATCGAAACCTGCGCGGAGAGGAAGTCGTTGTCGCCGAAGGTGATCTCGTCGGTGGCCGTGGTGTCGTTCTCGTTCACCACCGGCACCACCCGCCAGTCGAGCAGCCGACGGAGGGTTTGGCGGGCGTTCACGTAATGCATCCGTGCCGACATGTCGAACGACGTCAGCAGCACCTGTGCCGCGTGGACCTGATGGGCGCCGAGTCGCTCCTCGTAGGCGCGAAACAGCGACCCCTGGCCGACCGCCGACGCAGCCTGCATCTCGTCGATGGCGCTCGGGCGCTGATCCAGCTCCAGCAGGCGCATCCCCCGCGCGATCGCCCCCGAGGTGACGAGCACCACGTTCTCGCCGCCGCTGTGCAGCTCGGCAACCTGGGAGCAGACGCTGTCGAGCACCGCGGAGCGCAGCGCGCCGTCGTCGCCGGCGACGATCGAGGACCCGAGCTTGGCGACCACCGTCATCGCGTCCTTCTTAGCATGCGGGCCGACGGCTGATCCGGAAGAAGCTCGAAGGCCTGCTCGCCGATCCGCACCTCGTCGCCGGCCTCGAACCCCGCCGAGCGAAGAGCGGCGAGCACGCCGATCTCGCCGAAGCGCTGCTCGAGGTAGGCGAGCGCCTCCGGGTTCTCGAGATCGTGGCGCGCGACGAGCAGCTCTATCCCGCGACCCTGCACCTCGAACACCCCGTCCTCGACTCGCTCCACGTCGAAGCCCTGATCGCCCTCCGGCCGGTAGACGATGTGCTCCGCCTCGAACTCCGGCCCGGCGTCCGGGGCCGCGGGGGCGGCCTTCCCTTCCCCCTCGGGCACCGCCCCGAGAATCGCTCGCCGAAGCCCGTCGATCCCGGCGCCGTCCACCGAGGAGACGGCGAGCACGTCGAGAGCCGTCTCGCCGAGCCGATCGCTCCACTCGGCGACCAGCTCATCCGCTCGCTCGCCAGGAACCAGATCTCGCTTCGAGAGCACGATCAGCTCGGGCAGCAGCTCCAGCCCGGCGCCATAGGAGCGCAGCTCCTCCCGCACCGCTTCGTGCGCCGCCGCGGGGTCTTCGCCCGCGATGTCGATCAGGTGGAGCAGCACGCCGCAGCGCTCCACGTGGGCGAGAAACTCGTGGCCGAGCCCGGCGCCCTGCGCCGCGCCCTCGATCAGGCCGGGGATGTCGGCCAGGACGAGCTGGCGCTCCTCGGACTCGAGCGTGCCCAGCACCGGCTCGACGGTCGTGAACGGGTACTCGGCAACCTTCGGGGCCGCACGCGTCAGTCGCCGGAGAAGCGACGACTTCCCGGCGTTCGGCTGACCCACGAGGCCGATGTCCGCGAGCAGCTTGAGGCGCAGCTCGATCCAACCGGACTCGCCTTCCAGCCCCTGCTCGGCAAACCGCGGCGACTGGCGGGTGGAGCTGGCGAAGCGCTTGTTGCCGTGCCCTCCCAGGCCCCCGGAGGCCACCACCGCGCGCTGGCCTGGCTCGACCAGGTCGTAGTGGCGACGCTCCAGGCCGTCGACCTGGGTGCCGGGCGGCACCGGGACCAGGCTGTCCTTCCCCCGCGCCCCGTGCTGCTGCTTGCCCCGCCCGTGACCGCCACGCCCGGCGCGGAGGTGCCGCGCGCGGTGAAGGGAGGCAAGGTCGCGCTTGGAGGGGTCGCAGATCAGCACCACGTCTCCCCCGCGGCCCCCGTCGCCTCCATCGGGACCCCCGCGCGGCACGTGCGCCTCGCGGCGAAAGCTCACGCAACCGTCGCCGCCGCGCCCTCCTTCGACATGGATCTTCGCCCGGTCGTACAACATCCGACCGAGGGTAGCCGCGCTCTGGCTAGGGACGAAGTCCCGTTATTCCTTCACCGAGACGACGCGGCCCTTGCGGGTCTGGTGAAAATCGACCACGCCCGGGCGAGTGGCAAAGATCGTGTGATCGCGACCCAGGCCGGTGCCGTCGCCCGGGCGGAAGCGGGTGCCGCGCTGGCGCACGATGATCTCGCCTCCCCCGACCTTCTGGCCGGCGAAGAGCTTCACCCCCAGGTACTTGGGGTTCGAGTCGCGCCCGTTGCGGCTTGAGCCGAGTCCCTTCTTGTGAGCCATGGCTAGTCCTTCTTAGCAGATGACGACCGCCGGGCCGCAGAGGCTTTGCGTGTGGCCTGCTTCTTGCCGCCGGCGGTGGGCTTCTTGGCGGCCGGCTTCCTCGCGGCTGGCTTGCCCGGCGCCTTCCGCTCGGGCGGCTTTTTCGGGGCTGGCTTCGGCTTTGCCGCGGGCTTGGCCTCGGCCTTCTCCGCCGGCTTTGTCTCCGTCTTGGCCGCCGGCTTGCGCGTCAAGAGGCTCACGTCGGTCACCTCGAGCCGGGTCAGCTCCTGGCGGTGGCCGGCGCGGCGGCGGTAGCCCTTCTTCGGCTTGTACTTGAAGACGCGCAGCTTCGGTCCGCGCAGGTGCTCGGCGACCACCGCTTCGACCTTCACCTTCTCGAGCCGGTCGCCTTCGAGCACCACCTCGTTGTCGCCGCGATACATGACCGCGCGCAGGCTGACCTTCGCTCCCTCGTCGGCGGACAGATGCTCGACGACCAGGGTCGTGCCCTTCTCGGCGCGGTACTGCTTGCCGCCTGTTTCGACTATCGCGTAGCTAGTGGTCACTGGTGCCATCTTTAGTCGTCATTGGAGTTGGAGCCATTGGATGCCCTGGCACGGGAACGGCGCCTGCCGCCTCGCCGGCCGCGGCGCCGTTTGGAGGCCGGCGATTCTACGGAACCGCCATCCGCCGCCGCCGGGGCCGTGTCCGAGCCGTCACCCGGCCCATCGATCAGCGAGGCCGTCGCCGCCGAGCGCTCCACGCTCTCGATCCGCACCAGGCGGCGATCGCCAACGAACCGCCCCCCGCCCGTGACGCTGACGATGTAGGAGTCCACCCTGGCCACCGCGTCGTCGACGTTGTACATGTGCGGCTCCTCGATCCGGACCAGAACCTCGTCCCCGACCTGGAACGGCAGGGCACGCTCCTCGATCTCCGCCCGGGTGCCCCTCTCGACCACCTCGAAGGTGTCCAGGGAAAGCGCATCGCCGCCCTCGAAATGGAAGTGCTTGCTGGACTTCTCCTCCAGCTCGTGCAGGGGGCTGTCTTCGCGCAACAACTCCGCCGCCACCTGCGGATTGACTCGCACCAGGAACGCCTCTGGCGCACCTCGCTTCGAGTCGCCTTCGACCAGGTCGCGCAGGCGGCGCACGACCTGGATCGCCACCGTCTCCTCGGACTCGACGACGCCCTCTCCGTCACAGGTCGGGCACCGCTTGGTGAGGATCTCGCGCACCCCGTCGGTGACGTTCTGGCGCGTCATCTCGACCAGGCCGAGCGGCGAGACGTCCACCACGTAGCTCTTCGTCTTGTCGGCGTCCAGCGACTTGCGCAGCGTCTTCAGAACCTGGTCGCGGTTTCGCGCCCGCGCCATGTCGATGAAGTCGATCACGATGATCCCTCCGATGTCGCGCAGGCGCAGCTGACGCACGACCTCCTCCGCCGCCTCGACGTTGACCTTGGTGATCGTGTCCTCCAACCGCCCCTTGCCGCGGCCCGTGAAGCTGCCCGTGTTGACGTCGATCACGGTCAACGCCTCCGGGTAGTCGATCATCAGGTAGCCGCCCGAGGTCAGGTCGACGCGACGCGAGAGCACCGACCGGTAGGCCTCCTCGACGCCCATGCGCTCGAATAGCGGCTGGGAGTCCGTGTACAGCTCCGCGTAGGACACCAACTCCGGCGCAGTGCGCTGGAAGAAGCTCGTCACCCGGTGGTGCTGCTTGGAGTCGTCGATGATCGCCCCGTCGAACTCCTTGCTGAGCACGTCGCGCAGGACCCGGATCGACAGGTCGGCCTCCTGGAAGACCATCGCCGGCGCCTTGACCTCCGCGGAGCGTCGCTGGACGACGTCGTAGAGCTTCCGCAGGTAGGCGATGTCACGCTCGAAGTCGGCCTTGCGAGCGCCCTGGGCGGCCGTGCGGACGATCACGCCGCCCTCGCCCTTGTGGATGTTCTGGAGCAGCTTGCGCTGGCGCTCGCGCTCCGACTCCGAGAGCCGCCGGCTGGCCCCCACGCCGGCGCCCTGGGGCATGTAGACGAGGTAGCGCCCGGCGATCGAGAGCTGCATCGAGAGCCGCGCGCCCTTCGTCTTCAGGGGATCCTTGACCACCTGGACCAGGACCTCCTGGCGAGGCTTGATCAACTCGTCGATCCGCCGTCCCTTGCCGCGGCCGCGGCGGGGCGCCGCCTCGCCGCCCGGAAGGACGATCTCGTCGACGTGCAGGAAGCCGTTTCGCTCCAGGCCGATGTCCACGAAGGCGGCCTCCATGCCGGGGAGGACGTTGTCGACGACCCCCTTGTAGATGTTGCCGACGATCGACCGCTGGCCGCGGCGCTCGACGTAGAGCTCGGCGACCTTCCAGTCACCGCCACGATCAAGACGCGCAGCGTCCTCGGCTTTGCCTCCGGGCGCTGCGCGGTTGGCGGCAGGACGCTCGGCTGTGCTTCCGGGCGCTGCACGGTTGCGGGCGGGACGACGCCCGCTCTTGCTTTCGCTCGGCCGGGCCGAGCCCTTGCTTTCGAGCACTGCGACGCGGGTCTCGCCAGCGTCAACTGAAACCAGTATGCGTTTTTTCAAAAACTCACCTCAAGAGTTGGGTCGAGATCCACTCAGCGGAGCAGATCCGCCCTGCTCTTGGAGGTGAGCCGCGCCTGGACGTAGATGCTCTGTAGGAGGCCGATCGCCATCAAGGTGACGACGACGGACGATCCTCCGAAGCTCATCAGCGGGAGCGTGATGCCGGTCACCGGCATGGTCCCGATCGCGACGCCGACGTTCACGAACACCTGGCACATGAACATCGCGGCGATCGCACCTGAGATCAGGCTCCCGTACAAGTTCTTCGAAAGCGTCATGATGCGCAGCGCCCTCCAGATCAGCAGGGCGTAGAGGGATAACAGGAAGGCAGCACCAACGAAGCCGAATCGCTCTCCGACGACGGAGAAGATGAGGTCGGTGGTGCGGTCGGGGACGAAACCGTTCTCGGTCTGCGTCGAATCGGCTCCACGTCCCGTCTTGCCGCCGGAGCCGATCGCGATCAGAGACTGATTTATCTGGTAGGTCGCGTCGCGTGGGTCCGAGCTCGGGTTCAGGAACGAGGTCAGTCGCTCCTGCTGGTAGTCCTTGAGGACCGGATGCCCGATCGCCGGGGCGATCAACAGCACGGCCGACACGGCGGCGGTCAAGAGCACGCCGAGCAGCGCGAAGTGCGTCCAGCGCACCCCGGCCACGAACAGGATCGCGAGCGTGATGACCACGTAGGTCACGGCGGTCCCGAGGTCGGGCTGAAGGAACACGATCAGCGCCGGCACGAGCCCCATCAAGAGGAGCCGCGCCGTGTGCTGGCGCTCGTTGACCCGACGGCCGCGATCGATCGCGAATCCGGCCAGGGCCGCGATCAGCAGCACCTTGGCCAGCTCCGACGGCTGGAACGTGAAGAAAGGAAGTTCTATCCATCGCTTCGAGCCGCGCGTGGCCTGGCCCAGAAGCAGCACCAGGATGATGCTGCCGATCATCGCCGTGTAAAGGCCGACGCGTAGCTCCCTGAAACGAGAGTAGTCGACTCGGGCCAGTGCAAGCATCAAGGCGATGCCGATCACCGCGTAGATCGCCTGGCGAATGACGTAGAAGTAGGGCTCGTGGGGGATGTCCCCGCCCGTCACCGCGCCCAGGGTGAACAGGCCGAAGCCGATCAGCCCGAGGGTGGCGAGCAGCAGCACCGGATCCAGCCCGAGCACGCCGCCGCGCTCGGCCGTCCCGGCCGCGCGGCGCTCGTCGAAGGGGCGTGGATAGGCGTCTGAGACCATCATCGTAGGGGTTCCCCGGCGCTGCGCTTGCGGCCGGCGGGGTCTGAATCGGGCCTCGCTTGGGAACTTCCCTCCGGCCGCCTTGGCCTCCCGCTTGTGGACGTTGAAGTAGGCCTCGAGGATGTGCCTCGTCACCGGAGCCGCCGCCTCGACGCCGAAGCCGCCTTGCTCGATCGTGGCGGCGACCACGATCTCGGGGTTCGGATAGGGCGCCAGGGCCACGTACCAGGACTGGTCGGCCTGCGGGAAGCGCTCCGCGGTCCCCGTCTTGCCGGCCATCGGGATCGGGAAGTTGCCGAACACCGGGTACGAGGTTCCGCCCGGCGACTGCGCGGCCATGTGAATGCCCTGGAGGATCGCCTGCTGGTACTGCGGGGTGATCTCCACGTGGCGCTGCGGCGCGGGAGCGATCTCCTGCACGGCGCGGCCGCTTGTGTCCTCGACCTCCATGCCGACATGGGGCCGGACGACATCGCCCCCGTTGGCGATCGCGGCGTAGGCGATCGCCATCTGAAGCGGATTGGCCTGGAGGTCTCCCTGGCCGACCGCGAGGTTGACGTTGTCACCCACGCTCCACGGCCGGTCGGTCTCGCCGATCGCGATGTCCGTCCCACCCGGCGAGTCGGGATCGTCGGATTGGTTGTAGAGCTGGTCGCGCCACTCGGGGGTCGGCAGAAGACCCGCGCCCTCGCCAGGGATATCGATCCCGGTCGGGCGCCCGATTCCCAGCTCCGAGGCCCAGTGCTGCTGCGCATCGTCGTGCGAATAGAGGTCGGCGCCGAGGTTGTAGAAGAAGACGTCGGAGGAAACCTGGAGGGCCTGCGGGAGCTGGAGCGCCCCGTAGGACGCACCCCCGGCGTTCTTGAAGCTGAGGCCGCCGATCGTGAACGTGCCCCCGTCGACGATCGTCGTCGTCGGCGTCAGCACCCCGCTTTCCAGCGCTGCGACCGCGGTGATCGGCTTGAAGGTCGATCCCGTCGGGTAGAGGCCCTGGGTCGCGCGGTTCGTGTACGGCGACCCGGACTCGTCCGAGAAGATCTGGTCGATGGTCGACTGCGGGATCACCGGCTTCGTGAACACGGAGGGGTCGTAGGTGGGCGAGGAGCCGAGGCCGAGGATCTCGCCGTCGCGCACGTTCATGGCCACGAAGGCGCCCGGGTTGCTGAAGGCGCCCAGTGCCGCCTCGCCCGCCGCCTGCAAGCGGCTGTCGATGGTCAGCAGCAGGTTGTGGCCGGCCCGCGGCTGCGTCTGGCTGAGCACGCCTCCGGTCGGCCGACCCTGGGCGTCGACCTGGACGCGGGTCATGCCGTTGATGCCCCGCAGGACATTGTCGTAGGTGTTCTCGACGCCCGCCTGGCCTACCTGGTCGCCCGGCACGAGGCCCTGGTAGCGAGCCTCCTTGAGCTGCTCCTCGGTGACCTCGCGCACGTAGCCGAAGATCTGAGCCGCGAGGCTGCCGTGCGGGTAATTCCGCACGTACACGTGCTGAACGCTCACCCCGGGGAACCGGGCCTGGTTCTCGCGCAGGTAGTAGACGAGGTCGTAGCCGACGTCGCGCTTCAGGGTCACCGGGTTCGCCGGCAGCTCCTTGGTCTGCTGCCGGAGCTGCCGCCGGATCTGGTCGGCCGACATGCCGATCACCTGGCCGAGGCGCGTGAACTCCTGCTGCCGCTTGCGGTGTGACCGCGGCAGCTCGGTCGGCTGGAGCTGGAGCGCCAGCGCGGCTCGATTGGCCACCAGGGCGCGTCCACTGCGATCCAGGATCTCGCCACGAGGCGCGCGCACCGTGATCTCGCGAACCTGGTTGTTGTCCGCCGCCTTCAGATACTTGTCCCCGGACAGCACCTGGAGGTACCAGAGGCGGAAGAAGATGATCGAGAACATCACCAGCGCCAGGCCGCTGAGAATCGCCACGCGCAGCGCGAACTGCGCCGGCATCAGGGGTCGCTCACGCTCGCCGAACATCACGGGATCCCCGTCGCGCGGCTGATGCGGCGCCCTCGTGCCCTGCCCCGCCTCGACGCGCCGCGAGTTATCGGGCTCCTGGCCCCGAGCGCAGCGAAGTCGTCCACGATCGCCGGGCGCAGGGCCCAGCGGATCAGCGGATAGATCGGGATCGCCAGCACCACGGCCAGCAGGCCCTGAACGAAGATCTCCCTCAGCACCAGAAGGCTGACCGGCGTCTCGACGCCCAACATGAGCTGGATCGCGGCAAAGCCCGCCGCGGCCGCGGTCGTCAACGCCCCCGCCAAGAGCGGCGGGATCAGCGAATTGGAGATCTCAGCGCCCTCGCGATAGCGGCCGGCAAGGTATCCGACGCCGATCAGAACCAACGACGAGACGCCGAGCGTCTGAAGCAGCGCAGAGTCGAGCAGCAGCCCGGCGGCGAAACCGCACACCGCTCCGATCATCCCGCCGCCGAGCAGGCCCAGCGACACGACCATCAGCGGAACGACGTTCGGCGTCGTCCCAAAGACACTCAGATACGAGAAGAAGGAGATCTGGAGCACAATCGTGACGACCAGGATCAGCGCGATCCGGAGGCCGCTCCGCCAGGTGACGATCATCCCGGCACCCCCGGCCGCCTCGGCCCGCCGGTGGCAACCTGGACGAAATCGAGCCCGCGGATGTCGGCGTACGGAGTCACGTGCACGCGCTGGTAGGCCTGCTGCTCGCCCACCGCCGTCTCGCTCACCTTGCCGATCGGGATTCCTGGCGGGAATGAAGAGGAGATCACGCCGTTGCTCCAGCCCGCCGTAACCAGGATCTGGCCCCGTTGGATCGGCTGGCCTTTATCGATGAAGTCAAGCAGCAGATCGCTGGGATCGCCAACCTCGGGCTCGGCCACGCCCTGCGGGCCATCGGGTAGCACCCGGGCCGAGACTGCGCTGCTGTCGTCGGTGATCAGGGTGACCGCCGCCGTGCCGCGAGTGACATCGGTGATCCGGCCCACGAGCCCGTCCCCGGTGACCACCGGATCGCTCAGCTCCACCCCGGCGCTGGAGCCCTTGTCGATGGTCACGGTCGAGTACCAGACGGTCGGCGAGCGGCCGATCACGCGCGCGGTCACCGGCGTGTAGCCGGCGAGCGTGCCCTGCCGGTCGAGGTCGAGCAGCTTCCGTAGCTGCTCGTTCTCGCCCTCGGCCGACTGCGCCTGGGCGAGCTGAGTGCGAAGCTGCTGAAGCTCACTCCGCAGGTCGTCGTTCTCACCCCTCGCCTGGAAGGTCTCGTCGACCCAGTTGATCAGGTCGCGGGCCGGTTTCAGCGCCCGGCTGGCGCCCTCCTCCAGCGGGCCGAACACGGAGGCGACGGCGCGCTGCATCGAGTGCAGCGGACCACCCTCCCGCTCCGAGAACTGGGTGGAGAGCAATACCAGGGCCGCGACGACCAGGAGCACCAGGATCGCGCGGCGCCTTCTGACCTGCTTCCGATACACAGGCCGCCTCCCCTATCCGGAGCTGATCAGGCCGCGGCGGTGGGAGTTCCTGCTCATCCGGTGGATGGCCTCGAACTCCTCCAGCGAGCGGCCCGAGCCGACCGCGACGCAGGTGAGCGGCGACTCGGTCAGCTGCGCCGGCATCTGGCACTCCTCGCGCAGGCGGTGGTCCATGCCCTGAAGCAGGGCGCCGCCGCCGGCAAGGGTGATGCCCCGGTCCATGATGTCGCCGGCCAGCTCCGGCGGGGTGCGGTCGAGGGTGTCCTTGACCGCGACGACGATCTGGTTGATGGGCTCCTCGAGAGCGGAGCGCACCTCGCCCGAGGTGAGCATGATCGTCTTCGGCAGGCCGGTGACCATGTCACGGCCCCGGATCTCGGTGGTCACCTCCTCCGGAAGCGGCGCGGCCGAGCCGATCTCGAGCTTGACCTCCTCGGCCGTCTGCTGGCCGATCAGGAGCTTGTGCTCGTGCTTGCAGAAGTTGACGATCGCGTCATCCTGCTCGTCGCCGCCGATCCGGATCGACTCCGAGACCACGATCCCGCCGAGCGAGATCACCGCAACCTCGCTGGTGCCGCCGCCGACGTCCAGGACCATGCTGCCGGTCGGCTCCCCGACTGGCAGCCCCGCCCCGATCGCGGCAGCCATCGGCTCCTCGATCAGGTACGCCTGGCGGGCGCCGGCCGACAGGCAGGCCTCCTCGACGGCGCGCTTCTCGACGCCGGTGACGCCGGAGGGAACGCAGACCACGACGCGAGGATGGGCGAACCGGTTCTGGTGGACACGCTGGATGAAGTGGCGCAGCATCTCCTCGGTGACGTCGAAGTCAGCGATCACACCATCCTTGAGGGGTCGGATGGCGCGGATCGTTCCCGGGGTGCGGCCGAGCATCCGCTTCGCTTCGACACCCACCGCATGCACCTCGCCGGTGCGCGCGTCGACCGCCACCACCGAGGGCTCCGAGAGCACGATGCCGCGGCCCCGCACGTACACGAGCGTGTTCGCGGTGCCGAGGTCGACGGCCATGTCGCGGCCGCCGAAACCGCCGAGCTTGCTGAGCAGACCCATCAGTCGGGCAATAGTCGAGGGAGTGGTCGATGCGAGCGGAAACGGGGATGCAGGCGGAGCGCCCGGCCGCCGGAGGGCCGCACCGCGCGCGGAGTGTAGCGAACCCCCGAGCAGCCTCAATTGCAGGATGAGGCACGAAATCCAAGCTCGATGTCGACCTAAGGATTAGAGTTGCCGACGCTGGTCGACGGCGGGCCCAGCAGCTCGGGCGCCAGGTCCAGCAACAGGCCCACCGGCAATCCGATCACGTTCGAGAGATCCCCCTCCACCCGCTCGACCAGAACCGAGCCGAGGCCCTGGATCGCGTAAGCGCCGGCGCGGTCGCGCCACTCGCCGGACGCGAGGTATGTCTCGAGGGTCGCCCGGTCGAGCTCCCGGAAAGTGACCTCGGTCCTGGCCACGCCCGAGCGCTCGACCGGCTCACCGCCAGAGGCCGCGCCGCCGCCACGCAGGACGATGCCGCTGAGCACGGTGTGCATACGGCCGGCGAGTGCCTCGAGGCGCTCGCCGGCCTCGGCCCGGTCGGCCGCCTTGCCGAGTAGGCGCCCGTCGAGGACCACCTCCGTGTCCACCCCGAGCGCGAGCGGGATTTGCGCCCCCTCCGCTGCCCTCAGGCCGACCGCCGCCTTGCGGCGCGCGTTCTCGACCACCACCTCCTCCGGCACCCCGTCCGTGAGCTCTTCGACGTCGGGAACAACCACCTCGAAGGGAATCCGAAGCGCGCTCAAGATCTCCCGGCGCCTCGGCGAGGCGGACGCAAGGATCAGCGTCAATCCAGGTCGCCGAACCAGAGTGCGATCTCGCGCTCCGCTGACGCGTCGGAGTCGGAGCCGTGGACGAGGTTGAAGGTGACCTCAACCGCAAGATCCCCGCGGATCGACCCCGCGGCTGCCTCGAGCGGGTTCGTAGCCCCGATCACCTGCCGCGCGGCGGCAACCGCCTCAGGCCCCTCGAGCACCACCGCCACCAGCGGTCCCCTGGTGATGAACGCAACCAGCTCGTCGAAGAACGGCTTCTCGGCGTGCTCAGCGTAATGACGGCCGGCGAACTCCTGGTCGACGAGCAGCTGCCGCAGGGCAACGATCCGCAGGCCCTTGCGCTCGAAGCGCGCCAGCAGCTCGCCGGTGAGGCCGCGCTCGAAGGCGTCGGGCTTGATCAGAACCAGCGTTCTGGCCTTCTGGAGCTCGGCGCTCACGGGGCGGGAAGGCTACCGGTGCGCGCGGGCGCCAGGGCGCTGGAGCGCCCAAAAACGTCATCAGCGAGGAACGAATAGGGAGTGGGTTCCCAGGGCATTCGCGGACGACACTGCCTTTGTCCCTGGCATGGAGGGTCAACTGCAGTTTCGTCCGGATGGGGCCGCCCTACTTGCCCCAGAACGCACGCGGTTTCGCGCCCTATCGAGACAGGATCTGGCGGAAGCGCGGCTCTGGACCGCTACGAGGCCGGGGCCGGCCGGGGCCGCTCCTCGCCGGGCGCCTCGCGGCTCGGCGGTGCGGCCGGGGTCGAGCGTCCCGAGGCCGGCTTGCGCTTGCCGGCGGCGGAAGCCTGTCGTGCGGCTGCGGGGCGGGCTTGGCGCGGCTGGCCGGAGCGGCTCGGCTGGGCCGGCTGGCGGCGGGTCTTCGGCCGGGTGGCGCGCGACGCACGTGCGCCGCGCTTGCCGGGCAGCTCTCCCTCGGGCGCGCGCCGGGTTGGCTCGGCGCGTCGCGGCTGGGTAGCGGCGCGTCGCTGCGGCGTCTCGCAATAGGGGCAGATCGTCCAGCGTGGGTCGATCGGCTTCTGGCACGCCTCGCACGGGTCCTTCACCCGGGCCCTGCAGTCCGGACAGCGAAGGTAGGTGCGCTCGATCGGGTAGCCGCAGTTGGGGCAGGAGTGCTCCTGGAGCTGCCTGACGCGGAGCTCCGCGGCGCGGATCTCCAACTCGCGCTCCCGGGCGTCCTCGAGCAACTCGGGCGGCCGGAGGATCGCGTAGACGATCGTCCCCACGAAGGGAAACAGCGAGGCACCGGTGGCGCAGCCCACCAGCACCGGGTCCTGGATACGGCGCCGGGCGTCCAGGAACGTCCAGGCCACCAGCGCGATCCAGACGACCACGAAGAAGAACAGGACGAGGTTCACGAACAGGTTGAGGCCGTCGTCCGTGATCCCGAAGAGCGCTACGAGCATGGCATAAGGCGCATGAGCGGAGGGGCGGAGTGTACTTCGTTACCAGCCGGCCAAACCCTGGTTCGGGGCGCCCACCTATGCCTCGCCTCGGAGCCCACCTATACCTCGCCTAAAGGAAGAGCCTTCCGAACATGTAGCCGAGCCCGAAGAAGACCAGGATCACGATCGCCACCACGGCGGCCACCAATCCCATCATCTGGAGGAGCTCTGAGCGCGCCTCGCGGTCCATGCGTACGAGGCCGAGGTTAGCGCGTCACGCGTAGGGCAGAAGGTAATGAGACCCGGTGACGAGCACGATCCCGTCCAGCTCGCGCGCCAGCGCCCGAGCCCGCCCAACAGCCGCCCTCGGCTCCGGGACGGCCTCGGTCGCCGTCAGCCCGGCGGCTCGCGCCAGCTCCCCCAGTTGCGCAGCCTCCAGCGCGCGGGCGCCCGGGCGCCCGGCTCGCGCCAGCCGCTCGGCCGGGAGCTCCGTGCAAACCACAGCCTCGAGCCGTGGCGCGAGCGCCGCGATGACGCCGGCCGCGTCCTTGTCGGCCAGCACCGCGAGACAGGCGACCACCGGCGCCTCGCCGACCGCCTCGGGCAGCGCCTCGGCGAGGGCGCGGGCGCCGTCCGGGTTGTGGGCGGCATCGAGGATCAACGGCGGGTCGCCCTTCAGGAGCTGCATGCGGCCCGGCAGCTCCAGTCCATCGGCGGCGCCCCGCGCCAGGTCCGGATCGAGGCGCCCGAGGATGACCTGGGCGGTGGCGGTGGCGACCGCGAAGTTGCGCCGCTGATAGGCGCCGGGGACGGATAACCGCAACTCGGGGTCGGGATCGCCGGCGACAACCAGGCGGGCGTTCCGCTCGGCTGCCGTCCGCTCGGCAAGCTCGCGGACCCCGTCACCGACCTGCCCGAGCACCAGCGCCGAGTGGTCGCGCAGCACGGCGAGCTTCTCGGCGGCGATCGCCTCCTCGGTTTCCCCCAGCCACTCCGTGTGCTCCAGACCGACGGAGGCCAGCGCCGTCGCTTGCGAGGGCAGCACGTTGGTGGCGTCCAGCCGGCCACCGAGCCCGGCCTCGATCACGCCGAGCTCGACCCGGGCGGAGGCGAGAGCGACGAAGGCGGTCGCCGTGACGGCCTCGAACTGGGTCACGGACTCGCCGTCGGCCAGCGTCCGGTTGACGACCTCGATCGACTGGGCGACCCGCTCGGCGGCCGCCGCGAACTCGCCGGCATCGATCTCGGCGCCACCGATTCGAACCCGTTCCGACCAGCGCTCCGTGTGAGGGGAGAGATAGACGCCCGTGCGCTTGCCGTGCGCCTCGAGCAGCGCCCCCACCATCTCCGCCACCGACGACTTGCCGTTGGTGCCGACGACGTGGATCGATGCGAAGCGGTGCTGGGGCATGCCAAGCACCGAGACCAGCCGCCGGATCCGCTCCAGCCCGAGGCGCCAGCCGAGCGGCTCCAGCGAGACCAGGTAGCCCTCGGCGTCGAAGCTGGTGGTCAGTCGAGCTCCTCGAGCTCCGCCCGGTACGCGGTGAGCTTCTCGCGCTCGGCCTCCACGACCTCCGCTGGCGCCTTGCTCACGAACCCCTGGTCGCCGAGCTTGCGCTCGGCGCGCTCCACCTCCCCACGCAGCGTTTCGCGCCTCTCCGCGATCCGGCGGCGGACCTGGTCAGCGTCCACCTCCTCCGAGGGAAGGATCTCGACCTGGCCGAAGGACGCCAGCGCCTCGCCCTCGGCGCCGTCAAAGGAGAGCCGCGCCAGCCGTCCGACCAGCTCGTGTGGCGGCTCCCCGCCCGCGGCGGCGACGCGGGCGGGGAGCACGCTGGCCGGGGCGACCCCGACCAGATCGCGCCAGCGCCGCACGCTCCGCGTGAGCTCGATCGACGCCTCGACCTCCCGCTCGGCGTCTTCATCCAGCAGCGACCGATCCGGTGCGGGAAAAGGGTGGACGACCAGCATCTCCGGGGGCTCTCCACCGGCCACCGAGCGCAGGTAGCCGTAGATCTCCTCGGTCACGAACGGGGTCATCGGGTGTGCGAGCGCGAGGGTCTGTTCGAGGGCCCACAGGAGGGTCGTTGCGGCTTCCGGATCGCCCTCATAGAGGCGGGGTTTGACGATCTCCAGATACCAGTCGCAGAGCTCGGACCAGAAGAACCGGTAGAGCTCGAGGGCCGCGTGCGCGAAGTCGTAGGAGTCGAGGCTGGTGGTGACCGAGGAGATCGCTCGCTGTAACCGCGAGCTGATCCAGCGATCCTCCACCTGTTCATCCGCCGGCGTCGGCTCGACCTCCGGGGCGTTGAGGAGGATCAGCCGGGAGGCGTTCCAGAGCTTGTTCGCGAGGTCCTCGCCCTGCTGGATCCGATTGGCCGAGTAGCGCACGTCCTGGGTCGAGGACATCGCCAGCAGCCCGAATCGAACCGCGTCGGCACCATGGACGTCGATCTCCTCGCGCGGGTCGATGCCCGTGCCGAGCGACTTCGACATCCGCCGCCCGTCAGGCGCCTGGATGATCGACGTGATGTAGACATCGTCGAAGGGGACGTCGCCGGCGAACTCGATCCCCATCATCACCATCCGCGCCACCCAAAGGAAGAGGATGTCGCGCGCCGTGACCAGAACGTCGGTCGGGTAATACGTGGTGAGCAGGGGTGCGTCCTCGTCGGGCCAGCCGAGGGTCGCGAACGGCCACAGCGCGGAGCTGAACCAGGTATCGAGCACATCGTCGTCCTGGCGCAGCTCGCCGCCACAGCTGCCGCAACGCTCCGGTGCCGACTCGGCCACATAGGTCTCCTCGCAGGCGTCGCAGTACCAGACCGGCAGCCGGTGTCCCCACCAAAGCTGACGGGATATGCACCAGGGGCGGATGCTTCGCATCCACTCCAGATAGACACGCCGATGCTGCTCCGGGGTGATCCGCACCCGATCGCGCTCGACCACCTCGATTGCCGGGGCCGCGAGCTCGTCCATGCGACAGAACCACTGGAGCGAGATCAAAGGCTCGATGCGCTCGCCCGAACGATGCGAATAGGGCACCGAGTGCACGTACGGCTCCTCGCCCCGGAGCAGACCCTGCTCGCGGAGCGCCGCCAACACCGCCTCCCTCGTCTCCCCGGTCGTCAGCCCCGCGAACCCCTCGCCGGCCTCCTCGGTCATTCGCCCGTCCTCGCCGATCACGGTCACCTCCTCGAGGCCGTGTTCGCGCCCGATCTCGAAATCGTTCGGGTCATGGCCCGGCGTAATCTTCAAGACCCCGGTCCCGAACCCGGGATCCACGCGCTCGTCGGCGATGATGGGCAGACGCCGCCCGACCAACGGCAGCACGCACTGCTCTCCAACCAGGGACCGATAACGCTCATCGGTCGGGTTCACGGCGACCGCGGTGTCGGCCAGCATCGTCTCCGGACGGACGGTGGCGACGGCCAGCACATGATCCGATCCCTCGACCGGGTAGTCGATCGAGTACAGCGTGTCCTCAACCTCCCGGTTCTCGACCTCGAGATCCGAGATCACCGAGCGCGAGCCCACGTCCCAGTTGACCATGTACTTGTCGCGGTAGATGTAGCCCTTCTCGTGGAGGGCGACGAAGACCCGATAGACGGCGCGCACATAGCCCTCGTCGAGCGTGAAGCGCTCCCGCCCGTAGTCGCAGGACGCCCCGAGGCGCTTGAACTGCTCGATGATCTGAGAGCCGTATTCCTCCTTCCACGCCCAGGCCCGCTCGAGGAAGGCCTCGCGGCCGAGCTCGTAGCGCGACGTTCCCTCCGCCCGCAGCTCTCTCTCGAGCAGCGTGTGGACGGCAATGCTGGCGTGGTCGGTGCCCAGGACCCAGAGCGTGTTTTGGCCTCGCATCCGATGGAGCCGGATCAGGGCATCCTGGATCGTGCCGTTGAGGGCGTGGCCCATGTGGAGGGCGCTGGTCACGTTCGGGGGCGGGATCGCGATCGAGTAGTTCTGGTCGGCGGTCCCCTCCGCCGGCGGGTGGAAGTAACCCCCCTCGAGCCAGCGCTCGAGGATCCGCCCCTCGACCTCCGAGGGCTCGTAGCGGGTCGTTGCCTCGAGCCGTGCTCGGCGCTCCGCGTCCATCGGGGCGCCGATCTTAGAGAGGCCGGATGTTCATGAACCGCCTGGAAGGCGGCTAGCCCATCAGGCGGACTCTTCCTTCAGCTCGTCCACCTCGGCGGGCTCGTCAGGCGTAGCCTCGGTGACCAGCGTGGGCTTCAGCCCCCGCTGGATCGTTTCCTTGGTGACCACGCACTTACGCACGTCGCGACGGGACGGGAGCTCGAACTGCACGTCGAGCAGTGTCTCCTCGAGGATCGAGCGCAGGCCGCGAGCGCCCACCTCGCGTTCGAGCGCCCTGTCGGAGATCGCGCCCAGCGAGTCCGCCGCGAACACGAGCTCGATCTCATCGAACTCGAAGAAGCGCTTGAACTGGCGGGTGAGCGCGTTGCGAGGCTCGGTGAGGATCGTGATCAAGTCGTCGCGGGTCAGCTGGTGGATCGCTGCGACCACCGGCAGACGGCCGATGAACTCGGGGATCAGGCCGTACTCCATCAGGTCCTCGGGCAGGACCTGCTCGAACAGCTCCCCGGTGTCCTTTTGCTCGCGGGAGCGAATCGAGGCGCCGAAGCCCACACCCTTGTGCCCGATTCGCCGCTCGATGAGCTTGTCGAGGTTGGCGAACGAGCCGCCGCAGATGAACAGGATGTTGGTGGTGTCGATGGTCAGGAACTCCTGGTGCGGATGCTTTCGCCCGCCCTGCGGCGGCACCGAGGCCGAGGTCCCCTCGAGGATCTTCAGCAGCGCCTGCTGCACGCCTTCGCCGGAGACGTCACGGGTGATCGAGGGGTTGTCCGCCTTGCGGGCGATCTTGTCCACCTCGTCGATGTAGATGATTCCCGTCTCGGCCTTCTTGACGTCGAAGTCGGCGGCCTGGATCAGCTTCAGGAGAATGTTCTCGACGTCCTCGCCGACGTATCCGGCCTCGGTCAGGGCGGTGGCGTCGGCGATCGCGAAGGGGACGTTCAGGATCCGGGCAAGGGTCTGGGCGAGCAGCGTCTTGCCGCACCCCGTCGGTCCGAGCAGCAGGATGTTCGACTTCTGGAGCTCGACCTCCTGGTCGCCGTCCTGCGCCATCTGCACGCGCTTGTAATGGTTGTAGACGGCGACCGAGAGCGCCCGCTTGGCGGTCTCCTGGCCAACCACGTACTCGTTGAGGACCGCGTGGATCTCCTTTGGCCTCGGCAGGCTCTCGAGCTCGAAGCTGGGCGGCGCGGCGAGCTCCTCGTCGATGATCTCATTGCACAGATCGATGCACTCGTCGCAGATATAGACGCCGGGGCCGGCGATCAGCTTTTTGACCTGGCGCTGGGACTTCCCGCAGAAGCTGCAGAGAAGCTGCTCGTTGGAGTCGGTTGGGCGTGCCACCGTTGCTCTCCCTTCAACGACTACGCCGGACCGTCACCCACGCAGATTACGACACGGGCGGCGCCGGCCTTGACGCTGGTTGTTACTAGGTGGGGACGCCCGTCCCTGCAAGCGCGGGGGGAGTTGCAGGCTCCCACCCCGGGCGATCCCGCGGGGAAACGCTCCTCATCGACGGGGCGAGAGCGCGCGCATTAACCTGCGTTCTCACAAGGTTCGGGGGAGGCTCGAGCCGGGGCAAAGGGAGGACGCGTGAAGCGCATAGTCATCGGTGCCGTCCTGATCGTCGTGCTGGCATTTGCGGCCGTTGCCGTCGCCGGCATTCGCCACTACCACGGCACCGTGGACGAGGGCGGCGTCGTCAGGTTCAAGACCAAGGTCCGCGACGGCGAGACGGTCAAGGTCAAGAGGTTCGTCTTCAACCGCGTCCCGATGGAATGCGACGACGGCGCCTCCACGGTCGGCAACGTCGGCACCCCGCCGCCGGGGATGAGGGTCAACGAGGAGCACAGGTTCCGCGGCAAGTTCGCCAGCGCCCACGGGCGCAAGCACCTCCGCATCCGCGGCAGGCTCAGGGATGACGACCAGAACGCCAACGGCACCCTGCGCGTCACCGGCGACTTCGGGGGCGCCGCGACCAACTGCGACACCGGCCGGGTGCACTGGCGGGCGAAACACGGCTCCTGACCGCTGAATGGACGGCTTGTTGCCGGATACCGGCAGGAAGCCGCCCAGGGCAAAGGCTGGCGGTCTCCGGATCGGGTGCCGTCAGTGGTGCTCGATCACCCGGTCGACGATGTTGTACTCCCTGGCCTCGTCTGCACTCATGAAGTAGTCGCGCTCAGTGTCCTTGGCGACCTTCTCGACCGGGTGCTCGGTGTGCTTGGCGATGATCTCGTCGAGGCGCCGGCGGACGTCGATGATCTCCTTGGCGTGGATCTCGATGTCGGCCGCGGGGCCCTGGAAGCCCCCCGAGACCTGGTGGATGAGGATCTTCGAGTTCGGCAGCGCCATCCGCTTGCCAGTCGCGCCGCCGGCGAGCAGCAGCGCCCCCATGCTCATCGCCACCCCGCAGCAGATCGTCTGCACGTCGGGCTTTATGTACTGAACCGTGTCGTAGATCGCCAGGCCCGCGTACACCGACCCGCCGGGCGAGTTGATGTACATGGAAATGTCCTTGTCGGGGTCCTCGGACTCAAGATGGATGAGCTGGGCGACGACGAGGTTGGCGATCTCCTCCGTAACCGGCGTGCCCAGGAAGACGATCCGCTCGTTGAGCAGGCGCGAGTAGATGTCGAAGGCGCGCTCACCGCGCGAGGTCTGCTCGACGACCATGGGGACGAGGGGGCTCATCGCGCGAGCAGTCTATAAAAGCGGGCGCGCCCGCCCGCCTGGAATCTCGTCAGTCATCGCCCGGGGTCCAGAGACCCGCTTCGCCGCCCTCCGCCTTTTCCTTCTCGGGCGTCCAGAGCGCCTCGCGGGCCGCGGCCTGCCCCTGCGGGATGGGCCGTGCCGAGCCGGCGATCACCTCGGCCGCCTTGCGCAACCGGAGCTCGGAACGAAGCAGCGCGTCGCGGCCATTGGCTCGAAGGCCCTCCAGCAGCCGCTCCGGGGTCTCCCCTTCCTCCCCCGGCTGGAGCGCCTCCAGCAGCTCGTCGTCCGAGACCTCGATTCCCTCCGCCTCCGCGACCGCCGCCAGGGTCGCCTCGCGGCGCAGCGCCCGCTCTGCGTCGGACTCCAGGTCGGTGATCACTTGCTCGCGCGTCTTGCCCTGCATCCGCAGGAAGGCCTCGGCGCCGGCGCCCCGCGCGGCCAGCGAGCGCTCGAGCCGCTCCCACATGTCGTGGGCGCGCGCGTGGACCAGCTCCTGGGGCAACTCGATCTGCGCCTTCTCGGCAGCGGCGTCGACGGCGGCCTCGAGGAACTCCGCCTCGATTCGGCTCTCGAGCGCGGCGGCGATCCGCTGGCGTAGCTCGTCGCGAAGCTCATCCAGGGTTTCGAACTCCGACGCCTCGGCGGCGAACTCGTCATCGAGGTCGGGCAGCTTTTTCTCGCGGACATCCTTGACCGTGACCGCGAAACTCGCCTGCTTGCCGGCCAGGCTTTCCGGCTGGTGATCGTCGCCGAAGCGGACCTCCACGGTCACCTGGTCTCCCGCCGCGGCGCCGGTGAGGGCCCGGTCGAACTCGGGCAGCAGGTTCCCGGCTCCAAGCTCCACCATCAGGTCGGTGGCGTCCGAGCCCTCGAACGGCTCGCCGTCGACAGTCCCGGAGTAGTCGATCACGACCAGGTCGCCCGTGGCCGCGGGGCGATCCACGGGGTCGAGGCTGGCGAACCCCTCACGCAGCCGATCGAGCTCGGCCTGCACCGCCTCGGCGGGGACCTCGGCCTGCGCCCTGCCCACCTCCAGTCCCTTGTATTCGCCGAGCTTCGCCGCGGGCCGTACCGCCACCTCGATCGAGAAGGAGAGCTCCTCGCCCGCGGCCGGAAGCGAGGGAACGTTCAACTCCGGGTCGCCGACGGGGGCGATGCCGGTGTCCAGCAGCGCCCGCTCGTACCACTCCGGGAGCGAGTCGCGCAGCGCTTGCTCGAGGACGGCCTCGCGGCCGACGCGCTGGATCACGAGCTGCGGCGGGACCTTTCCCTTGCGGAAGCCGGGCATGCGCATGTCGCGCGCGAGCTGGTGCGCGGCGCGCTCCAGCCGATCCTGGACGGCGTCGGCCTCTATCCCCACGTCGACGCGAACGCGCGATTCGCCGAGCTCGGTGACGGAGGTCCTCATCGCCGCCTGAGCCTATTGGTCGCCCCGCGCGCCAGGGCGGCAGCGAGGTCGAGGACGAAGGCAACGAAGCGGCCGACCGGTCCCGTGACGAGCCAGGCGAGGAAGCGATCCCGGGCGGCCAAGCTCCGCACCCTACTCGCGGTGGCACCCGCAAGCACAGGCGGATTCCCGAGCGTGACCACTAGTGCTCGGCACCGATCGCCCCGGCGGCGATCCGCTCTCGCAGCCGCTCGCCCTGGCCGGCCGCGACCGCCCGCGCCGCGCGGGCCTCGTCCAGCGGGACGCCGCGCTCCGCCGCCAGGTCGAGGAGCGCCTGGCGCTCTTCGCTCTGCTGCGCGGCGCGAAAGAAGAGCCACGCGAACAGGCCCATGGTCACGAGGCCCTGCTCAACCGTCATCACAACGCCGGCCGCGCCCTGGTCCGCCAGCGGCGAGATCCCGTGCGTCGCCTCGCCCGCCGCGTAGTCGGGGTACAGGGGCGACCCCGCCCACAGCAGCACGTTGGCCAGCGCGGCGCCACCGAATCGGACCACGATCACGTAGACCAGGCGAGCGCCGTTCCCGAACCAGTCGGGCTTCGGCAGTGGGCCCAGGAGGGCCATCCACATGGCGATCCCGAAGCCGACGAAGCAGGCGTGCTCGAGGGCGTGCACCGCCTCGCTGGAGGTCGCCGCCTGGTAGAGGCCCGGAACGTGCCACAGATAGAGGTTGGCGAGCCAGAGGGGCAGCGCGACGGCCGGCTGGCTGAGCACGCGAAGCCAGCCGAGTCCCCGTGTGGCGAGCAGCGGCTGCAGCAACGGCCCGGTGAGGCCGAGCACGATCAGCAGCGCCCCGAGATCGGCGAGCAGGAGGTGCTGAGCCATGTGGACCCAGACCAGCTCGTGGTCGAGCGCGCCGAGCGGCGAGACCAGGGCGACGAGGATCAACAGCATCGCCGAGGCGAAGCTGACCTGGCGCCACCAGGGCACCGGCCGGCCACTCAGCGCCAGCGAGCGGGCGCGGACCGTGTACAGCGCCGCCACCGCCAGCACGGGCACGACCTGCAGCGGCTCGAACGCCCCCTCCACGTGGGCGACCGGGAGTTGCACGCAGTCAGATTAGAGCCACTGGATCCGCTTGAAGAAGCGGTGGAGCAGCAGCGTGGAGACGAACATCGCGAGCAGGGCCAGGGGGTAGCCGACCACCAGCCGAAGCTCGGGCATGTGCTCGAAGTTCATCCCCCAGACGCTGGCCAGGAACGTCGGCACGGCGATGATCGCCGCCCAGGCCGAGATTGCCTGCACGGCCCTGTTCTGCCGCACGCCGATCAGCGCCAGGTTGGCCTCGAGAATGCTGGTCAGGAGCTCCCGCTGGGAGTGGATCTGCTCGTCGACCCGCCTGGAATGGTCGGCCACGTCGCGGAAGTAGCGGCGAAGCTCGTCCGGCATCTGCGGGAAGGCGCCGTGCTCGAGCGCCTCCAGCGGCCCGAGCAGGGGGAAGACGGAGCGGTGGAACTCGATCACCTCGCGCTTCAGGAAGTAGATGCGCTGGCTCGAGTCCCCGCCGCCGGAGAACACCTCCTCCTCCACCTCCTCGATGTCGTCATCGATCCCGGCGGTCACGGGCTCGTAGTCGTCGACCACCTGGTCGAGCACCGCCCAGGCGACCGCGGCCGGGCCGGCGTCGAGGAGCTCCGCGTACTGGCCCTCGAGTCGCTGGCGCGCGGGTTTCAGGTGGCTGGCCTCGCCATGACGGACTGTGATCGCGTAGCCGCGTCCGAGGAAGATGTGGATCTCGCCGAAGTGGACCTGCTCCTCGTGCCTCGTCGTAGCGGGCGGTCTTCAGAACGATGAAGAAGTGGCCCTCGTACTCCTCGAGCTTTGGACGCTGATGCGCGTGGACGGTGTCCTCGACGGCCAGCTTCGGGAGCTGGAAGGCGTGCCCCGCCGCGGCCAGTTCCTCCTCCGTCGGCTCGAGCATCCCCAGCCAGACGAAGCCCTGGCCGCTCTTCACGCACTCCAGGGCTCGCTCCAGGTCGATCGGCCCCTCGTGCTGGCGCTGGCGGTCCTTGTAGTGGGCGCAGTCGACGATCATGGCACGGGCGGTCGAGGCGGATGCGTGTCGGTTGCCGGATTCACCACTCGCCCCGCCGTTCCTGCCAGTCGACCCCACGAGCCTGGCCGAGTTGGAGTTTCGCCGCCCGCAAGCCGATACTCCAAGCGTGAGGGCTCATCGGCACAGGCCGCCTTGGTGGGTAGCGGCGGCGAGCGTGGCGCTCCTCGGGCTCTGGCTCGGAACCGCGTCCGCGCAGGCCGCCGAGCCACCGATGGTCGGCGGCTGCCGGGTCTTCCCCGCGTTCACCGGACCCGCCACCGCCCGCTCCGCGGGGAACCAGACGGCCTGGAACCAGGACGTCTCGAGGGCTCCGATCGACCCTAATTCCAGCGATTACGTGGCCCGGATCACCAGCCTGGGAGGCAACCAGGTGGTGCATCCCGATTTCGGGGGGAACGGCCGGTACGGGATCCCGTACACCACGGTCCCCGCGGACCAGCGCCGCGTGCAGGTGAACGTGACCGGCTACCCCAGCGAGAGCGACTTCGGGCTGGCCCCTATCCCGCCCACGGCGCCGGTCGAGAACGGCTCGGACCGCCACGTCCTCGTCCTCCAGCGTTACCGCTGCGACCTGTTCGAGATGTTCGATGCCCGCTACGTCGGCGGCCCTGGGCAGCGCTGGAACGCGGGCTCGACCGCTCGCTTCGACCTTCAATCAGCCAAGCTCCGACCTGATGGCTGGACCTCAGCCGACGCGGCTGGCCTGCCGATACTCCCCGGGCTGGTGCGCTACGGCGAGGTAAGCCGGGGGCACGTCCGCCACGCGATCCGGGCCACGTTCGCCGAGACGCGGCGCGCCTACATCCATCCCGCCACCCACTACGCCTCCAGCCAATGCCATCCGGACCTGCCGCCGATGGGGCTTCGCCTGCGGCTGCGGGGCCCGTACTTCGAGCGCAACCTGCACCGCTTCCCCGTCGGCAGCCAGTCGCGGGTGATCTTCCAGGCGCTCTACCACTACGGGATCATCAACGCCGACAACGGCGGCAGCGGCTCGAACTGGTTCATCACCGGCGCCAGCTCGAAAGGCTGGAAGGACGGCGACCTGAACCGCCTCAAGACCGTCCCCGGCGCGGCCTTCGCCGTCGTCGATTCGCAGGCTCCGATCAGGACGCCGTGCTAGTCCGGTGGCAGCCGGGAGCGGACCGGCCTAGCTGAAGCTGACCTGGGCCGGCTGGCGCTCGGCGTCGTCCGTGATCTCGAAGAACTCCCTCTCCTCGAAGTTCCGCGTCGAGGCGACGACCGAGTTCGGGAACACCTGGATCTTCGTGTTGTAGCTCTGGACGTTCGAGTTGTATATCCGGCGCGCGGCCTGGATCTCGTCCTCGAGCTCGGTCAGCTCGCGCGAGAGCTGCTGGAAGTTCTCGGTGGCGCGGAGCTCGGGGTAGTTCTCGGCGATCGCGCGCAGGTCCCCGAGCATGGCGCTCAGCCGGCCCTCGGCGGCGCTCGCCTGGGCTGGACCCTGCGCCTTCATCGCCTCCGCCCGCGCCTCGGTCACCTTCTGAAAGGTCTCGCGCTCGTGGGTCGCGTACCCCTTCACGGTCTCGACCAGGTTGGGCACCAGGTCGTGGCGGCGCTTCAGCTGCACGTCGATCCCCGACCAGGCTTCGTCCACGCGGTTGCGCGCCCCGATCATCGAGTTGTTGATCCCGATGAAGATCAGGACGAGGACGACAACGACGGCGACGATGATGATGACTGCGACCATGCGCCCAGCTTACACCGCGCCCTCCAGCTTCAACAGGAAGCGCTTCATCTCCGGGCCACCGCCGTAGTTGCCGATCTCGCCGCCGGCGCGAATGACCCGGTGGCAGGGAACGACGATGGGGATCGGGTTCGAGCCCAGCGCGGTGCCCGCCGCCCGGAAGGCACGAGGGTTGCCGGCCCGCTGGGCGGCTTCGCGGTAGGTGATCACCTCGCCGAACGGCACCCGCGCGGTGGCGCGCAGCACCCGCCGGTAGAACCCCGGGTGGCTGAGCCGCCAGTCGAGCGGCAGCTCGAAACGGTCCCGCCTTCCCTCGAAGTACTCGTCCAGCTCGCGTCGCGCCTCGTCGAGGCGGGCGGGAAACTCGAGCACCCGCGGCGAGACGTCCTCCGCCAAGCGCGCGAGCACCTCCTCGACGCGCTCGTTGGGTAGCGCGACGCGCACCAGCCCCTTCGGCGTTGCCGCCACCAGGCCCGTGCCGAGCGGGGTGTCCACGGTCGTGTACGCGATGTCCACGAGGCCCTCCTCGTCTGCCCGGGCCGCCAGCCGATCGACGAACTCGCTCATCTCGCCATCTCCTTCAGCTCCGCCGCGCTGGCGCGCAGCTTCCTCAGTGCTTCGTGGACGCTCTGGCGCGCCGCCTCCTCCGACGTTCCCATGGCCTCGCCGACGTCCCGGTAGCGGAGGTCGACAGCGAATCGCAGCACCACCGCGGCCCGCTGGCCCGGGGGAAGCTCGGCCACCGCAGCCCAGATCTCGCTGTGCCGCGGGCTCATCCCGAGCGCTCCGTCCGCCGAGCCCGCCGGCATGCGGCCGGCCCTCCGGTCGATCAGCTCCTGTGGCTCGGCAACCGGCTTTGCCCCACCGGCCCGGGAGCGGTGATGGTCGATCGCCTTGCGGCGCGCGATGGTCAGGATCCAGGCACGCAAGTTGCGGGGCTCGGCGCGGGGATAGGCCCGCAGCGCCGCCAGGAAGGTCTCCTGGAGGCAATCTTCGGCATCGCCGGGGCCAACCATCCCGCGAAGGAAGGCCCCGACGGGCTCCAGGTGCTCGTCGAGGAAGGCCTGGAACGGCGGCAATGCGTGTGCCATGACGCTCATCCAACTACAGAAACGGGCCAGGCCCGGGAAACGTGAGAACGGAGTTAACCCTCCGCGGCCCCGGTGACCAAGGCCTCGATCCCCTGGACGCGGACGCGGTCCCCGTCGGGAAGGCTGACGTAGACGCCACCCTCGACCTCGAGCTGCTGGCGAGCGTTCATGAGGATGATCCCGGAGAACCGACCCCTGTCGTCAAAGCGCAGGTAGTGGGACTCTGGCGTCTGCTCCCGGGTGCCGGGGCGCGGGGAGCCGATCGCGGCGTAGAGCACGTCGCTGGGCGGGTCGTAGGTGACGTGCGAGAACGTGTAGCGCCCGGCCCTGATGCTCATCCGGGATCAGGCTAACGGCTCCTAGTGCTTCCCGATCTGGATGCGCCGCCTAGTCCCTGGTGGCGTCGTCGATCGCGAACCAGGCCTGCTCCATGTCGACCCGATCGTTTCGGAACGGGACCCCCTCGGCTTCGAGCAGCCGGCGCTGACGCGTGCCCTTGGCCAGAGACCCGTCGGCACGCACGACGCGCTGCCACGGGACATCGGGGTCATCGCACGCCGCCAGCACCGCGCCGGCGAAACGCGGCGCCGAAGGGCATAGGTCACCGTAGGTGGCCACGAAGCCGGTCGGAACCGAACGGGCCCGCCGCAGCACCTGACGGGCGCTGACGGAGTCGAGCACCTGTCAGGCGGCTTCGGAGTAAGCCGGCTCCGCCCCGGTCTGCCCGGCTTCGGCGTTGGCCTCGTCCTCGGCCATCGCTCCGGTCTGCGACCGCACCACGACCACGGCGACCACGATCGCGACTGCCACCGCGGCCGCCCCGATCAGGTAGGCCAGGTGGTAGCCGGCGTTGAGCGCAGCGGCGGTCGATTCGCCATCGGCGCGCAGAGTGTCGGTGTGCTCGGACGCCACCGTCGCGAGCACCGCGAGGCCGATCGCGCCGCCCACTTGCACGGTCGTGTTGACAAGACCCGAGGCGAGACCCGAGTCGCGCTGCGTGGCGCCCGACATCGCGAGCGTCATCAGCGCTGGGAAGCAGGTGCCGGCGCCGGCGCCGAGCAGCAGCATCACCGGGAGGAGATCGACGACGTAGTTTCCGTCCACCGGCGACCGCGCGAACAGAAGCAGCCCGGCGCCGGAGAACACCAAGCCAGCGATCAGCGCCGCCCGCGGCGCCGATGCCCATGATCAGGCGTTCCGCGTAGCCGAGCGACAGGGTGCCCATCACGAGGCAGGCGGGCAGGAAGGCCAGGCCAACCTCGAGGGGGCTGTAGCCGAGGATCCCCTGGAGGTAGAGGGCCCCGAGGAAGAACATCCCGAAGAATCCGACCACGAGCAGCGCCATGACCGCGTTTGCCCCGGTGACGTTCCGGGAGCGGAACAGACGCAGCGGCATCAGCGGGTTCGCGATCCGCGCCTGACGCGCGATGAACGCCGCGAGCAGCCCGATCGAGGCGCCGCCCAGGCCGAGGGTCTGGGTCGAGCCCCATCCCTGCTCGCCGGCCTCCAGCAGCGTGTAGACGCCAAGCATCAGCCCACCGGTGAGGAGCAGCGGCGCCGGGGACATCGGCGCCCTCCCTGAGCCCGATACCGGGGCGGTCTTCGACCAGCCGCACCGCGAGGAGCGCCGGTCGCAACGCCGATCGGCACGTTGATGAAGAAGATCCAGTGCCAGTTGATCGCCTCAGTGAGAATGCCGCCGGCGAGCAGCCCGATCGAGGCGCCAGCCGAGGCGACGAAGCTGTAGACGCCGATCGCCTTCGCCTGCTCGCGCGGCTCGGGGAACATCGTCACGATCATCCCGAGGATCACCGCCGAGGCGATCGCTCCGCCGGCGCCCTGGATGAAGCGGGCACCGATCAGCATTTCCTGGCTCTGCGCCATGGCGCAGAGCAGCGACGCCGCGGTGAAGACCGCCAGGCCGAGCAGGAAGACGCGTCGCTGGCCGACCAGGTCGCCGATGCGACCCGCGAGCAGGAGCAGGCCGCCGAACGCGATCAGGTAGGCATTGACCACCCAGGCGAGGTTCGACTGCGAGAAGCCCAGGTCGCCCTTGATCGAGGGCAGCGCGACGTTCACGATCGTCGCGTCGAGGACGATCATCAGCATGCCCCCGCAGAGCACGTATAGGGCGGGCCAGCGGTTTCTTTCAGTTCCTGACCGATGCTCGGTCATCGTGTCTTCCTTCTCCGTGCTTGCCATTTGTCTTGGAGACCGCGGGAAGATCCGGAATTCATCGCTTCGGCTGCCAGAACGCGACCTCCGCTCCGGCGGGCGTCGCGATGACGCTCCGCCACCCCGCAGGGCCTTCGCGAGGCTCCAGCAGCACCTTCGCCTCGAGCTGCGCGCGCTCGCTCCGTGGCCTGCACCGATGTCGGCGACCTCGACGTAAGGCAGCCAAAGCGGGCGCTTGGTCTCGCACTCGACGATACCGCCACCCACGCCGCCGCCCAGCTCGAGCGCCCAGTACGCGCCACAGCCGGCGTCGATTCGCTCCGCACGCCAACCACAAAGTTGCGCATAAAGCGCCTGGGCCTCGGAGAGATCGCCGGTATGGAGCTCCAGGTGGACGAGGGGGTTTGAAGGCGTTCGCATGATGCCTGCCTTGTGTGACCGCCGCCGGCCCCCGAATTAATCGGCGGGGCGATGACGTTTGCCTGCCTCACCGGTCTAATCTCCCAGCGGATGAGCACCGCCCCGGCAAACCCGACCGCCCAGGAGAGGGAGCTGCTGGACGCCGCCCGTGCGGGCGACGAGCGTGCCTACGGCCTCCTCGTCGAGCCCTACCGCGGTGAGCTCCACGCCCACTGCTACCGGATGCTCGGCTCGGTCCACGACGCCGAGGACGCTCTCCAGGACGCGCTGCTGCGCGCGTGGCGAGGGCTGTCCCGATTCGAGGGGCGCAGCTCACTGCGCTCGTGGCTCTACAGGATCGCGACGAACACCTGCCTCGACGCGATTTCGAAGCGCCCGAAGCGCGTGCTGCCGGTCGACTACGGGCCGCCAATCGATCCCCACGACGGCCCCCACCTGCCCCTCACCGAGTCGGCCTGGGTCGAGCCCTACCCCGACGAGACGCTCGGCCTCGAGGACGGCTATGCGGCGCCCGAGGCGCGCTACGAGCAGCGGGAGGCCGTGGAGCTCGCCTTCATCGCTGCGCTCCAGCATCTGCCGGCCACGCAGCGCGCCGTCCTGATCCTGCGTGAGGTGCTCGGCTTCTCGGCCAAGGAGGTCGCCGAGACGCTCCAGACGAGCACCGCATCGGTGAACAGCGCCCTGCAGCGCGCCCGCAAGGCGGTGGACGAGCGCACGCCCGAGCAGAGCCAGCAGGCGACGCTGCGCTCGCTCGGCGACGACGGCGTACGGGAGGTCGTTCAGGGCTACGTGGACGCGTGGGACCGAGGCGACATCGACGCGGTCGTCGCCATGCTGACCGACGACGCCTGCTTCTCGATGCCTCCGGCCCCGAGCTGGCACAAGGGCCACGAGCAGCTGACCAAGTTCCTCGGCGTCGGACCGCTGACCGGCGACTGGCGCTGGCGCCACGTCTACGTCCCCGCCAACGGTCAGCCGGCGCTCGCCTTCTACTGCTGGGATGAGGCGGAAGGGACCCACCTCCCGTTCGCGCTCAACGTGCTCACCATCCGTGATCGGTCGATCAGCGACGTCACCGCATTCATCTGCCGGGCGACGGACTCTCGCGACCTCGACGCCTACCGGCGCTGGCCGGAGGAACCGATCGTTCACGAGAGGTTCGTGGATTTCTTCGAGCGCTTCGGCATGCCCGAGCGGCTGGACTGACGCGGCCGGCGAGGGCGGGTCGCGATCCGCGACCGATTAGTTCTGGGACTTCAGCCGGTCTCAACCACAAAAGGCAGAGCTCAATGAACCAGCCCTATCAGTGGTGGCGTCTGCACGACGAATACGACCAGGAGAGGAGCTAGCCATGTTCGCGAACACCAAGGCATACAGCGGCTTCGCCGTCGACGACATCGGGAAGGCCCGGGAGTTCTATGGCGAGACGCTCGGGCTCAACACGTCGATGCTGTCCGAGGAGAACGGCCTCATATCGCTGGACATCGCCGGCGATCGGGGCACGCTGGTCTACCAGAAGCCGGACTTCACGCCGGCCACCTACACGATCCTCAACTTCCCGGTGGACGACATCGACCAGGCCGTCGACGAGCTGGCGGCGCGTGGCGTGAGCTTCGAGCGCTACGACGGCTTCGAGCAGGACGAGAAGGGGATCGCACGCGGCAATGGGCCGTCGATCGCCTGGTTCAAGGATCCGGCCGGCAACATCCTGTCCGTCCTCCAGGAGCCGTAGCCAATCGAGCCGCCGCGACGGTGGCCAGCAGCAGCGCCGCCGCGAGCAGGCAGGGCAGCGCGTCCCCCGCCCCACTGGCCGCAGCGCCGCCGCCCACGCCGCCGATCACCTGCCCTGACGCCCACGCCACGTTGATCAGCCCGGCGGCAAGCCCCTGGTGCAGACCGGTGGCGTCGGCGGAGTCGCTCAGCATCGCCAGCGCCGGCGCGAAGCAGAGGCCCGCCCCCAGGGAGCTGGCAATCAGGACGGCCAGGATCACGCCGAGCCCCTCGGCCGCGGGGACGAGAGCGATCGCAGCGGCGCAGATCAGCATCCCCGTCGTGTACGGACGAATCCTGCCGACCCGGTCGGAGAGCCGACCGACCAGCGGCGCGAGCATCGCCTCGAGCCCGGCTCCCACCATGAAGCCGGCGGCGACCAGGCCGGCGCCGCCACCGAAGCGCGTCGATCCTCAGCGGGATCAGCACCTCGATCACGCCGAACATGGCAGAGGGCGCCGCCACGTACCAGGTGGCGCGCAGCACCGAGGGGCTGATGATCGCTTCTCCCACCTCGCGCAGGCGATGCTGCTCGCCCCGCTCCGGCTCGGGTATGCGCAGGGCCGCGAGCGACAGCGCCACCGTCAACACCAGGACCGACGAGAAGACGGGCTCGGTTCCGACCTCCGCCGCGAGCGCTCCGATGACCGGACCGAGCAGGGCTCCCGCGATCGCGATGCCGAGGACGTCTCCGATCACGGAGCCGCGCCGGTTCTCCGGGGTGGCCAGGATCAGCCAGGTCAGCGCTCCGGCCCAGGCCAGCGCACCCGCCACTCCCTGGACGAAGCGGGCGGCGTCGAGCAGCACCACGTCGCGCCCGAAGCCGAAGACGAGGCTCGCCAGGCCGAGCAGCAGCAGCCCGCACACCAGCGTGCGACGCGGGCCGACCCGCGCCGCCATGAGCCCCGCCGGCAACGAGGCGGCCAGGGTGCCAGCCGCGTAGGCCGCGGACAGCACGCCGGCGGCCGCCTTGGAAAGCCCCAGGTCGTCGACATACTCGGGGAGCAGCGGGGTGATCGCCGCGTAGAAGACGACGTCGAGGAAGACGACTGTCGATCCGAGCAGCAGCAGGCGGCGCATCGATCCATCCTGCCAGCCCCTTGACCGTGCGGCGCGGTCCGGCGATGCCATTCGTCACTGGTCGAGTTGCGACGCGCATGGCGTCGAAATTCGACCAGCGATGTGATCTGGGCTAGCCGGGGATGGGCGCGCTCCGCAACAGCCCCCAGTTGCCCGCGTCGTCGCGGTAGAGCACCGCAACGTGCCGGGCGGGTCCGATCTGGGCGCGGCTGAAAGTCCTGGAGACCGTCTGCCCGGCAGCGCCGGATGCGGTCGTGGTGGCGACCACCCTGCCGTCGCTTGGGTGGTCGATCGGGTCGTTGGAGACGAGCACCTGGTAGACGGCCCGGCCGCTGTGGCCGCCGCAGAGCCAGTCGTCGCCCGGCTGCTTCCAGCTCACGGTCACCGACCCCGCGGCGTTGCGCCTGGCCGTCAGGCTCCTGGGCGTGCCCGGCGGGCGCCCGTCGCCGCCGGTAGTTGGCGCTGCCGTGCTCGTCGTGGTGGAAGGTCCACCACTGGTTGTTGGAGCTGCCGCAGGCGGGGACCGGCGGTCTTCCACAGGAACGACCAGCCCTCGCGGGTCAGCGCGGCGACATCGAGTTTTCCGTCGCCGTCCGCGTCGCCCACCGCGGGCGTCGACTGGGTCCACCCGCCCGTGAACTTGGGCCAGCCCGGCGCCTCCAACCCGGTGGGGCCGTAGGCGTGGACCTGGTACATGCCCGTGCCCACGAGTGCCTGACGCTGCGGCCCGCTTCCCGCGACCCGGGCCACCGAGGCCTGCGAGAGGAGCTGGAAGTCGTCGGTGGCACGCGGGTAGCCGGGGAGGGCTGCTCCCGTGTTGGCGTTCCAGGCCTGCTCGACGTGGCAGAAGGGGAGGTTCTGATTCACGGCGAGGAGGTTCGCGACGCCGTTCAAGGTCAGCCCCCCTTGAGGATGTCAGGCGTGCCGTCCCCCAAGAGGTCGCCGACGGACGGGTAGTCGGCGAGGTTGACCACGGCGCCCTGATCGGGGCAGTTCGCGGCCGCGTTCTGGAAGGTGCGGATCGTCGAGCCGTCGCCGTCGACGAGCTTCGGTCCCTGTCCGGCAAGGGAGGTGCGCCGCCGACACGGCGACCTCGTCGTTCCCGTCGCCGTCCACGTCCAGGACCGCGGCGTCGCTCCCTGGAAGGACAAGCGGCAAGAGGTCGCCGGCCAGCACGCCGACGTCGACCGGCCAGCCGTTGACGATGTCGCCATCGCCGTCCACCGCGTACACCGGGTTGGAGCCGGTGGCCGAGCCGACGAAGGCGTTGAGGATGTCGAAGATGCTGCCCGGCAAATGGGGGTCGCCGGGCACGACCTCGTTCGTGGCCACGATCACCTCGCGCGGGTGCTGCCCGTCGAGCTCGGCGAGCGCCGGCGAGGTGACGATCTCCGCGCCGGGCGCGCCGGGCGTCGACAGCTTCACGGGGAACCCGGGCAGCGAGTCGCCGCTGCCGTCCCAGGCGTAGAGGTGCTGGTCGAGCGCCCCGGCGACGATGTCGAGGCGCCGGTCGCCGGTCAGATCGAGCGAGCGTCGGCGAGCCGATGAAGCCGCGCTTGAGGTGGTTCTGTTCGGTGAGCTGGCGGTCGGCGGCGTCGAAGCAGGGGTGGGGAGCGCCCGGGTTGCAGGGATCGGAGAAGGCCGGGTTGACGCGCACGGGGAATCCGGCCACCCGCGAGCCGTCCAGGTTCCAGGCGTAGACGCGCTCTCCCGCCGTGGCGACGATCTCCGCCTCGCGGTCGTTGTTGATGTCGCCGATCGCTGGAACGCGAAGCGATTCGCGCGGAATCGGCAGCGACGCGGGGACGGGATGGTTCCGGGACACTTGCATTCGGTCGGTCCTCACCGGGTTCCCGCCGTTGAAGCTCTGCACCGGGGTGCCGTCGAAGTGGAGCGCGTAGAGCTCGCCGCTCGAGGTGGCCTGGAGGACGTCCAGCTTGTTGTCGCCGTCGAGGTCGTAGAGGCGGGGAGAGCTCTCGCCGCCTGAGCCGGTGATGTGCCCGGCGGCCGAGGCGTCCGGACCGATTGGCTTCGGCCAGCCGGCGAGATTGCCGTCGTCGCGATAGGCGAAGAGCGTCTTGCGGTAGCGGCCGAAGTTCGCCGGGTGTGGCCGCCTCGCGGACGGTGAGGCGGATCTGGAAAGCGTGGCGCTCGGGGTCGGGGTTCGGATAGGGATCGACGGGCCAGGCGCCGTCCGCGGCGGCGCCGGCGGGCCGCCCTGCGTCGTTGACCACCTCACCGTCGCACTGGTCGGCGATGTTGGTGAGCAGCGACTTCGAGAGCGTTCCGAGCACCCCGTTGACGGGGCCGGTCCCGTTCGCGCCCGGAACGTTCTGGAAGCTCGAGTCCGTGGCGTCCTGGCCACACGCGTACTGGACCGTCCAAGCTCCCACGTCACCCTCGTGCGGGGCGGCAGTGCGGCCTCGGATCTGGAGTCCGGACGCGGGCACCCGGCCGACGTCGATCGGCGAGAACCAATCCGGCGCGTCGATCTGGGCCTCGGGCGGGATGCAGGTGCGCCGGGTTCCGCAGGGCCAGCCCGCGGGGATCGGCTGGCCCGGCTTCAGGTGGATGCGGGCCATCGCCGCCGCCATGTTGACCCTGCCGTAGCCGAAGTGCGAGTCCCAGCCCGGGTTCGCCTTGTCCGGCGGGCCGATCGAGCCCGTGTTTCCGGGCAGAACGTCCTCGGCGGTCATCGTCAGGAGCTGGCGGGTCTCGTTGCCGCGGAGCCCGGCCGGCAGCCCGGTGCCCGCGAAGGTGGTGCGCGCGTACGACTCCAAGAGCCCCGCGACCCCCGCCGCCTGGCCGGTGTTCTCGGAGCCCGTCGTGCCCATCAGGACGATGTCGGCCTTGCCTCCGTACTGGGTCAGGTTGGAGTTGCGGAAGAAGCTCGTCGTGAACGGCTGCGCGGTCGGGGTGACGCCGATGGTGCCCAAGCTCGCCAGGAGCTGCCCGCAGCCCTCCACGAATTCCTGCGGCGGGTCGGGAAACACGTCCCCGAGCCCCGGCAAGCCGCCCGGGCCGGTGCAGGTGTTGTTGGGCGCGGTGTCGGGGAACGAGCCGGCGACGTAGACGGCCTCGTTGTAGTTGGTGGGGTAGTTGTGGTTGGCGCTGTTGATGTCGCTCGAGACGAGCATCAGCGCCATGCCCTTGCTGTCCGCGTACGTCACGGCGCTGCGCGCGAATTGCGTATTGGTGAGGCCGCCGATCGCGCCCTCCGCCACGCTCGCGCCGTTGTCGGCGGCGTAGGTGACGGCGAGTGCCCAGTTATCGGTGGGCGTTACGAACGTGTCCCAGATCCGCAGCGGCATCAGCTGGCATTTCGGGCACAGTCCCGTCTCGCCGGCCGCGTTGTTGGTCTTGGCCAGCGCCTCCAGGGCCCGCCCCGTCCCGTGGCCTCCAGCGCTGCAGCAACTCGATGCGTCGTAGGGATCGTTGTCGTTGTCGAAGAAGTCCCAGCCGGCGATGTCGTCGACGTAGCCGTTGGCGTCACCGTCGCTTCCGTTGGAGAAGGTGGCGATCAGGTCCGAGGGGTCGAGGATGGCGTCGGCGTTCGATCCGGTGTCCGAGGTGTCGTCGCCGGCGCTCACCGACACGCGCGGGTCGTCGGCGTAGTCCTGGACGTTGAACTGCGCCGTCGCCGTTGCAGTTGTAGGCGGCGCAGTCGGAACCGTTGGCGTGCTGGGGCAGCGGCAGCTCACCCTGGTTGAGGCGGACCTTGTCCACCAGCTCGGTGCTCTGCCAGCGGATGCCGGTGTCGAGGATCGCAACCGACACGTTGGGGTTCCCGGATGAGTACTTCCACGCGGTGTCCGCCCGGACCCCCGAGATCTGCGAGCACTGGGGGTCCCCGGCGTCGACGTTGGCGTCTCGGCCCTGCTGGTCGAGCTGGGCGCAGTTGTCGTACTGGGTCTCCACGCCGGGCGCCTCCTGCGCCGTGTCGGGGCGGAAACCGAACGACCCGAACTGCTCCTCGAAGTAGCTGTCGCAGTCCGCCGGAGGGGTGTCGGGGTCGTCGGCCTCGCAGCGGTCGAAGCCGGGATCGTTCGGGGTGTTGACCCGGGGGCTCTCGGTCGGGTCGGCTCCCGGAAAGGCCGCCAGCGCAGCGCATGGCAAGGCCAGCGCAATCAGCACACCTCCCAGAGCCGCGGTCCTCCTACCGGCCCCCATCGAACTGAAACCTACCACCCGGGTGCGAGCGCGGCGCCGAGTCGCCTCGACTCAGAGTTCGTCGACCGAGAAGGTGTCGCAGGCGGCGGGGTCACCGCCGCGATAACCAGTGGTGAACCAGCTGCGGCGCTGCTCGGAGGTGCCGTGCGTGAAGCTGTCCGGGTCGATGCGCCCCGTAGCCTGCTCCTGAAGGCGATCGTCGCCGATGGCCTCGGTGGCTGTGAACGCTTCGTCCAGGTCGCCCCCCTGGAGGTCGCCCTGCTGGAAGACCGTGTTGGCCCAGACACCGGCGTAGCAGTCGGCCTGCAGCTCGAGGCGCACTGAGAGCTCGTTGGCATCGTCCGGGTTCTCGCGGCCGAGCCGTTCGACCTCGGCGCTGATGCCGGTTTCCTGTTGCACGTGGTGGCCCATCTCGTGGGCGATCACGTAGGCCCAGGCGAAGTCGCCCGGCGCCTCGAGCTGGTTGGCCATCTCCTCGTAGAAGCTCAGGTCGAGATAGACCCGCTGATCGGCGGGACAGTAGAAGGGGCCCACGGCCGAGGTGGCGCTGCCGCAGCCGTCGGTGTTGACGGCGTCGCTGTAGAGGACCAGCTGGGCGCGATCGTATGGCTCTCCATCCCGCCCGAAGGTCCTCTCCCACGTGCTCTGGGTGTCAGTGAACACGTAGGTCGAGAACTCCTTGATCTGCCGCTGCGGGTCCTGCGCCGGCGGAATCCCCTGCGGCGTCGGCTGGCCGGGCGCCTCCACGCCGGGGCCAAAGCCGGTTGGGACGCTGAAGCCTCCTCCGTCTCCGCTGAAGAACACCTGGATCGCGATGTAGACGATCACGCCCACGATCCCCAGCCCCCCGGGGAGCGCGAGCCCCCCGGTACCGGCAGCCCCATGCCGCCGCCGCGACGGCCGCCAGCCGGGCTGGCCCCCCGTTGGTCGATCACATCGCGCGGCTTCTTCACGCGGCGCCACCTCATCGGGCGAAGGCTATCCCCGCGTCGCAGATCCCGGTTGGCCACCGCTGAGGCTCCGCTCGGGGCGGACCGATCGCCCGCCCTTAAGCTCCCAAGCGCCATGGCCACCCGGTCCGGGTTCGACGTCGTCGATAGCCGGCGCGAGCATCGCGGGCTGCACGGCCGCGCGTCTGTTTGCGCTTGCCGGGGCACGGGTTGCCTTGGTCGAGCGGCGTCCGATCCCGCCGCCTACAAGGTCGCCTGCACGCACCAGATCCAGTCCAGCGCCGTGCCGACGATCGAGCGGCTCGGATTGGCCCCGCTACTCGAGCGAGCGGGGGCGGTGCGGAGCAGGGCGGCCGCCTGGACGCCGTACGGGGGTTGGTTGCGGTTTCCTGCCGACGCGCCCCCTGGGTACGGAATCACCCGTCGCAGCCTCGACCCGATCTTGCGCGAGCTTGCGGTCGAAACGCCCGGCGTCGAGCACCTCCCCGGCCAGACGGTAGTTCGCCTGCTCGGCGATCGGGGTCGGGTGGACGGCGTCGAGGTGGAGAGCCCGAACCACAAGCGCCGCACGCTCGCCGCGACGCTCACCGTGGCCGCCGACGGGCGCGACTCGACGATCGCTCGGCTGGCGCGGCTCCCGCCCGGGTGCGCCCACACAACCGCTTCGTCTACTTCGCCTACTGGCGTGGGGTGCGCTCGCCGAAGAGCGAGGCCCGCATCTGGCTGCTCGATCCGGACTGCGCCGCCGTCTTTCCCAACGAGGACGAGATCACCTTGATCGGGGCTGTCCCCCACAAGAGGCGGCTGTCCGAGTTTCGCCGATCCCGAGGCCGCCTACGGCCGAATGGTCGGAGAGCTCCCCGACGGCCCCCAGATTGCCGGCGCCGAGCGCGTGTCGAAGCTGATCGCCAAGCTCGAGATGCCGAACAAGATGCGTCTCGCAAACCAGCCAGGAGTTGCTTTCATCGGCGATGCCGCGCTCGCACCGATCCCCTCTTCGGCGTCGGCTGCGGCTGGGCATTCCAGAGCGCTGAATGGCTCGTGGATGAGACCCGCTCAGCGCTGCTGGACCACGGCGACCTCGATGTAGCGCTCGAGCGCTACCGCCGCGCCTTCGTGCGTCACCTCGGTCCTCACCACATGCAGATCGCGGACTACTCCACCGGACGGCCGATGCGCCTGACCGAGCGGATCGCTCTCCAGGCCGCCGCGAATGATCCCGTGGTGGGGGCTGCGATCGAGGAGGCCGCGACGCGCCGGCGCACGATCCTGCGCCTGCTCGATCCTCGCCTCACTCCGCGTGTGCTACGAGGTGGACTCCGTAGCCAAACTCGGCCTCCGCCTCGGAAGTACCCATGGGACCGCCGTTAGGCCGGGGCCGGCTCGGGCTCCGGCTCGTCGCCGTCGCCAGGCTCATCTGTCGGCTCGGGCTCCGGCGGCTTCGACGACGGGGCGAACTCGGGCTCATGGACCTGCGGCATCCACTCGAGCCACTTCGGCAGGTACCAGTTCCAATCGCCGAGGATCTTCATCGACGCCGGCAGCAGCACGCCGCGGACGATCGTCGCGTCGATCAGCACCGCCACCGCGAGGCCGACGCCCATCTCCTTGAAGTCGAGGAAGGTCAGGGTGATGAAGACCGCAAATACGAACACCATCACCGCCGCCGCGCTGGTGACGGTCCCGGCCGTCGCCGAGATCCCGTGCTTGACGGCCTCGTCGGTGCTCATCCCTCCCCGCCAGAGCTCGCGCACCCGGGAGAGGATGAACACGTGGTAGTCCATTGAGAGGCCGAACAGGATCACGAACAGGAACAGCGGCAGCCAGGACGTAACCCCGCCGTTCGAGGTGAAGTCGAGCAGCGACTCGCCGTGGCCGTCCTGGAACACCAGGACCAGGACGCCGTATGCCGCGCCGATCGAGAGCAGGTTGAGAATGATCGCCTTGATCGGGATCACGATCGAGCGGAAAGTGACCAGCATCAGCAGGAAGGCGAGTGCGAACACGAAGGCGAAGATCAGCGGCAGCCGGTCGACGAGCTGGTCTCGGAAGTCCTGCGACTGCGCGGCCGGGCCGCTGACGTTGACGGTCACGCCCTCGATCCTGCCGATCGAGGCGGGGATGATCTCATCGCGGATCTCATCCAGGGCGTCCGCGGACGCGGCATTGCTCCCGCTGCCGACGGTCGGGATCGCGACCAGAGCCACGGTGCCGTCGTCGTTGTAGGTGATCTCCGTCCCCGGGAGGACCTTGTCGGAGGACTCCGCTCGGCGCACCAGCAGGTCGATTCCCACCGCCGCCTGGCCGCTGCGAACGTCGTCCGCCTCGACCACGACGTCGGCGGTCACGCCCTCGGCAGGGAAGGCGTCCCGGACCAAGTTGTAGGTCTTCACCACGCCCAGGTCCTGCGGCAAGTCGTCGGTGCTCGAGACCACCATCTTCAAGCTCAGCGCCGGGATCGCCAGCAGGATCAGAGCGCCGCCGGCGATCGCGAGCGACAACCGCGGCCTGCGCATCACGCGCTCGATGATCGGCGACCAGAACCGGGATTCCCCGGTCGATTGACGCCGCGCGAGGAACGGGATCCGGCCCTTGTCGATCCGGTCTCCGAGCCAGGCGAGCAGCGCCGGCAGCACCGTGAGGGAGGCGAACATCGCGAGCCCGACGACGAGGATCGTCCCCTCTGCGAAGGAGAAGAACGTCTTGTCGCCGCTGAAGAACATGCCGGCCATCGCAACGATCACGGTCAGGCCGGAGATCAGCACGGCGCGGCCGGACGTCGCGGCGGTGATGTCAAGGGCTTCTCGAGGCTCACGCCCGGCAGCACGCTCCTCACGCTCGCGGCGGATGTAGAACAGCGAGTAGTCGACGCCGACCGCCAGCCCGATCAGCAGGATCACCGACTGGACGTTGCTGTCGACCGGGGAGAGCTGGCTGGGAAGCGCGACCAGCGCCAGCGCCGCCATCACGCAGGAGATCGCGAGCAGCAGCGGCACGCCTGCCGCCACCAGCGAGCCGAAGGCGATCACCAGGATCAACAGCGTCAACGGAAGCGAGATCAGCTCCGCCTGCGCGAGGTCGCTGGAGAAGGTCTCGTTCAGCTCCTTGTTGGCACTGACGTTTCCGAACTGCTCCACCAGCAGGTCGGGGTGGTCGGCCGCGACCGCAGCGACCGCGTCCTCGGCCGGCTCGAGCCGATCCCGAGCCTCGAGATCGTCCCCGGTGATCTCGAAGTCGATCAGCACCGTCCGGCCGTCCTCGGACACCGATCCCTTGCCGTTCAGCGGCGACTCGACGTTCTCCACGTACTGGGCGCCGGACAGCTCCTCGACCGCCTGTTCGACCGTCGGCCCGGAACTCCGGATCCTCGATCGTCAGCGACTCGCTCTGGACGAAGACGACCTCGTCATTGGGCCTCATCCCGGCGTCGTAGAGCACCTGCTCGGCGTCGCGAGCCTCGCCGTTAAACGCGTCGGCGCCGTGGATCTCGTCTTTGCCGACGGCGTTGCCGGCCATCACGGCGATGACGACGAAGGCGATCCATCCCCAGATCGCGAGCTTTCGGTGCTCGGCGCTCCAGTGGGCGGCGCGCGCGGCCACGCCGCTCGGCGGCTCAGCTGGCGCGGTGGTCGGCGATTTCGGATCGGCGGACATCCTGTCCTCCTCTTCGGGCGTTTGGGATGTGGACGTCGCGTCACGCCCCGTGTGACCACCTACCGCCCAAGCGGTCACTCACAAGGACGTCATGCGACCGTATCACGGGTTCTCGCCAGCGCAGGCCAAGAACAAAACCCCGCTTTTGGTGGGCTTTCCTGAGGCTGGGCTTGGAGCGACCGCAAGCTCCTCCTCGACGGTGTAGTCCTCGCGGCTTTGTAGCGCTCGGGCGTGGTCTTGTCAGTCATCGGGAATCCTCCTTGAGTTGGAAGGTTGAGCGGTGAAATATCTATTCGAGGCCCGCGCCCTCCGGCCACCGTTTCGACCGGCGAAGGGGCAACCCCTCTCCCCTCGCGCTCCCCCACAGCACCTCGTGGCGAGATACTGCGCGGGCGATGTCGCAGGAGACGTCATAGCCCCCAAACCCGGCCTCGGCGGGCCTAGATCGAAACTCGCCAAAGGGGTCGGTCCCCAGTCGCGCTAACGTCTGTAGTTCGCCGTAGTCCGGCACGAGGAAGGGGCACGACCGGGGCGCGGACTTAGTTCCGACCCAGGAGGCTGTCTCATGCCAGACATGCGAGACGAGATCATGCGCTGGACTCGCGAGGGCGCGTCCCTCGAGCTGATCGAGGAGCGCATCGGTGAGCTGCCCGCATCAGACGGAGAGCAGTCGGCTCTGTGGCTTTGGGCTTGGTCATGCCGACGTCCCGAGCCAGACGGCGAGAGCCGTCGAAGGGTGCTGGTCGACTCATAGAAGGCACTCGGTAGCTCCTCGCACTGTCCTTCGCGCGTGATACTGCGCGGGCGATGTCGCAGGAGAACGTCGAGAGCTTCACCGCTCGTTTCCGGATAGGGTCGCCGATGAAGTTGCTCCATCGCAAAAGGGAGGCATCCATGCGCAAGGTCGTTGTTCTCGGAGCTCTCGCTGCGCTCGGCGCCGCCCTTCTCGTGGCTCCCACCTCCGCATCGTTCGATCACCACTTCAACGTGATCGCTAAGGAAACATCCGCTAAGCGGACGGGGCCAAACACGTTCCGGTTCAAGGACAAGCTCTTCGATCCTCAAGCCCGCCGCGACCAGGTCGGTCGCGACCGGGTTAGGTGCGAAGTTCACGACACGCCCAAATGGCAAGGTGCCGCGCCCACGTTCGTCTCAACGGCAAGATCGGCGGATTCGGCAACCTCCGCGCCCGTGGCAAGATCGGGCCTGACGACAACCGGCTCAAAGTCTTCTGGGGCACCCACGACTTCAAGGGGCTCGCGGTGCAAGGTGCTGGTTCCACGACCTGAACAGGAACACGCAGAGGCTCCACTTCGACCTCACGCGCTAGCGGATCATCAGGGCGTCACCGCCCCCGTCCTGCCGAGGAAACGGGACCCTATTAGGACCACGGGCCCGCGTCCGGCCTGATCTCCGCCGCACAAGGATTCCAGGCGTTAGCGGGGGCTTCGTAAGGGGTGAGCGACGGGACTCGAACCCGCGACCACCTGGACCACAACCAGGAGCTCTACCAGCTGAGCTACGCTCACCAGGCTTGATCCAATCTAGCGCGTGCAGCGGGTGCAAGAGCGAGTCTGCGGTCGGGTATTCCACCTATCCTGCAGACGAGGCCCCCGTAGCTCAGCTGGATTAGAGCGGCTGCCTTCTAAGCAGCAGGTCGGAGGTTCGAGTCCTCCCGGGGGTACTGGCCCTGGCTTGTGGACCTGGGAAGGCTCAGGCTAGACTCGGCTGCGTACACGGGGTGTAGCGAAGTCTGGTATCGCGCACGCTTTGGGGGCGTGAGATCCCGGGTTCAAATCCCGGCACCCCGACTCAAGCAGGTAAGCGCCCGGTGGCAGTTAGGGTTCCGCCGCGATGGCGGAGGTCCGGCCACTCCAAGCCCTGCACTACAACCTGAGCGCGATCTCCTCGCTCGCCGACGTCACCGCCCCGCCCTATGACGTCATCGATCCCAGGCAGCGGGCCGAGCTGCTCGCCCGGTCGCCGTTGAACGTGGTGGAGATCGACCTGCCGCAGGCGCCGGCCGGCCGCGACCCGTACGAGCACGCCGACGAGACGCTCGAGGCCTGGACCCTCCAGGGCGTGCTCACGGCCGATCGCGAGCCGGCGATCTGGGCGCTAACCCAGGACTACCGCGGGCCCGATGGCAGCCCGCGCACGCGGCGCGGGTTCCTCGCCCGGGTGCGCGTCACCGAGTACGGCGCCGGGCTCGTCCGCCCCCACGAGCGCACCCAGCCCGGCCCCAAGGAGGACCGCCTGCGGCTCACCGAGGCCACCCGCCACAACCTGTCGCCGATCTTCGCCCTTCACCCCGGAGACGCCTGGCGGCACATCGAGCCGCACCTGGGCGGCGACCCCTGGGGCGAGGTCGCCGACCCCGACGGCACGGTGCATCGCATCTGGCGCGTCGCCGATCCCGCCGTCCACGAGGCGCTCGCCGCGGAGCTGGCCGACGGCGAGCTGCTGATCGCCGACGGTCACCACCGCTACGAGACCGCCCGCACGTATGCGGACCAGATCGGCGGCGAGGGGCCGCATCGCTACACGCTCATGTGCCTGGTCTCGCTTCAGGACCCCGGCCTGACGATCTTCGGCACGCACCGCCTGCTCAGCGACCTCGACTCCGCCGCTCAGGAGCGGCTTGCCGGAGGAGTCCGAGAGCATTTCGAGATCGAGGAGGTGGCCGAGAGACGACCTCGATCCCACCGGCCGCGACGGCACCGGGGTCTTCGGCTACATCGACGCCCAGCCGGGGCGCGGCCTCCGCCTCCGGCTCAAGGACACGGCGGCGGTCGACGAGGCGCTCGGCGGCCGCTCAGAGGCATACCGGCGGCTCGACACGGTGATCCTCGAGGAGCTGATCCTCAAGCGCACGCTGGGGATGTCGGACACCGACATCGCTGCCAAGCGCGGGCTCGGCTATGCGAAGGAGGTCGCCGAAGCGCTCCGCCTGCTCGACGAGGGCGCCTGTCAGGCCGCCTTTCTGCTTCGACCCACCCCGGTCGAGCAGGTCCGCGAGGTCGCTGCGCACGGCGAGACGATGCCGCCCAAGTCCACCTACTTCTTTCCGAAGGTCCTGACGGGAGTGGTGTTCAATCCATTGAGCTGATGAAGATCTACACGCGCAAAGGTGACGACGGCACGACCTCCCTCTGGTACGGCGGCAGGGTTGCCAAGACCGACGCCCGCACGGAGGCATACGGCGCTCTGGACGAGGCCGGCGCCGCCCTCGGCGTCGCCCGCTCGCTCTGCGGCCCCGAGGACGCGGAGCTGGCCGCCGATCTGGTGGGACTGCAACGGCAACTCTTCGTGGCCGGCGCCGAGCTGGCAACCGCGCCGGAGGCGGCCGGGCGCCTGGAGGACGAGGTCAGCCGGGTAACCGACGCGATGGCCGAGGCCCTCGAGCCGATCATCGACCGCTACATGGAGCGGGTCGACCTGCCGCCGAAGTTCGTGCTCCCCGGCGGCACCACCCTCTCCGCGCAGCTCGACTTCGCCCGGGCGACGATCCGCCGCGCGGAGCGCCGCGCCGTGGCGCTGAAGCAAACGGACGGACTTGCCTCGGAGGCGGTATTGCGCTTCCTGAACCGGGCCTCCGACCTGGCCTTCGCGATGGCGCGCTTCGCGGACGTCAGCGATCCGGAGCTGTTCCAGGGTCGCGACAAGGAGAGCGACGATGGTTAGGGCGACCGCTCGCCGCCGCCAGGGGTACACCCACGACGTCGAGATCCAGGGGGGCCACCGCCTGGTGATCGACGAGCCGGAGGAGTCTGGCGGCGCCAACCAGGGCCCCTCCCCCACCCGCACCCTCGCCGCCACACTCGCCGCTTGTACCGCGATCACCATGGAGATGTACGCGGGGCGCAAGGGCTGGGAGCTGGGCGAGGTGGAGGTCGAGGTGGAGATGGAGTACGGCTCCTCCAGCGTGCCGCAGTCGTTCGTGGTCATCCTGCGACTGCCGAAGGAGCTTGCCGAGGACCAGCTCGAGCGCCTCAGGGTGATCGCGGGAAAGTGCCCGGTCCACAGGGCCTTGAGCCACGAGACAGCGGTGTCGATCGAGGACCGGGTCGAGCTGGTCTGACGTGGACCTGGGGCTCGACGGCAAGGCCTGCGCGATCACCGGCGCCAGTCGCGGAATCGGCCGCGAGGTCGCCAGAAGGCTTTGCGCCGAGGGCGCCAGCGTCCTGCTGGTGGCCCGCTCCGCCAACTCGCTCGCCGAGGCCGCGCGCGAGTGCGGGCTCGCCGGCGGCAAGGCCGAGCCGCTGGCCCTCGACGTAACCGCGCCGGACGCCGGCGAGCGAATCGTCGCCGCCGCCACGGCCAGCTTCGGCCAGCTCGACGTTCTCGTGAACAACGCCGGCACGGCCAGGTGGCGCCCCCTCGACGAGGTGCCGGACGAAGACTGGCAGCAGGCCTGGGAGCTGAACGTGATGGCGCCGCTGCGCGCGATGCGCGCGACGGCCCCATCCATGGCCGAGCGCGGCTGGGGGAGGATCGTCAACGTCAGCTCGACGGCGGCCAAACGGCCCTCCGCGCTGATGCCGGAATACTCGGTGGCGAAGGCCGCGGAGCTCTCGCTGTCGCGCCTGTTCGCCGACCGCTACGCCGGCGACGGCGTACTGGTCAACGCCGTCTGCCCGGGGCCGACCAAGTCCGAGCTGTGGATGGCGGAGGGCGGCCTGCTCGACCAGTCGAAGCGGGCCGCAGGCCATCAAAGCCGCACCGAGGCGCTGGAGGCCGCCGGCGCCAAGCGCCCGATCGGCCGCCTGGCCGAGGTGGAGGAGATCGCCGACGCAATCGTCTTCCTGTGCTCGGAGCGCGCCTCCTACGTCGCCGGCGCCGCGTGGAGCGTCGACGGCGGCACCGTGCAGGTGATCATCTAGTCCGGCGCCCGCGGCTCGGAGGCTTGTCGGTCGACGTCGTGGGCAACGCGCGTCGCGGCGTCCCTGACGCTCTCGGCGCTCACCTTGGCCTCACTGGTGCCGAGCCGAAGTATCGTGCCCGGGGGGGCGAGAGTCGGCGCGGAGATCCGGGCTCCGTCGACCCAGGTGCCGTTGGTCGACCCGAGATCCTCCACCTCGATGCCGCCACCCCCGGTGGGACGGAGGATGGCGTGGCGGCGCGAGACCTCTTCGTCCTCCAGTTCGAGGTCCGCGTCGGATCGTCCCGCCACAGTCTCGATCTCGATGCTTACGTGTCGGCCGCGTAGCGGCCCGGATATGAAGACGAGCTCCGCCATCGCCCCCAGCGCATACTAGCCGGAGGACGCGCAGGCATAACGGATCACGGTTAGGCTCTCGCCGATCGCAGTGGCGCCAGATGAGGCACAGCCGGCGCTCCCTCGACGCAGACTCCTTGCCTTCTACGTCTTTCTCGCGGCGGTCGTCGTCGCCGGTGTCTCGCTGAGCATCGCGGCGGGCGGCGACGAGGAAGCTCAGCCTTCGATCGCGGGTGGCTACAAGCTCGCCGAAAACGAGTGCCTCGGATCAGGGTTCAACCTGCTGCAGTCAGGACAGTTCGTCAGCCTCGAAAACCCCGAGGAGAGTCTCGGCGGAGCGCTGAGGTTCCGGGACGGCAGGCTGACCGGTGACGTGGACTGCGTCCAGGGTGGAAGCAAGGAGCTTGACGCGACGATCCACGGCGCGAGCATCTCGGGCACCATCGGTGAAGATCGGTTCGAGACGACCGAGAAAGACGATCCTCCCGAACCCGGAGCGCGGAAGCCGCAGGTGCCCGACTCGGTCGCGGGGGATTACAAGACCGAGCCTCAGTCTGAGTGCCTCGGCGGCAGCTTCAAGCTCGAGGGCGACACTGCGATCGATCTGGTCGCTGAGGACACCACCCTGGGGAAGCTCAAGTATCAGGAAGGCAAGCTAACCGGACCCATCAACTGTTTAGACGGCGATGAGTACTTGTTGACCGGTACGGCGGCTGATCGCGAGCTCGATCTCGACCTCAAACCCAAGGACGGTACGGCACCCCCGAGCACCTGACCGCGGCGAAGCAGCGCGAGGTCGGCGAAACGCTGGCTGCATTCTTCATCGCGGTCGCCGTCGTGATGCTCGTGGCACGACTGTTAGGAGCGCTCGCGGTCAGGGTCGCTCAGCCGCGGGTGATGGGCGAGGTCCTCGCGGGCATCCTCATCGGGCCCACGGTGCTCGGCGCCTTGGCGCCCGACCTCCAGGTCCTTCTCTTCCCACGGACATCATCCCCCTGATCGGCGTCGTGGCGAATCTGGGGCTGATCTTCTACATGTTCCTGGTCGGACTGGAGCTGGACGTCAGCCAGCTCAGGGGGCGCGTCGGCCAGGCCGCTGCAATCTCGAACGCGAGCGTTGCCTTCCCGATGGTGCTGGGGATGGCGGCCGCCGTGCCCACCTATGCCCTGGTGGCGCCCGATCAGGAGTTCGTCGCCTTCGCGCTGTTCATGGGGGTGGCGATGTCGATCACGGCCTTCCCCGTCCTCGCTCGCATCCTGGTCGAGCGCCGCATGCTAAAACGGCCCGTCGGGGCGCTGACCATGGCAGCCGCCGCGATCGACGACGTCACGGCCTGGTTCCTGATCGCCGTCGCGCTCGCCGTGGCCGTCGCGGGCTCGGCCACCGAGGTGGCGCAAACGATCCTTCTCGCAGTGGCTTTCTGCCTGCTGATGTTCCTCGCGATCCGGCCGCTCATTGCCCGGGTCTCTGACGCATACGACGAGGCTGGTCGGGTGCCCGGGAGCTGGATCGCGGCGATCTTCGCGGGCGTCCTGCTCTCCGCCTTCGCCACCGAGACGATCGGCATTGCCTTGATCTTCGGCGCCTTCGTGATGGGCATGGTGATGCCCCGCCACGCCGAGTTGACCGAGGACGTAACCGGCCGAATCGAGGACTTCGTCGTCATCCTGCTGCTGCCGCTGTTCTTCGCCTACACGGGGCTGCGGACGAACATCGGCCTGCTCGATCGTCCCGAGCTCTGGCTGATGACCGTGGCGTTGATCGGCGTGGCGATCGGCGGCAAGTTGCTGGGAGCGATGCTGACGGCGCGGTTCACTGGGATTCGGGTGGCGCGCTTCCGCCGTGATCGGGACACTGATGAATACCCGCGGCCTGACCGAGCTGATCGTCCTCAATATCGCCCTCGAGAAGGGGGTGATCTCCGAGGCGCTCTTCGCCGCCCTGGTGATCATGGCGCTGGTCACGACACTCATGGCCGGCCCGATTCTGCGGCTGCTCGATCCGCGGCAACGAGTTCGGCGCCCCGCTCGAGCGAGGAGCTTGACGAGGCCCGGCGCGAATCGGAGACGGAGTCCCCAGCCTCGAGGTCCCCGAACGCTCGATCCTGCTCGCGCCGCAGCCGGAGGCGGGCCTGGGCAGCTCCTGGCACTTGGCGGAGCCACTTGCGAGCGCGCACGCCGCCGCGAGAGCTGATCTTGCCCGCCTGGTGGCCCACCGCGAGGCGCCGCAGCGGCCGTACGGGGCGGCCTTCAAACCGAGAACAGGCTGCTTCGCGAGGCGACGGGCGAGACCAGGAGGCCCGCGACGAGCTCATCGAGCGTGGCATCGCGGCTCGGGCCGTAGCCTTCATCTCCTCCGACCCGGGCGACGATCTCAGCCACATCGCGTAGCGTGAGGGAGTCGACCTCGTACTGACCGACGGCCGCCGGCCGCTGCTCGGCGAGGGAGTGCCTCGCGGCGAGATCGGCACAGTGCTACCGAGGCGCCATGTGACGTCGCGGTCCTCGTCGCCACCGACGAGCAGGCGTCTCCCACGGCAAGGAGGCGCCGATCGTGGTGCCGTTCGGCGGCGCGGAGCACGATTGGGCGGCGCTCGAGCTGGGGCCTGGCTCGCCGCCGCGACTGGCGCGTCACTCAAGCTGCTCGGGACCGCGGGCTCCACTGATGAGACCTCGAGGGTGACGCGAATGCTCGCCGACACCGGCCTGCTGCTGCAGAACTATGCGGGCGTCTCCGCCGAGCCACTGGTCTCCGAGCCCGGCGAGGGAATCTTGGAAGCGGCGGCTGGGGCGGGTCTGCTGGTGATAGGCCTGTCACAACGGTGGCAGCAGGAGGGCCTCGGACCGGTTCGATCGGAGATCGCGAGCCGGCGCCTGCGCCGGTCCTCTTCGTCCGGCGGGGATCACGCCCCGGCGCGCTTGCGCCGGAGGGGGACGTGACCCGGTTCAGCTGGTCGACGCCAAAAATGCGCGGCTGGCATCGGTGGGCAGGAGGCGATATAAGAGCTTCATGGCCAGGTACATGACCGGCTCGACTGTCAGCGGCTACCGGATCGAGGCGCAGATTGGTCGGGGCGGCATGGGGGTCGTCTACAGGGCCACTCATATCGCCCTGGACAAGCAGGTGGCGCTGAAGCTGATCGCGGAGGAGCTCGGAGAGGACGAGGGATTCCGGGAGCGCTTCAGGCGCGAGCCCCGTCTCGCCGCCTCGATCGACCACCCCAACGTGATCCCGGTCTTCGACGCCGGCGAGGCTGACGAGCAGCTGTTCGTCGCGATGCGGCTGGTCGAGGGCTCCGACCTGCGCAGCATTGTTGCGCAGAAGGAAAGCTGGAGCCCGAGCGCGCCGCGCAGATCGTGGCTCAGGTCGGGGAGGCGCTCGACGCCGCACATGAGCTTGGACTCGTGCATCGGGACGTCAAGCCGGCAACGTCCTGATCGAGCGGCGCGGCAATGGGCGCGAGCACGTCTACCTGACCGACTTCGGGCTGACCAAGGGCGGGGAGGGCTCGGCGACGCTGACCAGAACCGGCCAGTGGGTCGGGACGCCCGACTACGTCGCTCCCGAGCAGATCCACGGGGGCACCCTGGATCGTCGCACAGACGTCTACGCGCTGGGCGCCGTCCTCTATGACGCACTCTGCCGGTCAGCCGCCCTACGGGCGCGAGACCGAGGTGGCAAAGATATACGCCCACCTCTCGAAGCCGCCGCCGGAGCTCCCCGACGATGTCAGGAGGCGTCGCCGGCCCTCGAGGACGTGATCCGGCGAGCGATGGCCAAGGAGCCGACCGAGCGTTACTGGAAGCGCCGGGGAGCTGGGCCGGGACGCCGCTGGCCGGCGGCGGGCGAAACGCAGCCGCTCCCCGGCGGCGGCGGCCGCACCGCGGCGGCCCGGCGGCGGCTGCCGCCGCCGGGCCCGACCGCCCCCGGCCGACCGCCCCTGGAGAGACCGCGCCCGGCCCGCACTGCCCCCGGCGAAACAGCGATCGCCGGCTGCGGGCACCAAGCTCGGCCAGACGACGCCCCGCCCCCGGTCGTGGGCGACTGCCGGAGCGGGCACGGCCCGGCGAGACCGTCGCCGGCGGCGAGACCCCCAGCCCCAACCAGGGTGCGCCCGACGGAATCGGGCGGCTGCTCGGGACGTCGTGCGGTCGCCGTGCTCGGCGCCGCGCCCTCGTCGCTTCGGGTCGGCGGGTTCGCGCTCGGCAGCTCGAGGTGATGGCGAGGAGGCGCACCTCGTTCTCCAGACCGACCTCGGCGACACGCTCGGGCCTCGAGTTCCCCGACGGATGGGACCGGGCCGAGGCCGCGGTGAGCGATTCCTGGGATCAAATTCGAGACGCGAACTCAGCCTCGCCCCGCGAGGCCATGAGCAAGCGGGCCTGGCGGCCGGCCAGGTGGACGCCGCGGCCCCCTCCTGCTGCCCGCCGGCTTCGTTCAGTGTCTCGACCGGGCACCCGCCGCGCGACGACGCCGTTCAAGCTCAGGCGACCTCCAGGCGCTCCGATACTCGAATCTCCGGCCAACGGGCTACGAGAGGGAGCTTGACCATGTTCGCGTCCCGACCACGCCGGCGTCACGACGCTCGCCTGCACGGCCCCGACTGGAACCTCGGGCTCTGCACTGGACGAGTGCGAGCAGATCGCCGGGACGCTCAGCCTCGACGGGGCCCAGGCGTTCGCGCTCGGTCCGGACCCGGATACGCGGAAGCGCTCGACAGAGCCATCGGCGAACTCGACAAGGCGGTGGCGACAAGCTCGAAGCAGCTCGGCGACGCCAAGACGCCCGACGCTCAGGCCGCCTCTCTCGACCAGATCGCCGGCGCTTACTCGAGCGCGGCCGGAGCCCTCTCGAAGCTCGAAGGTCGAGCCCGGCCGCGCAACCGGCGAACGCAGCGATATCGACGCCCTGAACGCCACGGCCGCCTACCTACGGGGAAATGGCCTCGGCGCTGCGACTCCGGGGACGAGGGGGCATACAACGACGCGAAGGACGCTGTCGGCCGGGCTGAGAATCAGGTTCAGCAAGCCCTCGGCCTGCTCGGCGAGGCGGGGTACGAGGTGGCATGACACCGCGAACGCCGACAAACGGTGGTCGCCCCACGTCGGCCGACGTCTCGCTGGCGGTTGTCGGCGACGGCTTCGGCGCGCTGCTCGTCTACACGACGGCCGTCTACCTCGGCTTCCGGCCCGAGCAGGTCGGGATCTTCGGCGAGCAGACGAACCCGGTCGGGACCTACCAGCAGTTCGCCAGGAATCTCGGGCAGACCGTGCTGCGCTCGGAGTCCGAGTCCCACTTCCTGCCGGCCGACTGGCCGACCTTCGCGCAGCTGGACGCGTACTCGCGGCTCGACCCCGCGCCGCTGCTTCGATCGGTCGGCCGCAAGTTCAACCCCGGCGTGCCCGGAGATCCTCACCGAGGCCACGCGTCGTGAGCGAGGCGAGCTCGGCTACGAGCATCGAGTCCTCGGCGGCAGGAAGGTGGGCTGGATCGTTCGCGAGCCCGGCCCGCCGCCCTACTTCTCGCTCTACGACGACGACGCGAAGCTGCTCGGCCGCGCCAAGCACGTGATGGTCGCGCTCGGCCACGGCCCGCTGGCATTCCCGGGCGTCTACGGCGAGGCGCGCAAGCAGACCCGGAGTTGGCCGACCGGATCGTGCAGGCGTACGAGCCGAAGCAGTACCACGCAGGGCGGGCGCTACATCGTGCTCGGGTCGGGGATCGCCTCCGTGAACGAGTGGGTGAACGTGATCGACGCCGGGGCGCAATGCATCGCCCTGCGCCGCAACCCCGAGCCCGACGAGCAGGACCTGAACGTGCCCCGCTGCCTGTTCGACGGCAGCGGCATAGACGCGTTTCAGGGGCTCTCCTTCGACCAGCGCGTGGACTTCCTCGGCAGGGCGCTCAGGGGCACCGCGCCCGAGAGCGGGGACTGGGCCGCGAAGGTCCGCGCAGGGCGCGGGCGAGGGCGGTTCGAGGAGGCGATCGGCGAGGTCACCGAGATCCGGCCGGGGCCGGCGGGGCTGCGCGCTCGGCCTGAAGCTCCACGACGGCTCCGAGTCCGAGCTCGACCTGACCGGGATCGTCTGCGGAACCGGGTTCGTCAAGTCCGCCCTCGCGCTGCCCCTGCTGCGCCGCCTGGCGCAGACCTACGGCGTACCGGTCGAGCGCGAGCGGATCAGGCTGAAGACGAACTGCGGCGTGCCGCCCCTGGACCGCGATGACTCGCGCCTTTGCATGATGGGCATCAAGCCAACACCGTGGTGCCCAACGGGGACACGATCGCGGGGCTCAAGTACATCGCCCGGCGCTATCGTCGGCGATGTCGCCCGGGCCGAGGGCCTCCGCTACCGCTCCTTCCCGTCGCGGCTGGCGATGCAGCTGGGGCTGGCCCGGCAGACGGTCTCACGAGCTGCGCCGGGTACGGAAGACGGAGCAGATCGCCTAGGGGGATGCCATGTGCCCGACACCGATAGGCCGCATCCACACCCGCGTCGCGACGATCGTGCGGGCCGGCGATCCTCGGGACTGATTCTCTCGCTCGTCGACCGGCCGGCCCGACTGGATCGTCCTGATCGGCGTCTACTTGCTGCTCGGCGTGTCGCTCGACACCACGATCTACTCGTGGCTGCTCAAGTACCAGCCGCCCTGGATGACCGGCGTGCTCGCGTTCGGGCGAGTTCGGCCTCCTGTACGTGCTGGCCAACGTGCTCAAGCTGGACCTGACCCCACTCGAGGCGATCGGCCTGTACTGGGCATCGTGGCTGCTCGTCGTGTTCACTCGAATCGTCGATGCTGCCGATCGCCTCACTCACCTACATCGAGTCGGCAGCGGAGTTCCGCCGCATCGAGTGGTCGCTTCCGCCCGAGCCAGGTCGCCCTGCCGGTGGTGGCGTCCGAGGCCGAGGCGTCGCGCCGGGCCCGGACCGCGTCGTGCAGGAGGCGTCCGGCGTCCACGGCCGCCCGCTCGAGCTGAAGCCGAGTCCATCGGGCGTCCACCAGGTGCCCCGCGGGAGTTCTAGGCAATGAGCTCGACTCGCAGCCCACAGTCGGTAGGCGAGCTCGAAGCCGGGCACCCGTGTGGGTCCGTACATGGATCGAGGTCCCGTTGGGCGTGGGCGGCATGGGTAACGTCTACAGGGCCATCGGGCCCGGAGGGAGAGGCGGTGGCGCTGAAGCTCGTCGAGCCCGAGCTCGCAGCCGCAGGACGAGGCTCCGCCGGCGCTTCAAACGGGAGGCAGACGCAGCGGCGAAGGTCGAGAGCCGCCACGTAGTTCCCGTCCTGGACGCGGGAGAGCACGAGGGCGTGCCATACATGGCGCAGAAGTTCATCGCAGGCGGCATCGCTTGCGGAGAAGATCGAGCGCGAGGGACAGACTTGATCTTGAGGCGGCGGTGCGGCTGGCCCTGCACGTTGCCGCGGGGCTCGACGCGATGCACCGCGCCGGGATCGTCCACCGCGACCTGAAGCCGGGAAACATCCTGCTTGACGAAGAGGGCTGGCGCCTACGTCGCGGACTTCGGGCTGGTCAAGGACCGCGACGCCAGCGTGCTGACCAAGCCCGGGCAGGCGCTGGGATCGGCTGACTACATGTCACCCGAGCAGATCCGCGGTAGCGAGGTCACTGCCCGGACCGACGTCTACTCGCTGGGATGCGTCGTCACGAGTGCATCTCGGGCTCGCCACCGTTCAGCCGACAGGCGGGGGATGGCCGTCCTTTGGGCGCACCTTCAGGACGAGCCGCCGGACCCCTGCGCCGATCGACCCGACCTTCCCGACAACCTGAGCTGGGCGATCGGCCGGGCCCTCGAGAAGGATCCGATCGGAAGGCCGGCCGACCCCCACCGCCTATGCCCGCATGATCCAGGTGGCCGCGGGAGTTCCGCCGTTGAGCCCGGAGCGCCGATCGTGACTCGCGCTTTCCTCACCGAGGTGAGCCGGACCATGGATCTCGCCATCAGATCACCGCGGAAGCGGTGATCGGCCGCGAGGACTGCGAGATCGCGATCGCCGACCCGGAGGTGTCCCGCCGTCACGCCGCGATCAGGGCCGGGACGGACGGCATCGGGATCGAGGACCTCGGCTCGCGCAACGGCACCTACGTCAACGAGCAGAGGATCAGCGTGCTGCGGGTGCTCGCCGAGGGTGACGAGGTCCGCGTCGGGCGACACCGTGCTCCGGTTCGAGACCGTAGACGAGCGGCGCCCGTCCGGCCGCTGTTGCAAGCTCAGCGGACGCCGTGGTGATGTGCCTGCGCCGGAAGCGGTCCCGTCGGTCGTGCGGCGCGCTCCCCCGGAGGCGAGCGGCCCTCCGGTGTTCGCCCCGGCATCACGCACGATGACCCGGGGATCCGCGGCTCGCCGGGTGGAGGCGACGATCATCGTTTACGCCGTCGTTTTTGCGACCGCGGTAGCGGTCGTCCTCTATTTCGCGATGCGGTAGCTGCCTCCTAGCGGGCGCCAAAGAAGATCAGAACCGCCATCGCCGCGACCGCCGGAAGGCGAAGGCTGCGACGTTGGTTCGGTGCTTGACTCGAACGTCGAGCAGCCTCGCGACGGCCTCCAGATCGTCGCTAGCGCCTCCTGCCCTGCCGCCCGCAACGCCGCCTCCCGCGCCGCGCTGAAGGAAAGCGGGCTCGCCCTCCTCGGCGAGGAAGCCGGGGATGCTCGGCGTCTCGGGCTGGACCGGCGCAAGCTCTTCCTCAGGCACCACCTCGAGCACGTCCCTGCCCAGGACGGTTATCTCGGGGGCCGGCTCAACCGCCGATCGCTGGACCGTCACCTGCTCTGGTGTCCTCAGCTCGAGCACAGTGAGCCCGACCCTCACGCGGCCCCCTTGGTGAGTTCCTGAGGTCCCTGCACCAGCTGATCGTTGACGTACGTTCCGTTCAGAGAGCCGAGGTCCTCGATCAGGACGCGCCCCGCCGATGGGGTCAGCCGGGCGTGGCGCCGGGAGACCTGGTCGTCGTCGAGGGCCGCCTCGAGCCTCGGATCGCGACCCAGTTCCAGTTGACCCGAGATGGGAATCTGGCCCCCGAGCTACTTCCCTCGATGATCTCGAGAATGAGTTCGTCCTCGGACACGCGCGTATCATGGCGCTTCCGGAGGGGTCCTACCTGGAACCCGGTAGTCAGATTTTGATGGCCCCGTCCTTCGCTTGCGGCGACCAAAGGGAGTACCCTTCTACCTTCAGGCGATCTGCCACTTGCTCGCATCTCGCGTTGCCGTCCTGCGCCTAAAGAGCGTCGGCGACTTCGCGGTTGCAGTGACGGAGACGCGAACGGAAGAGCACCCAGGGCCGGAGCGACGTATTGGTCGGGGGGGAACGGGGGAGCAAACAGATGATGGATCGTCCGGAATCGAATCAACGCCAGGTTCGCCCGAGGCCGGCGCTAGTTGGCGTCGTGGCGGGGATCCTGCTGAGCTGGGCCCTCGCCTTCGCAAGTCCGGCTTCAGCGGATCGCGATAGACGAATCGAAGCGCCGCCGACGCCCTTCCAGTCCTATGAGGACCATAACAACGTTGGCTACGGTACTCGAGCAGGGTGAGTACCGCGGTGGAAGCCCGTTCGGAGCCGGCAACGAGTGCTCAAGCGACACCAACCCCGTACGGCGCTACCGCCTGGTACAGGTTTACCGCGCCGAGGTACGGCACTCTTCGAGTCCGCTCGTTCGGCCTCATCGAAACGTATGGCAACGATGATGGGGACCAGGGGGCCCCGACAGGTATGTTGACTCGGCCCTCGCGATATTCCGCGGTGGAGGAATGAGCGCGCAGCGTGATCGCATGTGACGATGATCTTCCAAGCGGCTCGATCGACGCCAGCGTCAGCGCCTTCGTGAGCCCGGGCAAGTACGGCGTCCAAGTCGGAGGGCCCGCTACAACCGGCCCCCCTCGATGGGCGGCGGCTTCTTCCCATTTCAGCAGGGAGGCTTTAACCTTTCAAAGGTCTTCACCACCCCGCGCCCGTGCTCGACGCGGATCTGAACCCGGTGAGATGGGAAGCTGGGCATCCGCGCGGCCAGACGAAGGTCCTCGACCTTAAGGTGAACGCCGGGGAGCGCGTGACGGCTCGGGTCCGGTGCAGGGGCGACTGCAGAGGTATCAAGCGTTTGACCGGGCATCCCCGCCCTGGGAAGCCCCTCAACCTGGAGAGAAAGCTTGCCAAGAAGCACGACCTGTTACTGAAGCCGAGGACGAAGATCAAGATCTCGTGACCAAGCGGCGCGAGATTGGAAGGTTCTGGTCGTATAAGACCCGCGCCGGCGATAGTCCCAAGAAGACCGTTTGCAAGCTGCGGCCTTCCAATCGGCGGCAGTCGACGAAACGGCTGCGGCGGTACCAGTGCCGATGAGCGCTGCATCGCAGCGCAGGCGAATATTGATACTGCTCGCCTGCCTTGCGGCGGCGGCCGCTATTCTCGGGTACGCTGCGGGTGGGGTCTTTGGAGGTGGGGATGGATCGAGCGCCCTGGAGAGTGCGCCTGCCGCTCAGTCGGTGGCGCTCGAGGGGGTATCGGACGCGGGCTCGCCGCCCGATCTGCAGTCGGATACAACGACTACGGACACCGGGACTACGGACACCGGGGGACGTACGGACACCCGGGACTACGGACACCGGGACTACGGACACCGGGACTACGGACACCGGGACTACGGACACCGGGACCGGCAACGGGACCGGCAACGGGACCGGCGACGAGACTACGATCAGCGAGTGATTTGAAAGTAGCTCACGCGCCACTGCCCGGCGACCAGGCACCACAAATCCCGCAGACCACGCGCGCCCCCGACCAGGATTCGAACCTGCGGCCGACCCTTATGCAGCCCGCTTTTCGCCCACAGCCTCGCGCTTCCAGAAGGGTGAGCGGGGGTTCGCAGAATCAGGCCATGGACCAGCCCTCCTTTCCCCGTGACGCCCTTCGCGCCATTCTCGGGCCGGTCGCGCTGACTGGCGGGGCGCCGGCGTCGGATCGGTCGCGGCGTGCGTTGCGGCCATGGCGGGGGCGCTGCTGGTGGGAGCGAGCAAGGCCTCGGCGGGGGTTTGGTCGGACGCGGAAGGGATCGCCGCCCAGGCCAATGCTCTGCAGGACCGTGCTGTCGAGCTTGCGGCGGCGAACACCGATGCCTATGCCGCCGCTCTCGATGCGCTCCACGGTGAGCACACTGGAACCAGCGAACGAGATCAGATGATTGGCGAGCGTCTGGCCCGGGCGGCGGAGCTCCCTTTGCAGGTTGCCGAGACGGCCGCGGACGTCGCGGCGCTCGGAGCAGTTGTGGCCCGGCAAGCGGCCCCATCGGTTCAGCAGGACGCCGCCGCCGCGGTGCTGATGGCAGACGCAGCAACGCAGGCCACAGTGAGACTCGTGGGGGTGAACCTGACTACGAGGCAGGGCGATCCTCGGCTCGAGGCGGCGAGAAGAGCGGGGTCCGCGGCGCGCGCCGCAGTCGCCTCGCTCGATGTCTGAGGTATAGGCCCCTATGAGCTCGCGCCGAGGCTCGCGAGCGCCTCGCTCGCCTGGGAGAGCGCCTCGCCAAGACTGATCGGCGTGCCGCGGCTCACCGTGTCCGGCACCGAGCCAAGGCGGCGGCGGAGCTGCTCCCGGTCCCAGGGCCAGCGCTCTGCGCCGAAGGAGCCCCGTAACTCGTTCGCGGCTCGGGCGAGGCGTTGGGCGATGAATGGCTGCTTCGTTCGTTGAGGAGCGAACGCGCAGAGGTCGAGCACCTCGGCTACGCCGAGGGCGTCGCCCAACTCGCCGCAGGCCTGCAGGCGTGCCGCGGCGAGTTGCGCCGCCGCGTCCAAGTCTCCCTTCGCATAACGAGCAGCCGCCAGCGGGAACAGAGCCTCGGCCTCCCGAAGCCGGTAGCCCTGCGACTCCGCGTCATTCCGCGCCCGCGTGCCCTCCTCGATGGCCGCGTCGGGGTCCCCGGCCAACAGACGGATCCGCGCCACCGCGCTCCTGGCGCTGATTGTGCCGCGTTCGTCGTCGAGTTCTTGGCGGAGTCGGAGGCTGTCGCGGGCCAACTCAAGTCCCGTCACCGGATCACCGCGCTCGGCCAGCGCCCGGGCGAGGCTCCCCATCGCACGCGAGACATGCTCCGGTCCAAGGCCGCCCTTTGCCTCGGACAGGGCGCTCTCGAAGCGGGCCTTCGCCTCATCCAGCTTGCCGGTGAACATGAGGATCCATCCGAGGTCGAGGAGGCAGGAGAAGCGCAGCTCCCGATCCTCTTCCGCCCCTCCGAGGGCCTCTGAGAGCGCACGCTCGGCCTCGACATACTCACCCTGCAACAGAGCCAGCCTCCCGGCGAGGCGTTGGCCTCGGGCGCGCGTCGCCGGATCGATCGAGGCCGCCTGCGCCGCAGCCTCTTGACGCGGTCACGTGCGTCAGTGATGCTGCTGATCTCCCAGACCGGCGCAGAGGCAGTCATCAGGTCGAGGGCATCGGCTACCGCTCCGGCCGATTCAAGCTCCTCGATCGCCCCGGACAGGTTCGGGCGCTCGATCTGAAACGTGCGGATCACGGCACTCGGCCATGCGCCGGCGCGGGTCAACCCGCCGATCAGGACGGCGCTGTAGCGGACCAATGACTCGCCGGACGGCGGCCCTCCGCGCTCCAGAGCGTACTCGCGGATCGTGGCCAGCATTCGGTAACGCCGCTCATCGTCGGGGTCGGCGCTCGCGATCAGGAGGCTGCTCTCTGTGAGCAGCTGAAGATCGTCCAGAAGCCCCCCGCCCGACCATGACCTTCGAGAGCTCCGAGCCTGCAGCCGGCGGGAAATCGGGCGAGCTTGTAGAAGGTCTCGCGCGCTCTCTCGGGCAGGAGGTCCTCGCTCCAGCGCACCGCCCCACGCAGGGTTCTCTGGCGGGCCGGAACGCCGGCGCCGCCGGTGCTGGCGAAGTCCAGAACGCCCCCCAGCCGATCGCGGATTGCTGCAACGGGAAGGCTGCGCGCCCGCGCCACCACCAGCTCGATCGCGAGCGGCAGGCCGCGAGTCGGCCACAGATCTCCTCGACAGCCTCCGCATCCGCCTGATCCGCGACGATCGCCCCCGCGCGGCGGGCGCGATCGATGAACAGGGAGGCGGCGGCGGACGGGGCTCCATCGGAGGAGGTTCCCGCTGGCAGTGGGCTGAGCGGATACTCGGTCTCCGCGGGAAGCCCGAGGACGACGCGGCTGGTTACCAGCACCCGAAGGCGCGGGACCGCCCCGATCAGCGAGCTGACCACGCCGGCCGCCGCCGCGGCGAGGTGCTCGAAGTTGTCGATCACCAGAAGCAGCTCGCGATCACGCAGAAGGCGTCCGAGCCATTCGCCGGGATCCGCCCGCCGGGACCTCGAGGTCGAGCGCGGTGGCGATCGCCGGCCGAGCCCACCGGCTTCGCCCAGCGGCGAGAGGTCAACGAGATACGGCACCGTGCGCGAAACGATGGCCGAGCCGGAGGCGACTGGATCAGGAATTGCGAGTCTGCCGTCCCTCCCGGCCCCGTTACGGTGAACTGGCGCGGCGTCCCCGTCCAGGACCAGGTCCCCGAGCTCGGCGAGCTCCCGCTCTCGACCGACGATGCCCAGCTCGGGCGTCCTGACGCGACCGGGCTCGCGGACCACCCCCTGAACGGCAAGCACTCGGCGGCGAAGCTCGGGAATCGCGCCGACCATCGATGGGTCCCTTGTCGCTCGCCATCGCCCCATGCCGAGCCTCCCAACCTCGTCGTGATCAGCCAGGAGGCTCCGAAGCTGTCCCCGTCGGCCCGCCCGCGCGAGCCGAGAGTAGGTTCCAATCCGGCCGCCGAATCGACACACCGTTCGCACGTCTTCGCCCGACACCAAGCCCTGGCGTACATCCTGCTGGAGCGCGGCCGCGACCTCTCGTCGCTGGTGGCGCTGCCAGATCACCCCGCCGACGAACAGCGCAACGTAGACGTAGTCGGTTACGAACAGCGCGATATCGGCAGAGTCCGCGGTCGAATCGACCTCGGGCGGGACCGGCAGGCCGTTGACCCAGGCTGCCGCGTTCGCGAGGCCGTGGCGGAGCACCAGCACCAGCTCGATGAGGCCGTTGTTGACCGCGTGCATGAGCACGGCGACCACGAAACCGCCGAGCGGCCACAGGATGCGTCCACGCCAGAGACCGGCTCCATATCGCGGCGCCGAGCCCGGCGCCGAAGGCGGCGGTGAACAACGGATGGTGAAGCGCGGTGGGGCCGAAGAAGTCCCGCCGACCGATGAAGATGTCGGTGCCGGCCTGAAGGCCTTCGCTTGAGCGCGTGGTCGATGAAGTCGAAGAAATCCTCGGTGAAGCTGAAGCCGATCCCGATAGCCGCTCCGCAAACCAACCCCGCGGTGACTCCCTCGAAGCGCCACCCCCATGCCCTGCGGAAGCCTGCGAGTGGCGAGCACCACCGGCCACGAGCGCCAGGCCCTTTGCCGCCTCCTCGACAACCGGCGCGGAGACGGCGTCGCCGAACACGTCTCTAGCGTCGCCGTGCAGGCTTGCCTGAACGGCCGCGCCTCCTGCGAGGGCAATCAGCGCCACCCCGGTCGCCCCCCAGGCCGCGAGCAGGAGACCAGCCAGGGCGGCGGGCGCTCGAAAGGATCGAGCAGGCGGACGAGGGCGAGAAGTCCGGACGCCTGGATGACGGCGTAGGTCGCGAAGAAGCCGGGATTGAGGATAACTCGCGCCAGCCTCGCGGCACCCGGTGCGCTTCCATCGCCGAGAGCCTAGAGCGCGCGGACGCACCCGGCCCAGCACCCGGGGGCTGATAGCGTCGGCTGACCCTGCCCGGCGGATCCGATGACACAAGCGGGAGGAGGCCGCGCTCGTCGCGCGTTGCCGGCAGAAGGAGGGCGCTTGGCGGGAGCTGGTCGAACGGTTTGCCCGCTACGTCTACGCGATCGCCGTCCGGGGCTATCGCCTTTCGCCAGCTGATGCCGAGGACCTCTTCCAGGAGGTGTTCGCTCGGACCTACGCTCGAGCTCGACGAGCTTCGCGACGATGGCCGCGATTAGGCCGTGGCTCGGCGCGGAGTGACCCGCCGCCTGGCGGTGGACCGCCTGCGGACGCTGTCGCGAGAGGAGCCGCGGAGTCAGGTGGGGGGGCGCCCGGCGGGGACGCGGACTCCACTCTCGAGCGGACTGGACGAGGCGCTTGTCGTGCACGAGGCGCTGCGCCCGGCTGTCCGAGGGACTGCTACGAGGTCATCGATCGATTCTTCCTCCGCGACCAAAGTTACCGCGCGATCGCCGACGCCCTGGACGTCCCCAGGGCACGATCGCGAGCCGGATCTCGCGCTGCCTGACGCGGCTCCGCAAAGAGCTCGAGGGAAGCGACCGGCGGTCTGTACCGTCAAGTGAAGGCCAGAGATGACGCACCAGAGGAACAAGTACTCGGAGGAGCGCCTCGGTGAGTTGCTCAGGGCGCTGCCGAGTTCCTCCGAGGCCTGGGTGACAGCGGCGCGGAGCTCCCCGCGGCGCAGCGTTGGGTCGAAGAGATCGAGGCGCAAGCCGGAACCGACGAGGAGTTCCGGCGCGCCATCACCGAGGACCTCGAGGCCGCCCTCGCCGACGCTGGCTACGAGCCCACACCGCAGCTGATTGCTGCGCTGCGGGCTCGGCTTTGACCAGCGCCTGTCTCCCTTGACCGGCCAGCTAGTGGTTGTATAGGTAAACCACCGCTTGCCACGTGTTGATCCGGCGCTTCGTGATGCCGTTCCGGCTGTCGTTGATCGGGGTGCCCGACGCTGGAGGGCCGTCAACTCCGAGCTCACAGTCGCCGAAGGCCTGAGCTGCTTCAGCGTCGCGATCGTGCCAGCGACATGCGGTGCTGCCATCGACGTTCCAATCCAGCAACCTGAAGCGTTGGTTGGCACTGCGGAGCAGATGTGCGTCCCGGGGGCAAGCAGCGAGAGGATTGATGCGGAGTTGGAACCCGAGTAGACCGCGTCCGCGTTACTCGTGTTGAGCGTCGAGTTACCCACACTCAGGGCGTTCGAGTGCAGGACGGCGAGCCGATCCCATTGCTGTAACCATCGTTGCCTGAGGAGACCACGGTCGCGATACCAACTGACCTAAGACACGGCGGCCCATGCGTAGAAGCTCGAGTTCGACGGTGCGGTCGTCGCAGTAGTTCAAGTAGCAGCCAGCTACCAGAGGCTGAGGTGTGACAGACGCGATCGCATACGAGCCTCTCCGGTCGGTAGACATGCTTCATCCCATAAGAGCTGGTCACTGACATATGCTTCCAGGGGGTCCGTCCGACCTACGCGAAAACACCTGGACAGGGCATGGATTCGGGCGGAGCGGGCCACTTCCATACTTGCCCGCTGCCGTATGCGCCACGTGGGTGCCATGCTGGCAACCATAGCTACAGGGTCTAGCCGCGCCGACTCCCGTCTGTGAGCGAGTTAGTCCGTTTGGGGAGCCGGTGCTGAAGTAGTAAACAGCCCTGGCCACGACCTTGCCGCTGATCCAGGGATGGTCGCTTTGCACGCCGGTGTCTGAGTGCCGCCACATCCAGCCGCGGCCGTCGTATCCGTTGTTCCAAGCGTCGTACACACCGGTGCGAGGCAGGTCCCGCCCGGTTGGGGAGGAGCTAGTTCGAACTCGTACCTTGCGCTCCGCCCGCACCTTCCGACGCCGCTCCCTGGCTTCCGCTCTCCTCGTTCGGCGGAAGCGGAATCAACTCGTCTTCCACAACGCTTGTCACCTCCGGTGAGCGGCCCGAGGGTCCGCCAATCCCTTCTCGTCAACACGAAGCGCGACATACGGAATCTCATCGAAGCTCTTCACGTCGCTGACCTTCGTGCCCTTCTTGCCCTTCACCTGGTTCAGCAGGCTCTTGCGTGCGGCGGCGATGTTGCCCCGCTGCTTTTGCTTGCGCTCCACCGGTAGCACTCCCTCTGGTTGGGTCGGCACGTCCAACCCCACGATTACGGGGATAGTCTCACCAGGATCTATCGTCTCCGCCAGGCGCGAGACCTGAGCGTCAACGTTCTCCTGGGGGCGCAGCGATGTTTGGCGGCAAATCTGCGCCGGAAATGCCCTCAGACTTTTTCTGCTCGCCAAACTTTGGCTTGGGTTTGCCAGCCGGGACATGCGGATGGGGGCTCAGACCGTCTCACCGTTCGCGCCGCTTAACGCTGCCTCACGGGTTTCCATCGTCGTTACCGCCGCATGCTGCAAGCCAGACCACGGCTGCCCCGACAGCGACCATCGCCATAGCGATGGTTACCCAACGTTCTTCTCATCCTCAAGCCTCCCGTCATCGAAGCCCACCCGTGCTGGCGGCCAGTATACGTCCAAGTATGCGAACAGATCCGAACATGCGCACACACGACGGGGCAGCGGCAATGTTTTCCCCCGCGAGCTTGAGTGAGGTTTCGAGCGACATGCGGTCCGCGGCTGCTGTGTCAACTCGTTCGCGGCGGAGCAAGCTCCGGTTCGTAGAGACGGTTGCTCACGCAGCGAAGACTGTCCCCTAAAGGGGGCCAAGACCTTGACCGCGAAGAACGGTGACCGCGGACTCGTCGGCGGGCGTGGCCGAACCTTCGCGCGGACGCCGAAACGCAAGGATCGTCCGCCCCGCGCGGATCATGTCCCCATCCTCGAGAACGCGCGCGTCGCGCCAGCCGCTCGCCGTTGACGAACGTGCCGTTTTGTGAGCCGAGGTCAAGGATTTTCCAAGAGCCATCCTCTGCGGCACGAAGCTCCGCGTGTTGCCGTGACACCTCGGAGTCCCACCCGAGACCGATCTCGTTGACGCCGCGACGCCCCGATCCGGACCGGTCACTCAGCAGACTTCGAGATCGACCGTGCGGGCGTGGCCCTCTGCGTCGCGATATGCCAGGTGCGTGCGGCCTGCAAGGTGGGTTTCGATCTGGTCGCCGAGCAGAGCCCCAGCCCGCGGGACCTCCCCCGTCCCGGCGAGGGCAATGCTCAGCTTCACCAGAGAGCTCCCGTCGCTCTGGCCGTTCCTCCTCGATCAACCCCAACGCCCGCTGGAGCAACCTGGAAGCCGCGGTCATGTCCTCGCGAGCCATTGTATCGGCCCGGCAGCCGAGAGTCGGCGCCCGGCGCCCTCCCGCGCCACCTCCAGCCGCTCGCCCGACGCTCCCGAGCTCGACCAAGTAGTCGTGCGCGCGCGCGTAGTGGTGACCCACGATCTCATCCCACTCGCCGATCCGATCACCTACCGCGCGCTCGAGCCAATGGGCGAAGCCCAGATGGGCTAGTGGCCCGAGTCTCCTTGAGGGTGTTCTCATATGTGACCTCGCGAATCAGTGGGTGTGAGAAGAGATAGGGGGCCTCGCCGGGCAAGCCGAGGGCTGCTTCCTGGCGCGATGAGCTGGCGCCAGGCGAGCCGGTCCAGCATCGGCTCGACAGCGTCGCCAACGTCAGCGGCGAGGTGCCGGAGCGCGGAAGCCCAAAAGGCGGTACCGATCACGGCCGCGCGCTCAAACATGGGCGCTCCTCGACGGAGGGCCACCGCGACCCTCGCTGAGAGCAGGGCGTCGATGGTCGAGGGCACGGTGCGTGGGGTGCCTGGAGCGTGGTCTCGGAGCAGGCGAACGTACTCACCAGAGGAAGAAGAGGATTTCCTCCGGCGCTTGCCTTGACACTGGGCGGCATCTCGGCGAGCCCGCACTCTCGCATCAGGTCCTCGAGGAGCCGATCGACCTCGGGCTCGCCCAGCGGCCCGAGATGCACCGCCCGGGCCGGCCGGACAGCGCAGGCGCAATCTCCGTGACCTCGGGCCGCGACCCGGCTGGAACGACGATGGGCTCAGCCGCACCGCCCGCGACGAGCTCGAGCAGCATCTCAAGCAGCCCCGGCTCTGCCCAGTGCCGGTCTTCGATCACGACCAACACCGGCCGGCGTCGCGCCACCACCTCGAAGAGGAGCCGGAAAGCCCAGACGGAGTCGGCGATCTCGGTCGGCTCCGAGAGACCGATGGTGCCGGCGATGCGCAGGGTGGCGTCCGGCCCGTCGGGCGATCCATCCAGGAGCTGGGCGATCTTGGCGGTCGCGTCCTGCACCGGTTCGGCGGGATCGATGCCCGCGGATGCCTCCACGATCTCTGCCAGGGGCCGGAACGTCGTTCCCTCGCCCTCGGCAGGACATCGGCCTCGCAGTACACCCCACTCCTGCTGAGGCTTGCCGGACGACCTCCTCGATCACCCGGGTCTTGCCGATGCCTGCGTCACCCCACACGACGACGGTCTCGAGGGTCGAACCTGTCCGCGCCCGGAGGAGCGCGTCGAGGACCGCCGCCAGCTCCGACTCTCTGCCGACGCGTGGAGCAGCGTCGGCGAGACGGGAGGACATGCTCGAGGATGTCGTCCAGCCGGAAGGCGGCGACTGGGTCCGCCTTCCCCTTGAGCTGAAGCGGCTCGACCTCGCTGACCTGGACCGCCGCGCCGCGAGCTGCCTGGTCTCCAAGCCAAGCAGGATCTCCCCGGGCTCGGCCGCCTGCTCGAGGCGTGCCGCGACGTTCACGGCGTCGCCGGTCACGAACGCGTGCGCCCTTCCGGTGTCACCTGCGACGACACGACCGGTGTTGACGCCCGTACGCGTCTCGAGTCGTACTCCCCATCGGAGTCGAGCTCGGCGTTCAACGAGCCGAGCGCCTTGCGCATCTCGGCAGCCGCCCGGACAGCCCTGAGCGCGTCGTCCTCCCGCACTTGGGGGACCCCGAAGACGGCCATCACCGCGTCGCCGATGTATTTCTCGACTCTGCCTCCGTGGCCCTGCAGGACCTCGCGCATGGCGTCGAAGTACCGGCTCAGCATCTGCCGCAACGGTTCGGGTCAAGCGACTCGCCCAGGTTGGTCGATCCGACCAGATCGGAGAAGACGATCGTTACGGTCTTGCGCTCGGCCGGGGGCGACAGCGAGAAGTCCGCGAGCGGATCCCGCACGCCGAGCAATATGCGCGTCCTTGTCGTTGACGTGCCCGCAGTTCGAGCACTCGGGCATTGGATCAGTCTATGACCATCCGCTCCCGCGCATCGCTCGCGCATGGCCGCGCCAGCGACCTAGTTGCAGGCGGGTACGCCCTTCGGGGCTCGAAACAGACGAGCTGTTGAGCTCGCGCCCTGGACTTCCGCTGGAGCGGACGGCAACTCGTCGGGCTCGGGGGGCTGGGGCGGCGGCTTCGGCGGCTTCTGCGGAACGGAGGCGACGGGAGCCTTCGCAAGCCGCTTGAGCCGGGGGGAGATGGATCGCCGGGCTGTGTTGCTTCGCGCTGCTGGTCCGGCGACAGGGAGGCGCTTTGCGTCTCCGGTCGCTGTCGCCGCCGCAGCCGGCCGCCAGTCCGATTACGGCGATCAGCAGAAGAGCCACCGATTTGGGAAGACCATCTCATCGCATTCACCTTCCGTCGCTCCTCAGTGGCCTGTCTGGCGGTATCCCAGTTAATCGCGTTGTAACTGGCGGTGCTCGGGTATGGCAGGGAGCGCCAGGGCCCACGTGGTAGCTCTGCCCCATGCAGTCCCCGTTTGCGTGGCCGAGGCCGAGCTCGTGGCCGATCTCCTGACAGGCTGTCCGCGGGCATGGGTGTGTCACGGTCATGCACTGGTTCGCCAAAATGACATTGTTGTACGCAAACTGGTGGTCGGCGGATACGCCAAACCGCAGTAGTCGCGGGCTCATTCGTGTCGAAGACACGGATCCGCGCCTGCCGCGAGCGTTGACGAAGTTCAGGTTGAGGATCTGTTGTAGTGTCAGTTCGAGACGGCGTCGCGCAATGCGTACCAGGAGTTGGAGCTGTACCTCACCCCGTTCCAGACGTACATGTTTCTGGTGTGAAAGTGCTGCCAGGTCCGCGATACACCCACCAGCACGGGGCGCCCAGCACAGGGATCGGAAACGCCGGCCTGCCCAGCATGCGTAGCCGTGGCCGTGCCACCAGGCAGCGCCAAGACGAGCGGCAGCAGCAGCGTGGCGATCCCGCATGAGATCCGCCGCCTCCTAATGGGCATCCTGGACGACCTCCTCGACCTCGGGGGGCGTCATCCCTGAAGCTCCTCGCCCGGACTCTCAGGATCATCAGGGCACGGCCTCTCCTGTTCGACGATCAGGCGGCCGTCCGCCGCCGCGGGATATCGGTATCGCCGGGACCTGGCCCGAGGAAGAGTATGTAACGCTCCCCCACCTCATACGGCCTCAGGGCCGGGGCCTCTGCGCCCAGACCCCCTTCGGGAAATCGGTCCTGTAGAGCGTGATCCGCTGCGGGGTGGCCCGTCAAGCTCCTGCTTAACCTCGATCGTCACCAATTCCGTAGGCTCGCGCGGGACTGGCGGACCGCCCGGCGTCCGAGGGCGGGGCGAGGCGGTCGGCCCGAACGGACGTCCACGACAGTCCCTACTACAACCGCCTCCGACTGGTCGGTCGACTCGCGACGCTCTCGCGCGGTCCAGCGTGACGCTCGGGACATCACATTCTTCGACCCATGGTGGTGCGAATCCACGGTCGGCAGAATGTCCGCCTGAGGCGCGGCGGTATCGTCTCCGCCGCCGCTTCGTGTCACCGCGAACGCGCCCCCCAGTGCTATTCCGAGAAGGCAGACCAGCGCGATCTTCGACCGGTGGGTCATCATTAGGTGTGCGCCACCCTATCAGCGGGGTGAACGCGTGTGCACACGAGGCTGGCGATTGCTGATGTCACCTTCCACGTGACGGGCGCGAGGGCCGAAATCTTCCTGGGTGCTCGCGGCCAGGAGCCCCCGGGATACTTCAGCCAGTGGGAATGCGCGCCGAACGCCCTGCGCAGCGTCCTGCTCGATCCGGCCGACGCGGCCGCGATGAAGGCGCCGGGCGGAACCGACGCCGCGGTCCTGGTCTCGATCTTCGGCTACCCGGAGCAGCCGGGCCTGGTGTTCACCGAGCGGCGCTCGGACTTGCGACGCCACCCGGGCGAGATCTCGTTTCCCGGCGGCCGCCAGGACCATCCGGCGGAGGACCTGATCGCGACCGCCTTACGCGAGGCCGAGGAGGAGATCGGGCTCGATCCCGGGGACGTCGAGGTGATCGGCGCCCTGCCCCCGGTCGGCACCTTCGTGACGGGCTACAAGGTCCACCCGTTCGTCGGCCTGATCCCGGAGGGACTCTCGTTCAAGCCGAGCCCCAGCGAGGTCGCGGCGATCCTCCTCTTCCGGCTCGAGGAGCTGCGTGCCGGCTTCGCGATGCGCCGCCTGGTGCGCCGCGGCATCCCCCTGCGCACCCCCACCTACGTGATCGGCGAGCACCTGATCTGGGGCGCCACGGCCCGGATCCTGGGCGAGCTGCTCGGGCGACTCGGCCTGAGGCCCTAGACGTCCTTCTCGATCGGCACGTTGACGAGATTGCCCCACTCGGTCCAGGAGCCGTCGTAGTTCACGACCTCGTCCAACCCGAGCAGCTCGTGGAGGACGAACCAGGTGTGGGCTGAGCGCTCGCCGATCCGGCAGTAGGCGATCACCGGCTTCGAGTCCTCGATCACGCCCTTCGAGCTGTAGAGGTCGCGCAGCTCATCGGCCGACTTGAAGGTGCCGTCGTCGTTGACGGCCTGGGCCCACGGAACGGAGATCGCCCCCGGGATGTGCCCGGCGCGCTGGGCGCCCTCCTGCTCGTAGCCGGCCATCGCGATCAGCTCGCCCGAGAACTCCTGCGGGCTGCGGACGTCGACCAGTTTCGATGTCCTTGTCGAGCGCCCCCAGCACCTCCTCGCGGTAGGCGCGGATCGCCTCGTCGCCGCTCTTCGGCCTGGAAGGTCGCGGCGGGATAGCTCGGGACCTCGGTCGTCGTCTCGCGGTCCTCCGAGATCCACTTCTCGCGCGGGCCGTTGATCAGCTTCACGTCCTCGTGCCCGTAGTACTTGAAGTACCAGTAGGTGTAGGCGGCGAACCAGTTGTTGCGGTCGCCGTACAGCAGGATGGTGTGGTCGTTGGAGATTCCGCGGCTTCCCATCAGCTCGCCGAACTCCTGCGGCCCCAGGAAGTCGCGCTTCACCTGGTCCTGGAGGTCGTGCTTCCAGTCGAAGCCGATCGCGCCCGGGATGTGCGCCTCGGCGTACAGGGCGGGGTTCTCGTCGACCTCGACGATCCGGATCGAGTCGTCGTTCAGGTGCTCGGCCACCCAGTCCGTCTCGACCAGCACGTCTTTGGCGTAGTCCGTCATGATCGCTGCTCCTCGTCCAATTGGCCTAAATCCTTATCGGAGTTTAGGTTATTGCGTTTCGCGGGCGACTCCCAGTGCGAGCACTTAGTGTCGTGATGCGTCGGTCAACCGCTCGGCAGCCGCCAGCATCGCCTCGGTCCAGGCCTCCCAGTCGGCGGGGTCCTCGCTGACGACCTCGACCGGGATTCGCCAGCGCATCGCCGCCTCGCGGACGATCCCGGCGCCACGCTCGAGGTGCTCGCGCTGCACCCGCCCCGCCGCCTCGTAGACGAAGCCGCGAACCGGCGTGTCGACGAGCTCCTCCATCAGGCGCTCCAGGCGCGGGCCGTGGATGGCGGCGATCGCCTCGGGCTCTCCGAGCGCCGAGCCGAACAGCCAGAAGACCAGCGTCACGTCACCGACGTGATCGAGGATCGAGCTGACACGATCCGGGTCGGCGACCGCCGCCTCCAGCCGGGCGGCGAGGATGTCCTGGGCATTGCCCGGATCGCGCGTCGTGCCGCGAGCCTGCCATCCGGCGCCCAGCAGGCGCTTGCCCAGCTGTTGGCCCCGGCATCCGCAGCCGACGATCAGCGCCCGCGCCAGGCTCCGTCCCCGGTCGATTGATTCGGCGGCATCTGGAGCTAGACGCCGAGCTCGTCCCCGAGGTCGTCGACCCGGTCGTCGTCAGAGCGCCGCTGACGCTCCCGAACCGCCTCGTCCTCCCGCGCCATTCGCGAGGCATCCGCCCGCGTCAGCTCGCGCTTACCGCGGCGCCGGCGCATCTCGTTCTGCGCCTCGATCATCTGCTGGATGTCCTCGGTCTCCAACCGCGCCTCGTCCTCGTAGGAGCGGGTCGGCTTCCAGTCGACCAGATCGGCGCCGCTGCCCGGGTACGCCCGCGCCAACAGGACGAGCACCAGGACGATGAAACCGACCATCCCTAGGGTTAGGAGAATGAAGTCCATGGAGCCCTCCGCAACGATAGACGCTTTGATCGTGGACGCCGTTCGCACCCCGATGGGCCGTTACGGCGGGGCGCTCGCCGGGGTGCGGCCGGACAACCTCGCCGCCCACGTGCTCGCCCAAGCGGTGGAGAGAACCGGCATCGACCCGGCGGCCGTCTGCGACGTCTATCTCGGCGCCGCCAACCAGGCGGGTGAGGACAACCGCGACGCCGCTCGGATGGCGGCGCTTCTGGCCGGCCTGCCCGCCGAGGTCCCAGGGGTCACCGTGAACCGGCTCTGCGCCTCGGGCCTGGAGGCCGTGAACCAGGCGTCGCGCGCTCTGCGCCTGGGCGAGGGGGACCTGTACCTGGCCGGAGGCGCGGAGTCCATGAGCCGCGCCCCGTGGGTGGTGCCAAAGCCGGAGGCCGGGCTGCCGCGCGGCCCGCAGACCATGCACGACACGGCGCTGGGGTGGCGGCTGGTCAACCCGCGGATGGCGGAGCGCTACTCGACCGAGTCGATGGGCGAAACGGCCGAGAACGTCGCCGAGCGCTACGGGATCCCGCGCGAGGAGCAGGATCGATTCGCGCTTCAGAGCCACGCCCGCGCCGTCGCGGCGAGCGCCGAGGGGCGGTTCGCCGACGAGCTCGTGCCGGTGGAGGCGCCACCGGCAAATGGCGGCGACCCGGTCCTGGTCGCCGAGGACGAGGGGCCGCGCGCCGACACCTCGCTCGAGAAGCTGGCGCGGCTTCGGCCGGCGTTCCGCGACGGAGGCACGGTGACGGCCGGCAACGCCTCGACCCTCAACGACGGCGCCGCCTGCCTGGTGCTGGCCTCGGAGCGGCGGGCCGACTCGATCGGGGCGCGGCCACTGGCACGGATCGTCTCGATCGGCGTCGCGGGCGTCGACCCCGCGTACATGGGGATGGGGCCGGTGCCGGCGATCCGGCGGGCGCTCGAAGCCGCCGGCCTGGGGCTCGACGAGGTCGAGGTGATCGAGATCAACGAGGCGTTCGCCGCCCAGGTCCTGGCCTGCATCGGCGAGCTCGGGATCGAGGAGGAGCGGCTGAACGTGAACGGCGGGGCGATCGCCCTCGGCCACCCGCTCGGCTGCTCCGGCGCCCGCATCCTGACGACGCTGATCTGGGAGCTGCGACGCCGCCGGGCCCGCTACGGGATCGCAGCGTTGTGCGTGGGCGTCGGGCAGGGCGTCGCGACGATCGTCGAGAACCCCGAGGTCGGATAGCCTCGCGTCCATGGCGGCGAAGCAGCTGGCGAGCGTCGACGGGCGGATCTCGGCGACGACCGAGGCGACCATCCCGCTGCCGGACGACGGGCTGTATCGCGGCGACGGCGTGTTCGAGGTGGTCCGCATGTATCAAGGCAGGCCCTTCGCGCTGCGCGAGCACCTCGACCGCCTCGAGCGCTCGGCCGCGGCGATCGAGCTGCCCGTGGAGCGGCTCCGGATCGAGCGCGAGCTGGAGACGCTATTGGCCGAGTTCGGGACCGATGACGCGCAGCTGCGGATCATCCTCACCCGCGGAGGGCGCCGGATCCTGCTCACGGAGCAGCTTCCGGAGCAGGGCGTCGACGTGCGCCTGGCCACCGTCAGCTACTCGCCCACCGTGATCCTCACCGGCGTCAAGTCGCTGTCCTACGCCGCCAACATGGAGGCGACGCGGATCGCCGCAGGGCCGCGGTGCCGACGAGGCGGTGCTGGTGAGGCCCGACGGCATCGTGCTCGAGGCCCCCACCGCGTCGATCTTCTGGGTCTCGCCGGAGGCAGGACTGCGGACGCCCTCGCTCGCCTCAGGCATCCTCGAGTCGATCACCCGCGCGCAGATCGCGCGCTCCCTCCACGTCGAGGAGGGCGAGTTCCCGGTGGAGGACCTGCTGGGCGCGCACGAGGCCTTCCTCGCCTCGACCGCCCGCGAGGTGCAGCCGGTGGCGGCGATCGACGATCGCCCGCTCGAAACGCCCGGCCCTCGCACGCTGGAGGCCGAGCAGGCCTTCAGGCGGACCCTGGAGCAGGCACTCGGAGCGACCCAGTCGACCGTGTAGGCGCGGACGTGGACCTCGACCTCAGCGACGAGCAGCGCCTGATCCAGGAGACGGCACGCGACTTCGTCGACAACGAGGTCATCCCCCGTGCCCGCGAGAACGACCGCGCCGCCCGCTTCGACCGCGAGTTGGCACAGCGGCTCGGCGACATGGGCTACCTGGGCGCACCGGTCGCCGAGGAGTACGGCGGTCGCGGGCTCGACTACGTCAGCTACGGCTTGATCGTCGAGGAGGTGGGGCGTGGCGACTCCTCCGCGCGCACCGTGGTCTCGGTCCAAACCTCCCTCGTCTGCGGCTCGATCGAGCGCTGGGGGTCCGAGGCACAGAAGGCCCACTGGCTGCCGCGCCTGTGCTCCGGCGAGGCGCTCGGCTGCTTCGGCCTCTCGGAGCCGGACGCGGGTTCGGATCCCTCGTCGATGCGAACCCGGGCCTACCTTCGAGAACGGCCGCTGGCGGATCAACGGCCAGAAGATGTGGATCTCGCTCGGCAATCACGCCGAGCTGGCGCTGATCTTCGCCCAGACCGACCCGAATCAGCGCCATCGCGGGATCGCCTGCTTCTGTGTCCCGACCTCCAGCGAGGGCTTCTCCTCGCAAGAGATCCACGGCAAGCTCGGGCTGCGCGCCTCGGACACCGCCGAGATAGCCCTGGACCAGGTCGAGGTCGGCGAGGACGCGCTGCTCGGTGAGGTCGGCGACGGGTTCAAGATCGCCATGACGGCGCTCGACTCGGGCCGCTACTCCGTTGCGGCCGGGTGCGTCGGGATCTGCGAGGGCTGCGTCCAGGCGTCGGTGGACTACGCGCAAGCAGCGAGAGCAGTTCGGGGTGCCGATCGCCAGCTTCCAGCTGGTCCAGGAGATGATCGCCGACATGGTGCGTGCGGAGGGACGCGGCGCGCCTGCTGGTGCGCCGGGCCGGGATCCTCAAGGACCAGGGCAAGCCGAACACGGCCGAGACGTCGATCGCGAAGCTCTATGCGACCGAGTCGGCGGTCGAGTGCGCCAACCTCGCGATCCAGGTGCACGGCGGCTCCGGCTACGTCGACGACTACCCGGTCGAGCGCTACCTGCGGGACGCGCGCGTCACCACGCTGTACGAGGGGACCTCGCAGATCCAGAAGCTGATCATCGGCCGCGAGGCGACCGGGATCAACGCGATGACTCCCCCCCGCATCGAAGCGTGAGCCCGCTGGTCGAGACCAGCGTCCAAGAGCAGGTCGCCCTGTGCAGGCTGAACCGGCCCGAGGCGCGAAACGCTCTCTCGCCGGAGCTGATGGAGGAACTCGCCACCGCGGTCGAGCGATTCGACGCGGACCCCGAGGTCCGCTGTCTCGTGATCGCCGGCTCCGACGAGGTATTCGCGGCCGGGGCCGACATCGGTGCGCTGCGCGCGCGCACCTTCGAGGAGTCGCTGCGCCATCCGGCGGCAGCATTCTGGGGGCGGCTGGCCGCCTGCCGGACCCCGATGATCGCGGCCGTCTCCGGCTTCGCCCTGGGCGGTGGCTGCGAGCTGGCTCTGCTCTGCGATTTGATCGTCGCCTCCGAGACGGCCGAGTTCGGCCAGCCAGAGATCACCCTCGGGATCATCCCCGGCGGCGGCGGGACCCAGCGGCTCGCCCGCGTGATCGGAAAGCAGCGGGCGATGGAGCTGGTGCTCACCGGCCGGCGGATCGACGCCGATGAGGCCGCCCGGCTGGGCATCGTGAACGAGGTCGCCCGCCGTGGCGAGTGGCTCGACCGGGCGTTGGAGCTGGCCCAGAGGATCGCCAGGCGCCCTCCGATCGCCGCCCGGCTCGCCAAGCAGGCGGTGCTCGCCGCGGAGGAGACGACGCTGAGCGCCGGCCTCGAGCACGAACGGCGGCTCTACGAGCTCTCGATGGCGACCGAGGACCGGATCGAGGGAATGGACGCGTTCCTCGAGAAGCGAAAGACCGAATTCAAGGGGCGGTGACGAGCCAGCATGCCGGCCGCGGACCGGGTCGACGCGTACCGCTTGCCCGCCCGCGGGCGACTCGGCTACAAATCGCCCGTGATCGAGCGGGTCGGCGTCGTGGGCGCCGGAACGATGGGCGCGGGGATCGCGCAGCTCGCGTGCCTGGGGCGGTTCGAGACCTACCTGCACGACCCGGTCCCCGACGCCCTCGACGCCGGCGCGATGCGGCTTCGCGAGGCGCTGGTCAAGGGAGCCGAGCGGGGACGCTGGAGCGCCGGAGCGCGGAGGCGGCAGCGTCGAGGCTTCGGGAGGCGCCGCGGCTCGAGGACCTGGTCCGGGTGCGAGCTGGTGATCGAGGCGGCTCCCGAGGACCTGGAGCTGAAGCGCGAGCTGTTCGGGCGGCTGGCCGCCGTCTGCGGGGCCGAGGCGATCCTGGCCACCAACACCTCGTCGCTGTCGGTGAGCCGCGATCGCCGACGGCGTCGAGCGGCCCGAGCGCGTCTGCGGGATGCACTTCTTCAACCCCCCGGCGCTGATGCGGCTGGTGGAGGTGGTCGCCGGCGAGCGAGACCTCGGAGGAGACGCTCGCGATCGCCAGCGAGGTCGCCCAGGCGATGGGCCGGGAGCCGATTCGCGCCGCCGACGCGATCGGCTTCGTCGCCAACCGGACGGCCCGCCCGTTCACGCTGGAGGCCCTGCGCCTGCTGGGCGAGCGGATCGCAACGCACGAGCAGATCGATCGGATCGTGCGGATCGGCGGCGGCTTTCGCATGGGCCCGTTCGAGCTCATGGACCTGGTCGGCGTGGACGTCAACTTCGAGGTCGCGAAGTCGTTTTGGGAGCAGGGCTCGCACGAGCCCCGCTGGCAGCCCCATCCCATCCAGGCGCGGATGGTGGCCGAGGGCCGCCTCGGCCGCAAGGCGGGCCGCGGCTACTACGACTACGGCCAGGGCACGCACAGGCCCGACGATCCGGAGCCACCCGGGCGCGAGCCGGGCTGGAGCCGAGACGCCGAAATCGAGGACGTCGGTCCGCTTCCTCGGCCCTCCCGAGCCTGGATGCAGGCCCGGCTGGTCGAGCTGGCCGTTGACGCGGACGCCGGCGACCGCCGCGAGCGGACGCCCTCGAGCCGCGGAGGCCTACTTCCGGTCCATGGGCAAGCACGTCGAGTGGGTCGGCGACGCGCCCGGCCTCGTCCTGGGCCGGATCGTCGCCCAGATCGTCAACGAGGCCCACTTCGCCGTCGGGCAGGGAGTCGCCGCCGCCGAGGACGTGGACATCGCCATGCGCCTCGGCTTCAACTGGCCGCGGGGGCCGTTCGAGTGGGCGGAGGCGATCGGCCCCGCCCGCGTGGTCAGCGTCCTGGACGAGCTGCGGTCGGAGCTGGGCGCCGAGCGCTATCGGGTGGCGCCGCTGCTTCGCCGCGCCGCCAGGGAATCGAGATCCCTCGACCGCCAGCCAGGAGCCGGCCAGGATCAGCGCCAGGCCGGCGAGCGTGGCGACGGTGATCTGCTCGCCGAGCAGGACGGCGCCATAGGCGACCGCGAACCCCGGCGCCAGGTAGGCGACGATGAACGAGCGTGCGGGCCCCACCCGCCCGATCAAGGTGTAGAAGACCGCGAACGCGAACCCGGTTCCGACCACCCCCAGCGCCGCGACCGCCGCCAGCGGGCCCAGGGCGGAACAGACCCCGGCGCCGTGGCGAGCGCCGCCGGCAGCAGCCAGATCGTGCTGGCCACCATCACCCAGGCCGCGATCCCGATCGGGGGTGCGCCGCTGAGCCGGTGCTTGACCAGGAAGCCGCCAACCGCGTATCCGAGGCCCGCCAGCACGATCGCGAGGCCGCCGAGCGATCGGCCGAGCCGGACCCGCTGAGGTCGAGCCCGAACAGCGCCACGACTCCCGCGATCCCGATCACGATGCCCAGCAGCCGCACGCCCTCCGAGCGCTCCTCGTGGTCCACCCAGATCGCCAGCACGGCGGTGAAGATCGGGGCCGTGGCGACCAGGATCCCCGCCAGCGCAGAGGAGATCTCCAGCTCGCCGAGCGAGATCAAGAGGAACGGGGCGGCCACCTGCACGGCCCCGACCAACGCCACGGTGCCGGCCCGGCCGCGCACGGCTCCGAGCGCGTGTTGCGAGGCCGCCACCGGCACCAGCACGGCGGCCGCCAGAGCGATCCGCACGCAGGCGACCATCGGCGCGGACAGGTCGCGGAGCCCGATCTTGATGAACATGTAGCTCGCCCCCCAGATCGGGGAGGCGCAGCCAGCAGCACGGAGCAGGAGCCAGGCACGCCTATGCCAGACGCTCGATCGTCCCGTAGTTGATGCCGCCGTAGACGAAGGTCGGCACCACCGGCCACTGGCGCTTCCAGCTGGCCATCTCCGAGGACGGGAAGACGTTCAGCCAGCGCGGGATCGCGCTTGTTGGGGTCGGCCAGCGCCTTCTCCTTCAACATCGAGTCGTACTGGTCGATCGAGTCCTCCAGCGTGTTCGAGTTGAGGATCACCTCGCGCCCGAAGAACTCTGCGGTCTTGCGAACCCCGGGGATCTTCGACAGGTGCGGGTGCCAGGAGTCGGCGGCGACGCCGTTCTCGGAGGAGACCCAGACGCCGTCCTCGGTGTTGATGCAGAGCGAGTGGTTGCCGTCGGTGTGGCCGGGGGTCCAGACCAGCGCGACGCCCTTGCCCAGCTCGACGTCGCCGTCGACCAGCACCACGTTGTCGGTGATCAGGTCCTTGGTCCCGTCCTCTACGTACCAGGCCCACTGCATCGGGTGCAGCGAGGCGAAGGTGTCCCACTCCTTGCGCTGGGCGATCAGCTTCGCGTTCGGGAACAGAGGCGGGCGCGGTGCCGGCCTCGCCGGGGATCGGCTCGGTGGTGCCGAGCACGAAGCGCAGGTCCTGGACGTGGAGGTGGTCGAAGCTCACGTAGTCGACGTCCTCGGGGCGCAGCCCGGCCTTGAGCAGCGCCTCGTCGGGGTGGTTCCAGATCGTCGCCAGCACCTTGTAGGAGAGGAACTCGCCGAGCTGTCTCGATCTGCTGGGCGTAGTACGGCGCCTCCGCGGGCCCCTCCGGGACGGTGGGCTCGTAGGCGAGCGTCCGCAGCCGCCCGTCGAAGTCCTCGAACTGGACCACCTGGAGGCGGTTGATGATGTTGATGAAGGGGTTCGGCCCCCTGGCGGCGCCACCGAAGGCGAACTTCAGCGGATAGCCGGCGGAGGCGATGTCGACCGTGCGGACCGCGCGCACCTGGTTCTCCGGATGTCGCGAAGCGCGCCCGGAACTCGGCCGCGGCCTCGCGGATCGCCGCCGGCCGGTCGCCGCGCGGCCAGGTGTCATTGGCCTCGTCGAACTCGTGGAAGGGCCGCAGCCCCATGCTCTCGATCTTGACCTTGGGAACCTCGACGACGGCCATCGGTCCTTCCTCCTAACGGTCGATTGCTCGCGCCGCGCCCACCGGCGATGCGGCGGCCCAGGCTTGGCGCTCGAGTCGCGGCGGAAACCGAACTCTAGCGCCGGGCCGCCGCCACCGATGAGGCGGGCTCGCCCTCCAGGGCCTCGCCGGCCCTGCCGGCCCAGTGCGCCTCCGGCGAGGGCGGCGTGTCGCGCAGGTACCACTCGGCGTCGAGCGCTCCCATGCAGCCCGTCCCGGCGGCGGTGACCGCCTGACGGTAGGTGTGGTCGACCAGGTCGCCGACGGCGAAGACGCCCGCCCAGGTCCGTGCGGGTGGAGCCGTCCTCGGGTGAGCACGTAGCCCTGCTCGTCGGTCGCGACCTGGTCGCGCACGAGCTCGGAACGGGGGGTGTGGCCGATCGCCACGAAGGCGCCCCCGACCTCCAGCTCCTCGACCTCGCCGGTCTCGGCGTGGCGCAGGCGGACCTTGGCGAGCTTGCCGTCGTCTCCGGCCACGAACTCCTCGGGAACGTAAGGCGTCTTCAAGCTGATGTTCGGGATGGCCTTGGCGCGCTCCAGCATGATCTTCGAGGCGCGGAACTCGTCGCGGCGGTGGACGATGGTCAGCTCGGAGGCGAACTTGGAGATGAAGATCGAGTCCTCCATCGCCGAGTCCCCACCGCCGATCACGACCACCTTCTCGCCCTTGAAGAAGGCGCCGTCGCAGACGCCGCAGGTGGAGACGCCGCGCCCGCCGAGCTCGATCTCCCCGGGAATGCCGAGTCGCTTGGGCTCCGCGCCCATGGAGAGGATGACCGCTTTCGCCAGATGCTCGGTGTCGCCCACCCAGACGCGGTGGACGCCACCGTCCGAGAGCTCGATCCGAGTTGCGTCGTCGGTGATGAACCGGGTCCCGAACCGCTCCGCCTGGGCACGGAAGCTCTGCATCAGCTCCGGACCCATGATCCCCTCGGGGAACCCGGGGTAGTTCTCGACGTCGGTGGTGTTCTGGAGCTGGCCGCCCCACTGGAAGCCCTCGATCAGGAGCGGCTCGAGATCGGCCCGGGCGGTATAGACGGCAGCCGTGTAGCCGGCGCAGGCACCGCCAACGATGATCACGTTCTCGACTCGCTTCTCGTTCACGTTCGCTCCATCTCGCTCGGTGCCCGTCCGTTTCGCTCCACGGGGGATTATACTTTACTTTCTGAAGTAATGGGCTGGCCGGTGCCTGGACAGCGACTCGTCCAGGCTGTCGCTGAGTGGTCGCCGCGCTTCTCTGCGCCTCCCAGCGCGCGACCGTCTTGCGCAGCTGGAAGAAGGCGACGATACCGGGCGGGATCGGCAGCCAGAAGGCGATCAACCGGTAGGTGAGCACGGCCGCGAACACCTCGGCCCCGGGGACGTCGAAAAGCACGAAGGTGCCAATCATCCCCGCGTCCACGGCTCCCACCCCCCCGGGCGCGAACGGGAACAGGTTGGCGACCATGCCGACGAAGAATCCCTGCACCACGACCCCGAGCGGGACCTGAGCGTCGTAGGCGTGGAACGCGGCCCAGAGGATGCCGATGTTGGCCGCCCAGAAGCCGACGGCGCCGAGCACCGCGAGCCCGCCGCGCGACGGGTCGCGGACGAAGCCGATCGCCGTGCGCGTGCCGGTCGCGAGGGTGGCGGGCCCGCTGGCCAGGCGCTGCGCGTAGCGCCTGAACCGGTACCCACGCGCGAACCCGCCCAGGCGTCGCTCGACGTCTTCGGGAATCAGGGCGATCAGGAGGAAGACCGCGATCACGGCGCCGGCGAGCGCCGCGGGGACGATCGTCAGGCCGGCCGGGTTGGGCCCGTTGAGGACGCCGGTGCGAAGCAGAATCCCGTCGAGCACCAGGGCGAGCATGTAGACGGCGTAGAGCAGGACCAGGAAGGCCAGCATCCGGCAGGCCGTCTGGCGCCGCGGCATCCCGGCCTTGCGAAGCGCCCAGTAGGTGAGCACGATGCCGCCGGCGCCACCGGCCGAGAACAGCCGGGTCGCCGCCAGGCCCGCCATCGTGATCTGGTAGGACTCGCGCCACTCCAGGTGCAGGACCCGCTCGCCGACCACGCCCCGGAACAGCGCGACGTACGAGAAGAAGGCGAGCACGTTGAAGGCGAGCGCGACCGCGATCCAGATCGCGTCGGCGTCGCCGAGCTTGTCGAGCGCGTTCTGGGTGTCGAGGACCTTCGGCAGGAGGATGTAGATCGCCGCCACCAGGAGCAGGACGACGACCAGCGTCTGTGCGATCCGTTTCGGATCGGCGAAGAAGGAGGGCTCGGCCTCTTGGCCCTCCTCCTCGAGCACCTCCAGGTCGCGATCCACCACGTCCTGGTCGTTCCCCATCGCCCCGAATACTGGCACGTGCGTCAGCCGTTGGCCACCCGCTCCAGCCGCTGCACCGCCGCGCTGATCCGGAGCGCCAGCGGCTCCACGAGCGGCTCGCCGCGCCGCACCAGCGCCACCAGCGCGGCGCCGGCGGCGAGGTCGATCACGTAGTGCTCGCCAAGGTAGACGAGCGCGAAGCCGAGCGTCAGCGCGTACCCCCAACCGGCAGCGCCGGCCAGCGGTCCAGCCTCCGAGAGCAGGATCGCCGCCAGCACCGAGGTCGCGAAGTGCAAGGACGGCATCGCCGCCCACGGGTTGCCGCCGAGCGACTCGTACAGCGCCGGCCAGGCGCGGCCCCAGGTCTTCTCGCCGACCTCGACCATCACCCGCCGAAGCCGCGGCGGATTCGGCCCCCGCGACCGCCCGGGCGCGGCCGGCGCCCAGCTCCTCGGCGACGTATCCCTGCTCGGCGGCCCACCACGGCGGCGCCGTGGGGACGGCGAAGTAGACCGCGCACCCCAGGTCGTAGGCCGCCGCCATCTGGCGGGCCGCGCGCGCGAAGCGCTCCTCGCGGCGCACCAGGATCCACAGCAGGGCCAGATGCGGCTCGACGAACCACGCCCAGTGGACGATCGCCAGCACCCGGTCCAGCCCGGTGACCTCGCCGGGGCGAGAGAAGGCGCGCTGGAGGCGGATGTTGGGGAGCTCACCGAGGCCCAGCACCCGATCGGCCCGGATCGGATAGCGAACACGAAGCCGCCGCCGCAGCCGCTCAGGATCGTCGTATGGCAGCTCGTGAATGATCGTGAACGCCCACATCTGGAGGCCGAACAGAGCCGCGTCCCGGGCCTTGGTACGGGGAAGCAGCACCGCGAGTGCGAAGGGGCCCGCCGCGGTCGCGGCGATCGTGACCGGCGGCGGGACGCGCAGGCGGCGGCGAAGCAGGGGCACGGCTATCGAGCCTGCGAGCGCGAGGCCCGCCGCGGCCCGGACCGCCGTGCGGAGGATCGGCCTCGACTGGCGGCGGCGCCTCAGTCCGAGCCGAGGGCTAGGGCTTAGCAAGGCGCGGCGAGTATAAGCTCGCGCCCTTGTGGGTGGCCAGCGCTTCGAAGGTCGCAAGGCCGCGGTCACCGGAGCCGGCGGCTTCATAGGCAACGCGATCTGCCGCCGGTTGGTTGCCGAGGGCGCTGAGGTGCGGGGGCTCGACGTAAATCCGGCGGCGGCCGGCCGCGTGAGCGCGGCCGGAGCGGCCTTCGTCGAAGCGGACGTCGCGGACCGGGAGGCGCTCGGCGCGGCGCTCGACCAGGCGAACCTGGTCGTCCACACGGCCGCGCACGTGCGCGAATGGGGCTCGATGGACGAGTTCGTTCGCGTCAACGTGGCCGGCACCGCGAACGTGCTCGACGCGGGAACCGAGGCCGGCGCGGACCGCGTCGTCCACATCAGCTCGGTGGTCGTCTACGGGTATGAGAGTCCCTTGGAACAGGATGAGAGGGCGTTTCGCCGCACCCGCGGGAACCCGTACATCGACACCAAGTCGGCTTCCGACCGGCTCGCCTGCCGCCGGGGCGCGATGGTCATCCGCCCGGGCGACGTCTATGGCCCGAGCTCGGTGCCTTGGACGCTTCGCCCGGTCCAGATGGCGCGGGCGGGGCAGCTGGCCGTGCCCGGCCGCGGCGACGGCCTGATGCTTCCCCTGTACATCGACGACCTGGCGGAGGCGGTCGTCCTCGCGCTGGACGGCGGCAAGGCCGGCGAGGCGTACACGGTTTGGGACGACCGCGCCCGGGTGACCTTCGAGGAGCACTTCAACCGGCTGGCTCGAATCGCCGGTGGCCGCGAGGCGCGTCGGCTGCCGCGCCCGGTGCTCGAGCTGGTGGGGATGGCGACGGAGCGCTGGGCGAAGCTGCGTGGCGAGCCGCCCGCCTTCACCGCCGGCGCGGTGACCTTCATCGATCGCCGCGGCACCGTGTCGGCTGCGAGGGCGCGCGAGGAGCTCGGTTGGGAGCCCCACGTCTCCTATGAGGAGGGGATGCGGCGCACGCAGGAGTGGCTGCGCGCGGAGGGGCTGATCTAGCGGCCGGCGGCCACAAGCTCACGCAGGAGGGCCGCCGGATTATGATGCTCGCGCCTTGGCGCCCCGAGGAACCAAACCCGCCGCCTCCTCGCAGGGAGCCGAAGGCGACCGGTGGTCCGAGCCGAAGGCTCGGACTACTCCGGCGCCGGCGGGGTTCGGTCTGGCCCTGCTGCTGGCCGCGCTGGCGCTGGTGGTGTTCGCGGCGCCGGCGCAGGCGACGATCTTCGGCCCACGGGCCGGTCATTCGCCCAACGCCGACGACATCCGCACGGCGTACTGGATCGCGATCGCGATCGCGGCGCTGCTGGTGGTCGCGGTCCACGTCTTTCTGATCGCCGCGATCTTCCGCTTCCGGGCTGGCCGGGGCCGGGCGCCGCGGCGCTTCGCGGCGGGGCCTGGTGCCCTGACGCGGCCCACGGTCCCGCTCGCGGTCATCGCGAGCGGCCTTTTCGTACTCGGGGTCGTGCTGGCGGGCGAGGCACGCGACGTGAAGCCGACCGGCCCCCAGGGCCTGAACGCATCGACGGGCCTAGTCGCCCAGGTGGGCGCTCTCAGGGTGCCGCCCGACGCCAAGCCGCTGACCATCAACGCGATCGGCCAGCAATGGCTGTGGCGATTCGAGTACCCGGGCGGCCGGCCCGGCGACCGGGTCTTCTCCTACAGCGAGCTCGTGGTGCCCGTGGACACCACGGTCGTCCTCAACGTCACCTCGACCGACGTCATGCACCGGTGGTTCATCCCCGCCCTCGGCGGCCAGGTGGACGCGGTCCCCGGGAAGACCGCCGAAACCTGGTTCCGAGCCGATCGCGAGGGCGTCTACCCAGGGCAATCCACCTTCTTCGCGGGTAGCGCCTATGCGGTGATGCGGGCCTGGGTCCGCGTGGTCAGTCCCGCCGCCTACGAGCAGTACGTGCAGCAGAAGAGACGCGACCTCGCCGCGGCCCAGAAGTACGTGGAGCGGGAGGTCGCCGAGGCCGTGGCACAGGGGCTCGAGCCGTGACCCCGCCCACCACTGTCTCCCCGCCTCGTCCCGAGATCGTCACCGAAGGGATCCCGCGTCGCCGGGCCGCATGGATCGAGCGAGCCACCGGGACGGACCACAAGTCGGTCGGGATCCTCTACCTCGGCACCTCGCTGTGCTTCGGCGCCCTCGCGGTGGTCGAGCTGGTGCTGATGAGGGTGCAGCTGATCGCTCCCGAGAACACGGCGATCCACCCCGAGATCTTCGACCGGATCCTGTCCGTGTTCGGCGTCACCGCGGTGATCCTGTTCGCCATCCCGCTCGCCCTGGGGCTGGTCGGATACATCGCCCCGCTCCAGATCGGCTCCCGCGGCGTCGCCTTCCCGCGCCTGGGCCTGCTCTCGTTCTGGCTCTACGCCATCGGGGCGGCGACGATCTACGCCAGCTTCCTGTGGAGGCCCGCCGACACGGGCGTCGCGGCGTTCCCGCCGCTGTCTGAGCAGACCTTCTCGGAGGCCGGCGGCGTTGACGCCTGGATCGTCGGCTGCGCCCTCGCGATTCTCGGCTTCGTCTGCTTCGCGATCAACCTCGTGGTCACGCTGCACAACATGCGCGCACCCGGAATGGCCTGGCGGCGGATGCCACTGCTGTCGTGGTCGGCGGGGATCGGTGGTTACCTGCTGCTTGCCATCGGCCCGGTGATGCTCGCCGCGCTCACGATGCTGTTCATCGACCGCAACTACGGCGGCGTCTTCTTCGACGCCGGAGAGGGCGGCGCGCCGCTTCTGTACGAGCATCTCGCCTGGTTCTTCTTCACCGGCGCCTACGTGCTGGTGCTGATCGTGGCGGCAGGCGTGATCTCGGACGTGCTGCCGACGTTCGCGCGCAAGCCCCTGTTCAGCCAGCGGGGCGCGATGCTCTCCCTGTTGGCGATCGGCGTGCTCGGGCCGCTGGCCTGGATGCAGAACATGTACACCGCGCCGATTCCGCTCGGCTTCGAGATCTTCGCGATGCTGTTCGCGCTCACGCTCACGGTGCCGATCGGGCTGTTGATCTTCAACTGGGTCGCGACCCTGTGGGGCGGCACGGTGCACTTGCGCGCCGCGCCGCTCTTCGCGCTGGGCGCGATCAGCTCGATGTCGATCGGGCTGGCCGGCGAGCTCGCGTACTCCGTGATCCCCGTCGGCTGGCAGCTCGATAACACCACCGCCGCCCACGGCGACACGTTCGCGGTGCTGGCGGGCGGCTCCGCGCTGGGCGGCTTTGCAGCGCTCCACTACTGGTTCCCGAAGCTCACCGGCCGCCTGATGGGCGAGGGCATGGGCAAGGCCGCGCTGGCGGCCATCCTCGCCGGCATCTACGTCTACGTGCTGACCACCTTCCTCGCCGGGCTCAAGGGCCAACCGGTGGACATCTACAAGTTCTTCGAGGGCAACGGGCTGGACGGCTTCAACCTCCTTGCCTCGATCGCCGTCTTCGTGCTCGCCGCCGGGATCCTGCTCGAGCTGGCGAACGTCGCCTACAGCTGGGGCAACGGCCTGCGCGCCGGGCACGACCCGTGGGGCGGCGCGACGCTCGAATGGTTCGCCCTCTCGCCCCCGCCGGTACACAATTTCGACGCCGTCCCCGACGTTCGCAGCGCCGAGCCCCTGGAGGACATCCGCCGGGCGATCCGCGAGCAGACCGAGAGCTGGCGTCCGCCAGGGCCGCCCCAGGTAACCGAGCCCCTCGCTCGCGAGCCAGCGCAGGCGCAGGCCACCGGCGGGGACGGTGCAGGGAGGCAGGACCCCACCGGCGACGCCTCGGTAGCCTGAGCTCGATGAACCGCGTCGCTCCTCGTGGCGAAGCGGACGCGCTCGCTCGCTTCCGCCGCCTGCTGAACGCGACCATGCTCACCACCTTCGCGCTGATCGTGATCGGCGGGGTGGTCCGGGTCAGCGACTCCGGCCTCGGCTGCGGTCCCGCCGGCAGCGGCACCGAAGGCTGGCCGCTTTGCGGCGGGCGGGCACTGCCGTTCCTGGAGCAGAACGCGCTGATCGAGTTCAGCCACCGCGCCGTGGCCACGATCGTGGTGGTGCTGATCGCGGCGCTCGCGCTCCAGGCCTTCAGGCAGCTTCGCGACCACCGCTGGCTGGTGCGCGGCTCCGTCGCCGCCGGCCTCCTCGTCCTCGCCCAGGCGGTCCTGGGCGGCCTTACCGTCGAGCACGGCCTGCACACCGCACTCGTCGCCGCCCACCTCGGGTTGGCGATGCTGCTGCTCGCCCTGCTCGTCACCCTGCACCGGATCGCACGCCCCGCGGAGAGCTCGCCGCCGGTGGACGGTTCGCGTGCCCTGCGGGCGACCGCCGCCATCGCGACGGTGCTCCTGTTCGCCACGATCATCGCCGGTGGCTATCTGGCCGGCACCGAGGGCGAGGGAACGTCGAACGAACCCGTGCTGGGGGCTCACCTCGCCTGCGGCGAGCAATTCCCCACCTGCCTGGACGAGTTCATGCCGTTCCAGTACGGGCGGCTGGTGGACATCCACCTGACCCACAGGTTGTTCATGTACCTGACGGCGATCGCGGTCGCAGCGATGACCGCGGTGGCGCTCCGACGGCGGTCACGAGATCCCGCCACGCGAGGCCGATTCCTTCCCTTCCTGCTGGCGCCGGCACTCCTCGCGTTGCAGATCCTGCTCGGGGCCTTGAACGTGTGGCTCGGCGAGCGTCCCGTGCTGATCGTCGCCCATCTGACCCTGGCGACGCTGCTCTGGGTCACCGTTGTCCATGCGGCCACCTCACTGCTTGCCGTGCCCGCCGGCGCCCGGCGAACCTTCGAGGGCTCCGGCGCAACCGACACCCAGGCGGCAACCGCCTGACGGCCATGGAGAGCGCCACCAACACGGGCGAGCTCGCGCAACCGATGTCCGCGCCCATCGCCGCTCGGCGCCCGGCGGTCGACGTGCTGCGCGACTACCTGGCGCTGACCAAGCCGCGGATCGTCGCCCTGCTGCTGGTCACCACCGTGGCGACCATGTTCGTCGCCGATCCCTCCGGGCCGGCCGTGGCGACGATTCTCTGGACGATGCTCGGCGGCTACCTCGCCGCGGGCGGCGCCGGGGCGATCAACCACTACCTGGAGCGCCACCGCGACGCGCGAATGGCGCGGACGTGTGGCCGCCCCCTGGTCGCCGGACGGATCGAGCCGCGCCGCGGGCTCATTTTCGGGGTCATGCTCAGCGCTCTGGCGGTCGCCGAGCTCGCCGTCGCGGTCAACGTCCTCGCAGCGGCCCTGGCGCTCGCCGGGCTGCTCGGCTATGTGTTCGTCTACACCCTGTGGCTAAAGCCGCTCACGCCCCAGAACATCGTCATCGGCGGCGCCGCCGGCGCCGTGCCGCCGCTGGTCGGCTGGGCTGCGGCGACCGGCGGGCTGACCCTCGACGCGCTCTATCCGTTCGCGATCGTCTTCCTCTGGACGCCTCCTCACTTCTGGGCCCTGGCCCTGCTGGTCAAGGACGATTACGCCCGCAGCGGTATCCCGATGCTCCCGGTCGCCCGGGGCGAGGCGGCGACGCGCCGCCAGATCCTCGCCTACAGCGTGGGCCTGGTGGCGTTCACGGCGATGCCGTATTTCACCGGCCTGTTCGGAGCGCCCTATCTGGCCGCGGCGCTGGCGCTCGGCGCCTGCTTCGTGGGCCTCGCGCTGGATCTCGCCCTGCGCCCCTCTCGGGAGGCCGCAGTCCGCCTCCACCTGGGCTCGCTCGCCTACCTAGCGCTCCTGTTCTGCGCAATGGGGGCCGACCGCGTGATCTTCGGCTGACGGGCGCGCCACTGCACAGCACACGCGTAACGTGCGCAAGATCTGACCGGCTTCAAGGGTTGACCGTTGTCTCCGGGCTGGGTGAGTCGGACGCGGTCAAGCCCGCACGTCGCGAGTCATCGTGGGCCTGATACTCGGCGAGCAGCCTCTCCTCCTCCGCCCTCTTCGGGAAGAAGAAGAAGACGAGAATGGCGCCGAGCACGATCGCAACTATCCCGGCGGCGTAGGCCCATTGGTCACCCTGTAGAAACGCCGACTTCGCCCCGGCGATGATTTCGTTCGCATGCTGCGGATAGCGCGAGGCGGTGTCGGCCGCACTGGAGAACGACTTCTCGAGCTCGCCCTGGACTCGATCGTTGATCTGATCCCCGTTCGGCGCGGCGGCGATCGCCGCCCCCGCGGCCGCCGCGTAGCCTGCAGTGAGCAGCGCCCCGAGCATGGACTGCATGATTGCGCCGCCCAGGTCACGCTGAAGGTCGGCAGTCCCGGAGGCCATCCCCGCACGCTTGACGGGTACGGAGCCGGTGAGGGAGTGCGAAGCCGGCGTCCCCGCAAACCCCACGCCGATTCCGATCAAGGCGTAACCGAGGCCCACCTTCCAGTAAGAGATGTCCTCCTTCCAGAGCAGGAGCATGGTCAGGAACCCCAGCAGGCAGAACGCATACCCGGTGAGCAGCGTGACCCGTGCGCCCCGCGCGGTCACGAGCTTGGCCGAGCGCGGAGCGATCAGCACCATCAGCACGGCCGCCGGCAGGATCGCGAGCCCGGCGTCCAAGGTCGAGTAGCCGAGCACGTTTTGCAGGAACTGCTGACCTATGAACATCGCGCCCATGAGCGTCCCGAACACGATGATCCCGGCACACGCCGCTACCCAGAAGGTCCGGCGCCGGGCCACCTCGAGGTCGTACAACGGCGTCTTCGTCCGCCGCTGCCGGACGACGAAGGCGACGCCTGCCGCAACTGCGATCGCCGCCAGCCCGAGGGCAAGGACCCCCGCATTGGGCACGGGCGCGAAGCTGATGGCCAGCACGATCGCGGCCACCAGCAGGACCGACAGGATCCCCCCGAGGTTGTCGACAGGATCCGTGGTCTCGTTGACGTGGGCCGGGACGAAGCGCAGGGCCATGAACAGGGCAACCGCAGCCAGGGGCAAGGTGATCGCAAAGACCGAGCCCCAGTCGAACTGGGTCAGCAAGGCGCCTGAGAGCAGGGGCCCGAGCGCTGCGATCGCGCCACCGAGTCCAGACCAGAGCGCCGATCGATGGCGCAAAGGTGGCAAGCAACGAGGCAGGGATCGACAGCAGCATCCCCAGGACGAGCATCATCTTGCGCCCGCAGTGGTCGCCCAGCGCTCCGAAGTAGAGCACGGAGGTAGCGAGGCCGAGCGAGTAGCCAACGGCGACGAGATTGAGCGAGGTCTGCCCCGCGTCGAACGCCACTCCAATCGAGGGCAGCGCGACATTCGCGACCGCCAGGTTCAGATTCGCGACCGCCGCCACGATGATGAGGGAAGCCAGGACCAGCCCCGAATGCTCGGGGCGGACCGGGGTCCCGGCGACCGCCGACCGGGTCTGGGCCCCGTCGCCGCGCTCCTGTGTGGGGTGGTGGCCTGTCGTCATAGCCGGGTCGTGCGCTTCCCCCCAACCCCGTTCAGCGGAAACTAGAAGCGTTTGTCGTGCCCCGCATAACCCGGAAAGGGTGAAAGGGCGCCCACGTTGTACGGCGACCGCGCGATGACCCCCGCTGGTGTACGGTCGCGTCAACTTCACCCCGATTGGGTGATGCGAACCCCGAACCCCATGAAGAGCATGTGGGGCAGCAGAACGCCGACCCGTGAAGGAGGGGCGCATGACCACCGCAGCCAAACCTCGCGCTCGAGCGGCAGCGGCCCCAGAGGCGGAGACTCGCCAGCAGCCCGCCGACGTGTTGGTTGTCTTCGGGATCACCGGCGACCTCGCCAAGGTGATGACGTTTCGGTCCCTCTATCGGCTGGAGCGTCGCGGCCTGTTGGACTGCCCGATCGTGGGAGTCGCCGTCGACGACTGGACGGTCGACGACCTTCGGGACCGCGCTCGCACCTCGATCGAAGGGACCGGCGAGACACTGGACGAGGAGGGCTTCAACCGGCTCGCCGCGAGGTTCTCATACGTGGCCGGCGACTTCTCGGACTCCGCCACCTTCGAACGGGTCGCGGCCGAGATCAAGGGCGCCAGCACGCCGGTCTTCTACCTCGAGATCCCGCCGTTTCTGTTCGGGACCGTGGTCAAGGGGCTGGCCGAGTCGGGTTTGACCAAGAGTGCGCGCGTCGTGGTGGAGAAGCCCTTCGGCCACGACCTCGAGTCCGCCCGGGCGCTCGCCGAGGAAATCCACGCCTACATCGACGAGTCTCAGCTCTACCGGATCGACCACTTCCTCGGAAAGATGGGCCTGGGCGAGATTCTGTATCTCAGGTTTGCGAACGCAATGTTCGAGCCGGTCTGGAATCGCAACTACGTCTCCTCGGTCCAGATCACGATGGCGGAGAGCTTCGGGGTCGAGGATCGCGGTCACTTCTACGACCCGGTGGGCGCGCTTCGGGATGTGGTCGTCAACCACCTGATGCAGGTGGTGGCTGCCACCGCAATGGAGGCGCCGACGGGGGGCGGCGATGCGATCAAGGACTCGATCGTGTCCGCATTTCGCGCCATACCCGCAGCGGACCCGGCCCACTACGTGCGCGGGCAGTACGACGGCTACCGCGAGATTGACGGGGTCGCTGCTGACTCCACCACGGAGACCTACGCGGCCCTGCGCCTCGAGATCGACAACTGGCGCTGGTCGGGCGTCCCCTTCTTCATCCGCACCGGGAAGGACCTGCCGATAACCCAGACCGAGGCACGGCTCGTCTTCCGACATCCCCCGCGGCTGGGCTTTTTCGACGAGGGGTCAAGGCGGCCGGAGGCGGACCAGCTGGTGATCCGGCTCGACCCGACGACCGGCCTCAGGCTGCTGGTCGACGCCCAGCGCGGCGACGCTCCAAAGCCCGAGCAAGTCAACCTCGACATGGAGTTCGCGCAGGAGGGCGGAGAGGGCGCGACGCCCTATGAGGTCCTGCTGCACGCCGCGATGAGCGGCGACAGCGCCCGCTTCAAACGACAGGACAGCGTCGAGGAGACGTGGCGGATCATGCAGCCGCTGCTCGATGGCCCGCCGGACGTCCACCCGTACGAGAAGGGCTCCTGGGGACCCGCGGCCGCCGATGGCCTCGTGGCCGGCCACGGCAGCTGGCACGGTCCCTGGACCGCGTCATGAGCAAGGCAAAGGCCAAGGCGAAGCCGAAGGACTCGAGCGCGGGCGACGGCAAGGCGCCGGCTGCCCGTTCCTCCGAGGTGCAGCCCCAGAGCGCCGCGGCGCCTTCCCCGTTCCCACCGATCGCCGACTACGCGTTCCTCTCCAACTGCCACACGGGCGCCTTGGTCGCACCCGACGGGGGGATCGACTGGCTCTGCGTCCCGCGTTTCGACTCGCCCAGCGTGTTCGGCACCCTGCTTGACCGCCAGGCAGGCGCCTTCCGGCTGGGGCCGTTCGGGATCAATGTGCCGGCGGGTCGGCAATACGAGAACGGGACGAACATCCTCGTGACGACCTGGCACGCGCCGACCGGATGGGTCGTGGTCCGCGATGCGCTGACCATGGGGCCCCGGCGGGGGGAAGACCAAGTCACCCCCCACACCCGGCCACCGGCCGACGACGACGGCGATCACATGCTCGTGCGCACGGTGCACTGCCTCGAGGGGAGCGTGGACATCGAGCTGGTCTGCGAGCCCAACTTCGACTACGGCCGCGTCCCCGCCGAGTGGTCGCTGGTGAACGGGGACCGGCACACTGCCGACGCGAGCGGCGCGGACGTGACGATTCGCCTTGCAACTGACATGGAGCTGGGCATAGAGGGTGACTCGGTCCGCACCCGGCACACCCTCACGCAGGGGGAGCAGGCGTACTGCTCGCTGTCGTGGGCGGAGGACCTGGCGTCCCCCCAGAACATCGACGAGGCCAACGCCCGGCTCGCCGCCACGACCCGCTACTGGCGCAATTGGTATGCAGGCGCCCGCATACCCGACCACCGTTGGCGCGAGTCGATCCAACGCTCGGCACTCGCGATCAAGGGCCTGACCTACATGCCAACCGGAGCGACGGTCGCGGCGCTCACCACGTCGCTGCCGGAGACGCCGGGGGGCGAGCGCAACTGGGACTACCGCTACACCTGGATGCGGGACTCGACCTTCACCCTTCAGGCGCTGCACTGGATGAACCTCGACTGGGAGGCGGAGGAGTTCATGCAGTTCGTCGCCGACCTCGAGGCCAACGAGGACGGTGGCCTCCAGATCATGTACGGGATCGACGGTCGGCGCGACCTCACCGAGTCCACCAGGGACGACCTCTCCGGCTATGCAGGCGCCAGCCCGGTGCGGATCGGCAACGGCGCCTTCGACCAGCGTCAGAACGACGTCTTCGGCGCCGTGCTCGATTCGATCCTGCTGCACACTCGGCACTCAGGGCGCCTGCCGAGGCGGCTGTGGCCGATCGTCCAGGCGCAGGCCGACTGCGCGACCAAGGTCTGGAAAGAACCCGACCAGGGAATCTGGGAGGCTCGCGGCAAGCCCCAGCACTATGTGTCCTCGAAGCTCATGTGCTGGGTGGCGCTGGACCGGGCATCGAAGCTGGCGGCAATCGGCGGCGACCACGAGCTCGAGAAGGCGTGGCGCCGCACCGCTGACGAAATCAAGGCCGACATCCTTGATCGCGGCGCCACCGGCGGGGTGCTCAGGCAGCACTACGACACGGAAGCGCTGGATGCATCCACGCTCCTGGCAGCGATCTTCGGCTTCCTTCCGCCAGATGACGAGACGCTGCACAAGTCCGTGCTCGCGATCGCCGACGACCTCACCGAGGACGGGTTCGTGCTGCGCTACCGCACCGGCGAAACCGACGACGGCCTGTCGGGCAAGGAGGGCAGCTTCCTGATCTGCTCCTTCTGGCTGGTCTCGGCGCTGGCGATCGTCGGCGAGGTGGATCGCGCCCGGGACCTGATGGAGAAGCTGCTGAGGGTCCGCTCGCCGCTGGGACTCTACGCGGAGGAGTTCGACACGAGCACCGGCAGGCACCTCGGCAACTTCCCGCAGGCCTTCTCCCACCTGGCGCTGATCGAGGCGGCGGCGAGGATCATCCTCGTCGAGCGGCTGGAAGAGCTCTCGTAGTGGACTCCTACGACGTGATCGTGGTCGGCAGCGGGGCAGGCGGCGGCACGCTCGTCCACCACGTCGCATCCTCGGGCAAGCGGATTCTGCTGCTCGAGCGCGGCGACTGGCTCCCGCGTGAGCCGCAGAACTGGCTCGCGCAGGACGTGTTCGTCGAGAACCGCTACGTCTCGCCGGACACCTGGTACGACGCCGACGGCAAGCCGTTCCAGCCCCAGGTCCACTACTTCGTGGGCGGCGCCACGAAGCTCTACGGGGCCGCGCTCTATCGCCTGCGCGCCGAGGACTTCGGCGAGCTTCGACACCACGACGGCATCTCACCCGCCTGGCCGATCTCCTACGACGTGCTCGAGCCGTACTACACCCAGGCCGAGCAGCTCTATCGCGTGCACGGCGCGCGCGGAGAGGACCCGACCGAGCCCCCAGCCAGCGCGCCCTACCCCTTCCCGGCGGTATCCCACGAGCCGCGGATTCAGCAGCTCTCGGACGACCTTGCCGCCGCCGGCCACCATCCCTTCCACGCGCCCTGCGGGATCATGCTCGACGAGGACAACATGCCTTACAGCCGCTGCGTCCGCTGTCCGGATTGCGACGGCTTCCCCTGTCTGGTCCACGCCAAGTCCGATGCCGACGTCCTCGCCGTTCGACCAGCGCTCGAGCACCCGAACGTCACCCTGCTGACAAATGCGAAGGCCGTCAGGCTCGATACGAACGAGTCGGGCACCGCCGTAACCGAGGTGGTAGTCGAGCGCGACGGAGAAACCGAGAGATTCACCGGCGACCTCGTGGTCGTTTCGTGCGGAGCCGCCAACTCGGCCAAGCTCCTCCAGCTTTCGGCGAGCGACAAGCATCCCAACGGGCTGGCGAACGGCTCCGACCAGGTCGGTCGCAATTTCATGTTCCACGACAGCACAGCGGTCCTGGCGCTCTCGCGCGAGGAGAACCCGACCATCTTTCAGAAGACCCTCGGGCTGAATGACTTCTACTTCGGAGCCGACGACTTCGACTACCCGCTCGGGAACATCCAGATGGTCGGGAAGTCGCCGGCGCCCATGTTCCGGGGCGAGAAGCCAGGTGAGACGAAGCTCGCCCCCCAGTGGACGCTGGAGCGAATCGCCCGCCACGCGGTCGACTTCTGGCTCTCGACCGAGGACCTGCCGCATGCCGACAACCGCGTCCTCGTTGACCGCGACGGGAAAGCTCACCCTGAGCTACACGCGAGAGCAACGCCACCGCGAGGGAGCGGCTCTACGACAAGCTCAAGTCGATGCTCGGCCACCTGGGCATGCACTCCGAGCACCTGTTCACCAAGCACGCCTACATGAAGAACGAGATCCCGGTCGCCGGCTGCGCGCATCAGGCCGGCACCTGCCGCTTCGGCACCGATCCGCCCAGCTCGGTGCTGAACGTCGACTGCCGAGCGCACGAGCTCGACAACCTCTACGTCGTCGACACGAGCTTCTTCCCCAGCATCGGCGCCGTCAACCCGGCGCTGACCGCGATGGCCAACGCGCTGCGCGTGGGCGACCATCTGCTCGAGCGGATGGGCGCGCCCGCAGCCAGCGGGAGACCGCGGTGCCGGCTGAGGCCGACGGCGGGCGACGCCGCGAGTCGTCGTCGTCGGCGGCGGCTTCGGCGGGCCTGACCGTCGCGCGGGAGCTCCGGCACGCCGACGTCGAGGTGACGCTGGTCGACCGGACGAACCACCACCTGTTCCAGCCCCTGCTCTATCAGGTCGCCGCGGGCGAGCTGTCCGAGGGCGATTGCGCATCGCCGATCCGCAGCCACCTGAGGCGACCACCCGAACGTCAGCGTCCTGATGGCGGAGGTGACCGACCTCGACGTCGAGCGGCGCCGGGTGACCCTCGAGGAGGCGAGCCGCTCGACTACGACAGCCTGGTGCGTCGCCTGCGGCGCCGAAACCTCCTACTTCGGCCACGACGAGTGGGCGGGCGCGTCGTTCGGCCTGAAGACGCTTCGCGACGCCGTCGCGCCTGCGGGACCGCATCGTCTCGGCGTTCGAGGCGGCCGAGCGGGCGACCGACACCGTGGCCCGGGACGAGTTGCTGACCTTCGTCGTCGTCGGCGGCGGGCCGACCGGCGTCGAGATCGCCGGCCAGCTCGCGATCCTGACCCGCTACACCTTGAAAAGCGAGTTCTCGCGAATCGACACCGCGAAGGCCCGCGTGATCCTGGTCGACGCGGGCGACCGGGTCGTGCCGGCGTTCAGCGAGAAGCTCTCGGCCAAGACCGCGCGGGGCTGGCCGAGCTGGGCGTGACGGTGCGCGAGCACGCGCAGGCGACCGCGATCGATGAGACGGGCCTGACCGTCAAGGTGGGCGAGAACGAGGAGCGGATCGCCGCCAGGACCGTGATCTGGGCGGCGGCGTCCGGGCGTCCGCGCTGACCGAGGTCCTGGCGCAGGCCACGGGCGCGAGCACCGACCGGGGCGGGCGGATCGAGGTGAATCCCGACTGCACCGTCCCGGGCCATCCCGAGATCTCCGCGATCGGCGACATGGCGTGCCACCCCGGCGCCGACGGCAAGCCGCTGCCAGGCCTGGCGACGGTCGCGATCCAGCAGGCGCATCACGTGGCGCGGGCGATCCGTCGCGGCGAGCCCGGTCCCTCAACTCCGTTCAAGTACCTCGACAAGGGAGCGCTGGCCGTGATCGGACGCGGGAAGGCCGTCTGCCAGATCAGAGGCCTCGAGCTCTCGCGGACGCGCCCGCCTTCGCCATGTACCTAGGCGTCCACCTCACCTACCTCAGCGGCGTGCGCGGCAGGCGCCTGCGGGTGTTGAGCGCCTGGGCCGCCGACGCGGTTCGGGACCAGGGAGAGCTGGGTGCTCGAGGGCGCGCTGCCAGGCGGGGAGACCGTCGTCCTCTGCCGCGGATGCGGAGCCGCATCGTGGGAGCCGGCGTCTCGCTAGCGGACGGCCTCACAACGCTCGCCGCTTCCTCGCAGCTGCTGCCCGCGCGCAGCCAGATGGCGTTCACGCTCGGCTTTCACATCATCCTCGCGAGCCTCGGCGTCGCCTTCCCGGCGCTGATGCTGATCGCCAACTACCTGGGGCTGCGCCGCAACGACGCCGACGCCCTCGAGCTCGCCCAGCGCTGGTCAAAAGTGGCCGCGGTGACCTTCGCGGTCGGGGCGGTCACCGGCACCGTGCTCTCGTTCGAGTTCGGGCTCCTGTGGCCCGAGTTCACCGGTCGTTTTGGCGAGGTGTTCGGGATTCTGTTCGCGATCGAGGGCATCTTCTTCTTTGTCGAGGCGATCTTCATCGCGATCTACATCTTCGGCTGGAAGCGCCTCTCCGGGTGGGCGCACTTCTGGACCGGCGTTCCGATCGTGATCTCCGGGCTGGGCGGCGCCTTCTCGGTCGTCGCCGCCAACTCGTGGATGAACCAGCCGCAGGGGTTCACGCTCGGCGCCGACGGGAGCGTCACCGACGTGGATCCGCTGAAGGTGATCTTCAATCCCGCGGTCCCGTACGAGGTCCCCCACATGATCCTGGCCGCCTACCTGCTCACCTGCTTCCTGGTCGCCTCGGTCTACGCGGTCGGAATGCTGAAGGGCCGGCGAGACCGCCATCACCGCCTCGGCCTGCTGATCCCGCTCACGGTCGGCTGCATCCTGGCGCCGATCCAGTTCGCGGTCGGCGACACGGCGGCACGCGAGATCGCCAAGGATCAGCCGATCAAGTTCGCGGCGATGGAATGCGTACAGCACACCCATAGGGACGTGACGGAGTACATCGGTGGCCGCTGCACCGACGATGGCGTCAAGGGTGGGATCGGGATCCCCGGCCTCGACTCGTTCCTCGTCGGGTTCAGCACGGACACCCAGGTGACCGGCCTCGACACCGTGCCGCCCGAGGATCGGCCGCCTGCCAACACCCTGCTGCACTTGGCGTTCGACTTCATGGTTGGGGTCGGATCAGCCCTGATCCTGCTCGGCCTCTGGTTTGGGTTCGTCTGGTGGCGCAAGCGCGACATCCCGCAGACGAAGTGGTTCCTCCGCGCCGTGGCGATATCGGGGGTGGCGGTTGCCCTGGCCGTTGAAGCCGGCTGGATCGTGACCGAGGTGGGCCGCCAGCCGTGGGTCGTCTACAAGGTGATGCGCACCGAGGACGCCGTCACAGGCGCCAGCGGCGTCTGGGTCACCTTCTCGCTGGTCCTGGTGCTCTACGCCGCGCTGGGCATCGCGACCGTGCTCATCCTGCGGACGATGGCGCACCGCTGGCGAGCCGAGGGGATCGGGGAAGCCGAGGTGCCCTATGGCCCCAGCGAGACCGCGCCGCCGCCCGCAGCCCCGACCGCACGAGGGCCGGAATGAGCACTGCCGACGCCGTCGCCGGTGTGCTCTGGGTCGGCGCGACCCTCTACGCCGTGTTCGGGGGCGCCGACTTCGGCGCGGGCTTCTGGTCCCTGATTGCGGGCGCCGGCGAGCGCGGCGAGCGCGCGCGGGCCCTGGTCGACTGGGCGATCGGCCCGGTTTGGGAGGCGAACCACGTCTGGCTGATCTTCGTGCTCGTGGTGCTGTGGACCGCATTCTCGGTCGCCTTCGAGTCGATCATGTCGACGCTCTTCATCCCGCTGAGCCTCGCCGCGCTCGGGATCGTGCTGCGGGGCTCGGGCTTTGCCTTCCACAAGATGGCGCGTCGGCTCCGCAACCGGCAGCTCGCCGAACGGGCATTCGCACTCTCCTCGGTGGTGACGCCCTTCTTCATGGGTACCGTCGTCGGGGCGATCGCCTCCGGACGAGTGCCGGTCGGCAATGCGGAGGGAGACGCGATCACCAGCTGGCTGAATGCGCCCTCCCTCCTCACTGGCGCCCTGTTCGTTGGCACCGGTGCCTACCTGTCCGCAGTGTTCCTGGTCAGCGACGCCCGCCGTGCGGGCGACACCGACCTGGAGCGCTACTTCTCTGCCCGGGCGCTGATCGCCGCCCTCGCCGCCGGCGCCATCGCGGTCGCGGGGATCTTCGTCTACCGGGCCGATGCTCGCTACATCTACGACGGGCTGACCAGCGAGGGGCTGCCGCTGGTGATCCTCTCGGCGGCATGCGGAGTCGCCGTGCTCGCACTCCTACAGCGCGGCGTCCACCGCGGCCTTCGCCCGCTCGCCGTGGGCGCGGTCGTAGCGGTGATCTGGGGTTGGGGGGTCGCCCAATACCCGTATCTCCTTCCTCAGACGCTGACGATCGACGACGGCGCCTCGGCAAGCGAGACCCTGACCATGGTGCTGCTCGTGTTCGGCGTCGCGGTTGTCGTCGTCCTGCCGGCGCTGGGATTCCTCTACACCCTGGCCCAGCGAAGCATGCTCGAGGGTGAAGCCGAAGCTCCGCAGCCGACCCGGCCGCCCGGGAGCTGATCCGTCAGGCCGGTCGCCGCCTGCCCGCGAGCCACCGCTGGACCGCGAGAGTCATCGTCCCGGCCACCAGCAACATGCACACGTTGACCGCCAGCACAGCCAGGGCGCCCCACGCCTTGTCCGCCTCGCCCACGCCTGCAGCCACGCCGATATAGGCGGCAGCCGGAATCGTGGTGATCGAGATCGCCACGCCCACAGCCGAGCTGGCCCGCGTCTCGAGCGCCAGCATGCCGGCGATGCCCGCGGCGAGAGCCACCCCGATGGTCGCGGAGTTGACGGTCGTCAGGCCGGAGAGCGCCGACTCGCCGACATCGAACCCCGAGGGAAGCAGGTCGAACAGGTCGAGGACGGCGGCAATCACCAAGGCCGTCACGCAGGTCGCAGCGAGCCCGACGCCGAGCGTCGAGAGCGCGCGCCAAGACGAGGCGTGCACGGCGTCCCGCCAAGCCGGCGCAGGCGGCGGCGATCGGAAGCGTGTCGGGACTCACCGCCATCGCGCCGACGATCAGGATCGTGTTCGCTTGGACCACGCCGAAGCCCGCAATCACTCCCGCGATGACCATGAAGGCGAGATAGCGGGCGACCGGTCGGGCGTTCTGGTGAGCCTGGCCGAGAACGTCGGCCCAGATCAGGCTGGCGCCGGTGCGCCCCGGGGCGATCGGCCCGATCTCATCCAGCCGCGCAATCGCGATGTCCTCGGGCGGCACCCCCCGGCTGACCACGAGCTCGAGCACCGCGTCGGCCGACCCCGGGTTGACCTCCGCGGTAAGCAGAGCATGCCCGGGACGCACCCCTTGGGCGACCACCACATTCCTCGTCTCGCCGCGCTCCTCGAGAAGCTCCGCGATTTGGGTCAGCGGGCCAGAAGGAGCGAAGACCCTCAGATGGAGCATCCGGCCGCCAGCTTAGGAACTCCTCGGCCTCCCCAGCGCCACGGAATGGTCAAAAGATCGCGATCGGGTTGAGCGGCGATCCCGTTCCCGCCGACGATTCGCAGCGGGGAGGCGACGAACAGGAACTCCCAGCGGCCCTCCTCCTCGCACCGTCTGACGAGATCCTCGAACTGCAGGTAGTCGAGCAGGTGGATGCCCATAGCGTTGAGCGCGAGGACGTGGATCGGAAAGCCCACCCCCTCGGTGGTGCTCGGGGCGGTGTCGTTGTTGCCGTCCGAGCCGAGTGCGGTGACGCACCGCTCCGCCAGGAAGGACGCGGCGGTCGGATGCAGGCCCGCCCGGGCCTTGTCCGTGTCCCACGGCTCGAGCTCGGCGAGACGCGGCGCATGACCGGTGCGGACCAAGCAGGATGTCGCCGGCGCCCACGCTGACGCCCTGTTCGCGCTCCGCCGCTTCGAGGTCCTCGCGGAACACGTGCTCCCCAGGCTCGAGCCACGGCACGCCCCGCAGGCGGGGGATGTCCAGCAAGACCCCGCGGCCGACGAGACCGTCCTTGAGGATCTCGATCGAGCCGGTCTCGGCACCTCGCGCGGTGATTGACGTCTCCGGTTGCCCGTCGTAAAGCAGACCGTCAAAGGCCACGTGACAAAGGGCGTCGATGTGACTGTGCCCGGGGTTGTGGTAATCGAGGCCGACGTAGTCCTTGGCGAAGCGCACCGTCCCCGATCCGATCTCCGCGTCGGGCAACATCGTCATGTGGTGGTCCGCGGGCGAGGGGTTGTCGATCCGCGCCTGTGTCTTCAGCGGCTGACTGAGCGTGACCGTGATCCCGCTGCGGATCAGCCCAGCCGCAGCGACGATCCGATCGGCGGTGAGATGGTGAAGGGCTCCCCGCTCGTCCCCATCGCCCCAGCGGCCCCAGGTAGAGACCGCGTCGAAGAGGGCTCGGAACTCGTCCGCTGACAGGTCGACGTCGGCCACGCCACGGAACGCTACATCGCCTGAAACGGGGTGATGCCCCCGCCCGGCGAGCTCCTCACCCCGGACGGACCTGCATCCAGCAGCGGCCAGCGTCACCAAAGGTGTGAGACTAGGAATCGAATGCGCGTCGCCGTCGTCGGGCACGTGGAGTGGATCGAGCTCGCACGGGTCGAGCGCGTCCCGGCGCCGGGTGAGATCGTGCACACGCTCGAGGCCTGGGAGGAACCCGGAGGGGGCGGTGCCGTCGCGGCGGTGCAGCTCGCGCGGCTGGCGGGCGAGTGTCTGTTCCTCACCGCACTCGGCGACGACGCCCTGGGACATCGCGCGAAGCGAGAGCTGGAGGCACTGGGCGTCCAGGTCGAGGCTGCATGGCGCCACGAGCCGCAACGGCGAGCGTTCGTCCATGTGGACGCCAACGCCGAACGCACGATCACGGTGATCGGCGACCGCCTGGGTCCGCATGGGGACGACCCCCTGCCGTGGACCGATCTCGACGGCGTCGATGCCGTCTACCTAACTGCTGGGGATACAGGCGCGGTGCGGATGGCGCGGGCCGCGGGGAAGCTCGTCTCCACGGTGCGCGCGATGGATGCGCTGGCGGGGGCCGGGGTCCAGCTCGACGCGCTGGTGTCCAGCGCCAAGGATGAGGGCGAGCGATACACGCCCGGCGATATCCACCCGCCCCCCTTGCTCGTGGCGCGGACGGCCGGCGCGGCGGGAGGCTCGCTGGTGGCGGCCGACGGCCGCAGCAGCCGGTGGACGGCTGCCCCGTTGCCCGGTCCCCCGGTGGACGCTTACGGTGCGGGCGACTCCTTCGCCGCCGGCCTCACCTACGGGCTGGGCGAGGGACGTTCACCCAAGGAGGCGCTGATGCTGGGAGCCCGCTGTGGGGCAGCGTGCATGACGGGACGTGGACCCTATGAAGGCCAGCTCAGGAGGCCGTGTTGACGGAGCCGGGCTCGAGCCCCAGTGTCACGGAAGGCCGGCGTGCACGTCGTGAGCGGCTTCTGGAGCTGATCGACCGCCGGCGCCTCGGGGCAATGCTGCTTCGCCGTTGCGCAAACTTCGCCTGGTACACGGGCGGGGCGGACAGCAGCGTCGAGCGAGCGAACCCGCTGGGCGTGGCCGACATCGTGCTCACGCCCGAGACGGAGCTCGTCCTGGCGAGCACGATGTCCGGGCCGCGCATGCGGGCCGAGCAGGTCCCGTGGGCGGAGGTCGTCGAACGCCCGTGGCATGAGGCTGACGCCGAGGACGCGGGAACCATCCTCCGCCAGCTCGGCGTCGAGGGGCCCCTGGGGGCGGACGTGCCGATCGCTGGGGCGAGCGACGTCGGCGAGCAGGTGGCCGCGCGTCGCCGCGTCCTGGATCCGGACGCGATCGACCGGCTTCGTGGCGTCGGCGCCGATGCCACCAGGGCGATCGATGCCGCGGCCGCCAAGGTCGAACCCGGCGTCGCCGAGCCGGACCTGGCGGCCGAGCTCGCGGCGGCGTGCCGGCGGCGCGGACTGATCGCGACCGTGCTCCTCGTGGGAGCCGACCAGCGGATCGAGCAGTTCCGTCATCCAGTACCAAGCGAGGAAGTCATCCAGAGAAGGGCCCTGCTGGCGATCTCGGCGGTCCGCGGGGGCCTGTACGCGAACGTGACTCGAATCGTCGAGCTCGAGGCGCCCGCCGGGGAGCTTGAGAGCCGGCTCGCCGCCTGTGGGGAGATCCTGGCGCGCATGCGCGACGAGGCGACCCAGCCAGGACGCATCCTTGCCGACGCCTTCGAGGATTGCCGCCGCTTCTACTCTGAGGCCGGCTACCCGGACGAGTGGCGCCTTCATCACCAGGGCGGGATCACCGGATACGCGTCGCGCGAGGTGATCGCGACGCCCCACACAACCCAACGGATCGAGACCGGGATGGCCTTCGCCTGGAACCCGTCGGTCACCGGCGCCAAGGCCGAGGAGACGTTCGTGCTAACGGAGACAGGCCCCGAGGTCGTGGCGGGACTGTGATAGAAGAGCGCGGATGGACCGGAGGCTTGCCCAGCGGAATTTGACGGTGGGGCTGCTGGCAGCCGGATTGGCGCTGTTCTTCTTCGGCCTCAGCTTCTTTGTCACGGTCTTCTACCTGACCTAGCGATGAGCGACGGTCGCCAGCCACCCCAGCCCTCGGAGTTGGTCTACGTGCCGGCCCCTTCCTGGCTACCGGTGCTCACCGCCGCCGGCCTCGCCGGCGTGCTCGTCGGCCTGTTCGCCGGCGTGCCCTACGCAGTCGCCGGCGCGGTCGTCCTGCTTGCCTCGCTTTGGGCCTGGCTCCGTGATACCGGAGACCAGATCGCGCGGCTTCCCCGCCAGCAGCGCCTGACCTCCGCCGTCCTGCCGGCCGTGCCGCTACGGCGCGGCGAACACGACTCGTAGCCCGTTCCAGCCGCAGCCGGCGCTACGCCGTGGTCGCCTCGCTCTCGGGGGGCGTCATCCCCGAGGTCGCGCCCTCCGAGGTCCAGACGCGCACGATGTCGCGCATCGAGAGGATGCCGACGAGCTCTCCGCCCTCGATCACCACCAGGTGGCGAATGTGGCGCTTGGCCATCTCCACCGCCGCGCGCTCGAGGCTCCAGTCGGGCGCCGCGGAGATCAGCGTGTCGCTCATGTGGTCGCCGATGGCCTCCGAATCGGGGTCCTCTCCCCTGCCGAGCGAGTTGAGGATGTCGCGCTCGCTGACGATCCGCGGGCCCGGGGACTCCTCGTCGATCACCACCGCCGCCCCCACCCCCTTTCGACCATGCGCCTCGCCGCCTCGCGCAGGGTGTGGCCGGGACCCAAGCGTGAGGACCACGTTCGACATGCCTTCCCGTACTTCCATTCAGCGCACCCCCAGGGCGGACCACTAGTGCGTATTGAGGCAACCCTAGCCGAAAGCGCCCCGGGCGCCAAGTGCTCGCGCAGTTCGACGCGGTACTGCGGCGGCGAGCGCTCAGGCCGGGCGCCGCACGCCGACGATAGGATCCGGCCTCGTGGCGAGACGGATGCCCATGTCCCGGCGAGCAGCGCGCCGCGCGGCCCTCGCGCTCTCCGGGATCGCGCTGCTGGCCGCGTCCGGCTGCGGCGTCGCGGAGAGCGGCAACGTCGACCGCGGCCAGCAGCTGTTCACGAGCAAGTGCGCGAGCTGCCATGCGCTCAAGGACGCGGGCAGCACCGGCGCGCTTCAGGGCCCGGATCTCGACGCCGCCTTCGCCCAGGCGCGCGCCTCCGGCATGGATTCCGACACGATCGCCGGGGTGGTCAAGGCCCAGGTCGAGAATCCTCGGCCCAGCACGGACAACCCCAGCGTCTCGATGCCGGCCAACCTGGTCACCGGAGAGGACCTCGAGGACGTGGCGCAGCTACGTTGCCAGCGTCGCGGGCGCGCCGGGAATCAAGGGGCCCCAGCTACCCGACGATCCCGGGCGCAGGTGTTCGCCAACAACCAGTGCTCCGGCTGCCACACCTTGAAGGCGGCCGACGCGTCCGGCACCACGGGCCCCGACCTCGACCAGGTGATCCCTGGCCAGAGCGCGGCCGCAGTGAAGAAGTCGATCGTCGACCCCAGCGCCGAGCTCACCCAGGGCTACCCGGACGTCATGCCCCAGAACTTCGGCCAGCTGATCAGCCCACAGGAGCTCAACGCCCTGGTCCAGTTCCTGCTCGAGTACTCGGGTCCGCAGGGCGGCAAGCAGAAGTAGCCGAGCCGGCACTGGATCAGGCCGCCGTCTCCGCCGCCCCGGGAGCACCTGCCGCCTCCGCCTCGAGGTCAACCACAACGTGGGTGATCGGCAGCGGGACCTCGCGGCGCGCCCGTTCGACCACCCCCCGCTCGAGCCACCTGGACTTCTGGGGCGGGTGGGTCGAGATGATCACCTCGTCGGCGGCGAAATAGCGCAAGGCGTCCTCGAGCGCCGCGTTGGGCTCATGATGGTCGCCGACGTCGCCTCGCGCGGTCAGGCCGGCGGCCTCCATCGCCCGCAGCGAGTCCTCGAGCCTCTGCCTGGCCTCTGCGATCGCCGCGTCGACGTCCGAGGCCCAGTGCTCGAGCGGGGAGCTGGTCAGCGCGGGCACCACAACGAGGATCTCGCTGTTTCGCGCCTTGCAGCGGTTCTGGATCTCCTCCAGCAGCGCCCGGCCCCCAACCGTCTGGTTGGCCATCACGAGCACGCGATGGGCGTCGTCGGCATCCCGCGCCACCTCGGCCTGGCGAGGCAGCGTGCCCCGCGCCCTTCGCCACAGAGCCCCGATCCCCAGGCCGACCAAGGCGGCAAGAGCACCGCCCCGAAGGCGGGACGGGTGAGGAGCGTGAGCGCGATCACCGCGCCGGCTCCGATGCCGATCACCACGACCGCTCGGAAGACGTCTCGCTCTGACCGCAGCGGGTTGTGCATCTCACCCTCCTCGGTGGGTCGTGCCGATTAGAACTTACCGCTCCGCCCGACTGGACTGGCCGGCATGGCGCTGAGGAGGTCGCCAAACGTGCGCTCGAGGAAGTCGTTCCGCAAGATCCCGCCCGGATCGAGCTCGCGTTTGAGGCGGAGGAACTCGATCGCATTGTCGCCGTACATCGTCGCCAGCGTTCCCTGCTTGGCGCACACGTTCTTCACCAAGTAGACGCGGCCTCCGAACTTCTCCCAAAGGACGTCCGCAAGGTCGCTGAAGGCCACCTTCACGCGCTCGATGTGGTCTTCGTCCGATGTCTCGAACGCGTAGCTCACGGCGAACCCGGCCAGGTCAGCGCTGGCGGACAAGAGGAAGGGGAAGGGGGAGTCCTTCGGCAAGAAGAGGACGTCCTGGACCGTCGGCGTGAGCTCGCGCTCGAGGAAGAAGCCGTGCGTGTACTCGAGCCACTCGACGAGGTCGTCCTGCGCGCGGTCCCAGCCTCCTGCCGCCCCCGGATCGCTGGGGACGACGAACGTCTGCTGGACCATGCGCAGGGTCACCCCGAAGCGCTTGGCGACGCCCTTCGCGCGCACGTTGCCGTCCATGAAGAACGTGAAGCCCTCGAGGTCGTCGACGTACTCCTCACCGTCGCGGTACAGAAAGCGGAAGCAGAAGCGCCACAGCGGCCCGGAGAGAGCCCGCACCCTCATCAGCCACTCGACGACGATCCGCAGGGCGATGCGGGGTCGATACAGCGGCATCGAGCCGACGGGCGCGCGTCGTCGTGAAGGCCGAGGTGAAGAGCAGCGCGGACTGGCTGCCGTCCGCGCGCGTATCCAGCGCCGCGGAGATGGCGTCGAGCTTGGTCGGGTCTCTTGGGTCGGAGTCCTCCAGGAACGTCCGCTTCGCCGTCGGCACGAGGTCCGCCGCGAGGCGTCCGAAAGCTCTTGTATTTGCGGACGATCGTCAGCACCCCGATCCGGCCCTCGGCCTGGCCGACCGACAGCACGCGGTACGTGATCGCGACGACGGCGCCGAGGTATCCCAACCCTCCGATGACCCCGCGATACGCGCGCTCCTCTCGCGTCCATGCCGATGGCGGAACTCCCTCGCGGGGCCGAGCGCAGACGAGGAGCTCTCCCCCAGCCGTGAGCAGGTCGAAGCTCTCGATCCAGCTGCCCTCCTTCCCGTACGCCGGCGAGAATCTCGAAAGACAGTCGCCTGAGAGCGTGCCGCCCGCCGTGGCGTTCGCGGTCGTCACGGTCACCCCCGGCACCAGCCCAAAGGCTGGAGCCTCCCGAGGATCGCGACCCCAGGTTGCTCCGGGGCCTACGCGCATCCGCTTCTCATCCGCGAACACCTCGATCGCGTCGAAGCGCATCATCGAGACGACCAGGTCGTCGCCGAGCGCCTGCGCGTCGAACGAGTGCCCGCCCGCCCGGAGCGTCACGCGACGCCCGGATTCCCGGGCGTGGGCGAAGATGCGGCGCAGCTGCTCCAGATCTGCCGGCTCGAGCACACGGGCGCGAGTCGAATAGAGCCCCGAGTAGCAGTCGAGTTCCTTCTCGCTGCTGACGATGCCGGACAGTGGGTCGCTGGCTGCGCTCGCCACGGCTTGCTCAGCCTATACCGCCTCGGCCTCCAGCTCGGCGATCAGGCCCCGGGCGTCGATCCGGCGGGCCAGCTCGCGGGCCTCGCTGAGCCCTCGCTTGCGCCCCTCGGGATCGCCGCGCAGCTCGCAGAGCCGGGCGCGAGCCCGCGCGAGCCTGATCAGGTCGAGGCGGGCGCCGACCTCGTGCGCGATCCCTTCCGCCTCTTCGAGGAGCGTTGCCGCCCGCTCGGCGTCGCCCGGCCCGCGGCGCTCGATCAGCATCTCGGCGAGCGAGTGGCGGACCCCGGAGGAATACGCCCTCACGCCGCACTCCTCGGTCAGCCGCAGAGCGAGCTCGACCTCGGCGACGGCGCGCTCGTGCTCGCCCGACGCCGCGAGCGCCTCGGCCCGCCACTGGCGCACCAGCGGCTCGTTCTCGAGCCCGGCGCGGCGCTCGGCGATCAGCGCGAGGCTGCGCTCGAAGCAGCGCTTGGCCTGGTCGAGCTCGCCGACCTCCGCCTGGACCACCCCGAGCCACCCGGAGGAAGAGGCGCGTGAGAACGCGTCGCCGAGGGCCTCCGCGATCTCCACCGCCTGCCGCGCGTGGGTGACCGTGTCGGCTCCGGCCGGCTCCGCACCGTACACCGTCATCAAACAGTGGTAGCCGTGCGTCCAGCCCAGCGACTCGCGATCCCAGCGCCGGCAGAGCTCCGCACCCTCGGCCAGCGCCTGCCGGGCCTCCCTGAGGCGCCCAAGGGTCATCAGCGGCAAAGCGCGGAACGAGGTGGCCATGGCGCGGGGGTTGGCGACGATCACGCCGGCGCCAAGCTGCGGGTCCCCGGCGGTCAGCTCGAGGATCCGATCCGCCCCCTCCAGCGCCTCGTCGTGGCGACCGAGGAGAACCCGGGGGTAGACAGCAGCCACCAGCGCGTTCACGATCAGGGCGGGGTCGCCGACCTCCTCGGCGATCCGGACGCCCTCATCGGCGAGGCGCACCCACTCGGGAACGCCGCCGCCGCCCGTGCCGAGGGCGACGCCGAGCCCCCCATGCAGCAGGGCAAGCGTTGCCCGATCGCCGATCCGCTCGGCGACCTCCCGTCCCTCCTCGAAGAGCCGCCGGGCCTCATCGATGCCAGCGCCGAGCCGCCAGCCAACGGCGATCATCATCAGGCGGGAGGTGGCGCGGAGCGCGTCGGCCTCGGCGCCCTCCGGCAGCTCGGGGTCGAGCTCACGCACCCGCTGCCAGTGGCCCCGCGCTGCTGCGGGGTCGTTGAAGCCCGCCCAGACCGCGGCGCGAGCATGCCAGCGGGACGCGTCCAGCGGCTCGCTCGCCGCCTCGAAGTGGTGCGCGATCAGGGCTGCGTGCTCGTCGAGGCGGTCGGGCTCGAGCCCTTGCAGGGCTGCGGCGATCGCCGCGTGGGTACGGCGGCGCGCGGCGGAGAGCTGCGAGCCGTAGGCGACCTCGCGCGTCAGTGGATGCTTGAAGGCATAGCGGGACTCTGGGTAGAGCTCCGTCTCGAGGACGAGCTCTGCCTCGGTGAGCGCCCGCAGGGCGGAGTCGAGCTCGGCCTCCGGCAGAGCGGCGACCTCGCCGAGCAGCCGGCGGTCGAACTCGCGCCCGATCACCGCCGCGGTTTGCAGCACCGCCTTTTGGCGCTCCGAGAGGCGGTCGATGCGCGCGGAGAGCACCGCTTGGACGGTTTCGGGCACGTCGATCTCGATCTTGGGGTGAGCGAGCCGGAAGCCGCCGGGCCTCCCCTCGATCTCCCCCCGCTCAGCGAGCGCGCTGACGATCTGCTCGCAGAAGAACGGGTTGCCGTCCGCGCGCTCGCCGATAAGGGCCGAGAGATCCCGCAGGGAGGGCTCGGAGCCGAGCAGCTCGGAGATCAACGCCGCACAGGCATCTTTGCTCAGCGGGGGAAGCGGGAGCTGGCGGTAGTGCGTGCGCCCCATCCACCCTGCCCGGTAGCCGGGGCGGAAGTTGAGCACGGTGAGGTTCCGGGTTCCGGGAAGCGCCTCGATCAAACTCGCCAGGAAGTGCTCGCTTGCGGGGTCGACCCACTGCAGGTCCTCGAGCACGTTCAGCGTCGGGACCCGGGCGCTTTGGGAATGGACGAGGCCCCTGACCAGGGCGAGCAGGCGCCGCTGGCGTGCCTCGGGGCTCATCGCACCGGCGGGGCGCTCGGCGTCGGGGATTCCCAGGAAGTCGAGCAGCAGAGGACGCTCGTCGGCGAGCTGACCGTCAAACCCTCGGAGGCGCTCCGTGACGCGCTCCCGCGCCAGCTCGTCGGAGTCGCTCTGGGCGATGCCGAAGAAGGAACGCAACATCTCGAGTGCCGCCATGAATGGCACGGCGCTCGTGTGGGCGTGGGCGCCGGCCTCGAACACGGCGATCCCGCGCTGGCGGCAGCGAGCCGCGAGCTCAGCGCAGACCCGGCTCTTGCCGACGCCGGGATCACCCACCACCCCGACCGCCTGGCCCTCGCCCGCGAGCGCCAGCTCCAGGGCCTCCTCGAGGTGCTCGAGTTCGCCTTCGCGCCCCACGAACCTCGTCAGGCCCCGCAGGCGCGAGATGTCGAGGGCACCGCGGGCGGGCCCAACCCCGCGCAGGACGTAGACCCGAACCGGCTCGCTCGCCCCCTTGATCTGCCGCTCGCCGAGGTCGTGAAGGTCGAGATAGCCCGCGACGAGCCGTGCGGTTTGCTCGGTCAGGCAGGCGCTCCAGGGCTCGGCTGCCGACTCCATCCGCTGCGCGAGCCCGACTGTATGACCGAGCGCCGTGTACTCGAGGCCGAGATCGTCGCCCATCGCCCCGACGACGACCTCGCCGGAGTTGAGGCCGAGGCGGACCGGGAGCTCGATCCCGTGCTCGCCGCGGAGCTGCGTCGAGAGCTTCACGACGGAGTCGAGAATCGCGAGCGCCGAGTAGCAGGCCCGTCTCGCGTGGTCCTCGTGAGCGATAGGGGCGCCGAACAGCGCCATCGCACCGTCCCCGGTGAACTTGTCGACGGTCCCCTCGAAGCGGTGGACCGCCTCGGAGATCGCGGCAAGGAGGCGGTCCATAACCGAGTGCCAGCTCTCGGCATCGATCCGCTCGGCCAGCTCCATCGAGCCGACGACGTCGCAGAACAGCACCGTGACCTGCTTGCGCTCGCCCGCCAGCGCCGCTGCCCCCTCGCGGATCCGCGCCGCGAGATGCCGGGGGATCAAGGAGCTCGGGTCACGCCCTGATCCCGGCGCGGCGTCAGCGGCCAGAGGATCGGCTGAGAGCTCGGCCGCACACGCATTGCAATAGCGCTGGCGAGCCGGGTTCACCTGGCCGCATTGCGGACAGCCGATCGTCTCCTCGAGCGGCCTTGCGCACTGGCCGCAAAAGCTCGCGCCCGGGGGGTTCGCGTGGCCGCAGGCCTGGCAGTCCACCGCGCCGACTGTAGCGCGGCTCGACGCGATTACCGTCGCAAGGGCGTGTCTGGATAGACCGGTTTAGAGGATGTAGACCGTCGTGTAGACGACGATCCACATGACGTCGACGAAGTGCCAGTAGATCCCCGGCACCTCGACCCCCAGATGCTCCTTCGGCTGCGAGCCGAAGTGGCCGCGCCAGGCGCGGATGTTGGCGGCGGCCAGCAGCCCCAGCCCGACGGTCACGTGGGCGCCGTGCAGGCCCGTCAGCGCGTAGAAGATCGAACCGAAGGCGCCGTCGCGGGCGCTGAAGCCGATGTGCCAGTACTCGTTCATCTGGATGAACAGGAAGGTGGCGCCGAGCAGCCAGGTGGCGGCGAGGCCCATGATCAACCCGCGGCGGTTGCCGTGGCGGATCGACTCCAGCGCCCAGTGGACGGTGAAGCTGGAGGAGATCAGGATCGCCGTGTTGACGCCCGCCACCGCCTTCGGAAGCTCGAGGCCCTCCGGCGGCCAGGGCTCGACGTTGGCGACCACACGGAGGAAGAAGTAGGAGGCGAAGAAGGAGCCGAACAGCATCACCTCGGAGACGATGAACAGGAGGATGCCCAGCGTCTGACGGTCGATCCGGGAGCTCTGGTGAGCCTCGGGCGGGCCGTGATGCTCGGCGGCAGCCGCGTGCGCTTCCATCAGGCCGGCACCTCCTCACGACCTGCTTCGACGTGCTCGACGGGCTTGTCGGTCATCGCCCGAACCTCGTCGATCAGCCCCTCCTCGAGCCACTTCGACTGCTCTCCGGCGAGGGTCGAGATCAGGACCTCGTCGATCCGGTAGTGCTCGATCGCGTTCTGGATGGCGGCCAGCGGCGCCGGGCTCATCGGCTGGCCGGTGGCGTCGATCTCGGAGCGGTAGAGCTCGGCAAGGGTGCGTGCGAGGCGCTCGCACACCTGTTCGCGGCTCAGCTTGCCCGAGGGCGGGCTGATGAAGGTGTAGCGGTGCGGACGCTCGGCGGCCTTCCGCTTCAGGTGCGCGACCAGGTCGGCGCCGGCGACGGTCTGGGTGGCGACCACCAGCGTATGGGTCACGTCCCAGCGGATCGCGTCGTCCTCGATCCGGACCGGGATGTGGGTGACGGGGACCTCGAAGCGCTGCTTCGCCCACTCCACCAGGTCCTTGCGCGTCAGCCCGAAGCGGGTGTCGTACAGGCACGAGAGCAGGACCTCGCGGGGCGCGAAGGCGCGGATGGCGTCGTCGAGGGCGAGGGCCGGGTCGGGGTCCATCACCGCACCCGTGGCCTCGATCCCGAAGTCTCGGAGGACCGCCTGGGTCACCTCGACCCGGCTCTGCGCCGCCTCGCGAACTTCGTCGCGATCGACGATCTGGCCGGCCAGCGGCTGGTTCTGCGGAGCGGCGAGCGCAACCCCGTCGGCGCCCCCCTCCACCCGGTCGCGGATCGTCTCCAGCAGCTTGCGCCCGCCCGCGACCTCGTTCAGGAAGGCCAGCACGATTCCGTCCTGGCCTTCGGCGCTCTCCGGCCCGCTGACGGGCGCCTCCTGGTTCACGGGCTCCGGCCTCCCGCCGTTCCGGCCACAGCGGGCTCCGCGGCGCCGACCTCGGCCTCGGCCGGGCCCATGATCGCGTGGCGGGCGCCCGGCACCCCGAACTCGTAGGGGCCGCCGACGACGCGGGGTATTTCGTCGAAGTTGAAAACGGGCGGCGGCGAGGAGACCAGCCACTCGATCGTCTTCGCGCGCCAGGGGTTGTCGCCCGCCAGCGGCCCCCACTTCCAGCTGACGACCATGTTGTAGAGGAAGACGAGCTGGGCGACGCCGAGCAGGAAGCCGAAGCAGGAGATCAACAGGTTCCAGTCGCCGAACTGGGCTGAGTAGTCGGCCACCCGGCGGGGCATCCCCTCCATCCCGATCCAGTGCATCGGCAGGAAGGTGCCGTACATCCCGACCAGGGTCAGCCAGAAGTGCACCCGGCCGAGCTTCTCGTCGTACATCCGGCCGGTCATCTTCGGGAACCAGTGGTAGATGCCGGCGAAGATCGTGAACACCGAGCCGCCGAAGAGCACGAAGTGGATGTGGGCGACGATGAAGTAGGTGTCGGAGACGTGGATGTCGAACGGCACCATGCCCAGCATCACGCCGCTGATCCCGCCCATCGTGAAGGTGACGATGAAGGCGAGCGCGAACAGCATCGCGGTGGAGCGCATGTGGAGCTTCGACGCGAACAGCGTCCCGAGCCAGGAGAAGATCTTGATTCCGGTCGGCACCGCGATCAGAAGCGTGGTGATCATCATCGGCACCCGCAGCCAGCTGAACATCCCCGAGACGAACATGTGGTGTGCCCACACCGTGTAGCTGAGCACCACGATCCCGATCAGCGCAAGGGCCATCAACCGGTAGCCGAAAATCGGTTTGCGGGCGTTGGTGGAGATCACCTCGGAGACGATCCCGAAGCCCGGCAGCATCATGATGTAGACGGCGGGGTGCGAGTAGAACCAGAAGATGTGCTGGTAGCTGAGCACGTCGCCGCCGTTCAGGGCCTGGAAGAAGTTCGTGTGCAGGGCCCGATCGAAGAGGACCAGGAACTGCACGCCAGCGATGAACGGAGTCGCGGCGACGACCAGCAACGAGGTCGAGAAGTTCGCCCAGACCAGCAGCGGCAGGCGCCAGAAGTTCATTCCCGGCGCCCGCATGGTGATGATCGTCACCAGGAAGTTGAGGGCGGTCGCCACCGACGACCAGCCGGCGAACTGCACGCCGATGTTGAAGAACGACTGGCCCAGCGGCGCCCCGGTAGATAACGGCGCGTAGCCCGTCCAGCCCGCGTCGAACGCTCCGCCAGGGACCAGGAAGCTGGCCACGAACAGGAGGCCGGCGAAGGGCAGCATCCAGAAGCTGAGCGCGTTGAGGCGCGGGAACGCCATGTCCGGCGCCCCGATCATCAGCGGCAGCACATAGTTGGCGATCCCCGCGAACACCGGGATCACGAAGACGAAGATCATGATCGCGGCGTGGGTGGAGAACAGGCCGTTGAAGGCGGCGGGCTCGACGATCTGCGTCCCGGGCTGGGCCAGCTCGGCGCGCATGATCATCGCCAGCAGCCCACCAATGAAGAAGAAGATGAAGGTCGTGCAGATGTACTGGATCCCGATCACCTTGTGATCGGTGTTGAACTTGAAGTAGTCGCGCCACGAGTGGGCGCCGTGGTCGGCGTGCTCGAGCTCCGCCGGGTAGGTCGGGCCCCCGATCGCCCACCGGAACCAGTAGTCGAAGGCGCCCAGCCCCGCGAGGAAGCCGATCGGCGCGAACATCGCCGGGACGATCACTTGCGGGTATCCCGTCTGCTCGGTCTGGAAGATCTCGAGGCCCGCCAGGCTCCGCAAGACGACCACCAGCCCGAACCCGAACGCCGCGCCGAGCAGGAGGCCGAGCCCCCCGCGCGCCATTCCCGGTCTTGTCAGCGCCGCTGCCACGTCCTACCTCAGGTTCGAGAGCCTAATCATCGTCACGTCCCGCCCGCTGAACTGGAGGCGCCCTCGGGGGTCAGCCCGGTGTCCCCCCCGCTCGGGCTCCCCGGCTGGGGCTCCACCTGCTCCTGCCGTCCCAGCCAGCGGTTGAACTCGTCCTCGGGTACCACCCTGACCAGCGCCCTCATCGTCGCGTGGCCGGCCCCGCAGTACTCGGTGCAGACCACGTTGTAGGTGCCGATGCGGTTCGGCGTCACCTGGACCGTGTTGTCGACATCGTTGCCACCGGTGCCGGCCGGAACGAGGTCGCGCTTGATTCGCCACTCCGGCACCCAGAACGAGTGGATCACGTCGAGCGCCGTCAGGCGGACGTCGAGCTGGCGGTCCTCCGGTACCACCAGGATGTTCGAGCTCACCACCTTGCCGTTGGGCTGGGGGTAGTTGAAGGTCCACTTGAACTGCTGAGCTGTGACGTCCAGACGCAGCGGGTTCGAGGCCTTGCTCTCGATCTCCCCGAGGATGATCCAGCTGTAGATCGCCCCGAAGAGGACGATCACGGTCGGGATCACCGTCCAGGTGACCTCGAGCTTCGTGTTGCCGTGGATCGGCTCGCCGTCGGACTCGTCGCCAGGCTTCGCCCGGTACTTCCAGATGCTGTAGCCGAGCATCACCAGGACGATCGCGAACACGAAGCACGACAGCACGATCATCACGTTGAGCAGCGTGTCGATCTTCGGTGCCGCGGCGGAGGCCTGGGTGCCGTCCCAAGGCGATCTGGGTCATCGGCACCGCCGTGACGGCAGTCAGCACCAGGATCGCGGCGATCAGCCTGACAAGGGTGGCGCGGGTCATGCGGGCGCCGCCATTCTATTCCGGCACAGGCGTCAGCTCGTCGAGCCGGCCGGCGGAGGCAGCCAGGATTCCCCTGGCCACGCCCTCCCAGCTCCACCGCTCCGACGCCGTTTCCGTCAGCGCCCGCCGCGCCCGCTCGCGAGTGGCCTCGTCCAGCCGCAGCCAGGCGTTCAGCCGCTCGGCGATTCCCATCACGGCGCCGTCGTCGAGCGGGAACGACACGAGCTCGCCCACGCTCTGCCGGCAGGCCGGCCGCCAGCGCCCGGCTGACCTCGGCGGCGCCCGAGTGGGCCGCGGAGACGGGCAGGACACCGGCCGCGGCCGCCTCCGCCGCGACCATGCCGAAGGACTCGGGGAAGGTGCTCGGGAAGACCAGCGCGTCGGTGGCCGGCACCAGGCTGGCCACCTCGTCGTGCTCCAGCCGGCCAGCGAACGCGACGCTGCCGGCGGCCTCGCGCGCGGCGTCCGCGTAGCCGGCCGGCGGCTCCGAGAGGAAGGCGCTCAGCATCCTGAGCGGCCCCGGCGGCCCGCCCTCGAGCGCGCGCCCCTTGGAGGCGAGATCCCGAGCCTGTTCGACATCCCCAGCCGCCAGCGCCGCCCAGAGGCGCTGCACCGCTCCCGCGTACTCGCCGAAGCCCACCACGAGCAGGCGAGCGCCGGGGTTGGAGGCGTGGACCAGGGGCCAGGCTGCCAGCAGCAGGTCGACCCCCTTGGAGACGATCAGCTTTCCGACCAGGACGACCCGCGGCCCGCTGGCGGCCGCCAGATGGCGGATCGCGTCGGCGGCGGCGCGGGGGTCGCGGGCGAAGGCGCCCCCGCCTCCGGGGTCCTCCGTCGCCACCATGGCGGCAAGCTCCGCCAGACGCCCCCGCCGGGATTCGCCGGACAGGGGCCGGAAGAGCCAGGTGTCCACGCCCGGAGGACCGAGCCGGGTCCTGGCTGGAAGGCCCGGGTCCCCCATCGCCTCCCAGAGGCTCTCGGCCGTGTGGCGCGAGCCGACCAGCACTCCGGCCGCCGCATCGATCCCCTCGCGGGCGTACGGCAGGAAGCGTTGGGGCTCCGGCTTGACCGTGTACTCGAGCGCCGAGCCGTGGATCTTGACCGCGAAGCCGAGGCCCGCCCGAGCGAGGATCACGGGACCCATGACCAGGTGGTTGGCGAGGGCGGCGTCGACGCCACCGAGCGGCGTCGACGACATCACGGACCGCGCCCACGTTCGCCCCCAGGTAGCTGTCGAGCTCGTCGTCGGTCAGCTCGGCGAACGTCTTTACCCGAAAGCCCTCGTAACGGTCGGCGACGTAGACGGGCAAGAGATCGCCGATCTCAGGCACGTACACGGTCACCGAGCCGGCCCGCGAGCTCCCGGGACCCGGCTCCACCCGCAGGCGGCCGTCCGTCCAGCGACCGAGGCCGTCCACCCAGTCGAGCGAGCCGGCATCGCGGTCCTGGCACAGGAGATGCACCTCGTGGCCGAGCCGGGCCAGCGCCCGCGCCAGGCTCGCGTTGTAGACGTTGCTGCCCGTCCCGCGCAGGAGGTAGCCGTGGAAGATGAGAATTTTCACCGGCGACATCCTCCGCTATCGCGTCCGCATCCGGCTTCGCCGTATGACCGGTCGCCTCGGCTCCCTTGCCGGGTCAGGGCGCAAACCTGACCCGGCAGGCACCTCCGTATCTACCGCGACTTCGTCGCTAGCCCAGGCGGGCTATGTTTCCAGCCCGTGAACCCGAGGCAGACCTACAGGCTGCGAGCGCCCGCCTCGGGGCGCGAGGCGTTGGCCCCGGTGGAGCCCGGCGCCGTGTATGTGGACCGCGAGACAGGCGAGGAGATGAGACCGGTCACGAGGACGCTTCCACTGGCCCCGTCGGAGTCAGCGCTCCTGCGTGCCCCCGAGAACCTGAGGATCTGCCGGCGCTGCCAGCAGCTGATCGGCCTGGACGTCAGCGACTGTCCCTACTGCGGCCTGCGCCAGCCGGCACTCGACGGCGGGTCGTGAGCCGGACGCTTGCAGCGTTCGCCGCCCTCGCGTTGGCGGTGGGACTGCCGCTGGCAGGCTGCGGCGAGGACAGCGGCGCTCCGGAGGCCGCCCCCCCACCGACGACCAGCTCGACCACGACTCAGAGCACCACTCACACCACTTCGACGACCAGCACGACGTCGTCGCCGACCACGACCACGAGCACCACGACCACTTCCACCACGGGTGGGAGCGGAACCGGCGGCACGAGCGGCTCGGGTGGCGGCGGAGGGGCTTCGCGGGGCTCCGGCGAGGACACCGCTCGCCACGACATCCCGCCCCCGCCAGGCAGCCCGGCGGAGCGGTTCGAGCGGCGCTGCAACAGACACCCCGAGGCCTGCTGAGCTCCGGCGCCGAGCTGGGCGGGTCAGCCCGGCGCGATCAGCCGCGGACGTAGTAGGCCCAGTAGAGGAGGCGCGCCGACGTGTAGTCGCAGCCGTAGCCGCGCACCGAGCCGACCCTCTGGTGGGGCCTGCTCTTGCGCGCGAATCGCCTCACGGCTCCCATGTCGCTGCTCTTCGGCGCACAGTTGCGCCGCGATCGGCTGGCCCGCCACCGGTTCTTCTTCCGGTTGATGTGGCTGGCGAAGTTCGACGACCAGGTCGGGACGGTCAGCGCGACCACCTGGCCCTTCCTGACCCTGAGCGGCTTGTCGAGGGTGAACACCTGCTCGCGGCCAAGTGCGCCGGACAGCTTGACCACCGGGCTCTGGCGCACGAGCTTGTAGTCGTGGCGCCTCTTGTGCTTGATCACGGCGATCCGCGCCGTGGGCGTCTTGCCGAACCTGTCGGACTCGAACAGACCGCCGAAGAAGTCCCGCTGCGACTTCTTGGGCCTCGAGAGGTCGATCGCCCAGGCGACCAGCCTGCCGTTCCGGCGGACGTTCATGGGCCGCTTCTCGCCGTCGGCGACCAGGGGAAAGCCGGTGACGCTACCGATGCCCTCGCAAGGGTGCCGCGCAGTGTCCCTCGGGCAGTCGGGCCTGGGGGTGTGCTTCGTATTGCCCAGGACCTTCGCGTCCCTGGCCCCCGCCAGCGAGACCACGCTCAGGCAGACGAGCGCCGCGCACAGCGCCGCGAAGGCGAGCGCCTGGCGGGCGCGCCGCCGCTGGCCGGTTGTCGATTCGCTCGTTCCGGTCATTTGTGCTCCGCACCGCCCGCCGCGCCTGGTTTGCGGCCCCCGAACGGCAATCCCGGCATGGGCCGGACCGGCGGTATGACGCATAGATTAGGGTCATCGGCCGATGACGGCAGCGCGAGAGGAGAGCGCCGGCGCAGACGCGGGCGAGACCGGCACCGTCGGGCGCTTCGTCCACGCCGGCCTCGAGCTGCTCGATCTCGACGCCGGCGAGGCCGAGATCGCGGTGATCGAGGCGGTGGACGGCCTCTACCGCCCGGTCATCGAGAGCCTGCTCGAGGCCGAGCTCGATGGAGTCGATCCCGAGCCGGGCACCGACCTGTCCCGACCCCCGGCGTGACGCGCTGCTCGACAGCACGTTGCGCGACCAGGCGGCCGCCGTGGCCGGTGGAGACGCCGATCCCGCCAAGCTGCTCGACGCCGCCCTGGCGCGGATCGAGGAACGGAACCCGAGCCTCAACGCGATCATCGAGACCTTCCCGGAGCAGTCGCGGCGGATGCTCGCCGAGGCGCGGCCGGGTCCGCTCTACGGGGTGCCGGTGGCGATCAAGGACGAGTGGCCTCTGCCGTGGCGGGCGGAGCGTCTTGGCGCAGCTCAGCACCTCGGTCCGCCGCCGAAGCCGGGCGAATCGGGGCCCTATCGTGCCCTCCGCGACGCCGGGGCGGTGATCGTCGGGGTGGCGAACATGCACGAGTACGGGGCCGGAAGCACAGGACACATCTCCGCCTTCGGTCCGGCGCGAAACCCGTGGAACACCGATCGCTGCCCCGGGGGCTCGTCGAGCGGGCCCGGCGCCGCCGTCGCCGCCCGGCTGGTGAGCGGGGCGGTGGGCGCCGACGGGATCGGCTCGATTCGCTACCCGGCGGCCTATTGCGGGCTCACCGGCCTGAAGCCGACCTTCGGCCGGTCCGCGATGGGGGGCCACCACGTCACCTCCACGACGACGATCGTCTCCGGACCGATGTGCCGCGACGCCGCCGACTGCCGCCTGTTGGGCGGCGCTCTGTTCGGCGAGCAGCTGACCGCCCGCGAGCCGGACGGACTGCGAATCGGGGTCGTCCCGGGGGAGCTTTGGGACGACTGCGACCCAGAGGTGAACGCGGCGTGTCGCCAGGCGGTTGAGGCGCTTCGGGAGGCGACCGGGGGCAACATCACCGAGGTCGACTTCGCGGGTCGCGAGCACGTCCTGATCTCCTCGATCCTGGTCGGCTCGACGGAGGAGCTCGCCGACATCACACCCAAGCGTGATCGCCGGCCTCGGCGAGGACGTGAGCCTGGTCGCGCGGGCGCTGCTGCGCTACCGGCTCCTGATTCCCGCCGCGGCGATCTCGAAGTCGCTGCGGGTGCGCACCCTGGTGCGGCGCTCGCTCGCCGAGCTGTTCGAGCGGGTCGAGGTCCTGGCCTGGCCAACGGTCGCCCGCGCCGGCGCCGCCGCTGGACAATCCCACCGTGAACCTCCCCTCCGGCGCGTACCCCGCGGACTACGCCAACCCGCGCCAGGCCGGGATCGCCAACCTTGCCGGCGTGCCGGCGATCAGCGTCCCAGTGGGTCTCAGTTCCGAGGGGCTGCCGATCGCGCTCCAGCTGCTTGCCGCCTGGGGCCGCGACGAGCTGCTGCTGGACGCCGCGGAGGCGCTCGAGCGAGCCAACGGGCGCCAGTGGGTGGACGCCGCCCCGCCGCTTGCCCGCTCGGGATAGTCAAACTCACGGCTCTATCCTCCCGGCGATGGCGGCGATCGAGGCCCAGGGCCTGGAACGAACCTTCTCCGGCGACGTCCGCGCCGTGGACGGCGTCGACCTCGAGGTCGCCGAGGGCGAGATCTACGCCTTCCTTGGCCCCAACGGGGCGGGCAAGACGACGACCGTCCGCATCCTGACCACGCTGCTTCGTCCCACTGCGGGCAGTGCCCGGGTGGCCGGCTTCGACGTCGTCTCCGAGGCCGGGGACGTGCGGCGCGCGATCGGCGTCGCGCTCCAGGAGGCGGCGCTCGACCCGCTGATGACGGGGCGCGAGCTGATTCGCCTGCAGGCGACGCTTCATGGGCTCCCCCGCGACCAGGGGCGGCGCCGGGCCGAGGCGTTGCTCGAGCGTGTCGACCTGGTCGCCGCCGCCGATCGCCAGGTCGGCACCTACTCGGGCGGCATGCGCCGCCGCATCGACCTCGCCTCGGCGCTGGTCCACGAGCCGCGGGTGCTGTTCCTCGACGAGCCGACCACGGGCCTCGACCCGGTCAGCCGCAAGGCGATCTGGGAGGAGGTCGCCAAGCTCAACGCGGAGGGCACGACCGTCTTCCTGACCACTCAGTACCTCGAGGAGGCCGACCAGCTCGCCGACCGCGTGGGGATCATCGACTTCGGGCGCATCGTCGCCGAGGACACGCCCGGGCGACTGAAGGCGCAGATCGGCCGACCCCACCTCGAGATCAAGCTCGGCGACGGCGGGATGGAGGCGGCCAAGGAGGTCGTGGCCCGCTTCGGGAAGCCGCTTCCGAGCAAGGACGGCGCCGTCCTGGTCGAGCTCGAGCGAGGCGCCGCCGAAATCGCGCCGGTCGTGCGCGCGCTCGATGAGGCGGGGCTGACCGTGGAGGCGCTGGACCTGGTCGAGCCGAGCCTGGACGACGTCTTTCTGACCAAGACCGGCCACCACCTGGAGCACCGACGACTCCCACGGCGGCCGGCTGACGCCTCGGGGCCGCCGGACGAGGGACCCGGAAGTGAAGCATCTGTCGCCTGGTCGCAACGCTGCGGGTGATCGGGGCGCTCGGCGTGCGGTCGGTCAAGCAGACCCTGCGCCGGCCACAGCTTCTGGCGCCGATCATCCTCATCCCGTCGCTGCTGCTGGCGATCCAGACCGCCGGTGCCGGCCGCGCCGTCGACCTGCCCGGTTTCCCCGAGGTGAACGGCTTCCTGGACTTCATGCTCGCCGGAGCGATGATCCAGTCGACGCTCCTGGCGGGCAACAGCGGCGGGATCGCGCTCGCTGTCGACATCGAGATGGGATTCACCGATCGCCTGCTGGCGGCGCCGATCGCGCGCTTTTCGATCGTCCTCGGACGGCTGGCCGGGACGGCGGTGCTGGGGGCCCTGTCGGCCGTCTGGTTCATCGCCATCGGGCTGATCTTCGGCGCCCGGATCGAGGAGGGGGTTGTGGGAGCGGTGCTGATGGTGCTGTTCGTGACCCTGTCCGCGGTTGCGTTCGGCGGCCTCGGCGCGGCAATCGCCCTGCGCACCGGACGCGCCTCGGTGGTCCAGGGCCTGTTCCCGCTGGTCTTCGTGATCCTCTTCCTCTCCTCGGCCTTCTTCCCCGACGACCTGATGCTGGAGCCGGCGGCGACCGTCGCCAAGTACAACCCCCTGAGCTTCATCGTCGAGGGGATCCGCGACCCGGTGATCTCGTCCCTGTCCGGGCGGCACCTGCTCGAGGCGCTCGGCTCGATCGCCCTGATCGGGGCGGTCAGCATCTGGCTCAGCGCGATCGCCCTGCGCCGGCGCCTGAGGCTGGGAGGCTGAGTGTCCGGGGGGCTTAGCCGAGCCCGACGGAAGGAGCGCTAGCCGTGGGCTGGCGCGCGGACCTGGAGACGATCAGGGCGCTAGTCCGCCGCGCTTCGAACGAGCTGTTGCGGGTCCCGGGGGCCGCGATCCCCGGGGTACTGGCGCCGACCATCTTCTTCCTGGGCCTGACCTCGGTGTTCGGGAGCCTGAACGCTCTGCCGGGCTTCACCTCCGAGACCTATCAGAGCTTCCTGATCCCGATCAGCCTCATGCAGGGGGCCGGATTCACCGGTGCGGCGACCGGCGTCAATCTGGCGCGGGACATCGAGCAGGGCTGGTTCGACCGGCTGCTCGTCTCCCCCGCTCCCCGCGCCGTGCTGCTCGCCGGCCTGGTGATCTCGGCGAGCCTGCGGTCGCTGATTCCCGCCACCGTGCTGCTGATCGTCGGCTTCTCGCTCGGGGTGAGCTGGCCGGGGCTGGGCGGGCCTGGCGATCGCGCTCGTGATCGTCCTGGGCATGGGCACGCTCGCCGCCTGCTGGGGAACGGTGCTCGCGCTCCGCTTCAAGTCGCAGTCCGCTGCGCCCCTGATGCAGATGGGCATGCTGCTGTTGATCCTGACGACGACCGCCTACGCGCCGCTCGCGCTGCTGACCGGCTGGTTGCACACCGCCGCCCGCTTCAACCCGGTGACCCAGGTCGTTGAGACGGCCCGGCAGGGGTTCGTCGGCGGCGTCACCTGGGGCGACACCTGGCCTGGCCTGCTCGCCCTCGCCGGCCTGCTCGCGCTGCTCAGCGCGTTGGCCCTGCGCGGCATGCGGCGTACGGCCGTATAACTCCGGCGACTTGGCCAGCCCAGACGATCTAGCGGCGGTTTGCCGGCGCGTGCTCTCGGCGAGCTGGGCCGAGGGAGAGCGCGACGGCGTCCCCTACGCGTACACGCGCCCGAGCCCGGCGCGCTATCCGTGGCAGTGGTATTGGGATTCGTGCTTCGCGGCGATCGTCTGGCGCCGCTTCGACCCCAGCCGCTCCCGGGCCGAGCTGGAGACGCTGCTTCGGGCCTGCCGGCCGGACGGGTTCGTCGGCCACGTGATCTTCTGGGATCACCCGATCTCGTTCCGGCGCAGCCCTCTACTACAACATCGCCTCGCGCTCCGCCCCGATGACCGGGACGATCCAGCCGCCGCTCCTCGCCTGGGCGTGGCGAATCGCGGTGGGCGATCCGGCGGCCGAGCCGGCCATCGCCCGCCACCACGAGTGGCTCGTCGCCAACCGCGACCTCGACGGCGACGGCCTGCTGTGGCTCGTGCAACCGGACGAGTCGGGGCTCGACTCGTCGCCCAAGTACGACCCCGTTTGGGGGTGGCGGGCGCACGCGAAGCTTGGATTTCCGTTCCTCGTCGCCCGCAACCGGCGGCTCGGCTGGGACGCCCGGCGGGTCCGGGACGCGGGCGGGCCGGTGCTGTGCGAGGTGATGACCAACGTGCTCTGGGGGCTCGCCCGCCTGGCGATGGGCGAGCCCTCGATCACCCCTGCGCTCGTCGACCGCCTCTGGGACGAGAGGCTCGGGTTGTTCCTCGACGAGGCGCAACCCGGCGGCCTGCGCCCCGAGGTCGAAACCTGGGCAGCCCTGGCGCCGCTCGCCCTGCCCGACCTGCCGGAGCCGATCGGCCGGCGCCTGGTCGAGGACCATCTGCTCGACCCGAGGCGTTTCTGGCTGGCGGTGCCCCCGCCCTCGGTCTCGGCCGCCGAGCCCAGCTTCGAGCCGGGCCGCGGGTCAGGCTGGAAGCGCCGCTACTGGCGTGGGCCAACCTGGGTCAATGCCGCCTGGATGCTGTGGACCGGCTTGGTCCGGCTTGGCTACCGCGACGAGGCCCTCCAGATGGTCAGCCGACTGGGCGAAACGGTGCTGCGCCACGGCCTGCGCGAGTACTACAACCCCCTCACGGGCGAGGGCCTGGGCGCCACCGACTTCGCCTGGACGAGCCTGATCCTCGAGATGGCGGACCCGGCGCCGAGCGCGGCCCGGCTATCTGTAGGCGCCACGCCCCGCAGCGAGCGCATGAAGCTGTGCTACTTGTACCGGTAGGTGATCCGGCCGCGGTCGAGGTCGTAGGGCGAGAGCTCGATCTTCACCCGGTCGCCGGGGAGGATGCGGATGTAGTGGCGGCGCATCTTGCCCGAGATGTGCCCGAGGACCTCGTGGTCGTTGTCGAGCTTGACCTTGAACATGGTGTTGGGCAGGGCCTCGGTGACCTCGCCCTCCATCTCGATCTTCTCTTCCTTACCCATGCGCGCCGAAGAGCGTAGCGGACGGCACTAACGGCCCTCGAAGGTGGCCTTGCCGGGGCCTTCGGTGAGGAACGACTGGACCGCACGCTTCAGGTCCTCGGTCTCGAACAGCGAGCCGGCGACCTCGGGCGTCGCCCGATCGGCCTCGTCGACGCCGCCCTCGAGGTAGGCGCGGACGATCCGCTTCGTCGCCGCGTGCGCCTTGGTCGGGCCGGCCGCCAGACGCTGCGCGAACCGCATCCCCTTCTCGAGCAGCTCGCCGTCGGGGAGCACGCGGTTGACGACGTTCCAGCGCTCCAGCGTCGCCGCGTCGTAGATGCCCTGCGACATCACGAACTCCCGGGCTCGGGCGGGCCCCGCTCGCTCGGCCATCCGCTGGGTGCCGCCGGCGCCAGGGGTGAGGCCCGACCACCGCCTCGACCAGGCCGAAGCGCGCGGACTCGCCGGCCCAGATCATGTCGCAGCCGAGCGAGACCTCGAGCCCGGCCGTGAGGCAGAGGCCGTGGACGAGGGCGAGCGTCGGGATGCGGCAGCGCCTCGAGCCGCCGCACGGCGCCGAGCAGCGGCTCGAAGCTGAGATCGGAGCGGTCGCCGCCCGCATCGACGATCTGCTGGAACACGTTGACGTCGGCGCCGCCCGTGAACACCTCGCCCTCGGCGCGCCAGACCAGCGCCCGGGCGTCCGAGCCCTCGACCTCGTCGAGGCATTCGTTGAGCGCCTCGAAGGCCGCCGCGCCGAACAGGTTCAGCGGCGGGTCGTGGAGCACCATCGACGGCGACGCCGCCGTCGCGCTCCAGTCGAACCGGGGGCGCTCATCGGGCTCGCCTCCCTGATCCGATCGGCCAGCGCGGCGATCTCCTCGGCCTCGCCGCCGCGCGGTATCCAGGGCAGCTTCAGCGGATCGTCGTCGTAGCGCGGGATGACGTGCAGGTGGAAGTGGAAGATCGTCTGCCAGGCCGCCGGCCCGCACGGCGTTGAGGACATTGAAGCCGTCCGGCTCGAGCGCGGCGCGCATCCTGCCCGCCAGGCGGCGAGCGGCGAGCATCGTCCGCTCCAGGTCCGAGTCGGAGATCTCGAACAGGTCGGCGCTGTGGGCGCGCGGCACCACGAGCGCATGTCCCCGGGTGGCCGGGTTGATGTCCATGAAGGCGACCGTGTGCTCGTCGGAGTCGACGATCTGAGCCGGCACCTCGCCGGCGACGATCCCGCAGAACAGGCAATCGCTCGCCATCCGCGCGGCAGCCTAGATGATCGATCCGGCCGCAGCCGCACAGGTCGGGAGTCGGCTTACGTCCGAGCGGTCCGACGCGCCAACTCGACCGCCTCCTCGCGCGTCGAGACCTCGCCCGCGAACACCGCCGCCTCGATCTCGCCGAGCAGGCGGCCCAGCTCCGGGCCCGGCTCGATGCCCAGCTCGGAGGCCAGCTCGTCGCCGCGGATCGGCGAGCGCGGTGGGCCGGAGCGACGCCAGGCCAGGGCCTCGGCGATCATCTCGCGGGCCAGCTCGAGATGGGCGTCGACCGCCTCGCGGCCGGGTGCGCTCGCCCTGGGTGGCCAGCCGGTCGGCGACCGTGAGCATGGTGACGTCGACGGAGTCGGGATCGGTGGCCCGCAGGTAGTCGTAAACGTGGCGCCGCGACAGCGGCCGCTCGTGGACCAGGAAGCCGAGGCGCAGGTGGTTGAGGGTCAGGTTGGCCAGGTAGTCGGCGAGCCGGCGGCTCGTCCGCAGGCGCGAGCAGAGCTCGCGGACGAGGCGGCGCACCGGCGCGATCGTGGCCGATGAACAGCACCCGGCCTCCCTCGCCCACGGCGCGCGTCTCCGGCTTGCCGAGATCGTGGAAGAGGGCCGCGAAGCGCAGCGCGCCGCCCCGGGTGAGCTCGTCGGCGAGCGGCTCGGCGAGCAGCTCGCGAACGTCGGCGGCCGTCGGCGCCCACGAAGGCCTCGAGGTCGGCCTCCACCTCGATCAGCCGCGCCAGCACCTCCATGGTGTGCCCGTGAACGTCGAGATGGTGGTAGGGGTTCTGCTCGACGCCGCGAAGCGCCTCGAGCTCCGGCAGCAGGGCCGGCGTCGCCGCGAGCTCGTCCAGGATCTGCAAGCCCCTCGACCGGCTCGGCGCCGGTGAGCAGCAGGCGCAGCTCCGCGAACTGGCGCTCGCCCGCCGGCTCCGCCGCCCGCCCCGCCTCCGCGCGGGCGAGCGCGACGGTCCGTGGATCGACCTCGAGCGCGAGGCCGGCGGCGATCCGGGCCGCCCGCAGGATCCGCAGCGGGTCGTCGGCGAAGCTGCGCTGCCGAGACGGCGCGCAGCACCCGCCCCTCGAGGTCGGCCAGCCCGCCGTGCGGGTCCAGGGGCGGGGCCGCCGGGTCGGCCAGCGGGACCGCGATCGCGTTGACCGTGAAGTCGCGCAGGGCGAGGTCCGCCTCGATTCCATCGCCTCGCAGCCTGGTGACGTCCACGTGCCAGGCGCCATCCGCCGCCAGGGCGCGCCAGCTGGCGAACTCCTCGGAGAGCTTGAACACCGGCCCGCCGGCGCACGCGGCCGATCTCGCGGGCCGCCTGCCGCTCGTCGCCGGCGACCGCCAGGTCGACGTCCCTGACCTCCCTGCCGAGGGCCGCGTCGCGGATCGCGCCGCCGACGATCCAGACTCCCTCCGCCGCGCCGAGGGCCTCCCGGCACGCGCGCACGGCCGGAGCGGCGGCCAAGCAGCTCTGCGATCGCGGCACTCACCGGCCGGCGGAGCGGACCTGCACGCGGGGCACCCGCGGCGCGATCCCGCAGGTGATCTCGTAGTTGATCGTCTCCAGGCGCCGCGCGACCTCCTCGCAGAGGATCCGATCGTCGCCCTGGGCGCCGATCAGCACCGCCGGCGAGCCGGGCTCCACGCTCGAGACGGGGCCCAGGTCGACGGTCACGTTGTCCATCGAGACGGTGCCGACGAACGGGTATCGCTTGCCGCCCACCAACGCCTCGCCATTGTTGGTGAGCCCGCGGCGAACGCCGTCCCCGTAGCCGATCGGCAGCACCCCGACCCAGGTGTCGGCCGGGGCGCGCCAGCGCCGGCCGTAGCCGGCGCTCGCCCCGGCCGGAAAGCGCTTGGTGTCGGCGACGTAGGAGCGCAGCTCCAGCGCCGGCTCGAGCCCGCGGGCGAAGGGATCGGAGTGGAAGGGGTCGAGGCCGTAGATCGCGATCCCGCAGCGAGCCATGTCGAAGTGGGAGGCGGGGTCCCGCAGCGTGGCGGCGCTGTTGGCGGCGTGCACCAGCAGGTCGGGGTGCTCGGCGCGCACCCGTTCGGCGAGCCGGGCGAAGCGCTCGAGCTGCTCGTCGAAGAAGTCCGAGTCGGGCTCGTCGGCGGTCGCGAAGTGGGTCCAGAGCCCGGCGAGGTCGAGGCGATCGTCCGCCGCCACTGCGTCGACCAGGGCGAGCACCGCGTCCGGGTCGCGCTCGCCGAGGCGGCCCATGCCGGTGTCGTACTTGACGTGCAGGCGCGGGCGCACGCCCAGCTCGGCCCCGCGCTCGCCGGCCAGGCGGGCGAAGCCCTGGCGCCACACGGCCACGTCGGAGTCGGCCCCGAGCGCCAGGTCGAGCTCGGCCTCGGTCAACGCCCCCATGGTCAGGAGCCGGGCGTCCGGAAGCTGGCTCCGCAGCTCGGCGGCCTCCGCCGCCGCCGCGACCGCCAGCCATGTCGCCCCCCCGGCGAGCGCCGCCCGCGCGCACTCGACCGCCCCGTGCCCGTAGCCGTTCGCCTTCACCACGGCGCAGAGCCGCGACCCGCCCAGCTCGCCGACCAGCCGGGCGCAGTTGCGCTCGACGGCGGCGTGGTCCACCACGGCCACGGCGCGCTGGACGCCAGATCTCGCTCATGCCATTCGAGCGCGGCCGGCAGAGCGGCGATCACGTCGGTGGCGATCACCGACTCGGCCGCGCCCAGCCGCCGCGCGGCGATCCTGCCGGCGAGCTGATGCGCGTGGACGCCGGCGCAGGTGGCCGCGAAGGGCTCCATGCCGCGAGCGAGCAGCGCACCGATCGTGCCCGAGAGCACATCGCCGGTGCCCGCGGTGGCGAGCCCGGGGCTGCCGCCGGCGCTGATCGCAAGCCGCCCGCCGTCGACGACCAGCGAGTCGTCTCCCTTCAGCACCACGATTGCCCGCGCTTCGCTCCGCGGCCTCCCGCGCGCAGGCGAGCCGGTGCTCGGCCACCTCGCCGGACTCCCGTCCGAGCAGGCGGCCGAGCTCGCCGGCGTGAGGCGTGAGCACCGTCGGCGCGGCTCGCTCGGCGATCGAGTCGAGGCGCTCGGCGTGAGCGTTCAACCCGTCCGCGTCGATCAGGAGCGGCGCCTCGATCCGCCGCGCGAGAGCGCGGGCGAGCTCGAGCGAGTCCTCGTCGCGCCCCAGGCCCGGGCCCAGGACGACAGCGGCCGCGCGCTCCGCCGCCTCGAGGATCGCGCTCGGCCGAGCTCGCCGCCAGGCGACCCTCGGCCCCGGCGAACCCGCGAGACATGACCTCGGTCAGCTTGACCTCGAAGATCGGCTCCAGGTCGGCGGGCACGGCCACCGTGGCGTAGCCGGCGCCCGCCCTGATCGCCGCCTCCGCCGCCATGCACACGGCGCCCGGTCAGGCCCCGGGAGCCGCCCACCACCAGCACCTGGCCGGAGTCGAACTTGGTCGAGTTCGGCATCCGCCGTGGAGCGAGGCCGAGCACGCCGTCGGCGATCACGCCTCCCGCGGGCTCGCCCGGCGCGCCGGCCGGGATGCCGATCTCGGCCACGCGAAGCTCGCCGGTGTGCGCCTTCCCCGGCGCGATCCAGTGCCCCAGCTTGGCCCTGTGGAAGCTCACCGTGACGTCGGCCTCGCACCGCCGCTCCCTCCACCTCGCCCGTCGAAGCATCGACGCCGGAGGCGATGTCGGCCGCCACGACCGGCGCCCCGCAGCCGTTGATCGCCTCGATCGCGGCGTCCGCCGGCGCGCGCGGTGCCCCCGAGAACCCGGTGCCGAAGATCGCGTCCACGATCACCCCGGCTCCCGCGAGCGCCGGCGCAACATCCTCCGGGCCCACCTGGACGAGCTGCGCCCTCGAATCGCCCCAGGTTGGCCGTCGCGTCGGCCGAGAGCTCGTCCGCCGGCCACAGCAGGAGCGCCTCGACCTCGTACCCGGTGTCGGCCAGCCGCCGGGCGGCGACCAGCCCGTCGCCGCCGTTGTTGCCCTTGCCGCAGACGACCCGGACCGGCCCGGGCCGCGCCACCGAGCGGGCGGCCTCGGCCACGGCCGCGCCCGCCCTCTCCATCAGCTCGAGCGAGGGCACCCGCTGCTCCTCGATCGCCCAGGCGTCCGCCGCGCGCATCCCGGTCGCGTCGTAAACGGGCTCGAGCCAAGCTTCCATCTCGCCCGCAGCGTAATCCGAGTCGAGCGCTGTGGAGCCTGATCGGCTGCGGCTCAAGCGGGTCGGCGGTACCGCCAGGACCGCCGCGGCCGCAGCTCCTGCGAGTGGGTGAGCGAGACCTGAAGCTCGACGCCCCGCTCGCCGGCCAGCGCGGCCGCGCGACCGTGCAGCCGCAGCCGCGGCGCCTCGCGGCCGCCGCCCGTGACCTCGATCTCCCGCGGCGCCAGCGCCGCGCCGCCGAGCGCCTTCAGGGCGGCCTCCTTGGCGGCGAAGCGGGCCGCGAGGTGGCGTCCGGGACGGCGCCGCGAGCGCGCGTGGGCCAGCTCGCCCTCGGTGAACAGCCGCTCGGCCAGCCGGGGCCGCCGCTCCAGCGCCCGCTCGAGCCGCCCGACCTCGAGCAGGTCGATCCCGATCCCTGCCGGGTGCCCCGCCGCGGGCGAGCCCGGCGGCTCCGGCGCGCTCATTTCCCCACGACCGCCGCGGCCGCTCCGGGGTCCCCGTCGGCCTCGGCCGGCGCATCTCGCAGGCCGAGCACCATCCTGACCTCGGCGCGGTCCTGATCACCGCGCCCGCCGAGCACGAAGTAGTCGAGGTGGTCGAGGTAGCGGCTTCGCGCTGCAGGTAGTCGGGATCGCTCCGGACCTGCGGGAAAGCTCCCGACGAGCTGGAACAACGGCACGAAATCGACGAAGGTGACCGGGGCGAAGTCCTCTCCGAGCGCGTCGGCGGCCGAGTTGAAGACATCCGAGTCGCCGAGCGTGGAGCTCGGGAGAGAACACGTCGGTCGACCGAGTCGGCGAGGCCGGCGACCACCTTGTCGCCGCGCTGCACGACCTGGAAGGAGATCGGGGCGCCCGCGCGGGGTGAGGGAGAACCCATGCTCGCCCGCCTCGGTGAGCGGCTCGACGCTCAGCCGCCGGATCGTCGCCGAGCGCACGCTGGAGCTGGTCGAGGGTCCGCGCCGACGCCTGCTCGTCGCTCGTCTCCAGCACCAGCGCCCCGCTGAGGCCGAACAGCGACGTCCCGCCCGCGAACCCTCCGAGGTCCCCGGCCCAGCGGGTGACCTGGTTGGCGAGGTCGAAGCCCGAGCCCGCCGCCGAGCTGCCGGATCCCGCGCCGGCCCGGATCTGGTCGAGCACGCCGCCCGTAGGCCTGGCCGGCGTCGCGTGACCGCGAAGGCGAGCCACGCGTCCGTCCGGGAAGTCCCGCAGGAGCGGCGACTCCTGCGGGAGCCGGGGCGGCGCCGGTCGCCGCCGATGCCTGGAGCGCGAGCTGGTCCGAGGTCGCCGAGACCGACGCGGTGGCCGGCTCGCTGAGCAGGGCCTCGAGCTGGGGGCCCGCCGACGCCACCTCGGCCGAGCTCACCTGACCCGACTTCTCGAGCGCGTCCACGATCGCCCTCGGGTCGGCGTAGACGAAGCCGACCCGGTCATCGGGCGCCCGATCGAGCTGGGCCCTGAAGTCGCCGGACTCGGCGAGGGACTCGCCCCTTCGAGGCGTCGACCGCGTCGCGGAAGGCGTTCTCGGTGCCGGCGACGAGGAAGTCGCCGACCACGCCGGCGGCCGTGCCGCCCCGATCCAGCAGATAGTCGACGCCCTCATACGAGCGGCGGCGCTCGGGCTCCTCGTCGGCCGCGGCCGCCTTCTCGATCGCCTGCTCCGCCGCCTGCGGATCGGTGGTCGCGACGACGCGCCGCGCCGTCGGCGTCCTGCGGTGAAGGTCTGGAGGAAGACGCCGGCCTGCTCGCCGAGCCACGGCTCGATGTCTTCCTCGTAGGTGAGGCCCGCGTCGCTGTCCGCCAGCGCCTTGTCGAGCTGCTCGACGACGAAGGCTCCCGGATCGTCGGTGGCCAGGAGCTTGGAGAGCGCGGAGTCCAGCGCCTCCTTCCGGTCGCCCTCGGGGCGAACCACGGCCTCGGCGAACAGCGGCGCGTCGGCGGGCGCCAGGGTCGCCGGATCCGGCCCGGCCGGCGCGGACGGTGCCCTCCGCCGTCCCCGCCGCAGCCGGCGAGCACGGCCACGACGCGGCAGCAGCAGCAGGGAGATCAGATCGGGCAGGGCGTCCCTTCACAGGCCCGGATACCTACTCGACCGTGACGGTCTTCGCCAGGTTGCGAGGCTGGTCCACGTTCAGGCCCTTGAGCCGGGCCACGTGGTAGGCGAGCAGCTGGAGCGGCAGGATGGCCAGGATCGGCTGCAGGATCCAGTCGGTCGCAGGCACGTAGAGGATCTGGTCGGCGACCTCCGCGACCCGCTCCGACCCCTCGGTTGCGATCGCGATCACGTCAGCGCCGCGAACGCTCACCTCGGCCATGTTGGAGAGGACCTTGTCCAGGATCGGGCTGTCGGTGGCGACGCAGACCACCGGGGTCGACTCGTCGAGCAGGGCTATGGGGCCGTGCTTCATCTCGCCCGCCGCGTAGGCGTCGCTGGGGATGTAGGAGATCTCCTTCATCTTCAGCGCCCCCTCGAGGCAGACCGGAAGGCCGATGTTCCGCCCCAGGTAGAGGAAGAAGCGCCCCTGGTGCTCGGCCGCCGCGATCTCCCGGACGCCGTCCTCCACCGACTCGATCGTGCGGCCGATCATCGACGGCATGCGCTTCAGCTCGGCGATCAGGGCGGCGATCCGCTCCGCGGGCAGCGCGCCCCGGCTGCCCGGCGAGCCACAGCCCCAGCAGGTACATCGCCGCCACCTGCGCGGTGAAGGTCTTGGTGGCGGCGACGCCGATCTCGAGCCCGGCGCGGGTGAACAGCACGGCGTCGGCGTCGCGGGTCGCCTGGCTGCCCATGATGTTGGTCAGGGCCATCACCTTCGCCCCGCGCTCCCGCGCCAGCCGCATCGCCGCAAGCGTGTCGGCGGTCTCGCCCGACTGGGTGATCCCGATCACCAGGTCGTCGGGGCCCACCACCGGGTCGCGGTAGCGGTACTCGGAGGCGATGTCCATCTCGACCGGGATCCGCGCCCACTGCTCGATCGCGTAGCGGCCCACCAGGCCGGCGTGATAGCTGGTGCCGCAGGCGACGATCACGATCCGCCGCATCCCGGCGACGAAGTCGTCGGAGAGCTCGAGCTCGGAGAGGTCCACGCGATCCACCTCGGAGAGGCGATCCGTGATCGTCTCCGCGACCGCGTCGGCCTGCTCGTGGATCTCCTTCAGCATGAAGGTCTCATAGCCACCCTTCTCGGCCGCGTCCTGGTCCCAGTCGATCTCCTCGACCTCGCGGCTGACCGGGTTGCCCTCGGCCCCGGTGACCGTCGCCCCGGAGGAATCGATCGTGACGACCTCGCCGTTCTCGATCAGGAGCACGCGCCGGGTCTGGGCGAGGAAGGCCGGGATCGCCGAGGCGACGAAGGTCTCCCCGTCGCCCAGCCCGACGACCAGCGGGCACTCCTGGCGCGCGGCGACGAGCGTGTCGGGATGGTCGGCGTGCATGGCCGCGAACGCGTAGTGGCCGCGCAGCTCGGCGAATGCCGCTCGCACCGCCTCGGTCAGGTCGCCCTCGTCGTGGCGCTCGATCAGGTGGGCGACGATCTCGGCGTCGGTCTCGGAGCTGAACCGATGCCCCTCGGCCTCGAGCTCGCGGCGCAGCTCGGCGTGATTCTCGACGATCCCGTTGAGGACGATCTGGATCCGGTCCTCGCAGTCCCCGTGCGGGTGGGCGTTCTCCTCGGTCACCCGGCCGTGGGTGGCCCAGCGAGTGTGGGCGAGCCCGATCGTCGCCGGGGGCGCCGCCACCGCAACGCCCTCCTCGGCGCCGTTGAGGCCGATCGCGGCACGCAGGTTGGCGAGGTTGCCGACCGCCCGCACCGAGTCGATCCGCCCGTCCTCGAGCAGGGAGATCCCGGCGGAGTCGTAGCCCCGGTACTCGAGCTTCTCCAGCCCCGCCATCAGCAGGTCGCGGCAGGGCCGCTTGCCCACGTATCCGACGATTCCGCACATGGAGAGGCGATAAGAGTAGAGCGTGCTGACGGGGAGCGACCCTCCAGCCTAGCCGAGCTCCTTGCTTGATCACAGCTCACCAGCCGGGCGCAGACCTCGTCGCACTCGGCCTCCGTCGGCGCTTCGACCATCACGCGGACGAGCGGCTCCGTGCCCGAGGCGCGCACCAGGACGCGGCCACGGCCCTCCAGCGCGTCGCTCTCGCGCTCCACCGCCTCCCAGACCGCGCTGCGCCTGCTCGAGCGCGCCGGGATCGGGGATCTCGACGTTCTCGAGCACCTGCGGAAGCTTCTGCATCGGGATCGCCGCCGGCGAGCTCGGCGTCCCCGAGCGCCCGCATGACGAGCAGCGCCGCGGCGATCCCGTCGCCGGTCGGCCCGTACTCGCTCCAGATGATGTGGCCGGACTGCTCCCCGCCAAGCGCCCAGCCGCGCCCCTCGAGCTCCGCGATCACGTGGCGGTCGCCGACCGGCGTGGTCGCCACCTCGATTCCCGCCTCGGCCATCGCCTGGTGAAAGCCGATAGTTGCTCATCACGGTCACGGCAACGCCTCCGTGGAGCGCGCCGGCCTCGGCGAGATGCCGGGCGCAGAGCGCGAGCAGCTCGTCGCCGTCGCGGATCCCGCCCTTGGCGTCCACGGCGACCACCCGGTCGCCGTCGCCGTCGAAGGCGAAGCCGATCTCCGCGCCGCTTCGGCCGATGCTCTCGGCCAGCAGCTCCGGGTGGACCGAGCCGCAGCCTTCGTTGATGTTGCGCCCGTCGGGCTCCACCCCGATCGTCTCCACCGCCGCCCCCAGCCGCTCGAAGACCGAGGGCGCTGCCCGGTAGGTCGCGCCGTTCGCGCAATCGAGCAGCACGCGGCGTCCGGAGAGGTCCAGGCGGAAGGCCGAGAGCAGCGCCCGCCGGTAGTCGTCGAGCGCTCCGTCCAGCTCGCGGACCCGTCCCAGGGGCGCCCCCGGCTCCGAGCCGCCCTGGGCGACCCGCGCCTCGATTGCCGCCTCGGCGTCGTCTTCCAGCTTGCGCCCATCCGCGCCGAAGAACTTGACCCCGTTGTGCTGCCAGGGGTTGTGGGACGCGGAGACGACCGCGGCGAGGTCGAGGCCGTGGCGGCGGACGAGGATCGAGGCGGCGGGCGTCGGCAGCACGCCCCCCAGCCAGGCGTCGCCACCTCCCTCGGCCACGCCCGCCGCGAGCGCCGCCTCCAGCATCGGACCGGACTCGCGCGTGTCGCGGACGATCAGGACCTGGGGCCGGGCGCCCGCGCTCTCCATCGCCCCCGCCCGGCCGAGCGCCAAAGCGATCTCGGCGGTCAGCTCGGTGCCGGCGAGCCCACGGACGCCGTCGGTGCCGAAGAGGCTTGGCGGCCACTACCTCTTCGAGAACTGCGGGCGCTTGCGGGCCTTCTTGAGCCCCGCCTTGCGTCGCTCCTTGGCCCGCGCGTCCCTGGTCAGCAAGCCGCGGCGCTTCAGCTCTCCCCGCAGATCGGCATCGATCTCGGTCAGCGCCCGAGCGATGCCGTGACGGACGGCGCCGGCCTGTCCCGAGATGCCGCCGCCATGGACCCGCACCCGGACGTCCACCTTGCCCTCGTAGCCGGAGGTCAAGAGGGGCTGGCGAACAAGCGTCTGGTGCTGGTGGCGAGGGAAGTACTCCTCCAGGCTGCGCTTGTTGATCTCGAAGCTACCGCTCCCGGCGAGCACGATCACGCGGGCGATCGAGGTCTTTCGCTTGCCCGTCGCCTGGATTCGCGCGTCGCTGGGCACCTCGACGGCGGGCTCGCGCGCCGGCACGGGCTCCTCGCCACCCTCGGCGGTGGCCTCGGCCTCCAGCCGCGCCCGCTCCTCGGCCTCGGCCTCCAGCCGCGCCCGCTCCTCGGCGCCCAGCTCGCGCTGGGGCTCGATCGCGATCGGCTCGAGCTCGGCGCCGGGCGGCCTCTTTTCCTCGGAGTCCTCGGTCTTGGGCGCGGCCCCTTCCGCGGGCTCAGGCGCCTCGGATTCCTCGGGGGCCTTCGGGTCTCGGACCTTCGGCCTCGGCTCCCTCGGCGGGCTCGTCCTCGGCTTCCGCCGCCGGGGCTGTTCCTCGGCTGCCCTCCGCCTCCTCGGGCTCTCGGCTGCTCCTCGGGGCCTGGCTCCTCGGCGGGCTGCTCCTCCGCGGGCCTGCTCCTCGGGGCCCTCGGCCTCGCCGCGCCTGCTCCTCGGCGCCCTCGGGCTGTTGCTCGTCTTCGCGGCGCTCGTCGTCCGCCATCAGGCATCGACCTCCATCCGCGCCGGCTTCTGCGCCTCGTGAGGGTGCTCGGGCCCGGCGTAGACCTTCAGCTTCCGCAGCTGCTGGCGCGCGAGGCGGTTGCGGGGAAGCATCCCCTTCACCGCCCTGCGGATCACCTCCTCCGGTCGCCGCTCGAGCATCTCGCCGAGGGTACGCGAGCGCAGTCCGCCTGGGTATCCGCTGTGGCGGTGGTAGATCTTGTCGTTGAGCTTGTTGCCGGTGACCTTGATCTTGGCCGCGTTGACCACGACCACGAAGTCCCCGGTGTCACAGTGCGGCGTGTACTCCGGCTTGCGCTTGCCGCGAAGCGCGTCGGCGATCTGGGTGGCGAGCCGGCCGAGCGTCTTGCCGTCGGCGTCGATCACGTACCAGTCGCGCTGGCGATTCTCCGGTGTGGCTACGTAGGTCTTCATCTCGCTGCTGGCGGCTCGGACGACGACCGGACCGCGAAAAGCCGCCCCCATCAACCTCTTCGCGCTCGGCCCGCAAGCGGGCGTCACGCTCTCGGGCGCGGCCGGCGCATGATAGTCGAGCGCCGTCGTGATCGCAATCTGCGCGGGGTCACCCCGCCGTGTGCCTGGGTATACTGCCGCCGCCCAGATGACCTGCCGAATCCGTGGCGGCCCAGCCGCAGCGGAGCGGGGGAACCAAAGGGACGGCGTCGAAAAGCCGTCCTGGGGGCGAATCGGACCACAGGGTGGTCCGTAGCGCCGCTCTTTCGGCGCGAGCCCGACAGCTAACCCCGCAGGCCCGAGAAAGAGAGAAGCTCCGTTTGAGGCCCCAGGGAATGGCGCCGGCTCGGCGCGGATGGCGACCAGCGATACCCGTGGCAGTCGTGGGCGTTTCGTTGTCCCTGTTCGCCGGCTTGGCCTTCGGCGCGGGTGGCGGGATCACCCCGCCTGAGACGCCGGAGGTTTCAGACGTCGTCTGCATCTCCAGGTGCGCCGGCATCCGCAAGGCGACAACGGGCTCCAAGGTCCAGGTGAGCGGCCGTCACCTGGGCCACGTCTCGCAGGTCCTCTTCAACGCGGAACAGGGCGGCAGGATCGCGGTCGATCCCGTCGCTGTCGCCAGCCGCCTGGTGACGGCAAGGGTTCCCGAGGGCGCCGCGACCGGCAGGCCGAAGGTCACCGACTCCTACGACAACAGCGCCAGGTCCCCCATCGCGCTGCGGATCGTCGGGCCTGGCCAGATCCAGTCCGGGAGCTTCAAGCTCCGGGACGCCTCCGCGAAGCCGCGAAAGTCCTACTACTTCGGCACGAGGAAGCCGCGCGTCACCTACATGTTCACGAACAGCGAGCCGACTGAGGTGCGGATCGACGTCGTCAAGCGGGGGAACGGCACGGTGGTGGACAGCTGGGTGGAGCGCGCCCAGGAGCCGAACACGAGGCACACGGCCACATGGAACGGCCTTCGGCGCGGCAGCAAGAAGCCGGTTCGCAACGGCACGTACAGGTTCCGCGTCGGTCCCGAGAGCGGGAGCATGGAGTCGACCACCGATGCCAGGTTCCAGTACCACCGTTTCAAGTTCCCGATTCGGGGCGGCCGCCACAGCTACGGTGACCGGGTCGGCGCCGCGCGGTCAGGCCATGGCCATCAGGGGCAGGACGTGTTTGCCCGTTGCGGCACCCCGCTGGTGGCGGCCCGCGGCGGCCGGGTGCAGTGGAAGGCCTACCACGGAAGCGCCGGCTACTACCTGGTGATCGACGGCAAGAAGACGGGCCACGACTACGTCTACATGCACCTGAAGAAGCGCTCCCGCCTTCGCCAGGGTGAGAGGGTGCGCACGGGACAGCGGATCGGCCGCGTGGGTCAGACCGGCAACGCCTCGGGCTGCCACCTGCACATGGAGGAGTGGAGCGCGCCGGGCTGGTACGCGGGCGGGCATTTCCTGAGGGCGATCACCAGGCACCTGAAGACGTGGGACCGCTGGAGCTAGCCCCGCCCCACCGGGGCTAGCGGCCCTGGCCAAGCTCGCCCGCCTCGGACTCGTGCCTGCGGCCGCCGGGCTCATCGCCGTGGTCGGGACAGGCGCAGCGGGCGGCGAGGCCGGCTCATCCGCCCGGCCCCCGAAGGCGACCCAGACCAGGTGCCTGGAGCGCTGCGCGGGCCGCCAGGCGGCGGCCGTTGGAGCTACGGTCCGGATCACGGGGCAGCGACTCCGCCGGGTGACCGCGGTCGAGTTCCGGAGTGGGCCGGGCCGGATATCGCAGACGCCGATTGCGACCGGCCGGCATCGCGTCCTGGTCCGGGTTCCCAGCGGCGCCAGCACGGGGCGACCTCGCCTGACGGATGCCGACGGCCACCACGTGGCCGCCCCCCGCTTGCGAATCGTCTCGCCGAGTGCGCTGCCGGCGCCGGGCAGCTTCGCCGTGATCGGATCGAGGGTGCGGCCGAAGAGGGCGTTCTTCGACGCCAAACGAGGAGTCCGGCTTCGCTACCGCTTCCGAAGCTACGGAGCGCTGGATGTGACCGTGAAGCTGGTTCGGCGCGGAAGCGTCGTCAGGACCTGGACCGAGAAGAGCAGGCTGCCGTACACCTCCCATCGCCTGACCTGGAACGGGATGCGCAGGCGCGGCCACCCGGCACCGCGCGGCCGCTACCGATTCAAGCTCAAGGCGCGCGGCCACCCCGCCCGTCCCACCCGGGGGTTCCGCCTGGCCGACGGCAAGTTCCCGGTCCGCGGGCCGCACGGCTACGGCGGCGCGGTGCAGAGGTTCGGAGCTCCGCGCAGCGGCGGTCGCGTCCATCAGGGCCAGGACCTATTCGCCACCTGCGGCACCCGGGTGGTCGCGGCACGGGGCGGCCGCGTCCAGGCGCGGGGCTCGGACCCCGTTCTATACGGAAACTGGGTGGTGATCGACGGCCGCGGCACCCGCACCGACCATCGGTACGCGCATTTCGCGCGCCCGGCCTCGGTCCACGACGGCGAGCGGGTCAGGACCGGTGAGCGGATCGGCCGCATGGGCAGGACCGGCAACGCCCGCACCGTCGGCTGCATGCTGCACTTCGAGGTCTGGCCCTCAGGCTGGCACCGCGGCGGCCCCGTCAACCCCCTGCCACGCCTGAAACGCTGGGACGGCTGGAGCTAGGAGATCCCACGCTGGCTGGCCCGGGCTAGCGACGAAGTCGCGGTAGATGACGGAGTGTGCCTGCCGGGTCAGGCAGGCGCCCTAGCCCGGCTACTCCGAGCGAGCGAGCCGTGTAAGGCGAGCGACCAGCGATGGCGTCGAGCGAGGAGTTGCCGGTTGACGTGTCATTCCCACTCGATCGTCGCCGGCGGCTTCGAGCTGACGTCGAGGGCGACGCGGTTGACGCCCGGGACCTCGTTGATGATCCGGTTGGACACGCGCGCCAGCAGGTCGTAGGGCAGCCGCGCCCAGTCGGCGGTCATCGCATCCTCGGAGGTCACCGCCCGGACGACGATCGGGTAGGCATAGGTGCGACCGTCGCCCTGCACGCCCACGGAGCGCACCGCCGGCAGGACGCAGAACGATTGCCACAGCTCCCGGTACAGCCCGGCAGCGCGGATCTCCTCCTGAAGGATCGCGTCGGCCTCGCGGAGGATCTCGAGCCGCTCGGCCGTCACCTCGCCGCCGACGATGCGAATCCCGAGGCCCGGCCCGGGGAACGGCTGGCGCCAGACGATTCGCTCGGGCAGACCCAGCTCGGCGGCGACCGCGCGAACCTCGTCCTTGAACAGCATCCGAAGCGGCTCGACGAGCTCGAGGCCCAGATCCTCGGGAAGACCGCCGACATTGTGGTGCGACTTGATCGTCGCCGCCCCCGTGCGCCCGTCCCCTCCCGACTCGATCACGTCCGAGTAAAGGGTCCCCTGGACCAGGAAGCGGACACCCGGAAGCTTCTCCGCCTGCTCCTCGAACACGCGGATGAACTCCTCGCCGATGATCTTGCGCTTGCCCTCGGGCTCGACGACCCCGGCGAGCCGCTTCAGGAAGCGCTCCTGCGCGGCGGCGTGGACGAGCGTGATGCCCCGGTCGCGAAAGGCCTCGACCACCTGCTCAGCCTCGTTCTTGCGCAGCAGGCCATGGTCGACGAGCACGCAGGTGAGCTGATCGCCAACCGCGCGGTGGACGAGCGCCGCGGCAGTCGCGGAGTCGACGCCTCCCGAGAGGCCGCAGATCACTCCCCCATCGCCGACCTGGGCGCGTACTGCCGCAACCTGCTCGTCGATCACGGAAGCGGGCGACCAGCGCTGCTCGAGGCCCGCAACTCGGCGCAGGAAGCGGTCCAGGATCTGGGTGCCATAGGGCGTGTGGACGACCTCGGGGTGGAACTGGATCCCGTAGAGGCCGCGCTCGGGGCTCTCGCAGGCCGCCACCGGCGACCCTGGGCTGGAGGCGAGCGCGATGAAACCGGTCGGTGGCTCGAAGACGCTGTCGCGGTGGCTCATCCAGCACTGCTGCTCATGCGGAAGCCCCGACAGCAGATGTCCGCCCCCGTCGGCCAGGACCAGCGAGGTGCGCCCGAACTCTCCCGCCTCGGCGCCCTCGACCCGGCCGCCGAGAACATGGACCATCGCCTGCATCCCGTAGCAGATCCCCAGCACCGGGACGTCGAGCTCGAGCAGCTCGCGGCGCAGCTCCGGCGCGCCCTCGGAGTAGACCGACGCCGGCCCGCCCGAGAGCACCAGCGCGGCGGGACGCCGCTCGCGGATCCGCTCCAGGTCGGTGTCGTGGGGGAGCAGCTCGGCGAACACCCCGCACTCACGGATCCGCCGGGCGATCAGCTGGGAGTACTGCCCCCCGAAATCGAGGACCAGTACTTCCTCAGTCATCCGAGACAGCTACCCCCGTGGCCACTGCCGCCCGCCCGTTGGACCCCATGCCAACCGACTGCTCGCGCTGTAGCTGCTTGCCCTCGGTCTGGAGAGCCGGGGCGACCATCACCTCGGCGCGCTGGAAGTCGCGGATGTCCTCGTAGCCGCAGGTGGCCATCGAGGTGCGCAGGGCACCGATCAGGTTGAAGGTCCCGTCGTTCTCCTGGGCTGGGCCGAGCAGGATCTCCTCCAGGGTGCCGTCTTGGAGCGTGGCCACGCGCGCGCCACGCGGAAGCGAGGGGTGGAAGGTCGCCATTCCCCAGTGGAAGCCGCGACCCGGGCGCCTGCTCAGCGCGGGCCAGGGGCGAGCCGATCATCACCGCATCGGCCCCGCACGCGATCGCCTTCGAGACGTCGCCGCCGGTGCGCATGCCTCCATCGGCGATCACGTTGCAGTACTCGCCGGTCTCCAGCATGTGTTGGGAGCGGGCCGCTGCGACGTCGGCGATCGCCGTCGCCTGGGGCACACCGATTCCCAGCACGCCCCGGGTGGTGCAGGCGGCGCCGGGACCAACGCCGGCGAGCACGCCGACCGCCCCCGTGCGCATCAGGTGCAGGCCCGTGGAATAGGAGGCGCATCCGCCGACGATGCACGGCACCGGCACCTCGGCGATGAACTTCTTCAGGTTCAGCGGCTCAACCTTCGAGGACACGTGCTCGGCAGAGATCACCGTCCCCTGGATCACCAGGAGGTCGAGCCCCGCCTCGAGGGCGATCTCGTAGTGCTCGGCGACCCGCTGGGGGGTGAACGATCCGGCGGCGACGACGCCCTGTGCCTTGATCTCCTCGACCCGCTGGGCGATCAGCTCCGGCTTCACCGGCTCGCGGTAGATCTCCTGCATCGTGGCCGTCGCCGTCTCGGGCGGCGCCGCGGCAATCCGCTCGAGCTGCTGCTCGGCGTTCTCGTACCGGGACCAGATCCCCTCCAGGTTGAGGACCGCGAGACCGCCCAGCCGGCCGACCTCGGCAGCGGTCGCCGGGCTGACAACTCCGTCCATGGCCGACGCCAGCAGCGGGAGCTCGAAGCGGTAGGGGCCCAGCGTCCAGCTGATGTCGACGTCGTCGGGATCGCGCGTCCGCCGTGAGGGCACGATCGCGATGTCGTCGAACCCGTAGGCCCTTCTCCCCTTCTTGCCGCGACCGATCTCGACTTCCATGCCTATGCAGCTCCCCTCCGGTGGTAAGGGCCCAGGCTATGCGCGGGCGCGGACGAAAAAAGCCTCGACGAGCGAGGCGAAAAACGCGCTTGCGGCAACTGGAGGGCCGGCTTGTCCAAGGCCCCGGCGATGTTAGCAGCGGCTGCACGACCTCCTTCAGGGGGAGGAGGGGCATGCGCGGCCGCAAAAGGGGAGGTCCCGAACCCGGGAAACCCACCGATGCCCCGAACACCAGCCAGGCGGAAAAGCAAGCACGAGGAGAGGCCGGCACCGGCCTCGAGAATCCGCGCCACCCTGGCGAGCGCGGCCGTCGCCTCCGCCGGGCTCGCATCAATCGTCGCGCCGGCACGGGCATCCGCACCGCACACGGTCCTGCCCGGCGAGACCCTGTGGTCGATCGCGGCCTCCAACAACTTCACGACCCGGACGCTCGCCGCCTACAACGGCCTCTCCGAGGACGCCTCCCTCTACGTAGGGGAGACGATCCAGGTACCGACCGAGGCCGAGGGCGCCGCGGCGCTGGCCTCGGCGGGGAGCACGTCCTCCCCGTCCGGCTCCTACGGCGCGGCCGCTTCCCACATCGTGACGCCGGGCGAGAGCCTCTGGTCGATCGCCAGCGCGAACGGCCTTTCAGTCGAGGCGCTTGCCGCCAACAACGGCCTCTCCCCTTACTCGCTGCTTCTGATCGGGCAGACGATCGAGTGTGCCCGTGTCGAGCAGCTCGGGTTCGACGACCGGCAGTGGTCCGCCCCCGCCGTCGCCCCCGTACTGGACCGCACCCATCTACTGCCCCTGTGGAGAGGTCTACCTGGCGTCGAACGCCGCGGCCGCGTGGGAGGCGATGCGCCAGGAGTCGCTGCGGCTCTACGGAACCGATCTCTACCCGGACGGCACCCTGTCCGGCTACCGGTCCTACGCGCAGCAGCTCTACCTCTACAACCTGTACCTCTCGGGCCAGGGCGGCCTCGCCGCCGTGCCGGGAACCTCCTCCCACGAGTACGGCGTCGCGGTCGACCTCGCCGAGCCCTACATGCGCACCGTAGTCGACCAGATCGGGGGCAGCTTCGGCTGGGCCAAGACGGAGGCCCCCGATGAGTGGTGGCACGTCAACTACGTCGGCCCTTGATTCCTGGTCAGCCCACCCCGGCGGGGACATCCAGCTCCCGGACCTCGACCCGGGGCAGGAGACGCTCGACCTCGTTCGGGTCGAGGCTCCCGGCGCCGAAGTGCTGGGTGGACTCGGCGCCGCAGGCGACGCCGTACGCCAGGCACTCGCGAGCCGAGCCGCCTTCGTACCGCGCCGCCACGTAGCCCGCCAGGAAGCAGTCGCCGGAGCCGACGCCCGAGATCGGCTCGAGCGGCGCGATCTCGACCTCGTAGCGACGGCGGTCGTTGCCGTTCCCGACGATCGCCACGCAGCCTGCCTCGCGGGTGATCACCGCCTCGCCGGCGCCCATCTCCAACAGCCCGGCGAGCCCGAGCGCGAAGTCGTCGGCATCGTTGAACTCGTGGCCGATGGCCTCCTCGGCCTCGACCACGTTGGGCGCCACCACGGCGGGCTCAGCGCGCAGGCCGAGGCGCATCGGCTCGCCATCGGTGTCGAGGATCACCGAGACGCCGAGCCGGCGGAGCTCGCCGATCAGGCGCGCGTACACGGCGGGGTCGACGCCGGGCGGGACGCTGCCCGCGAGCACGCACAGGCTGGCCCCCTGGGCCAGGTAGAGGAGCTTCTCGACGAACCGATCGATCTCCTCCGGCTGCACCTCGGGGCCGCGCTCGTTGATCTCGGACTGCTCGCCCGAGGTCGGATCGACGACCGCCAGGTTGGTCCGAGACTCCCCCGCGATGCGGGTGAAGTCGTGGAGGATCGACTCCTCGGCGAGCCGCTCGACGATGCGAGCCCCGGTGACCGCGCCGGCGAGCCCGGTGGCGATCACGGGGCGGCCGAGCAGCTTCAGGGCGCGCGCCACGTTGACGCCCTTTCCCCCCGCGAAGGTCCGCGATTCGACCGCCCGATGGCGGTGCCCGAGGCGGAAGTTCGGCACCGCGACCGTGCGGTCGATTGCGGCATTCAGGGTGACGGTGAGGATCACTGGGCAGTTCCTTGTCCCCGCTGACCGCGGTTGCGATGGCGATGGGTCAACGCAAGCGCAATGCCTATCACGATCGCGACCGCCGCGGCTGCGGTGGCGGCCCAGACGACGGCTCGGGGCCCGGGGACGGCGTCGTCCACCCGCGATGCCAGCGACCTGCCGGCGGGCGGGAGCGCCGGGCGCTCGCTGAGCAGGGGGACGCGTCCCACCACCTCGCCGTCCAGGGTGACGACGCCGGTCCCGAGTCGGCGGCCCCGTGGTATCGGTCCCTGGACTTCGCGCGGAGCGTCAACCGCCACCCGAACGGACTGGCCGCGCCGGGCCGTCAACCGCACCGAGCGCGCCGCGACCAGGGGCAGCGTCTCGTCGCGGCCACTCACCGCCGGCGCCGCCAGCCGCTCCCCGCTTCTGACCGGGGTGCGGCGCGCGTAGAACGAGAAGCCGTAGCGGAGCAACGACAACGTGTCCTGCTCGCGCGCGGCGACGCTGGGAGCGCCGAGCACGACCGAGAGCAGGGTGACGCCCTTTCGGGTGCCGGAGCCGATCAGGACGTACCCGGCATCCAGCGTGTAGCCGGTCTTCACGCCGTCTATCCACGGGACCTTCAACACCAGTTCGTTGTGGTTGACGATCGTGCGCGGGTGAGCGCCGGTTTGAAGCGTCGTCCGGGCGGTGTCGACGATGCGGCGGAAGAGCCGCTGCCGGCGCAGCCGCATCGTCAACTTCGCCAGATCCCGGGGACTCGAGTAGTTGCCCGGCTCGTCGAGCCCGATCGGATTGGTGTAGCTGGTATGGCGCAGCCCGAGGCGGCTGGCCGCGCGGTTCATCTCCTCGACGAAAGCCGGCACCGAGCCCGCGACCCCCTCGGCAAGGGCCACCGCGGCGTCGTTGCCGCTTGGGAGCAGCAGGCCATAGAGCAGGTCGCGGACCGAGATCCTCTCGTCCGCCTCGAGCCCGAGCAGCGACTCGCCCGGGAGCGGGTCGTATGGCGGTGCGACCAGGCGCTCTTGAAGCGGCAGCTCGTGAAGGGCCAGGTAGGCGGTCATCAGCTTCGTCGTGCTGGCAATCGCCGCCGAATCGCCGGCATCCTGGCCAGCGAGCCGTGTGCCGTCTCGCGCATCCACCAGGAGCCATGCCCTCGCGGACAGCGGAGGCGGCTCTCCGCCGGCGCTGGATGCGCGAGCGCCCACAGCCCCATGGCCGAGCGCGGCAAGGAGCCAGCAGGACAGCGAGGACCCCTCGTGCCGGGCGCACTGGTGGCAGGGCTAGGTGCAGGGGGTCGGGGACCCTCCGCTGGCGAGCTTCTTGCAGCCCTCGGGTACCAGGTTCACGCAATTCTCGGGCTGGATGCTGAACTGGTCCAGGTTCGGATTGAGCTTGGCCAGCCTCGTCTCCGGGACTCGCGCCTCCGCCGCGATCGCCGCAAACGTATCCCCGGCGCGGACGACGCAGTAGCCCTCGCGCTGAGCCTGGCTCTTCGCCGGGCCCCCCTGGCCCTGCTCGGACCCGTTCCCGGACCCGCCGGTCGAGCCCGCGACCACGACAACGACCACGACCGCAGCGACCACGAGCGCCAAGACCGCGAGGATCCTCGCAATCGGATCCGTGCTCGGCCTCGTCTGGGTGGGTTGTGGCTCCATGTCTGACCCGGGTGGCAGGGACCAGGCGCGGTGCCGGGCGCGGCGCCAGCACGGCCGATCGGGATTTCATGGCGATGGTAACTCGCCGGTCAGCCGCCAGCGAGCGCCCAGAGCTCGGCCCGCAGCTCGTTGGCGGCCACCGCGGGATCCGGCGCACCCGCGATCGAGCGCGACGCGGTCACCAGCACCGACGCCGGATGCTCGCCGAGGGCCGGACCGAGGTCGGCGGCGCGGCCACCTTGCGCACCCACTCCCGGCACCAGGAAGATCGAGCGTGGCATCAGCTCGCGCAGGCGCGAGAGGTGGCTGGGCTCGGTGGCGCCGACCACCGCTCCCACGCCGGAGAGCCCGTATTCGCCCATCAGGCGGCCGGCCCGCTCGGCGACCAGGGCGGCCAGGCGCTCGAACAGGGGCGCTTCGGGGGCCGGGAGATCCAGCAGGTCAGCGGCGCCCCTGTTGGAGGTCCGCACGAGAACGAACAGGCCGGCGTCCGCCCGCGCCGCCCCGTCGAGCAGGGGCTCCAGCGAGTCGCCTCCCAGCAGCGCGCCCACGGTCGCCGCGTCCGCCCCCAGGCCACCCACCTCGCCCCAAGGGGTAGGCGTCGATCCGAACAGCGCCTGGGCGTAGGCGGTGGCGCTGACCGGGACGTCGTTTCGCTTGCCGTCGGCGATCACCAGGAGGCCGGCCTCGCGAGCCACGGCCGCGGTGCGATCGAGCGCCGCCCAGCCGGGGGCGCCGAGTCGCTCGAAGCAGGCGAGCTGGAGCTTGACGGCGACGCAGGCCGGGCCCGCCGCTGGCGATCAGGGACCGGCAGTGGGCGACGACCGCCTCGCCGGCCCGCTCTGCAACGCTCTCGCCCACCGCCCGGTAATCCGGGGGCAGCTCGGTCGGATCGGGATCCAGCCCGAGGCAGACCTGGCTCTGCCGCTCTTCGACGCGGGCGGCCAGACGGTCGGCGAAGGGCGGGCTCAGCCCTTTACCTTGGACTTCAGCCCCGCGCCCGCAGAGAACTTGGGCACGCGCCCGCCGGCGATCGTGATCCGCTCGCCCGTTCGCGGGTTGACGCCCTGGCGCGGGCCGCGCTCGGCGACGCTGAACTTGCCGAAGCCCGTGAAGTTGACCGAATCCCCGCCGCGCAGCGAGTCGGCGATGGCGTCCAGCACCGCCTCCACGGCGTTGGCGGCGTGCTTCTTGCTGCCGATCCGGCCGTCCCGGGCCAGCCGATCGACGAACTCAGCCTTGGTCACTGGTCTTCCTCCTCGTCGGGTGCAGGGAGGGCCGGAATCTAACAGCGGTCTCTGCGAGTCGTGCCTACATGTGCTCCGGGGCGCTGACCCCGAGCAGATCGAGCGTCCGGGAGATAACCCGCTTCGCCGCCACGCAAATCGCCAGGCGAGCCTGCTCGAGGCCGTCGGGCGCCCCAACGACCTGGCAGTCCCGGTAGAAGGCGTGGAAGTCTGCGGCGGTGGCGGTCGCGTAGGCGACCAGACGATGCGGGGCGCGGCGCTCGGCGGCGCCGGCCGCCTCCGCGGGAAACTCGAGCAGCCGCCGGACCAGCGCCCGCTCGGCCGGCTCGGCCTGCGCCCCCAGCGCCCCCTCGGCCCCGGCCGCCACGACCAGCGCCGCCTCGTCCGCCCCACCGCCGCCGCCCGCGGCCGGAGCGCGACCGTCGGCCACCGCCTTGCGCAGGATGCTGGCGATCCGGGCGTGCGCGTACTGGACGTAGTAGACGGGGTTGTCCTGCGACTGCCGTCGCGCCAGCTCGAGGTCCAGGTCGACCGCGGTCTCGTGGCTTCTCTGGAGCATCAGGAAGCGCGCCGCGTCGGCGCCGATGTCGTCGATCAGCTCGTCGAGGGTGACGAAATCGCCCCTCCGCTTCGACATCTGGGCGCGCCCCCCGCCCTCGACCAGATGGACGAACTGGATCAGCGGCGCCTCGAAGCACTCGGGGTCGGCGCCCAGCGCCTCGATCGCCGCCCGCATCCGCGCCACGTAGCCGTGGTGGTCGGCGCCCAGCGGGTCCACCAGGCGGTCCGCGCCCCGCTCGAGCTTGTCGCGGTGGTAGGCGATGTCGCCGGCGAAATAGGTGGGCTCGCCGTCGGAGCGGATCAGCACCCTGTCCTTGTCGTCCCCGAACGCCGTCGTGCGCAGCCAGATCGCCCCCTCGCTCTCGTAGACGTGGCCGCGGGCGCGGAGCGCCTCGACCGACCGCTCGAGCTCCCCACCCGCATGCAGCGAGCGCTCCGAGAACCAGCTGTCGAAGCGAACGCCGAAGCGATCCAGGGTGGCCTCGATCCGCCCGCGCATCGCGTCGACCCCCCGCTGGGCGAGGTCATCGAGATCGCCGGAATCGGCACCCGCCGCGGACAGCTCCTCGGCGAGCTCGGCGACGTACTCGCCCTGGTAGCCCTCCTCGGGCGGCTCCCGACCCTGCATGCGGGCGGCGATCGACTCGGCGAAGCGGCGCACCTGGGCGCCGGCGTCGTTCAGGTAGTACTCCCGCTCGACCCGGTGGCCGGCAAGCGCAAGGAGGCGAGCCAGCGAGTCGCCATAACCCGCGTGACGGCCCTGGGCCGCGGTCAGTGGCCCGGTCGGGTTGGCGGAGACGAACTCGACCAGCACCCGCTCTGGACGCTCCGGGGTTCCGTGGCCGAAGGCGTCGCCGGCGTCGAGCAGGGCCGCGAGGCTCTCGCGGTGCCAGCGATCGGTCAAGAAGACGTTGACGAACCCGGGGCCCGCGACCTCGATCCGGTCGGCGCTGCCCTGCAGCATGCCGTCGAGCCGATCGCGTAGCTGCTCGGCGATCTCTCGCGGCTTTGCCCCGCGTGCCGGGGCCAGCACCATCGCGGCGTTGGTCGAGTAGTCGCCCAGCTCCGGATCCGGAGGCCGCTCCAGCGTGGGCGCGATCGATCCGGGCGCGCCGTCGCCCAGCGCGTCCGCGGCGGAGCGGATCGTGACCCTTAGCTGCTCGAGCGGGTCGGGCATGCCGCGATAGTAGTGGTGGTTCTGAGTCCCGCGACGTCGGTGCTCGACCTCGACCCTCGACCCTCACCGGGCTCCGCGCTCATAGGCGACCGCCGCCCCGATCCGATCGACCGTGGGGGGATGCGTCCCGACCAGCGCGGTGACGATCGGGGGCGGGTCCGGGTTGGCGACGTTCCTGATCGCCAGGCGGCGCTGCACCTGGATCAGGGCGCCAGGGTCGCGGGTGAGCTCGAGGGCGAAGCTGTCCGCGCTCGCCTCCACCCGGCGCGAGAGCTGATTTCCCACCACCCCGAGGACGAGCGAGGCCAGTGCCAGGCCGAGGGCGTAGGCGGGCAGCGACGCAGGGCCGCGACCGTCGGTCCCGGTGCGCCCGGCCACGGCCCCACCCAGCTCTCGTGCCAGCAGCAACCCGAACGGCGCGACGAGCCCCACGAACGCGAGCCCGCGCAGGATGTCGTCGTGCTTGACGTGGCCGAGCTCGTGGGCGACGACCGACCGCAGCTCGGGGCGGTTAGTGCGCTCCAGCAGGGTGTCGTAGAGGACCACGCGCTTGGTCGACCCGATCCCGTCCACGTAGGCGTTCAGCGACCGCACCCGGCGGCTTGCGTCGACGCGATACACGTCCCCGATTTCGACCCCGGCCCGACTTCCGAGCGCGAGCACCTCTGAGCGAGCCTTGCTGCCCGCCGGCAGCGGCGAGAACCTGTTGAACAGCGGAGCCAGCACGACCGGTGCCAGCCAGACGAAGACGGCGGCGATCGCGACCACCGCCAGGCTCCCGGGCAGCCACCAGCGGCTCCCGAAACGGCGCACCAGGGCGATCAACAGCGCCCCGCCCCCGGCGGCAAGCGCCGCCCCGATCACCGCCGATTTGCCAGCGTCAGCGAGCCAGAAGCCGAGCGACTGGGTCGAGATCCCGTAATCGACGGCGCGCTCGTGCGCGGCGATGCCCGCCGGCAGGGCCGCGGCGCCGAGGGCCACCGACAGCCCGGCGCCAGCCGCCGCCGCTCCGATCACGGGCCGGGCCTCCAGCCTCTGAAGGCCGCGGCGGACGATTGCCGGTCGCCCGAACGCGAGGGTGACGAGCACGGCGCCCTGGGCGCCCACCGCGCCGAGCAGCAGCCAGAGCTGTCCCTGGCTGTAGGCACGGCCGCGGTCGATCTGGGCGGGCGTGAAGTAGTCGCTCTCGGAGACCGGCACCGGCTCGATCGGCCGCTCCCGCGGCCGCAGGAGCCACACCGCGGCCTCGGCAACCAGGACCATCGCCACGGCCGCCGCCCCAACCCGCACCAACCGCCTCCTGCCGCTGGGGTTGGCCATGTCCCTACGATAGTCCGCCCGGCTCGTGAGACTGGCGGTCCTGAGCGACATCCACGCGAACCTCCCTGCCCTGGAGGCGGTGCTGGCCGACGTGGACGGCGCCGGCCTCGATCAACTGTGGTGCCTTGGCGACGTGGTCGGCTACGGCGCCCATCCGGACGAGTGCGCCAGCCTGGTCGCCGAGCACTGTGCGCTCTGCCTGGTGGGCAACCACGACCTGGCCGTCCTGGGCGAACTCGACGACTCGTCCTTCTCGCCCGCGGCGGCGGCCGCCGTACGCTGGACCCGAGAGACAGCCAAGCCCGAGACGATCGAGTTCCTGCGCGGCCTCGAGCCGGCCGACGAGGGCCGCGAGGTGGCCCTGTACCACGCTTCTCCACGGGACCCGGTCTGGGAGTACGTGTTGTGGCCCGATCAGGCCGCGGAGTGCATCGCCGTGCAGGCGGCACGGGTCAGCCTGGTCGGCCACTCCCACGTGGCCCTGTTCTTCGTCATGGCCGAGGACGGCCGCGCGAGGCTGCCACGCGGCGAGGCGATCGACCTTGACGATGCCGCCAAGGGCGCCCCGGCCGGCGCCGGCACCCGGCTTGACGTCACCGAGGGCCGCTGGCTGATCAACCCGGGCAGCGTCGGCCAGCCCCGCGACGGCGATCCGCGCGCCGCCTGGCTGGAGCTCGATACGGATGCTTGGGAGGCCGCCTATCATCGGATCGAGTACGAGATCGACCGCGCCGCCGACGCAATCGCCGCCAGCGACCTGCCGGAGCACCTGGCCAAGCGCCTCTACGTGGGGCAGTGAACGCGGATGGCGGTTACTAGACTCGCCGCGATGCCAGGGACGAACAGGCTCGCCCCCTTGCTCGCCCTCTTCGCGGTCCTCGCGACCTTGTCCGGCTGCGGCTCGGATGAGATCAGCGGCGAGATCCCGCCAGCGAACGCGCAGGAGCTGAACGATGCGCTGGACGCCGTGAGCTTCGCGGTCGAGTCGAGCCAGGACTGCGAGGTGGCGCAAGCTGCGGCGGATCAATTCGTCGAGGAGGTGAACGCCCTCCCGGCCGACGCCGGGACCGAGCTGAAGACGGAGCTCCGGGAAGCCGGCGACAATCTGCGCACCCTGGTGAGCGACCGGTGCCCCTCGACCGGGACGACCGGGGCGAGCGCCGCGCCGCCCACAACCGAGCCGACCTCGTCCACGACGGACACGACGACCTCGTCCACGACGGACACGACGACGACCACCACCACCACGTCGACGACCAAGCCCGAGCCGCCGGGTGGAGGCAACGGCGGCGGACCGCCCGGCGACGGGACCGGCGACGGCCACCGGCGGCACGGGCGGCGGCACGGGCGACGAGAACGGCGATTAGGCCCCGATGAGCGCGACCCTGATCTCCGACCGCTACCAGCTCGGCGACCGGCTCGGGTCCGGCGGCATGTCGAGCGTCTACAGGGCGACCGACCGCGTCCTGGAGCGCACCGTCGCGGTGAAGATCCTCGCCGAGCACCTGTCGGACGACGAGAAGTTCGTCGCCCGGTTCCGCCGCGAGGCGCTCGCGGTGGCCAGGCTGATCCACCCGAACATCGTCCAGGTCTATGACACGGGCGTCGACAACGATCGCCACTACATCGTCATGGAGTATGTGGAGGGGCGCTCGTGCGCACAGCTGCTCCAGGCCCGGGGACGGCTGGAACCCGCGATCGCGGTCGAGATCGGCACCCAGGCTTGCGCCGGCCTCGAGTACGCGCACCGGCAGGGGATCATCCATCGCGACGTCAAGCCGGGGAACCTGATGGTGATCGGCGGTCCCGTGAGGGGTGGCAACTCGCCCACCACGGCCCACGATCCGCCCACCGGGGAGATGACCATGAAACTGACCGACTTCGGCATCGCGCGGGCGGCCGAGCAGACGCGGTTGACCCAGGTGGGCTCCGTGGTCGGCACCGCTGCGTATCTGGCTCCCGAGCAGGCCCGCGGCGACGAGGCCGCCCCGGCCTCCGACGTCTACGCCCTCGGGGTGGTCATCTACCAGCTCCTCACCGGGCGACTTCCGTGGGAGGGGACGACGCTGGCCGAGCTGTCGATCCGCCGCGAGAACGAGCGGCCGCTGCCGCCCAGCTCCTACGACTCAGCGGTCCCCCAGACCTTGTCCAGGGCGGTGCTGCGATCGCTCGAGGGCGACCCGGCGCTGCGCTACTCCACCGCGCGTCAGCTCTCCGCTGCGCTGCGTGCCGGGCTCGCCGGCCACGAGCCGCCGGAGGCCGACGCCGAGGCGCCGACGCGGGCGCTGGCTGGCGGCACTACCGAGGCCACACGGCGCCTACCGCCCAGCAAGCCGGTGCGTCCCGTCCCCCGCCAGGCCCCGGCCCCCCGACGCCCCGCCGCGCCCCGCCGCGACGCGCCCGCCGAGGCCCAGCCGCGCCGCCGCTCGCTGGGCAGCCGCCTCGCCAGCGCGATCGGAATCCTGCTGGTGGTCGGGCTCCTGGCCGCGGTGATCGCGGCCGTCGTCCTGTTGACCACCAACGCCGGCCAGAACACTGACCTGGTCAAGCAGACCGTTCCGGATCAGGTTCAGGAGCTCCGGGACTTCATCAACTCCCACACGCAGTGAGCGTGGTCACGGGCCCGCTTGGGCTGCGCGCGGCCTGCCAGGGCGGAGCCCCGTTGAGGACAGCCTCCTTGTAGTCGCCGAAGCGCCCGCCTTCGATCGCCTCCCGGGCGCCTCGGACCAGGCGCTCCAGGTAGGTGAGGTTGTGGAGGGCCAGGAGCCGCACCCCGGTCAGCTCCTCGGCCCGGGAAAGGAAGTGGACATAGGCGCGGCTGTGCGCCGCGCACGCCACGCACGGGCAGCCCTCGACCAGCGGCCGCTGGTCGGCGGAGAATTGGGCTCGGCGGACGTCGAACCGAAACCGCGCCTCCGGGAGCGGGGCGAGGGCCATTCCGTGCCGGGCGAGGCGGGTCGGCACGGCGCAGTCGAACAGGTCGATCCCGAGCGCGATCCCCTCGACGAGGTCGTCGGGCTCGCCGATCCCGAGCAGGTGGCGCGGGGCCTCGCCGTCGAGGTACGGCACGGTGATTCCGATCACGCCTCGCATCTCCTCCTTGTCGCGGCCCAGGGTCCCCCCGATCGCGAGACCGTCAACGGCCGCAGCCGAGACGCGCTCGGCCGCGGCGCGACGGAGGTCCTCGTGCACGCCCCCCTGGACGATTCCGAACACCGCCTGGCGTCCCGGCCCCTGTCGCTCGTGCCAGGCGAGGCAGCGGTCCAGCCAGCGGTGGGTGCGCTCCATGGAGCGGGCGGTGTAGTCGCGGTCGGCGTGATACGGGGTGCACTCGTCGAAGGCAAGAGCGATGTCGGAGCCGAGTGCAGCCTGCACGGTCATCGACTCCTCAGGGCCGAGGAACTGCTCCGATCCGTCCACATAGGAGCGGAAGCGCACCCCCTGCTCACCGATCTCGAGCACCTTCCCCTGGCCAGGCTGGCGTCCGCGCCGCCCCTTGATCTCGTCGGCGACCGTGCCGTGGGCCAGCGAGAAGACCTGGAAGCCGCCGGAGTCCGTGATGATCGGCCGCTGCCAGCCCATGAACCGGTGCAGCCCGCCGAGCGCCGTGATTCGCTCCGGCCCCGGCGAGAGCATCAGGTGAAAGGTGTTCCCCAGGACCAGCTCGTAGCCGAGCTCGGCCACCTCCTGGGACGCCAGCGACCGAACGCTCCCGCGCGTCGCCAGCGGGATGAAGGCCGGCGTCTCGACCAGGCCGTGAACGACGTGGAGCCGCCCGGCCCGGGCGGCTCCGTCTCGCGCTGTGATTTCGAATCGGAGGCGTTCCGGGTCGCTGCGCACGACCCGGAAGCCTAGGGGGCTACTTCTCGCGCGCCTTCCCCTCTACGCTCGCGCCGATCTGGACGCCGGGCGTCGTGCTCTCAGGGGGCCTCGATGAGAGAGCGCCCCGTCATCTCGGCGGGTTGCTCGACGCCAAGCAGGGCGAGCGCGGTGGGGGCGACATCGGCGAGGATCCCGCCGTCCGCAAGCGACAACCCGGCGACCGTGGCGATGAGGGGCACGCGGTTGGTCGAATGCGCCGTGTTGGGCGAGCCGTCGGGCTCGAGCATGTGGTCGCAGTTGCCGTGGTCGGCGGTGATCACGCAGGCGCCACCCGACCGGTGGACCTGGGAGACCACCTCGTCCAGGCAGCGATCCACGGTCTCGACCGCGGCCACCGCCGCACCGATCACGCCGGTATGCCCGACCATGTCGGGGTTGGCGAAGTTGATGATCGCGAACCGGTAGCCGTCCTCGGCCCAGCGCTCGCAGAAGGCGCCGGCTACCTCGACGGCCCTCATCTCGGGCTTGTGGTCATAGGTAGGGACATCCCTGACCGACGGGACCAGGCAGCGCTCCTCCCCCTCCCACTCGGCTTCGCGGCCGCCGTTGAAAAAGTAGGTGACGTGGGCGTACTTCTCGGTCTCGGCGACGTGCAGCTGGCGCTCCCCCCGCCGAGCGATCACCTCGGCCAGGGTCGTCCCCGGGGTCCGGGGCAGAAACGCGACCGGGTACTCCCATCCCTTGCGGTACTCGGTCAGGGTGGTCAGGTGCACCCGGGGGGCGCGGCCGCGGGGGAACTCCTCGAAGTCCTCCTCCCCCAGCGCCCGCACCAGCTGTCGCGCCCGGTCGGGACGGAAGTTGAAGTGCAGGACCGCGTCGCCGTCCGCCACTCCGTCGTAGTCGCCGATCACCACCGGCCGCACGAACTCGTCGGTCTCGCCGCGCCGGTAGGAGTCGCCGATGGCGTCCACGGCGCTCGAGGCGCGTGGGCCGCGAGCCTCAACGATCGCGTCGTAAGCGAGCCGCGTCCGATCCCAGCGGCGGTCTCGATCCATCGCGTAGTAGCGACCGCTCACGGTCCCGATCCGCCCCGCTCGGCGTAGCCAGCGCTCCAGCTCCCGGATGTACCCGGCACCCGCGCTCGGCAGCGTGTCGCGGCCGTCGGTGAACGCATGCACCACGAGGTCGGGCACGCCCTCCCGCGCGGCCAGCTCGACGCACGCCTCGATGTGCTCCCAGCCCGAGTGGACGCCGCCGTCCGAGACGAGCCCCATCAGGTGCAAGCGGCCGCGGGGGCCGGAGCGGGCCGCCTCGCAGGTTGCCCTCAACACAGGGTTGTCGAAGAAGCTGCCGTCGGCGATCGCGTCGTCGATCCGCGTCAGGTCCTGCTGGACGACCGATCCCGCGCCGAGGTTGAGGTGCCCGACCTCGGAGTTCCCCATCTGGCCGTTGGGGAGCCCTACGTCACGCCCGCTGGCCGAAAGCGTCGTGTGCGGGAAACGCTCCCAGAGATCGTCGAAGACAGGCGTTGAGGCCAGGCTGATCGCGTTCCCCGGCCCCGGGGACGCCAGGCCCCAGCCGTCGAGCACGACCAGCGCCAGCGACGGGACGGGCAGCTCAGTCGCGCCCGTCCGAGTGGCTCACGGCTGCGCGGCCGCGGCGACGGCCGCGAAGTCGTTTGGATCCAAGCTGGCTCCGCCGACCAGCGCGCCATCCACACCCTCGGGGCCAAGGATCTCGATCGCGTTATCGGGCTTCACCGAGCCGCCGTAGAGAATCCGAATCGTGTCGCCGGCCGCGTCGTCGCGGTGTGCGACGAGCGAGCGGATGAAGGCGATCGCCTCCTCCACCTGCTCGGAAGTCGCGTTGCGCCCGGTGCCGATCGCCCACACCGGCTCGTAGGCGATCACCACCTCGGCTAGACGGCCCTCGGGGGTTTTGGCCAGATCCGCCTCCAGCTGCCGGCGAAGCACGGCCTCGGTTCGATTCGCGTCGCGCTCAGCCTCGGTCTCTCCGACGCAGAGGATCGGTGTCAGTCCCGCCTCGAGCGCCGCCGGCACCTTGCGGGCGAGGGCCTCGTCGCTCTCCGCGAACAGCCGGCGTCGCTCGGAGTGGCCCAGGATCACCCCGTCGACGCCGAGCTCGGTCAGCATCGGGGCAGCCACCTCGCCGGTGAACGCGCCCCGCGACTCCTCGTGCATGTTCTGTGCCGCCACCCGCACGGCGCTCCCGGCGCAGCGCGCCACCGCCGCGGCCAGGGACGGGTACGGGGGACAGACGACCAGCTCGGTGTCGCCCAGCTCCGCCGCCCGCGGCAGGAAGGCGTCGAGGAACGCCTCCGTCTCGGCGATCGTCTTGTGCATCTTCCAGTTGGCCGCGACGAGGGGCATTCGCTCAGCCATCGGTGCCGATCCCCTCGCTCCGCCCGGCTACCTCCTCGGGCCTCCGGTCCCGTGCCTCGGACGCATCCATCAGCGCCTCGACCCCCGGGAGCTTCCGCCCCTCCATCAGCTCGAGCGAGGCGCCGCCCCCGGTGGAGAGCCAGTCGACCCGGTCCGCCAGCCCGAAGGAGGCGAGCGCGGCAGCCGAGTCGCCGCCGCCGACAACGGTCGTCCCGTCCGCCGCCGCCACGGCGTCGGCCACGGCGCGAGTCCCGGCGGCGAACGGCTGGAGCTCGAAGACGCCCATCGGGCCGTTCCAGAACACGGTGCCCGCGCGAGCGATCGCCGCGGCGTACTCACGGACCGTGCTCGGCCCGATGTCCAGCCCCATCCAGCCGTCGGGCACCGCGACGCCGTCCAGCTGGCGCCGCTCGGTGTCGGCCGAGAGCTCGCGGCCCAGCACCAAGTCGACCGGGAGGGCGAGCTCACACGAGGATCCCTCGGCGTGCTCCAGGACCCTGCCGGCGAGCTGGATCCCCTCCTCCTCCACCAGGGAATCGCCTGTGGCAACTCCCTGGGCGGAGAAGAAGCTGAAGCACATCGCCCCCCCAACGAGCAGCCCATCCGCGACCTCCAGGAACCGCTCCATGACGCCGATCTTGTCGCTCACCTTGGCGCCGCCGAGCACCACGCAGAGGGGGCGGACGGGATCGTCGCGGACGGCGGTCAGCTCTCGCACCTCGCGCTCGAGCAGCAGGCCGGCGTAGGCGGGCAGCAGCCGCGCCACCCCCTCGGTGGTGGCGTGCGCCCGGTGGGCGGCGCCGAAGGCGTCGTTCACGTACAGATCGGCCAGGGCCGCCAGCCGCCGCGCCAGCTCGGGATCGTTGCTCGTCTCACCGGGCTCGAAGCGGCTGTTCTCCAGCATCAGCACCTCTCCGGGCCCGAGCTGTCGCGCCAAGCTCTCCACCTCGGAGCCGACCACGGCCGGCGCCAGCGTGACCTCCACACCGAGCAGCGTCCCCAGCCGAGCCGCCACCGGAGCCATCGAGAACGCCGGATCGGCTCCCTTTGGCCGCCCCAGGTGCGAGACGAGCACCAGCGCTGCGCCGCGCTGGCGCAGCAGCTCGATGGTCGTCAGCGCGGCGCGAATCCGCGCCTCGTCCTCGACCTCGCCGTTAGCGAGCGGCACGTTGAAGTCGATGCGAACCAGAACGCGCCGGCCCTCCACGGGCGCGCCGCGGACGCTCGCCTTGTCGAAGCTCCCGGTGCTCAGGTTCCGACCGCCGCCGGCTTCGGCTCGAGCACCTTCGCGGCCAGCTCGACGCAGCGGTTCGAGTAGCCCCACTCGTTGTCGTACCAGGCGACCGTCTTCACCATCCTGCCGTCGATGACCATCGTCTGCTCGGCGTCGAAGACCGAGGAGTGGGGATCCTTGACGATGTCGGTGGAGACGATCGGGTCCTCGGTGTACAGGAGGATGCCGGCAAGCGGCCCCTCGGCCATCTCCCTGACCGCTGCGTTGATCTCCTCGACGCTGGTCTCTCTTGAGACCTCGCAGACCAGGTCGACCACCGAGCCGGTGGTCACGGGGGCGCGCACGGCCAGACCGTTCAGCTTCCCCTCGAGCTCCGGCAACACCAGCCCCACCGCGCGCGCCGCGCCGGTGGTGGTGGGGATCAGGTTGACGGCGGCGGCCCGGGCGCGGCGCAGGTCCTTGTGGGGCATGTCCTGGAGCCTTTGGTCCGCGGTGTAGGCGTGGATCGTGGTCATCAGGCCGCGCTCGATGCCCACCGAGTCGTGCACGACCTTCGCCACCGGCGCCAGGCAGTTGGTCGTACAGGAGGCGTTGGAGATGATGTTGTGCTGCTCGGGGTCGTAGGCGTCGTCGAAGTTGACCCCCAGGGCCACGGTGACGTCGGGATCGCCGGCGGGGGCGGAGATGATCACCTTCTTCGCCCCCGATTCGAGGTGCTTGACGGCGTCCTCGCGCTGGCGAAACAGGCCCGTGGACTCGATCACCACCTCGGCCCCAAGCTCACCCCAGGGGAGGGCCGCGGGATCTCGCTCGGCGAGCACCTTGACCTCGTTGCCATCGACGACGATCGCATCGTCTCGCGCCTCGACGCTGCCCGGGAAGCGGCCGTAGATGGAGTCGTACTTGAGCAGATGGGCGAGGGTGGCGGCGTCGGTGATGTCGTTGACGGCCACGAACTCGAGCTCCGAGCCCGCCTCGTAGGCGGCGCGATAGAGGTTCCGCCCGATCCTCCCGAACCCGTTGACCCCGACCCTCACTGCTGCCATTTGTGCCCTCCTTCGATGTGTCTCGCTCGCCGGCTCAATCCGTGCTCACCGCCACCTCTACCCGATAGCCGTCTGGGTCTCGCAGGTATGCGGAGTAGTAGGCCGGACCGTACTCGGGGCGGCTCCCGGGCGCTCCGTCGTCGCCGCCGCCCGCGGCTGTACCCCCCTCCCACGCCGCCTTCACGGCCGGGATGCCGTGGGCGGAGAAGCAAACGTGGCCGCCACCGCTCCCGGCGGGCCGGCGGGCCGAGGCAAAGAACACCGGCTTGACCATGCCCCAGCCGATCAGCTCTTCGGTTTCGACCTGGCGCCGCCAGCCCAGCGGCCCGAGCAGGGCATCGTAGAAACGCCCGCTCCGCGCTAAATCCGAGACCTCGACGCTGACGTGATTGATCACGGCCGAAGCCTAGTGCCCCGTCAACCAACGGGCCCGGCACTAACCGCGCCGACCCGCGCCCTCACGCCTGGGCGTCCAGCGGAAGGTTCGAACCGCGATCGCGAGGCCGCCGAGCCCCCAGATGCCGACCACCGCCAGGTCGCCCCACTCGAAGCCGGCTCCGACGGTGCTCGGGTCCCAGGCGGTGAAGAAGGCCTCGAAGAAATGGCGGATCGGGAACGCGTCCGCGACGTGAAGCACGCCGTCGGGGATCTCGCTCTCGGGAATGAAGACACCCGAGAGGAAATAGAGGGGCAGCAGCGCGACGTTCGTGACCGGCGCGGCCGCGTCCTCCGACGGGATGGCGGCGGTGAGCGCGAACCCGAGACAGGAGAACGCCGCAGCTCCGATCGACAGTGTCACCAACACGGCTGGGAGGCGCTCCCAGGGGATCTCGACTCCGTACAGGACCCGGCCCAGCGCCGCCAGGATGATCAACATCAGCACCGAGACGACGATCGAGTTGCCGATCCGGCCGGCGATGAACACCCGGCTCGGCAGAGGAGTGCCCCGGATCCGCTTCAGGAGCCCGTTCTCGCGGTCGACGGTCAGCGAAATCGCCAGGCTCTGCATGGTCGCGGAGACCACGGCAAGCGAGATGATCGCCGGCACGTAGTAGGTGGTGGTCTTGACCCCCCCAAGCTCGTCGATGCGGTCGTTACCGAAGATCGTCGCGAAGATCAGCAGGAAGATCACCGGCAGCATCACTGTGAAGAACACCGATGCCGGGTTGCGCCAGAAGGTCTTCTGGTCGAATCGGAACTCGTGCAGGGCGAGCGCGATTCCGCTCATTCCTAGGCCGTCTCCTCGCGCTCGCTGCTTGCAGTCAACTCCAGGTATACGTCCTCCAGGCTCGGCCGCCTGACCTCAAGCTCCGCGAGCGGAATGCGGCGCTCCAGCGCCCAGGACGTGAGCTCGTGAAGGACGCGGACCGGGTCGTCCGCCTGAAGGCGAACCTCACCGTTGCCCACCGCCGCCCCGAGCTCTTCCGGTACCTCGGCGCTGGCGACGCCTGCCGGCAGCCGGAAGCTGATTCGGGCGGCGGCGTCCCCGCGACCCGCGAGCTCGCCTGGAGAACCTTGCGCTACGAGCTGGCCGCGGGCGATGATCGCCACCCTGTTCGCCAGCGCCTGCGCCTCCTCCATGTAGTGGGTGGTCAGGAACACGGTCTTGCCGAGGTCGCGCAGGCTCGCCACCACCTCCCACGCGTGCCGCCGCGCCGAGGGGTCGAAGCCCGTCGTCGGCTCGTCCAGGAAGAGCAGCTCCGGATCACCGATCAGCGCCAGCGCCACGTCGAGCCGTCGCTGCTGACCGCCGGAAAGGCTGCCCACGCGGTCCTCCGCCTTCTCCGACAGGCCGGTGAGATCGATTGTGCCGGCAACTTCCCGCGGGCTGCGGTAGTAGCCGGCGAACAGCTCCAGCGACTCTCGCACGGTGAGCTCCGGATGCATCTTGCTCTCCTGGAGCACGATCCCGATCCGCTCGCGCCACTCGCGGTCAACCCGGGCCGGGTCGGAGCCCAGCACCGTGACTTCCCCGCCAGTGCGGCCGCGGTAGCCCTCGAGGATCTCCACCGTGGTCGTCTTGCCCGCCCCGTTCGGCCCCAGGAAGGCGAAGATCTCCCCCGCGGTCACCTCGAGGTCGATGCCGCGCACCGCCTCCAGCTCGCCGTAGGACTTGCGCAGGCCCCCAACTGAGATCACCGGCTCCGTCATCGGGCGGGATTATGAAGCTGCCCTCGACTCGCCGGTCAGCGGCCGGATTGGCCCGCTGAAGCCATTCGAGAGAGCCTCAGTCCGGCTCGACGTCCCTGTGAACGATTCGCAGCGAGACGTCCTTGTGGTCGGCGAGGTGACTCGCGATCCGATCGGCGACGGTGAGGGAGCGGTGGCGCCCGCCGGTGCAGCCGATCGCGATCGTCAGGTGCGTCTTGCCCTCGTTCACATAGGCGGGCAGAACGAAGTCCAGCAGTGGGAACAGCCGATCGTAGAACTCCTGCGCGAGCTCGCCGGCTTCCACGTACTCGGTCACCTTCGCATCGAGCCCGGTCAAGGGGCGAAGGTCCTCGCGGTAGTGCGGATTCGGCAGGAAGCGAACGTCCAGCACGAGGTCGGCCTCGCGCGGCGGACCGTTCTTGAAGCCGAAGGTGATGATCGTCAGCGCGAGCTTGCCTGGAGCGCCCTTTGGCCCCAGAAGCTCCGTGACCACGCGGCGCCGCAGCATCCCTCCGGTGAGGCCGCTGGTGTCCATGACCACGTTGGCCCGCTCGCGCAGGGGGCCGAGGACCTCACGCTCGGCGCGGATGCCCTCCAGCACGCGGCCGTCAGGGGCCAGCGGATGGCGGCGGCGCGTCTCCTTGAAGCGGTCGAGAAGCGTTTCCTCGTCGGCCTCCAGGAAGAGGACCGTCGGGTGGAGCCCGGCCTGATCCAGCTGGCCCAGGACCTCGACCAGCTCCTCGAAGTAGTCGCCGCCTCGCACGTCGGAGACGATCGCTGCGCGGCGGACACGGCTTCCCTCGTGCCGGAAGAGCTCGCCGAGGGCGCTGATCATCCGCGGCGGCAGGTTGTCGACGCAGAAGTAACCGCCGTCCTCGAAGGCGGCGATCGTCTCGGACTTCCCGGCCCCCGAGTAACCCGTGATCACGACCAGGTCGACGAACCGCGTGCCATCGCCCTTCGCGGACTGGTCCGAGTGACGCCGTTCGTTCATCGGCCCGCCTTGTGCAGTTGGCGATGGATCTGGCGGGCCAGCTTGCCGGGGATCCCGGGGACCGCCTCGAGCTCCTCGCGGCTCGCGGCCACCATGCGGTCGGGCGAGCCGAAGTGGTCGAGCAGGGCACGCTTGCGCACCGGCCCGACGCCTGGCAGCTCGTCGAGCAGCGACCGGGTCATCGCCTTGCCCCTGCGCTCCCGGTGGAAGTCGAGCGCGAAGCGGTGCGCCTCGTCGCGCACGCGCTGAAGCAGGCGAAGCGCCTCGGAGTCGGGCGCTATGGGAACCGGCTGGGAGCGGCCGGGGACGAACACCTCCTCGATCCGCTTCGCCAGCCCGATCACGGCGGTGCCGCGCTCGACCAGCGGGACGAGAGCGCGCGCGCCCGCCGACAGCTGCCCCTTGCCGCCGTCGATCAGGATCAGGTCGGGGAGCGCCGCAAAGGCCTCGTCGCGCTCGGGATCGTGCGGGGAGCGATCGGCTTGCTCGAGCAGGCGAGCGGCGCGCCGCCCGAGGACCTCCTGCACTGATGCGAAGTCATCAGGGCCGGCCGCCTCCTCGGCTGCGCCTGCGGGGGCGGCCGGGTCTGTGGTGCGTGTGGCATCCCGATCACCTCGGACCTTGAAGCGGCGGTAGTCGGCCTTCTTCGGGGCTCCACCCTCGAACACCACCATCGAGGCCACGGTGTGGTCGGGCCCCAGGTTGGAGACGTCGAAGCCCTCGATCCTCACCGGCAGCGACTCCAGATCCAGCGCTTCGCGCAAGGCGGCGAGCGCGTCCACCCGCTGCTGGCGCCGCCGCTCGGCCCTCAGCTTGTCCTGGGCCAGGGCAAGCCGGGCGTTGCGCTCGGCCAGCTCGCGCAGCCGCCGCTTCTCGCCGCGCTCGGCGACACGCACCTCGACCCGGCCGCCACGACGGCTCGACAGCGCCTCCGCAAGCAGCTCGGCGCGGGCCCGCAGCGCGGGGCCCACGACCACGAGGCGGGGCACCGCGGGCACCGCCGAGTAGTACTGGGCGGCGAACTCCTCGGTCACCTCGTCCTCGCCTCGCTCCCCCTCGTTGGCGAGATAAAAGCCATGGCGCTCGGCCAGCACGCCGTCCCGGACCTGGAACACCTGCGCGTTGGCAGCGGGCCCGTCGGTGGCGACCGCGATCAGGTCGGCGGTCTCCAGCGACTCCCCGGCGACGCTGCGGCGCTGCATCAGCGAGCGGACCGCTTCGAGGCGGTCGCGATAGGTCGCCGCCCGCTCGAACTCCTCGTTGGCGGCAGTCTCCGCCATCTTGCGCTCCAGGTCGCGCTCGACGTCGCGGTAACGGCCGGAGAGGAAGTCGATGATCGCCTCGATGTTGCGCCGGTACTCCTCGCGGTCGATATAGCCCACGCACGGTGCCTGGCAGCGCTTGATGTAGTAGTCGAGGCACGGAACGCCCGACCGCCGCCCCGGCTCCGGCCCCTCGCAGGTCCGGTACTGGAACAGCTTGCCGAGCAGGTCGAGTGTCTCGCGCACCCGACGCGCGCTCGAGAACGGCCCGAAGTACACCCGGCCCGAGCGGTGGCGCTCGCGGGTGAAGTAGACGCGCGGAAACTCCTCGTCCAGACTCACCCCGACGTAGGGATAGGACTTGTCGTCGCGCAGGCGGATGTTGAAGCGGGGCCGATGGCGCTTGATGAACTGCTGCTCGGCGAGCAACGCCTCGGCCTCCGTCTCGGTGACCAGGAAGTCGATCGAGCCGACCTGGCCGATGAACTCCAAGCCGCCGCGGTGGGGCCCAGAGAAGTGGGAAGCGACGCGCTTGCGGATGGACAACGCCTTGCCGACGTACAGCACTCCGCCGTCGGCGTCCTTGAAGACGTAGACGCCGGGCTGATCCGGAAGCCGCTTGCGCTGGGCGTGAAGGTCCTCTGCCATCACAACAAGGTTAGGCTCCCGCCCCGCTGGCCAATGCGAAAAGGGAGTAAATGATGAGCACTACCACCGCGCCCAGCCCACCCGAGTTGAAGAACCTCCGCCTCGAGATCGACGGCGAGATCGGCACCCTGACGCTCGACCGGCCCAAAGTCCTCAACGCGATGAGCCCCGAGTTGATCGCCGAGCTGGTCACGGCGGCGGCATGGCTCGCCGACCGCGCCTCGCTCCGCGCCTTGATCGTCACCGGCGAGGGGCGGGCATTTTCGGCCGGGGGCGATGTGACCTGGTTCAAGCGAGGGCTCGAGGAGTCCGGCGCCTACCTGTCGGCCGACGTGCGCCGGGGCGCCGACGTCCTGCATCAGGCGATCATCGACTTTCGCCGCATCCCGTATCCGGTGATCGGGGCCGTCAACGGCGTCGCCGCGGGCGCCGGGTTCTCGCTGGCCTTGATGTGCGACACCAGGATCGCCTCAGATGAGGCGGCGTTCGTGTGCGCCTACGGGCGGATCGGGGCTTCGCCCGACGGTGGCATGACCTACTTCCTGCCGCGCGTGGTGGGGCAGGCGAGGGCGTTGGAGCTGCTCCTCCAAGATCCCCTGCTGAGCGCCGCGGAGGCGCGCGAGGAGGGCATCGTGGCCGAGGTGGTGCCGGCCGACCGGTTGATGGAGGTCGCCCGCGAGCGGGCGGAGGAGCTGGCCGCGAAGGCGCCCCATTACGTGCGGATGTCGAAGCTGCTGATCGGGCAGAGCCTCGAGAACACGCTCGCCGACCATCTTCAGGTCGAGCGGCACGGGATCGCCGACAGCATGGCGACCGAGGACCTGCGCGAAGGCGTCACCGCGTTCCTCGAGGGCCGCCAAGCGACCTTTACCGGGAGTTGACGCGCGGGAGATAGACTCGCTCCCATCCGCACGAAAGGGGATTCCCGGATGAGAAAGCTCGTATTGCTGATGGCGCTCGGCATCCTCGCCCCGCTGGCGCTGACGGCCTGCGGCGGCGGAGACGACGAGACCACGCCGGCACAGACCACGCCCACACAGACGACCACCCCGGCCGGTGGCGGCGGGAGTGGCGGCGGGGGTGGCGCCGAGACGATCAGCCTCTCGGCCGATCCGAGCGGCGCCTTCGCCTTCGAGCAGACGTCGCTGTCGGCCCAGGCGGGGAACGACACGATCGACTTCGACAATCCGGCTCCGATCGGCCACGACGTCTGCGTGGAGGATTCCAGCGGCAACGAAGTGGGGTGCAGCGACGTCGTCACGCAAGACAAGACTTCGCTCACCGTGAACCTAGAGCCGGGCAGCTACACCTATTACTGCAGCGTGGACGGGCACCGCGCCGGGGGCATGGAGGGCACCCTGACGGTCGAGTAGCCGCGCGGTCTCAGGCGACCAGCGCCCGGCCGACGCTCTCGGCCACGCAGACGGGCTTTTCTTGGCCCTCGCCCTCGACCGTGTACTTGGTGACCACGTGCCACCAGCCGTCGCCGAGCTCCTCCACGGTGAGGAGCTCAGCCCGCGCTCGCACCCGGGTCCCGGCGGGCACGGCGGCCGGGAACCGGACCTTGTCGAAGCCGTAGTTGATCCCCATCTTCACGCCGCGGTTCTGGATCAGCTGGGGGCGAAAGGAGTCGACCAGCGACAGGGTGAGGTTCCCGTGCGCCACGGTGGTCCCATAGGGGCTCTCCTTCGCCGCCCGCTCGGGATCGGTGTGGATCCACTGGTGGTCCCGCGAGACGTCCGCGAACCGGTCGATGTCCTCCTGGGTGATCTCGACCCACTCGGTCGGGCCCAGCTCCCTGCCGATCAGCTCGCGGAGCTGCTCGATTCCCTCGACTTGGACCGGCTCCATGGGCGCGGGAGCTTAGTGTGCGCGGCCGGCGTCGGCTGACAGTCCGGGTTCCGGGCTTTCACCCCACCCGCAGCTCGTAGAGGAGACCGTCGTTCGGCGGCGGGCTCGTGGCGTTGTTGTCGACGTGCCGGTCGACGATCCAGTAGTTCATGCGGGACGGCCTGTCGTTGGGGTTGAAGCTGGGCGCGATCGTGACGTCCGCCACGAGCGAGTTGGAGGTCCGGATCGCCGAGAGGTTGAACCTCCGCAGGAGGAGACCGCCCATGCCGACCTCGTACATCGCGTCGCTCCTCCAATCGACGGCGAGGAGCGTGTTGCGGCCCCGGCGGTCGATTCCAAGGCCTTCGCAGTCGCGGGCGCCGTACCGGGCCAGGTCGAAGTGGGTGACGACGATCGTTTCCGTCGCCGAACCTGCCGTTGACCGGATGGACGGCGTAGATCTCGCGGTCGATCCCGTCGCAGACGAGCACGCGACGGGTTTCCGGGTCGTACGCGACTCCCTCGGGATCGGTGCTGCCGAAGGCGGCCGTGCTGAAGTTGGACACGATGTCGTCGGCGGTGCCGTGGCGGCGGTCCCGCCCCGGCCACAGGCGCGAGATCCTGTCCTTGTCGTCGTTCGAGACGTAGAGCCCAAGGGTTTTCGGGTTTATTCCGAGGTCCGAGGGCTCCTTGTTGCCGGGCAGCAGCCTGCCGCTGCCGAATCCTGAGCCTCTGCGTGTCGCCGTGAACAGATTGAAGCCCCGGTAGCGCGGCGTCTCATCGACCTCGGAGTCGGCGATCAGGAACCGGTTTCGCCTCGGCATGTAGACGATGCCCGAGGGGTCGGGGCTCGGCGGCGTGAACGCGGCGGTGCGGATCGTCCGGACGAGCTTCGGGCGCACCACCTTCGCCGCCGAAGCCGGGGGCGCAGGCCAAAGCAGAGCGCCAAACGCCGCCAGAAGGACGGCGCAGGCGAAGCGCCGGATGCCGGCTAACGATGCCTGCGGCGCTAGGTTGGGCGACCCCACCCGATCTTCTCCCTGCCAGTGATGCGAGCGAGGATAGGTCTAGCCCGCCGGGCATGCGCCGGTCAAGGCGCCCGGTTGAAGCGCGCCACGGCCCCGCTTCCGCTTACAGCAGAAGCGACGTAGACGCTCTTCCCATCCGGGCTGACCGCCACCGATCGCGGGCCGTCGAGCCCGTGACCGTCGGCGCACGGCCCCGACCCCATCTCGCTGATGCAGCCGGCGGTGCCGGCGGGTTGGGTGAGGTCGCCGGTCACCGCGAGCGCGCCAGCGGTAACGACAAGCAGTACGGAGGCGGCCAGGGCTTGCGCGATCACCTGTCGGCGCGCTAGTCGCCTCAGGGACCGGCGTGAACCACTGGCCTCGACGCTTCGCTCTCCCATGGGACCCTCCGGCTTGCCAGTCTTCTCCCGTTCCGTTTCAATGCCGCGTCTTCGTCTCGCACCCCGTGACCGCGGAGTCGGGATCCTGGGGGAGGACATCCAGGTCGGCCTTGTCGGCGGTGCCCGAGGAGCTCCCGCCGTCGCAATTGATCGTCGTCTCGGATGCGAGGTCCCGGGCAATGAGCTGATCGTTTCCGTTCATCCCCCTCATCGCATCGGGATCTGGCCCGCCGGCCACGAAGTCGCTGCCCGAGCCGCCCCAGAGCGCGTCGCTCGCATTTCCGCCATAGAGCGAGCTTTGGATCGTCGTGGAGTTGACCACCCTGTCCGCCTGGTCGCCTGCGGAGACCTGGATCCGGGTAATCCCGGAGGCGGAGCAGTTGGCGGTGTGGTCGCCACTGCGGGTGCAACCCGCACCTGTGTGGACACCAGAGCCCGTGTAGGCGCCGCTGGGGAGGTCGGTCACCCGCAGGACCGAGGCTGAGGGACGGGTGATCGCGAAATTGTCGGGGGCACCCACAGCCCCAGTTATCACCAGGACGGAGCCCGAAACGCCGACCGACGCGGTCCTGACCGTGAACGTGCGGGTGGCGGGGGTGGGATCGGTGTTGCCCTCCGCGTCAGTGGCCCGGACGTCGAAGCTGTGCGAGCCGTCCGTGAGGTGTGAGGTGGTCTTCGGCGAGCTGCAAGGCGCATAGGAGCCGGAGTCGAGCTTGCACTCAAAGCTTGTTCCCGGCTCGGAGGAGAAGGTGAAAGTGGGAGTTGGGTCGTTGGTCGCAGCGCTTGGACCACCGGTGATCGTCGTGGTCGGCTCATGGCCGACCCGCACCATCCTCGCCAGCGAGGGCGCGCCATTCGCACCGATCACGAAGAGCATGTAGACACCTGGCGGTGCGATGTTCGCATTGGCCGGGGAGGTGGCGTTGAGCGTTCCGCTGCCTGCTGTAAACGAGAGCGGTACATAGCGCTGCTCCATGTTCACCGAGTGCGTGACCGCACCCAGCCGTACCAGCGCCGCCTTGCGGATGGAGGCGGCGTTCGGGGTGGAGATTGCAAACGGCGTGCTGTAGGTCACCTCGGTGGGGGCGGAGGTGATCCGGGGCCGTGGGGCAAGCTCGCCTGACCCGTCTTTTTTGAACAGGTAGGGCGGGGAGAACACCTCGGCGTTCTTCGCCAGGTACCCCTCGGAGTCGCAAGTGCCGCAGATGCCGCCGCCTGCAGACAGCACGCGCGCGTTGGGCAAGAGGAGCGCTGTGGAGTGGTACTGACGGGTCACCTCCATGGCCGCAAGCGTCCGCCACTGCCCCGTCCCAGGATTCCACAACTCTGCGGGATAGACGCCGTTGTCCATGTCCACGAGCGGGGCCCCGGACGAATTGCCTCCGGTGGCGAGCACGGTGCCGTCGGCCAGCACGGTGAGGTTGTGTTGTCGGCGGCCGTTCGCCATCGGCGCCGTTGCCGATACCTGCGGTGTCGCCTCATTCAGGTTGATGACGCGGGCGCTGTTGCTCGAGGACTCTCCCCCCGCCACGAGGATCTTGCCCACGTCATAGAGCGCGCGGCTGCCGTAGTGGCGCTGGAGGGCATCGCGCTGGCCGAAGCTCTGCCATGAGCCGCCTCCGGCTGTGTCGAGGCTCCGCATCGTCTGATCTGGGCCGGAGTAGAAGGCGCGCCCATTGGGCGCCACATCAATCCACGGGTACAGCGGAAGGTTGAGGGAGGCGGTGTTGAGCGAGCGCAGGCCACCGTCGGTCTTTCGCACCTCCGGCATATCGGGCCCGCCCTCTGTAATCAGCAGCTCTCCGTTGCTCAGGGGGGTAACGCTCGGGTACCAGCGGCCAGCCGCCATGTTCGGACCAAGGCTCCATGCATTGGCATCGGAGTCGAAGAGGTGCGTTTGGACAATGCCCTCGAGTTCATCGTTCTTGTTTCCGCCGGCGAGGAACACGGATCCGTTCATGAGGTGGGCGAGGCCGCTGCAGAAGACGTTGTAGCCCGTGGTGACGTTCACCGGCGTGTGCGTGCCGGTGGCGGGGTCCCACACGGTGGCGCGGGTATGGTCGTGGACGGGGTAGCTCTCGGCGGCGTTGTCGCCCACCGAGTCGTACGCGAGCACCTTCCCGTTGGCAAGCAACGCCACGTGCACGCCCACCACCGGCCAATCGACGACGGGGCCCCACCGGCCCACCTGGCCCTCGTTGCCGGTGACCGCCGCTGCCGCCACCTCGGCATCCCTCGCGGTGGCCGCTCTGGTCCGCCGCTCGAGCCGCGGTTCCGCAGCCGGGTCGTGGGCCACGGAGTCTTCCTCAATGTGGCCTTGAACGGTGCTCACAGCCCCGGAGTGGGCGGCGGCCAAAGGGGCTCCGGTGGCGAAGATCGACACCACAAGGGCGCCGGAAAAGGCGAGTAGGGCCGAGCGCATTCCCGGATCGCTGGTTCGAAACCGACGGTCAGCGAACCAACGAGGCAAGACCTGGGATAAGACTGGTCGGCGCACACAGCGCCACCTCCCCCTCATACCCGGGCTGATTGCTGCAGCCTCCTCGAGCAACTAATCGAACCGACTCCGCGCCACCGAGCACGGACCGGCCTCTGAAGCCGACCCTAGGCCCGTCGAGCGATACATGTCAACCCTGGGTACTGCAATCCGGTACTGCGTTGAGGTAGCTGCACTTCCGGTACTGCGTTGAAGTAGACGGGGAAATGGCCCTCGCTTGCGTTCGTGTATCGAGCGCAATTCGGCCGTCGATGGGCGATCAGTCGACTAGCCGCACCTCCAGGTTCGGCGTGACCAGCTCGCCAGCGCCGCCCATGAGGCCGAGGATGCGGGCGACGTAGGCCTGGGTCTCGGGGTAGTCCGGGACGCAGTCGCAGGCCGCCACCGGCGCCGGGCCCGCGTTGTAGGCGGCCAGAGCGAGCGGGACCGAGCCCCCGAACTGCCCCAGCAGGTCCGACATCAGGTGCGCCTGGGCGTCGATCGCCGCCGGAGCGTCGAAGGGGTCGCGCAGCCCGTAGGCGCCGGGCGGTGCCGGGCATGAACTGGGCGATCCCCTGGGCGCCGGCCGCCGAGACGGCGAACGGGTTGAAGTTCGACTCGGCCAGGAGCTGGGCGGCGAGCAGTCCCGCGGAGACGTTCCAGCGCGCCGCAGCGCGCTCGATCGGCGCGCGGAACCGCGGCGGGACGAAGCCGGGGAGCCCTCGGGCCGCCAGGCGCTCGCCCCCGATCGGCGGCATCGCACCCAGGCCGTTCCCCGCCGCCGAGCACGGCGCAGGGCCACTTGGCGTAGCCGAAGTGCCACGGCTCCCAGGAGTAGCGCTTCAGGAAGCCGAACCGAGGGGCGTTCTCGGCCAGCCACCCGTATGCGGACGACGGTCCGAGGTCGAGCTCGGTCGCGCAGCGGTGAAGCGAGCGCCCCGGAGGCGCGACCCAGCGGGGATCCGGATGCTGGGCGAAGAGCCTTGCCTGCTCGGCGTCCGAACGGTAGGCCGAGCTGATCACCAGCGAGATCCCGGCACGGCGAGCGGCCGCCGCCATCCGGTCGAACGCGGCCGCGACATCGGGACGCATCGGCTTGCCCTGCCTGTGGGCGAGTCGCCCCGAATAGCCGCCGCCACTGGCCGTGGTCGGCATGCCGCCGATCGATGATGGCGGGGACGCCTGGGCCTCGGCGCTGACCTCGATCCGGATGGCGCCGCGCGCGGACCGACGATCGCCGGCCGACCTCACCCGCTGCCCCGGGAGCGCCTCCGGATCGACCGATGCGGCGATCTCGGCACGGACGCGCAGCGGCGCGAAGGACGCGGCATCGGGGAACGAGACACGCAGCCGGTCGGGGTCGACGTCGTTCCGGGTCGCGGCCTGGCGCGCCGCTCGGCCGCCCGCGCCAGGTACTCGCGCCGGTCCAGGTGGCGCGGATTCGGCGCCCCGCCGGGGAGCCGCGGCGCCGTGAACAGGCGCGGGAAGTCATCGCGCAGCGAGCGCGCTCCGGAGAGCGCTACGAGGTCCGCCGCCCGCTGCGCTCGGGCCGTTCCGGCGAGCGCACCCCCGAGCGCCGCCAGCAGCATCGCCGCGAACAGGATCGCGAACGCCGCGCCGAGCACCATCAGCAGCGCCTGGCCTCGTTCGGCGGCAGGTGCGCCGGCACGTCCGACCAGGCCGCGGGCGAGCCGGCCGACCCGTCTGGCGACGGCCCCGCCGGCCTCCAGGCCGGCGACAGCGCGGCGCGAGGCGACCCGGCCGAGCGGTCGCGCGGCGACCCGGACGGGCAACCGCCTCTCGCGCAGCTCGGCCACCGCGAGCGCGGCCAGCGCCCGGTCGGTTGGAAGGTCTGCGCGAAGCAGCCCCGCCCGCGGACGCAGCCCTGGCTGCTCCAGGGCCAGCGGCCACAGCCGCGCCGGCAGGTGCACGATCGCCAGCGTGGCGCCCTGCACCGCCTCTGACACCCGTGGCAGGTCTCCCAGCGCCTCCTCGGTCGCCGGAAGCCCCAGCCAGCAGAGCCTGCCGCGTGCGGCGACCCGCTCGAAGCCGGCCTCGCGAAGCCTCTCCTCGAGCTCTCGCGCAGGCGCCGAGGCGAGCATGGTCGGGACCGCGGCCTCGCTCGGCTCCAAGCTCGGCCAGCAGCACTCCCGACGCTCTCCCTGGCTCCTCGTCGACCGCCACCGCGACCCCGACCGCCGCTGCAACGGCCAGACCGCCGCGCGCCTCGCCAAGGTCGGTGGCGAGCACGAACGAGGCGCCTGCCCGGCGGGGCAAGGGGGTCAGCTTCTCTGGGATTGCGGCCCCTGCGTGTTCATCCGTCCTCGGGCCTCCTCACCCACGCCGAGGAGCTGACCTCGAGGCGGCGTGCGAGCGTCTCCAGCGGGGAGGGCGGGCGCAGCCGCACGATCAGCCGCCCGCCGTCGACCTCGACCCCCACCCGCTCGACGCGCCCAGCCGGGCAGCGCCTCCCGAACCGCGGGGGTGGCCCGGCGCCCCGTCGCGATCGCCATCGCCCCGGCCTCCGCGGCCCCGTCGGCGAGCGTCAAGCGAGTAGCCGGCGGCGAGGAGCTGAAGAGCGATCAGGCCGGCGAGCACCAGCGCCGGAATGCCCGCCAGCACCTCGATCGAGGCCTGGCCCCGCTCACCGTCCAACGCCGTCCCCCACTCCGAGCCCTGCCCGAGCCGTGACCGGAACGCGCGGCAGCCCAGGGACCAGCGACGGCGCCCGAACCTGTACCCGGACCCCGTTCCGGTCGCTGATCGAAGCGTCCTTCCGCAGCGCTCCGGGCAGCGAGGCTCGCGCCGCGCGCTCGGCATCTCCGCCCACGTAGGCCGCCCGCGCTCCCGCCCGTGCGGCGACGCCGGCGCTCCACAACGCGTGGCCGGCAAGGGCGAACTGGGCGACGAGGAGGGTGACGAGCGCCAGCGCCGGGATCGCCGCGATCAGCTCGACCGACGCCTGACCGCTCTCTCCACCCTGCCGCGCCATTGCGGCGAAGCTAGGCCGGCCGGTAACGCGCGTGACGCGCTAGGTGTGGCGAATCACGGTCGAGCTAGCGAAGAGTTCCCGGCGCCCCGGACGTGGGAGAGCCGGAGCGTCAGTAGGCGCGGGAGCGGGTCCAGACGCCGATGATCGCCAGCACCGCACAGGCGAGCAGCGTCACCCAGAGCACCGCCCCGAGGCCCCCGCCGCCCAGCAGCTCGTCGGCGCCGGCGACCATCAGCACGATCACGCCGACCGAGCCGAGCAGGACCGCGCGCTGGTCGTCGGGGAGCGTGTCGTAGGTGAGCCGGTTCTCGCGGTAGATCTGGCGGGCGGCGAACCCGAGCGTGGCCAGGAAGGCCATCATGAGCACCGTGATCGCGGCCTCCGCGGCCTGGCCGCCGCCGGGCAGAAAGGCCACCGGCACGGCGATCAGGGCGACGATGGCGATGTTTCGGGCGGAGCGCAGCGGAGCGATCTTACCTGCGCCGCTGCTACTTGCTCGTCATCACGATGATCCCGAACGTCACCGCCGCTGCGGCGGCAGCGAGCGCCACGATCGCCAGCGCGCCGAACGACGCCGCGGCAGCCGGGCGTCCGTCCCGGCTCAGCTCGGCGAAACGCGCCGCCCCGAGGATCGCCAGCGAGAAGATCACCGTCACCCCCACTCCGGCGACGAAGGCGGCGGCCACCGTCTTCAGCAGCGCCTCGGTATCGACCACGGTCGCCAGCATCCGCCCGACCTCAGGGCGCCGCCACCGGCGGGCCCTGCCGAATCCGGCGGGTGAACGCGGCAGCAGACCAGCGCCAGTCCGATCGCGCTCACGATCGCGGGCCCCAGCGCTCCCGTGCCGAAGATCCGGGTCACGCCGTAGGCGAGGCCCCGATCGCCGCCGCCGCCGGCAGCGTCAGAAGCCAGGCGGCGACGATGTTCCCGGCGACTCCCCAGCGAACCGCCGACAGCCGCTTGCCGGCGCCGGCGCCCATCACGGCGCCCGAGATCACCTGGGTGGTGGACAGCGGAAAGCCGTAGTGGGTGGAGGCGAGGATGACCGCCGCCCCGGCTCCCTGGGCCGAGAAGCCCTGGGCCGGGTCCATCTTGATGATCCGCATTCCCATCGTGCGGATGATCCGCCAGCCGCCCGAGTAGGTCCCCAGCGCGATCGCGGTCGCCGCCGAGACGATCACCCAGGTCGGCGGGTCGGCATCAGCCGACAGGTTGCCGTTGGCGATCAGGGCGAGGGTGATCACTCCCATCGTCTTCTGCGCGTCGTTCGTCCCGTGGGCGAGGGCCAGCAGCCCCCCGGAGACGACCTGGCCGAGCCTGTATCCGCGCGTCACCGGGCCCGGGCGCTGGCGCCCGACGGTCCGGTAGCAGACCACGATCGCGATCCCGCCGACGACGAAGGCGACGATCGGCGCCACCACCGCCGGAATCAGCACCTTGCCGAGGATCCCGTCGCCGAGCACCGCGTCGGCGCCCGCGGCCACGAAGGCCGCGCCAACCACCCCGCCGATCAGGGCATGCGAGGAGCTCGACGGAAGCCCGTAATACCAGGTGATCAGGTTCCACGAGATCGCGCCGATCAGCCCCGCGAAGACGACGGTGGGGGTGATCGCGTCGCTGGCGACCACGTCCTGGGCGATGGTCGCGGCAACGGCGATCGACAGGAAGGCGCCGGCGAAGTTCAGCGCTGACGCGTACGCGACTGCCAGCCGGGGGGTCATCGCCCTGGTCGAGATCGAGGTGGCGACCACGTTCGCGGTGTCGTGAAAGCCGTTCGTGAAGTCGAAGGCCAGCGCCGTGCCGACCACGATCACCAGGATGACGTCGTTGTCCATTACCGGCTGGCGGCGAGCGGATCGCCAGTCATGCGTTCTTGATCACGATGCCCTCGATGACGGTTGCGGCGGTCTCGGTCGCGTCGATCGCCCGCTCGAGCCTGAGAAAGATGTCCCTCCAGCGGATCACCACCATCGGGTCGGTCCCGCCAGCGAACAACGAGGCGAGGGCTTCACGGAAGAGCCGATCGCCGTCGTTCTCGAGCCGGTGGATCTCGATCCAGTACTTATCGAGGTCCTTGAACCCGCGCAGATTTTCGAGCAGCATGGCGAGCTGCTCGCAGGCCTTGACGAGGACGTCGGCCATCGCCAGGGACTGGTCCATCGGCGCCTCGATCCCGTAGAGCCCCATGAAGTCGGCGGTCTCCTCGATGTGGTCGACGATGTCGTCGACCTTCCCCGCCAGGCTGTAAATGTCCTCGACGTCGATCGGCGTGACGAAGGTCGAGTTGGCACGCTGCGACGATGTCGTGGGTGATCCGGTCGCCCTCCTGCTCGGCGAGCAGGATCTCGCGAGCCAGGCCGCTCTCGTCGGGCCACTTGTGGAGCATCTCCTGGAGCATCCGGGCGGCTCGCAGGGTGTTCTGACCCGCCTCGTTGAAGAGGTCGAAGAAGACCCGGTCCCGGGGAACGAGGCTCGGCAGCGGCACCGCCCGAACCTACCAACCCTCAAGGACATCGGCGACCCGCTCCGCCGCCTTGCCGTCCCAAAGATAGGGGCGCGCCGGTTCCTCGGCTTCGCCTGCGGAACCGGCCCGGTTTGCTGCGGGACGGGCTCGCAGCAATTCCGGGATTTCCGAGATTCGCGCCGGGTCGAGGCCGAGCAGCGTGTTGGTGCCGGCCCGGATGGTCACCGGTCGCTCGGTGTTGTCGCGGAGCGTGAAGCAGGGAATCCCGAGGTAGGTCGTCTCCTCCTGGATCCCCCCGGAGTCGGTGAGGACGGCGCCGGCTTCGAACTCGAGCGAGAGGAAGTCGAGGTAGCCGACCGGGTCGGTGACCGTGACGCCGGGGTAGGAGGCGCCGTCCAGCATCTTCCGGGTGCGGGGGTGCATCGGGAACACGACCGGCATCTCGCGACCCACCTCCGAAAGCCGCTGCATCGCCTCGGCCAGCAGCGGCCCGTCGACCAGCGCCGGCCGGTGCAGCGTCACCAGCAGGTAGCCCCCGGGCTCGAGCCCGAGCGTCGCGGCCGCGCCGCGCTCGCGGATCCGGTCGGTGAGCGCCACGAGGGTGTCGATCATCGTGTTGCCGACGAACTTCATCCGCGACTCCTCCACTCCCTCCGCGCGCAGGTTCTCCACCGCCTCGTCGCAGTGCAGGAAGCACAGCGAGGCAATCAGGTCGGCGCCGATCCGGTTCGTCTCCTCGGGCATCGTGCGGTCGAAGCTCCGCAGGCCGGACTCCAGGTGGGCGACCGCGATTCCCAGCTTCGCCGCGCACAGCGCCGCGCCGAGGGTGGAGTTGACATCGCCCGGCACGATCACCAGGTCGGGACGCTCCGCCCGCAGCACCGGCTCGAGTCGCTCCATCACCCGCGCGATCTGCTCCGCGTGGCTTCCCGATCCGACCCCCAGCAGGTGGTCGGGCTCGGGCACGCCGAGCTCCTCGAGGAAGATCTCGGACATCAGCCGGTCGTAGTGCTGGCCGGTGTGGACGATCGCCGTTGGCCACTCGGGAAAGCGCTCGCGCAGCGCTCCGATCACAGGCGCCATCTTGACCAGGTTCGGCCGCGTTCCGACTACATGGACCAGGCGCATGGAGCCGCGAAGCGTAGGGCAGTGTTCGTCGCTGAAGGCGACTGTCAGGCGGAGGGCGAGCCAGCGGCTGGCTATTCGCCGCGGGCTACCCGTCTAACCGCTTCGCGAGCTCGAAGTCGTTCGCGGTCAGTCCTCCGGCGGCGTGCGTGGTGATCGAGACCCGCACCTTGTTCCACGACACGCTCAGGTCCGGATGGTGCCCCATCTCCTCGGCCGGGTGGACCAGCTTGTCGACGAACTCGATCGCGCCGACGAAGTCGGCCAGCTCGAAGGTCTTGACGATCGTCTCGCCCTCGCCGCTCCCAACCGTCCAGGTCGGCGAGGCGGGAGTCGATCTCGCTGTCGGGGAGCAGCTCCACAGCGCCCAGCTTAGTGGTCGCGCCCGCGCCCGCGCGACCGCCGGTTGGCTCCACCGGGTCAGCGTGCCATAGTCGAGGCATGCGGATCGCCAGCCTCGTCCCCTCGGCCACCGAGGCCCTGTTCGCGCTCGGCGTCGGCGACCAGGTGGTCGCTGTCACCCACGAGTGCGACCATCCCGAGGAGGCTCTGGGGCTCCCCCGCCTGACCCGCAGCGTGATCCCCCCGGGCCTCGAGCCGCTGGAGATCGACGCCCGCGTGCGCGAGGTGACCGGGCGAGGCGAGGCCCTGTACGAGCTCGACGAGCCCGCGCTCGCCCGCCTGGCGCCGGGCCTGATCGTGACGCAGGCGCTGTGCGCGGTCTGCGCGGTCTCCTATGACGACGTGCGCGCGGTGGCCGAGCGCCTCGACACTCGCCCAGAGGTGATCTCGCTCGACCCGGCGAACCCTCGGAGAGGTGCTCGACGACCTCGTCCGCCTCGGCGAGGCGACGGACGCGCGACGCAGCGCCGAGGTGCTGGTGGCCGAGCTTCAGGCGCGGCTGGATCGCGTCCGCGATGCGGTCGCCCGGGAGCCGCGCCCGCGCACGGTCGCTCTCGAGTGGCTCGATCCACCCTACGCAGGCGGTCACTGGGTGCCCGAGATGATCACGCTGGCGGGCGGGCGGAGCGTGACCGGCGAGCCCGGCCGCGACTCCCGCACGGTGAGCTGGGGGGAGCTCGAGGCCGCCCAGCCCGACGTGGTCGTGGTGATGCCGTGCGGCCTCTACGTCGAGGAGGCCGCCGAGCAGGCGCTGGCCCGCCGCGAGCAGCTCGAGGCGCTGGGCGCCGAGCACATCTACGCCGTCGATGCCGCCTCCTCGTTCTCCCGCCCTGGCCCACGCCTGGTCGAGGGCACCGAGCTGCTCGCTCACCTGCTGCACCCGGATTGCGCTCCCTCACCCAGTGGCCTGGGCTGGAGGGAGCTCACTCCCGAGGTCCGACGGGCCGCCGCGAGCGGTTAAGCAGCGCTGGCGGCGGCCAGCGCGCCGGCGACGCTGACGGCGCCGATCGCGACCAGCCCCAGCACCTCGAGCAGGACCGGGCGGGAGGCGCGGCGCTCGGCCGAGGTGATCACGAGGGCCGCCAGCCCGCCGCCGATCAGGCCGCCCAGGTGGCCGCCGACGCTGATTCCCGGGAAGCCGAAAGTAAAGACCACGTTGAGGATCACGTAGAAGCCGATCTGGGAGGCGAGTTGCTCCAGGCCCCGATGCCGGGCGACGATGAACGCCGCCGACATCAGGCCGAAGATCGCGCCCGAGGCGCCGACCGTGGTCTCGTTCGGGTCCAGGAGCAGCGCCCCGAAGGAGCCGGCCAGCAACGAGACGAAATAGACGGCCAGGAACCGGGGCGTGCCTATGCCGGGCTCGAGCAGGGTGCCGAGGATGAAGAGAGCGAACATGTTGATCGCGATGTGCAGGAACCCGGCGTGCAGGAACCCCGAGGTGACGATTCGCCACACCTCGCCGTCGGCGACGTCGGGGCCGTTCAGGCCGGCGTCGCGGATCACGGTGCCGCCACCCTGAAAAGAGGCGGCGCCGCCCCCCGCCAGCTCCACGAGGAAGGCGGCTGCGTTGAGAGCGATGAGCGCGTAGGTGGCCGGCGCCACCCCGGCTCGCAGGCCACCGCCGACCCGGCGAACCTGGGTGCGCTGCCGCGCGCACTCCGGGCAGCGCATGCCCACCGGGGTGACCGTCATGCAGTCGGGGCAGATCGGCCGCCCGCAGTTGGAGCAGGCCACGTTCGTCTCCCGGCCCGGGTGGCGATAGCAGACGGCCATGGCGGCGGAATGTACTGGCCGGACGCGTTGGCTCCGCTGGGGCTCCGAGCGCGGATCACTACGTCCGCCCGCAGCAAGATAGTTCGGCATCGAGTCCACCTCGGAAGAAAGGGTCCAGGATGGAAGCATCGAACCCGGCCAGGCTCTACGCGACGCTGGTCGGCGCGGCCTTGACCATCGCCGGAATCATCGGCTTCTTCTACAGCGCCAGCTTCGACTCGCCGGGGAGCGTCGACGACGTGTTCGGAATCCTGGCGGTCAACGGATGGCACAACGTCGTCCACCTGGCGACCGGCCTGCTCGGCCTGGCGGCCGCCGGCTACGCGGCGCGCCAGTACGCGCTCGGGCTCGGGCTCGTCTACCTCGTGGTGGCCATCTGGGGATTCGCCATCGGCAGCGGCGACTCGATCCTGGGCATCGTCCCCGTGAACACGGAGGACAACATCCTGCACCTGATTCTCGGCCTCACCGGCCTCGCGGCGGGCGCCGCTACCCCGAGCGGCGTCCGGCCCGGGCTAGCGACGAAGTCGCGGTAGATACGGAGGTGCCTGCCGGGTCAGGGTCGCGCCCTGGCCCGGCCGGAAACGTCCGAGCGAGCCGCGACTTGGCGTCGAGCGAGGCTTCCGGCGGAGTTATCTGCACTTGCTTCAGGACGTTCTCCGCGGTGGCGCGGAGGCGGGTCGGCCGGCGCCGCCGGCGCAAGCCGACCAGCACCAGCGCACCGCCCGCGGCCGTGCCCACGGCGACCGCGGCGACCGGTCGCACCCAGTTACGCGGGTCCCGGAGCGCTTGGAGCTCGCCCTCCGAGAGCTCCTCGGCCCAGCTCGAGAGCTGGGCGGCGGCCTGCTCGGTGATCGCGCTCAGGGTGCTCTCGACGCGGCTGGCAAGATCCTCGGGCGGCTCGATCGGGCGCAGCGCGTCGCTGAGCAGCGCCTCCAGGTGCAGCTGTCCCGTCTCTTCGCTCATCGGTGGCCTGTCCAATGGCTGCCGGTCATGTCCCGCTCATCTCCTCTTCGAGTTGCTTGATCGCCCTGTGGATCAGCACCTTCGTCGCCCCGTCCGTGCGCCCCAGCGCCCGCGCGATCTCCCGATTCGACATCCCCAGCGCGAAGCGCATGATCAGGGCCTCCCGGCGGTCGTCCGAGAGGCGCTGGACCCTGTCGATGACCAAGCGCAGCTCCTCGCGTCCCTCGACGATCTGCTCGGTTCCATGGGGGTGCGAGGGTGGCTCCACAGCCTCCAAGGCCGCTTCCGGGTGCCGGGCACGGTCCCGGTGATAGTTCGAGGCGAGATTGTGGGCGATACGGATCAACCAGGGCCGTAGCGGGCGCCCGTTCGACTCGCGCCGCGCCCGCTCGAAGTGCCGGTATGCCTGCAGAAACGCCTGCTCGGTGAGGTCCTCGGCGTCGTGGTGGTTGCCCACCCGGTAGAAGGCGTACGAGTAGACGTCGCGTAGATGGCTGCGATAGAGCTCCTCGAACGCGCGGTCGAGCTCGGCCTTCGAGCTCGGCTCCGCCGCCTCGCTCTCCTCCTTCGCGGCAGCCGCTCACAGCGTTCTCAAGGGCTACGATCGCTCGCCTGTCCAGGCCATCGGCTACCTATGGCCGCCCGCCGGGCGCGCTCGGCGCGCCGCAGTCCAGCCACCCACTCGCCGGGATCGATGCGACCACTGATCAGGGCGGCGAGTCCATCGAGCCCTGGCGCCTCGATTCCCGCCCGGGCCATGCGACTCCGCGAGCAGCGGCACGGCATCGAGGCCCTCGGATGCCTGACCGATCTGGCCCGGGATCTGGTCCGCGGCCACGCCGGCGCCGAGCAGCTCTCCAGCCCGGCGGTTGCGGCTCCCGGGCGCCATCAACGGTCGCGGTCAGGTCGCCGACGCCCGCGAGCCCGGTGAAGGTGTCGAGCTGCGCGCCGCTCGCCAGCGCGTACTCGACGCACTCGCGCCAGATCGTCGCGGCGGCAATCCCCGCGGCATTGAGGCCGTGGGCTTCCGCCGCCGCCGCAGCGAGGGACGCGGCGTTCTTGGCAGCGCCCGCCATCTCGACACCGACCACGTCATCGCTTCGCTCGCAGACGAGCCCCGCTCGATCGAAGACCTCGCCCAGCTGGGCCCGCAGGTCCTCGTCGCTCGAGCCCAGCACCAGCGCGGCCATCCCGGCGGCCGCCTCGCGCGCGTGGGCGGGGCCGCCCAGCGAGGCGATCGAGCGGGCGCGGATCCGCCTGCCGACATAGTCGCTCGGCAGCTGGCCCAGCGGCTGCACCAAGCCCTTGGTGAGCAACAGCACCGCGGCGCGCGAACCGATCCGATCGCCGAGCGCGCCGACCGCGGCCGGGAGCGCGGCGGATGGCACCGCCAGGCAGACGAGATCCACGCCCGCGAGCTCGATCTCACCGGCCCGCTTCACGGCGACGGTCTCGGGCAGCCTCACCCCGGGCAGATATCGAGAGTTCAGGCGCTTGGCGGCGATCTCCGCTGCCTTCTCCTGCGAGCGCGTCCCTAGCTGGACCTCGAGCCCGCCGCGCGCCAGTAGCACGGCCATCGCCGTGCCCCAGCTCCCGGCCCCGATGACCGCCGCCTTGCGCAGCGGCGGCAGGCCACCGAGCCACTCCCACTGGAGCTCGACGCTCGGCCAGATCCGGGCGGTGACGGTGGCGGCGAGCGCCGGCGAGGGATGCTCGGTGCGCGGAAATGTCGCCGGCCTGCCGACGCGCAGTTTCACCTTGCGGGGCCGAATCCGCCAACCGCGCCGCACCTGCTCGCTGCCGAGCACGGCGACCGGGACAACCGCGGCACCGGTCTCCAGCGCCAGGCGGCCGACGCCGCGCTTCGGCGTCCCCAGCGAGCCCGACCGGATCCGCGTCCCCTCGGGGAAGATGCAGACGGTGCCGCCCCGCTCGAGGACCAGCCGCGCGGTCTCCATCGCGGTCTCGTCCGACTGTCCGCGCCGGATGGGGAAGGCGCCGACCCGGGACAGGATCCATCCCCGCCAGGGGCGCTCGAACAGCTCGACCTTGGCCACGTACTGCATCGGGCGACGCCACGGAAGCGTGGTGGCGATCACGAACGGGTCGAGGAAGCTGCGGTGGTTCGAGGCGACGATCAACCCCCCCTTGACGCCACGTAGGTGCTCGCGACCCTACGCGTGAGAAGCGAAGCCAGAGGAGGAACGCCGGCTGGAGGATCAGGCGAGCCAGCACGTAGAGGAACCAGTTGACGCCGTGCCGGCGCGCGTAGGCGTGGTAGCGCTGGAAGCGCTCCTCGCTGATCACCTCGTCCGTGCGTGGAGGCGCGGACCTCCGCTGGGCCTGATCCACGTAGATGCCTACACGCCTGGGCGCGCGGCGTTACTGCGCGAAACGCCCGGCGGCGCCCGATCACGAGCGTCCGCAAGCGGGCGTGCGCTACCAGGCGGCTTCGAGCAGGCGCTCGAGCTCCTCTCGGGCGGGCGGGTCGGGGGTGTTCTGAAGCTCGGGGCGGGAGAGGATCGCGTCGAGCGCCCGCCTCAGCCGGCCGCGGTCGGCGCCGAGGTCGCCGAGGCGTCGCGGCCCGCCGCCCAGCGCCTCGATTCGCTCCCGGATCCCGGCGGCGTCCGCCCCGAGCGCCCGGGCCAGCGACTCGATCGCGCCGGGGGCCCGGGGGCGCATCGCCTCCATCGTCAGGGGAAGGATGGTGGCGTTGGTCTCCGCGTGGGGCGTGGAGAGCACCCAGACGAGCGTCTGGCAGACGACGTGATGGAGGGCGTAACCGGCCGAGTCGAGGGCGTGGGCGCAGAGCAGCGACCCGAGGGCGAGCCCCGCCCGGTCTCGCTCCCCCGCCGGGCCGTCGAGCGCGGCGGCGAGCAGCTCGGCGCCGCGCAGCGCGACCACCGTCGCCACAGGGTTGGCGAGCGGCGTGTAGAGGGCCTCGGCCCCGTGGGCGAGCGAGTTCATGGCGCTGGCCCGCAGGGGCAGGTCGTCGAGGGTGGTCATCTCGAGCGGGTCGGCGATCACCAGGACGGGGCGGACGAGGTGGCGGGCCTCGTGCTCGTGGCCGGCCGGAAGCCGGTGGATGGTGGTCATCTCGGCCCCCGAGAGCGTGGTCGGCACCGCGCAGACACGCCCTCCACGCACGGCCGCGATCGCCTTCGCGGTGTCGATCACCCTGCCGCCGCCGAGCGCCACCAGGGTCGGATTGCGAACCGAGTCGAGGATGGTGGCCGCCGCGTCGGGCACCGGGCCGCGGGGCACCTCGTGGACGGCGCTCGCCCGCTCCGCGAGCTCGAGCGGCGCGGCGCCCAGGGCGCGCGGCGTGGTCAGGAGCTCGAAGCGCTCCCAGATCCCCTCGGCGAGGAGCTGGGGAGTTTCGGCGAGCCCACCCTCCCGGAAGACGACCGTCCGCTCCCCGTCGCGCCAGATGAAGTCGCGGTCGCCGGACACAGAGCCCGCCCCCGGATTCGAACCGGCAATCTCCTGATTACAAAGCAGGTGCTCTAGCCAGTTGAGCTAGGCGGGCAGTTCGTAGTCGACGCCCAATCATCGCCGAACTGAGTCCGCTTGGTTCCGGGGGTCGGAACCAAGACGCCACCGATCGAACTGGCGGGCCTAGACCCTGACCTCACGCGAGGCCAGGTGGAGGCTGACCTTGCGCTTGACGCGCTGGAGGGCGTTGTCGACCGTCTTCGTGTCGCAGTCGAGGCGGTCGCCGATCGCCTCGTAGGAGTGCCCGTCGAGGTACAGGGAGAGGACCTGGCTCTCGAGCTCCGAGAGCACGCTCGACAGGCAGGAGACGAGGCTCTGAAGCTCCTCGGTCGCGATCACCCGCTCCGACGGGTCCTCGCTTCCCGGCCCCGGGAGCACCTCCTCCAGCGTCGTCTCCGAGTCGCTCGCGCCGGCCGGCGTCTGGGCGAAGGAGACGTACTGGTTGAGGGGCGCGTGCTTGTTGCGGCTCGCCGTCTTCACCGCGGTGATGATCTGGCGGGTGATGCAGAGCTCGGCGAAGTTGCGGAAGCTGGACTCGCGATCGGAGCGGTAGTCGCGGATCGCCTTGTAGAGGCCGAGCAGGCCCTCCTGGATCAGGTCGTCTGCGTCGCCGCCGAGCAGAAAGTACGACGAGGCCTTCAGCCGCACGAAGCCGCGGTAGCGCTTCACGATCCGGTCATACGCGTCGGCGCTGCCCCGCTTGGCGAGCGCCACCAGATAGATATCTTCAAGCTCAGGTTGAGCTTCTGGCCTGGGCGCGGGCGCCGCGGCCGGGCCACCGTGGGGCGCGACGGCGGCGAACTCGTGGGTGGGGGTCGGTGCAGCCACTGGATTCCTCCGTTCGGATCGGAAACAGTGGCGCCCGTACCTCCCCTGGGCGCCTCACTTTTGGGCAATCGGCGGATCGAGACTCGACCTTTAGTTCACCCTTATGCGCGCAAGTGTATGCGGCCCGGCGGCGTCGTGTCAACCGACCCGGCCCCGGGGTGCACGATTCGTTGCAAGAGCCACGCCGAATCGACCGGTGCGCGCAGGGCCCAAACGGTTCCATCCGCGAGCGCTGCTAGCGCCGTCCGCGCCTGGCGGGCCTACGTGGCGGCCCGCTGTCTGGCCGCCTCGAACAGGAGCACCGCCGCGGCGGCGGACACGTTCAGCGACCCGACGCGTCCGCGGACGGGGATCGAGATCAACAGGTCGCAGCTGTCGGAGACACGGCGGCGGAGCCCCCTCCCCTCGCTGCCCAGCACGAGCACGAGCTTGCCGCTCAGGTCGGCCTGCGCGTAGGGCGTCGGGGCACCCTGCTCCGCCCCGTAGATCCAGGCGCCGGAGTCCTTGGCCTGGAGTGAGCCAGTCGGCGAGGTTCGAGACGCGGGCTACCGGCAGGTGCTCCACGGCGCCCGCGGACGCCTTGCAGGCCACCGCGGTGACCGCCGCCGAGCGCCGCGAGGGGATCACCACCCCGGCGGCGCCAACCGCCTCCGCCGAGCGGCACACCGCGCCCAGGTTGCGCGGGTCCTGGACCTGGTCGAGGGCGACGACCAGGGCATCCGGGCGATCGAGCAGCGAGTCCGGATCGGCGTAGGGATACGGGTCGACCTCGGCGACGACCCCCTGGTGGTCCGGCGAGCCCGCCAGACGCGTGAGCTCCGACGCGGTCAGCTCCGCTGGTCGTCCACAGGCGGCGAACACGCCGCCTGCCGCGCTTCGCCTCGGCCACGGCCCGCCGGCCATAGACGAGCTCGCCCTTCCCCGCGCTCGGCGAGCCGATGTCCTTGCGCGGGGCGATCTCCCCTACCCCGAGCGTCTCACCAGCCGCGGACCCTCGGGGGTATCGCGGACCTGGTAGCCGCGGGAGGCCAGCTCGTCTCGGATCTGGTCGGCCCGCTGGAAGTCGCGCCCTGCGCGGGCGCTGCTCGCGCGCCTCCATCAGCCGCTCCGCCTCCGGATCGATCTCGTCCGCCGGCCCCAGCAGCGACTCGAGCCCGAGCAGCGGCAGCATCTCCTCGAGCGCCGCGCGCGCTCCGGAAAGCTGCCTGCGGTTTCCCTCGGCGATCAGCTCGAACAGGGCAGCGAGCGCCCGCGGCGTGTTGAAGTCGTCGGCCAGGGCGTCGAGCAGGGCCTCGCGGCTCGCGGCCACGAACTCGTCCTCGCCCGCATCGACACCGTCGGGAAGGTCGAGCACGAAGTTGCGGATCCGCTCCACCCTCGCCGCCGCCTCGGTGAGCGCTCGCTCCGAGAACTCGAGCGGCTGGCGGTAGTGGCCCGAGATCGAGGTAGGCGACCACGATCTCCCGCCCGTAACCGGTCGAGCGCCTCGGAGAGCTGGAAGATGTTCCCGACCGACTTCGACATCTTCTCCTCGGCCATCTGGACCATGCCGTTGTGCATCCACAGCCGGGCGAGCGGGACCCCGCGGGCTGCCTCGGTCTGCGCGATCTCGTTCTCGTGGTGGGGGAAGACGAGATCGGCGCCGCCGCCGTGGATCGCGAAGTCGGTGCCGAGCAGCTTCTCGGCCATCGCCGAGCACTCGATGTGCCAGCCGGGCCGGCCCTCCCCCCAGGGCGAGGGCCAGCCGGTGTCCTCGTCGGTCTTGCGGGCCTTCCAGAGCGCGAAGTCGAGCCGGTCCTCCTTCAGCGACTCGGTGCCCGCCTCCTCGCCCTGGTCCATCTCGTCGGGATCGCGATTCGAGAGCTTGCCGTAGCCGGGGAAGCTGCGCACCCGGAAGTAGACGTCGCCGCCGGACTCGTAGGCGTGCCCGCGCTCGATCAGGGCCTCGATCAGGGCGACGATCTCGGGGATCGTCTCCGAGGCCAGGGGCTCGTCATCCGGGCGGCCGAGCCCGAGGCGGTCGGTGTCCTCGAGGTAGGCGCGGGTCATCTCGCCGGCGAATCGATCGGAGGGCACCCCGGCCTCGCGCGCCGCGGCGTAGATCTTGTCGTTGATGTCGGTGATGTTGACGACCAGCCGAGGCTCGTAGCCGAGTCGCTCGAGCAGGCGCCGCAGCAGGATGAAGATCACGTACGGCCGCGCGTTGCCGACGTGGATGCGCGAGTAGACCGTGGGCCCGCAGGCGTAGATGCCGACCCTGCCCGGCTCGCGGGGCTCGAGGGGCCGCAGCTCGCCGCTCAGCGTGTCCCTGATCAGAACCTGACGCGTCATCTTCCTGATGCTATTTGCGGAAACCTGACCCGTCATCTTCTTGATGCTATTTGCGGAATACGGCGCACGGGCGAGGCCTCGGTGGCCGGCACGGCCACTAACGTTCGCCGCCGTCCATGGGTTCCATCTCGCTGCATGCGCAACGTGTGCGGCGCGTGGAGGAGGCGTTCGCCTCGCTCCCCGCGCGCTACCTGGGCGCCGAGCCCGGCTTCGACGCCACCTTCCAGGTCCGGCTCGGCGACGTGGGCAGGACGTGGGAGGTGCGGGCGCGGGGCAAGCACTGCGCCGTGCGGCCGTCCCCCGTGCGCGAGCCTGACGTCGTGGTCGGCACCGACGCGGCCACCTGGCTCGGCCTGCGAGAGGGAAGGCTGTCCGGGCTGGACGCTTTCGCCCAGCGCCGCCTCTACGCGCGGGGAAACCTGGACCTGGCGCTCGGCTTCGAGGGGCTGTTCCGGCTCCCCGGCGACCGTCCGCCGCTGCTTCGGGTGACCGAGGTCGAGACCCGCGGCGCGACGATCTCGAGCCTGATCTCCGGCCAGGGCCCCGATCAGGTGGTCTGCCTGCACGGACTGGGGTCGAACAAGACCTCCTTCTTCGAGACGATCGCCACCCTGACCCCGGACCACACGGTGCATGCCATCGACCTGCCGGGATTCGGCTCCTCCTCGAAGCCGGCCCGCGGCGGCTACGACGCCCCCTACTTCGCCCGCTCGGTGCTCGACTACATGGACGCGATGGCGATCGAGCGAGCGCACCTGGTCGGCAACTCGATGGGCGGCCGGGTCGCGATCGAGCTGGCCCTGACCGAGCCCGACCGGGCCGAGACGCTCAGCCTCCTGGCCCCGGTGCTGGCCTTCCGACGCCGGCGCCAGCTGGTGCCGCTGGTCAAGCTGCTCCGCCCCGAGCTGGCGGCGATCCCGCATCCGCTGCGGGCCGCGCGGGTTCGCGAGCAGTTCTGGAGCCTGTTCGCGCGACCGGAGCGGCTCGATCCCGCCGCCGCCGACATCGCCGCAGACGAGTTCTGCCGCACCTATCGGTCTCGCTCGGCTCGGATCGCCTTCTTCGCCGCCGCGCGCAACATCTACCTCGACCCCCCGGACGGCGAGCGCGGGCTGTGGACCCGGCTCGACGGCCTGAGCACGCCCGCCCTGTTCATCTGGGGCGACCGCGACCGCCTCGTCCCGGCCGCCTTCTCCAGGCACGTGGCCGGCGTGCTCCCGCACGCCCGCCAGGTCGTGCTGACCGAGTGCGGCCACGTTCCCCAGGTGGAGCTGCCCGAGCGCGCCAACGGGCTGATCCGCGAGCAGGTCGAGTCCGGCCGCGAGCTCGCAGGCAACGCCCGCGCGGGCTCTCGCTCGGACCCTCCTCCGCCGCGCCGTCGTTCAGCGCGGCGCCGGCCGCGCGCGTGGCGCTCTGAGCCCGTAGCGTAGGATCGGCCGCCGATGGCTGACGAGGCGAGGCTCGCCGAGCACGCGAAGCGCAACGGCGGCGCGAGGACGGGCTCCTGCGGGACCGGCTCCCCGACCTGAACGGGATCACCCGGGCCGGCGGTGGCGTCGTCAGCGCCGGGCGGGGCGCCGCCGGCGGGATCGCCGAGGGGCTGGCACGGCGCATCCGGCGCCGCCTGACGGCGAACCTCGACGATCGCGACCCCGACTACATCCGCGAGAACCTGCCGCTCACCTGGCTCTTGACCACGCTCTGGTTCCGGGGCGAGGTGCGGAACATGGGCAACGTGCCCGAGCACGGCCCGGTGCTGCTGGTGGCCAACCACTCCGGCGGCAACGTGACGCCCGACACGCTGCTGTTCACGCTCGCCTTCTACACCTACTTCGGCGTCGAGCGGGCCTTCTACCAGCTCGCCCACAACCTGGTGCTGGCCTCCCCCGTGGGCCAGATCCTGCGCCGGTACGGGACCGTCCCAGCCTCGCCCGAGAACGCTCAGAGGGCGCTCGACGCCGGTGCCGCCTTGCTGGTCTACCCGGGCGGAGACTGGGAGGTGCATCGCCCGACCTGGGAGCGAAACAAGGTCGACTTCGCGGGTCGCAAGGGGTTCGTCCGGCTGGCGCTCGACGCCGGCGTGCCGATCGTCCCGGTGGTCTCGATCGGAGGCCAGGAGACGGCACTCTTCCTCAGCCACGGCGGTCGGCTGGCGCGAGCCCTGCGCGTCGACCGCACGCTGCGCCTCAAGGTGATCCCGATCTCGCTCGCGCTCCCCTGGGGGATCAACGTCGGCGACCTGCTCGGCCACATCCCTCTGCCGGCGAAGCTCACGGTCGAGGTCCTGGCCCCGATCGACGTCCGGCGCAGTTCGGCGACGAGCCTGACGTCGACGAGGTCTACGACCACGTCACCACCCTGATGCAGGAGACGCTGGAGACGCTGGCGGCCGAGCGGCGCTTTCCGGTCATAGGCTGATCGAGCATGGGCCACGAAGCTCGGCTGATCGGATAGGAGGCGGCAGATGAGGCTGAACGAGTCGATCGTCATCTCGGCCCCGCCGAAGCTCGTCTGGGACTACCTGGCGGAGCCGTCGAACTACCTGCACTTCATGTCGGGGATCACGCGCTGGGAGGTGACAGGCGAGCGGCGGACGGGTCTCGGCGCCCGCTACCGGATGCTGATCAGGGTGGGCTCGGCGGAGGTCGGCGGACTGATCGAGATCGTCGAGTGGCAGGAGCAGCGCGACATGGCGTGGAGCTCGGTGCTCGGGGTCGACCAGCGGGGGCGCTGGCGCCTGCGCGAGCTCGACGACGGCCGCACCCGAGTGGAGCTGCGCTTCGCCTACGGCGTCGCCGGCTCCGGGATCCCCGGCTGGATCGCCGAGCTGGTCTCCGCGCCCCAGCTGGGCGGCCACCTGCGACGCTCGCTGCGCCAGCTCAAGAGCCAGGTCGAGCACGAGCGGCTGCGCGCCGAGGCGGCCCGGCGCCGAGGCGAGCGAGCCGCCGCGGGGGAGGGCGCTAGCTCCCCTTCTTGCGGTTGATGGCCGCGAGGAGCTGCCGCTTGTTCATTCGCGAGCGACCCCGGATGTTCAACCGCTTGGCGTCGTTGTAGAGCTGCTCACGAGTCTGGCCCCTGGCACCGCTTCGGCCCGACCGCAGGCCGCCCCGGCGCCCGGACGAGATGTCCCGGGTCGAGGCCCGGGAACGCTGCCTGGACTCTCCCGCCCGGGCACGTTCCTTTTGAACGGTCCTCGCCGCGACCTCCTCGGCCCGCCGCGTCGAGCTGCCGCGCCGCTTCTGGCTGCGCTTGATCTTCTCGTACTGGCGGGCGCGCTTGGCTGCCCTTCTTGATCCCACGCGGTGGCATACCTGACACCTCCTGGGCTCGCTCTCGAACACCCTAGGCCAGCTCGCGCTTCAGGATCTTGCCGGTCGCGTTGCGCGGCAGCGAGTCGAGGAACTCGACCTCCCGGGGGGCCTTGTAGCGAGCGAGGTTGGACTTCACGTAACCCTGGACCTCGTCGTGTGTGAGATCGGCGCCCTCGTTGAGGACCACGAACGCCTTCAGCCGCTGGCCGAACTCCTCGTCATCGACGCCGATCACGGCGACCTCCTTGATCTGCTCGTGGTCGGAGAGCAGGTCCTCGACCTCGCGCGGGAACACGTTCTCGCCGCCGGAGACGATCATCTCGTCCTCGCGCCCATCGATGAACAAGCGGCCCTCGGAGTCGAAGTGGCCGACGTCGCCCGAGGAGAGCAGTCCGTCGAGCACGTCCTTGCCGCCGCCGCCCGTGTAGCCCTCGAAGGCCATCTCGTTGCCGACGAAGACGCGGCCGGTCTTTCCGGGCTCGACATCGTTGCCGTCGGCGTCCACGATCCGGACCGACGGTGCCGCGCGGCGGACGGCCGGCGGTGCCCGGCGCGGCCCGCAGGTCCTCCGGCGTCGCGATCGTCGCCCAGGCGACCTCGGTGGACCCGTACAGGTTGTAGAGGTTGTCGCCGAAGGTGTCCATCCACTTGGTGGCGAGCTCGCCCGGGAGCGCCGAGCCGCTGGCGGCGACGACTCGCAGGCTGGGCAGGTCGTACCTGTCGAGCGTCTCGGTGGGCAGCTCGAGGATCCGCTGAATCATCACCGGGACGACCACCAGGGCGGTGGCGCCGCTCTCCTGCGTGGCGCGCAGCGTCTCCTCCGGGTCGAAGCGGCGGCGCAGCACGTAGGTGGAGTTGAGCGCCAGGCCAAGCGTGAAGTGGGCGAACCCCCAGGAGTGGAACAGCGGCGCCGCGATCATCGTCCGCTCCCGCGCCCGCAGCGGGATCTTCGAGAACATCGCCGCCAGCGGCCCCAGGGTGTCGGGCTGGCTGCGCTGCGCCCCCTTCGGCGTCCCGGTCGTGCCCGAGGTCAGGATCACGAAGCGGCTCGACTCGCCGGGCGGATCGAGGTCCCGGTCGTCGCTTGACTCGATCAGGTCCTCCAGCCGGGTGTCCGTCACCTCGTCGTCGCCATCGGTCCAGGAGACGAAGCGGCGCAGGCCGATCTCCTTGCCCGCCTCGGCCGCCTGCTCGAGCAGGCCGCGCGAACTCGCCGTCGTAGATCAGCGCCACCGGCTCCTCGCGCTCGACCACCCCGGCGAGCTGCGGCGCGGCGAAGGCCGTGTTCATGTAGAGCCCGTTCGCGCCCAGCTTCGAGACGGCGAGCGTCGCCTCGACGAAGCCGCGATGGTTGCGGCACATGATCGCGATCCCGTCGCCCTCCCTGACGCCCTCCGCGGCGAGCCCCCGGGCGAGCGCGTTGGAGCGGCGGTGGACCTCGGCGAAGGTCAGCGACCCGGCCTCGTCCTCGACCATCACCTCGTCGGGATGGTTGATCGCCGCCCCGGCGATCCCGGCCGCGGGCGAAGCGCCCCAGCGCGCCAGGATGCGAACCATCAGCGCCAGCTTGTCCGGGCGCACCGGGTGGATCACACCGGCCCCGGTCAGCGTCCTGACGTTGAACGGGACGTCGCTCAGGGGCCCGAGCTTTCCGAGCTTGATCCTACGGCCGAGTGAGCTCATCGGGCCGGTGACGATGTCCGGGGAGAGCTTGCCGGCCATCGAGCGAAGCATCAGGCTCGTAGCCTAGTGCTCTCGGTCGTAGAGGTCCGTGCGCCGGCTGGCTAGCCGACGGGGGACATCAGTCGACCTCCAGGAGGCGCGACGGCGAAGCAGGCGATGCCCTCGCCACGCCCGATCCAGCCCATGCCCTCGTTGGTCGTCGCCTTGACGATCACGGGCGCCGAGAGCACCTCGGCCAGGTTCCGCTCCATCTCCGGGCGGTGGGGCCCGATTCGGCGGCGACTCGCAGATCAACGTTGCGTCCACGTTCACCACCCGCCCGTGCACGTTGCCGAGCGCCACCCTCAGCAGGTCGAGGGAGTGGGCGTCTCGCCAGCGCTCGTCGTCCGGCGGGAACAGCGTGCCGATGTCCCCCAGCCCCGCCGCCCCGAGCACGGCGTCGATCACGGCGTGCGTGAGGACGTCGGCGTCGGAATGGCCTTCGAGTCCGACCTCGTGCGGAACCTCGACACCGCCGAGCACGAGCCGGCGCCCCGCGGCGAAGCGGTGGGCGTCGTAGCCGATCCCGACCCGGGCGCTCACCGCCGGGGGCTCCGTCGCGCAGCGCCACCGCTCATCCGAGGGGCTCCAGCCGGCGCTCGCGGCGCTCGAACACGGCGATCTGCTCGATCCCCCAATCGCGCATCGCAGCGACCGCGCTCTCGTAGGCGTGGCCGACGTCGGCGGGCACGTGGGCGTCGGAGGAGAGGCTGAACGCGGCGCCGGCCTCGACGCACATGGCGGCCAGGGCCGGCGCCGGGTAGATCTCCTCCACCGGCTTTCGCAGGCCGGCGGTCGAGACCTCGACCGCGATGCCGGACTCGCCGATCGCCTCCACCGCCGGCTCGTAGTAGAAACGTGGATCGCGCTCCGGATGGGGCCTTGCACGGCCCCACATCTTCACCAGGTCGGGGTGGGCCAGGATGTCGAACAGGCCGCAGCGCGCCGCCTCGGCGAGGGTCTCGAAGTAGCGGCGCCAGACGGCGTCGGGATCGCCGTCGGCCTCCCAGATGTCGTAGCCGTCGTGATCCACCGCCCGATCGCCCAGGAAGTGGACCGAGCCGACGACGTAGTCGAAGTCGCGGCCGTCGAGGAGGTTGGCGATCCGGTCCTCGGCGCCGGGCACGAAGTCGACCTCGAGGCCGAGGCGAAGCGGGGTCGTGCGCACGAACTCGCAGTAGGCGTCGAGGTCGTCGCGAGCCTGCTGCTCCCAGAACGGATGCCGCCAGATCTCGAGCGCATCCGTGAACCGGTAGACGTGCTCGGAGCAGCCCAGCTCCCCGATCCCCGCGCTCGTCGGCCGCGGCCAGATAGCGCTCCACGTTCTCGGCCGTGAACGCCGCGCGCTCCGGGGGCCGGTCGTCGTCGTCCGGGCGCAGGTGGAGGTGGTAGTCGGTGAGCACGGCGCCTGTACGCTAGCTGGCGAAATGGTCCACCTGCGGATCGTGGTCCCGAGCTACCAGGCCGAGCACACGCTCAACCTGCTCAAGCACTCGCCGTCGGTTGCCAACCTGATCTATCTCGAGCGCGCCGCCCAGCGTCCCGAGGGCGACGTGATCCTCTGCGACGTCGCTCGCGAGGAGGCCAGCGTGATCATCTCCGACCTGCGCGAGCTCGACATCGACCGCGAGGGGTCGATCGCGATTGAAGACGATCGACTCCCAGATCTCGGATGCGGCGATCGCGGCCGAGAAGGCGAGCGCCGGCCTGCCCTCCGACGCCGTGATCTGGGAGGAGGTGGAGACGCGCACCTCGGAGAACGTCGAGCTGTCCGCCAGCTTCCTCGCCTTCATGGCCCTGGCGATGCTGATCGCGATGGTCGGCATCCTCACCGATCAGCTGATCCTGATCATCGGCGCGATGATCGTCGGCCCGGAGTTCGGCCCAATCGCCGGACTTTGCGTGGCGGCGGTCGAGAGGCGGCGCGACCTGCTGAGGAGGTCGCTCGCCGCGCTGGCGGTCGGCTTCCCGCTCGGGATCACGGTCACCTTCGCGGCCACCCTCCTACTCGACGCAGTCGGCCTGGTGCCCGACGACTTCTCGCAGACGGGGCACCCGTTCACCGGCTTCATCTCGAGCCCCGACCACTGGAGCTTCATCGTCGCCTACCTGGCGGGGACGGCCGGCGTGCTCTCGCTGACCTCGACCAAGTCCGGGGCGCTGATCGGCGTGCTGATCTCGGTGACGACGATTCCCGCCGCAGCGAACATCGGCGTCTCGGCCGCCCTCGGCGACTGGCACGAGTGGGTCGGCGCGATGGAGCAGCTCGCGCTCAACTTGTGCGCGATCCTGCTCGCCGGCATCGGCACGCTGTTCCTCCAGCGTCGCCTCTACGTGCGCCGCCGCGTCAGGCATCTGCACGACGAGGCGCGGGAGATCGCCGGCCTGCCGATCGGCGAGAGCCGGCGAGGCAAGCGATCGGCCACGACGATCCTCAAGTGAAGGGCGCGGCGCTGAGGCGAACGGCGGGCGACCTGGCGATCCTCCTCGGGGCGTTTGCCGTCGTCAGCCTCCTGGCCGGCGCCTTCGGCGCGGCGAACTTCGGCACCGCGCTGGCCTTCGGCCAGATCGGCTTTGCGGCGGCGCTCGTCTGGGTGCTTCTGAGGCGCTGAGCGCGTCCGCTAGCGCCGGTGGGCCGCCCGCCGCACGCCCTCCGACGCCGCCTCGCGCCCGCAGCGCAGGCAGAGGCAGCGATGCCCGACCAGCGCCCAACGATGGCCGTCGACGGCGCAACCGAATCTGCTCCGAAGCCGCTTCATGCGCGTCAGTATCTGTCTGCCGCCGGTCGGACCTCAGCCGTCGAGCGTTGCGCCGTCGCATACCCGGATAACCCGGCTGAAGGCCCCGAGTTGCGCTGGTCGGCGGGGCTACCGCGCCCACACCTGCCGGAGCTACGATCCGCGTTCTGCCAGCAGCAGCTCGGCGATCCTCAGGTCGAGCTCCGTGGTCACCTTGAGGTTCTCGGCGGAGGCGGGGTGGATCAGGACCTTGCCGCCGGACTTCTCGACCAGCATCGCGTCGTCGGTGGCGGCGGCGATCCGCTGCGGGTCGGTATCGAAGGCCTCGCGAAGCGCCAGGACGCGGAAGACCTGGGGGGTCTGAGCGGCCCAGAGATGGTCGCGGCTGACCGTCTGGGCAACGGTCGGGCCGCCGCGCGGAACCGGCCCCTTGGCCGGGCGCGGCTCGCGGGCGCGCTTCACGGTGTCAGCCAGCGGAGCGGCGGCGATCACGCCGGCGGCGTCGGGACGGGCGGCGAGCTTCTCCACCAGCTCGTCGATCAGGCTCCGGCGTGATCAGCGGGCGGGCGGCGTCATGGACCGCAACCAGGTCCGTCTGCACCCGCTCGAGCCCCCGCGCGACAGACTCCGAGCGGGAGACGCCGCCGGCGACCACTCGCAGCTCCAGGTCGATGTCGGGGGCGAGCTCCTCGACCGCCGCCTCGTGTCCTGGCGGCGCAGCGACGATCGCCGACGCCATGCTCTCGCGACCGCGCGAAGGCGTCGAGCGACCCAGGCGAGCAGCGGCCTGCCGGCGAGCGGCACGAAGGCCTTCGGGCCGCCGGCTCCGAGTCGCTCGCCGGAGCCGGCGGCCGCGATGACCGCTGAAGCTGATGGATCGGTCAGGCAGGCGCCTGGGCCCCGAACCGCTCCTCCAGCAGCTCGTCCAGGTACGCCTCGGCCCCGTCCTCGTCCTTGTCCAGCGCGTACATGAACTCCGACGCGAGGATCTTCTTCGCCCGCGTATACATCTGCTTCTCGCCAGTGGACAGACCCTTCTCCCACTCGCGGATCGCCAGATTCCGGACCACCTCGGCCAGCTCGAAGACGTTTCCTGTCTTGATCTTCTCGCGGTTGTGCTTGAACCGGCGGTTCCAGTTCTTCGGCATCTCCGAGACCTCGTCGGTCAGCACGTCGATCACCTTGTCGACCTCTTCGCCGTCGATGACCCGCCGCAAGCCGGCCCGGTGGGCGTTTTCGCAGGGGACCATGACGGTCATGTTGTTGTGCAGGATCTTGATTGTCAGGTAGTCCCGTTTCTCGCCGAGGAGGTCCTTGGTCTCCTTCTTCAACACCATCCCAGCCCCGTGGTGCGGATAGACGACGTTGTCGCCAACCTCGAATGTGCACTCAACGGGGCCGAGCTCGGGTCCGATCTCTATCGCTTCCTCGGTAGCTAGCTCTGGAATTTGGGCCTCCTTCTATCGGACGGCAGCCGGGGCGGCCGTCGGGTTCTCACGGATAGCGGTCGACGATGTCGACCTCCTGAAGCCTGCGAAGTCCCTCTCGGATCTCCCTGGCCCGTGCTTCCCCCACACCCTCGACGGCCTCAAGCTCTTCCGAGGAGGCGTTCAAGATCGCCTCCAGATCGCCGAACCGATGGACAATCTTCTGGACCACGAGGCGCGGCAGCCGCGGGATCCGCGACAGGATCCGGTACCCCCGCGGCGAGACCCCGAACTCGAGCGTGCTCGTCTTCCGGTCGTAGCCGAGCAGCTCGGCGAGGCGACCGAAGTCGAGCAGCTCCTGGTGCGGCAGCCCGGCCAGCTCGCCGATGGTGCGCTCGATCTGCTCCTCCGTGTCGACGACGATGTAGTCGCGAACCAGGGCCGACCGATCCCCGATCACGCCGACCACCGTCTCCTCGAGCTGCATCTCGATCAAGCGGCCCTCAGTGCCCAGCTCGATGATGTACCGCTCCACCTCGGCGGCCATCCGGGTGACGAACTCGGCCCGCTGGAGCACCGAGAGGACGTCGTGAAGCGTGCAACCGCCGAGGAACTCGAGATTGGTCAGGCGGGCCGACAACTGATCCAGACGGGCGCGGTACTTCTCCAGCGTCGCCAGCCCCTGGTTCGCCTTGGAGAGCACCATCGGGATGTCCTGGAGGATGGTCTTCATCCCCTCGATGTAGAGCGAGACCACGTCGCGGCGCTCGGAGATCGAGACCACCAGCGCGCTGGTCTGCTTCGAGACTCGTTCCGCGGTGCGGTGGCGGGTGCCGGTCTCCATCGAGAGGATGGTCGGATCGGGCATCAGCTGGACGTTGGCCCAGCAGATCTTCTTGGCGCCGGGATCGAGGACGATCGCGCCGTCCATCTTCGCCACCTGGTAGAGCAGCGCCGGGGTGTAATCGATGTCGAGCTTGATCCCGCCGCTGAACAGGAACGAGACCTCGTCCGCCTCGGCGACCAGGATCAGGCCGCCGGTGCGCGCGTGGATGATGTTGTCGATCCCCTCGCGCAAAGGGGTTCCGGGCGCCACCGTGTCCAAGGCCCGGAGCAGCCGGGGATCGAGACGGGTCTCAAGCTCGTGTAGCTGATCCCCGTCGTGCGGCGGCACCATCGACGAGCATCATGGCAAAAAGCCCCTGCTCCCCGCGCTCACCTGAATCCCGTGTGGAGAGGTCGGATTGCGGCTTGTCAAGGGAGGGGGGCCGATCGAGCTCGGCCAACCCGGCTCAGGCCGCCGCGCGCACCTCGTCCCCGACGCCCCGGGCCAGGGCGGTTTGCAGCGCCGCCCGCAGGGTCCCCTGCGGGCTCAGGCCCTCGACCTGCTCGCTCGCCGGCGGGGCGATGATCGGCCCGAGGCCGAACTTGACCGCCTCGGCCACCCTGCGCTCGGGGTGCGCGACGAAGCGCAGCTCGCCGGTCAGGCCCACCTCCCCGAAGCAGGCGAGGGGCTTGCCGCCGCCCCGGAGCGGCTCCCCTCGATGGGCGGAGGCGACGGCGAGCGCCACTGCGAGGTCGGCGCCTGGCTCGTCGACCCTCACCCCACCAGCGACGTTGACGAACACGTCGGCCGAGGCGAGCGATGGCCCGCCGTGGCGGGCGAGGACCGCGAGGACCATCGCCAAGCGGTTGCGGTCGATCCCGGTGGCGACGCGGCGCGGCGGCACGATCTCGGTCGGCGCGACGAGCGCCTGGACCTCGACCAGCAGCGGTCGAGTGCCCTCCATGGCGCACAGGACGCACGACCCCGGCGCCTGGCTCGCCTCGCCAACGAAGCGCGCCGAGGGATCGGCGACCTCGATCAGCCCCCCTGAGCGCATCTCGAACACCCCAACTTCGCTGGTCGCGCCGAAACGGTTCTTCAGCGCCCGCAGGGTGCGGAAGCTCCGCTCGCGCTCGCCCTCGAACAGCAGCACGCAGTCGACCAGGTGCTCGAGCGCCCGCGGTCCGGCGACCGTTCCGTCCTTGGTCACGTGCCCCACCAGGGCCACGGCAGTGCCCAGCCGCTTGGCCACCGCCATGATCGCCGCCGCCGACTCCCGCACCTGTCCCACCGACCCGGGGGCGCCGGTCATCCCCTCGACGTGCAGGGTCTGAATCGAGTCGATGACGCAGGCATCGGGGCGCTCCGTCTCGAGCGCGGCCAGCACGGCCTCGACCGAGGTCTCGGCCAGAACCGGCACCGCCAGCGCCTGGTCGCCAAGCCGCTGGGCGCGCACCCGCACCTGGGCGGCCGACTCCTCGCCGGAGACGTAGAGGACGCGCCGCCCGGCGGCACACAGGTTGCCGAGCGCCATCCCGGTGAGCGTGCTCTTGCCGATTCCGGGCGAGCCGCCGACCAGGACCAGCGAGCCGGGGACCAGGCCGCCCCCGAGCACTCGATCGAACTCGGCGATCCCGGTGAGCAGGCGATCCGTGGCTGGCAGCTCGACGTCGCGCAGAGGGACCGGCCGCGGGGCCTCAGCCGACGCCGGACGATCGAAGGCCGCCGCGTCGCCCCGGTCGCGATCCGCGGCCCAACGCTCCGGCCGGCCGGAGCGCCTCGGCCAGCGTGTTCCACTCGCCGCAGCCGGGGCAGCGGCCGGTCCAGGCCAGCGCCGCGTGGCCGCACTGCTGACAGACGAACTGGGAATCCCGGCGCGTCACCTCTCTGAGACTAGGAACCCGACCCGACGGCTCCGCGCCCCGGCCGCGGTGACCCGGCCCCCGGCCGGGTCACTGCCGCCGAGTAATGGAACAGGGCCCATGCAGTTGGGAGCGCCGCCTGCGATGCAAGCGACGCTCCCGGAGGGGCGCCATCCCGAAAGAAGGCGACCCCTCAGTTCCCGCCAAGCCCCGCATCTTCTACGTCGCCCGGCCGGTTCTTGCGACAACGCTTGCGGATCTTGGTGGCTCCTACCGCTGGCGGCAGTAGACGTAGGCGGTCGCCGACCCCGCGTCCGGGCCGAAGGCGCTGAGCGCCGAGGTGCGCCAGACGCGACCACCGGAGGCCCTCCTCGAGGTGATCGCCGCCGTGGCTCTCGGCTCGTTGCCTTGAAGCTGGATGTGGCCGTCGAACCCGCCGGCAAATGTCATCGTCCCGCGGGGGCAACGCACGTCGAAGGTCTCGAGCTCGTCGGGGGGCGGCGTCACTTCCTTGGACCTGGTGACGAGCTCGAAGGGCGCCGCCGCGCAATAGGCGTGGGCGATCAGGGTGCCGGATCCCATGGCGTTGAAGTTGATGCCGACCACCTTCCAGCGGCGCTCGGCGAGCCGCTTCGATGTAAGCGTGAGCACCTGCGGCCCCTCGTCGGCGGAGAACCGATAGGTCCCGAACCCGCCCCCGACCGCGATCGTGTCACGGGGGCACTTGGCGACGGCCGATCCCATGGTGTTTGGTTCGACCCGGGTGCTTGCCGATTTCACCCGGAGCCCATGACCGCGCCGGGCGCAGTAAGCGAAGGAGACGAGGTCGCCCGCCTCGTCGCCGAAATTGAACGCCCGGGCTTGGATCCCCCGCTTGCCAACCCGCTGGGAGCCGAGTCGGCCGATCGTGGCGCCGGCATTGCCCGGATCGAACCCGGGGGCTGCGAAGCCGCCCGAGACGGCAGTTCTCCCGTCCTGGCACTTGGCAACCACCGTTCCGAACGACCCAGCGGCGATCGTGGTGCTTTGCCGGTCACGCTGCAAAGCCATCGCGACGGAGCTCCCCGCGGCGACCACCAGCACGACCGCGATCACCAGGGCTCGGCCCAGGCCCGTCGTGCTCGACTTCCACTGTTGCATCGACGGCTCCTTTGCTCGAATCGCTCGCTCGGGGGTGACCTGATCCCGACGAGGGGGTTCGAGGTGGTGAGGCCCAATCCTCTCGCGCAACCCCAGACCGCATGAACCAGCGCCTGGCTAGATCCCGTAGATCTCGGCCGCCCGCTCCCGAAGCTGGCGCAAATACGGGCCGACGTCGATCGGCCCGCCAACCAGCCGCTCGATCATCTCCTTGGGCGTGAACTTGGCGCCGTGCCGGTAGAGGCGGTCCCGGAGCCAGTCGCGCAGCGGCACGAACTCGCCGCTTGCGATCTGCCTATCGAGGTCGGGCAGATCGCTTCGGGCGACGTCCCAGATCTGGGCGGCGATCACGTTGCCCAGCGAGTAGGTGGGGAAGTAGCCGAACACGCCGGCCGCCCAGTGCACGTCCTGGAGCACGCCGCGGGCGTCGTCGGGGACCTCAATCCCCAGGTACTCGGCCGTGCGCGCGTTCCAGGCCTCGGGCAGATCGGCGAGCTCGAGCCGACCCTCGAAGAGCTCGAGCTCGAGCTCGAAGCGCATCACGATGTGGAGGTTGTAGGTGACCTGGTCGGCCTCCACCCGGATCAGCGATGACCCGACCTTGTTCGCCGCCCGATAGAGCGTCTCCGGGTCCACGGCACCGAACTGCTCGGGGAAGCTCTCGCGGAGGCGGGGATGGAGCCACTCCAGATAGGGGCGGCCGCGTCCCACCCAGTTCTCCCACATGCGGCTCTGCGACTCGTGGAAGCCCAGGGAAACCGGGCCGCAGAGCGGCGAGCGCCAGAGCTCCGGCGCGATCCCGTTCTCGTACAGGCCGTGGCCTGCCTCGTGGATGACGGCCCACAGCGCGGCGCCGATGTAGCTCTCGTCGAACCGGGTCGTGATCCGGATGTCGGAGGGAGCGATCGCGGTCGCGAACGGATGCACGGTCGGGTCGAGGCGCCAGGCGTCCTGCTCCAGCGGCAGCTCCGCCGCCACCTCGCGCGCCAGACGCGCCTGGGCATCGAGCGGGAAGCGGCCATGGAGGCATGAGTCGTCCACCTCCTCACGGCGATCGGCGAGCTCGGCCACCAGCGGGCGGATGCCGTCGCGGAGCTCGGCCAGCACCGCACCCACCTCCGCGGTGCTCATCTCGGGCTCGAAGTCGTCCAGCAGCGGATCGTAGGTCTGCTCGAAGCCATCGAAGCCCTCGAAGCACTCCGCGTAGCGGCGCTTCAGCTCGACGTTTCGCTCCAGCTGGGGCAGGAAGGAGGCGAAGTCCGAGCGATCCTTCGCCCCGACCCAGGCGTGCTCGGCAAGCGAGGAGGCGCGGGTGATCTCGGCACGCAGCTCGGCCGGCACCCTCCGCGCCTTCTCCCACTCCCGGCGCGCCACCCGCACCAGGCTCGCCTCGTCCGACTCGTACGGCAGGTCGTCCGTCTGCGCGGCCGCCTGATCGAGCAGCCGGCCGAGCTCGTCGGATACCAGGCGCTGGTGGCGAACCCGCGCCAGCGTCGCCTCCTGCTCGGCGCGAGCCTCCGCCCCCGCAGGGGGCATCACCGTCCGCTCGTCCCAGGCCAGAAGGGCCCGCGCCCGGCCGAGGTCGCTGATCTCGGCGAGCACCGTTCGCAGCTCCTCCAGCCGAGGCGCCATGGGTGCCCAAAGTAGCGGAGGCAGGTCGACCGTTCGAGGTCGCCCTCGACACCGTCGTCGCGGAAGGCAGGCTACTCCGGCTCGGCAGGCGCTTCCGGCGGCTGCTCGGGCGCCGGCTCCCCCCGGCGTCCTCGACCCTCGTCCTCGGGCTCGCGATTGGCGCCCGAGTCCGATGGTGCGCCGTCGCCGTCACCGGCCTTCGCGGCAACCCCAACCGGCTCGCGCTCCTTGGCGAGCTGCTTGCGCGGCTTGACCAGCTTCATCTTCAGCGGGCGCTCCTCCTCGTCGCCGGAGGGGTCGCGCTCGACCAGGACCGTGCTCCCGGACTCGATGGCGCCCTGGCGCAGCACCTCGTCGGCGAGCGGGTCCTCGATGTAGCGCTGGATCGCCCGGCGTAGCGGCCGCGCCCCCATCGCCGGGTCCCAGCCGCGGTCGGCCAGAAGCTCCTTGGCCCCCTCGTCGAGCTCGAGCTGGAGCTCGTGCTCGGCGACCTGAGCCCGCACCCGGCCGATCATCAGGTCGATGATCACCTTGATCTCGTCCATGGTCAGCTTGTGGAAGACGATCACCTCGTCGATCCGGTTCAGGAACTCGGGGCGGAACACCTTCTTCAGCTCGCCCATGATCCGGTCCTTCATCTCCTCGTAGGAGGTGCCGGTCTCGTCCGAGGTGCCGAAGCCGAACGAGACGTTGCGGGCGATGTCCTTGGCGCCGATGTTCGAGGTCATGATCACGATCGTGTTGCGGAAGTCGACCGTGCGGCCTTGGGCGTCGGTGAGCCGCCCGTCCTCGAGGATCTGGAGCAGGATGTTGAAGACGTCGGGGTGCGCCTTCTCGATCTCGTCGAGCAGCAGCACCGAGTAGGGCTTGCGGCGCACCGCCTCTGTGAGCTGGCCGCCTTCGTCGTAGCCGACGTAGCCGGGCGGCGAGCCGACCAGCCGCGACACCGCGTGCTTCTCCATGTACTCGGACATGTCGATTCGCACCATCGCTTCCTCGTCGCCGAACAGGAACTCGGCGAGGGTGCGTGCCAGCTCGGTCTTGCCCACGCCCGACGGGCCCAGGAAGATGAACGAGCCCGCTGGCCGCTTCGGATCCTTGATCCCGGCGCGCGAGCGGCGGATCGCCTTCGAGACGGCGGTGATCGCGACGTCCTGGCCGATCACCCGCTTGTGCAGCTCGTCCTCCATCCGCAACAGCTTCTTGGTCTCGGCCTCGGTGAGCTTGAAGACGGGGATCCCGGTCCACATGGAAACGATGTCAGCGATCTCCTCCTCGCCGACCTCGGGGCGCTCGCCGCCCTCGCCCGCGGTCCACTGGTCCTCGAGCTCGCGCTTGCGGTTGGTCAGCTGGCGCTCGGTGTCTCGCAGGTTGGCGGCCTTCTCGAACTCCTGCGCCTCGATCGCGGCTTCCTTGGAGCGCCGTGTCTCCTCGATCTCCTCCTCGAGGTCGCGGTAGACCGGCGGCTGGGACATCGACTTGATCCGCATCCGCGAGGCGGCCTCGTCGATCAGGTCGATCGCCTTGTCGGGCAGGAAGCGGTCGGAGATGTAGCGGTCGGCGAGCTCGGCGGCGGCGCGCAGGGCGTCGTCCGTCAGCTTGACGTGGTGGTGCTCCTCGTAGCGCTCCCGCAGGCCCTTGAGGATTGCGACCGTGTCCTGGATCGACGGCTGGTCGACCTTGATCTGCTGGAAGCGGCGCTCGAGCGCCGAATCGCGCTCCAGGTACTTGCGGTACTCGTCCATGGTCGTCGCGCCAATCGTCTGGATCTCGCCGCGGGCGAGCGCCGGCTTCAGGATCGAGGCGGCGTCGATCGCGCCCTCGGCGGCCCCGGCACCGACCAGGTTGTGGAGCTCGTCGATGAACAGCACGATGTCGCCGCGCTGGGTGATCTCTTTCATCACCTTCTTCAACCGCTCCTCGAACTCGCCCCGGTACTTGGACCCGGCGACCAGAGCGGCCAGGTCGAGGGTGTAGATCTGCCTGTTCTTGAGCAGCTCCGGCACCTCGCCCTTGGTGATCCGCGAAGCCAGTCCTTCGACGATCGCGGTCTTGCCCACGCCCGGCTCGCCCACCAGGACAGGGTTGTTCTTGGTGCGTCGGGAGAGGATCTGCATGATCCGCTCGATCTCGGTCTCACGGCCGATCACCGGGTCGAGCTTCGATTCCGCGGCAAGCTTGGTCAGATTGCGCCCGAACTGGTCGAGCAGCTTCGAGGACTTCTTGCCCTCGCCCGTGCCCGCCGCGGCGCCCGAGCGCCGGCCACCGGGGCCGGAGAGCATGCGGATGACCTCGTTACGGATCTTCTCCGAGTCTGCGTCGAAGTCGAGCAGGATGCGCGCCGCGACCCCTTCGTTCTCGCGCACAAGGCCGAGCAGGATGTGCTCGGTGCCGATGTAGTTGTGACCGAGGGAGAGCGCCTCGCGCAGCGCCAGCTCGAGCACCTTCTTGGCGCGCGGAGTGAACGGGATCTGGCCTGAGGTGACCTCCTCGCCGGAGCCGACGATCCGCACCACCTGGGCGCGGACGCGCTCGACGGTGATGTCGAGTGACTCCAGGACGCGCGCGGCAAGCCCCTCCTCCTCGCGCAGCAGCCCGAGCAGGATGTGCTCGGTGCCGATGTAGTTGTGCTTCAGCGTCCGGGCCTCCTCTTGGGCGAGGACGACCACTTGGCGGGCGCGCTCTGTGAATCGCTCGAACATTAAATCTGCCTTTGCTCTAGTGAAACCCTTTCGCCTCCACTAGTTTCGGGATCCAATCCCGCCGCTTCAGTATGGCCTACTCGGTGGCGGCCCCCGGAGACCCTACGCGGGGACGCAAGATCACCGGGGCCCTGTCCTCCTTTTCGGCTGAGCCTTGCCGACGGATTAGACCTCCGGTTTGTCGCTGACGGCGAAGCCCCAAGTATATCGGCGCCCCTTCCGCGCCCAACCGTTCGAATCCCCCTCGCGGCGATTCCCCTGCAGTTTGCGAAGGACGCTAGACGGCCCGGGCTAGCGACGAAGTCGCGATAGTTGCGAAAGGGCCTGCCGGGTCAGGTCTGAGCCCTGACCCGCCGGAAACGTAGGCGAAGCCGAGGCTTCCGGCGGATTTATGAAGGCGAGGCTGCCGCCGGATTGTGCGGGCCGAGGCTTTCGGCGGAGTGATTCCCGGAGGAAGCGGTGGTCGATTCATCGCATCGCCGGGAACAGCACCACCTCGCGCAGGCTGCGAGCGCCCGTCAGGATCATCGTCAGTCGGTCGACTCCCAACCCCACCCCGGCCGTGGGCGGCATCCCGCGCTCGAGCGCCTCCAGGTAGGCCTCGTCGAAGGGCTGGGCCTCCTCGTCGCCCCGCTCGAGCTCGTCGCGCTGCTGCTCGAACCGGTGGCGCTGCTCGTCGGGGTCGTTGAGCTCCGTGAACGCATTCGCGATCTCGATCCCGCCCACGAACGCCTCCCAGCGCTCCACGAGCCCCTGCTCGGACCGATGGCTCTTGGCGAAAGGCGACAGCTCGACCGGATAGTCGAGCACGAACGTCGGTTGGAGCAGCTCGGGCTCGACCAGCTTCGAGAGCAGGGCGTCGACCAGCTTTCCCCAGCCATCAGCGGGGTTGAGCTCGGAGCCCATGGCCGCCGCAAGCTGATCGCGGCTCGGCCGGTCCGCGAGATCGATGCCGCTTCGCTCCGCGATCGCCTCACGGAGGGCGACGCGGCGCCACGGCGGTGCCAGCTCGATCATCGTTCCGTCACGCTCGACCCGGGTCGTGCCGAGGACGCGCTCGGCAACGTGGGCGACCAGCTGCTCGAGCCGCTCGGCGGCGTCGCCGTAGTCGGCGTAGGCCTCGTACCACTCGAGCATCGTGAACTCGGGGTTGTGCTTCGGCGAGACGCCCTCGTTGCGAAAGTCCTTGCCCAGCTCGTAGACCCGCTCGATACCCCCGACCACGCATCGCTTCAGATAGAGCTCGGTGGCGATCCGCAGGTAGAGGTCACGGTCGAGGGCGTTGTGGTGGGTCGTGAAGGGGCGCGCCAGCGCTCCGCCATACAGGGGCTGAAGCACCGGAGTCTCGACCTCGAGGAACCCCTGCTCGTCGAGCCACTCGCGGATCGTGCTCACCACCCGCGCCCGCTTCTCGAACAGCTCCCGGACCTCCGCGTTGGCCATCAGGTCAAGCTCGCGATGGCGGTAGCGGAGCTCCACGTCCTCGAGCCCGTGGTACTTGTCGGGTGGCGGACGAAGGCTCTTGGCGAGCAACGTCCACCCTTCCAGGCGCAGCGACAGCTCGCCGCGCTGGGTGGCGAAGACGAGGCCCTCAGCCCCGACGACGTCCCCGAGGTCGAGGCCCACCAGGAGCTCGAAGGACTCGGTGCCAAGCAGATCCTCCCGCGCGTGGAGCTGGAGCCTCCCGGAGCGGTCCACCAGGTCGATGAACGCCGCCCTCCCGTGCCCGCGCCGGGCGGCGATCCGTCCCGCCACCCGGCGGCGGTCATCCGTCTCGGCGCCGGCGGCAAGCCCTTCGTGCGCGGCACGAATCTCGGCGATCTCCGTGCGTCCCTCGAAGGCATGCGGGAAGGGGTCGATCCCCGCCCGGCGCAGTCGCTCCAGCTTCTCCCGCCGCTCGGCGAGCAGGTGGGACTCGGGCCCCTCGTCAGTCAAAGCCCGGCGAGCCTATCGCCGGCTCAGGCGGCTTCGATCTTGGTGATCTTCAGCTTGCGCTTCGGTCCACGCGGGACCTCGACGCTGACCACGTCGCCGCGCTTGTGGCCGACCAGCGCACTGCCGATCGGCGATTCGTTGGAGAGCTTGTCCTCCATGGGGTCGGCCTCGGCCGAGCCGACGATCTGGAACTTCTTCGAGTCGCCCGACTTCTGGTCCTTGACATGGACGCGGACGCCAACCGAGACGACGTCCGTGTTGACGTGCTTCTCGTCGACCACGGTTGCACGGCGCAGCCGCTCCTCGATCTGCGCGATCCGCTGCTCGAGCAGCGCCTGCTCGTTCTTGGCGTCGTCGTACTCGGCGTTCTCCATGATGTCGCCGAACTCGCGAGCGTCCTTGATCCGCTCGGCGACCTCGCGACGCTTCACGGTGGTCATGTGCTCGAGCTCGTCGCGGAGCTTCTCCAGGCCCTCCTGGGTGATCAGTGATTCACGAGCCACGTGTCTCGAACCTCATCGTCATATTCGCGCTGACCTTGATGATCAGGTGCCCCCTCCGACTACGAAACAAACGCCCGAACGCGGCGCCTGCGGCGCTCGCGGACTCGGGCAGGCGGGCGATTATAGCGAGGAGATCGCGGCGCTCAGTTGTCTTGGAGCTCTCACGCGGCCATCGCGAGCGGCCGTCCCAACGAGGCCAGCAGCTGCCTCGCCTGTTCGAGGCTCTCGGTGCGCTGGAAGGCGTTCGCGTCGTGGCCGCGGATCCCGAGCCGTTCCAGATACCACGGGTACAGCTTGCGTGCGTAGCGCGCGGCGCGCCGCGCGCCGAGGTGCTCCTCGGCCCGCTCCATCGTCCACAGGAGCTCGTTGACGACCTCGGCACGCGTCGGCGGCCGGGCCCCCGGGCCCGCCCGGCGCCCGCTGAGCTGCTCGAAGATCCACGGGTTCCCGAGCGCGCCGCGGGCGATCATCACCGCGTCGGCGGTCGACTCCCGGTAGGCGCGGCGCGTCTCGTCCGCTGTGCCTAGCCCGCCGGAGACGATCACGGGCACCGCGGCCCCCGTCAGCCGCTCGGCGAGCTCGCGGACGAGCGCGTAATCGGGGGTGCCCCTGTGCTGGACGGCGGCACTTCGCGGGTGCATGGCAATCGCGGCGACGCCCGCCTCCTCGACCAGCCGCAGCGCCAGATCCAGCCCCGAGCGATCACCCGGGTCGATCCCGGAGCGCAGCTTCACGGTTACCGGAAGGCCGGAGCCCTCGGCGGCGGCCCGAGCGAGCCGCAAGGCAAGCTCGGGCCGCCGCAAGAGCGCCACCCCGGCGCCTGCCGCACGTACCTTGCGCACCGGGCAGCCCATGTTGATGTCGATCAGGTCGGCGCCGGCATCGGCGGCGATCGCTGCGGCGGAGCGCATCACCGCGGGATCGTGGCCAAACAGCTGGATCGAGACTGGGTGCTCGGCTGGATGGATGCGCAGCAGCTCACGATGGGTGCGCTCGTTGCGGTGGTGAAGCGCGAAGCTGGAGACCATCTCGGAGACGGCGAGCCCGGCACCGTGACGGCGGGCCTGGAGCCGCACGAACCAGTTGCCGATCCCGGCCAGCGGCGCCAGAAGCACGCGGTTGGCGACCGTCACGTCGCCGATGCGAAACGGCGTTGTCAGAGGCGGCTGCGTCAATTGTTCCTCTGGTAGACCAACCGCAGGCCCGTCAGCGTCAGCAGGTCGTCCACCTCGTCGATCGTCTCGCAGAAGGGGATGATCGCAGCGGCATGGCCTCCGGTGGCGACGAACTCGGTCTGCTCCCCGAGCTCGCGCTGCACCCGGCGCGCGATCGCGTCCACGGCACCCGCAAACCCGTAGACGATGCCGGACTGCAGGCTGGCGTGAGTCGTTTTGCCGATCACGCCGCCGGGCTCGCCCAGGGGCTCGCCGAGCTCGATTGGGGGTAGCTTCGCCGTCCGCCTCGCGAGGGCCTCCATGGAGATCTCGACCCCGGGTCCGATCACACCGCCCAGGTACTCGCCATCCGATGAGACCACGTCGAAGGTGATCGCGGTCCCGAAGTCCGCGACCGCGCATGGCCCGCCGAGCCGCTCGTATGCGGCCACCGCGTTGACAAGCCGGTCCGCTCCCAGCTCGAGCGGGTTGTCGAGCCGGATCGGCATCCCGGTCTTGACTCCGGGACCGACGATCAGACAGCCACCATCGAGGTAGCGCTCGCACATCCCCGCATACTCGGGCGTCAGCTGTGGCACGACCGACGAAACGACCGACCCTTCCACCTGGTCGGGCCGCAGGCCGCGCAGCCCGAGCAGGGTCGAGACCCGCACGGCGAGCTCGTCGGCCGTCTCCTGGGCGTCGGTCGCGAACCGCCAGTGCTCGGCGAGATCGTCGCCGTCGAAAATGCCGAGGTGGCTCTGCGTGTTGCCGACATCGATCGCTAGCAGCACCGGCTGATTATCCCGTCAGGACCGGCCGCCGAGCCGGCGCAGTGACTAGGATGCCCGCGCGATGGCCCAGCCCACCGAGGCGACCCTGTACGTGATCCCCGGCTCGCATCCCGCGATGGTCGCCCGGCGGATGCTGGAGCTGAAGGGAATCCCCTACAAGCGGGTCGACCTGATGCCAGTGATCTCGCGTGGCGTCCTGCGCGTCCTTCGCTTCCCCTCGAACACCGTCCCGTCCCTGAAGATCGACGGGCGGAAGCTGACCGGCTCGCGCGAGATCGCGCGCGAGCTCGACCGCTTCCGCCCAGAGCCGCCGCTCTATCCCGCGGATCCCGACCAGCGGGTTGCGGTCGAGGACGCCGAGCGCTGGGGCGACGAGGCCCTCCAGGCCCCCGTGCGCCGGATCCTCTGGAATGCGCTGAAGCGCGACCGCGCGCCCCTTCGCAGCTACGCCGAGGGCGCCAGGCTGGGGGTGCCGATCGGGCTCGCGGTCAGGACCGCCGCACCGATCGTCGCGGCCGCTTCCCGGATGAACAGTGCCGATGACGAGACGGTCCGCGCCGACCTGGCGGCACTACCCGGCCAGCTCCAGCGGGTGGACGACTGGATCGCGGAGGGGGTCCTCGGGGGCGATCCGCCGAACGCGGCCGATCTCCAGATCGCCGCCAGCCTTCGCCTGGCGATGACGCTGGACGACCTGCGGCCGGCGATCGAGGAGCGTCGCGCGGGACAGATGGCGCTGCGCGCCATCCCCGACTTTCCCGGCCAAGCCCCTCCGGTGCTCCCGCCTGCTTGGCTCGAGCCCTTGCGAGAGGCACAGCCAGCTCGCAGCAGGTGCACCTGACGGACGCGTGGGCCGTCGAGCGGCGAGGACCGCAGGAGGCCGATTGCTCATTCGGCCGACCAGGCGAAGCCAGGCGAAGATTCTCCAAACGCGCCGCTGCGGATATAGTCCCCGACCTGCTCCACGCGCTGCTGCCCGGGCCGAGCGCCGCGGGGCCTCCGCGAGCCGCGTCCCGTCGGCAAGCGCCAGCTCGGGGTCGAGCTCGAGCAGCGGCTCCAGCACGAAGCGTCGATTCGTGACCTGTGGGTGGGGGAGCGTCAGCCGGTCGGTCTCCAGCTCCAGGTCGTCGAGCAGCAGCAGGTCCAGGTCGAGCGGGCGAGGACCATGCCGCTGGCCCCCGAGCATCCGTCCCTGCTCGATCTCGATCGCCTTGCAGAGGTCGAGCAGGGCCTCGGGCTCAAGCTGGGTGCGGATCCGGACCACGGCGTTCAGGAAGTCGGGCTGGTCGAGGATCTCGCCGACAGGCTCGGTCTCGTACAGCGAGGAGATGGCCTCCACCTCCACCCCGTGCTCGCGAAGCGCCGCGACAGCGGCCTTCAGATGGGCGGCTCGGTCGCCGACGTTGGAGCCCAGGCCCAGGTAGCCGACCCTAGCGGTCACCGCTTCGGGTGCCGGGCTGGATAGCGGTCACTCGGGCTCGTCCTCCTCGCACGGCGGCGGATCGGCGCTCGTGAACGACCTCGACGGCCACCTCGCGACCGCCAGCGGAATGGGCGGCTCGGGCTTGGTGGCGCGGACACGAACCGACTCGCAGGCAAACCGCTCCATCAGCCGTTCCCCGATCACGTGGCAGAGGCGCTCGAGCGTCTTGTAGCTGCGCTCGGTCGCGGCCAGCATGACGATGTCGCAGACCTGGGCGTAGTCGACCGTGTCCTCGAGCCGGTCGGTCAGCACCGCATCGCAATCGGGCACGTCGAAGCTGACGTCGATCTCGAGGCGCTGGCCGATCTCGCGCTCGGCCTCCGTGACCCCGTGATGCGTGTAGATGGAGAGGCCGCGGACCTCGATCTCGACGGCGGAGTCAAGCCCCTGGCGGTGCGCCTCCACGGGCTGGGACGCGTACCAGCGGAGGGAAACTGTCGAACTCGAGCGCTCTCCGCACTGGCGGGCGGCCGAGCACTAAGCCGGGGTCAACGGCGCTCGCCGCTCCCAGGCACGGCGGCCCAGGATCGCCTCGGCGACGTCGAGCGCCTGCCTCTGCTCGGCGACGTCGTGCACGCGGAAGACCTCCGCTCCTCCGATCAGGGCCAGCACGTTGGAGGCGATCGTGCCGCCGAGCCGCTCGCCCACCTCGCGGCCCGTGAGCTTGCCGAGAAAGCTCTTGCGGGAGGCGCCGATCATGATCGGCCGGCCGAGCTCGCCCAGCTCGCCGAGTCGCCGTAGGAGCTCCAGGTTGTGCTCGACGGTCTTGCCGAAGCCGATTCCGGGGTCGATCCAGATCCGTTCCTCGGCCACACCCTGCGAGGTCGCGAACTCGATCCGGTCCGCCAGGAAGGCCTTCACGTCGTCGACCACGTCGTCGTAGCTGGGGTCTCCCTGCATGGTGCGGGGCGTGCCCTGCATGTGCATGAGCACCAAGCCGCAGCCGCGCTCGGCGCAGAGCGCCGCGAGCTGAGGCTCGGCCCGGAGCGCCGTGACGTCGTTGACGATCTCCGCCCCGGTGTCCAGCGCCACCTCCGCGACCGCGACCTTGGAGGTGTCGATCGAGATCGTGACGTCGGCGAGCCGGCCTTCCGCGGCTCGCACGCCCTCCAGCACCGGCCCAACCCGGTCCAGCTCCTCGGCGGCCGAGACCGCGCCGGCCCCGGGCCGGGTGGACTCGCCGCCGATGTCGAGCAGGTCGGCGCCCTCGTCCACCAGCCGCCGCGCGTGGTCGATCGCTCGCTCGGCCTGGAGGAAGAGCCCTCCGTCGGAGAACGAATCCGGGGTCACGTTGACGATTCCCATCAGGCGCGCCACTGGCGGCCAGCCTACCCGCCGTCCCTGCCCTCGCGAGCGTTGGCCCGACGCTACGCGTCGGGTGGGTGGGCCCGCATCTCGGCGCTGCCGGCGAAGCCCGGGCGTGGACGGGGCACGGGCCGCGGCCCCTCGCGCTGGGTGCCCTTCTCCGGCTCCGCGGGGGCCTCGGGCACCTTCTCCTCCTCGTCGGCCGCGCCGAAGACCTCGTCTTCGGAGGCGCCCTCGAGCAGCTTCACGAACTGCTCGGCGTCGATCGTCTCCCGCTCGAGCAGGATCTTCGAGATCCGGTCTATGCCCTCGCGGCGCTCGATCAGGATGTCCTTCGCGGTCTGGTGCGCCTCCTCGACGATGCGGCGGATCTCATCGTCGATCTCGCGCGCGATCTCGTCCGAGTAGTCGGGCTCCGAGGAGAACTCGCGACCGAGGAACGGCTGCGAGCGGTCGTGGCCGAACACCCGGGGGCCGAGCCGTTCCGACATGCCGAACCGCATCACCATCTGCTTCGCGGTCTCAGTGACCTTCTCGAGGTCGTTGGAGGCACCCGTGGTGATCTCGCCGAAGACGATCTCCTCGGCCGCGCGGCCGCCGAGCGTCATCGCCATCGTGTCGGTGAGCTCCGCGCGGGTGGTCAGGAACTTGTCCTCGGTGGGCAGGGAAATCGTGTAGCCGAGGGCCTGGCCGCGGCTGATGATCGAGATCTTGTGAACCGGGTCGCAGTTGGGCAGGACGTGGCCGACAATCGCGTGACCGAGCTCGTGGTAGGCGGTGACCAGCCGCTCCTTCTCGCTCATCACCCGGCTCTTCTTCTCGGGGCCGGCGATCACCCGCATGATCCCCTCCTCGAGCTCGTCCATGGTGATCTCGCGCTTGCCCGAGCGCGCGGTGAGCAGCGCGGCCTCGTTGATCAGGTTCGCGAGATCGGCCCCGGTGAAGCCCGGCGTCTGACCGGCGAGCGCGTCCAGGTCGATCTCCTTGGCCAGCGGCTTGCCGCGCGTATGAACATCCAGAATCTGCTTGCGGCCCTTGCGATCGGGGCGATCGACGACGATCTGGCGGTCGAAGCGGCCCGGCCGCAGCAGCGCCGGGTCGAGGATGTCGGGCCGGTTGGTGGCAGCGATCAGGATGATGTTGTCCTTCATCTCGAAGCCGTCCATCTCGACCAGCAACTGGTTGAGTGTCTGCTCGCGCTCGTCATGGCCGCCGCCCATGCCGGCGCCGCGGTGCCGCCCGACGGCGTCGATCTCGTCCATGAAGATGATGCAGGGCGAGTTCTGCTTCGCCTGCTCGAACAGGTCGCGGACGCGGCTGGCCCCGACGCCGACGAACATCTCGACGAAGTCCGAGCCGGAGATCGAGAAGAACGGCACGCCGGCCTCGCCCGCCACGGCGCGGGCGAGCAGCGTCTTCCCGGTGCCGGGAGGCCCGTAGAGCAGGACGCCCTTCGGGATCCGGGCGCCCAGCGCCTGGAAGCGCTTCGGGTTCTCCAGGAACTCCTTGATCTCCTGAAGCTCCTGCACCGCCTCGTCGACTCCGGCGACGTCGCGGAAGGTGATCTTCGGCGCGTCCACGGACATTCGCTTGGCACGCGACTTGCCGAAGCTCATCACCCGCGAGCCGCCGCCCTGCATCTGGTTCATCAGGAAGACCCAGAAGCCGAAGAAGAGGATGAACGGGAGGATGTAGGTGAGGATCGAGAGGAAGCTCGAGCCGCCCGTGCCCTCGGCGTTGAACGGGACGTGGCGACGCTCCAGGAGCTTTTGCAGGTCCCGCTCGGTGTTGTCGGGATAGCCGACCGAATACTCGCTGGCGTTCGTCGGGTTGACCTTGATCGTGTTGCTCTTCGGCTGGAAGGTGACCTCTTCGAAGGCGTCGGGGTCGTTCCTCACCTCGGCCATGAACTGGCTCAAGATCGGCGGCTTCTCCTCCTTGGGGTTGCTGAGCAGCCGCTGCGCGAAGAACGCGAGCACGATCACGATCAGGATCGGAAAGGCAGCGCTGCGGAAGAATCGCCTCATCGCGGATCAGCCCGCGCGTCGCGGCGACCAGAGTCGCCGACAGGCACCGAGAGGGTGGGTGTTGGCGGATTTTGCGCATGAACAAAGGGGGTTTGCCTAGCCCCGCAACGTTTGAGATCAGCGTACCAGGGTCCTTTCGCCCCGTTGGCGAGGTGTCCCTTCTATTTGCCCTGCTCATTCAACACCGCCACATAGCTCAGGTTCCTGTACCGCTGTGCGTAATCCAGCCCGTATCCGATCACATAGCGGTTCGGGATCTCGAACCCCACGTAGCGAATCGGCAGCTCGACCCGACGCCGCTCGGGCTTCGTGAGCAGGGCGCAGACCTCGAGGGAGCCCGGGGCTCGGGCGCGGAGGTTGCGGACCAGATACTGGAGCGTCAGCCCCGAGTCGATGATGTCCTCCACGATCAGCACGTCGCGGCCTTCGATCGGGGCCTCGAGGTCCTTGAGAATCCGCACCACGCCGGAGGAGTCGGTGGCCGAGCCGTAGCTGGACACGGCCATGAAGTCGACCTCGCAGGTCACGGTCAGGTCGCGCATCAGGTCGGCGAGGAAGAAGATGGCCCCCTTGAGCACGCCGACATGACCAGATCGCGGCCCTCGTAGTCGCGGCTGATCTCCGCCCCCAGCTCGGCGACACGGCGCTGCAGGTCCTCGCTCGAGACCAGCACCTCGCCGATCGCCGGAGTCGTCCATCAGTCCAGGACCCGGGCGGTCAGCACCGCGGCCTCGCGGGCCTTCGGACCGAGGCGGAAGTCCTCCGAGACGGCCACCCCGGCAACCCAGACCACGTGACCGGCCGCCGTCACCACGGGCAGGTGGTGCCGCAACGAGCGCGGCACGCCGCGGTCGGTGAACAGGTCCTGGAGGCTCTTGGTGCCCTGCATGCCGAGCGGCCGCATGCGGTCGCCTTCTCTCCATGTGCGCACCACGAGCTCCTCGCCGAGGGTCTCGGCGTCGAGGGTCGCCAGGTCCGGGCCCGCCGGCTCGACCGGGCCGGAGCGGACCTCCGCGCGAACCTCCCAGCGCCCGAAGCGGCAGCTGCCGGGAACCCGCAGCGAGACCGGCTCGGGTGCGGCGTCGGCCTCGGAGGAGGTCCGGAAGCGGATCAGCCCGTGCTCGCAGATCGCCCGGCACGCCGTGCCCCAGCTCGACCTCGCCGCCCTCGGGAAGTGCCGCCAGGCGCATGATCTGCTCCGCGCGCCTGCGTCCAAGCGGGACCGCCCGTCCGGCGGCGCGCTCCGCGAGCGCCCGCAGCGCGAGGCGCCGCAAGCGCCGGCTCGGAGCCCTCCAGCGCATCGGCGCGGATCGCTACCGCGCCGGCGCCGGCGCCGGCCGCCTCGAGCGCCTCGAGCACGACCCGCTCCAGCAGATGCGCCTCCTCGGCCAGCTCGGCCTGCGTCTCGGCGATGTTCCGCTCGGCCGCGGGGCTCAGCTCGCGCAGTACCGGCAGCACCTCGGCGCGCACCCGGTTGCGCGCGAAGTCGAGGTCCAGGTTCGTCTCGTCGTCGGCGAACGGCAGGCCGGCCTCGGCGGCGAGGCGGCGCGTCTCGGCGCGCTCCAGCTCCAGCAGCGGTCGCACGACGCGCCCGCTGTGCGCCGGCAGGCCGCGGAGCGCGCGCGTTCCCGGCGAGACGGCGAGCCGGTACAGCACGGTCTCGGCGAGGTCGGTCCGCGTGTGGCCGGTCGCGATCCAGTCGCCGCCCGCGCGCGCGCGCAGCTGCTCGGCGGCCGCGTAGCGGGTCTCGCGCGCCGCGGCCTGGAGGTTTCCATCGAGCTCTTCCGGGCGCTCGATGTGGAGGTCGATGCGGAGCCGCGAGCAGAGGTCGCGGCAGACGCGCTCGTCGCGATCGGCCGAGTCGACGAAGGCCGTAGTTGACGTGCAGCGCATGCACGTTCGCCGGCCCGATCGCACGGGCCAGCCCGGCCGCGGCGCAGGCGGAATCGGCGCCGCCGGAGACCAGCACGACCCCGGAGGAGAGCGGGTCGATGAGCCCGCTGCGACGCACGACCTCGGCCAGGGCGTCAAGCGCATCTCTGTTGCCCGCGGGCCCCATGCGGGCGATCTTACGACCCGCGGCCGCGGATCTGTCGCTCGGTAGTCGTCGGTCCGCCTGTTGGGCGCCGCGTCGGTCTCGACGGGGCTTGGCGACGAACAGCTCCACCGGCTGGGGAAAGCCCTTCAGCTCGACCTCGCCGATCGGGTCGAACTCGAGGTAGTCCGAGCTGCCGATCCCATCGACGACCGCGGTGGTCACCATCACCTCGCCGCCGAGGGCGCGGGCGACCACCCGGTGGGCCAGGTTGACCTCGGTCCCGAAGTAGTCGCCGTCACGGTAGACCGCCCGCCCGTAGTGCACGCCGACGCGAGGCTGGGGTCGTTCCTGGAACAGGGTCAGGAAGCCCGACCGCCCACTCGGTGAGCGTCACCGGATCGGGCGAGACGATCATCACCTCGTCTCCGATCGTCTTCACGATCGTCGCCTCGGCGGGCAGGGTGGCCTCGACGGTCTCCACGAAACGCTCCACGAGGTCGAAGGCCTCCTCGTCGCCCTCCTCCTCGGTGTAGCGAGTGAACCCGGTCAGGTCGACGAAGCAGAACGCCATCTGGACCCGGCCCAGCTGCCGCTGCCCGCCAAGCTCCGCCTCCATGTGCCCGACCACGTCCTGCTCGATATAGAAGCGCAGGTAGCGCTGGTGGATGTACTCCATCAGCGGCGAGGTGAGCGGGAGGAGGTCACGCGCCAGGCCCTCCATCTCCTCGGCCATCTGGAGCGCGTCGACGCCCTGGCGGATCAGCGGCTCGTGGACGTAGAGGTGGAACAGGCGCACCTCGGCCTCGGCGATCTTGCGGATCGATTGCGCGTACACCCGGATCAGCTGCAGCAGCGCGACCAGGGGGAAGCCGGCGCGAAGCACGTCGGCGATCCGCTCCATCGCGATCAGGTCCTGCTCGTTGAGCGTGCCCTCGATCGCGGTCGGCGTGCCGAGCAGCGCCATCATCCGCTCGATCAGCGCCTCCTCGAGCCCGGCCTGCTCGGCGGCCTCCTTGCGGGATAGGACGCGCTCCCTCCCGGGAAGCAGGTCCTCGACGTAGCCGAACGCCAGCCGGCCCTCGCGAACCGCGCGGCGAAGCTCTGTCGAGCGAGTGGCCGCGCTCGCGCATTCGGCCGACCACCCGCGCCTGCGCGGCGGCGGCGGTGGTCCAGCGGCCCTTCTTGACCGGGATCACGCCGGCGCGAGCCCAGCGCTGCAGGGTCGACGGGGAGACGCCCGCGATCCGTGCGGCCTCGTTCAGCGAGATCAGGGCCTCCGCCACCGGCTCGATCCTAGTGGCCTGCGGATCGGTCCCACTTGCGAATCGGGGCCTATATATAGAGCGACGGGGTCGCGCTTCCCCGTCGCTCCGCGGGCTCGCGGCCCTCGTCCTGCGACGGACTGACGCCTCGCCTGCGCCGAGCTCCGGTCAATCCAAACGGCCGTTTGGTACAGGCCACTCAGGCTGCGCGTCAGACGAGGAGGTGCGGATACTCGCGGCGAACGAGCCGCCGGTACGGCCCGACGACGAGGCGCAGCGCGGGTACGTAGAGCAGCGCGCAGCGCGTGTCGCCATCGAAGCGGATCCGTCCCCGCGCGATCGCAATCGCCAGGCTCTCCTTGCCCTGTAGGTAGGCGTTGGCGATCCGCGAGTCCATCTTCAGGTTCAGCTTCGGCTCCCAATCCACCGCGTCCGAGAACTCCCAGCGCAGGTGATGGGCGGGCTCCTCGCTGGCGGCGACGTTGAGCACCAGCCCGAGATCCGGGAACTCGAACCGCATCCGCAGGCCGGCTGGCGCGCAGCAGCGGGCCCGACCTCTCGTCGGCGTCCAGCTCGGAGAGCGCCTCGTCGAGCAGCTCCCGGAACTCGGCCGCGGAGCCCTTCGGGCTTCGCGTTGCCACCACCGTCCCCATGCTGGCCTGGAGTCTATTGCCACTATCTCGGCGAACGAATCCCGCGCCTCACTCACAGAAAGGTCGAGCCGCGCTTGACGAGGTTCTCGTACAGCTTCTCCTGGATCGTCTCCCGCACCTGCTCGGAGATGTCGAACAAGAGCCGGCGGTCGTGGGCGGCTTCGGGTCCGTGCTCGGAGAGCTCGACCGGCTCGCAGAACTCGATCCGCCAGCGCGAGGGCAGCGGGATCAGGCCCAGCGGCCCGAGCCACGGAAAGGTCGGCGTGATCGGAACGAAGGGGGCGCCGATCGCCCGCGCCAGCGGCTTGGCGTCGGCGAGCTTCGGGTAGATCTCCTCCGACCCCACCACCGCCACCGGGACGATCGGCGCGCCGGTTCGCAGGGCGACCTCGACGAACCCGCCCCGCCCGAAGCGCTGCAGCCGGTAGCGCTCCGAGAACGGCTTGCCGGTCCCCTTCGCTCCCTCCGGAAAGGCCATCACCAGCTCGTCCTGCTCGAGGAGGCGGGCGGCGTTGTGGGGGCTTGCCGGAACGCCACCCACCCGCCGCATGAAGGTGGAGATGAACGGCAGCACGAATGCCCAGTCGAGGACCAGGAACCGCGCCCAGCGGGGCAGCGGGTGCTCCTTCATGATCGCCCCCAGGATCATCGAGGCGTCGAAGGGGAACAGCGAGCCCGGCGTGGTTGGAGACCAGCAGCGCCCTCCCGTGCGAGGGCACGTGGCGGACCCCATCGGCCTCCACCCTCCACCAGATGTCGTAGAGGAACTCGAACAGCGGATAGACCGCCTCGGCGAACTGCTCGTCGAAGCCCCACTCGTCCTCGTGGTACTCGCCCCGCAGCCGTTGCGACAGCCGCTCGACGGCGTCGCGCAGGCTCTTGGGGAGGTCCAGCGCGGCCCGCTGAGCGGCGTTCCGGGGATCGAGGCCGTCCTCGATCCCGAGTCGCATGCGGCGAAGGAAGTCGGCGAGAGCCTCGGCGGTCGGCAGCCGCGGGGCGTCTCGTCTGCGGCTCCGTGCTCACCGTCCGGCCCTCGCGAGCCTGCCGGCCAGCTCGCCGGGGTGGAGCGAGGGCGCGACACGGCGGCCGCGGCTCTTGGTGGCGAAGTCGCGGACGGCGGCGACGGCGTCGAATCTGGGCTCGTAGCCGACCTCGATCCGAAGGCGCCGATTGTCTACGCCGCGCCCGAACCGAAGCAGGCGCACCCCGTCGCCGTAGACGGGACCGGCGCCGAGCTGCCGGCCGAGCCGCTCCAGCGCCGGGCCGAACAGCGGATGCGGGATCGGCACCGACGGCCGCCGGGCGAGGCGCAGGATGTGGCTCAGCGAGATCGACCCCGACGGAGCGACGTTGACCGCCCCGCGAACCGGGTTGCGGGTCGCCGCCTCGAGCGCCCCGGTGGCGTCGTCGGCGTGCAGTAGCTGAAGGCGAGGGTCGAACCCGAGCTGGGTCGGGACCACGGGGAGGCTCAGGTAGCGGACCAGCGGCATGTCGAGGTCGGGGCCGATCTCCGGCTGGTAGCGCAGCATGCAGCAGACGAGTCGCGGATGCCGGCGAGCGAAGTTGTCGAAGTACCCCTCGAGCTCGGAGATGTCGCGCTGGAAGCGGGTGCGAAGCGGGAGCTTCCTGGCCATCTGCTCGGTGAAGAAGCTGGGCGACGGCCCCTCGCACCCGTAGATCGCCGCCGAGCCCCGGACCACGACCCGCTCCAGGCTCTCGGTGCGCTGGCAGGCCGCCAGCAGCTGGAGCGTCCCGATCACGTTGACGTCGTGGAGGATCCCGGCGGGCTTGTCCGGCTCCGGGTACCAGAGGATCCCGCAGTGGACCACGGTGTCGGCACCGGTCCCGGGCAGCAGCCGCGACAGCAGCGGGGCGCGGATGTCGGCCTCGATGAAGTCGGTCCGCTCGAGCTCGACCGCCGGCGGCACGGTGTCGATCCCGGCCAGGTACTCGATCGAGGGGTCGCGCTCGAGCCTGCGCGCCAGCTCGGCGCCCCAGTGGCTGGCGATCCCGATGATCACCACGCGGCGCCCGGGCGGCATCTAATCCTCGGCTTTAGGCTTAGGCTTTGTCCGAAGCGCGTCCTCGAGCCGGGCCAGCCGCCGCTCCAGCGCCTCGAGCCGCAGGGTCACCTCCTCGCGGGCCCCCTGTCCCCGGCGAGCGAGCTCGTCTCGCGCGCCCTGCCCACGGCGAGCGAGCTCGTCCCGGGCCTCTTGGCCGCGCCGGGCGACCTCGTCGAGCAGCTGGGTGGCCCGCTCGGGGCGCAGGGCGGCCGAGCCCGCCCGGGCGCGCTTGCCGACCTCGCGAAAGGGTGCCCTCGATCGCCGCGCGCAGCGCCTCGGTGACGCCCTTCTCGCCCGATGTCCCGGCTCCCTCCGGCACTACTGCGGCTGACCGCGCTCCGGGACCGAAACGTGCTGATCTCGCTCACCCGAGCTCGGCTCAACCGCCGCCAGGCGTCGCCGAAGAGCCGCCACCTCGTCTCTGAGATCGTCGAGGCGATCCTCGGCCGACTCCAGCCTGTTCGAGAGCGAGCGAAGGCGTTGCTCCAGTCGCTCGAGCTCGGAAGCCGCCGGAATGTTGAGCGCTCCCATCGCCGTGCGTTGCGCCTGGGCGGCACGCTCGCCGGCGCCCAGGGCGGCGGTCAGCGCCTGGTTGAAGAGCGGGTTCTCGAGCAGCGCCTGGGCGAGGTCGCCGAGCGCCTCCTCGCCCCGCGCGCGAAGCCCACCGCCTGCTACTTCCTCGCTCAACATAGAGCCTTCTCGATCCTCGCTCGTGACCATGCCTGGAGCCCGGCTGCGGACAGCGCCATTCGCGCCCAGCGTAACGCTTCAAGCCAACTGGGCCGGGTGCCGATGCAATACCCCGAGCGAGCTGGAGGTCCCACACGGGCAGCGGTCGACCGTGTGGGATACGGTTATTCGGATCGGTTCCACGTTGCAAGCCGCCTACCGAACAAGTAGCGTTTCTCACAGCCCGGAGGAGGCGCCGTTTGCCGTACCCGCATTCGCGGTACCCGGCTGGGTAAGCCCGTCAGGCTGGGGAGAGATCCGAGACTGAACAGAATGAGAAGGAAGCTTCTACTCGCAGTTGCGCTCGCGGTCCTGGGGACCGCGATCACCGCTGCGGTCGTGAACGGCCAGGCCGTTCAGGAGCCGCCAATCGACGGCGGTGGCGTCCCGAACGAAGACCCCCCTTCCGAGCCCCCGGCGGCCTGCTCGAACCAGCAAGGACGATGACGGCGACGGCCGCGTCGACCTTGCCGATCCCGGCTGCTCCGCGGCCAGCGATGCCGACGAGTCGGACCCCCTGCCTCCTCCCCCACCCCCGCCCCCTGACCCAGGTGGCGGAGGTGGCGGCGGCGGAGGCGGCGGCGGCGGCGGCGGCGGCGGTGGCGGCGGAGGCGGCTACGGGGCTGGCGGCGGCGGAGCCGGACCGGGCGGTCCCGGCGGATCGGGCGGCCGCGGAGCCGCCGGCGGCCGCGCGGGCAACGGCGACGGCGGCGCGAACGCCTCCGATCACGGGCGCAAGCCATCCGAGCCGCCGACGCGCGCCCGCAACGGCGTCCCCACCAACGCCAACCCGAGCCTCACGATCGCCGACTTCGGCCCCGCCCCGCTCGGCGTCCCGAGCTTCCTCATCGACCAGTTCACGATCCCGCCCTTCCTGCTCTCGATCTATCAGGCCTGCGGCACCCAGTACGGCATCCCGTGGGAGGTGCTGGCGGCAATCAACCGGATCGAGACCGCCTTCGGCACCAACCTGAACGTGTCGACCGCGGGGGCGGTCGGCTGGATGCAGTTCCTCCCCTCGACCTGGAAGGCGTACGGGGTGGACGCCAACGGAGACGGCCGCAAGGATCCCTACAACCCCGTGGACGCGATCTGCGCCGCGGCGCGCTACCTGCGGGCGGCGGGCGGCGCAGAGCGACCTGCGGCGCGCGATCTTCGCCTACAACCACGCCGACTGGTACGTGGACGAGGTGCTGCTCTACGCCAGCCAGTACGGCAAGCTCCCCGAGGATCTGGTCGGCTCGGTCGTCGGCCTGACCCAGGGCGCCCGCTTCCCCGTTGCCGCCAAGGCGCGCTACGCCGACGACATCTCCGAGCGCAAGGCGGCGAAGCGCGCCAAGCCCGAGCAAGCGACTCGTCGGGCAACGTCGCCGACGTCGTCTCCAGCTCACCGACCCGGCGAGGGATAAACATCTACTCCCGCAGGAACGCGCCCGGTGGTCGCGGTCAACGACGGCACCATCAAGCGGATCGGCCACAACTCGAAGCTCGGCAACTACATCGTGCTCCAGGACACCTACGGCAACCGGTTCACCTACGCCCAGCTCGGCCACGTCTCCAAGGTCTACCCCGTGCCGAAGCAGCACAAGCTCTCGGCCTCCGACTTCAAGCTCGTCACCCCGAAGAGGGACAAGGCGCCCATCGCCGGCCCGCCACGCCGCAGCAAGACCGGCGGCCGCCAAGGGCCGAGCGACGGCCCGCGTGAACACGGAGGATCTGCGCCAGCGGCTCTACGCGCTGCCGGAGCGCCCGCACAACGTCGACCGCGCCGACATCACGGGCCAGCTCGACCAGCTCCTGTCCAAGAAGTTCCCCGGCTACGCGACCTTCAAGTCCTACTTCGGCGGCGTGCTCCACTTCAACCGCGACTCGATGGAGCTGCGCCCGCTCCGCGAGGGCTCGCAGGTCGTCGCCGGCACCGTGCTCGGACGGATCGGCAAGAAGACCGGACAAGCTCGCGCCCGCACCTGCACTTCGCCATCCGGCCCGCCGGCCGGGGCGCGCCGAGGATCGACCCGAAGCCGATCCTGGACGGCTGGAAGCTGCTCGAGGCGACGGCGATCTATCGCGCCGCCGGCAAGAACCCGTTCTCGTTCTCGAGCACGAACGTCTCGCAGATCCTGCTGATGCCCAAGACGCAGCTCGAGCGCCGGGTGCTCGCCGACCCGCGCCTGTCGATCTACGAGTGCGGCCGCGGCGACATCCGCACCGGCCAGATCGACCAGCGGGTCCTGGCGGCGATGGAGTACCTGGCGGGCAACGGCTTCCGGCTCACGGTCACCTCGCTCAAGTGCGGCCACAGCGTGTACACGTCCGGGGGCAACATCAGCGAGCACTCGACCGGCGACGCGATGGACATCGCCGCGGTCAACGGGATCCCGATCCTCGGCAACCAGGGCCGGGGCTCGATCACCGAGGCGGTGGTGGAGACGCCTGCTGCGCCTCCAGGGCACGATGCAGCCGCACCAGCTGATCTCGCTCATGGACCTCGGCGGGCCGTCGTTCTCGATGGCGCGACCACGCCGACCACATCCACGTCGGCTACTACCCGAGGGGCCAGGCGGCCCGGGGCGAGCAAGCAGTTCGAGAGCTCCTGAAGCCGGAGCAGTGGCAGCGGCTGATCGGGCGGATCGCCGAGATCGACAACCCGAAGGTCCCCACCTCGCCGTCGCGCTACTCGATCCCCGCGCGCAAGCACAAGCACGGGTCGAAGCGGGCCAGCGCCGCCCACCGCGGCGACTAGCGGCTTCCGCCACGAGTAGGCTTGCGACGCGGTGACCGACCGCTTCGCCTGCGTCCAGCTGGACGTGCCCGGGCCACCTCGGGCTCGATGACGGGCGCTACCTGCTGCGCGGCGGCGATCACGAGGCGGAGGAGGCGGTGGTCGTCGTGCAGACGCTCGGGGGCGTGGCGCCGCAGCCGCCGCCCGCGCCGGCGCCGGCCGCGCCGAGCCGAGCCCGTCGGAGACTCCCCGGAGGTCCCCCTCACGCGCCTCACCGTGATCCCCGCCCAGCCCTCGGAGCCGGAGGCCGCCGCGCGGGAGCTCGAGCGGACCGCAGGCGATCCCGAGGCGGCCGAGGCGAGGGTGACGGACGGGCTGCGGGCGGTCAACGCGGTGCTGCGCGCCTACCGGCTGGTCACTCGCGATCCCTACGGTCACGAGATCGGCCGCGAGGCGATTCTGGTCGCCCGGGTCGGATACGGCACCGGCGACGGGCTCGCCGAGGGGCGCTGGGAGGAGGCCGTGGAGGTCTCCCAGCCGGCCGGCCGTCGGCGCCGCGCCGAGGCGCTGCGCCCGCAGGAGCGCCTGGCGGCAGTGCTCGCCGGCCGCGAGCCGATCGACGCCTGCGAGACGCTGCTGCTGCGAGCGCGCGCCGACCTCGACCAGGGCCGTCCTCGGGAGGCGGCGCTTCAGCTCCGCGCCGGCCTCGAGGCGCTGCTCGCCGAGCTCCCGGGGCGCGCGGGCGCGGACCAGGCGGAAGACCTCGCCGCCCTCCGGGAGCGCCTGGAGAGCACCGCCGAGGCGGCCGAGGAGGCGCTTGCGGGCGAGCTCGAGGCCGAACGCGCCGACGAGGTCGCCGAGACGCTCGGCATCTGCGAGCGGGTCCTGCGCCGCCGGCAGATCCTCCGCCCGAGCTAGCGACGAAGTCGCGGTAGCGGCGTGCGGGCCTGCAGGGTCAGGCTCGAGCCCTCACCCGCCGGAAACGTAGGCGAAGTCGAGGCTTCCGACCGAGAGTCATGGCTATGAGGCCAGGACCGCGGTCAGGTCCTCGGCCACGTCGCCGTCGAGGCGAACGGCGGCCGCCGAGTCGTACGGGGTCGAGCTCTGGGTCACGATCGCCAGCCTGCCGCCCCGGCCGAGGGTGAGCTCGGGCAGCCCGGCGACCGGGTAGACCTCCAGCGAGGAGCCGATGCAGAGCAGCAGGTCGGCGCCGGCGCACAGCCGCTCCGCCTCCGCGATCGCGTCCTGCGGCAGGAGCTCGCCGAACAGGACGACGTCGGGCTTCACCTTGCCCGCGCAGGAGCACAGGTCGCGACTCCGTCGGGGTCGAACAGCGACTCGACCTGCTCCAGCGGGTAGCTGGCGGCGCAGCTCGTGCAGCTTGCGGTGGCGATCGAGCCGTGCACCTCGATCACCCGCTCGGACCCCGCCTTGCGATGCAGGCGATCGATGTTCTGGGTGATCACCGCCTCCAGCAGCCCGCGTCGCTCGAGCTCGGCCAGCGCCTCGTGGGCCGGGTTCGGCTGCTTGTCGGTGAGCATGTGGAAGCGGGGGCGGTAGAAGTCCCAGAAGCGCTTCGTGTCGCGGTGGAAGGCGTCGATCGTCGCCACCGACATCGGGTCGACCTTCTCCCACAGGCCCTTCCCCGGCGTCCGGAAGTCCGGGATCCCCGACGGCACCGAGACCCCGGCCCCGGTCAGGGCAACGGTGGACTCGCTCTCCGCGAATCGAGCTCCGCGAGCTCGTCTCGGCTGGCGCGCGACGCCGCTACTTCCCGGACCACTTCGGCTTGCGCTTGCCGAGGAAGGCGGAGATCCCCTCGCGCGCGTCCTCGGAGGAGAAGGCGGTCGCGAAGCCGCCCTTCTCGGCCTCGATCCCCTCGTCCAGGTCGCCCTTCGCCGAGACCTTCTTGATCTGCTCGACCGCCACCGGCGCCTGCCCGGCCAGCTTGCGCGCCCAGGCGAGCGCGGTGTCGAACAGCTCGTGGTCGGGGACGACCTCGTTGGCGAGCCCCAGATCGGCGGCCTGCACGGCCGAGATCGGCTCGCCCGAGCAGGTTCATCTCGAGCGCCTTCGCCTCCCCCACCAGGCGCGCCAGCCGCTGGGTGCCGCCGAAGCCGGGGATGATCCCGAGGTTGATCTCGGGCTGGCCGAAGCTCGCCGATTCGGCCGCGATCCGGAAGTCGCAGGCCATCGCCAGCTCGCAACCGCCGCCGAGCGCCAGCGAGTTGACGGCGGCGACGGTCACCTTGCTCGACTGCTCCATGCGGCGCAGCACGCCGTGGCCGCCGTCGAGCAGCTCCTTGCCCGCCGCCGGGTCGGTCATCTTCGTGAACTCCTTGATGTCGGCGCCGGCGCAGAAGACGGCGAAGTTCGAGGAGGCGAACAGGACCGCGCGGATCTCGTCGCGCGACTCGATCTCGTCCCAGAGCGCCGTCAGGTCGCGGATCATCTGCGGGGAGATCGGGTTGGTCGGCGGCCGGTTGAGCCACAGGATCGCCAGCTCGTCCCGGGTCTCGAGCAGCACCGTCTCCGTTTGGTCCGCGCCCTCGTCGGGCCGCGGATAGAAGAAGAAGCCCTGGCCCGTCTTCTTGCCCGAGCCGGCCCTGGTTGACGAGCCGCCTCAGCAGGAGCGGCGGCGCGAATCCGTCGCCCCACTCGCGCTCGGCGAGCTCGAGCCGCTCGAGCATCGAGTCGAGCCCCGCCTCGTCGGCGCGGGCCAGCGGCCCGGGCAGGATCCCGGCGCCCATCATCATCCCCAGCTCGACGTCCTTGGTCGCCGCCACCCCCTCGTCGACCAGCATCACGGCCTCCGCGAACGCCTTCAGCTGGAAGCGCTCGACCACGGTCATCTCTGCGGTCGCGGCCTCCACCTCAGCCTCCGTGGGCGTAGTAGCCCTGGCCGGTCTTCTGGCCCAGCTTTCCGGCCTCGACCAGCTCCTTCATCTTCGGGTGGACGTAGAAGCGGTCGCCATAGCTCGCCTGCAGGTGCTCGGCGACGTGCAGCACCGTGTCGAGCCCGAGCAGATCGGAGAGGAAGAAGGGGCCCATCGGCGTCACCTTCGCCTCGGCGATCTCCTTGTCGATCTCCTCGGGCGAGGCGCCCGGACTCGTCCTGGTGGCGCCAGATCTCCGAAGCAGCCGAGTTCAGCACCCGGTTGACCACGAAGCCGGGCTGCTCGCCGCAGCGGATCGGGTTCTTGCGAATCTGCATCGCGAAGTTGGCCGCCGCCTGCGCCGTCTCCTCGGAGGTGTCGTCGCCCTCGACGACCTCGATCAGCCGCATCACCGAGGCGGGATAGAAGAAGTGAAAGCCGACCACCTTGTCGGGCCGGGTGGTCGCCGAGCCGATCTCGGAGATCGACAGCGCCGAGGTGTTGGAGGCGAGGATCGCGTGGCCGGGCGTGACCTCGTCGAGCTCCGCGAACACCGCCTGCTTGATCTCCATCCTCTCGGGCACCGCCTCGACCACGAAGTCGACCTCGCCGAAGCCCTCGTACTCGGTGGTGCCGGCGATCTGGCCGAGGATCTCCTCGCGGCGGGCGTCCGCCTGCTCCTGGGTGATCTTCTCCTTGGAGACCAGGCTCGCGAGCTGGCCCTGGGTCACCTCCCGCGCCTTCTCCAGCCCGGCGTCGACGAGCTTCTGCTCGATGTCCTTGAGCACCACGGGGACGTCGGCCGAGGCGATCACCTGGGCGATCTCGCCTCCCATCGTCCCCGCGCCGAGCACCGCGGCCTTGAACACGAACATGCGGCCGCGAAGCCTATAGGGACCGCGGCCCCGGACGACGCCGGGGCCTCGGTCCCGACCGTCGGCTACGGGATCCCGAACTGCGGTCTCGCAGTTGAGCGCCGTGTCGGTGCCCTCGTCCCCGTGGCACTCGTCCGTGTCGGGCCCCCCGTTGAGGGAGTCGTTCCCGCCGCCGGCGAACAGGGCGTCATTGCCCGCTGCCGCCCGTGAGCCTGTCCAGGCCGTAGTTGCCGCGGAGGATGTCGGCGCCGCCGGCGCCGTCGATCACGTTGTCACCGCCGCTGCCGTCGATCACGTTCGCGGCCGCGCTGCCGGTCAGACGATCGGCCTCGTAGGTACCGGTGAGGTTCTCCAGCGATGCGGCGAGATTGTCGCCCTCGCACTGCTGAGGGCAGTTGACGCCGTCGTTCGCGGCCCCGTCGAGCGAAACGGTCACCGGGCTCGTCGTAATAGCGGTAGCTCGCACGATCGATGCCGGCGCCGCCCCGGTACGTGTCCGGCGTCGAGTCCTCTTCGGGAAGCACGGTGTCCTTGCCCGGCCCCACCGTCGACGACGTCGGCGCCCGCGCCTCCTGCCAGGCATCGTCGCTGCGCCCGACCCATCGACCGTCGTCCCGTAGATCTGAGTCGGCCGACCCGATCTGCTCGCCCCGGAGATCTCGTCGTCGTCGCCCTGCAGACTGGCCTGGAGTGTCCCCGTGCAGGACGTCGTTGCCGTCGAACCCGTCGACGTAGTCGCTCGCTCCATCGCCTCGGACCTTGTCGTTGCCCTCTTCGCCGTACGAGGTTGTCCGACTGCTTGCCTCCCGAGACCCTGTCGTTCCCGAGCCCGCCGCCGATGAGCGTCGAGTCCGATGGCGCCCTTGGCACGGTCCTTGCCCGGCCCGGCGCAGATCAGGTCAGGGCCTCCCCTGCCGTTGATCTTGTCGTTGCCGCGACCGGCGTAGATCACGTCCGGCCGGTTGGTGCCGGTGATCCTGTCGGCCTGCGTTGGTGCCCTTGATCGTGACCTTTGCGCCGAAGCAGTCCGCCTGCGCCGACGAGGCGCCTGCCAGTCCCAGGCCGGCCAAGCGCCGCCCCCAGGCAGCACCAGCACTCGCCGTGCCCTTGGATAAGTCCTCGATCTGCATCTTCGATCGCCTCCTGACCGTTTGCGGTTCTGCTGACACCCGCATCGTCGGTCGTCCGGAGGCGATCGACCAGCCACCCTAGGGTGATATCTCCGACACCTGGCCTTGAGCCGCGGCTGCCGAACTACTCCGCTCTTAGCCAGCTCCTCGACCTCGAGCCTGAGGCGGGCGAGGGTGCGCGCGATCGAGCCGCGAACCTGGGAGCGGATGAAGAGGCGGTCCGTGAGCCACGCGAACGGGCCGCGCTTTCGCAGCCGGTATTCGAGCTCCTGGGTCACCACTGCGCCCTCGCCCGCGATCTCGAACCTGGTCACGCAGCTCCCCGGCGCTCTCCGGGTCGCGGAAGGCAACCCGGTGCAGGCGACGGGGCTCGTGCTCGAGCACGTGCTCGGTGACCTCGCCCCTTCCCGCCGGGATCGAGCGCCAGCGCAGCGAGCCTCCCGCCTCCGGGTAGCCGTCGGATGCCTCGACGCGCCCGAAGCCGTCCACCCAGGCGGGCCATCCTCGCGGCTCGAAGTAGTAGTCCCAGACCTCGGCGAGCGAGGCGGCCACGACGACCGACTCGGAGACCTTGCTCACCGCCGGCCCCCGCGGCGAGGCGCGCTCCCGTAGATCTCGCGCTTGATCAGGGTCACCGAGTCGATCACCGAGTCGAGGAAGGGCTCCAGCTCGGCGACCAGCCGCCGGTACTCCTTGCGCCCCTCGGCGGTGATCGAGTAGAAGCGGCGGGTTCGCCGGTTCGGGTGCTCCCATTGGCCCTCGATCAGGCCCCGCTCCTCGAGATCTCGCAGAAGCGGGTAGATGGTGTTCGGGTTGGCCGAGATGACGCCGTCGTGATCGCCTCGATCTCCTCGATCAGGCGGTTGCCGTAGGCGGGCTCCCTCGAGATCAGGTGCAGGACGAGCAGCGGGAAGAGGTCGCGGCGGCGGATCTCGCCGCCGAACACGTCCATCGCGCCGGCGCGGCGCCGGGCGGGCGCCTGGGCTCGGCCGGCGTGGCGCGCGCCCTGGCGGCCCGCGCCGCCTCGGCCAGCTTGCGGGCGCCCGGCTCTCCCTGTTCGCCCCCACGGGCCATCCGGCGCGACTATAGGCGGCGGGCGCGCCGAGCTGCACGGCCGCTCGCGCCTGGCCACTGGCTGATGTGACGAGGCGCACCGCCCGGGGGTCGGCTCGGGTGTAGCCTCTTCCGGAAGCCGACCGGGAGGACGAGATGGCGAACATGAGCAGCAGCGACCGCGCTCAGTACGAGCGGCCCGAGTTGAGCGCAGCGGACCGGAGCATGCGGGTGGCGAACGCGACCCGTGATCGCCTTCACGGCCCTCAGCCTGGTGATCCTCGCCGCCCTCGTCTACGCGGTGGCCTGGGGGATCGACGGGTGGCCGCACGCCCTCGTGCTCGGCGTCATCGTGGCGACCACGGTCGGGCTGATGATCGCCATCAGCCCCAACCGCCGCGGCTGACGCCAGCCCAGCTAGAGCAGCTAGGCGGCGGCGGGCGCCTGCTCGGCGGCCTTCGCTCCCGCCTCCGTCTCCTCCCTGGTGGTCTCGGGCTCGGACTCGGGCTCGGCGACCTGCCGCGGCGCCAGGATCTCGCGGGCGATCACGAGGCGCTGGATCTGCGACGTGCCCTCGTACAGCTGCATGATCTTGGCGTCGCGCATCAGCTTCTCGACCGGGTACTCCTTGATGAAGCCATAGCCGCCGTAGACCTGCACGGCGTCGACCGTGACCTCCATCGCGGTGTCGGCGGCGAACCGCTTCGCGTGCGAGGAGACCAGCGTGTTGCGCTTGCCCTGGTCGAGCAGCACGGCCGACTCCCAGACGAGCAGCCGGGAGGCCTCGATCTTGGTCGCCATGTCGGCGATCATGAAGGCGACCGCCTGGTGCATGGCGATCGGGACGCCGAACTGGACGCGCTCCTTGGCGTACCCGGCAGGCGAACTCGAACGCAGCCCGGGCAATGCCGACGGCCAGCGAGGAGACGCCCGGGCGGGTGCGGTCGAGGGTCGTCATCGCGAGCTTGAACCCGTGGTTCTCCTCGCCGAGCATGTTCGCGGCGGGGACCTCGACCTCGTCGAAGGAGATCGTCGCCGTGTCCGAGGCGCGCTGGCCGAGCTTGTCCTCCTTCTTGTCGACCGTGACGCCGTCCGCGTCGCGGTCGACGACGAAGGCGGTGATGCCGCGGTGGCCCGCCTCGGGATCGGTCTTGGCGTAGACCGTGTACCAGGACGCGTGGCTGCCGTTGGTGATGAAGCACTTGGAGCCGGAGATCACGTACTTGTCGCCGCTCTTGACGGCCCTGGTCTTCATGCCGCTGACGTCGGAGCCGGCGTCGGGCTCGGTGAGGCAGAAGGAGGCCAGCTTCGGCTCCTCCGTGAGCATGCCGAGGTACTTCTTCTTCGTCTCCTCGGAGGCGCCGATCAAAAGCGGCGCCGAGGCGAGGCCGTTGGCCATCAGGCTGGTGCCGATGCCGGAGCAGCCCCAGCCCAGCTCCTCCTCGATCAGGCAGCCCGAGAGGTAGTCGAGGCCCGGGGCCGCCGTAGGCCTCCGGGATGTGCACGTTCATGAGGCCCACCTCGAAGGCCTTCTCGACGATCTCCTGGGGCCAGGTGCTGTCGCGGTCGTACTCCCAGGCGACGGGGCGGATCTCCTTCTCGGAGAAGTCGTGGGCCAGCTCTCGCAGGTCCTTCTGCTCGTCGGTCAGCGTGAAGTCAACCAAGGCTCTGGCGCTCCTTTGCGTTCGGGGACCAGTCGATCCGGCGAGCCGATTGACTGGTCAGTCAACCAGTCTGACGGAGCAGAAGGATACCGAAATCGCAGGGCCGCCCCGCCGGTGGCGGCGGCGCCGGTTGCGCCGCGCGCCCGCCGCTCGTACCCTAGGCGGGTGCTGCCCCTGGCGCTCAGCCTCAGCACCGGCGACGTGATCCTGATCGTCGTCTTCGCGGCCATCCCGATCGCGCTGGCCGCCTTCGTGCTCGGGGCCGGGAACGCCCTGAAGCAGATCGGCAAGGGGCCGTTCGCGGTGGAGTTCGACAGCGACCTGTCGCAGCGGGTCGGCGACGGTCCCCGGGCCGGGTCGGCGGAGGGCCGCGAGGCCGAGATCCGCCAGATGCTGGAGGCGAAGGCCTACCGGCAGCGCGCCCGCGGCGAGACGGCGCTCGACATCGATGCCGAGCTGACCAGGCTGCTCGCCGATCGGCCGCCAGCCGGCCTCGGGGCCGACCCCGGGCTGGCCGAGGAGGTGCGCCAGCTCGTCGTGGCGCGCAACGAGCGTCGCATGCGGCAGGGAAAGGAGCCGCTCGACGTCGACCGGGAGGTCGAGCGCCAGCTCCGCGAGCTTGAGAACCTCGGGCAGTAATAGGATCGCGGCCATGACTCCGGACATCGACAGCCGCACGGTGGACCTCGAGGAGATGCTGGTTCGTCCCGGCACCTACTTCAACCCGCAGACGGAGATGGTGGTGATCGTCGACGACTCGACCTCGATCGACCAGGAGATCTTCAACATGGAGGCGTACGAGGGGTCCGACTGGGTGCGGATCGCCGACGAGGTCCCCGTCGACGAGGACAGCCTCGAACAGACGCTGGAGGAGTTCCAGACCCACTATCACCCTGGCACCGCCGGCTCGGTCTCGGCGACCGCGCTCGAGCAGGGCGACGGCACCGACGACGAGGAGGAGGACGGCGAGGCGCAGGACCCCGGCCGGGAGGATTGATGGCGAACTACTCGGTCGCCAGGCGCGAGGAGGCCATGGACTGGATGGCCGACTACCCCGGATTCGGCGAGATGCGCTGGTACTCCGACGCGCTCGGCACCGAGCAGCTCTCGTTCAGCTGGCGGACGATGCCGCCGAACACCGGCGGGCGCGGCAGCTATGGCCACTGCCACCCCGGCCAGGAGGAGATCTACTTCGTGATCGGCGGCCGGGTCACGTTCAAGGTCGACGATGACGTGTTCGAGGCGGGCCCGCAGACCGCGGTGCGAATCGGCGGCGACGCGTACCGCTCAGTTCACAACGACACCGACCAAGACGCCGAGCTGTTCATCTTCTCGACCCGCGATCCTCAGGCAGGCACAGAGCGGGCCGAGAACTTCTGGCCCGCTGACTGACTCTCAGGCGAGAGCCACGTAGAGTGGGAAGACGGCGTACAGCGCGCCCCATCCGAGGATCGCGGCCATGTTGAACCGCCCCTGAAGCCGGAGCGCCCAGTAGGCGAGCGCCCCGCCCAGCAGTCCGAGGACCGCGGACACGAGCGCGAAGTGGTCGAGGTCCCAGCTGGTGAACGCGAGGCCGAAGGCGACCGGGATCGTCGACTGGAAGACCATCGCCCCCGTGATGTTTCCGAGCGCCAGGCTGTCCTTGCCCTCGCGGACCCAGAAGAAGCTGTTCGCCTTCTCCGGCAGCTCGGTGGCCAGCGGGGCGAAGACCAGCGAGAGGACGAGCGGCTCGACCCCGATCGAGCTCGGCCAGGTCGATCACCTCCACCACGAACAGGTGGGCGCCGCCGACCATCGCGCCAAGGCCCACTACGAGCTGGAGCGCGATCATGTTGCTGGTGGGCTCGTCGCCGGGGTCGCGAGCCAGGATCAGGGGGCGGATCGACTCCGGTGGCTCGACCTCGCCGCCGGCGTGGAGGGTCCGCCGAACGTAGAGGCCGTAGGCGCTCACGAAGCCGATCGCGAGCACGGGATCCGCATCCCCTGGGGCGCGCCCAGGCCAAGCACCGCGGCGAGGGCGAAGAAGCACGAAGAAGACGACCAGGTCGCGCTCGAGCGTCGGGGCATGCGCGGCAAGCCTGCAGCCCCTGTTCGCGGCGCTGCCGATAGCCGAGGCGGAGAGGCCAACGAGCATCATCGCGATCGTCGCGAGCAGGAACGGGGCGCCGACGATCGCGCCGATCGCGACGCCTTCCGCGCCGGGCTCCGCCTTCGATCACGGCGACGATCGGGATCAGGGTCTCCGGCATCGCGGTTCCGACCGCGGCGAGCAGGCTGCCCACCGCTCCCTCGCCCGAGGGCGAGCCGCTGGCCAGCCCATTCGACCGCATTGGTGAACAGCAGGGCGCCGGCGAGGATGACCGCGAAGCTGGCCAGCAGGAGGATCGCCGTTCCCATTCGAGGCGCCCGGTGACTAGGCGAAGCCGAAGGCGAGGCCGAGGATCAGGTAGATGGCGAGCAGCTGCACGCCCTCGAACCAGGTCGACTCGCCCTCGTGCGTGACGTTGCTGGCGATCAGGACCGCGATCAGCACCGCCCCAAGCTCGAATCCGTTGAAGACCAGCGCCATCGGCTCCGGCCCGATGAGGAACGAGGCGAAGACCAGCATCGGGGCCGACGAACAGCGCCACCTGGGCGCTGGAGCCGATCGCGATGTTGACGGCCAGGTCCATCTTGTCCTTGTATGCGACCAGCACCGCCACCCAGTGCTCGGCCGCGTTGCCGACGATCGCGATCACGATCACGCCAATGAAGAACTCGCTCAGGCCCACCGACTCGGACGCCTCGCTGATCGACCCGACGAGCATCTCGGACATCACCCCCACCGCCACCCCGGCGATCGCCAGCATCGACACCGAGCGGCGCGCCGACCAGCCGAAGGCGGCCTCCTCCTGCCGATCGTATGGCGGGTTGAAGAGGTCGCTGTGCGTCTTGAGCGAGAAGAGCAGGCCGGCGATGTAGGTGGCGGTGAGCACGACGCGACCGCGAGCGAGAGCTGCTCGACCGTGGAGCCGTAGTCGACCCGCTCGGCGTTCAGCCGACGGCAAGCCCTGACCCTCGACCAGCTCGAAGATCGCGGGCATCACCAGCGCGGCGGCGGCGAGGAGCAGCATCAGCGACTGCACGTTGGCGGCGGTGGCGTTGAACGTCTGACGATCGCGGCCGATCCCCCCGACCAGCATCGCCGCGCCGAGCACCAGCAGGATGTTGCCGATGATCGAGCCGACGATCGAGGCCTTGACGACCTCCTGGAGGCCCTCGTTCAGCGCGAACAGGGCGATGATCAGCTCCGGCGCGTTGCCGAAGGTGACGTTCGAGAGCCCGCCGATTCCGGGGCCCGACCGAGCCGCCAGCTCCTCCGTCGCGCGGCCCATGAGCGCAGCGGTGGGGATGATTCCCAGCGCCGCGGTGATGAAGATCACGGTCGGCGAGGCGTGGGCGAGCTCGAGCCCGACCGCGAGCCGGGATGAACGGCACCAGCAGGTACGGCCAGCCCTGCGCCGTGAGCAGGAAGCCCGGACCGCGCGCCTGGTTTGAGCCGCCACTCGCCATCGCGCCGGGAGCCTATGGGGTCGTGTGGTCAGTCGGGCCGCAGCGGCCCTCTTCTAGACTGCCCCGCGTGAGGACGCGCCGCTTCGGCGACACCGACCTCGAGACATCGGAGATCGGCTTCGGGACCTGGGCGCTCGGCTCGACTTGGTGGGGCGAGGTGAGCGAGGAGGCGGGCGAGCGCCTCTTGCTCGAGGCGCTCGACCTCGGCATCACCTTCTTCGAGACGGGCGACGCCTATGGACAGGGCGCGAACGAGGAGCTCGTGGGCCGGGTGCTCGGCCCGCACCGGGACCGGATCCAGCTCTCGACCAAGTTCGGGTACGTCCTCGAGGAGGGCCGCCAGGAGCACTCCGAAGGGGAGCGGCCACAGCGCTGGGACGGCCCGTTCGTGCGGCGCGCACTGGAGGCGAGCCTGAGGCGGCTGCGCACCGACCATCTCGACCTCTACCAGCTCCACAACCCACGCCTGGAGGCGATCGACTCGGACGAGTGCTTCGCGACCCTCGATGAGCTGCGCGCCGAGGGCAAGATCGCCCAGTACGGCGTCGCCCTCGGGCCCGCGATCGGCTGGCGGGAGGAGGGCCTGCGAGCGATCTCCGGGCGCCAGATCGCCTCCGTGCAGACCGTCTACAACCTGCTCGAGCAGGATCCGGGCCGCGCGTTCATGGCGGCCGCCGCCGACCACGGCGTCGGCGTGATCGCACGGGTCCCGACCTCGTCCGGGCTGCTGGACGACACCCTGACCCCGGAGACGAGCTTCGGGCCCGGCGACCACCGTCGCCACCGGCCCGCGCGAGTGGCTGGTCGAAGGCCTCGAGAAGATCGAGCGGATTCGCTTTCTCTGCGGGCCTGAGACGGGGCGCACGATGGCCCAGGCGGCCCTCCGCTTCATCCTGGCCCAGCCTCAGATGACGGTCGTGATCCCGACGATCACCAACCAGTCCGAGCTTCGCGAGTACGCCGGCGCCGCCGACGTCCCGGACCTGACCGACGGACGAGCTCACCCGCCTCGACGAGCTGTACGACCGAAACTTCGAGTGCGCCGGTAGCCTCCGCCTACGCCTCCAGCCGCTGCCGAGCGGTCTGGCGGAGCTACTGCAGCTCCGGCGCACTTCCTGATGTCGTCCGAGGTCGTGGCGTCCCGGATGCAGTCCAGGTAGGCGGGGGCGGGACCCCCCGCCGCCCACCCCGCCGTTCGACCCACCGGACGTCGATCAGGCCGAGGTCACCGAGGCCGAGGTCGCTGAGCAGGCCGGAGATCGGCTGGGCGTCCTGCGGTGCAGAGATCTCCTGGGGCTCGTTGACGTCACTCAGCGTGACTGAGAGGTCGACGTCGACGCGTGCTCGACCGTGGAGCCCTCGGCGTCTGCCGGCGGCTCGATCGTCAGCGACAGCGACAGCCTGCGCAGGACGTGATCGTCCTTGCCCGAGTACACGTCCAGGGTGGCCTCTTGAATCGCGCTCTTCACCTGATCGAGCTGCCCCTGGTCGACCGTCGGCGCCGCGTTCCCGGGCACCCGCTCGGCGATCTTCGCGAAGTCGGAGAAGATCTGCTCGATATCGGCGTCGCCGTGGATGTGGATGGTCTCGGTCCCCTCCACGTCCTCGGTATCCCTCGTTGGAGAGGTTTGTCAGCCAGGTCTGAGGGTCGACCCCGAACTGCTCGAAGATCGAGGGGAGGCGTCTGTTGGACTGCGCCCTGCCGGGCGTGACCGTTGCGTAGAGGGCCTTGAAGCGCTCGGAAGATGGACGCCCCGACCTCATACGCCTGCCCCTGGTACTCGACGAAGGCGTTTTCCTCGGTGACGATCAGGCCGCCGTCGAAGTCGAAGCTCTGGCCCTCCCCGGAGGCGCTGACGTCAGCGCTCAGATCAAGCTGTGGGAAGGCCGTCGGGTCGGATTCGTCGCTCTGGAACGGTCCCTCGATCGTCGCCGTCAGGCTCCCCGACTGGTCGCCCTCGGCCGAGCCGTCCAGGCTGATCCCCAGCTGGCCGCTGGTGATCTGCTCCGCGTCGTTGAAGGTCTGCTCGAGAACCTGCGCTCGGGTCCTCGCTGCCACCGCCGCCGTCATCGCTGCAGCCCGCCGCCACGGCGGGCAGGACGAAGATCAGCGCGAGGATCGCGGCGCGGGCTCGGATACGGGTCAAGTCAGGCTCCCTTCTTTCAGGCCGGACTTCGGGCATCGGTCAGACGCGCCAGGGTAGCGAACGCCCCTGATGGGCCTGGACGTCTGTCGCCCGTTGTCGAGCGCCGTTCACCGTGACGGATCTCACATAGGGCCGCGGCGACGAATGCGTATCGTTCGTCACGTGGGCGGAGGAGCTTGCCCCGGCTGCGGAACTGAGAATCCCGAGAGGGCTCGCTTCTGCATGTCATGCGGCGAGACGCTGTCGGCGAGCTGCCCGACCTGCGGCACCGAGAACCCGCCGGGCGCAAAGTTCTGCATCGAGTGCGGGACCGGGCTCGGGGCAGGCGGATCGGGCGTGGTGGCGCCCCCGCCGGGGACGACGCCGCAGCCTCCCTCCCCGCCCGGGGCAGCGGCCCAGGGGCGGCCCCTCCCGCCCAGCGCGGAGGGCTGTTCGGCGGCCAGCTCCCGGGCGTGGCCGCACCGGCCTGGGGCTCGCCCGGCGCGGGCGCTCTGCCGGAGGAGCGCCGCAAGGCAACCGTGCTGTTCGCCGACCTGTCCGGCTACACGGCGGTCGCCGAGCGCATGGACCCCGAGGCCGTGAAGTCGATCGTGGACCGGGCGCTGCGACGGCTGGGTCAGGAGGTCGTGCGCTACGGCGGCACGGTGGACAAGTACATCGGCGACAACGTGATGGCGGTCTTCGGCGCCCCGGTCTCGCACGAGGACGACCCGGAGCGCGCCGTGCGCGCCGGCCTCGGCGATGCAGGCCGCGATGGAGGAGATCAACAAGGACATGGCGGGGGCGGCCGCGGAGGCGGCCGGCGCCAACTTCTTGCTGCGGGTCGGGATCAACTCCGGCGAGGTGCTGGCCGGCCAGGTCGGCGACGGCTACACGGTGATGGGCGATGCGGTCAACGTCGCCGCCCGGCTACAGGCGGCGGCGACGCCCGGGAAGCGTCACCGTCGGGGAGATCACCCACCGTCTGACCCGCGGCGCGATCGAGTACTCCGAGCTCGAGCCGCTGGTCCTGAAGGGCAAGTCCGAGCCTGTGCCGGCGTGGGAGGCCGCCCGCATCCTGATCCCCGGCCCGGCCACCCGGGGCGCCCGCAGCGAGGCGCCCCTGATCGGCCGCGAGGACGAGTCGGCGCTGCTGACGTCGCTGTTCGACCGGGTGGGCCGCGAGAGCCGCCCGCATCTGGTCACGGTGATCGGCCAGGCCGGGGTCGGCAAGTCGCGCCTTCTGCGCGAGCTGGAGGCGCAGACGAGCGCGCGGCCGGAGAAGCCGGCCTTCCGGGTCGGGCGGTGCCCCGCTTACGGCGCCGGGCTCGCCTACTGGGCGCTCGGCGAGATCCTCCGCGACCAGTTCGAGCTGGTCGACACCGACGATTCCGACGTGGCCTGGGCGAAGCTCCTGCGGGGAGTCGAGTCGGTCGTCTCCGACGCCGAGACCGACGAGCCGCCGGTACGGATCGCCGCGACGATCGCTCGCCCGCTGGGCATCGAGCCTCCGGCCGAGCACGCGATGCCGACCGGCGTGCACGACGTGGACGACGCGCAGCAGACCCGCGACCGCCTGTTCTCCGCGGTGCGCTCCCTGGTCGAGGCGGTGAGCCGGCAACACCCGGTGGTGATCGCGCTCGAGGACATCCACTGGGCCGACGAGGGCATGCTCGACCTGATCGAGTACCTGGCGCGCTGGGTGCGCGGCCCCGCCCTGATCGTCTGCCTGGCTCGCGACGAGCTGCTCGACCGCCGCCCGGGCTGGGGCGGCGGGCGGCGCAACGCAACCACGATCTCGCTCGAGCCGCTGACCCAGGACGAGACGCGCGAGCTGGTCGCCGCCCTGCTCCCCGACGGGAACGGCACCGGAGCCAACGGCCAGGGAGAGCTGGTGCCCCAGGTCGCCGAGCGCTCCGCCGGCAACCCCCTGTTCGCGGAGGAGATGGTCAACCGGATCCGCGAGGAGGGGGCGAAGGACGTCCAGACGCTCCCCGAGACCGTGCATGCCGTGCTCGCGGCCCGTCTCGACTCGCTGTCCGCGCCGGAGCGGCGCGTGCTGCAGCATGCCTCGGTGGTCGGGCAGACCTTCTGGGAGGGCTCGCTCGCCGGGATCGAGCAGGAGGAGGGCATCCACCTCCACGACGCTCTCGCCGCGCTGCAGGAGAAGGACCTCGTGGTGCCGAGCGCCGGGAGCCGACTCGCCGGGGAGCACGAGTACGCGTTCAAGCACGTGCTGATCCGCGACGTCGCGTACTCGACGCTGCCGAAGTCGGTGCGGGCGTGGAAGCACGCCCAGGTGGGCGGCTTCATCGAGGAACGGGCCGCCGACCGCTCGGAGGGCGTGGTGGCGATGGTCGCGGACCACTACGGCAGGGCCGCCGCGCTTGGCGCGGACGCCGAGATCGAGCAGTCGGAGCTCGAGCGCATCAACCAGAAGGCACTGTCGGCGCTCGAGGCGGCGGGCGACGCCGCCGCCTCCCTGTATTCCAACCAGGAGGCCCTGAGCCACTACGAGACCGCGCTGTCCTTGCCCGACGGCCCCGGCTCCCCGCGAGTGGATCCCGCACTCCGCGCCCGGATCGACGAGAAGCTCGGCGACGTCGCGCTGCGGCTCGGCCGTGTGGACCAGGCCACCGACGTTTGGCGAGAGTGCCTGGACTTCCATCGTCGGGAGGAGGACCTGGCCAGGGTCGGCGACCTGCACCGCAAGATCGGCGCCGGGCTCTGGCACAAGGGCGACCGCGAGGGGTCGATCGAGCACTACCAGAAGGGGATCGACCTGCTCAAGGACGGCCCCCCGTGCCTCGAGCTGGTGCGGCTGTACGAAGAGGCCGCCTCGCTCTACATGCACACAGGCGACAACATGCTCGCCATCTACGCGTCCGAGAAGGCGCTGCGACTGGCGGAGCGACTCGGCGAGGCGGCGGCGGCAAGCCGCGCACACGGGATCTTCGGCCGCGTCTTCGGCCGCATCGGCGACTCCGAGCGCGCCCGCCAGAACCTGGAGCGCTCGGTCGAGCTCGCGCGCGAGTCCGACCCGGCCGAGGCGGTCCGGGCGCTGCTCACACTGGGCTATCACCTGGAGATCTCGGAGGCCGACTACGAGGGGGCCGGCGCCGCCTACCAGGAGGCGCTGGAGCTGGCCGAGCAGACAGGCGACCTGCCGTCCAAGGTCGAGCTGCACGCGGCGCTGGCGCAGCTCGCCGCGCACAGCGGCGACTGGGACGCGGTGGAGCGCGAGGCCGAGGCATCCGGGCAGCTCGCCGAGCGGGAAGGCCTGACGGGCAAGCTCTGCTTCCCGTACATGATGCGCGGCATACTGCGCTGGCGCGAGGGGCAGTTCGACGAGGCGGTGAAGGGGCTCCGCCAAGCCGCTGAGCTCGCCGAGCAGGTGGGCCGCTCCGAGGTTGCCTTCCAGTCGCTTTTCTGGCTTGGCCAGACGCTGCGCCAACGCGGCGACTACGCGGACGCCGACACCGAGCTGGCGCGCGCGCTCGACCTCTGCGAGCGCGCGGGACTGGTCGCCCAGTCGGTGGAGGCGATCTCCTCCCGCGCCGTGAACCTTTCCGTGTCAGGGCGGCTCGACGCCGCCCGCGAGGCCGCCGACGAGGCGGAGCGCCTCGCTGACCGGCTGCGCTACCCGGTCGGCAAGGCCGCGAGCCTCGAGGCCCGGGGTGCGGTGGCGGCCGACCCGGACGAGGCGAGCGCGGCGCTGACCGAGGCCCGCGAAGCGTGGCAGGGGCTGGGCCGGCCGCTCGATGCCGCCCGCTGTGAGTACCTACGAGGGCGCCTGCTGCGCGAGTCGCACCCGGAGGAGGCGCGCCGGGCGCTCGAGCTGGCCGCGGCGGAGGCCGAGAGCCACGGGGTCGACCACCTCGCCGAGCTGGCCCTCAAGCTGCTGCCGGCCTAGCGGCCGGGCTCAGGCGAGGCCCTCGGCCTCGTACTCGCGCAGGAAGCCCTCGAACAGGCGCAGGTGCCCCTGCTCGTCGCGGAGGATGTCGATGACCATGTCCTGGGTCACCGGATCAACGGCGTCGGTCTCGGCGATGATGCGGCTGTAGTGCTCGATCGCGCCCGCCTCGGCCGCGATCACGCCCTTGATCACGTGCACGACGTCGGTCTGATGCTCGGGGGGCTGGAGATAGGACTGCTGGCGCTCGAATCCCTCCGAGCCGGGGACGACCCCGTAGAGCTCCTTGATCCTCTGCGCGAACTGCTGGGCGTGGCCCAGCTCCTCGGTGACGTCCTGCTCCAGCGACTCCTTGATCTCCTGCGCTCGGACGCCATCCAGGTTCACGGAACCGGCGATGTAGCTCATCACGGTCTCGATCTCCATCCAGTAGGCGGTCTCGAGCAGGCCTACGATCTGGTGCCGCTTGTCGGCGTTCTCCTCGGCCATGATGTCGGCGCCCGTGGCGATCTCGCTCATCTGCTCCCTCCTTGGGTGGAAACGAAGCTCACGATATCCGTTACCCGTGCGCACCTGGGAGAATCGCTCTCGTGCCTTTGATTGAGCGCGAGGAAGGGGATCGAGATCCACTGGGAGGAGCGGGGCGAGGGCCCGCTGGTGGTCCTGGCCCCCTACTCCATCTTTCATCCCTCCGTGTACGACCCGATCGCCGCCGAGCTGGTGCGCGACCACCGCATCGTTCGCTATGACGATCGTGGCGCCGGCCAGTCAACCCGCGCGGGGCCCCACGACATGATCACCGGGTCGGAGGACCTCGCGGCGGTGATCGAGGCGAGCGGCGAAGCGGCGGTGATCGTGGGTCTGGGCGACGCCAGCAACCGCGCCGTTCGGGTCTGCGCCGAGCGGCCGGAGCTCGTCGAGGCGATGGTGACCCCGGGCGGCATGCCCGCGGGACGGAAGAGGCTGGAGGGCTCCGAGGCGATGGCCTCCTCCGACACCGTGGTCGACGCCTTCCTGAGCATGTGCGAGACCGACTATCGGGGCGCGATCCGCTCCCTGGTCACCGCCGGCAACCCGCAGATGAGCGAGGAGGAGATCCGCGAGCGAGTTCGCCTGCAGACCGAGTACCAGCCCCAGGAGACGGCGGTGGCCCGGCTGCGCGCCTGGGTGGAGGACGACTCGCTGGAGGCGGCCCGCGCCTCCGGCGAGAAGCTCTGGTTGCTGTGCGCGGACAACACCGGCGGCGGCTGGTTTCCGGCGGGCAGGGAGGCCGCGGAGCTCTCGCGCCAGCTGTTCCCCGAGGCGCACGTGGAGGAGATCGAGGGCGGAATCATGAGCCGGCCGACCTGACCGCGTCGATCGTCCGCCGGGTGACCGCGCCGCTTCGCGCGACGCCCGCCTGAGCAGTGGCCAGACTCGAGCGTCCCGACGGAGTCGAGCTCCACTGGGAGGAGCGGGGCGAGGGCCCGCTGGTGGTGCTGGCTCCCCACTGCTCGGGGACATCCGGGCGTTTACGAAGCCCTGCTCTCGGACCTCGCACGCGATCACCGCGTCGTGACCAGCGACGCGCGCGGGACCGGGGAGTCCACCCGCGCCGGTCCCTATGACATGGAGACGGATTGCTCTGACCTCGAGGCGATCCTCGAGGAGGCGGGCGGTGAAGCCGTGGTGATCTGCACCGCCGACGGCGCCAACCGGGGCGCGCGCCTCGCCGCTCTCGCACCGACCTGGTGGCCGCCGTGGTGGCCCTGGGCACCGCCCCATTCGCGCGCATGCACTTCGAGGGCAGCGAGGGGATGATCGCTTCGGACACCGTCGTGGGCGCCTTCATCAAGATGCTCGAGCGCGACTACAGGGGCGCGCTTCGCACCCTGCTGAGCGCGACCAACGCGCAGATGTCCGAGGCGGAGCTGCGCGAGCGGGTCGGCTTCCAGATCTCCTACTGCCCGCAGGAGGCCGCGGTTGCACGGGTTCGCGCCTGGGCGGAGGACGACCCCACGGCGGCGGCCCGGGAGACGGGGGCCCGCCTCTGGATCCTCGTCGCCGCCGACGTCGCGGGACCTTGGCTGCCACCCGCAGACGAGCGCCGCAGGCTCGACCGAGGCGCTGATCCCGAGGCGCGGATCGTGGAAACCGCGGCGGGAACGGGGCCCGATCTCACAGCCCGGGCGCCGCCGACGCGATCCGCCGAATCAGCGCCCGCTGCGCGTGTGATCGAGCTGGTGAGCGCTGCGCTTGAGCCACCGCCGGTGGACTGAGCTGTTTCGCTCGCTGCCGCCTCCGGCGCGGCTGGCGGCGCTCGGGGCGCTCGCCGTGCCGGGCAGCATGCTGTTTCCCTGGTACGGGATCGAGTTCTCGGCGGCCTCTCCCATACCGGATTCGACTCGTTCGGCCTGGGCCAGCTCGCGCTGCTGCTCACCGTGGGCGCGGCGCTGTACCTGATCGCGCGCTGCGCGGGCGGGTATGACCTGCCGCGCCCGCTGCGCGAGGGGAGCCTGCTCGCCGTGGCGGGAGGCGTGGGCGGCGGTCCTGGTCGGCTACCTGATGCTCGACAAGCCCGATCAGATCTCGGGCCGCACTGGCATCCACCTGCGCTACGGGATCTTCGTCGCCCTGGGCGGCGCGCTCGCGCTCCTGCGTCGGCGGGCTGCGTTTGCGCCGGGACGAGGTCGTGGCGGAGCGGCGCCGCTAAGCACTGCCAAACGTGAAGCGGGACGCTCGCCCAGCGTCCCGCTTCGACATGAGGAGGTGCCCCGCGAGGACGCCTATTGGCGTCCCCGCAGTTGATGGATGTGCACACACGTCATCGGCAGCCCGCCGTCCGACACGAGGCCCAAAACGCCTAATTGGACGATTGTCCGAGGCCGGTCGCGCGGGCCACCAGGCGATCGCGAAGGCGATCGGGGAGCAGCTTGGCGAGAGTGGCCATCGCCTTGGCGTCGGCGCCGACCAGATAGCGCGTCCGAGGCCTGCTCGCGGTCAGCGCATGGGCGACCACGTTGGCGACCTTCTCCGGCGGTGCGCCGCGCCCCGCGGTCTGCCCCAGCACCTTCTCGGTGCGCGCGAGCGACTCGCCGTACAGCTCCTGACCCTCAGCCGAGAGGTCGCCGCGGACCGCCCTGGCGGTCGCCTGGCCCTTCTCCCAGATCGGAGTCGCGATGGACCCGGGCTCGACGATCGAGACCTGGACGCCGAACCGGCGCAGCTCCAGGCGCAGCACGTCGCCGACCGCCTCGATCCCGAACTTCGAAGCGTGGTACGGGGACATGTACGGAGTGGCGAGCAGGCCGCCGATCGAGCTGATGAAGACCAGCCGCCCGCGGGCTTGCCGCAGCGCCGGGATGAAGGCTTGGGTCACCGCGACCTGGCCGATCAGGTTCACCTCGATCTGGTGGCGGAAGTCGCTCACGGACAGCAGCTCGAGCGGCCCCCCCACCCCGATTCCTGCGTTGTTCACGAGGCCCGCAAGGCTGGCCCCGGTCGCCTCGGAGACTCGGTCGGCGGCGCGCGAGATGTGCTCCGGCTCGGTGACGTCCAGGATCAGCGGCTCGAGCGGCCCGGAGGCCTCGCCCCGGAGCCGCTCCCCGTCCTCGTCGGTGCGCACGCCGGCGAAGACCTTGAAGCCCAGGCGATCCAGGTGGAGCGCGCATGCTCGCCCGATCCCGGTCGAGCTTCCCGTGACCACGACCGCGCCGCGAGCCCCGTCGCCGTTCGCCGCAGCCCGCCCCCGCTCGGGTGTGCGCGCTCAGGCCTCGGCCGCCTTGGCCGCTTGGCGCTCGGGGCTGATCCGGTTCACGTCCCAGATCAGGCCCAGCCGCTCGAGCGACCAGATCACGGCTGCGGAGGGATCGAGCTCCCAGCGGCGCAGACCGTGGACCGCCGAGGTGGGAAACGCGTGGTGGTTGTTGTGCCAGGCCTCCCCAAACGTGGGCAGGGCGAGCCAGATGACGTTTCGCGACTGGTCGTCGGTCGCGAACTGCCGCCGCCCGAACACGTGGCAGACGGAGTTGATGCTGTAGGTGAAGTGATGCAAGAGGAAGACGCGAACCGCGCCGCCCCAGAGCAGAGCGGTGAGCCCGGCCACCAGCGTGCCGCCGATCGCGTAGCCGAGCGCGAAGGGACCAGGAGCCCGAGCACGGCCCAGAGGAAGAACGTCCGATCGACGAAGCTGATCACCGGGTCGTCCATCAGATCGCCCGCGAAGCGCCGCTTCGCCCCGCGCTCGGTGTGGATGAACAGCCAGCCCATGTGGGCATGGAACAGCCCCCGGAGGGTGCCGCGCCAACCGCCGCCGTGCCCGACGTGGGGGCTGTGCGGGTCGCCCTTCTCGTCGGCGAAGGTGTGGTGCTTGCGGTGGTCGGCGACCCAGGAGATCACCGGCCCCTCGATCGCCGCCGATCCCAGGGCCGCGAGTATCCCCCGCAGCGCCTGGCTGGTCTTGAAGCTGCGGTGGGTGAGCAGTCGATGGAAGCCGACCGTGACCCCGAGGCCGGTGACGAGGTAGAGGACGCCGAGGATCGCCAGGTCGCGCCATGCAAGCGCCTCGTTCCACACCTGCCAGGCGGCGACGGCGAGCAGCAGGAAGGGGACGGCGGTGACCAGGCCGGTGATGATCCGGTCGGCGGTCTCGTGCGCGACGGGCTGAATGAGTTCGTTGTCCGTTGTCACGGGTCTCCTTGGTCGACGAGACCCTGGCGAGTGCCGGGCTGGGCGTGCCTGCGCACACCCTACCGGTCGAACGGCTACCCGGGGATCGTGAACATCGACTGGATCTGAGTCGAGAACATCAGGTCGCCCTCGATCTTGAGCTTGCCGCTCATGAACAGCATCGGGCCGGCGGCATTGCCCGTCACGAGCCGCATGAAGTCGACCGCGTCCAGCATCAGGGTGACGCGCGGCTCGTGCTGGGGGTCCTTGCCCACGGTGCAGGCTGCCGTCGCGGAGCACGACCTCGTAGTGGTCGAGGGCGCCATCGGAAGGGCCGGTCACCTTCCAGTGGACCACCGCGTCCACTCCCGTGGCGCTGCTCGGCTTGAAGTGCTGCTCCATGCGGCGGAAGACCTCGCCGATGATCGCCTCGCGCTGCGGCCCGCTGAGGGCCTCGCGAAGCTGCTCGTCGGTGGCGGACGAGATCGTCCCTGCCACCTGCTGCGGATCGAGCGACGAGAAATCGATCGCACCGGTTGCGTCCTGCGCCTCGGTCACCTGCTGCTCCTCTCTCATTGGATCCGTGCTCCCGAGATCGCTCGGGAGATCACCAGCCGCTGGATCTCCGAGGTGCCCTCGAAGATGGTGTAGATCTTGGCGTCGCGGTGCATCCGCTCCACCGGGTACTCGCGGGTGTAGCCGTTGCCGCCGAGGATCTGGATCGCTCGCTCGGTTACCCAGACCGCCACTTCGCCGGCCTTCAGCTTGGACATCGAACCCTCGGCGGCGTCGAAGTCCTTGCCGCTGCGCCCCATCCAGGCAGCGCGCCAGACGAGCATGCGGGCCGCGTCGATCTCCGTCCTCATGTCGGCGAGCGTGAAGGCGATCGCCTGGTTCTCGACGATCGGCCTGCCGAACTGCACCCGCTGCTTGGCGTAGTCCAGCGCGTACTCGTACGCCGCGCGCGCGATTCCGAGGGCCTGGGCGCCGACCGTCGGCCGCGAGACCTCGAAGGTCCGCATCGCGGCCTGGCCACGTGATCCCTTGCCCTCGCGGGCGCGGGCAAGGCGCTCGTCGAGCTTCTCCTTGCCGCCGAGCAGGCACGAGCCCGGCACCCGGCAGTCGTCCAGGTGGACGTCGGCCGTGTGCGAGGCCCGCAGGCCGTGCTTCTTCACCTTGGCGCCCTGCTCGAGCCCCTCCGCCCGGGCGGGACCACGAAGGCGGCGTGACCACGCGAGCCCAGCTCGCGATCGACGCTGGCGATCACGACGTGGACGTCGGCGATTCCGCCGTTCGTCGCCCAGGCTTTCTGGCCATTGAGGATCCACTCGTCCTTGCCCTGGTCGTAGCGCGCGGAGGTGCGGATGGCGGAAACGTCGGACCCGGCGTCGGGCTCCGAGGAGCAGAAGGCGGCAACCTTCGGCTCCTCGGGCGTCCCGTAGCACTGCGGCACCCACTCGACCAGCTGGTCGGGCGTCCCGGACGCATAGATCCCGGCCACGGCCAGGGTCGTGCCCATGATCGAGAGCCCGATTCCTGCGTCGCCCCAGAACAGCTCCTCGTTGGCGATCGGAAGCTGGAGCCCGGTCGGGTCGGACCAGAACTGGGCGAGCGACTCGAAGCCGTAGAGGCCGATCTTCGCCGCCTCTTGGATGATCGGCCACGGCGTCTCCTCGCGCTCGTCCCACTCGGCGGCGGCCGGGCGGACGACCTGCTCGGCGAACCCATGCACCCAGTCGCGGATCTCCCGCTGGTCCTCACTCAGCTCGAGGCTGAACGCGGCGGTGTCGGGCACCTTGTCGCCGTTCACGGTGGCGGCGGCCTGTTCGGCGGCATCGGCTTTCCATAGGCGCATGTTACACCATTTGATGTCACATGCTTCGGTGTTCCTCCGGAGGACTAGAGGAGGACTAGAGTCGGAACTGGTGCTCTTTCGCCAGGTCATCCACGAGGACCTCGCCTGCGGCTCGTACCTGGTTGGCGACGGCGGCGTGGCCGCGGTGGTCGATCCCCAGTGGGACATCGATCCCTACCTGCGGCTGAGCCGCCTTCACGGCGTTCGGATCGAGCACGTGCTCGAGACCCACAACCACGCCGACCACGTCTCCGGGCACGGCCGGTTGGCCAGGGCCACCGGGGCGACGATCCACATCCACGAGCTCGCCGGGGCCGAGTATCCGCACGAGCCGTTCGCCGACGGCTGGAGGCTTCGCATGGGCAACCTGGAGATCGAGGCGGTGCATACGCCCGGCCACCGCCCCGAGCACACCTCGTTCGTGCTGCACGATGCCGCTCGCGCCGACGATGCCTGGGCGGTCCTGACCGGCGACTCGCTGTTCATCGGCGACGTCGCGCGCCCGGATCTGGCGGTCGAGCCCCGCGACGGCGCGGAGGCGATCTTCGATTCGCTGCACAGGCGCCTGCTGACCCTGGACGATGACGTGGAGGTCTGGCCCGGCCATCTCGGCGGATCGATGTGCGGGAGCTCCGCGATCGACAACAAGACGTCATCGACGATCGGCTTCGAGCGCCAGCACAACCCCGCCCTCCGGCCTCCACGCCCGGAATCGTTCATCGACGCCACGCTCGACCAGCTCGGGGAGCGCCCGCCCAACGTCGAGCACATCGTGGCGCTGAACCGCGGACCGCTGGTCGAGGAGCTGGGAATGCCCGCGCCGCTCACCCCTCGAGCGGTGGAGGTGGCGATCGCCGAGGGCGCGATCCTGGTCGACGCGCGGACGAACGAGCAGTTCGACGAGGCCCACATCCCCGGGGCGATCAGCGCCTCGGCCTACGACACCGGCTTCGCCACCAAGGTGGCCAGGGTCGTCCGCGAGGACGTGGAGCTGATCGTCGTCGCCGCCTCCGACGGCTACGAGCTCGAGGCGGCCGAGCTGCTGGCGTCCGTCGGCCTCCGCGTTCGCGGCTTCCTCCAGGGCGGCATGACCGCCTGGCGCAGAGAGGAGCGTCCGGTGAAGCGGGTCGAGCTGATCGATCCCGACGCCCTTGCCGAGCGGCTCGCGAGCGATCCAGCGATCGTGGTGCTCGACGTCCGGGACGGCGACGAGTTCGCCGAGGGCCACATTCCCGGCTCGGTCCACGTGCCCTACGCCCACCTGATCGAGCGACTCGGCGAGCTGCCCAGCGGCCAGGCGATCGCCACCGTCTGCAGCGGCGGCAAGCGCAGCGGGCTGGCCGCCTCCATCCTCCAGCGCGAGGGCCACGACTCGGTGATCCACGTCGGCCACGGCGGCGTGGGCACATGGCAACGCGACGGACACCCGGTCGAAGCCGGCCACGGGCTGAGAGCGCAGCGATCTTCTTGCCGGGGTTCAGCAGGCCCTTGGGGTCGAAGGCCCGCTTGACGGCCTCGTGCAGCTCGATCGCCCGCGGCGGCCACTGGCGCGCCAGTTGGCCCCGCTTGACCCAACCGACGCCGTGCTCACCCGAGATCGATCCCCCCAACCGCGCCGCGAGCTCGAACAGCTCGTCGGCCGCCCCGTGCGCCCGCTCCAGCTCCCGGCTGTCGCCGGGCGCGACGAGAAAGGCCGAGTGCAGGTTTCCATCGCCGGCATGGCCCCAGCTGCAGGCCTCCAGACGGTATCGCTCCCCGATCGCGACCGTCTGTTCGATCGCCTCCCGGAGGCGGTCGAGCGGCACCACGATGTCCTCGCTCACCTTCCCGCCGCGCCGTGCCTCGATCGCGATCGAAACGCCGTCGCGCCATCGCCAGACCGCCTCCACCTCGCGGCGCCCCAGGGGCGCTCGCACGTCGAGCGCGCCGATGCCCATGGCCTCAACCAGCTCGCGCTGAAGGCGCTCGGCCTCGGCCTCGGCGCCGTCGGCCTCGGCGAGCACCATGAAGCCGGCGCCGGGAGGAATGCCGCCCGGGAACGAGCCCCCGGCCGCGGCGAGGGCGCCGCCGTCCAGGTACTCGAGCGCCGCCACCGTCAAGCCCGCACCCAGCACGCCCTCGATCGCCCGGCAGCCCGCCTCGGCGCCGGTGTGGAAGGCCACCACGGGCAGCGCCGCCTCGGGTGCCGGCAGGAGCTTGAGCCAGGCCGCGGTGATCACGCCAAGCGTTCCCTCGGAGCCGATCAGGAGGCTCTTCAGGTCATAGCCGGCCACGTCCTTGCGGATCGCTCCACCGATCCGGACGATCTCGCCGGTGGGACCACCGCCTCCAGCCCGGTCACCCAGGCGCCCGTGACCCCGTACTTGAAGGCGTGCGGGCCGCCGGCGTTGGTGGCGACGTTGCCGCCGATCTGCGACTGCTCGGCGGCGCCGGGATCGGGCGGGAAGAAGAGGCCGTTCTCGCGCGCCAGCCGTCGCACCTCGGCCGTGCTCAGCCCCGCCTCGACACAGATTCGCCACAGAAGCGGCTCGAACGCGCGGACCTTCGTCATCCGCTCGAGGCCAAGGACGACGCCCCCGTCCAGGGGCACGGCGCCGGCCGCGAAGCCCGTGCCGCCGCCGCGCGGCACGATCGGCACCTCGTGCTCGTAGCACCAGGCGAGCGCGCCCGCCACCTCCTCGGTCGTCGCCGGCAGGGCGACGGCGTCGGCGCTGCCCCTGATGCCGCGGAGCTCGGTCGCGTCCGTGAGGTACGCCGCCGTCGCCGGGCCAACCGCGCCCGGGCCCCAGCAGCTTGCCGAGCTCCGCCTGGATCTCGGCGGAGCGCCGCCCTGGCGTGGCCGTACGGCTCACTCCGCCGAGTATCCCACGCGGCGCCGCACTTGCCGTGGGGCGATATGCGTACACTGACGGAGTCTCTTGTTAGGGGGGAATCGCTGGGTGGCTGGCGAATCGATGGATTGCTGGCCGTAGCGATGGATTGGAAAGGAGTCCGTGTCCGTTCACGTTTGTCCGTCCTGTGGGGAGGCCGTCACTCCGGTCGAGGGCTCGCTGATGCCCCGGCCGTGTCCCACTGTCTCGAGAGCAATGGACGGGTGGTCGAGATGGTGCCCGACCAGCCCACGCCTCCTGACCCTGGCCTGGTCGAAGAGACCTAGCTGGAGTTCCTCAGAGACCGTCCGAAAACTCGCGCGTGCGGCTGGCGAGTGCCGGGGCGCGCAGCCAAGGACGCAGCCGGTGAAGCGTGGCCCAGCCACGCGAACCGGCGAGGACGCTGGATGGCGGTCCCGGTGCCGCCAGGCGTGCGTGGAGGTTTCGGACGGTCTCTTAGACCGGCTGCGCGGTCATCGCCCAGATCGCCACCAGATAGGCGACCAAGGCCAGTGACACGATCACGGTCGAAGCCCGGCTGAAGCCGCCGCCCGACCCCTCGCTGCGGCGGGCGCGACGAAGGGCGAGGCCGGCGAGCACGGTGGAGATCACGAGCAGCAGGAAGCCGGAGTCCGCGGTGCTGTAGCCGATGTCCACCCAGCGAGGGCACCTCGTCGCCGGTCAGGCCCTCCTTGTCGGCGATCCACTCGGCGGCGCCCCGCATCACGATCCAGGCCGGCAGCGCGCCGATCAGCAGGGAGCGGTAGCCGAGGCGCACCAGCGAGGCGCTGCCGTCGCGCCAGGCCAGGACCAGCGCCGAGGCGGCGAGGGCGAGCGTCCCGACCAGGAGCATCGCTCCGAGGACGTGGAGCAGGAGCGGGAAGTCCCAGGCGTCCGGGCGGATGGCCGCGACCAACGTCACGCCCCCGGCTTGTAGATCATCACGACCAGCAGGGCGAGGATGACGAGCGACCGCAGCCAGTGCATCAGGGCGGCCGGCGGGGCGCCGATCGTCGCGCGCCGGCTTCGCCGCCCCCGGCCGCCGGCGTGTATCCGAGCTGAGCCCGCCGCCCCAGCTCGGTGGCGATCGAAAAGAGCACGATCGCGGTGATGATCCAGCCATCCCAGATCCCGTAGCCGTCGACGTAGAGCGCCAGCCAGATCCCGAGCACCAGGGTGCCCAGCCCGCCAACGTTCCAGAGCGCGTTGGCGACCGCGAGCAGGCGCGAATCGGTGGCCGCGCCGAGCGCGAAGGCGCTGAAGATGACCACCGTCCCGAACAGGGCGAAGCCCGACAGGACGTGGAGGAACAGGAGCCAGTCGTACACGCGGCGCGAACCCGTAGTCCCCGGCCTGGCGGCGAGGGCCGGCGCAGCAACGAGGCCGGCGCTACTCGACCGTCCAGGTGTCGCCTGAGCGAAACAGCGAGTCCAGCTCGGCCACGCCGACGCCCTCACGGGCGGCCTCCAGCTCCCGTCCCATGCCCTCGCCGTAGAGCGGCCGCTCGAAGGCGCGGAAGACGCCGATCGGGGTGGGGCCGTTGGGCCGCTGGCTGAGGTGGGCGAGGGAGAAGGCGAGGCTCGGGTTCGGGTCGTGGGCATCGTGGACCAACAGGGCCTCGTCGCCCACCTGCGAGACCTCCTCGATCGCCAGGCGGCCGTCGGCGGCGCGGACCACGCCGCGCTCGCCCTCGGCGCCGAAGCGGATGGGCTTGCCGTGCTCGAGCCGGATCTGGTTTGCCTCCCTGCCCTTCCCGCGCACCGCGTCGAAGGCGCCGTCGTTGAACACATTGCAGTTCTGGTAGATCTCGATGAAGGCCGCGCCCGGGTGGTCGGCGGCCGCGCGCAGCACCTCGGCCTGGTGCTCACGGTCGGTGTCCACCGTGCGCGCCGCGAAGGTCGCCTCGGCCCCCAGGGCCAGCGCAATGGGGTTGAAGGGGTGATCCAGGGAGCCGAAGGGGGTCGACTTGGTGACCTTTCCCTCCTCGCTGGTGGGCGAGTACTGGCCCTTGGTGAGGCCGTAGATCTGATTGTTGAACAGGAGGATCTTGATCGGCACGTTGCGCCGCAGCGCGTGGATCAGGTGGTTGCCGCCGATCGACAGCGCGTCGCCGTCGCCGGTGACGACCCAGATCGAGAGGTCCGGGCGGGCGAGCGACAGGCCGGTCGCCAGAGCCGGGGCGCGGCCGTGGATTCCGTGCACCCCGTAGGTGTCCATGTAGTAGGCGAAGCGGCCCGCGCAGCCGATCCCGGCCACCCAGACGATCCGCTCCGGCGGCAGCCCGAGCTCCGGAAGGAACTGCTGGACGGTGGCCAGGATGGCGTAGTCGCCACAGCCGGGGCACCAGCGCGTCTCCTGGTCGGAGGCGAAGTCCTTCTTGGTCAGCGTCCCAGCGCCGCCGTTGCTCGCAGAGCCGTTTCCGGATGCCTCGCTCATAGCCTCTCCACGATCGCCTCGTCGAGCTCCTCGGCGAAGATCGGCAGCCCCTCGACCTTGGTGTAGCTGAGCGCGTCGACCAGGAACTCCGCGCGGATGATCTTCACGAGCTGCCCGGTGTTGGCCTCGGGGACGAGCACCTTGGGATAGGCGCGCACCACCTCGCCGGTGTTCGAAGGCAGCGGGTTGAGGTGATGGAGGTGGGCGGCGGCCACCTTCTTGCCGCGACGCCGCACTCGCCTGACTGCCCCGGTGATCGCACCGTAGGTCGATCCCCAGCCGAGCACCAGGAGCTCGGCGCCTTCGGGGTCGTCGACCTCCAGCTCTCCGATGTCGGATGCGATCCCCTCGACTTTCTCGGCCCGCAGGCGGGTCATGCGCGCGTGGTTCTCCGCCTCGTAGCTGATGTGGCCGGTCTCGTCCTCCTTCTCGAGCCCGCCGACCACGTGCTGAAGGCCCTTGGTCCCCGGCAGCGCCCAGGGGCGGGCCAGCCTCTCGTCGCGCACGTACGGCCAGAACTCCTCGTCGCGGTTGGGCTCGGTCGCGAAGCCCGGATCGATCCGCGGCAGGCCCGCGGCCTCGGGAAGGGACCAGGGCTCGGACGAGTTGGCCAGGAAGGTGTCGGAGAGCAGGATCACCGGCGTGCGGTAGCGGACGGCGATCCGAACCGACTCGAAGACCGCCTCGAAGCATTGGGCGGGGGTCGCGGCAGCGATCACCGGCAGCGGCGACTCGCCATGCCGGCCGTGGATCGCCATCAGCAGGTCCGCGGCCTCCGTCTTGGTCGGCATCCCGGTCGAGGGGCCGGCCCGCTGGGTGTCGATCACCAGCAGCGGCAGCTCCAGGGCGACGGCGAGGCCGATCGTCTCCGCCTTCAGGTCCATACCGGGGCCGCTGGTGACCGTGACGCCGAGATGGCCGCCGAAGGAGGCGCCGAGCGCCATGTTCGAGGCGGCGATCTCGTCCTCGGCCTGCACCGTGCGAACGCCGAAGCGCTGGTGGCGCGAGAGCTCGTGCAGGAGCTCGGAGGCGGGCGTGATCGGGTAGCTGGCGAGGAACAGGGGCAGGCCGCTGCGGACGCTCGCCGCGATCAACCCCAGGGCCGTCGCCTCCGTCCCGTTGACGCTGCGGTAGGTGCCGGGCTGAGCGGGGGCGGGCTTGACCTCGTAGTGGACCTGCAAGAGCTCGGCCGTCTCGCCGAAGTTGTGGCCGGCCCGGAAGGCGGCCAGGTTCGCCTCCATCACCGGCTGGCTGCGGAGGCGAACTTCTGCTCGATCCAGCTCGTCGTCACGTCCACCGGGCGGCTGTACATCCACGAGACCAGCCCGAGCGCGAAGAAGTTCTTCGAGCGCGCCGCCTCGCGAGCGGTGATCCCGTCGATGCCCGTCGGTGGCGCGGACGGTCATCGAGGTCATCGGGACGCGAAACACCCGATAGTCGTCGAGCGTCCCGTCCTCGAGCGGGCTCGACTCGTACGCGGCCTTGCGCAGCGTGGTCTTCGTGAACCCGTCCTCGTTGAGGATCAGGATGCCGCCGCGCTCCAGCTCGGGGAGGTTCACCTTCAGTGCCGCCGGGTTCATCGCGACCAGCGCGTTCGGGCGGCCGCCGGGGGTGAGGATGTCCCTGGAGGCGAAATGGATCTGGAACGCCGAGACGCCGGCCAGGGTCCCCGCCGGTGCCCGGATCTCGGCCGGGAAGTCGGGCAGCGTCACCAGGTCGTTGCCGATCAGGGCGGTCGCTGCGGCGAAGCGGTTGCCGGCGAGCTGTATGCCGTCGCCCGAGTCGCCCGCGAAGCGGACGACAACCCGCTCCTTTTCCTCGAGAACCTTGGTCAAATCGCTCAGAAGCGCTCGGCCGCTCCTCGATCGATCATACGGATCGGGCCGGAGCCGCCTGAGCCGCTCGGAGGGTCATCAACCCCGAGACCGGAGGACCTGCGACGTGCGGGTCGCCCTATCGGCCGAGCGACGTTGCGGAGGAATGGCGGGTCCGCGCCGCCGCGGGAATCGTATGCCGTCGTAGAGGTCGGCAGCACGTGTACCGCGTCGCGCGAGACGAAATGGCCAGACCGGAACTGTCGGCGATCCAGCGGCGAGAAGGGCTTCGGTTCACCGATGACGAGCTCGCGGAGACGACCGTTCGAGCACGGAGCGCAATCGGTCGGCAGATCGGGTGCGGTCGAGATCGGGGCGCCAAGTACACGCGACGAAGCCGAGGCACGGTGACAACGGTAGAGCGAGGACGAAAGCCCAACGTTCGAGCGGCGTGAACGGGTCGACGCCAGATCGATACGGTAGGCGCGAACCGCTGTGGGCCGACGCTGGACCGGCACCCGGTGCCGGGCATCGGAGGCGTCCTGTCCCGAGCACGGATAGTCAGCAGCTCAGACGTCCTCCCGACCGGCGGGGAGCGGTGGAGGTGGTGAGTGGCGCTGCCTGGGCCTCGCCGACGCCAGCAGGTACGCGGCAGAGCGCCGCGGCGGAGCACGGGAGCCGAGCGGAGTCAGAACACGCCGGCGGTAGCGCTCACCGAGTTCGAGCTGGTGCGGGACCCGGGGGCCTCGGACCAGCTGCATCGATAAGCGCGTTCGCTGTCCCACCGCCCTCGTCGGCCCAGTACGAGCAAGCCTTCGACGCCGCTGGCGAAGCTGCGCCCCACGTAGCGATACGGAGTGCGCTCCTGGCGTTCAGCTCGCCACCCCGCAGCCGTGACGCTCACGGGCAGCGTGGTGGTGGCCGGGGCGCTCGTGGTGGCGGCACTCAGGCAAGCGCGATCGACGTCGGCGCGACACTGCATGCGGCGCCGATCTGGATCCGCGCAAGTCGCCGCTCTGCTCCACGTCTACTGGCTGATCGCGCGCAGCGAGGCCTGGCACGAGTGCGTCGACGCGGCACGGCGGGACGGTCAGCCGGCGGCGGCTCAGTACCGGGCCGCGAGCCGTCGGCTAGTCTCGGCAACCTCTTCAACGGGCAGTTCGGCCTCGCGGTGCGGATCGCGGCGCTGCGCCGCTCCGCGCCCCGGGAGAGCCCGGCCCCGTCGGTCCTGATCGCGGCCGAGCTGCCGATCGTCGTCGTCGAGGTCGCCCTCGCCGCGCTGACGTCGTTCACGCTGGTGGGGCCGCTCGGCGTTCCCTGGTGGGTACCCCTGGTCTGCGTCGCCGCCACGCTGGCGTGATCGCGGGCTGACCAGACTGGCCCGCGATCGCCGGCACGGCTTCTGGAAGGGCCTCGCCGTGATGCGGGAGCTCTCAGGGCCGCAGCAGGATCATCGGCCTGATCGTGTTCGCCGTCTGCGCTCAGAACGCACGTAACTGGCTCGTTCTCCAGGGCATCGGCGTGGACGCCTCGGTACTCGACTCCATTGCGCTGCTGATCGGGGTGGCCGTGATCGGCCTGCTCCCGGTCGGCCCCAGCCTCGGGAGCGGCGGCAGCGGTGGTGATCCTCGGGACTCACGGCGTGGCGCTGACCGCCGCCGCCGGAGCCCTGCTGACGGCGACCGGCGCCTGCGGCGCGCTCTGCTTCGCAAGCTGGGCGCTCGTCGATCGCCTGCGATCCGTCCGCCGCGGCGCTTCCGGCCTGAGGCGTGCGAACCCGCACTGGCCTCCGACTCGGGCCGCGCTAGGCTCGTCAGGATGGAGGGGAGGGGCAGCTGGAGGCCCTACGCAGCGAAGGTCGCCGTGCTCGCCGGCTGTCTACTACGGCGCCGCGAAGCTCGGCCTCAACCTCGCCTTCGCGTCCTCAAGCGTGACGGCGATCTGGGCGCCCACCGGGATCGCGCTTGGCGGCGATCCTGCTGTGGGGCTATCGCGTCTGGCCCGGGGTGGCGCTCGGCGCCTTGCTGGCCAACAGCCTGGACCGGCGTGCCCTTCTACACGGTGCTGGGGATCACGGTCGGGAACACGCTCGAGGCGCTCGCCGGCGCCTACCTGCTGCGCGAGCTGGCGGATTTCCGCGCCTCGCTGGAACGGGTCAGGGACGTGATCGCCCTGGCGGTTCTCGGCGGCGTCGTGAGCACGACCATCAGCGCCTCGATCGGCGTCACCAGCCTGCTGGTGGGCAACGAGATCGCCTCGGGGGACTTCGGCTCGGTGTGGCGCACCTGGTGGCTTGGCGACATGGGCGGGGACCTGGTGGTCGCCCCGGCGATCCTGGTCGCGGCCACCCACTGGCCCTTCGGGCGTGCGCCCGGGCGGCTGCTCGAGGCCGCGGCGCTGGCGGTCGCGGCGCTGGGCGTCAGCGCCCTCGTCTTCACTCACGACTCGCCGCTCATCTTCGTCCTGTTTCCGCTCGGCGTCTGGGCGGCGCTGCGGTTCTGGCAGCCGGGCACCGTCTTCGGGATCCTGCTGGTGGCCAGCGTCGCGATCCCGTTGACCGAGAGCGACAGGGGTCCGTTCGCCGGCCAGTCTCCCGACGACAGGCTGCTGCTCGCGCAGGGCGTTCTTGGGCGTCGCCAGCATCACGATGCTGGTCATGGCGGCGGTGATCACCGAGCGCAGGCGGGCCGAGGAGGCAGTTGAGTCCATCGCGGGGACCCTCCAGGAGAGCCTGCTCCCGTCGCACCTGCCCGTGATCCCCGGGATCGAGACCGCGGTCGACTTCCGCGCCGCCGGCAAGGACCACCTCGTTGGAGGCGACTTCTACGACGTGTTCCAGCGCGATGACGAAAGCTGGACGGTGATCGTCGGCGACGTGCTCGGCAAGGGTGCGACGGCGGCGGCCACCACCGGGCTCGCCCGTTACACGCTGCGCGCCGCAGCGGTCCACGAAAGCCGAGCCGAGCCGCATGCTGCGACTGTTGAACGACGCGATCCTGCGGCAGTCTCCCGACCAGTCCTGCACGGTCGCCTGCGGGCGGATCGAACTGACGCCGGCGAACGGAGCCCGCGTGACCCTGTCGGTGGGCGGCCACCCGCTGCCCCTGGTGCTGCGCGCGGATGGGACGGGTCGATCAGGTGGGTCACCCCGGGACCTTGCTCGGCGTGCTGCCCGACCCCGAGCTGGCGGACCACACCGCCGATCTCGCCCCCGGGGATGCGCTCATCCTCTACACCGACGGGCTGACCGACGCCTACGCTCCCGGTCGAATCGTGAAGCGCGCGGGCCTGGTCGCGGCCCTCGAGTCGTGCGCCGGCCGGAGCGCCACCGAGATCGCCAGCGGGCTTCAGGAGGCGGTTCTCGGCGCCCAGCGCAGGCCGAGCCGCGCGACGACATCGTCCTCCTCGTGCTCCGGGTTCAGGAACGCCCCGCGGCAGCGAATCCGCGATAGTGCCGGCGTGGGCACCGTGATGCCTCTCGCGCGATCTGAAGCTCGAATCGATCGGAGGGCTGCCGGTCGCGCACCTCTCCGGCGAGATCGATCGATCGAACGCCGCCGAGCTCGGCGATCGTGTGGCGCCGCGATCGGCGAGCAAGGCGGCGGGCTGGTCGTCGACTTGAGTGAGCTCGCATTCCTCGACAGCACCGGCATCCGCATGCTGTTCGAGCTGGCGGCAGAGCTGAAGCGGCGCCAGCAGGCGCTGCGGGTGGTGGTGCCCGGACGGCGTCGCACCTCGGGGAGCATCCTCGACACCGTCGGGCTGAAGCAGGCCGCCGCCACCGACCACACGGTGGGCGAGGCGGTAGCGGCGCTGAACCCCAGCGGGTAGTGTCTCCTGCCGAGGTCGAGCGCCGGAGGTAATACGTCCCCCGGGCTGCTACGGTAATAGCCGTTGGGCCAGGCTAAATCGCCTGGAAAATCGTGCCCGCGCTCGCCGTCGTTGCTGTATTGCATCCTCCGCGTCCGCAGCACAAATTTGCAAAGGAGCAATACATGCCCACTGGAACCGTGAAGTGGTTCAGCGACGAGAAGGGCTTCGGCTTCATCACTCCTGATGACGGCTCGAAGGATCTCTTCGTCCATCAGAGCGCGATCGTCGGTGACGGCTTCCGCTCGCTTCAGGAAGGCGCCAAGGTCACCTACACGCCGAGGCCGGCGACAAGGGCCCCAGAGCCGTAGACGTGCAGGCGAGTTAGGCGACCTGGGAACGCGCGTGAGTCGCAGCTGGACCTGTGGTCGCTGTGGCGTTGTAGCCAGTTACGGCGCGGGAAGCGCGGAGCCCGAACAGCCCGACGGCTGGAAGAATGAGGGCGGAGAGTGGCGTTGCCTCAGGTGCCGCCGCGAGGACGCGATGGACAAGGCCTCGACCGGAACCACGTCCGAGCAGAAGGCGCATCGCCGTCGAGCGCTGACGGAGTTCGAGCTGCGCCGCGATCCCGATGCCTCGGATCAGGTGATCGCGAAGCGAGCTCGTTGCACCACCGCGTCGGTCCGACCCGTTCGCAGGGCGCTTCTCGAGCAGGGAGCGCTCCCACAAGGCTGATCCCGTAGCGACGTTCGGCCGATCAGTCGGCCGCGACGGGCGCCGGCAGGTCGAAGTGGACGCCGGTCGCCTCCTCCGAGACGGCCCATAGCTGCGCGGCCACGGTCTGGTCGAGGGCGGCGCGAGCCGGCACCGCTTCCGGCTGCGGATGGCCGCGTTGCTCGCCCCGTCCATCCGGCCCCACGTAGGTCCCCCCCTCGAGCCCCGGCTGGGTGGCGGCGTAGAGCAGCGACAGCGCCCCAACCTCTGCATCCTGCGCAACAGCCGGTTCGTCACCGCCATCACCGCCCGATCGAGCACGGGGGCGGCGGCGGACTGGAGGTTGGTCGCGGCGTAGCCGGGGTGGGCGGCGAGGCTCTGACGTCGAGCCCGCCGCGCGCAGACGCCGGTCGAGCTCGAGCGCGAAGAGCAGGTTGGCGAGCTTCGACTGGCCGTAGGCGCTCCAGCGGCGGTAGCGGCGCTCGCCTGCAGGTCGTCGAAGTTGATCCGGCCCATCCGGTGGGCGGTGCTGCTGACCGTGACCACGCGCGCATCCCCGCGGCCCTCCAGGGCGCCGAGCAGCAGGCCGGTGAGCGCGAAGTGGCCGAGGTGGTTGGTGCCGAACTGGAGCTCGAAGCCGTCGGCGGTCGTCGCGGCGCGGCGGCGCCATCACGCCGGCGTTGTTGATCAGCAGGTCGAGGCCGTCGTGCGCATCGCGTGAAGCTCCTCGGCGAAGGCGCGGACCGAGTCCAGGCTGGCGAGGTCGAGCGCGGCGAGCTCGACCTGCGGCGCTCGGGCACCTCGGCCGTCGATCTCGCGCAGCGCGGCGGCGCCCTTCTCCGTGTTGCGGCAGGCGAGCACGACCTGCGCCCGCGCGGGCCAGCTCACGCGCGCGTGATCAGGCCGAGGCCGCTGTTGGCGCCGGTGACCACGGCGACGCGACCGCTCTGATCGGGGATCTGGTCGACCGTCCACTTTCGCTCATCAGAGCTCCTCCCCGCCTCCCGGTGCGCGAGCCCGGGTTGGACGTTACCCGACGATGTCGGTTAGGCCAGGGCCCGGGCAGGCCGGGGGACGCCACTGCCAATCCCCCTCGGGCACCGCCGGGGGTGCGCCAATCGCGGCCGATCAACTGGTTGCGGCCCTTGCGCTTGGCGAGGTAGAGCGCGGCGTCGGCCTCCCGGAAGAGCGGCTCGAACTCGACCTCGGCGCCGCGGGCGGCGGCGACCCCGAATGACGCGGTGACCGGCAGCCCGCCCGGGCGCGGCGTCCTCGATGCCGCGCGCAGGCGCTCGGCGAGCGCGCGGCCCTCTGCTCGAGCGCGCAGCCCAGGCAGGACGATCAGGAACTCCTCGCCGCCGAGGCGGTAGACGAGCTCGAAGGAGCGCAGGTTCTTGCGCATCACGTAGGCGGCGTCCTTGAGCACCGTGTCGCCGCGGCCGTGCCCGTGGTGTCGTTGACCTGCTTGAAGTGGTCGAGGTCGCACTCGATCAGGCGAGACCCAGGCGCCGGTCAGCGTCGCCTGCTCCGCGATCTCCGCGAAGCGCCCCGCGAGCGCCTTGCGGTTGAGCAATCCGGTCAGCGGGTCCAGGATGGCGTCGCAGCGCTGCTCGATCTCGACGCGCATCAGCGTGTGGGCGAAGCCGGCGAGGCCGGGATGGCGGCCAGGCCGATGAGCGTGTAGGTCGGATCGTCGGCGAACCCGCACGGGTCGACGGCGACGGTCGACCCCAGCAGCACCGCGACCGTGATCCGACGCCGGCGATGACGCCGCGCGCCGGAAAACCGCGCCGGAAGCGTCACGATCGGCAGCAGCAGCATCGGGATCGCCGGGCTGTTCGGCCGCCGGTCAGCGCGATGCCGACGCCGATCAGCACCTGGGCGTTGACCACGGTGGCCGCGATCACGTACTCGGGGCGCGCGCTCGTCGCGATCGCGGCGGAGCAGGCGTACGTAGCACCGAACGCGACCAGCGGCATCAGGGTCCACCAACCCAGCCAATGGGTGGCGGCCAGGAACACGATCGCCGAGTGATCCGTACATGATCGCCCGGGGGCGACCGAGCTTGCGCCTCCATCTCGAGCAGCCGCTCGCGATCGAACGCGGTCGGGCAGAGCCAGGTTCCTCCTGGCCTCCATGCCCGGATATCGGCAGGCCGATGCGGCGCTTCAGCCGCGTGGACGCGCCCGCAACAGCCGGCGTACCGCCTCGGTCGGGAACGCGTCCTGCATGCTGCCGTCGAGTCGCTCGCCGGCCGAGCCGCCACGAGGCAGTTGTAGACGGCCTCGTGGGCCGCCTCGTAGGCCGCGAGGCGCTCGCGGGCATCGAGGAGGGACTGGCGGCTAGCGATCGCACCGAGGCCCTGGCCAAGGGGGTCGGTGGCCCGACGCCCCAACAAAGGGGCCCCAAGGCTTTCGCCCTCGGGGCCCTTCTGTCGGCGGGGGTGGGAGACTGACTCGCGGCCTCGGTCAGGTCGTCTGAGTGGCCGCCTCGATCTCAGAAGCCGCGGCGCCTCGTCGACCGCGGCCTGGCGGTCCACGTCGACCACCGCCTCCCGCAGCACCTCCAGGTGCGCGTTGATCCTGGTGATGTCGGCGGGCTCGATCGTGTGCGCGAACCGGTCCCGGACCCAGTCCAGGGTAGCGACATCGCCGTTCACGCCACCCATGTCGCCGGCGGCCCCGTGAACCAGGACCTGGCGCGCCCACAGCTCGAAGCGGGCCAGGTCGATCTCGGCCGGCGGCCGGTAGCGCAGCTCGAGGTCGAGCGTCGACTGCGCGACGTCGATCGCCGCGGTACCCGCTCGGCCTCGATCGTGGGCGCCGATCGCAGCGCCCAGCGTCTTCAGCGCGCGGTCCATCTCGGCGGCGAGCCGGGGTGGAACCTCGCCCTGCTGGTAGCGATCCCAGGCACCGCGACGCGGCCTTCTCAGCGGCCGCGGGCGACTCCAATCGCCGGCCAGGGCCGGGTCGAGGAGGTCGTTGGCGGCGGCCGACAGCGCCTCGAGCTCGGGCGGCACGGGCCGGCGAGGGCATCGGTGGGCACGGCCAGGGCCATCGCCTCGACCTCGCCCCCGTGGGCGGTGAAAAACTCGCCGTACCCGGGGGCGAAGACCTTGTCGCTGTAGGTCCGTCGTCGTGGAGCTCACGGGCGACCAGCGCGCCCTCGACCGGGCCGGCGGGACCGTGCACGGTCTTGTCGATCCTCTTGATCTCCACCTCCTCGAAGGCGATCCCCGGGATGTTCTCGGCCGGTGCACGTCGCCGACCTGCGGGTCGGCGGGCATGATCATCTCGGGCGGGCCCATCCCTGCCGGCGAGCCAGGTGCCCGCGGTGGCGTCGACCAGGCCCTTGGTGCGCTGTAGTCGAACACGTCCTCGCCCAGGTACCAGACCGAGCCGTCGTCGGCCTGGGCATAGAGGTCGAGCGCGACCTCCTCGATGCGCCCGTCGATGAAGGCCATGTACTGCGAGACCCGCGCCTCGACCCACTGACCCTCGCTCCACTCGATCATCCGCGTCTCCGGCAGCAGGTGGTCTCGGTGTGGAACGGCTTGCTGTCGACCTTGCCGCTGAAGATCACCGAGTGCAGGTCGCTGATCGGGAACAGCGGGTTGGTGATCTCGGTGGGATTCGAGAACGTCGGCGCCGTGATGTCGACCCGCTTGCTGTCGGGCGCCACCGGGAGCTTGTCCAGGTTGGCCGCCGCCAGCTGGGCCTGGCTCGGCTGCGGGATCGTTTCGGGGGCCGAGGTGGCGCTCGTCCGCCCGTCGTCGTCGCCGCAGGCGCCCAGCGCGAGCGCCGCGACGAGCGCCGCGACGAGAGCCGTGGCTGCGATGGCGAACGACCTTCTGCTGGCGGATTCTGCTCGTGATGATCTGCATGGGATCTGGCCTCCTGGTCTCGCTTGCGGGGCCCGTTCTAGGGACCGCGGCTGAGAGCGGCTGAGAGCGGCTACGCCCTCTCGGTGTGTTGGCCAGCGGAAAGCCAGCCGACCGTGGCCTCGCGGGAGCGGTGTCGACGATCGTCGCGGTGCCCCCGTGCGCCTCCGTGATCGCGCGCACGATCGCCAGCCCGAGTCCGGCCCCGCCTCGCGTGCGCGCGTCGTCGCCGCGCGCGAAGCGCTCGAAAGCGCGCGGCGCGAGCTCGGCGGGAAGCCGGAGCCCTCGTCGCTGACGTCGATCTCGACGCCCCCCGAGCGCGGCGCGCGGCGAGCGGATGTCGCCGGCGCCATGGCGCAGCGCGTTGTCGACCAGGTTCCCGAGCGCCTGGCGGCCCGGAGCGGATCGAGCGAGGCCGCGTCAGGTCGCCGGCGCGTCGACCCGGATCTCGCGGCCCTGCTCGCGGGCGCGGTCGGCGAAGCGCTGGCGGGTCCGTTCGAGGAGCTCGCGCGATCTGCAGCTCTCGCGCCGCACGGGCAGCTGGCCTTCGGCCGCGCGGGCGACAGGAGCAGGTCCTCGGCGAGCTGTGCGAGGTTGTCCGTCTCCTCGAGCGGCGGCGACGAGCGACTCGCGCATCTCGGGCGTCGCCGCCGTGCGGAGCGCGGCCTCGAGCTCGGTCTTAGCACCGCGAGCGGCGTGCGAAGCTCGTGGCTGGCATCGGCCACGAAGCGGCGCTCCCGCTCGAACGATGCCTCGAGGCGAGCGAGCATCTCGTTGAGCGTCTCGCCGAGACGGCGCATCTCGTCGTGTGCGGCCGGCAGCGGCAGGCGCTCGCCGCCGCGGCTGAGCGAGATGCGCTTCGCCCGCTGGCGCATCGCCTCGACGGGCGCGAGGCCGGCGCGCGCGAGCCAGGTAACCGATCCCGGAGGCGAGGAGCACCGCGACCGGGCCGCCGATCAGGAAGGAAGTGACCAGGCCCGAGAGCGCGTCGTCGCGGTCCTCGAGCGAGACGCCGACGACCACGACGAGCGGGCGCGCCCGTCGGCAGCGGGCGGGCTAGCATCCGCGCCGTGCCGTCGATCCCGGCGACGCGGCGCTCGAGGAAGGTCGGCGCCCGCGATGCGCGCCGTGCCTCCTCGGGGCTGAGCGCCGGCGCGCGCGCCGCCCTGGTCCCGTCCACGAAGCGCCCCGCGGGCGTCAGCACCTGGGCGAAGCTCTCCTCCGACTCGGCGAGCCGGCCGCCGTTGCCCTGCGGCAGGCCGCGTCGACTGACGGACGAGCGCGGCGACGTCGTCCGAGCGCGAGCGCGAGGCCGTCGTCGATCGTCTCGTCGAGGTCGGCGCGCTGGCGCAGGTAGACGAACAGCGCCGGCGCCGCGAGCACGAGCACCATCGCCACGGCGAAGGCCGCGGTCAACCGCGACGCGGATCGGCAGCGCGGCTCAGCGATCCGCCGTCCTTGCGCAGCCGGTAGCCGGCGCCGCGCACGGTCTCGATCGACTTGACGCCGAACGGGCGGTCGACCTTCTCGCGCAGATAGCGCACGTAGACCTCGACCACGTTCGAGCGGTTCTCGTAGTCGTAGTCCCAGGCCCGCTCGAGCAGCTGGAACTGGCTGAGTACCTCGCCCGGCCGGCGCATGAACGCCTCCATCAGCGCGAACTCCTTCGCGGAGAGCGGGATCTCCGCTCGCCGCGCCACACCTGCCGGGTGGCCGGGTCCAGGCGCAGGTCACCGACCTCGAGCACCGGCGGGCCGCTCGACCGGGCCGCGGCGGGCGAGCGCGCGCAGCCGCGCCAGCAGCTCGGCGAGCGAGAACGGCTTGGTCGAGGTAGTCGTCTGCTCCCTGGTCGAGGCCCCGGACGCGGTCCTCGATCGAGTCCCGCGCCGTCAACATGATGATCGGCGCCCAGACGCCGTCCTCGCGCAGGCGGCGGCAGGTCTCGAAGCCATCGATGACCGGGCAGCATCACGTCGAGCACGACCGCGTCGAACTCCGTCGCGCCCGCCATCCATAGTGCGTCCTCGCCGCGTGTGGCGACGTCGGCGACGATGCCCTCGGCCTGGAGCCCACGCCGGATCGCCGCCGCCATCCGGACGTCATCCTCGACGATCAGGACGCGCATGAAACCAAATGATCGCGCCGAAGATGAGAGGAAGCTGAGAAGGCGGCCGCGTCTAGCGGCGGAAAGGACCCGAGACCTCGTACACGACGCCCGCGCCGTAGCCGCGCTGCGAGGCGAGGTACATCCGGCCGCCGGCCGGGTTGAAGCAGACGCCGGCCACCTCGCTGACCGCCTCGGTGTCGGGATCGCCGTGCTGCGGGCCGGTGAGCTTGAGGAAGCGCGCGACGCGGCGCTGGGGCACCTGGGGGTGATGATGCAGATGTCGAACCGATCGTCCCCGCCGTTGTCCTCGCACACGAACAGGTCGCCAGAGCGTGGAGGACCGTGATGTTGTCGACGTCGGTGAGCGGGGAGCGCTCGATCTTCGCCTGGTCGTACATGACCCGGATCCGCTGACTGGTGGGCGTTGTATTCCCAGATGCGGCTGTCGCTGGTCGTCGCCAGGTAGACGCGGTCGCTGTCGAACCAGATCCCCTCACCGCGTTTGAACTTGGTGGCGCCCTGGCGACCTGCTGGCGCAGGGGGCGGTTTCGCGGCTCGAGGGATCGGGCACCCTCTTCCACTCCACGCCGTGATCTCGGTCGCACCCGCGCGATCTCCAGCTCACCCGCGCTCAGGTCACCCTTGCGTCCTGGGCGTGAACCGGTACAGAACTTTCTCATCCCCTTCGTCCTCGCTCAGGTAGAGATGCCCGCGGTCGAGGGTCGACGAAGACCGCCTCGTGCTT
>CAVUDI010000009.1:2500-269601 GCA_963740145.1 uncultured Actinomycetes bacterium
GTGAAAAGCACCCCAGAAGGGGAGTGAAATAGTACCTGAAACCGCGTGCCTACAAGTGGTCGGAGCACCTTCGGGTGTGACGGCGTACTTTTTGCATAACGGGCCGGCGAGTTACTCGTCAGTGGCGAGGTTAAGCGATGAGCGGAGCCGCAGCGAAAGCGAGTCCGAACAGGGCGATTCAGTCACTGGCGGTAGACCCGAAACTGGGCGAGCTATCCATGGGCAGATTGAAGCGGGGGTAAGACCTCGTGGAGGATCGAACCGACCTAGGTTGAAAACTGGGCGGATGACCTGTGGATAGGAGTGAAAGGCTAAACAAGCCCAGAGATATCTGGTTCTCTCCGAAATATATTTAGGTATAGCCTCGGGATATGTACGTGATGGCCGTAGAGCACTGCTTGGACTAGGGGCCCTACCAGGTTACCGACTTCAGGCAAACTCCGAAGACCATCATGTTCACCCCGGGAGTCAGCGTGCGGGGGATAAACTTCGTACGCGAGAGGGGAACAACCCAGACCACCAGCTAAGGACCCTAAGTGCTGGCTAAGTGGAGAACGATGTCCGAATGCCGAGACAACCAAGAGGTTGGCTTAGAAGCAGCCATCCTTGAAAGAGTGCGTAACAGCTCACTGGTCAAGTGTTCGGGCGCGGAGAATTCAACGGGGCTCAAGCCAGCCTCCGAAGCTGTGGGATCGAGCCGTCTGCGGATGGCTCGATCGGTAGGAGAGCGTTCCTGTTCGCAGTGAAGCGGGCGCATGAGCGGTCGTGGAGCGGCAGGAAGTGAGAATGCCGGCATGAGTAACGCAAGAGGGGTGAGAATCCCCTCCACCGATTGTCCAAGGTTTCCTGAGTAAAGTTCGTCTGCTCAGGGTTAGTCGGGACCTAAGGCGAGGCCGAAAGGCGTAGCCGATGGCCAACGGGTTGATATTCCCGTACCACGTCGCGTCCGCTATGACCGATGGGGTGACGAGGAAGGGCAAGGGAACCCAGGCGATGGTCGTCCTGGGGCAAGCGCGTAGCTAGTCGCGGTAGGGAAATCCGCCGCGGCGTTTGACGCGAGGCGCGATGCCAGCTGGCTTGACCGCCGGCGAGTCCCCGCACCCATGCCTCCGAGAAAAACCTCTAGGCAGGACGCTCGTGCCCGTACCGAGAACCAACACAGGTGGACAAGTAGAGAATACTCAGGTGAGCGAGCTAACCCTCGTTAAGGAACTCGGCAAAATCGTCCCGTAACTTCGGGAGAAGGGACGCCCCGGTAGGGTGAAGCCACTTGCTGGCGGAGCCCGAGGGGGCCGCAGTGAATAGGTCCAAGCGACTGTTTACCAAAAACACAGGCCTCTGCTAAGTCGAAAGACGACGTATAGGGGCTGACGCCTGCCCGGTGCCGGAAGGTTACGCGGAGTTGTTAGCGCTTCGGCGCAAAGCAGCGAAGCTAAGCCCCGGTAAACGGCGGCCGTAACTATAACGGTCCTAAGGTAGCGAAATTCCTTGTCGGGTAAGTTCCGACCTGCACGAATGGCGTAACGACTTGGACGCTGTCTCAACGAGGGGCTCGGTGAAATTAAAGTCTCGGTGAAGATGCCGAGTACCCGTGGCAAGACGGAAAGACCCCGTGAACCTTTACTGCAACCTGATATTGGAGTTTGGGGCATCTCGCTCAGGATAGGTGGGAGGCTATGAACCGGCGGCTTCGGCTGCCGGGGAGCCACCCTTGAGATACCACCCTTGGTGTTCTGGGTTTCTAACGCATCGCCGTGAACCGGGATGCGGACAGTGTCAGGCGGGCAGTTTGACTGGGGCGGTCGCCTCCCAAAGAGTAACGGAGGCGCCCAAAGGTTCCCTCAGCACGGTTGGAAATCGTGCGCAGAGTGTAAAGGCATAAAGGGAGCTTGACTGCGAGACCGACGGGTCGAGCAGGAACGAAAGTTGGGCTTAGTGATCCGGCGGTTGCAAGTGGAAGCGCCGTCGCTCAACGGATAAAAGGTACTCCGGGGATAACAGGCTTATCGCTTCCAAGAGTCCATATCGACGAAGCGGTTTGGCACCTCGATGTCGGCTCGTCGCATCCTGGGGCTGGAGTAGGTCCCAAGGGTTGGGCTGTTCGCCCATTAAAGCGGCACGCGAGCTGGGTTCAGAACGTCGTGAGACAGTTCGGTCCCTATCTGCCACGGGCGTTGGAGAGTTGAGAGGAGTCATCCTTAGTACGAGAGGACCGGGATGAACGCACCTCTGGTGTATCTGTTGTCCTGCCAAGGGCATTGCAGGCTAGCTACGTGCGGACTGGATAACCGCTGAAAGCATCTAAGCGGGAAGCCAACCTCGAGATGAGCTCTCCCATCCCCTTGAGGGAGTAAGACGCCTGGTAGACCACCAGGTTGATAGGCCGGCTGTGCAAGCGCGGCAACGCGCTCAGCAGACCGGTACTAATGCGTCGAGGGCTTGACGGTTGTATTTATCCCCTTTGGCCTGCGTGCAGTTTTCAAGCCCCGCCGGGGCCGTCGCGGTCCCGAGCGATTTCGGTGGCCATAGCGAGGGGGAAACACCTCTTCCCATTCCGAACAGAGCCGTTAAGCCCCTCCGCGCCGATGGTACTTGGTGGGCAACTGCCTGGGAGAGTAGGTCGCCGCCGGTCCTTGATCATGAGGAGCCGCCCCGAGGGCGGCTTCTTCATGCACCGATGGGATGGCTGCGGCAGCTGCTCGGCGGCGGGCGATCGGAGCTCGTCGGCCAGACGCAGCGGTGCTGAGCGCCGTGCCCGGCAGGCGCCGCGGCGGGCCGAAGCGAACGCCTCCCATCCGGCCGCACGACGAGAGGACGGCGCGTGGCCGGGCCGTTCACGCGGCCCGTCCGCGGGGATTGGCTCGAGGCCGTACTCGCCCAGCGTCGCGAAGTCGATCGCGAGATCGGCTGCGCTGAGCAGGCGGTGGCCGAGCGCTTGTCGCCTGTCGAACATGGGTGCGAGGCTAGGGACGGGGGCGGACGTACGTTCGCCCCTGCAACGGAACTTGCATTTCGCGTGCCTGAGCCGCCTCACCGTCCCACGCCTGCCGAAGCTGTGGGCGGCCGGCGCGACGGCGGCGAGCTCCGCCGCGCGGGCATCCGCCGACCGACCGCTCGCCGGCCGTCGCGCGCCTGCCCGTCTCCCGCTCCGACGGGCGGCTCGATCTGCCTGACGTCGGCGCGCGGCTGGTCGGGCGTGGCGAGCGGACGCACGCCGAGGCGACCACGTTGACGACCCCGGCGCGGCGCTCGAGCTTTCCGCTCACCCGCGCGAACGAGGCGGTCCTCACCGCCAGGCGATGGCGCGCATAGACGGGCGGCGGGACCACCACGTTGATCGTCCCCAGCTCGTCCTCGAGCAGCATGAAGACCACTCCGCGCGCGGTCGCGGGCCGCTGGCGGGCGACCACCATCCCGGCGACCTCCACGGCCCCGCCGTCCGCGATCCCGTCGAGGCCGGCGCTCGAGGACACCGCTGCTCGAGGCTCGGCCGCAGCAGCGCCATCGGGTGCTCGGCGATCGCGATCCCCGTCGACCCGTAGTCGGCGACCAGCCGCTCCCACGAATCGAGCTCGCGCAGCGAGGGCGCCGCTGGAATGGGGAGGGGGAGGGAGAGCTGGACGGGCGCAAGCGCGGTCCCTCTCGCCGCCGCCAGACCGCCGCCCGCCCTGCGCGACGCCCAGCCGCCACAGGTCCTCGCGCCGGCGCAGAGCGTCGCCGCCCGCCGATCGCCTCGCACGCCCCCGCCCACGCCAGCAGCTCGAGCCCGTCGCGGCCAACCCCGGACCGCGAGGCCAGGTCGGCGAGGCCCGCGTAGGGGCCGCCGCGCTCGCGCTCTGCCACCAGCGCCGCGCCTCGTCGTCGCGCAGGCCGGTTATGTAGCCCAGGCCGATGCGAACGGAGTTGGGGAGGTGGGATGCCTGGCGCGGGGCGCCGCCAGGCCCGGCGTGGGGCTGGGCGATCTCCACCGTGCACTCGACCCCGCTTCGGTTGACGTCCGGCGCCAGCACCTCGATCCCCCGCCGCTGCGCCTCGTGCACCAGCGCGTCGGGCGGGTAGAAGCCCATCGGCTGCTCGTTCAGCAGCGAGCAGAGGAACTCGGGGGCGTAGTGGACCCGCAGCCAGGTCGACTGGTAGGCGAGCAGGCCGAAGGCGACCGCGTGGGCCTTCGGGAACCCGAACCCGGAGAAGCCGCGGATCTGCTCGAAGACGCGCTCCGCCACCTCCGGCGCCGCCCCGCGCTCCCTCGCCCCGGCGATGAACTGGTCGCGATAGGCGAGGATCGCCTCCTCGGAGCGCTTGCGGCTCATCGCCCGGCGCAGCCCCTCCGCCTCGCCGGCGCTGAACCCGGCGAGCGCCATCGCCACCTGGATCACCTGCTCCTGGAAGACGATCGTCCCCAGCGTGTCGCGAAGGATCGGCTCCAGCGAAGGGTGGTCGTAGGGAACTCGGAACGAGGGATCCTTCCGCAGCCGCTCGCGGCGCTCCAGGTAGGGATGCACGGCGCCGCCCTGGATCGGCCCCGGGCGCACCAGCGCCACCTGGACCGTGAGGTCGTCGAGGCTCTCGCGGCTGCGTTCGCGGCAGCATCTGCATCTGCGCCCGGCTCTCGATCTGAAAGGCGCCGGTGGTGTCCGCCGCCCGGATCATCCGGTAGGTCTCCGGGTCGTCCATGGGGATCCGGGAGAGGTCGATCCCCTCGCCGCGTACGCGGGCGATCTCGTCGATCGTGCGCTCGACCGCCGACAGCATCCCCAGCCCCAGCAGGTCGATCTTCAGGAAGCCCGCGTCGGCGCACGAGTCCTTGTCCCACTGGACGAGCTGGCGCCCCTCCATCGCCGCCGGCTGCACGGGGCAGATGTCGATCAGCGGCCTGGTGGAGATCACCATCCCGCCCGGGTGCTGAGAGGGATGGCGCGGGAGCCCCCACGCGTCGCGTGCCAGGCGGGCAAGCGCCCGCCAGCGAACCGACGCGGCTCGCTCCGCGCCGATCGCCTCGGCCATGTCCGACTCCACCGAATCGGGGCGGTCGAACAGGTCGACCGTCCGCGCCACCCGCTCGACCTCTCCGGCCGGCAGGCCGAGCGCCTTGCCGAAGTCGCGGGTCGCGCCGCGCGACCGGTAGCAGGCGAACGCCGCCACCAGCGCCGAGCGCTCCTCGCCATAGCGCTGGTGGACGCGGGGGATCAGCTTCTCGCGAATGTCGCGGGGGAAGTCGAGATCGATGTCCGGCGCTTCGATGATCTCCTCGTTCAAGAAGCGCCCCAGGAACAGCCCGTTGCGCACCGGGTCGACGTGCGAGAGCCCGGTCAGGTAGCAGACGATCGAGCTGACGCTCGAGCCGCGCCCGCGTCCCGGCGGCAACAGCGCCCGCGCGGAGTCCGGCCCCCGAACCTCGGCCGCCACCTCGCGGGCCAGCTCGAGGATGTCGAAGTGGAGCAGGAAGAACCCCGACAGCCGCAGCGAGCGGATCACCTCGAGCTCCTCCTCCAGCCGCCGCCGCGCCTCCCGCGCGCTCGCGCCTGCCCGCGTACCGGTGATCGAGCCGGGCCCCGCAGATCTCGGCCAGCGTCCGGTCGGCGTCGGGGTCCTCCGAGCCCGGATACCGGTAGCCGAGGTCGCGGGTCAGGTCGAAGCCGAGCCGCTCGGCGATCCGGGCGCTCTCCGCGACCGCGCCGGGATGCTCGCGCGAAGCGGGCGGCCATCGCCGCCGGCGCCGCCAGATAGGCCGATGCGTTCCCGCGCCGCTCGGGCTCCGTCTCCTCGAGCGTCCCCTTCAGGCGCACTGCGACCAGCGCGTCCTGAAGCGCCGCCCGCGAGGGGTCGTGCATGATGGACGTTGCCCTCGCCACGCACCGAACGCCCGAGCCGCCCGGCGAGGCCCTCCAGCCAGCGATTGCGCGCCCGGTCGTGGCGCCAGAACGGCCGCTGCAGCTCGACCCGGAAGCGGTCGGGGCCGAAGGCACCCGCCAGCCGGCGCCCCAGCGCCTCGGCCGCACGCGCCTCGCTCGGCAACGGGCGGCCACCGGCACGCTCGAACGGCGCCGAGAGCGCCCCGTCGCGCGCGCACCCCGAGAGGCAGACGAGTCCCTCCGCACGAGCCTCGAGCGAGGTGAGCGGCAGCACGGGGGGGAGGGGATCCCGATCCGGACTGGGGCGCGTGTCGCGATGAGCCTCGGTGATCAGCCGGCACAGATTCCGCCACCCGGTCGCGTTCTCGACCAGAAGCGTGAGATGAAACGGCCGGGCTGCCTTTGCTCACCGTCAACTCGGCCCCGACGATCGGGCGCACGCCGAACTCCTTGCACGCCTGCGCGAACTCCATCGCTCCCCAGACGCCGTCGTGGTCGGTCAGGGCGAGGGCCGGATAGCCCAGCTCCGCCGCCCTTTGCGCCAGCTCCTCCGGCGCCGACGCCCCGTCGAGGAAGGAGTAGGCGGAGTGGCAGTGCAGCTCGACGTAGCTCATGCTCTCTGCGTCAGGAACCAGCGTACCACGCTTCCGAGCCGGCTCGCGGAAGACCACCACGTTGCGGCCGTCGGCCAGCACCAGCTCGAAGTAGCGGCGGCGAAGCGGCCTCGGCGTCCACCAGCGGTCCTCGACCAGCCACTCCTCCCGCACCGCGTCCACCGCCACCGACTCGACGGCGCTCGGCACCCCGTCCGGCCCCGCCTCCACCTCCACCGGCACGGGCCAGTAGATGTGCTGCCGCTCGGTCACGAGGAGTCGTCGGCTATCTGTCGTAAACGGCGTCAGCAGGGAGCGCCGCTCGGGCACGCGCGACTCCGAGTCGACCTCGAGCACTCGCAGCACCGCGTCCTTCCCGGCGACCGCCCGCGCCTGGCGAACCGCCTCGGCGAGCCGCCTCCGCCTGCTCCCTTGCGCGGATCTCGTCCAGCGTCGCCTGGTCGCTCGCGGGCGGCCCCGTCTCGAGCGCCCGCAGGCTCAGCGAGGCGGCGGGGCCGGGAAGCTCCTCCAGCTTCGGGAGCAGCGCCAGGCGCAGGCGCACCGGGTCGGCGCTGGCCCGGCGCAGCGCCGCCACAGAGCGCCAGCTCCCGCCCCCGGCCAGCCGCGCGCCGAGCCGCAGGCGCCGCAGGCTCCGCCCGCGGCGCTCCGGGCGGGCGAGCAGGCGATCGACGAGCAGGGCCAGCGCCCGCTCCAGCTGCGGGCCCGAGATGGCCTCGGGCAGCTCGAGCCGCTCCACCAGCTCCTCGTGCGCTCGGCGCGGGCGCAGGGGCTCGTCCGGCGCCGCGAGCCATCCGCAGCGCCCTCAGGCCCGCCTCGCCGAAGCGGTCGGCGATCGCCGCGTCCGGGAGCGCCGCGAGCTGGCCCAGCGTGTCCACCCCGAGCCGCTCGAGCTTCTCCGGCAGGTCTGCGGAACAAATGCGCGCCGCCTCCTCGGCTCCGCCTCCGGGGGCGGCGCGGTTGCTGGATAACCGATCGCGAAGCAGACCCACCGGCAGGGGGGCGAGGAAGGCGCGCGTCATCGCCGCGGGGACGATCACCGGCGCCCTGCGCGGCCTCGCCTGGAGGGCGGCGGCGTAGGCGCAGAGCCGGGTCTGGCCCGCCCCGAGGCGAACGGACGGGCCGATCGCCTTCCGCGCCTGCCGCAGGACCCCCTCCAGGCTTCCGCCCCAGAGCCCCCGCAGGCCCGCGGCCTCGAAGAACGCCTCGCCCGGCCGGCCCGGCTCGACCGCGGCGCCGATCGCCTCCAGGCGCCGCAGCGCCTCCTCCCAGGCCGCCTCCGCGCGCTCCGGATCGGGCGGCACCAGCGCCAGCTCGGGGCAGCGGGCGAGCGCCTCGCCGAGGCGCATCCCGGCGCGCACGCCGAACGCCTCGGCGGGCCCCGAGGCCTCCCCGACCACCTGCGGCCCGCCGGGCTCCGGCGCCAGCGCCAGCGGTCGGGTGAGCAGCGCTCGCCGCTCCTCCAGGGTCGCCAGGAGGGCGAACCGGGGGATGAGGCGCGCAAGCGATGTTCATACGAACACATGTTCGTATCAAATCCGTAGGATGTCAAGCGCGCCGATCCAGAGCGCGCATACTGGACAGGTGGCTCCACGCGCACTGCTGGCGGGCATCGCGATCTCGCTCGGGCTCGCTGGGGTGCGGGGAGAGGAGGAGCTCGAACGGCGGCGTAGCGGCCGTCGGCGCCCGAAGGTCGCCGGCGACGCCGACCCGGGGGACGTCCGCGTGATCGACGCCTGGGTGACGGCGCTTCGCCGCGGCGACGTGGACGCCGCCGCCCGCTACTTCGCGATCCCGAGCGTGGCCGAGAACGGCCCGCTCCTGATTCAGCATCGAGACCTCGACGACGCCCGCCGCTTCAACGAGTCGCTCCCCTGCGGCGCCCGCCTGGTGCGCGCCGAGACCCAGGGCCAGTTCACGACCGCGACCTTTCGCCTCACCGAGCGCCCCGGCCCCGGCGTCTGCGGGCCGGGCGCCGGCGAAGCCGCGAAGACCTCGTTCGTGATCCGCGACGGCAAGATCGTCGAGTGGCGCCGGGTCGGCACCGGTGGCGGCAGCCCGCACCGAGCCAGTCCACGTATGGCAGGAAAACCCGCAACGAGTCGAAAAGAGCTTGATTTTCCGACCCTGGCGAGATACTGATACACCGATACCGGGCATATAGGCTGCGGGAGGGCCGACAGTGACGGCCTCATGGCGTGTACACGAGAGGAGATTTGATGAGAAGGCTGTTCAGTCTGGTGCTGCTGGCCGCAACGATTGCCGGGCTGTCGCTTGGTCCTGGCCGCCTGTGGCGACGACGACGACGGCGGTGGAGGTGGCGAGGCCACGCTCGACCTGACGATCGGCGACTCGGTGCCGCTGACCGGCGCCCTGAGCCCGTACGGCCCGCCGGGCCAGAAGGCGGCCGATGTCGCGGTCGAACAGATCAACGCCGCCATCGACGACGTCGGCGCGGATCACACGGTCGAGATCATCCACGAGGACAACGAGACCCTGCCGACGCCGGCGGTCAACGTCGCCCGCCAGCATGGTCGACGAGGGCGCCTCGTGCATCGCGGGCGCGTGGGCGTCGAACGGACACGATCCCGACGGCTCGCTCGGTCTCGATCCGCGAGGGCGTCCTGCAGATCTCGCCCTCGTCCACGAGCGACGAGATCACCGCCCTCGAGGACGACGGCTTGCTCAACCGGACCGCGCCGCCGGACAAGTACCAGGGCCCCACGCTGGCCGACGCCATCGAGAAGGACATCGGCGGGGCCGAGGGCAAGGTGGTGAACATCGGTGCTCGCAACGACTCCTACGGTGAAGGGCTCGCCGGCACGTTCAGCGACGCCTGGGAGGCCAAGGGCGGCCAGATCGGAGAGTCGGTCCTCTACGACCCGGAGCAGCCGAGCTACGACTCGGAGGCTCGGCAGATCGTCTCCGGCAATCCGGACACGATCGTGATCATCGACTTCCCGGAGACGTTCGCGAACGTCGGCCCCGCCCTGCTGCGGACCGGGGACTACGACCCGGCGAACGCCTGGGGAACCGACGGTCTGACGATCGGCCCGGTGAAGCCACCGGAGATCGTCGCCGGGATGCAGGCGACCGCTCCGGGCTCGCCCGACTCCGGCGCGGTGCCGGAGGCCTTCGCGAAGGTGTTCGCGCAGTCCGACCCGGCCGACGTGGAGCAGGCGATATTCGCGGCGCAGAACTTCGACGCCGTGATCCTCTGCTACCTGGCGGCCGTCGCCGCCGGTTCCACGGACGGCCAGGAGATGGCCGACCAGGTGCGCGACATCAGCGGCCCGCCGGGTGACAGCTACTCGTTCGAGGATCTCGCCGGGGCGATCGAGGCGCTCCAGAACGGCGACGACATCGACTACGAGGGAGCGGCCGGCGCGATCGACATGGACGAAGCCGGCGACCCGACCGCGGGCGTCTACGACATCAACGTGTTCCAACCGAACGGGGAGCTCAAGGAGATCGACGAGGTGCCGGTACCGCAGCTCTAGCGGTAACGCTCGGTCGCGCCGCGGTCTCTCGAGCGCGATCGACGATCTAGGCGACGGCCGGGGCACGAGCCCCGGCCGTTTCCTTCACGTTCGCTCGTCCTCGACGACGCTCCCGCTGCCACCTCCGGCCGATCGACGCGCGCCGTGCCGCCCAGGTAGAGCTCGGCCACCTTCGGGTCCTCGAGCAGCTCGCGCCCCGGCCCCTCGAAGCGGTTCGCGCCGAGGTCGAGCACGTACCCACGATCCGACATCGTCGAGCGCCCGGCGGGCGTTCTGCTCGACCATGACGATCGTGACCCCGTCTCGGTTGATGTCCTCGATCTTCTCGAAGATCGCCTCGACGAACGCCGGCGCGAGGCCCGCCGAGGGCTCGTCGAGCAGGAGCACCCGAGGGTCGGGCATCAGCGCGCGCGCCATCGCCACCATCTGGCGCTCCCCGCCGCTCATCGTCCCCGCCGTCTGCCGGCGGCGCTCGCCGAGCCGCGGGAAGAGCTCGTACATGCGGTCCATCTGCGCGCCGGTCCGCTCCCGGTCCAGGGAGCCCATCTCGAGGTTCTCCTCCACGGTCAGGCTTGGGAACACGTTGTCCAGCTGCGGCACATAGCTCAGTCCCAGCCGCGTGATCGTGTGCGGCTTGTGACCCGTGATGTCCTCGCCGCTGAAGACGACGCGGCCGCTGCGGGGACGCAGGAGACCGAAGATCGTCTTGATCAGGGTTGACTTGCCGGCGCCGTTGGGCCCGATCACCGTGGCGATCTCGCCCTCGTGGACCTGGATCGAAACGCCGCTGAGGACGTCGACCTCGGAGACGTACCCGGCAACCACGTCCTCGGTGACGAGCAGGGCGCCGTTGGCCTTGGCGTCGGCCGTCACGTGTCCTCCTGGCGCTCGTCGGCCACGGCCCCGGTCCCGAGATAGGCGTCGATCACGGCCTTGTCCCGGCGGACCTCGTGTGGCTCTCCCTCGGCGATCACGCGGCCCTCGGCCATCACGATCACCCGGTCGGAGTGGTTCATCACCACCTCCATGTCGTGCTCGATGAACAGGAAGGTGACTCCCTCCTCGGCTCGCAGCCGCTTCATGTGGTCGAGCAGGCGTCGCCCCAGGGTCGGGTTGATGCCCGCCATCGGCTCGTCGAGAAGCAGGAAGCGAGGTCTGGTCATCAGCGCCCGGGCCAGCTCCAGCAGCTTGCGCTGCCCACCCGAGAGGGTGCCCGCGTAGTCGCCGGCCAGCCGGTCCAGGTTGAAGATCTCGAGCAGCTCCATCGCCTGCTCGCGCACCTCCGCCTCCCGGCGGCGCACGGCCCCCGGGCTGAAGACGACGTTGCGCAGGCGCTCGCCCGGCTGGTCGGGGGCGGCGAGCATCATGTTGTCGATCACGGGCATCCGGGCCAGGGCCTTGGTGATCTGAAACGTGCGCACCATGCCCAGGCGGGCGATCGCGTATGGCGGGCGCCCCAGGACGCGCCTGCCCTCGAAGACGGCCTGGCCCCCGTCGGGCCTGTAGAAGCCGGTGATGACGTTGAAGAACGTGGTCTTGCCGGCGCCGTTCGGGCCCGATCAGGGCGGTGATCGAGCCCTCCGCGACATCGAGCGTGGCTCCATCCACCGCCCGGATCCCGCCAAAGCGCTTGACCACGTCGCGCGCCTCGAAGATCGGCCCTCCGTTGCCGCCGGCTTGCGCGGTCGCCGCCGCGGCTGGACCCTCAGTCACCGAGCACCATCTCCTCGCGCTTGCCGAACATCCCCTGCGGCCGGAAGGCCATCAGCAGGATCAGCACCAGGCCGACGATCGCGAAGCGAAGCGCGACCTGATCCGACTCGTCTTGGAAGACGTCGATGTAGCGGGTTGCCTCGAGCAGGGTCCAGAAGATCACCGAGCCGACCAGCACCCCCCAGTAGCTCGCAAGCCCGCCCAGCACCAGCACCCCGTAGGCGAAGAAGGTCACCAGGGGCTCGAAGTCGATCGGGTGGAGGGTGGCCAGGTTGAGGGCCAGGATCCAACCCGCGATCGCCGCGATCGCGGCGGAGATGACGAGCGACTGGAGCTTGTAGGCGACGGCGTTCTTCCCCAGTGCCCTGGCGGCGTCCTCGTCCTCGCGCACGGCGCGAAGCACCCTTCCCCACGGGCTGCGCTGCACGAACAGCAGGCCAACGGTGACGACGAGCACCAGCGCCCAGGCGACGAGCAGCAGCGGGAAGAGGATCTCCGGATCGCTCCAGCCGAGGTCCACCAGCCAGCCCTCGATCGTGTCGGAGACGTCGAGCCAGGTGTCGTCGAAGCAGACCGACTGGTCGTCGCTGCAGAACAGGCCCTGGTTGCCTCCCGTCAGCTCGCGGGCGTTCTGGGCTATGAGGCGGATGATCTCGGCAAAGGCGATGGTCGCGATCGCCAGGTAGTCGGTCCGCAGGCGCAGGGAGGGGAGGCCGACGATGAGGCCGAACGCCATCGTGACCAGGATCGAGAGCGGGAGCGAGAGCCAGAACGAGATCTCCGTGTCGATCGTGAGGATCGCCATCGCGTAGGCGCCGACGGCCATGAAGCCCGGCCGCGCCGAAGTTGACGATCCCGGTGAAGCCCACGTTGAGCTGGAGGCCGAGCGCGACCAGCGCGTAGGTGGCGGCCAGCACGCCGACACTGGTCCAGAAGTTGATGCTGGTCAGGAAGTCGAAGGTGATCGCGACGGGAAGCGGGTCCATGGCCGTCAGATGTCTCTCGCCCGCCCGAAGATGCCCTGCGGCCTGACGATCAGCACGATGATCAGCGCCACGAAGCCGATCGACACCTTCCAGCGCGCCTCGATGAACAGGGTGGACCACTCGATGACCAGCCCCAGAACGAGGCCGCCGGCCAGGGCGCCGAAGGCGTCGCCGATCCCGCCCAGGATCACGGCGGCGAAGATCGGCAACAGCAGCTCGAAGCCCGAGCTCGGGGCGTAGCTCGGTCGTCGCCGCCGCCATCACGCCCGCCAGGCCGGCGAGGGCGCCGGAGAACAACCAGGTGTAGAGGATCACCCGGGAGGTGTCGATCCCGGATGTCTCGGCCAGCTCCAGGTTGTCGGAAAGGGCCCGCATCCGCTTGCCCAGCAGCGTGTAGCGGAGCATCAGGCCGATCCCGACGATGACCACGACGCCGACGATCAGGACGACGAGCGACGTGCGCCCGATCCGCAGGCCGAAGACCTCGACCGTCTCGATCACGTTCACGTCGAGGAAGCGGATCTCGGTGGACCAGACGTACTGGAACAGGGCCCGGAGCAGGAAAGCGAGCCCGATCGACATCAGGAGAAGCTGGAGGAGCCCGGCGCTCCGCGCCCGCATGGGCCCCCACATCACCTTCTCGAAGAAGATGCCGAGCAACGCGGTGGTCGCCATCGCGAAGAAGATCCCGAGCACCAGCGGCATCCCCCAGGTGACGTTCACCAGGTAGGCCATGTAGGCGCCGAAGGTGAGGAAGTCCCCGTGCGCGAAGTTGACCAGCTTGAGGATCCCGTAGACCAGGGTGAGGCCGACCGCCCCGAGGGCGTAGATCGCCCCCAGCGAGAGGCCGGTGAGGCCGGTCTGGGCGACGTCGTGGAGCCCCTTGGCGACGACCATCGCGAGGACGGCGGCGGCGAGGATCGCCAGCGCGACCAGCGCCGGACGCTGGCGCGCCGTGTCCCGAATCCGGTCGGCGAACGACTCTTCGCCCGCGGCTAGCGTTCCGGCCTCCATACCCCGACCGCATCGTATTTCCTTTTCGCGGCCGCTCGGGCCGCCCGGGGTGCGCGCCGGCTACGAGGCGACGCCGAGCGAGGACGAAGTCGCGAGCTTGGCGCGCACGCGAGAGATCACCTCGTCGGTGAACCTCGTCGTGCCGGCGTGGCCGCCCAGGTCGGGGGTGCGGACCCCAGCCGCTGTTGTCCCCAGGACGGACTCATAGACGGCTCGTGAGGCCGTTTCGGCGCCCTCCGCGCCGGCCTCAGCCGCGTAGTGAAGCAGCGCTGCTGCGGCTAGGATCATGCCCATCGGGTTGGCGATGTCCTTGCCCTCGAGTGCCGGCGCCGTCCCGTGCGGCGCCTCGGCCATGGCGACGGTGGTGCGCAGCTCGTCGTCGAGCGCGAGCAGGACCGACTCGGCTCCGGCGATCGAGCCGAACAGGGGCAGCACCAGGTCGGAGAGCAGGTCCCCGTCGCGGTTCAGGCAGGGAATCACGAGGGGCTCTGTGGCCATCCCGCCCACCAGCCCGGCGAGCGTGGCGTCGATCAGCACCGGCTGGTACGCGACGTCCGGGTGGCGCTCGGCGGCGGCGTCCATCTCCTCCTTCAGCATCCCCTCGTAGACCGGGCTCACGGTCCACTTCGGGCCACCGTAGACACGGCCCTCGATCCGGCTCGCGGTGCGGAACGCGTACTCGGCGACGGCCCGGCAGTGCGAGCGGCGGATCGTCTCGGTGCGGTGGGCGAGCTCGTCGCCGTCGGCCTCCTCCCGCCACTGCTCGGCGCCGTACGCGTCGCCGACCGCCATCCGGCAGACGGCAATCGGGTGGTGGACGCCGCCGATCGGGGTCACGCCCGGGATCCTGCGGCCGGTTCGGAGGATCACCTTGCCGTCGACCGCCTCGCGAAGGATCCGGTTCGGGCTGCCGACGTCGTGGGCGCCCTCCGGCGTGATCGTCGCCGCTTTCAATCCGAGGCCGGTCTGGCGCATCGCCTGCGCGGCCTCGAGGCAGACGCCGTTCTTGGTCTTGCGGCGACTCTCGAGCGAGAGATCGAAGCGGACCAGCTCGATCTCGAGCCCGAGGACGTTCGCGGTCCAGCACCCGCAGCGCCTGCTCGAGCAGCTCCTGGCCCGTCTGGTCGCCCTCCAGCGCGACTATCCTGATCGGCGCCATGGGAGGGACCCTAATCGCCATCCCTCGCCGACCCGGTGGCTGCTGCGCGAGCCAGGGATGGTGTCGAGCGCGCAGCCACCGGGACATGCGATGGCTGACGGCTGCACCTGGTGCGGGCAGGCCGTCGACGCCGACGACGGCTTTCGGCTCTACGAGCCCGCGGGCGAGCGCCGCGCGGCCTTCTGCCGGCTCGAGCACGTGGTTCCCTGGGCGATCCAGGGGGCTCACTGGGAGCCCGGCGAGATGACCGAGCCCGCCGTCGATCGACCAGGGGCCGATCAGCTGCTCGCAGTGCGGCAACGAGCTCGGCGAGGTCCACGTCCTGCTCGTCCGCCACCGCGGCGAGCACCGCGATCCCCGACGGCTTCTGCGGCGTGGACCACCTGCTGGAGTGGGCGAAGGCCGGCGGCCGCTGGCAGTAGGACTGGCTAACGCCGCGAACCGGCCTCCGCGGCGAAGTCGAGGACGAGGCGGGAGGTCTTGGCGGGCTTCTCGACGTTCGGCGAGTGGCCCGCGCCGGCGATGATCGAGATCCGCGCCCCGGGGACGTCGCCGTAGGCCTGGGCGGCCGCCCCGGGTCGTCGTAGAGCTGGTCGTGCTCGCCGAAGATCACCAGTAGCGGCACGGCGGCGGTGCGGACCCGCTGGTCGAGGGGCAGCTCGTCCTGGTAGTCGTCCGACCTCGGCGGGCGGAGCGGTCGTACGAGGTATAGGTCATCGCCCTGTAGTCATCGACGATCTGGTCCGAGAAGTCCCCCAGGTCGTAGCCGGGGGCGAAGGCCGACTCGTAGCCGTCCTCGATCGCGAAGTCGGGGGCGACCCGCCGCAAGGCCTGCCCGATCACGGGCGCCGAAGGTGAGCCTGGCCAAGAACGGCAAGCTGCCGAAGCTGGGGTCCGGAGCGTCGTCGATATCCACCAGGCGGTCGACCAGCTCGCTCGACTCGGCGGCGAGCGCGGTCGCCACGCTCGAACCCCAGCGAGTGGCCGACGACGACCGCGCCCTGCACCTGGAGCTTGCCCAGGGCGAGGGCGACGAGGCGCCCCTGCTCCTCCATCGAGTAGCCGCTCTTCGGCTTCTCGGAGCCGCCGAAGCCGAGCAGGTCGATGCGGATCACTCGATGGCGCCTTGCCAGCAGGGGGACCATCCGGTCCCACCAGTGAAGCGAGCAGCCGAAGCAGTGCAGGAGCACGATCGGCGGTCCGGCGGCGGCGTCGCGGCGCGCCGGCTTGCCGACGGTCGGCCCCTGCTCGACCACCTGCACGGCACCGCCTGGGAGGTCCAGGATCCGACCCCCGCTCACCGTCACCTCGGCGGCCTTCGTCTCCTGGTTGAGGACGATCGTGTTCACGGCGAGCAGGATCGCCAGCGCGACCAGGGCGCCGATCAGGATCTTCCAGCCGCGTTTCACGCCGGCGATTGGGGGCGCGGGGCGAGGCCGAGCTCATCGGCCCGCTCGGCCATCGCCTCGATCACGAAGCTGACGTGCTGGTCGAAGTCGACGCCGAGCTCCTCGGCCCCGCGGCGGACCTGATCGCGATCGACGCTTGGCGGCGAACGAGGGCGCCTTGAGCTTCTTGCGAACCGACTTCGGCGTCATCCCCTCGATCCCCGTGGGGCGCACCAGGGCGCAGGCGGCGATGAAGCCCGACAGCTCGTCGACCGCGAACAGCGTCTTCGCGAGCGGCGTCTCGCGGGGCACCCCGAGGAACTCGGCGTGCCCGGCGACCGCGTCGATCACCTCCTCGGGATAGCCGCGGGCCTCGAGCTCCTTCAGCGCGTGGCGGGGATGGCCCGTCTCCAGGTCGGGGTAGCGCTCGTAGTCGAGGTCGTGGACCAGTCCGGTGATCCCCCAGAGCTCCTCGTCCTCGCCGCCGTCGCGGGCGTAGGCGCGCATCGCGGCCTCGACCCCGAGCACGTGCTTGCGCAGCGAGTCGGAGGCGATCCACTCGCAAACCAGGTTCCAGGCGTCCTCACGCGTCGGTTCAGGCATGGGCCGTTGTTACCCTAGCCATCCAGCGCAATGGAGAAGTTCGTCATACAGGGAGGCGGTCCGCTTTCGGGCGAGATCGTCGCCGCCGGGAACAAGAACGCGGCCCTGCCGGAGATCGCCGCCTGCCTGCTCACCGACGAGGAGGTGGTGCTGTCCAACGTGCCGCGGATCCGGGACACCGAGGCCCAGATCGCCCTGCTCGAGCGGCTCGGGGCGAAGGTCCAGTGGAGCGGCGAGCAACGAGATCCGCCTTCAGGCCGACGCCGTCACCGACACCAGCGTGGACGAGGGCCTGGCCGCCCGGATCCGCGCCTCGTTCCTGCTCGCCGGCCCGCTCCTGGCGCGCTTCGGCCAGGCCAGGATGCCGCCGCCCGGCGGCGACTTCATCGGCCGGCGGCGCCTCGACCCGCACCTCGACGCCTTCCGCGACATGGGCGCCCGGGTGGATGGCGAGCGCTGGATCGAGATCGACGCACCGGGAGAGGGACTGAAGCCGTGCGCGGTGTTCATGGACGAGCCCTCGGTGATGGCCACCGAGAACGCGCTGATGGCGGCCGCCCTGACCCCGGGGCCGACGACGATCGGCAACGCCGCCTGCGAGCCGCACGTCCAGGACCTCGCCCGCCTGCTGGTCAAGATGGGCGCGCAGATCGACGGCGTCGGCTCGAACGTGATGACCGTGCACGGGCGCGACAAGCTGGGCGGCGCCGAGCATCGAGTCTGCGCCGACCACATCGAGGTCGCGAGCTTCATGGCCCTCGCCGCCGCGACCAAGGGCGAGCTGCGCATCCGCGATGCGGAGCCCGAGGACCTGATCGCGATCCGCCGCCAGTTTCGCCGCCTCGGGCCTGCAGTCGATGGTCGAGGGACGCGACGTCCTGGTGCCGCCCGAGCAGGCGCTGGAGATCAAGACCGACCTCGGCGAGGCGATCCCGAAGATCGAGGACGGTCCCGTGGCCGGCCTTCCCCGCCGACCTCACCTCGATCGCGCTGGCGCTCGCCACGCAGGCTCGCGGCACGGTGCTGATCTTCGAGAAGATGTTCGAGAACCGGCTGTTCTTCGTCGACAAGCTGGTCGCGATGGGCGCTCGGATCACGCTCTGCGATCCCCACAGGGCGATCGTCAGCGGTCCGAGCCGTCTTCACGGCGAGCGCGTCGACAGCCCCGACATCCGCGCCGGCATGGCGATGCTCATCGCGGCGCTGGCCGCGGACGGCACCTCGGAGATCGGCAACGTCGCCCAGATCGACCGCGGCTACGAGCGCATCGACCTGCGGCTGCGAGAGCTCGGCGCCCGGATCGAGCGGGTCAGCGTCGAGCCGGTCCCGGCGTAGCCTGAATCACTCCGCCGAAGCCTCGCCTGCGGCTCCGTTTCCGGCGCGAGGGCCGATCCCACGTCACCGGACTTCGTCGCTAGCCCATACCCTCTCAACACGATGACCCATCGGATCCCCCCAGGCACCCGGGACGTGCTTCCCGACGAGATGCGGGAGCTGCGCCGCCTCGAGCGGCCGCTCGCCGAGACCTTCGAGCGGTTCGGGTACGGCGAGGTGGCGACGCCGACGATCGAGTACCACGAGGTGCTCGCGCGCGGCGACGACCGCGGCGCGCCCGCCGCCTACCGCTTCTTCGACGAGGGCGGCGAGCTGCTGGCGATGCGCTCCGACATGACGATCCCGATCGCGCGCCTGGCGGCGACGCGGTTCGCGAGCGCCGAGCCTCCGTTCAGGCTCTGCTACATCGGCAACGCCTACCGGGCGATCCGCCCGCAGCGAGGCCAGATGCGCGAGTTCGCCCAGGCCGGCGTGGAGCTGATCGGCGCGGAGGCGCCGGAGGGCACCGCCGAGGTGGTCGAGGTGCTGAGCGCGGCGCTGGATGCGGCCGGGCTGACGAGGGCCGTGATCGGCCTCGGTGACGCGGATCTCTACCGCCAGCTCCTGGACGAGCTGGGGGTCGCGGACGAGCGCCGCGACCGCATCCTGGAGGTGCTCGCGACGCACGACCTGGTCGGGCCTCGAGGCGGAGGTCGACGAGCTCGAGATCGGCGACGGCGAGCGCGAGACGCTGCTGCGGCTTCCGAGCCTGCGCGGCGGTCCCGAGGCGCTGGACGAAGCCCGCGAGCTCGGCGGCCGGGCGGTGGAGCGCGCCACCCAGCGCCTTGCCGCCACCTACGAGGCGCTGGCGGCGCGGGGCGTCGCCGAGCGCGTCAACCTCGACCTGGGCCTGCTCCGGGACCTCGGCTACTACACGGGCGCCATCCTCGAGGTCTACGACCCCGCGCTCGGGCACGTGCTCGGCGGCGGCGGGCGCTACGACGAGCTGATGGGGCGGTTCGGGCGACCGCTTCCGGCGGCGGGCTTCGCGCTCTACCTGGAGCGGCTGCACATAGCGCAGGCGGAGGAGCAGCGGCTGGCGCGGGAGGCGGGCTCGTGAGGGTGACCGGGGTGGAGGCGACGCGGGCGCGCGCCGGCGGGCCGCTGAAGCTCGCGGTGCCGAGGGGGGCGCTGTTCGAGGGCACGCTCGACCTGCTCGACCGGATCGGCACGGATACCGAGGAGCTGCGCGGAGAGTCGCGCTCGCTGGTCTTCGGGGCCGATGGGCTGGTGCTGGTCACCATGCGTCCCTCGGACGTCCCCACCTACGTGGAGGCCGGCGCCGCCGATCTCGGCATCACGGGCAAGGACGTGTTGCTCGAGCAGCGGGACCGCGCCGTGTACGAGCTTCTCGACCTGCGCTACGGCGCCTGCCGGATGGTGCTGGCCGGCCGCAAGGGGGACGAGAGCCTCGGCGAGGCGGAGCGGCGCCTGGGAGCGATGCGGATCGCGACCAAGTACCCGCGCACGGCCGAGCGCTACTTCCAGGAGACGGGTCGCCAGGCCGAGGTGATCGAGGTCAAGGGGTCGGTCGAGCTGGCGCCGATCGTCGGGCTCGCCGACGGGATCGTGGACCTCGTCAACACCGGGAGGACGCTGACCGAGAACGAGCTCGAGGTGCGCGAGGAGATCGCCCGCTGCACGGCCCGCTTGGTCGCCAACCGCGTGGCCCACAAGCTGCGCGCGGCCGAGGTGGACGCACTGGCCGAGCGGCTGCGGGAGGCGACGCCGGCAGTGAGGATCGAGCGGGTCGACTGGGACGGAGCCGACGCGCCGGCGTTCGCGGGCCGGCTGCGAGCGCTGGCGCCGGCGCTGCGGCGAGGTGACGCGCCGAGGTGGAGCGGATCGTGGACGCGGTTCGAAGCGGCGGCGACGCCGGGCTGCGGGAGGTCGCCGAGCGCCTCGGTGAGGCGGTGCCGGAGTCGTTCCGGGTCGATCCGGAGGCTGTGGCGGCGGCGCCCGGGCTGCTCGAGCCCGAGGTGCGCGAGGCGATGCGAGTCGCGGGGCGAAACATCGAGGCGGTGGCGCGCGCCGAGCTGGAGGCGCGGGCGCGCCCGGCGACGGCCGAGCTGCCCGAGGGCCAGCGGGTCGAGGTGCGCGAGGAGCCCGTCGCCGCCGCCGGCGTCTACGCGCCCGGGGGCAGGGCCGCCTATCCGTCGTCGGTGCTGATGTGCTGCGTTCCCGCCCGCGTGGCGGGGGTGGCGCGCGTCTGCGTGGCGAGCCCGCCCGGTGCCGCGGGGCGGCCCAGCGCGGCGGTGCTGGCGGCCTGCGCGATCGCGGGCGTGGACGAGGTCTACGCGATCGGCGGAGCCCAGGCGATCGCCGCCCTGGCGTTCGGCACCGAGACCATCGATCCGGTCGACCTGATCGCCGGGCCCGGGAACCGCTACGTGACCGAGGCCAAGCGGCTGGTCTGGGGACAGGTCGGGATCGACGGGTTCGCCGGGCCCACCGAGCTGATGGTGGTCGCCGACGGCACCGCGAACCCGGAGTGGATCGCGCTCGACCTCTGCGCGCAGGGCGAGCACGGCGACGACAGCCCGCTGATCGTGGCCTCGGCGGACCTCGCGCTCCTGGACCGGATCGCGGAGCTGGTCTCCGAGCTCGCGCCCGGAGCGCCCCAGCGTCGCCGAGGCGCCGCTGGCCCTGGTCGCCACCCGGGGGCTCGAGGCGGCGCTGACGCTCGCCGACGCGGTGGCCCCCGAGCACCTGGAGCTCGCCTTCGAGGGGGCGGACGAGACGGCCGCCCGGGCGCGGGTCGCCGGCTGCGTGTTCGTCGGGGCGGGCGGCGCGGCGGCGTTCGGCGACTACGCGGCCGGGCTCGAACCACGTCCTGCCCACCGGCGGCGCGGCGCGTTTCGGCGGGCCCGCTGGGCCCGGGGACCTTCCGGCGCCGGACCTCGGTCGTCACCCTGCCGAGTGCCTCCGCGAGCGCCCTCGCCGCCCACGTGGGCGCCCTGGCGCGCGCCGAGGGCTTTCCCGTGCACGGCGAGTCGGCCGAGGCTCGCGGCCGGGGCTGATCCGCGAAGATGTTGGTGCCCAGTTTGCAGGCGATTTCAGAATCTCCGATGAGCCGCAGAGCAGAGATCTCACGCAAGACCAGCGAGACCGAGGTCGAGCTGGCGCTCGACCTCGACGGGGGAGAGGTGTCGGCCTCGACCGGGGTCGGCTTCCTCGACCACATGCTCGAGCTGCTCGGCCGCCACGGGCGGCTCGGGCTGCGGGTGGAGGCGACCGGCGACCTGGAGACCGGGGCCCACCACACGGTCGAGGACGTCGGCATCGCGCTCGGGCAGGCGATCGACCGGGCGCTGGACGACCGCGCCGGGATCCGCCGCTACGGGTACACCGCGATCCCGATGGACGAGGCGCTCGGGATGTGCGCGATCGACGTGTCCGGGCGGCCGCTGTGCCTGTTCGAGGCCGACCTGCCGCCGGTCTCGATCGCCGGCTTCGACGCCGAGCTCGCGGAGGAGTTCTTTCGCGCCGTCGCCACCAACGCGAAGCTGACCCTGCACGTCGGCACGCGCTACGGCTCCAACGCCCACCACATGATCGAGGCCTGCTTCAAGGCGTTCGCCAGGGCCCTGCGCCAAGCCGTCGAGGTCGACCCGCTCGAGACCGGAGTCCCATCCACCAAGGGGACCCTGACCTAGTGCTCAGATGACCCAGATCGCGATCCTCGACTACGGGATGGGCAATCTGCGCTCGGTCGAGAAGGCGCTCGAGCGGGTCGGCGCCGAGGCCTCGATCACCAGCCGATCCCCAGGCGGTGCGCGCCGCGGACGGCGTCATCCTGCCGGGCGTCGGGGCCTTCCCGGCGGCGATGCGCCGGGTTCGCGAGCTGGAGCTCGACGCGCTGGTCGCCGAGCGCCTGAGCTCGGGCATGCCCGTGCTGGGCATCTGCCTCGGCCTCCAGCTCCTGCTCGAGCGCTCGAGCGAGCAGGGCGGAGCAGAGGGGCTCGGCCTGATCCCGGGCGAGGTGACGGAGCTCGAGGCGCCGGGGCTGAAGCTGCCCCACATCGGCTGGGAGCCGGTTCGCTGGGAGCGCTCCTCGGAGCTCACCGAGGGGCTGGCGACGGAGACGCCGTTCTACTTCGTGCACTCGTTCGGGGTTCGTCCGTCCGACGGCGCCGACGTGCTCGGGACCGCCGAGTGGGGCGAGCGCTTCGTCTGCGCCGTCGCCCACCCGCCGCTCTACGGGGTCCAGTTCCACCCCGAGAAGTCGAGCGCCGCCGGCCTGCGCCTGCTGGCGAACTTCACCGAGATCTGCGCCTCCGTGCCGGCCTGACGTGGTCCTCTATCCGGCGATCGACATCCGGGGCGGGCACGCCGTTCGGCTGGAGCGCGGCGAGTACGGCCGCGAGACCGTCTACGACGCCGACCCCGTGGACGCCGCACGCCGCTGGGTCGAGCAGGGGGCGAGCTTCCTGCACGTCGTGGACCTCGACGGGGCGCGCTTCGGCGAGCCCGAGAACCTCGAGCACGTGAGCCGGATCGCGAGCGAGGTCAGCGCCCCGATTCAGCTCGGGGGCGGGCTGCGCGACGCCTGGACCGTGGCCGAGGCGCTCGCCGCCGGGGCCGAGCGGGTGGTGCTGGGAACGGCAGCGCTTGCCCGGCCCGGAGCTCGTCGAGGGGCTCGCCGCCGAGCACGGGGAGCGGATCGTCGCCGGCGTCGACGCTCGCTCGGGCCGGGTCGCGATCGAGGGCTGGGAGCGTGAGACGGCGGCGACGCCCGAGCGACCTGATCGCCGAGCTCGCCGGGCGCGGCGTGCGGCCGCTTCGTCTACACGCCCGTGGAGGTGGACGGGACGATGGAGGGGCCCGGCGTCGAGGGCCTTCGAGCCGCCGCCGCGGCGGCGGCCGACGCCGGCGCGGAGCTGATCTACTCGGGCGGGGTCGGCTCGCTCGACCACCTGCGGGAGCTGGCCGGGCTGGGCCTGGACAGCCTCGCCGGGGTGATCGTCGGCCGCGCGCTGTACGAGGGGCGCTTCACGGTCGCCGAGGGGCAAGCCGCGCTCGAGGAGTAGGTTCCCGCCGTGCCCGGGACGATCAGCAAGCTCGTGACCCGCGGAAAGGCGATTCCCTGGCTGGCCCTGTACCAGAGCGGCAAGTGGATCTACAGTCACGGCAGGCGGGCATGGCAGAACCTCGAGCCCAGGAGCGTGAGCGGTTCGGAGGGCTGCTCCGCAAGTCGAAGGGCCGGCGCTCGAACCTGAGCGCCCGAGAGCGCGACGATCTCTTGTCGCTGGTCAGGAAGGCCGTCACCGGAAAGAAATAGGCCGCTACCCTCGCAGGCGTGGCTTTGAAGCGCGTCATCCCCTGCCTCGACGTGGACGCGGGCCGGGTGGTCAAGGGAACCAACTTCGTCGGCCTGCGCGACGCCGGCGACCCGGTCGAGCTCGCGGCTCGCTACGACGCCGAGGGCGCCGACGAGCTGGTCTTCCTCGACATCACCGCCTCGCACGAGCGGCGGGAGACGATCGTCGAGCTGGCGCGGCGAACCGCCGACAACGTGTTCATCCCGTTCGTGATCGGCGGCGGCATCCGCTCGGCGGACGACGCCCAGGCCGTGCTCGACGCCGGCGCCGACAAGGTCTCGGTCAACTCCGCCGCGCTGGCACGGCCCGAGCTGATCGGCGAGCTGGCCGAGGTGTTCGGCTCTCAATGCGTGGTGATCGCCATCGATGCCAAGCGGCGGGACGGGGGCTGGGACGTCTACGTCAACGGCGGTCGCACCCTGGTCGAGGGTCGCGAGGCGGTCGCCTGGGCCCGGGAGGCGACCGAGCGCGGGGCGGGGGAGGTGCTGCTGACGAGCATGGATCGCGACGGGACGACGGACGGCTACGACCTCGAGCTGACCCGCGCGGTGGCCGACGCGGTCGCGGTGCCGGTGATCGCCTCCGGCGGGGCCGGGGAGCTCCGCCACCTGTCGGAGGGCATCATCGAGGGCGGCGCCGACGCGGTGCTGTGCGCCTCGATCTTCCACTACGGCAAGCACACCGTGGGGGAGGCCAAGGAGCACCTCCGCGAGGCCGGGATCCCGGTGCGCTAGCTGGCCAGTCCGCGCCTCAGCCCTGCTTGCCGCCTCGGTCCTTGCCGCCTCCGCGTTGCTTCTCGCCCTTGCCGGGACGGCTCGGCTTCGGCTTGAAGGCGCGGATCGTCGAGTACCCGGTGAGGTAGATCTTCTCGCCGTCCGAGATCACCGGGTTGTACTCGCCCTGGTCGTGCTCGAAGACCTTCTTGCCGTTCTTGACCTCGTAGCCGAAGGTGCCGATGTTCGGCCCGATCATCGAGACGTAGACCGTCTCTCCGACCACGCTGGAGGACCCGAGCACGACCCCGCCGAGCGGGTGCTCCCAGCGCACGCTCACCGGTGCGGGCGTCGAGCGCGTAGAAGTGCTTGTCCTGCGAGCCGGCGTAGACGGTGGGCGGCGAGTGCGGCGTGTCCGCGACGGCGGGCGATGGGTAGACCTCGGCGCCCGTCGAGTGGCTCCAGGCCAGCTCGCCGGTCTTCTGCGACGAAGCTGTAGATGCGCCCGTCGAGGCTGCCGAGGTAGACGCGCCCCCAGGCCACCGCCGGGGTGGAGTAGACGCCGCCGCCGCGCAGCAGGCCGCCGCCCTGCGTATGGGCCGTCCACCTGACCTTGCCGCTCGAGGCGTCGATCGCGTAGATCTCACCCGCGTAGTTGCCGGCGAACACCGTGCCGTCGCTGTACGCCAGGCCGCCCTTCACGGGGCCGGCCGTTGACACCGTCCATCTGGTCTTGCCGGTCTTCTCGTCGAGGGCGAAGATGTCCCCCGACTCGCAGCCGAAGATCACCTTGCCGCCGTGGACGAGCGGCGAGGACTCGCTGCGCCCGGGCAGCGGGTGGCGCCACAGCACCTCGCTGCCGTGCGGCGTTCGGGCGGAGCGCCACCGCCTGGTGCGGCTCCAGGTTGACGGCGAACAGCCGACCGTCGGAGTAGGCGGGCGCGGACGCGTTCAGCGACCCGATCTTGCGCTTCCACTGGACCTGGCCCTTGTCCGTGCTGAGCGCGTAGAACGTCCCGTCCTTGTCCATGAAGTAGATCCTGTCCTTGACCACGATCGGCTGGAACTCGAGCAGCTTGCCCGCCTGGAAGCTCCACTCCGAGGAGCCGAAGGGCGGGTTCAGGTTCTTGGCCGGCAGGTAGCGGGTGCGCTGCGAGGTCGTGGCCGTAGAGCGGCCAGTCGACCGTCTTGATCGCCGCCGGCTTCTGCTTGCTGAAAGGCGGCGTCGGGATTGGAGACGTCCTCGGGGCGCTTGGTGATCAGGTAGACGGCGATCGCCGCGCCGGCCACCGACGACGGCGGCGCCGCCGGCCACGGCAAGCCGGCGCCGGACGCTCCAGGAGCGCCAGATGTCGAGCACGCGAGCCATCCGCGAAGGCCGTCATGGTAGGGAACGGGTCCGAAGGCCCCATAAAGCAGCCTCGATGTCGCCCCCCAACGCCAAGATCGAGCCCGAGCGACTCGCGGAGCGCCTGGCGGCGCTGCCCGGGATCGAGCGCCTGCGCGAGGCCGCGACCGGGATCGCCGCCTATCTGGTCGGCGGCGCCGTGCGCGATCTGCTGCTTGGCCGGCGAGCGGGCGGACATCGACGTCGCCGTCGAGGGCGAGGTGGGCGAGCTGGCCCGGCGGCTCGGTGGGGAGGTGCGCGCCCACGAGCGCTTCGACACCGCGGCCGTGCGCGTCGACGGCCTCGAGGTCGACCTGGCGGCGACGCGCAGCGAGACCTACGCTCACCCCGGCGCGCTCCCCGAGGTCCGCCCGGCGTCGCTCGCCGCCGACCTCGCCCGCCGCGACTTCACGGTCAACGCGATGGCGGTGCCGCTGGCCGGCGATCCGGAGCTGATCGATCCCCATCGGAGGCCTCGAGGACCTGCGACGGGGCGAGCTGCGAGTGCTGCACCCGGGCTCGTTCGAGGACGACCCGACGCGCGCCCTGCGAGCCGCGCGCTACGCGGCGCGCTACGGGTTCGCGCTGGAGCGCACCACCGCGGAGCTGATTCGGCACGCCGACCTCTCCACCGTGTCGCGCGACCGGGTGGAGGCCGAGCTCCGAAAGCTCGCCGCGGAGCCGGAGGCGCGCCAGGGCGTTCGAGCTGCTCGGCGAATGGGGGCTGCTCGAGCTCGAGCCCGAGTGCCCTGGAGCTGGCGGCCGCGGTCGGCGAGCTGACGGCGACGGAGCCGTGGCGCCAGGTCGCCCCTCGCGCGGACGCGGTGCTCGCGGCGGCGCTGGGCCGCGGGGTCGCCGAGGCGCGCCAGCTCGCCTGCCGCCGAGCCCGGCACGCCCCTCCGAGGCCGTCGAGCGCGCCCGGGGGCGAACCGGGGTCGAGCTTGCGCTGGCCAGGGCGCTGGGCGCCGAGTGGCTCGACCGGTACGTCGCCGAGTGGCGAGGGGTCCGGCTGGAGATCGACGGCAGCGACCTGATCGCGGAGGGGGTCGCGGAGGGCCCGGCGGTCGGACGTGGCCTGCGCGAGGCTCTGCGCGCGAAGCTCGACGGGGAGGTGCATGGCAGAGAGCGAGGAGCTTCGAGCGGCGCTTGCCGCGGCGCGCGAAAATGCGTCCTAGGAGGAGGTTCGGCGGCATCCCGCGCTCGCCACCTTCGCCGCGATGACCGACCCCCTGTACGACGAGCCCAGCTACCTCACGGAGCTTCCGGACGACCTGAAGCTGAAGCGCGCCGCGGCGGCTCGCCGCCGGCGCTGGCGGCGCCGGCTCGCGCTCGGGGCGCTGGTCGCGGTCGTGGGGGCGGTCGTGGCGCTGGTGGCCACGAGCCTGGGAGGGGAGGAGGACGGCCCAGCCGGCGACGACGGAGGCGCAGCAGACGGAGCCTCAGGGCGCCAGCCCCGAGAGCGCCGGGCCCGGCGTATCCGGCGGGCTGGGAGCCGCATCCGGGGCCGGTGCCGGTCCTCGAGTACCACGCGATCGAGACCCCGGCCACCGGCGGAGGCCTTCCCGGAGCTGTTCGTCGAGCCGCCAGGACTTCGAGGCCCAGATGCAGTGGCTCGACGACCAGGGGTTCGAGGCGGTGACGCTCGACCAGGTCGAGGAGGCCTGGTACGAGGAGGGGCAGGCTGCCGCCAAAGCCGATCGTGGTCAGCTTCGACGACGGCTACCCGAGCCAGTACTCGAGCGGCTTCGAGGTGCTGGAGAGGCGCGACTGGCCGGGCGTGCTGAACCTCCTCGCGCAGCGGCTCGGAGCTGCCCGACGCCGACGTCCAGAGGATGCTCGACGCCGGCTGGGAGCTGGCCTCGAAGGCGACCACCAACGTCGACCTGACGACCCTCGACTCGACCACGCTCGAGCGCGAGGTGGCGGGCTCGCGGCGGATCCTGCGGCGGCGCTTCGGCGTTCCGGTGAACAACTTCTGCTATCCGCTCGGCCGCTACGACACCACGGTGATCTCGGCCGTCCACAGAGCGGGCTACGTGGGCGCCCAGACCCAGATCGCGGGGGTCGCCAACGCGGCGCACCCCTACATCATCGATCGGATCCAGATCCTGCTCTCGGACGGCCTCCCCGGCTTCATCTCGAAGCTCCAGTCCGCCGGGGCGGTCTAGAGACGCGACTGCCAGTTGCGCTGGCGCGAGCAAGACGGAGTCAGGTGGCTGGAGGCCGAGCCTGCCCGGCGGCGGTGCGCGGGCGGCGTTCAGCGCCCGCCTCGGCGGCGTCAGCGAGGGCCCCTTCGAGAGCCTCAACCTGGGGCGGTTGACCGGGGATCTGCCCGACGCGGTGCGCGAGAACCGCCACCGGCTGGCTGCCGCGATCGGGATCGATCCGGAGCTCGTCCTGATCGGCAGGCAGGTGCACGGCGCCGCAGGTGGTCCGGCACGATCAGCCCCCCGAGCCCGCGCGCGTTCGCGAATCCGGCCCCGGGGCTGCCGGAGGCCGACGGCCAGGCCACGGCGCGGCGCCGGCCTGGCGCCGCTCGTCTTCGTCGCCGACTGCCTGCCGGTGGCGCTCGCGGGGCCAGGGGGCGTGGCGATGATCCACTGCGGCTGGCGCGGCCTGGCGGCGGGGATCGTCGAGCGCGGCGTCGAAGAGGTCGAGGCGCAAGCGGCGGCGGTCGGCCCCGGGATCGGCCCTGCTGCTACGAGGTGGGCGACGAGGTGCTGGCCGCCTTCGAAGCCGCTGGGGCCGGACGTCGCCGAGGGCCGGATGCTCGACCTGCGCCGAGCGGCCCGGCGCCTGCTCGAGCGGGCCGGGGTCGAGGCCGTGGAGGTCTCCGAGGAGTGCACGAGCTGCCAGCCGGAGCTCTTCTTCTCGCACCGTCGCGACGGCGAGCGAACGGGCCGCCAAGCGGGCTCGTATGGGCTAGCGACGAAGTCGCGGTGCAGCGAGTGACCTGCCGCCACGTCGGCGCCCGAACCCGCCGGAAACGGAGCCGAATGCGAGGCTTCCGGCGGAGTGATTCCGGAGGAGTCGGCGGATGATGCTCGAGGCGGAGCGGGTCCGCGCCAACCTGGAGCGGGTCCGCGAGCGGGCGGGCCCGCGGGTGGAGATCCTGGCGGCGACCAAGTACGTGCCGCTCGACGAGATGGGGGCCCTGGCGGAGGCGGGAGTGACGCTGGTCGGCGAGAACCGGCTTCAGGACCTGGAGGCGAAGCGGGAGCGCTGGGGCGATGCCTTTGCCTGGGACTTCATCGGCAACCTTCAGAGCCGCAAGGTGAAGCGAATCCTTCCCCTGGTCAGGCTGATCCACTCGGTGGCCAGCGATTCCGTCCTGGCCCAGCTCGATCGCCACGCCGAGCCCGGGACGGAGGTCCTGGTGGAGGTGAACGTCGCCGGCGAGGAGAGAAAGGGAGGCATCCGGCCCGCCGAGCTCGGCGAGTTTCATCGATCGCTGCCCCGTGCGGGTGGCCGGGCTGATGACCATGCCGCCGTTCAGCACCGAGCCGGAGGCCTCGCGCCCCGCCTTCGCGCGCCTCGCCGAGCTGGCCGCCGAGCACGGGCTCGATCGGCTCTCGATGGGCACCAGCCAGGACTGGGAGGTGGCGGTCGAGGAGGGGGCCACGATCCTGCGGCTGGGCACGGCGCTGTACAGGTAGCGAAGAGGCTGCGACGGGGCGTCCCACGAGGCGCCGTTTCCGCCGCTGGAGTCGTCACAATCCCTAGAGGAAAAGTTCCCCCAGAAGCGAACGTACGCTGAGCGATGGCCTTCCGCGACACATGGCACCGTGCACTGGTTTATTTCGGGCTTGCCGAGGACCCCGAGTACCAGGAGCCCGACCTGTACGAGCCCGACACGGGGACCCAGGGCGAGTACTACGAGGGACCCGCCGGCGCGCTCCGGGACGGTCAGCCCGCTCCGCGAGCGGCGTCGCGGCGCGGGACGAGATCGACGACATCTTCGCCGACGACGAGCCGGTGGGCGGTGGGCGCACGCGCACGCTGCGGCCGGTGGGCGGCAACGGAGGCGCCGACGTACGCGTCCACCTGGTGACGCCGTACAGCTTCAACGACGCCCAGGAGGTCGCCGACAAGTTCAAGCAGGCCGTTCCGGTGATCCTCAACCTGCAGACCACCGAGGCCGAGCTGGCCAAGCGGCTGATCGACTTCACCTCCGGCCTCACCTACGCGCTCGAGGGCGGCATGCAGAAGATCGCCGACAAGACCTTCCTGCTGACGCCCCGCAACGTGGAGGTCTCGGCCGAGGAGAAGGCTCGCCTGATCGAGAAGGGCTTCTTCAACCAGTCCTGACACTCCGCCGGCTACCGGAACATCGTTCCTAGCCCGGGCCACATACCCTTGGCCGCATGAGGGTTGGGTTTGCCGGCGCCGGAAACATGGCCGCGGCGATGGCGCGCGGCTGGGCCGCGGGCGACGGCGGCCCGGAGGCGATGCTGTTCTGCGACCTGGAGGCGGAGCGCGCCCGCGCCCTCGCCGCAGAGGTGGGAGGCCAGACGCGCGCAGGGCTTCGGGAGCTTGCGGCCGACTCGGACGTGCTCGTGCTCGCCGTCAAGCCCGCCGCGCTCGATGAGGTCGCCACGGAGCTCGGGCGGCGAGGCGCCGGCGCTGATCTCGGTGCTCGCGGCGACACCGACCGAGCGGATCGCGGAGGCCTTCCCTGGGGTGCCCGGCGCTGCGCGTGATGCCCAACCAGCCCGTCGAGGTCCGCCGGGGGGTGCTCTGCTACGTGACGCCCGAGGCGATGCCGGCCGAGCTGAAGGAGAGCCTTCTGGCCCTGCTGGGACTGCTGGGCACGCTGGTCCCGCTCGAGGAGCGCCAGATCGACGCGGCGATGGCGATCATGTCCAGCTCGCCGGCCTACATCGCGCTGGTCGCCGAGGCCCTCGCTCGGGGCGGGGAGCGGGAGGGCCTGGAGCCGAGACTTGCCGGCGAGCTCGTCGCCGGGACGCTGGCCGGCACCGCGGAGCTGCTTCGTAAAGCGCGACCCGGCCACGATTCGCAACGCCGTCGCGTCGCCGGGCGGGGCAACCGAGGCGGGCCTGGCCCAGCTCGAGGGCGTCGTGGAGGATGCCTTCGTGAATGCCGTCAACGCCTCCCTGGAGCGGGTCCGGTGATCCTGCCGCTGGCGATCACCCGCGACACCGTCGCCGACTACGTCGGGGCGCTGTTCCTCGTCTACCTGATCCTGATCTTCATCCGCGTGCTCCTGAGCTGGATCCCGCGCATGCCCTACAACCGCTACCTGCGCGCCGCGGTCGGCTTCGTCGAGGAGGTCACCAATCCCTACCTGAACGTCTTTCGGCGCTTCCTGCCGCCGATCGGCGGGGGTGGCTTCGCGCTCGACCTGAGCCCGATCCTGGCGATCATCCTGCTGCTGATCGCGCAGAGCGTGGTGGTCGGGCTGATTCGCGGTTGAGCTCGCCGCAGACGAGCGAGGCGATCGCCGCCTGGCGCCGGGCGCTTGCCTGCTGCGGCGCGGTCGTCCTCGTGGACCAGGTGACCAAGGCGATCGTCGTCTCCTCGCTCGCCGTCGGCCAGCGGGAGAGCCTCGTCCTCGGCCTCGACCTCACCAACACCACCAACCGGGGGCTGGCGTTCGGGATCGGCCAGGGGCAGGGATTCGTGCTCGCGGTGACGATCGTCGCCCTGGCGCTGGTGCTCGTCTGGTTCGCGGTCGATCCGCGGCGGCCGGGCCTGTGGCTCTCCGTCGGCCTGCTGGCGGGCGGCGCGCTCGGCAATCTCGCCGACCGGGTGCGCGCCGATGCCGTGACCGATTTCATCGACTTCCCGCTGTGGCCGGCCTTCAACCTCGCCGACGTGGCGATCACCCTGGGAGCGCTGGGGCTGGTGCTCTCGTCGCTGGGCGCGGCCGGGCAGGGCGACTCGGACCGGCGGCGAGACCCGGCTCGAGCGTGAGCCTCGAGCCGCGCATCGTGCACGCCGACGAGTGGCTGGCGGTGATCGAGAAGCCCGCCGGCCTGGTCGTCCATGCGGCTCCCGGGCACCGCGGCCCGACCCTGGTCGACGTGCTGGGGGACCTGCTGGCCGGCGGCGAGGATCCGCAGCGGCCCGGGATCGTCCATCGCCTCGACAAGGACACCTCCGGGCTGATGGTCGTCGCGCGCGGCGACGAGGCCCACCGCAGGCTGGCGCAACAGATCAAGGCGCGGGAGGTGCGGCGCACCTACCCGGCGCTGGTCGAGGGCCATCCGCGCTCGCGAACCGGGACGATCGACGCTCCCCTGGGACGCGACTACCGGGCCCCCGAGCGCCGGGCGGTCGGGGGCCGCGCGCCGCGCGAGGCCCGCACCCACTTCACGGTCCTCGAGCTGCTGGCGGCGGACGCCCTGGTCGAGGTGCGCCTGGAGACCGGCCGCACCCACCAGGTCCGCGCCCACTTCGCCGCGATCGGCCACCCGGTGGCGGGGGATCCGCGCTACGGGCATGCCGGGCGCCACGGCCTCGCCCGCCAGTTCCTGCACAGCGCCGAGCTCGGCTTCCGGCACCCGTTCACCGATCGGCAGCTCGAGTTCTCCTCGCCTCTTCCGGACGACCTGGCGGCGGCCCTGGAGCGAGCCCGCGACGGCTGATCGCGCTAGTCGGCCGCCGAGGGAGCCGTGGACCGGGCGAGCAGGTCAGCCACGCTCCCCCAGCGGAAGTCCTCGAGCAGCGATCTGAAGCGATTCTCGGCCTGGCCCAGGCCGACGTAATGCCGAAACCTGTGCAGCGGCGGCAAGCCGCTCACGCGCGGCTGGTCCGGGTCGATCTCCCAGGGATGGATGTAGAAGACGTAGGGCTCGCCGGAGCGGAGTATCCGGGCCACACCGCGGCGGAACACGCCGTAGGGCAGCAGCCGGAAGTAGCCGCCGCCTGCCCACGGCAGCCCGCGCGAGCCCACCATCAGGCAAGAGACGGTGACCTCGTGAAAGCCGGGCCGCAACTCCACCACCCGATTGCCCGCCGCAACGCCGGACAGGCTGCCGTACCGGTCGTGAGCGAGGGTGGGGAAGGCCGAAGAGTCGTATGCGAAGCCCAGCTCTTGGAGAATCGGTATCGACCACTCCGCAATCGAGAAACTGGGCGCCCGGTAGCCTCGCACCGGGCTGCCGGTGAGATCCTCGAGCAGTCCCTTGCAGCGGCGTACGTCGTCCCGGAACTCGCTTTCGGACAGCTCGTAGACGAGCTCGTGTCCGTAGCCGTGGCAGGCGACCTCGTGACCCGCGGCGGCGATTCGCTCCACCATCCGCGGGCAACGCTCCGCGACCCAGCCGAGCACGAAGAACGTGCAGCGCGCGCCGTGCTGGTCGAGCAGGCCGAGCATCCGGTCGGTGTTGCGCTCGACTCGGAGCTGGCGTCCCTCCCAAGTCTCCGGTGGAACGGCCCGCTTGAGATTCTCGACCTGGAACCAGTCCTCGACGTCGATGGACATGGCCGCCGGAGCGGACCATTCGTTTCTGTCGGAGATCTTTCCCATGGCTGCGTGAGGCATGCCGCCTGAGGGCTAGAGCAGCGAGTGACCGAGCCTGCGAAGCTCCCGCGCTTCCTCGCGTCCAGGGAACGAGAAGTAGGAGGCGTTGGCCATGTCCACCTGCTGAGGCGTCGCCGTTCCGGCCTTGAGCTCTCGCAGGCCCCGGATCAAGAGCCTTGCGCCCTCGCGCTTGCCTTCGATCATCAGGCGGGCGAGGCGGTCGTTGGCGTGGATCGGGTGTTCAACGGTTCCCAGCACCGCGCCCGCGTCGAGCTTCGGAGCCATCTCGTGCAGGGTGACCGTCACATGAGGCTCCGAATTCAGCATCTGCCAGAACGTCGGCATCATGCCACGGTACTTGGGCAGCCGACCAGAGTGGAGATTGACGCAGCCGACGCGCGCGGATGCGAGTAGCTCCTCCTTGAAGATCTCAGGCGCGGCCACGGAGACGATCACGTCGGGATGCAGCCGCCGTACCCTGTCGACGTAGTCGGGGTCGTTCACGGACGGCGTGTCCAGGACTGGCAGGGACTCCTTGCGGGCAAGCGCCTCGATCGAGCGGCGCCGCAGCCTCGCGGCCGCGAATCGACCCAGCAGTCGCGTGAAGTCCGCGATGCCATAGAAGCGCAGCGTGCGCCGAGCCGTGGCGATCTTCGACTCGTCGAACGCGGGAGCGACCGTGATTCCCACGATCTCCAGCTCGTCGCGCGGGTACTCACGGAAGAAGACATCGAAGAAGTGGATGACGTAGAGCGGGTCGTCCTCGGTCACGAACAGCAGCCGCATCGGGTCTGCCTTCGCCTGTACGGCCGGCGTCGAACGATTCGATCGCAACGTGGTCCCGGACATGGCTCCCAAATGTACGCACCTCGCCCTCCCTCTAGAATCCCCGCCGACCCGTAACCCGACCCCTGGGGGAAGGCTCGGGACCCTGCCCGGCACTAGATGCGCCGGGTCCCCGCGGCCCCACCAGGCGAGCAAAAGCGAATCTAGACAAGGGAGCCTCATGTCCGAGCCTGGAATCAAGGAGCTGCTGGAAGCAGGTCTCCATTTCGGCCACCAGACGCGCCGGTGGGATCCGCGCATGCGCCCCTACATCTTCGGGGAGCGCGACGGGATCCACATCATCGACCTGCTTCAGACCGAGCATCTGCTGGCCGAGGCGCGGCGGTTCGCCGCCGAGGTGGCGAGCAAGGGCGGGAGCGTCCTCTTCGTCGGCACCAAGAAGCAGGCCCGCGACGCGATCAAGGAGTGGGCTGAGCGCTGCGACATGCCGTACGTCAACCAGCGGTGGCTCGGGGGGCTGTTGACCAACTTCCACACGATGTCGGCTCGGATCGAGCGCCTGCACGAGCTGACCGGCCTGAGGGAGGACGGCCAGCTCGACCTGCTGCCCACCAAGGAGCGCATGGCGCGCGAGGCCGAACTCGAGAAGCTCGAGTACAACCTCGGCGGCGTGCGCGGGATGAAGCGCCTGCCGCAAGCGGCGGTGATCATCGACCTGAAGACCGAGGCGATCGCGGTGCGCGAGGCCGAGAGGCTGCGCATTCCGATCATCGGCTTGGTGGACTCGAACGTCGACCCTGTGCCGGTCGCCTACCCGGTCCCGGGGAACGACGACTCGATCCGCTCCTGCGAGCTGGTGATCCGGACGATCGGCGAGGCCGTCTACGAGGCCGCGCAGGCTTGGCGCCAGGCCGAGGCTGAGCGCCAAGCCGAAGAGGAGAACCGCCGCCGTCTCCAGGAGGAAGAGCGGCAGCGCGCCGAGGCCGAGGAGCGCGCCCGCCAGGAGGCCAAGGAGGCGCTCGCCGCCGCTCAGGCGACCGGGGGGGAGGCTGAGGCGACGCCGAGGGGACCCGGAGAGGAGGCGAAGGCGTGAGCGACGCAACCGCCGTCTCCGCGGCCGACGTCAAGGAGCTCCGGGAGCGGACCGGGGCTCCGATCATGGACTGCAAGGCGGCCCTCGCCGAGGCGGGTGGCGACATGGAGAAGGCGATCGGGATCCTCCGGGTCAGGGGGCAGGCGTCGGCCGCGAAACGCAGCGGCCGGGCGACCAGCGAGGGCATCGTCGCCTCCTACATCCACGCGACCGGCAGGGTGGGCGTGCTGGTCGAGGTCCAGTGCGAAACGGACTTCGTTGCGCGCAGCGACGACTTCCAGGAGTTCGCGCGCGAGGTCGCGATCCACATCGCCGGCGCCCCCTCGCCGCCCGTCTACCTGTCGGCTGAGGAGATCCCCGACGAGGCGCGCGACGCGGAGCGCTCCGTGTTCGAGGCGAAGGCGCGCGAGGAGGGGAAGCCCAGCGACGTGGTCGCCAAGATCGTCGACGGCCAGCTGGCCAAGTGGGCGAAGGAAGTGGCGCTGCTGGAGCAGGAGCATGTGCGCTCCGACCGGTACGAGGGCAGGACGATCGAGGACCTACGGGCCGAGCTGGCGGCGAAGACGGGCGAGAACGTGCGGATCGCCCGCTTCGCGCGCTTCGAGGTCGGACGCGAATGAACAACTCCCGCAGGAGCAAGCTCCTGCGGGGTTGCGACGCAATCGCCGTGGACCCGGGCAACCGGGACTTCGTCCCTAGCCCGAGCTAGCTTAGGCTTGCGTGTGATGGGCGAGTCGAGTTTCAAGCGCGTCCTCCTGAAGCTCTCCGGCGAGGCCCTCATGGGCCCGCTCGACTACGGGACCGACCCCGACCGGGTCGAGCAGATCGCAATGCAGATCCACGCGGTCTCCGGCCGGGGGGTCGAGATGGCGCTGGTGGTCGGCGCGGGGAACATCTACCGGGGGCTCGAGGGGGCGGCTCGGGGCATGGACCGGGCGACCGCCGACTACATGGGAATGCTGGCCACGGTGCTGAACGCGCTCACTCTCCAGGACGCGCTCGAGAAGCAGGGCGCCCACACTCGGGTGCTGTCGGCGATCCAGGTCACCGAGGTGGCAGAGCCTTACATCCGCCGGCGCGCGATCCGACATCTCGAGAAGGGCCGGATCGTGATCTTCGCGGCGGGCACCGGCAATCCGTTCTTCACCACCGACACGGCGGCCGCGCTGCGCGCCTTGGAGATTCACGCCGAGGCGATCCTGATGGCAAAGCAGGGCGTCGAGGGTGTCTATGACGCTGACCCCTCGGAGGTCCCGGACGCCAAGTTCCTGCCCGAGATCACCCATCGCCAGGCGATCGAGCGGGGCCTGCGGGTGATGGACTCGACCGCGCTGTCGCTGTGCATGGACAACGCACTGCCGATCCACGTCTTCAACATGGCCGACGAGCGCAACATAGACAGGATCGTCCGCGGGGAGCGCGTCGGCACCCTGGTCTCATCCGACGGCGCGGTGAGCTGGGTCGCAAGCAAGGAAGAGGTCTGAGAGCGAGCGATGAGCGAGTTCACCGACGAGCTGCTCGCCGACGCCAAGGAGCGGATGGCCAAGTCGGTGGAGGCCTGCCGCCACGAGCTCGCCACCGTTCGCACCGGCCGTGCCTCCCCTCATCTGCTCGACCGCGTCGTGGTCGATTACTACGGCACGGAGACGGCGCTGCGCCAGCTCTCCCAGATCGCCGCCACCGACGCCCGGCTGCTCACCCTGACGCCGTACGACAAGAACGCAATCAAGGCGATCGAGAAGGCGATCCTCGAGTCCGACCTGGGCCTCACCCCCTCCAACGACGGCAATGTCATCCGCCTCCAGATCCCGGAGCTGAACGAGGAGCGCCGCCGCGATCTGGTCAAGGTAGTGCACAACGTGGCCGAGGAGAGCCGGGTCGCGGTGCGCAACATCCGGCGTGACGTCATGCACGACCTGCGCGAGCTGAAGAAGGAGGGCGAGGTCGGTGAGGACGACGAGCGCCGAGCCGAGGCCGAGCTCCAGAAGCGCACCGACGGCGCGGTCGGCGAGATCGAGGCGCTGCTGAAGGCCAAAGAAGAGGAAATCCTCGAGGTGTGAACGTGCCGGCGCCCGACGACGCGCGGGCAAGGTTCGTTGCCATCATCACGGACGGCAACGGCCGCTGGGCGCAGGGGCGTGGGCTGCGGCTGATCGAGGGTCACGAGGCGGGCGCCGACGTGGTCAAGGAACGGCTTCGCGACGCGGTCGAGTTCGGGGTGGAGGAGCTGACCGTGTTCTCGTTCTCGACCGAGAACTGGTCGCGCCCCCGGGGCGAGGTCGAGGGCCTGATGCGGATGTTTCGCGAGCGAATCGACCGTGAGACGCCGGAGCTGCACGAGGAGGGCGTGCGGATGCGGTTCGTCGGCCGCCGGGATGGAATCGACCCGGAGCTGGTCGAACGAATGGAGTGGGCCGAGGCGCTGACGGCGGGCAACGATCGGATCAGGTTCTTCGTCGCCTTCAACTACGGCGGCAGGGCCGAGATCGTGGATGCCGCGGCCGCCTTCGAGGGCTCGACAGAAGAGGAGTTCCGCGACCGGCTGTACGCACCCGAGATGCACGACCCGGATCTCCTGATCCGGACCAGCGGCGAGCTGCGGATCTCCAACTACCTGCTGTGGCAATGCGCCTACTCGGAGCTGGTGTTCCGCGACGAGCTTTGGCCGGACTTCAGCCGCGAGGCGTTCAAGGAGTCCCTGGAGGAGTTCGAGGCGCGCAAGCGCCGGTTCGGGGCACGCCAGTGAAGCCCTGCCGTTAAGGTCGCGCCCCACGATGGACTTTCCGCCCCGGTCGCCGCGGCAGCCGACCGAGCGACCCGCTCCGCGGGAGGGGCCGCCGCGACGCCGCGGATTGCGGCGCCCGACCCGCCCACCGGGCGCCGGAGCGCCGGAGCGAGCCAGGCGAAGGGGGCCCCGGAGGGAGACCATCGCCCGGATCGGGGTGGCGGTGCCATGGATCGTGGTGGCGCTGGCGGTGATCGCGCTTGGCGGCCTTCCGTTCGCGCTGGCGATGATCGGCTTCGCCGTGATCGGCCTCGGCGAGCTGTTCCGGATGACCCGCCGGTACCGCCCGATGATCCCGGTCGCCATCGTCGCCGTCGCGGCGATGGTGATCGCCGCCCTTTACGGCGCCCAGTTCCAGATCGTGCTGATCGGCGTGGCGACGTTCCCGCTCATGTTCGCCTTCGCCCTGGTGCGTGGCCCTCGGGAGGGGGTGACTCGCTCGATGGCGATCACCGTGTTCGGGATCGCCTGGATCGGCCTCCCGTTCGCCCACGCGGTGCTGCTGCGCGAGCTGCCCGTGCACGGTGGGGCGCTGGTGATCGACGTGCTGGTCGGCACCTTCCTCACCGACACCGCCGCCTACGCCGGAGGACGCCTTTTTGGCCGCCACAGGCTGGCCCCCAGCCTGTCCCCGAACAAGACCGTGGAAGGCCTCGTGTTCGGCTTCGTCGGCGGCACGATGGGATTCTGGTTCGCGGGGCTGTACCAGGACTGGCTGTCCGGGATCGACGCCCTCGTGATGGGCATGTGCATCGCCGCCCTGGCGCCGGTCGGGGACCTGTTCGAGTCGATGGTCAAGCGCGACCTCGAGATCAAGGACACGGGCCGGGCCTTCGGGCCCCACGGCGGCCTCCTGGACCGGCTGGACGCCGTCCTGTTCACGATCGTCGCCGGCTACTACCTGGCCGTCGCGCTGGTGTACTGAGCACGCCGGCATCGCTGAACCCCGTCGTGGTTACCTGGTCTGGTGTCACCCACCGCCATGCCCTGGACGGCTTCCTGCCGGTATCCGGCAATAAGCCGTCCATTCCCCGCTGGACAAGGACGGCCAACACGGTTTCGACGAAGGCTCAGCCTGCCAGCGCGTCGCGGACGAAGGCGAGGTCGGCGCGCATGTCGTCGGCGCTGCCAGGTGTCTCGCAGATCACGGGGGCGTTAGCGGCACGGATCATCTCCCGCAGGGCCTCGGCTTCGATCTCGCCCTTGCCGAGGTTGGCGTGGCGGTCGGCGCCCGTGCCGGGCGGATCGCGTGAGTCGTTGGCGTGCAGGAGGTCGATCCGGCCCACGATCGCCAGCACCCGCTCGACCGCGTCGGACAGCTCTTCGCCGGCTGCGTGGGCATGGCAGGTGTCGAAGCAGAAGCCCCTCGTGACGTCCGTCTTCGCCCCTCGGACCACTTCCCACAGACGAGCCAGGGCGTCGAACCGACGCGCCACCGCGTTGTCGCCCCCGGCGGTGTTCTCGATGTAGAGCGGGACTCCGCTCTCGAGCATGTCCAGGGTCCGCGCCCAGCGGCCGATTCCGGCCTCGATCCCGTCCTCGGCATGTCCGGGATGGACGATCACCGCAGCGGCCCCCACCTCGGCGGCCGCCTCGCAGGTCTGCTGGAGGATCTTGCGCGATCCGTAGCGGACGTTGTTCTTCGGCGAGCAGACGTTGATCAGGTAGGGGGCATGGACGTAGACGGGCAGGCCGGAGCGACGAAGCTCCTCGGCATCCTCACGCGGCGGAGGCTTCTTCCAGCCTTGCGGGTCGGAGAGGAAGATCTGCACGCAGTCGGCGCCGAGCGCCTCGGCGTCCCGAAGGGGGTGTTTCGCCGCCACGTGAGCGCCGACGGCGAGCTTGGGGCGGCTCATCGGGCGAGGATATCCGGGCCTCAGTCAGCTTTAGGCCGCCCAAACCGTCGTCCCTACACTGCGTCGGAATGAAGAAGCTCGTCATCCTCGGCGCGACTGGCTCGATCGGCGAGCAGGCGCTGGAGGTCGTCTCCGGCTCGGATGAGCTCAGCCGTCGTCGGGCTTGCGGCCGGCTCCAATTGGGAGCGCCTGGTGGAGCAGGCGCGCGATCACGGGGTGCCCACCATCGCCCTCGGCGAACCCGGGGCGGCGCCTCAGGCCGAGCGGGCCTGGAAGGGCCGCGTGCTGGCCTCCGACGAAGGCATCCGCGAGCTCGTCGTGGCCTCCGGCGCCGACTTGGTCCTCAACGGCATGGTCGGCTCGGCTGGCCTCGGCCCGACGATCGTCGCCCTCACGGAGGGCATCGACGTCGCCCTCGCCAACAAGGAGAGCCTGGTGGTTGGCGGGGAGCTGGTCACGGCTCTGGCCGAGGCAACCGACGCGCGGATCATCCCGGTCGACTCCGAGCACTCGGCGTTGTTCCAGCTGATCGGCGCCGAGCCGCCCGGCCACGTGGAGCGCCTGGTCCTCACGGCCTCGGGCGGTCCCTTCCGGGGTCGCACCGACCTCTCCGGCGTGACGCCGGAGGAGGCGCTCGCTCACCCCACCTGGGAGATGGGCGGCAGGATCACGATCGACTCGGCGACCCTGATGAACAAGGGCTTCGAGCTGATCGAGGCCCATCACCTGTTCGGGCTCGACTACGAGAGGATCGACGTCGCTGTGCCATCCGCAGTCGATCGTCCACGCGCTCGTCCACCTGAATGACGGCGCCTCGCTGGCCCATCTCGGCCTTCCCGACATGCGGGTGCCGATCTCCTACGCGCTCCACTACCCGGAGCGCGCCGACGTCGACCTGCCCGCCCTCGACCTGGCCGCGGTCGGGCGAGCTGACCTTCGAGGAGCCCGACCTCGAGACGTTCCCGTGCCTGCGCCTGGCGCGCGAGGCCGGCGGGGCGGGGGGGACCGCGCCGTGCGTCCTCAACGCCGCCGACGAGGTGGCGGTCGAGGCCTTCCTTGGCGGCAGGATCCCGTTCACGATGATCGCCGAGGTGGTCGAGCGCACGCTCGAGGCGCTGCCGGCGGCAACGCCGGGCCACTTCGAGGACCTCTATGCGGCGGATGCCGAGGCTCGCGACCATGCCCAGGCCCTGATCGACGGAGCCGGCGTGTCGCGATGAGCTATGCGCTCGCGGCGGCCGGCTTCGCGGTACTGATCATCCTGCACGAGCTGGGGCACTTCACCGCCGCCAAGGCCGTGGGGATGCGCGTGGAGCGCTTCTACCTCTTCTTTCCGCCCGCGATCGCCAAGTTTCGGCGCGGAGAGACCGAGTACGGGATCGGCGCCATCCCGCTTGGCGGCTTCGTGAAGATCAGCGGCATGAACCCCGACGAGGAGCTGCCGCCCGAGGTCGCGCACCGCGCCTACTACCGCCAGCCGGTCTGGAAGCGGATCGTCACGATCGCCGCCGGGCCGGCGATGAATCTGCTGATCGCCTTCGTGCTGCTGTTCGCGCTTGCCTTCGGCGCCCGGCAGTTCAACGACACCGTCGGGGAGATCGTCGCCGGCTCACCGGCGGCGGCGCACCTTCAAACGGGCGACCGCATCCTGGCGGTTGACGGCAGGAGCTTCCCCAACGCGTCCACGAACGAACGCCTGGCGCACTTCGCGCGGCTGGTCGCCCGACCACAAGTGCCCGGGCGAGCAGACCAACGGATGCCGGGCCAAGACCCCAGCGGAGCTGAGGATCGAGCGCGACGGCCAGGTCCGAACCTTGTCGATCAGGCCGGAGTACGACGCCGCAATCGAAGCGAACGCGGATCGGCTTCTCGTATGGCTCGCGGCCGCTCAACCCCGGCGTGGCGGAGGCCGCCGGCGACTCGGCGCGGTTCATGTGGGAGATCACCAGCCAGACGGTCGGGGTGATCGCTCGCATCTTCGACCCCGAGGAGCGCAAGCAGCTCTCCGGCGTGGTGGGGGGCTACGAGGTGACGCGCCAGGCGATCGGGTTCGGAGCGCGCGAGGCGCTGACCCTGATCGCGGTGATCAGCCTCTCGCTTGCGGTCATCAACCTGTTCCCGTTCCTGCCCCTCGACGGCGGCCACATCTTCTGGAGCCTGGTGGAGAAGGTCCGCGGCCGCCCCGTCCCCTTCAGCGTCATGGAGCGCGCCGGGGCGATCGGGTTCCTGCTCGTGATGCTCCTGTTCGCGATTGGCCTGTCGAACGACATCGGCAGGCTCACCGGGGAGGGGTTCAACGTCCGCTGAGCGTCGGCGGCCGCCAACGCGCGTGCCGCGTGCGGCCGTCACCAACTTCGGGATAGGCTTTGGGCGCGGATGGGGGTAGAGACCGTCGCGAGGAGCACCCAGCGGCCCGCCGGGCTGGACGGGCGAACGGCGTGCGAGGCCTTCCAGGCGACCGCGGCCGCCCACCCCGACCGACCCGCGATCCGCACCCGCGGCGACGAGTTCACCTGCACCTGGGGCGAGTACGCCGCGAGGGTCGAGGCGATCGCCGCCGGACTCGCGGCCCGGGGTGTGCGCCGCGGCGACTCGGTCGCCCTGATGCTCGCCAACAGGCCCGAGTTCCATTTCGCGGATGCCGCGGTCATGCATCTGGGAGCGACACCGTTCTCGATCTACAACACCTACACGGAGGAGCAGGTCGCGCACCTGGTACGCGACTCCGCCAGCCAGGTGGTGATCACCGAGCAGTCCCACGCCGACAAGATCCTCGCCGTTCGCGACGCGGTCGAGGGCATCCAGGAGGTCGTCCTGGTCGACGGCGAGCCGCCGGCGGGAACGATTTCGCTCGACCAGCTCGCTGAAGACGGTGGCAACGGCTTCGACTTCGAGGCCGCGTGGCGAGCCGTGCAGCCGCCCGACGTCCTGACGCTGATCTACACCTCCGGCACAACCGGCCCGCCGAAGGGGGTGCAGATCACCCACGCCAACATCTGCGAGACCGTTCGCTCCTACGACGAGCTGATCCAGTTCCCCGATGGGGGACGGATCGTCTCCTACCTGCCGATGGCTCATGTCGCGGAGCGCAACGTGAGCCACTACCTGCCGATGCTCTGCGGGTTCACGATCACCTGCTGTCCCGACGCGCGTGAAGTGATGGCGTACCTGCCCGAGGTCCGCCCGACCTGGTTCTTCGCGGTGCCGCGAATCTGGGAGAAGCTGAAGGCGGGGCTCGAGCAGACGCTCGCCGCGGCCCCGGAGCAGGAGCGTGCTGGCCACCCAGCGGGCGCTCCAGGCGGCGCTCGAGAAGGTTCGGCTGGAGCAGCGCGGGGAAGTGGTGCCGGACCAGCTCGCGGCGGGGGTGGCAAAGGCGGACGAACAGCTCTTCTCGAAGCTCCGCGAGGGCTTGGGCCTCGACCAGGTGGAGGCTTGCAACGTCGGCGCCGCTCCCACTCCGCCGGAGGTGATCGAGTTCTTCCACGCCCTCGGCATCCCGCTCTCGGAGCTGTGGGGGATGTCGGAGACGACCGGCGCCGGAACCTGCAACCCCCCCGAGCGGATCAAGATCGGCACCATCGGGCCGCCCGCGCCCGGGGTGGAAATCAAGCTCGCCGAGGACGGCGAGATCATGATCAAGGGGCCGGTGGTGATGAAGGGCTACCGGAACCTGCCCGAGAAGACGGCCGAGACCTTCACCGATGACGGCTTCCTGCTCACAGGCGACATCGGCGAGATCGACGAGGACGGCTACCTGCGGATCGTCGATCGCAAGAAGGAGCTGATCATCACCGCCCAGGGCAAGAACCTCTCGCCGGCCAACATCGAGGCGCGGCTGAAGCAGGTACCGCTGGTCAGCCAGGCGGTCGCGATCGGCGACGCTCGCAAGTACATCAGCGCCCTGCTGACGCTCGACGCCGAGGCCGCCATGCGCTGGGCGAAGGAGCACGGCATGGACGCCGACCTGGCCACGCTCGCCTCGAGCGAGGAGTTGGTTGCGGAGGTTCAGCGCGGCGTGGACGTCGCCAACCAGGACCTGGCGCGGGTCGAGCAGGTGAAGCGCTTCGTGATCCTCCCGGCCGACTGGGAGCCGGGCGGCGACGAGCTGACGCCGACCATGAAGCTGAAGCGCAAGCCGATCGCCGAGAAGTACGCGAGCCAGATCGAGACGCTCTACGACGGCTGAGCGCGGTGTAACGGACGGGCGCCGGCCGCCTGCCGGGCCATCGCTACCCTTGTTGGGCGATGGCCTCCAAGCGCCAGATCTGGGTCAAGGACGTGCCGATCGGCGGTGGAGCCCCGATTGCCGTGCAGACGATGACCAAGACCGAGACGGCGAACCTCGAGGCGACCATGCAGCCAGGTCCGCGAGGTCGCCGAAGCGGGCTCCGACCTGGTTCGCGTCGCCGTGCCGCGCGAGGTGGACGTCGAAGCGCTGAAGACGATCGTCGGCGAGTCGCCGATCCCGGTGATCGCCGACATCCACTTCAACTACACGCTGGCGCTGAAGGCGATCGACGCCGGCGCTCACTGCATCCGCCTCAACCCCGGCAACATCGGCGGGCCCGACAAGGTCGCGCAGGTCGCCCAGAAGGCGACCGCGGCCGGGGTGCCGATGCGGATCGGCGTCAACTCCGGCTCGCTGCCCAAGCACCTGCACGAGCTCGAGCGCTCCAATCCCGTGGATGCGCTGGCGCAGGCCGCGGTCGAGTTCGTCGAGCTGATGGAGCGGCTGCGAGTTCGAGAACTTCAAGGTCTCGATCAAGTCCACCAGCGTCCCCGACACGATCGCCGCCAACCGGCTTCTGGCCTCGAAGATCGAGTACCCGATCCACCTCGGGATCACCGAGGCGGGGACGAAGTGGTCGGGATCGCTGAAGTCGGCCGTCGGCCTCGGGACCCTGCTTGCCGACGGCGTCGGCGACACGATCCGGATCAGCCTCTCCACCTTCCACGCCGAGGAGGAGGTGAAGGTCGCCTGGGAGATCCTCAAGGCGCTCGGCCTGCGCGAGCGCGGCCCGGTGCTGATCGCCTGTCCCGACCTGCGGCCGGCTCCAGTTCGACATGGACACGGTGGTGGCCGAGATCGAGCGGCGGCTCGAGGGTTACACCGAGCCGATCGAGGTCGCGGTGCTCGGCTGCGCCGTGAACGGGATCGGCGAGGCCTCGCACGCCGACTTCGGGATCACGGGCGCCAAGAACGAGGGCCTGATCTTCGCCCACGGCAAGCCGCTGCGGAAGGTTCCGCAGGCGGAGCTCGTCGACGCCCTGTTCGAGGAGATCGACAAGTCGCTCGACCGCGGCAGCGTCGACGTCGACGCCTCCAAGGCGGCCGAGGGTGCGGCCTGGCTTCAGAGGATCGAGGACGAGAACGCCGACGAGCTGACCCCCGAGCGGATCGCCCAGATGGAGGCGGCTGCCGCCAGGGAGGAGGGCAAGGACATCACCGGCGAGCCGTTCCTGAAGCCCGTCCGCAAGCGCGCCGAGCTGGACGAGGAGGCCTCGCCGGTCTCCGGCCGCCGCTTCACCCGCGCATAGCGGCCGATCATCTAGGCTCGCCGTCCGTGAGCCGTCTCTCCAGCTACTTCCTGCCCACCCTCCGGGAGGACCCAGCCGACGCCGAGGCGCTCTCCCACAGGCTGATGGTCCGGGCCGGCCTGATCCGCCAGCTTGGAGCCGGGCTGTGGACGTTCCTGCCGGCCGGCTATCGGGTGGTGAAGCGGGTCGAGCAGATCATCCGCGAGGAGATCGACGCGATCGGCGGCCAGGAGATGCTGATGCCCGTCCTCCAGCCGGCGGAGCTGTGGCGGCGGACGGGCCGCTACGAGATCGACGAGCTGTTCAAGCTCAGGGACCGCAAGGAGGCCGAGCTGGCACTGGCGATGACCCACGAGGAGAACCTCACCTTCCACGTCGCCCGCGAGGTTCGCTCCTACCGGGAGCTGCCGATGATCCTGTACCACGTGCAGACCAAGGAGCGTGACGAGCCGCGGCCGCGCGCCGGCGTGCTGCGCACGCGGGAGTTCACGATGAAGGACTCATACAGCTTCGACCGCGACGCCGAGGGGCTCGACCGCAGCTACGAGCTCCACATCCAGGCCTACGATCGGATCTTCGACCGCTGCGGCCTCCGCTGGTACCGCGTCGAGGCCGACGTCGGCATGATGGGCGGCTCGGGTGCCCACGAGTACCTGGCGCCGTGCGAGGCGGGGGAGAACGAGGTGGCGGTCGCGCCCGGGTACGCGGCGAACGTCGAGGTCGCCTCCGCGGAGCCGCAGCCCGTCGAGCTGCCTCCGCCCCTGGACGAGCCCCGCGAGGTGCCGACGCCCGGCCTGACCACGGTCGAGGAGGTCTCCAACGCCCTCGGGGTCCCCGGCGGGGCCGCGCTGAAGGCGATTCCCGTGGTGGTCGAGGACCGCGGCTTCGTCCTGCACGCTGGTTCGCGGCGATCACCGCCTCAACGAGATCAAGCTGCGGAACGCCCTCGGCGCCGACTTCCGCCCCGCTCACGCCGAGGAGATCGAGTCGCAGCTGGGGCCGCCCGGGTTCATCGGCCCCGTGGGCGCGGGGGTTCCGGTGCTCAAGGACGCGGCGATCCAGGGCGGGGGGTACTTCGCGGGGGCCAACAAGCCGGACGCCCACCTGATCGGCGTCGTTCCCGGGCGCGACTTCTCCTTCGAGGAGCTGGACATCCGCTCCGTGGAGTCGGGGGACCTCGCACCCGGGGGGCACCCGATCGAGATCGAGCCTGCGATCGAGGTGGGGCAGATCTTCAAGCTCGGCACGCGCTACTCGGAGCCGCTGGGCGCCAACTACCTCGACGAGCAGGGCAGCGAGCACCCGATCGTGATGGGCAGCTACGGGATCGGCCCGGCGCGCACGGTCGCCGCGGCGATCGAACAGGGCGCCGACGAGCGCGGGATCGTCTGGCCGCGCTCCATCGCCCCCTGGGACGTCCATCTGGTGGGGCTCGGCAAGGGCGGTGACGAGGTCAGCGAGGCGGCGGAGCGGCTCCACGAGGAGCTGCGGGAGGCCGGGGTCGAGGTCGTCTACGACGACCGCGACGCCGGGCCCGGGGAGAAGCTCACGGACGCGGAGCTGCTCGGGTGCCCGCTGCGGATCACGGTCGGCCGCAAGGCGCTTGCCCAGGGAGCGGTCGAGGCACAGGCGCGCCGCAGCGGTGCCGAGGAGCGCCTGCCGATCGCCGAAGCGGCCGCCCGCGCGCTCGAGCTGCTCGATGGCCTCGACTGAGCACCCGCGTCGGTGACCACCAGGCGCCTCTTCGGTCTCGATCGCTCCGGCCCGAAGCCGACGGGAGACGCGGCGCGGCCAGCCGCTGCGGCCGCTGACGATTCCCAACCTGGTCGGCTACGCCCGGCTGGCGGGGATTCCCGTGTTCCTCTACCTGGCGCTCAGCTCCGACGATGGGCGAACCGCGGCGTCCTCGATCCTCTTCCTGGCGATCTCGGCCGCCGACTACCTGGACGGATTCCTCGCCCGGGCCACGGGCCAGTACAGCCGCATGGGCGCTCTGCTCGACCCGGTCGTCGACCGCCTCACGGTCCTGGCCGGCATCGTCGTCACCTGGAAGTTCGAGCTGCTGCCCCGCTGGGCGCTGGCGGTGCTCGCCGTCCGCGAGGTCGTCACCCTGGTGCTCGCTCAGCTCGCCCTGCGCCGTGGCGTCGACCTGGAGATCAATTGGGTCGGACGGTGGTCCGTGTGGCTGACCATGGGCGGGATCTTCCTGGCGCTTGCTACCGATGCCTGGATCGGGCCGGCGATGTTCCTGGTCGGCCTCGTCGGCTCGCTCCTCGCCTCGGCCCTGTATCTCAAGACCGGGCTGTCGGAGGCCCGCTCGCGCTAGGACGAAGTCGCGGTGCAGGGCTGAACCTGCCGTGGACGACTTACTGCCGGATACCGGCAGGAAGCCGTCCCTCGCACCCGACAGATCCTTTGCATGCCCTCAACCTCAACTTGACCTTTGACTACGCGCCTATAATCGCCCGGAGGGCCAACGAGAAAGAGGAGCGCATCAGTGGAGGAGACCTTTCCGGACGTCAGCTCGATGAGCGAGAAGGAGCTCAAGGAGCTGATCCACGAGCTCACGGATGAGGAGCGCGAGCTTTCCTACCGGCGTCGGCTTCTGCACGGCAAGATCGACATCCTGCGCGCCGAGCTCGTCAACCGCCTCAGGGCGCGGCGGGAGGCCGGCGACGTGATGATCACGGGCCAGGACGTGCAGCAGCTCACCGACATCCTGGCCGGCAAGGTCGCCGTGCCCCCTGAGGAGGAGGAGACCTAGGCGTGGCCCTGCACTGCCCCGAGTGCGGATTCGTCAATCCCGAGGGCGCCAACTACTGCCAGAAGTGTGGCGCCTACCTGGCGCGCCCCGAGGGCGACGACGCGTCGACGATGGCCTACAAGGTGGGCGACACGGGGGAGTACGAGCCGGTCGACGTCACCGACGAGGTCGACAGGGCGGGAGCGGCCCTGGTCGTCCGTTCCGGCGGCGGGCGTGCCGGCGAGAGCTTCACCGTCGACCGCGATCGGATGAGCATCGGGCGCACGCCGGACGCCGCGGTCTTCCTCGATGACGTCACCGTGTCGCGCAACCACGCTCTGATCGTGCGCCGCCACGACGGTCTCTACATCGACGACCTCGGGTCGCTCAACGGCACCTACGTGAACCGGCGCCGGATCGAGTCGCACAAGCTCGACGACGGCGACGAGATCCAGATCGGCAAGTACAAGCTCAGCTACCTGGAGCGCTGACGATGGCGGTCGCGACCACCAGGGACGAGGGGAACACCGGCCGCGCCAGCCGGGAGCGGACGGTCGGGGCGGACAGCGGCTCGGCATCGCGGCCCCGCAAGGCGCTGACCATCGGCGCCGTGGCCAAGATCCTGAGCCAGGAGTTCGACGACATCTCGATCTCCAAGATCCGCTACCTGGAGGACCAGAAGCTGCTCTCGCCGCGGCGCACCCAGGGTGGGTACCGCCTCTACAGCCAGACCGACGTCGAGCGCCTGCGGGCGATCCTGCGCATGCAGCGCGACGAGTTCCTGCCCTTGCGGGTGATCCGCCAGGAACTGGCCACCGGCGACTTCACGGGCTCGCGCCGCGGGAGCGAGGCCGCGGCGACCAGGCGGGCGGCGTCCGTGGAGGCCCCCGTCTCGGTGCTCACGCCGGAGGAGCTGCTCGATCAGGCCGGGGTGCCGGAGGGGCTCCTGCGCGAGCTTCAGGAGTTCGGCATCGTGCAGCCCGATCGCCGCGACGGAAGATCGGTCTACGACGAGACCGATGTCGAGATCGTCCGCGCCGCAGCCGAGCTGTCACGGTTTGGTGTCGCCGGCCGGAATCTCCGCGTCTTCGTCAGCTCGGCGGACCGGGAGGCGGCGTTGCTCCAGCAGCTCGTCGGCCCGGCGTTGCGGTCGCGCAGTCAGGCTCGCCGTAAGGAGGCGATCGAGAACCTGGAGAGCCTGGCGGCGGTTTGCGGGCATCTCAAGCACCTCCTACTCGTACGAGACCTCCGCCGCCTCAAGGGCTGAGGGCGCTGCAAAGCGTCGCCTGGCGGTGTCCCCACGATGCCACGGGTTTCACGAAAGCGGTTGATCGACGCGCCGCCTGAGCAGGTCTGGGCGCTGATCTCGGATCCCCATCACCTGCCACGTTGGTGGCCGCGGACGGTGCGCGTCGAGGACGTGCGCCAGGTTCAGGGTGGGCACCGCAGCCGATGGACGACCGTTCTCGGCACCGAGCGCGGCACCGGCGTGCGGGTGGACTACCGGTGCACCGGCGCCACCGTCGGAGAACGCTACGTGTGGGAGCAGGACATCGAGGGGACCCCGTTTGCGAAGATCCTGCGCTCTGCGGCGCTCGAGATCCACCTCCAGAGGCAAGATGGGAGCACGGTGGTGACGCTGGCCGGCAGCGAGCGGCTGCGGGGGCTCTCCCGGCTTGGCTCCCCGATGATGAGGCGGGCGATCGGGCGGCGACTCAACGAGGCACTGGACGGCATCGAGCGCGCCCTGACATGACTCCGGCGACTTCTCGCTCGACACCATCCCTGGTCGCGTGCTCGTTCCGCGCCTCCTTCCTGTCGGCGCGCGAACTCGCCCGCGACACCGCTCGCCTTCCATGGCTCGCTCGCTGGAGTCGCCGGGTTCGGGCGCCACCGCGGCGGCATGAAGCACCGAGCGACCGCCCCGCGCAGACCCGGCGGCAGCGGAGGCGCAGCCGAGCATGCCGGCGGACCCATGAAGTGGTGGGGGTGGGGGGATCCGGCGAAGCGGGTCGGGGTCGGCGCCTGAAGCGGTGGCCATGCTGCGCTCCGAGCTGGGCGAAGCGCGAGCCCGCGGAACGCGTGGAGCTCGAGCAGGTGGTGGTACCCGCGCCGAAGCCGCTTCCCGCCGAGATCGCCGCCGCGGTTGGGCCGGGGGCGGTGCTGGACGGTCATGAGCACCGCGTACGGCGGGCTGCCGGCCGCGGCTACCCGGACCTGGTCCGGCTTCGTACCGGCAGGCTCGAGGACGCGCCCGATGCAGTCGTGCTGCCCGGAAGCGTTGCCGAGGTGCAGCGCGTGCTCGAGATCTGCGCGCGCGAGGGCGTCGCCGTGGTGCCGTTCGGCGGCGGAACCAGCGTGGTCGGCGGGGTGGAGCCACTGCGGGGAGGCTTCGAGCGGCTGCTCTCGCTGGACCTTCGCAGGCTGCGCGATGTCGCGCTCGATCGACGCTCGCTGACGGCGACGCTGGGTCCCGGACTGCGCGGTCCCGAGGCGGAGGAGGCCCTGAACGCGCAGGGAATGACGCTCGGCCATTTCCCGCAGTCGTTCGAGTACGCGACGATCGGCGGCTTCGCCGCGACTCGCTCCGCCGGGCAGGCATCCAGCGGCTATGGGCGCTTCGACGAGCTGGTCACGGCGATCGGCCTCACCGCGCCGGCAGGCGATCTTCGAACGCTCGAAATCCCGCACAGCGCCGCCGGCCCGGCGCTGCGCGAGCTGGTCGTCGGCTCCGAGGGAACGCTGGGGGTGATCACGCGGGTGACCGCGAGGGTTCGGCCCCTTCCGGAGCGCCGCCTCTACGAGGCGTGGATGGCGGCCGACTTCACCTCCGGCGCCGAGGTGGTGCGCTCGCTCGCCCAGGCCGACGTGCTCCCGGACGTGGTGCGGGTCTCCGACCAAGCGGAGACGCGAGTCTCGCTGGCGCTCTCGGGCACGGCCGGGGCGAAGCGCGCCCTGCTCTCGAGCTACCTGCGGCTGCGCCGGCGGGCCGGAGGCTGCCTGATCGTCTGCGGCTGGGAGGGCGAGCCGCGAGGCGGTCGAGCGGCGCCGGGCGCTGTCGGCGAGGGTGCTTCGCTCGGGTGGCGCCGCGGCCCTCGGCGGCGCGCCGGGCCGGGCCTGGGAGCGGGGGCGGTACGAGGCCCCCTACCTGCGCGACGAGCTGCTCGACCTCGGCTATCTGGTCGAGACGCTGGAGACCGCCCACACCTGGAGCCGCCTCGGGCATCTCTACGAGGAGGTCCGGGCGGCGATCGGCGCCGCGCTCGCCAGCCAGGGCACCCCCGGGATCGTTCTCTGCCATCTCTCGCACGCCTACCGGGACGGGGCCTCGCTCTACTTCACCTTTCTCGCGCGGCGCCAGCCGGGCGCGGAGATCGAGCAGTGGCGGGTCGTCAAGACGGCGGCCTGCGAGGCGATCGTCGAAGCGGGGGGGACGATCACCCACCACCACGCGGTCGGCCGCGACCACGCCCCCTACATGCGCGCCGAGGTCGGGGAGCTGGGGATCGAGGTCCTTCGAGCAGTCAAGGAGCGCCTCGATCCCGCCGGGATCATGAACCCCGGCAAGCTGATTCCGGCGACCTAGCCCCCGGGGCTGGGGGCGACGTGGCTATCGGCAGGGCTTCCAGGGCCTGGCGTCGAGCGAGAAGTCGCCAGCCTTCTTGATCGAGCTGGTCCCAAGGGCGGCCGCCCTGTTGCAGAACCGGCTGCGGGGGATCCGGTACTCGACCTGGAACACGGCCTTGCCCTCGCGAGTGAAGGCCCTGTAGCCAGGCGCGGGATTGCTCGCGCACTCGTGGTACTGGAAGCACTGCTCGTTGATCGCGTAGTCGAAATGGGGCTCGAGGCGTTCGAGCTGACCGATGTCGTTCTTGAGCGCCACCGAGAGCCCGTGGCGGTGCGCGATCCTGGCCAGGGACTTGTTGAAGGCCAGCTGTGAACGCGGCCTGATCCGCCAGCCGGTCACCTTCTTCCCCTGCGCGTAGGCGTCGACGACGTCGTACTCGACCCCGTCGAAGCCTGCCCTGGCGCACTTCTCGGTCCGCGCCTCGACTCGCCGCAGGATGAAGTCGCGCTGGCCGCGGCCGTTCTTGATGTTGAGCCAGTACTCGTTCGCGAACCGGTCACTGAACGGCTTGCCGATCAGGCTGTGACGGTGGCGCCGGTCGAACCTGACGTACCTGTGGTAGTCGGGGCGAAAGCGCTCCGCGGTGCCCGCCGACACGTAGCAGATCGCGTGCGCGCCACGGTCGTGGATCGCCTCCACCGCCGCCGTGTTGATCGTGTGGGTGTTTCCCGACACCCGCCCGTCGACGTAGAGGTCGATGTCGAAGACCTCGGGGCGAACGCAGCCGCCGCCGGAGCGAGGCCTCGCAGATGCCCGACGTTCGATTCCGCCGCTCGAGGCGAGGTCGCGGTTCGCGCTCTCGAGCTGGTACTGCCAGCGGGCGTCGGGCGGCGGTTGCCACAGTCCCTGCTCGCTCGGTCCTCGCTGCCGATCCACCCGTCCGCGAGCGAGTACCGCGAGCGTCGCGAGGATCGGCGCCACAACGGAGACCGCGAGCATCGACCGCTAGGCGAGTACGAACCAGACGATGTAGGCCGAGTTCTTGGCGCGGCTGCTCGACCCCGGTCAGCTTCAGCTGGAAGAAGGCCTCGTTGGCGTTTGCCAGCCCCGAGGGCGGCGGCGCCCGAGCCCCGGACGCCCGCGCTGGCCTGCAGAGCGGAATCGGTATGACGCGGTTGCTGGCGTTTGCCGCGTTGACGATGCCGGTGAACGCCGGCTCGCCCTTCACCGGAAGGATCGGTTGCCCGCTGTTGACGGCCGTTCTGATCGCGTCGGCGACCACCCTTCTTCTTGGCCAGGGTCACTGGACAGCCTGGGTTTGAGGCAGCAGCGGCTGGAGCGCCTGCCGGATCGCGAACGTGTCCTGGAAGTTGCCGGAGTTGTCGAGCTTGACCTCGGTGAGCGGGAAACCCTGGACGCCCGTATTCGCGGGGGTTGTGGTGGTGCCGGTGGTCGTCGACGGCGCGCCGCCGTCATCGCCGCCGCTGCTGAACGCTCCAGCGACTCCGAGCACGATCATGACCACCAGCACGGCGCCGCTGCCGACGCCCGACCACGAGCTGGGTCTGGCGCCTGGACAGCGTCGTGCGCGGAGCCGCGCGACGCCGTGGCGTCAGCGACGGCGCTCTCGGGCGCCTCGTCCGCCGGTCGCCTGCGCCGCAGGCGATCAGGCATCGGGAGCCGGGAGCCAGCGGTGCCCGCGTGCGGCGGGGGCGCGGGCGGCGCTCCTCGCCCGGAAGCCTCGGGAGCTCCGCATCGGGTGCGATCAGGCGGATCTTCTGCGTGATCTCCGTCGCCAGCTCGAGGTCCTCCGGGTCGTCCTTCAGGTGCCGCACGGCGTCGGCTCTTCCGATCGGGTCGGCCTGGCCGAGCAGGTAGTCGGTGAGGCCGACGTGGCGGTCGGGGTCGGCGCCGGCCAGCTCGGTGAGCGTGGCGCGCGCCCGGGCCCGCACCTCGGCCTCCTCGACCCCGAGCAGCGAGGCGAGGTCGGCGTAGCTCTGCCCGCGCTCGAGCAGGAGCTGGAGCATCGCCTGCTGGTCGGCCGAAAGGGCCACGTCAGCAAAGCGTACGGAGTCGGGGTGCTCGGCGGCTCCCCTGCACGCACCTGGACGAAAACGCCCTTCACCGCTCCATTTCGCGGTCGAACGCGGCTTCGTCGAGCACCGCGGGCGCCGACAGCTAGGCTCCCGGGCGTGCCGGAGGAGGCTCAAGAGTTGCCCGGACGCGACGGGCTCGGGGAGCTGATCGGCATCGAGTACCAGGAGATCGGGGCCGAGGAGGTCCGCGCCCGCGTCGAGGTGACCGACGACATCCGCCAGCCCGTCGGGGCTCGTGCACGGTGGGGTCTACGCGGCTCTGGCCGAGAGCATCTGCTCGGCAGCCACCTGGCAGGCGGTCCACGGTGACGGGATGGTCGCGATGGGCCAATCGAACAGCGCCACCTTCCTGCGCCCGATCACCGAGGGCCACGTGAACGCGGTTGCCCGCCCCCGGCGCCGAGGCCGCACTACCTGGATCTGGGACGTCGAGATCAGCGACGATCGAGGGCCGGCGCCTGCGCCCTGGTCCGGCTGACGGTAGCGGTCCGCCCTAGCGCCGCGGTAACCGGTTCGTGATCGGCAGCCGGCGGTCCCGCCCGAACGACTTCGGGGTGATCCTGATCCCGGGGGGCGCCTGGCGGCGCTTGTACTCGGAGCGGTCGACCATCGCGATCACCTCGTCGACGACTTCGGCGGGAAGCCCGTCGGAGACGATCTCGTCGCGACTGCGGTCCTCCTCGACGTAGGCGGCGAGGATGCGGTCGAGCATCTCGTAGGGCGGCAGCGAGTCCTGGTCGAGCTGGCCGGGGCGAAGCTCGGCCGATGGCGCTCGCTCCAGCACGGACTCGGGCACCAGCGGCGGTGTCCGAGACGCTGTTTCGGTATCGGACCAGCTCGTAGACGAGCGTCTTGGGTACGTCCTTGATCACCGCGAAGCCGCCCGCCATGTCGCCGTAGAGGGTCGCGTAGCCGACCGACATCTCGCTCTTGTTCCCGGTGGTCAGCACCAGCCAGCCGAACCTGTTCGAGAGGGCCATCACGAGGTTGCCACGGATTCGCGCCTGGATGTTCTCCGCCGCCAGCCCCGAGCCCACACCGTCACCCGACGCCGCGAGCAGCTCCTCGTAGGCGCGCATGGCGGTCTCGATCGGGATCTCGACCAAGTCGGCCCCCACCGCCCGAACGATCCCCCGTGCGTCGGCCTGCGTCTCTTCGCTGGAGTGGGGGGAGGGCATGACGACGCAGCTGACCCGCTCCGGGCCGAGCGCGTCGGCGGCGATCAGGGTGACGAGCGCCGAGTCGATCCCACCCGAGACCGCCACCAGCACGCGCTCGAAGCCGTTCTTGCGCACGTAGTCGCGCAAGCCGAGCTTCAGCGCCTCGTAGACCTCGGCCACGGGCTCCAGCGGGTCGGCAAGCTGCGGCTGGACCGCGTCGCTCGGCGCGGGTGCATCGAGCCGGGCGAGCAGGGGGGCGGTCGCCCCCGCCGGCTGCGCTCGTGGCTCGTCTGCTCGCTGCGAGCCGGTCGGACTCGGGGCGAGCTCGAGGTCGCAGAGGACGAGCTGCTCGACGAACTGGGCCGCGCGAGCCAGCGTTTCGCCCTGCCCAGACACGACCACGCTGTGTCCGTCGAAGACCAGCTCGTCCTGGCCGCCGACCAGATTGCAGACCGCGAACGCTGCCCCCGTTTCCCTGGCCCGGTCCTGCACCATCCGCTCCCGATACGTGCCCCTGCCGCGGTGGTACGGCGAGGCTGAGGGATTGACGATCAGGCTCGCGCCGGCGAGCGCCTCCACCGAGGCGGGCGGCCCCGGGTACCAGATGTCCTCGCAGATCGTCAGCCCGACCCGCGCCCCTGCCACCTCGATCAGGGCGGGCGTGTCGCCCGGCTCGAAGTAGCGGCGCTCGTCGAAGACGCCGTAGTTCGGAAGCAGGACCTTGCGGTAGACGGCGCGGACCTGGCCGTCCCCGAGCAGGGCGACGGAGTTGTGGGTGGCCGCGTCGCGCTCCGGAAAGCCGACCAGCGCGGCGATCGCCCCGACCCCGGAGGCGATCTCGTCGACAGCTCCGCGGGCGGCGTCCAGGAAGTGCGGCTTCAGCCACAGGTCCTCGGCGGGGTAGCCGGTGACCGTCTGCTCCGGGAACACCACCAGCTGCGCGCCGGCCTCGCGGGCCCTTGCGATCCAGGCGGAGATCAGGCTCGCGTTGCCCTCGATGTCTCCCACCGTGGGGTTGACCTGGGCGAGGGCGATCCGCAGCCTGATCGCGTCGTCTGCCATCAGGCAGAGTATGCCCGCGGGCTGTTCAGGCGCGGCGCCGGCTGAGGTTGCCGACGATCACGGCCACCACCGTGACCAGGTAGATCTGGCCGATCAAGGCCTCGGCGATCGCCACCGAGCGTCCCAGGTCCGTGGCTGCCGCGAGGTCGCCGTAGCCGACCGTGGTCATGGTGGCGAAGCTGAAATACAGGTAGTCGGACATGTTGGCGTCGATTCCCGAGGCGAAGAAGGGCTCCGATTGGACGTCGCCGACCAGGCCGTAGGCGTATGCGAACAGCATGCCTAGCAGCAGGTAGATGCAGAGGACCCCGAACATGGTGTGCAAGGTCACGGCGCCTTCCGCACGGACGCCCTGGAGCACCCCCATGGCGATCGCGGGCGGGACGAGGGAGACGAGGAGCACGGTGACGATCCGGCCGGCGGTGCCCAGCTCGCCGAAACCGACCAGGGCCGCGGCCGAGCCCAGCACCGCGATCGCGGCGACGAACGTCGCGAGCCGCGTGACCAGCGGCCGAGCCTCCGAGGCGTACAAGGCGAGGACCAGGGTGGCCCCCTGGAGCGCGATCGTCACCAAGCGTGCCCAGCCCTGATCCGAAGTGGCGAGCTGGAAGATCAGCGAGCAGAGGATCAGCAGCAGGACGAGCCCGTAGCGATGCTCCCAGCGGGCGAAGGCGGCGTCGATCCTCATCGCCCGAGAGCATCGTCTCATGGTCGGACGGGAGCGCTGGAGGTGCTCAGCCGGTATGCGCGCCGAGCAGGCGCTCGACCACGAGCACGTCCTTCCACTCGCCGTCCAGGCGGCCGCGGCGCCGGGGAGCCTAGGCCTGGTGCTCGGCCGGAGCCCTGAACCGACGCAGGCGGCGGCTGGGCTTACCCTCGCCAGCCTTCGCCAACGGAGCCGCCGCGGCCAGCTCGGCGATCGCGGCCTCGAGATCGCCGGCGAGCGCATCGAGGTCCGGCATGGCGTCATAGTCGGCCGTGAGGCCGAAGTTGACGCGCCCGTTGTAGCTCATGAGCGCGAAGCAGACGCCCTGGTTCTTCGCCAGGGGCACCATCGGAAAGACGTCCTGAAGCTCCCGCCCCAGCAGGTACAGGGGGAACTGCGGCCCCGGGATGTTGGTGACGACGAGGTTGAAGAAGCGCTGGCGAGACTGAAGCCTCGCCGCCTGGGCAGCGATCGTCGGCGGCGCGAAATCGGTCACCTCGGTGAGCAGGCTGGCGCCGACGGCCTGCTTCGACGACTTCAGGTCTCCCATGGTCGCGGTGACCGCGCGCAGGCGCTCGATCGGATCCTCGCACCAGACGGGCAACGGCGCCATCATCGCCGAGACGCGGTTGCCGAGCGCCCCGTGCTCGTCCTCGGCGCGGACGCTGATCGGCACCATCGCCCGCAGCGCCAGGTCCCTGGTCGAGTGGCCGCGGGCCCGCAGGTAGCGGCCCAGGGCCCCCGAAACGGCCGCCAGGACCACGTCGTTGACCGTGCCGCCCACCAGATTCTTGATCTGTTTCAGCTCCGAGAGGTCGGATCGCACGAAGGCGAAGCGCCGGTAGGGCCCGATCTGGACGTTGAATGGGGAAGCGGGGGCGGAGAAGCCGGTGCGGGCGATCGAGCCGGCCGCCCCAAGGCCGTCGATCGCCGCGCCGGCGGCCTGACGCGGCGCCCGCAACAGCGCTCGGGCGCCTCGCGCGATCTCGGCCGGGCTGGTGGCGCGCTCGATCAACGCTTCGGCCAGCAGCTCCGCGCCTGAGGGCTCCGGCTCCGGAAGCCACGGCTCGGGCTCGGGCGCCGGCTCGGGGTCGCGGTCGAGGTCGAAGAGGACCGTTGTTATGTCAACTCCGGAGACTCCATCGACCAGGCAGTGGTGGGTCTTGGCCACGATCGCGAACCGATTCCCTGCCACGCCGTCGACCAGCCAGATCTCCCAGACCGGCTTGCTGCGGTCCAGCCGCTGCGAGAAGATCCGCGCCGCGAGCGTCCGCAACTGATCCTCGCTGCCCGGGGGAGGGAGGGCGGTATGTCGGACGTGGTAGTCGAGGTTGAGGTTGGGGTCGTCGACCCAGACGGGGCGACCCTGGCCGAAGGGGACGAAGCGGAGCTTCTGCCGGAATCGCGGCACTAGGTGAAGCCGCGAGGCGATCTGGTCGCGGAACTCCTCGTACTCGGGGGCGGGGCCCTCGAACAGGGTGGTCGAGGCGACGTGCATGTGGGCGGGGCCGTCCTCCAGATGGAGGAAGGAGGTATCGAGTCCGCTGAGCCTGTCCCCGTGGGCCACGGCCCAATCTTCTCACGCGGTTGACAACGACGTGAGGTTCAAGAAAGGAATAGGGTCGGTCTACATAAGTAAGGGCTGATCCACCGCTGGCTAGTTCTCGCGCCGTCCTGGACCCAAGGGCCTCGGCGGCTTCATGGGGTGCCCCAGCGACAGAGACGCCGGACGATGGACCCCGGGGGAGGCTTTCGGCAGCCCAGGGGGGACACACAGGAGGTTTGTCGTGAGGAGATCCCTCGACGCACTCAAGAGAAGGCGGCCGTCGGCCAGCATGGTCGTGGCCATGGTGGCCTTGTTTGTCGCTCTGGGAGGGGGCGCGTATGCCGCCACCCAGATCAATGGCAACCAGATCCAGAACGGCACGGTCAACTACACGAAGTTCACGCCGACGACCCAGAGCAGGGTGCACCATTCGGTAGGCGCCCATTGGGGCGTCATCGCCCGCAACACGATCGGATCGGGTGTGGCTGACCTGCGGGCGGGCCCGTACGGTTCATTCGGGGTCACCGGTCCGAGCGCCAAGCCGCCGTCGGGCATTGGCAGCCTCGGCATCCAGGTGTCCGACAGCGCGACGTCCGGGTCCCCGCCCGCCGAGAAGGTGGCCTTCGGCAACGAGGTCGACTTCTATGGCGATCCGGTGAGTGGGCTGTCCCAGGTCGGGTTCCGCGTCTTCCAGACCGGAGAGAACGCGGCCATCGACTCGCGCAACATGCCGAACATCTCGCTCGAGATCAACCCACGGACGGGCTCGAGCTACAGCACGATGGTCTGGTTGCCCGATGCAGCTCCGGTTACCAACCGGTGGAGTGGCTTCATCAACGCCACGACGACCGGAGACTGGTACTTCACCGGCTCTGCCGGCACGGCGACCGGGTGCAACCAGACCACGATGTGCTCGTTCGCCGGCGCGAAGAGCGCCCTAGCCGCCAACCAAGTTGGGACCACGCCCGCCAGCATCTACACGGTCGCGATCACAAAGGGCCGCGACAACACGTGGGCCGGCGCCGTCGACAACCTGCGCATCAACAGCACGATCTACAACTTCGAGCCCTACGGGGTTCGGTAGGCCCATCCAAAAGGAACACGCGCAGCTGGATGACGACGACGCTGAGTAGCTGGACTGACGGCCGCTCATCGATTCCTCGTTGACGAGGACTCCGATGAGCGGCCGTCTTGCGTTGCCGGCCGCGCTACATTGGGGCAGTGAGCGACGCCGAGGCCAAGAACCTCGAGGCGATCTCGCGGGCGATCGACCAGCACAACGCCAATTGCCCCTTCCCCGCCTCCGAGGTGCGGATGAACCCGTTCGAGATCGAGCGACTCGGCTGGGAGGAGATCCGTGGCCTGCCGATCGTCGGCGACGCCGCGATTGGGACGGGGCGCTTCCGGATCGTCTGCTCGCGCGACTCCGAGGGCGGCGAGCTCGAGGAGGTCGAGGCGGTCGGAACGCCGGTCGAGGTCGGTGCCCCGGAGCCGAGGCCGGGCTGAGCGCCGCTAGAGATTCAGGCCGAGGTCCTGCGTCAGCCGCTGCGCCTCGACGTTGAGCTGGAAGAACTCACCCGTCAGGATCAGGATCCCCATCGCGATCAGGATCCCGCCCGCGACGGCCATGATCGCCGTGTAGTGGCGCTTGACGGCCTCGAAGGTGGTCGTCAGCTGCGAGAAGGCGAGCGCGGTGACCAGGAAGGGAATGCCCAGCCCGGCCGAGTAGACCGCGAGCAGGAAGGCGCCATGGGCGAGCGAGCTGGACAGCGAGGCCGCGCTGAGGATCGCGCCGAGGGTCGGGCCGAGGCACGGCGTCCAGGCGATCGCGAACGCCATCCCGGCAAGCAGCGGTCCACCCTTGCCGGCCCGGGCCATGAGCGCGTGCGGGTGCCACTCGCGGTTCAGGCGAACGACGAACAGGCTGGCGACGAAGAAGACACCCATCGCGACGATCACCGCGCCGGCGATCTTCTCCAGCGTGTCGCGGTGGTCCTGGAGTGCCTGCCCGATCCCGGTCGCGGTCAGGCCCAGGAGGACGAAGATGGTGGAGAAGCTCGCGACGAACACCAGGCTTGGGGCCAGGACGCGACGCCACCCGGCGCGATCCAGCTCGTTGACGGAGACGCCGCTGACGGCTGAGAGGTAGCCGGGGACGAGTGGCAGGACGCAGGGCGACAGGAACGAGACCAGGCCCGCTCCGAGCGCCGCCAGGATGCCGACGCCCGATGCTGGATCGCCTTCCATCGCCCCGAACGCTAGCCCGCGCGGCCTAAGCAGGCCTAATCACGGGCTCAGTTGAGCGCCGCCGCGAGCCGACGCCGGTGCTCCCGAGCCAGCGGGTGGTCGGCCCCGAGCTCGGTGAAGATCGCCACCATCACGCGTCGCACCAGGTCGCGGCGCTCGGGATCGTCGGTCTCTAGGATCGCCTCCTGGAGGCTCTCGAGCGCGTGCTCCAGGTCTCCGGCGTCCCAGGCGGAGAAGCCGCGCGAGAGGGCGGAGGCTGCGGCGCCGTCGGCGCCGAAATCGGCGGCCAGGCGCGCCCGCGCCGCGAGGCCATCGGCCTCGAAGTCCCCCTGGACGCCCTCGAGCAGTTCGAGAGCCTCGGCGGCCTCGCCTCGCTCGAGCAGCAGGCGTGCCAGCTTGCGGGCTGCGACGGCGCTGCGCGGCTCCAGCTCCAGCGCCCTCCGCAGTGACTCCTCGTCGTCCGCGGCGGCGAGCCTGTCGGCCGGCGAGGGTACGAGCCGAGCTACGAACTGCTCGATCTGCGCGGGGGGGATCGCGCCGGTGAACTCGTCGACGACCTGGCCGTCACGAAACGCCTTCACCGCCGGGATGCCGCGGATCCCGAAGCTGGCGGCGAGCGACTGATTCTGGTCCACGTCCACCTTGGCCAGCTCCAGCTCACCGTCGCGCTTCGCGACCGCCGCCTCGAGCGCTGGGCCGAGAACCCGGCACGGCCCGCACCATTCGGCCCAGAAGTCCACGACCACGGGAACCTGGCGCGAGCGCTCGATCACGCGGGCCTGGAAATCGCTCTCGTTGACGTCGAAGGTCACACTTCGAGCTTAGCTAGTGGACGGCCCACTCAGTGGGGCCTCACGGGCACCGAGCCGCCCACGGCGGCAGAATGAACGGGTATGGAGGGCGGTATGGATCACTCGCTGCGCGGCAAGCTGCTGATCGCCTCGCCTACGCTCGTCGATCCCAACTTCGCCCGCACGGTGGTCTTCATCACCGAGCACAACGACGAGGGCGCGATGGGAATCGTCCTCAACCGGCCCTCCGAGACCACCGTGGAGTCGGTGGTGCCGGAGCTCGCGGAGATCGCCGGCGGCGAGCCCATCTACGTCGGTGGTCCCGTTCAGCCGGAGGCTCTCGTGCTGCTGGCGGAGTTCTCCGACCCGGAGGCGGCGGCATGGATCGTCGTCGCGGACGTCGGCCTGGCGTCCGCCGACGTCGGCCTGGACGAGCTCGCGGACGCCGTCCGCCGGGGACGGGTTTACGCTGGTTATTCGGGCTGGGGGCCGGGCCAGCTCGAGGCGGAGGTGGAGATCGACTCGTGGATAGAGGAGCCTCCGCTGCCGGCCGAGCTGTTCCCGGAGGACCCAGGGACGCTGTGGAGCGACGTCTTGGCCCGAAAAGGGGGGCAGTACGCGCTGATCGCACGAATGCCGGCCGATCCGTCGCAGAACTAGGCTGGACGGTCAGTCGCGGATCCAGCGCTCGTTAACCGTCGTTATGTGAACCCGATCAGTGGCGCCGCCCGGCACCGCCCCCGAGGCGCGTAGTTTTTCTGGCGCACGGCGCGGGTAGTGGATTCTTAGTGCCCAGGGCGTCGAACACCAACCATCAGCCGGCGACAGCGACGGCGCCCGCATTGACCTGCTCGAGCAAGACGCGGAGCTCGCGCGTGCGCTCCCGCCCGCGATGCGCCAGGGCCAGGGATCGCCCTTCTCGGCGGGCGTGCTGAAGCTGAAGCGCGGCCCCTGGGAGCCGGATTCGCGCCAGCCCTCGGTCGACCACCTCGGCTTCCTCGTGCTCGACGGCCTGGTCGGCCGCCGGGTTCTGGTGCCCGAGCGCGGCCGGAGCCTGGAGCTCCTGGGGCGGGGCGACCTGTTCCGTCCCTGGAAGCACGAGTCCGCGTCGTTCGAGCGACTGTCCTGGACGGTGATTGAGCCGGCGGCGATCGCGGTTCTCGATGAGCCGCTCGCAGTCCGGGCCAGGGAAGTGCCCCAGCTGCTGGAGGTGCTCACCGATCGCGCCCTGCGGCGGTCGCGCCGCTTCGCCGTGAGCGCGGCGATCGCCAACACCGTGGGCGTCGAGGAGCGCCTGCTCCTGAGCCTGTGGCAGCTCACCGAGCTGTGGGGACGCAAAGCCCCGGAAGGGGCCGTGTTGCCGTTCCGACTCTCGCACCAGACGCTTGCCGACCTCGTAGGTGCCCAGCGGCCGACGGTCACACTGGCGCTGCGAAACCTTGCGCAGCGGGGTCAGCTTCGGCGCGGCGAGTCGGGCCAATGGATTTTGGTCGGCGACCCACCCTAGACGCCTTCGCCGCGGGTGAGCGGCGTTCTGGCCCGAGGGTCCCTACTGGCGCTTCCAGCCGCCCCCGAACAACCGTCCGAGGCGCCCGGTCCGAGGGTTCGGCCGGAAGGTGGCCGCAGCGCGCTTCGGTGGTGGTAGCGAGGCTGCCTCGGCTGAGGTGATCGCCAGCGTGACGCCGCGCTCGGCCGTCCGGGCCACCTCCGGGCCGTCAACGAATCGGAGCTCTCGTCCCGGAGCCTCGATCACGATCCCGTCCAGGATGTGCTCGCGGTAGTTGTCGACCACCTCGTCGACCTTGCCGACCTCCACCCCATCGGAGCCGTACACCGGCGTTCCGCGCTTGACCGCCGCGTAGTGGATCGCGCTGCCGTCGTCGATCATCGTCGGCGAAGGATACGGGGATGGATCGCCGGGTTGCGTAGCCTGCGCTCGATGCCTCGGCCTCCCTGGGTTCACATAACTCGAGACACCTGGCCGGGCTGCGCTGGTCTCGCCTCCCCCCTGCGACGATTCCGCCCGGCTCGGCGCAGAACGAGGCGATCTCCCGTGACAGCCTGCCGCCCTGCCAGGCCAGCGGGGACTCGCCCTCGGACTCGCTGATCAGGCGCGCCTCGGGAAGGCGCTCCGCATAGGCGGCGGCCACGGCATAGGGGTGGTTGGGATCGGCTGCGTCGTGGCTCGCGACGACGAGCGCGGGCAGGTCGCAGAACTCGAGCTCCGAGATCGACTCGAAGGGGGCCGAGCGCGGCACCTCGCGCAGGGCGCGCGCAACCGCGTCGGGATGGAGGTGCTCGAGCATCCGTTGGCGAGTGAAGCGAAGGATCGTCTCTCGCCAGGCCGGGTCCAACCCTCGATCGAATGCGTCCATGAACCCGTCCACCCCACCCCGCTCCAGCCCGTCGGCGAGCCGGTCCCAGCCGGCCAGCGTCTGCTCATCGACCACGCCCATGTAGGTGGGGCCGATCACGACCAGGCCCGCAAGCCGGTCGCCGCGCGCGAGCGCGTAGGAGACGGCCGTGTGTGCCCCCATCGAGTGGCCGGCGAGCACCGCCGGCTGGTCCCCCACCTCGGCATCGAGAATCGCCTCCAGGTCGGCCGCCAGCTCCGCGTACGAGTAGCCACCGTTTCGCGGCGCGGGCTCGGACTGGCCGTGGCCGCGAGCGTCGTAGGAGATCTGGCGATACCCGCGGCGAGCGAGGACCTTGGAACCGTGGACGACGTAGCGGCGGGTGGCCGTGATGCCGTGCAGGAGCACGATCGGCGGGCCGTCTCCGATCGACTCGCCGGCGAGCCGGCGATCCTCCCGCTCGACCGCGAGCTCGCGCTGGCTCGATGGGGCCCGCCATGATCGTCGGTCGCTCAGGCTGGCGTCTCGGCTCGCGCACGCTGGAGCGATCGCTTCAGGTCCTCGACGTCCTGGTAGCGGAGCCCAAGCAGGGCGACCTGGCGGTAGCGCACGATCCCCTCGGGATCGACGATGAAGATCGAACGGCGCACCATGCCGCCGGGGCCGAGGACGCCGTAGGCGCGGATCATCTCCCGGTCGGGATCGGCGAGCAGCGGCACGGTGAGGCCGTACTTGGCGCGGAAGCGCTCGTGGGAGTCGAGCGTTTGCGGGGACACGCCGAGCACCTCGGCGTCGAGCTCGTCCAGCCGGTCGGCCGCGTCTCGATAGGAGCAGAACTGGCGGGTGCACACGGGCGTGAAGTCGCCGGGATAGAAGGCGAGCACGAGCCAGCGTCCTCGGAAGTCGGCCAAGCCGCACGGTGCGGTCGCCCGTTCCGCGAAGCTCGAACTCCGGGGCCCTGTCGCCGACCTCGATCCGAGCCACGCTACTAGCCCCCGCCGACCGTGATCCTCCGGATCACGACGGTGGCGCGCGGGGCGCCGGTCTCGCTGGCCGGATCGCCCGGGCGTCGCGATCCGCTCGACGACGCCTCGGCCCGAGCTGACCTCTGCCGAGCAGCGGCGTATTGCGGCGGCAGGCCCGCGTCCGCCGCCGCCACGACGAAGAACTGGCTTCCGGAGCGGCCGGGCGGCTCGGCGGCCGTCTTCGCCATCGCCACCGTCCCCCTCGTGTACTCGGTGTCGCTCGGGGGCGGCTCGTCTACGTAGTAGCCGGGCCCGCCCGTACCCGTCCCCAGCGGATCACCGCCCTGGATCACGAAGTTCGGGCACGATGCCGGTGAAAGGTCGTGTCGTCGTAGACGCCTCTGCGCGGGCCAGGTAGACGAACGAGCTCACCGTCTTCGGCGAGCCCCTGGCGTCGAGGGCGATCTCGAAGCTGCCGCAGCTCGTGTCGACGGTCGCCACCAGGCTCTGGCTCGGCCGCCACCTTTCGCTGCGGCGGCTTCAGGTCGACCCGCTTGGGGGGCGGCTCCTGCGCCTCCTGGCAGCCCTCGGGAAGGCTCGCGGAGGTCGCCTCCCCCCCGTCGCCGTCTCCGCAGGCCGCGAGCAGGAGGGCGGCGAGCGCCGTGAGGAGGGCAGGGGCGAACACTCGTGGCGGACCCGGCATCGGCCGCCCAGGCTAGCGGGCGGTGCCGGCGTGCACCGAGCGGCACGGCAAGATGTCCAGCATGGAGTGCGCCACGAGCCACCGCCGGACGGGCGCCTGAATGGCGACCTCGGAGCGACGACCGACGCCCCGCGCGGATCCGCGTCGCCGGACGCATGCTGAACCGGCTGATCGTGCGCGCGCCCTGGGCGTGGCCTGCGATTCGGGGCCCGATGCGGCGCTTCTTCGATCGCTCCGCGGCTGGCTGGGACGGGCGCACCGGCGCGGGCTCGGTCGAGCACCTCGCTCCGCTGGCCGCGGCCCTCCTCCACGTGAAGCCCGCGCCCGAGCGCGCACTCGAGGTGGGCACCGGCACCGGCGAGGGAGCGCTGCTCTTGGCGCGCGAGTTCCCGCAGGCGAGCGTTCGCGGTGTCGACATCTCCGAGGAGATGATCCGCGCGGCGAGCGGCAAGGTCGGCCTCGACCCTGAGGGCCGAGTCGCCTTCCGGGTCGCGGACGCCGCCGAGCTGCCGTACGATGACGAGTCCTTCGACCTCGTCGCGCACCTCAACATGCCTCCCTTCGTCGGCGAGGTGGCCCGCGTCCTGCGGCCCCGCGGCCACGTCGTCGTCGCCTCGAGCTGGGGCGAGGCGACCCCCTTCTACACGCCGAAGGCGGTGCTCGACTGGGCGTTCGCCAAGCGCGGGATCGAGCCCGCTGGCCGACGGAGAGGCCGTCTCCGGCACCTACTGGATCGGGCGCAAGCCGCCCCGCGACTCGTCACTAGATTCCCGCCATGGCCGGCGACCGCACGCCATCTGGTCCTCGTCAACCCCTCGGCCGGTGGCGGGCGAGCGCGCGAGGCGCTGCCCGAGCTGGAGGCCGCCCTGCGGGCCCAGGGACTGGACTACAGGCTGGTGCTGACCACCAGCCTCGAGCACGGCTGCGAGGAGGCTCGCGCGGGCTGCCGACGCCGGCGAGATCCCGGTGGTGATGAGCGGCGACGGGCTGGTCGGCCAGATCGGGGGCGCGCTCGCCGGCGGCGAGGTGCCGATGGGCGTCATCCCGGGCGGCCGCGGCAACGACCTGGCGCGGGTGCTGGGCATCCCCACGGAGATTCCGCGGCGCCGTCGACCTGCTCGCAGCCGGTCCGACGCGGGCGATCGACGTCGGCGAGGTCAACGGCCGCCGCTTCCTCGGCATCGCCAGCTGCGGGTTCGACTCCGACGCCAACCGGATCGCCAACGAGGCTCGCCTCGTGAAGGGAAACCTCGTCTACCTGTACGCGGCGCTGCGCGCTCTGGCCGCCTGGAAGCCCGCTCGCTTCGAGCTCGCGCTGGACGGCGATCGTCGCTCGGCTTCACCGGGCTACTCGGTCGCCGCCGCGAACAACAAGGCGTTCGGCGGCGGAATGTTCATCGCTCCGAACGCGGAGCTCGACGACGGCGGCTCGACGTCGTCTGCGTCGAGCGACGTCGGCAAGCTCCGCTACCTGGCTAACCTGCCGAAGGTGTTCAAGGGCCGCCACGTCGAGAGACGACGAGGTGACGGTCCTGCGCGCCGCCGCAGGTCACGATCAGCGCCGACCGGCCGTTCGCCGTCTACGCCGACGGCGATCACCTCGCCGACCTGCCCGCGACGATCGGATCTGCCGGGCCTAGCTGTCCGCCGGAGCGCTGACCGTGATCGCGCCGCCCCGATGAGGCGAGCGCCTGTTCGGCCCCAAGCTGGCGCTCGCGCGAGCAGCGGGCGCGCTGAGCCGTCGCAGCGGGCGCGGCGGAGGCACGACGCTGCCCGGCCGCCTGCTGCTGCGCCTGGCGCCGGATGCGATCTCGCGGCTCGGCGCGCAGCTGCCGAGGCGGCTCCGTGATCGTCAGCGCGACCAACGGCAAGACGACCACCGCCGGGATGCTGGCCGCGGCGCTGCGGGCCGCGGGCCGCGTCGCCCGTCCACAACCGCGCCGGCTCGAACATGACCTGGGGCGTGGCCACCGCGCTGCTCGAGCAGCAGCGGCGAGGAGGGCCTGTTCGAGGTCGACGAGGCCTGGCTGCCGCGGGTCGCTGCCGAGCTTGAGCCGCGCCTGATCGTGCTCGGCAACCTGTTCCGCGACCAGCTCGACCGCTACGGGGAGCTGGAGCATCTCGCCGACGAGTGGGCCGAGCTGGTCGCCGCGCTCGCTGGCCGGACCCGGTTCGTGCTCAACGCCGACGACCCGCTGATCGCCGACCTCGGCCGCGACCGCGACCTGGCCCGCCGCCCCGGCGTCACCTACTTCGGGATCGACGATCCCAGCCAGGCGCTGCCGGAGCTCCAGCACGCCTTCGACGCCAAGCACTGCCGCCGCTGCGGCGCGCCGTACGTCGTACGAGCGGGCCTTCGTCGGGCACCTCGGCCACTACTCGTGCCCGCGCTGCGACGCCGACCGACCGCAGCCGGACGTCGCCGCCACCCGCATCGAGCTGGAGGGCATGCGCGGCTCGCGTGTCGCGGTGCGGACACCCGAGGGAGAGCTCGAGCTGCGCCTCCCCCTCCCCGGCCTCTACAACGTCTACAACGCCCTCGCCGCGCTGACCGCCGCCGCTGCGCCTCGGCGTCCCGCTCGAACGGGCGGCGCAGCGCCCTGGAGGCGATGGAGGCGGTGTTCGGCCGCGTGGAGACGATCGACGGTCGATGGCAAGGCGGTCTCGATCCTGCTGATCAAGAACCCCGCCGGCGCCAACGAGGTGCTGCGCACGCTGCTGCTCGAGGCGGACGCGAACGGCGACGATCGCGGCCTCGACCTCTGGATCGCCCTCAACGACCGGATCGCCGACGGCCGCGACGTCTCGTGGGTCTGGGACGCGGACTTCGAGCTGCTCGCCGGCCAGGTCCGCCACGTGGCCTGCGCGGGCACCCGGGCCGCCGAGATGGCGGTGCGTCTGAAGTACGCCGGTCTGCCACCGGAGGCGATCACGGTCGAGGAGTCGATCGACCGCTCGCTCGATCGAGCCGTCGCCGAGGCCGACGGCTCGCTGTTCGCGCTGCCCACCTACACGGCCCTGCTCGAGCTCCGCAACCTGCTCGCGAAGCGAGGGCTCGCGAGAAGGTACTGGGCGTGAGCTCGGCGGCCATCTGGCACGAGGTGGAATGCGGCGGCTACGCGGCCGACCTCCCGGTCTGGGAGGGGCTCGCGGGCGCGGCCGACGGTCCCGTGCTGGAGCTGGGCTGCGGGACGGGCCGCGTCGCCCTGCGCCTGGCGCGCTCGCGGCCACGAGGTCTGGGCCGTCGACGCCGACGCCTCCCTGCTCGAGGCGCTCCAGGCGCGAGCGGCCGCGCAGGGGCTTGCGCGGTGCGCGCCGATGTGCGCCGACGTTCGCGCTCTGGACCTCGACCGCGAGTTCGAGCTGATCCTGGCCCCGATGCAGCTCCTCCAGATGCTCGGCTGGCCGAGCCGGCGCGCCGCGCGGCGCTGGAGCGGGCGGCGAGCCACCTGGCGCCCGGGGGCCGCCTCGCGGCCGCGATCGTCGAGCCCCCGTCCGGCTCGGTGGACGGCCCTGCCGCTGCCCTTCCCGACGTCCGCGAGCTCGACGGCTGGGTCTACTCGAGCCTTCCGGCCGGCTGCGCTCACCGCCGGCGGCGACCTCGAGATCCGGCGGCTGCGGCAGGCGGTCTCCCCCGACGGCTCGCTGAGCGAGGAGGAGCACGCCGACCGCCTCGACGCCCTGGACGCCGACGCGCTCGAGGCCGAGGCGCGCGACGCCGGGCCTGCGCCCGGCGGGCCGGCTCGAGGTGCCGCCGGCGACGGCTACGTCGGCTCCACCGTCGTGATCCTGGAGCGGCCGTGATGGAGCTTCGCGCCGCTCGCGCTCTATCCCGAGCAGATGAACATCTACGCCGACCGGGGCAACATCCTGTTCCTGCGGCGGCGCTGCGAGTGGCGCGGGATCGGCTTCTCGTACGTCGCCGCGGGGCCGGGCGAGCCGCTCGACCCCGCCGCCCACGACCTGATCTACATCGGCGGGGGCCAGGACCGCGACCAGCGGATCGTCGCCGAGGACATGGTCGCGACCAAGCGCGCGGGCCTCGCCGAGGCCGTCGAGGACGGCGCGGTGGTGCTCGCCGTCTGCGGCGGCTACCAGCTCCTCGGCCACAGCTACCAGCTCGGCGACGAGCGGATTCCCGGCCTCGGCCTGGCCGACCTGGAGACGGTGCGCGAGCCCGGACCGAGGCTGATCGGCAACATCGAGATCGAGGTCGACCTCGGCGACGGGCCCGAGGAGCTGGCCGGGTTCGAGAACCACGGCGGGCGGACCTACCTCGGCGACGGCGCCGAGCCCCTGGGCCGCGTGGTCCGCGGGCATGGCAACAACGGCAGCGACGGCCTCGAGGGAGTGCGGCGGCGCGAACATGATCGGCACCTACCTGCATGGCCCCCTGCTGCCCAAGAACGCCTGGCTCGCCGATCGCCTGATCCAGCTCGCGCTCGCCCGCCGCTACGGCGCCGAGCCTGAGCTGGAGCCGCTCGACGACGCGCTCGAGGCCGCCGCCCACGAGGCCGCCCGGCAGGCCGCGCTGCGCGGCTGATCGCTCGCGGGTTCGCCCGGCCGCGTATAGCCTCCGGGTGCCGGTCGAAATCAACAAGGAAGGAGCCCGCGATGCCCAACGGCGACTATCCGGTCCAGTTCTCGGTCGAGTACCCAGAGCGCCCGCTCAACCGCCTGACGACGGCCTTTCGCATCTTCACGGCGATCCCGATCCTGATCGTGATCGCCACCATCGAAGGCGTCGACCGTCAGACTACGACGCCGGACTGATGTCGCCGCCGGCGCCGGGCTGCTCGTCCTGCCGCCGCTGCTGATGATCCTCTTCCGTCGCAAGTACCCGCGCTGGTGGTTCGACTGGAACCTCGAGCTGCTGCGGTTCCACAACAGGATCACCGTCTACCTGGCGCTGATGGAGGACCGCTACCCCTCCACGGACGAGGCGCAGTCGGTCCGCCTCGACTTTCCCTATCCAGACGCCGAGCGGGACCTCAATCGCTGGCTGCCCCTGGTCAAGTGGTTCTTGGCCATCCCGCACTACATCGTGCTGCGCGGTCCTCTGGCTGCTTGCCTTCTTCTGCATCGTCATCGCCTGGTTCGCGATCCTCTTCACCGGCCGCTATCCGCAGGGCCTGTTCGGGATCGTGGAGAGCGTGATCCGCTGGGGAAACAGGGTTGCCGCCTACGCCTTCCTCCTGGTGACCGACCGCTACCCCCCGTTCAGCTTCAACTGAGCATGGCAAGGTGTGGCGCTTACTCGCGCATAGCGCGAGCTTCGCGCCTCAGCGGCCGCTGGAGCCGAAGCCGCCCTCGCCCCTGACGGGCCCTCCCCGGTCGCCATGGGCGTGCTGGCCGGCAGCTCGACCAGATCGATCGCCTCGACCGGCTCGGCGGCGGCGATCCGGCGTCACGACGAGCTGCGCGATTCGGTCGCCCGGATCGACCTGGAACGGGCGAGCGCGGATCGGTGTTCAGGAGCAGCACCCGGACCTCTCCGCGATATCCCGAGTCGATCAGCCCGGGCGAGTTGACCAGCGCGATCCCATGCTGGGCGGCCAAGCCGGAGCGTGGCAGCACCAGGCCGGCGTGGCCGGGAGGAATCTCGACCGCGATTCCGGTGCCGACGCTGGCCCGCTCCCCCGGCCCGATGGTCGCCGGCTCCACGGCATGCAGGTCGAGGCCCGGCGTCGCCCATCGTGGGCGCGGCTGGGAAGCCTGGCGCCTTTCCGAAGCAGCCGGACGGCGAAGCTCCACTGGTGCGGAAGCGTAGAGCGTGCCTCTAGACGGTCCCGGTCGGGGTCCGACGCCGGGCCCGAGGCCGTTTCGCGCAAAGTCCGCGAACCGGTGGGCCAGCGCGGCGGGGATCCGGGCCCTGACCACGACCCCCTCGGCGCGGTCCTCGCGCTCGAGGTCGCCCGCCAGTTCGTGAAGCTCGGCAAGTACCCCTCCCTCGGAGTAGGGGAGCAGCAGCTCCACAGGCCGCAGCGTCTCCTCGAACGCACCTCGGATCCGATCCCGCAGCTCCTCGAGGCCCTCGCCCGGTGGCGGCGGAGATCGCGATCGCCTCGGGCTCGCGGATCGTCAGCTCGCCGCACCTCGGCAGCGTCCAGGAGGTCGATCTTGTTGAAGGCCACGAGCCGCGGCGACTCCCCGGCGCCGATCTCCTCGAGCGCCGAATCGACTGCGGCGATCGACTCGCGGCGCCACTCCTCCGGCTCCGACGCGTCGACCACGTGGACGATCAGATCGGCGAGCACGGTCTCCTCCAGCGTCGCCTTGAAGGCCTCGACCAGCTGGTGCGGGAGCTTGCGGATGAAGCCGACCGTGTCCGTCACCAGGTAGCGGCGGCCCTGGTGGCGGTAGGCGCGCGTGGTCGGGTCGAGCGTGTGGAAGAGCCTCTCGCCCACCCCGGCCCCCGCTCCGGTGAGCGCGTTCAGGAGCGTCGACTTGCCCGCGTTCGTGTAGCCGGCCAGGGCCACGGTTGGGAGCGCCGAGTCGCGGCGCCGCGCCCGCATCACCTGGCGGTTTTGCTCCAGGCGCTCGAGGCGGCGGCGCAGGGTCGCGATCCGGTCGCGGGCCAGGCGGCGGTCCGTCTCGATCTGGGTCTCCCCCGGTCCGCGGGTCCCAATCCCGCCGCCGAGCCGCTCGAGATGGGTCCACAGCCCTCGCATGCGCGCCAGGTTGTACTCGAGCTGCGCCAGCTCGACCTGGAGCTTCCCTTCCGCGCTGTGCGCGTGGTCGGCGAAGATGTCGAGGATCACGGCGGTGCGGTCGATCACCGGCACGCCCAGCGCCGCCTCGAGGTTGCGCTCCTGGCGCGGCACCAGCTCGTCGTCGCAGGCGACAAGGTTGGCGTCGCTGCGGGCGATCTCGGCCTTCACCTCCGCCAGCTTGCCCCGTCCGAGGTAGCGGTCCGGGTCAGGCCGCGAGCGCACCTGGACCTGTTCCCCGGCGGTCGCCACTCCGGCGGTACGCAGGAGCTCCTTCAGCTCGGCAAGCGGATCGCCGTCGCGGGGCGAGGAGCCAGGACTCCCACCGCCAGCGCGCGCTGGCGCGCACGAGGGTTCTCGACCCCGGCTCCACCCGATCCCGTATTGGGTCTGTGCCGTGCGGCCTTGGCGGGTCCTCTGCACTCGTTCAAGTGTAGGCCGCTCGGCCCGCTCGCCGCCGGATAGGCTTCGGCGCGGATGAGGGTCTTTGTCACCGGAGGGACCGGGTTCATCGGCGGCCACGTGGTTCACGCGCTGCGCGAGCGCGGCGACGAGGTGCGGGCGCTGGTCCGCAGCCCCGAGAAGGGGCAGGCGCTCGCCGAGCTGGGCTGCGAGCTCGTCCCGGGCGCTCTGGACGACAAGGACGCGATCGCGGCCGGGATGCAGGGTTGCGAGGCGGCGATCCACGGGGCGGCGGTCTACGAGGTCGGGATCCCCGAGTCGGAGCACCGGGCGATGTACGAGGCGAACGTGATCGGCACCGAGAACGTGCTGCGCGGCGGCGCTGGAGGCGAGGCTCCCCAAGGTCGTCTACATCTCCACCGTGGGCGCCTTCGGGAACACCAGGGGCCAAGTCGTCGACGAGAGCTACGAGCACCCAGGGACGGGCTTCACGTCCTACTACGAGGAGACGAAGCTCGAGGCGCACCGGCTCGCCAAGCGCCTGATCGCGGAGGAGGGGCTTCCGTGCGTGATCGTCCAGCCGGGGGGCGTCTACGGGCCGCAGGATCATTCCCCGATCGGCCAGCAGATGAACCAGTTCCTGGCCGGCCGGATGCCACTGATCGCCTTCCCGGACCTCGGCTTCAACATGGTGCACGTCGACGACGTCGCCGCCGGCGTTCTGCTCGCCCTCGACAAGGGCATGCCAGGCGAGGCCTACGTGCTCGGCGGCCAGATCACGACCATGCGCGAGCTGATCCAGACCCTCGCCCAGGTGGCCGGCAAGAAGGCGCCCAAGCGCGCCCTGCCAACCCCGCTGATGAAGGCGATGACCCCGTTCGGGCCGCTCGTCGGCAAGGTGATGGGCCAGGGCCCGAACCTCCGCGAGCTGATCAGCTCGGCCGACAACGTCACCTTCTGGGCCAAGCACGACAAGGCGATGGCCGAGCTCGGCTACTCGCCGCGCGGCCTCGAGCAGGGGCTGCGCGACACGCTCGAGGCCGAGGGCAAGCTGCCTGCCGCGGCCTAGCTCCCGGCTCACGGCGTGCACCGCTGGGTGGACCACACCGCGGAGCTCGAGCTCGAGATCGAGGCGGAGAGCGAGCAGGGGGTGTTCGAGGAGGCACTGGTGGCGCTCGGCGGGCTGCTGGCCGAGCGTGCCGATGAGGAGGAGGACCGAAGGCGAGCCCGCTCGCCACGAGGTCGTCGCCAGTGCCCCGGACCGAGCCACCCTGGTCGCCGAGTGGCTAGCGAGCTCGCCTACTTGGCCGAGACCGATGGGTTCGTCCCGCACGCCGTCGAGCGCCTGGAGCTGTCCGACGACGCTCTGGAGGCGACCGTGGTCGGCCGCCACGGATCCCCGCCTCACCTGGTGAAGGCCGTCACCTACCATCGACTTGGAATGTGGGAAGAGGACGAGACTTGGCGCGCGCGGGTCATCTTTGACGTCTAGTGACTGAGCTTCGACAGCTGGATGAAACGCTCTGGGAGATCCCGGCCAGCGCGAGACCGGACATGAGGGTTCCCGCACGCGTGTTCGCCGACTCCGAGTTGCTCGAGGCGATTCGCACCGATCGCTCGCTGGAGCAGCTCCAGAACGTCGCCGCCCTTCCCGGCGTGGTCGGAGCGGCGCTGGCGATGCCGGACATCCACCAGGGCTACGGGTTCCCGGTCGGCGGAGTGGCGGCGACCGAGCCGCCCGATGGCGTCGTCTCGCCGGGCGGGGTCGGCTACGACATCAACTGCGGCGTGCGCCTATTGGCGGCGGCGATCACAGCCGATGAGCTCGGCGACCGGAAGGAGTCGCTCGTCCACGAGATCTCCCGGCTGGCGCCGGCGGGGGCCGGCCGCGAGGCCGCCCTGAGGCTGGACGAAGCCGAGCTCTACCGGGTGCTGCGCGACGGCCCGGCCGCCCTGCTCGAGCTCCGCGGCATCGGCACCGCGGATGACCTCGAGCGCACCGAATCGGGGGGACGCATCGCCTTCGGCGACCCGGGGGTCGTCTCCACGCGGGCACGCCAGCGTGGGTCCGGCCAGCTCGGCACGGTCGGCTCGGGCAACCACTTCATCGAGGTGCAGCGGGTGGAGCGGGTGCTCGACGAGCCATGCGCGAAGGCGTACGGCTTGGAGCCAGGGGCCGTGACCATCCTCATCCACTCGGGCTCCCGCGGGCTGGGCCACCAGGTGTGCACGGACTACGTCAAGCGCATGGACGCGACTCTGGCCCGGCACGGGATCGAGCTTCCCGATCGCCAGCTCGCCTGCGCGCCGCTCTCGGCGCCCGAGGCACAGGAATACCTGGCGGCGATGGCAGCTGCCGCGAACTTCGCCTGGGCCAATCGGGCGGCGATCGCGCACTCCGTCCGCGAGGCGATCCGCACGGTGCTCGGCGAGAAGATAGCCCGCTCCACCCGGCAGGTCTACGACGTGGCCCACAACATCGCCAAGTTCGAGCGCTACGACGGCCGGGGGCTCTACGTGCACAGAAAGGGAGCCACTCGCGCCTTCCCGCCGGGCCACGAGGAGATCCCGCCCGACTATCGCGAGGCTGGACAACCCGTCTTCATACCCGGCTCGATGGGCACCTCCAGCTTCGTTCTGGCGGGTCGTCAGGGTGCCATGGAGCGCTCGTTCGGCACCACCTGCCACGGCGCGGGACGCAGGATGAGCCGCACCGGCGCCCGCAAGCGGGTCCAGGGTGCCGAGCTTCGCCGCCAGCTCGAGGCGGACGGGATCACGGTCCGCTGCCCCTCGAACCGGGGCCTCGCCGAGGAGGCGCCATTGGCCTACAAGGACGTGGAGGCGGTGGTCGACGTCGTCGAGCGCGCCGGGCTCGCGGCCCGGGTGGCCCAGCTCCGGCCGATAGGGGTCGTTAAGGGGTGAGCGGAGGCTACGCGCGGGCGTTGGCCGTTCGCCGCGGTGCGGGCATCAGCGCGACGGCCACGATCACGGCGGCGAATGCGAGGCAGCGCGCCACCACGGCCACCGGGCCGTCCCCCACCGGGTCACCGAAGACCAGGATGCCGCCGACGATCGAAGCGCAGTTCGCGGCCACCGCCGTGAGCGCGATCACCGGGATCGCCTCGCCGGTCTGCAGCCCGCGGGCCAACCCGAAAAAGGCGCCGATGCCGGCCACCAGCGCCACCAGCGTCCAGGGGCTGATGATGGTCACGAGATCGCCAGGCACGGTCCCGGTGAGCGCCTTGATGGAGACGTTGGCGACTCCGAGCAGCAAACCGGCGGCGACCCCCAGCAGTGGCCCGGTGGAGCGCCCCAGGGAGCCCGAGCTTCCGGAGAGCAAGAGCAACGCCCCGACCCCCACGGCGCCGGCCTCGAAGGAGATCATCGCGGCGGTCGAATAGCTGGCGCTGTCCGCTCCAGCGTCCACCGAGGTCACCGCCAAGAGCGCCAGGCCAACCGCACAGAGTCCGAGCCCGAGCCACTCGCGGGGCCCGACGCGAACGCCGAACCAGCGCTGGGCCAACCAGGCGAGCAGCACCAGGCCGCCCGAGATGGTCGTCTCGACCATGCGAGATCGGTGCCACCGCCAGCGCTGCGACGTGCAGGCCCCAGGCGCCGACGGCGATCCCAAACCCGATCGTCCACCATCGCGAGCGAAACAGCGCCGCTGCGCTCCGAAGCGGCTGGCTGAGCCGCACTGCGGGCGCGGCCACCGCGCCGCGATGCTTGCAGAGCATCGCCACGTTGGTGGCCAGGGCGCAGGCGAGCGCGAGCAGTGTGCCGAGTTGAACCATCGCTTGTCTGAATCGACCAGTACCCCAGGCCGACTTGAGGAATCGCGACCGTACTGGACGTGACTAAAGGGAAGGTTGAGGACGCGGTTAAGCCAGGTGCTCGCGGATCCGCGTCATCGCTTCGGCGATCCGGTCGTCGGGCGTGGTCAGCGAGATGCGGAAGAACCCCTCGCCGCTCGGCCCGTACATGGACCCGGGCGAGACGACCACCGCCGCCTCCTCCAGCACCCGCTCCGCGAAGGAGGCGGAGGTGTGGCCGTCGGGGACCGGCGCCCAGACGTAGATCGTCGCCTTGGGGGGCTCGATCTGCACGCCGATCTCCCTCAAGGCGCCCACCACCAGGTCGCGGCGGCGCGCGTAGACCGCGTTCGTTTGCTCGATCGGCGCGCGCGGCCCGGTGAGCGCCGCCGCGCCGGCCAGCTGCACCGCCTCGAACAGGCCCGAGTCGACGTTCGTCTTCAGGCGCCAGTAAGAGGAGATCGCGTCGGCGTTTCCGAGCACCGCCGCGCAGCGCCAGCCGGTCATGTTGAAGCCCTTGGAGAGCGAGAAGACCTCGATCCCCACCTGCTTGGCGCCCGGCGTCGCCAGGAAGCTCGGCGCCACGTAGCCGTCGTAGGTGGTCTCCGAGTAGGAGTTGTCGTGGACGACCAGGATCTCGTGCTCGCGGGCGAGCTCGACGACGCGCTCGAAGAAGCCCTCGGGGACCACTGCGCCGGTGGGGTTGTTGGGGTAGTTGAGGAACAAGAGCCGGGCGCGAGCCAGCGCCTCGCCCGGGATCGCGCCAAGGTCGGGCACGAAGCCGAGCTCCGGGCGAAGCGGCATCAGCACCACCTCGGCGCCGGCCAGCGCGGGGCCGGCGGTGTAGACGGGATAGCCCGGGTCGGCAGCGAGGGCGACGTCGCCCTGGATCGAGGAAGGCGAAGCAGAGGTGGTAGATGCACTCCTTGGCGCCGATCGCCGGCATCGCCTCCGAATCGGGGTCGATCTCGACCCCGAACCGCTCGGCGTAGAAGGCCGCGCAGGCGCTGCGGAACTCCTCGCGGCCGCGATTGGTCGGATATCGGTGGTTGGCGGGGTCCGCGACCGCGGTCTGCATCGCCTCGACGATGTGCGGGTACGTGGCGCGATCGGGGTCGCCGATTCCCAGGCTGATCACATCCACGCCCGCCTGGCGCTTCTCGGCGACGCGCCGCTCCAGCTCGGCGAACATGTATGCGGGCACGGCCTCCAGGCGCCGCGAGGGCGAGGCCAGAGCGCGCTTGGAGGTCTTCGAGGTTGCCACCGGAAGGCGAAGGGTAAGCGCCCGCGAGGCTACGCCCTCTCCAGGGCGCGCACGAGCTCCGGCGAGAGCTCGCCCCGGAACACTGGCTCCGCGGTCCCGGTCAGCCGCACCCCGAGGTCCTCCTCCACCTCGACCGTCAACTCTCCCCCGTCCAGCCTCACCATGATCGGGCTGGCCGCGCCCCGGAGGACGGCCGCGACCGCCGCGCCGCTGGCACCGGTCCCCGAGGAGAGCGTCTCCCCCACCCCGCGCTCGAAGATCCGCGCCCTGATGGCTGACCCCTCGACACGAATGAAGGAGACGTTGGTGCGGTTCGGAAACAGCTCGCTGCGCTCGATCTCGGGGCCGAGTGCTGCCAGGTCGAGCTCTTCGAGCTCGTCGCCCGCCTCGATCACGCACTGCGGGTTGCCGATCGAGACGTGCTGGAAGCGCCACTCGCCGTTTCCCGCAAGGACGGTTCCCCGGCCGTCTGGACCGCCGGACGGAAAGTCCGGCGAGCTGACCGAGGCCTTGCCCATGGCCAGCGTCGCGGTGTTCGGCGAGCTGATCGTGGGACGGATCTCGCCCGCGGCGGTGAGGATCGCGAACTCCTCCTCGTCCGTCCACCCCGCACGCCGTAGATAGAGCGCCGCCTGCCGGGCCCCGTTGCCGGAGAGCTCGGCCTCCGAGCCGTCGGGGTTGAAGATCCGCAGCTCGGCCACCTGGCTCGGGTCCTCGGCCTTGGACAGCACCAGGAGACCGTCCGAGCCGACTCCGAAATGCGGCTCGCAGAGGCGCCGGACCCGTTCCGGGGTCAGCTCCCACGGCAGGGCGTCGGCCTCCACGATCACGTAGTCGTTGCCGAGCGCCTGCCACTTCTCGAACCACATCGTCGAGACGCTATTCGATCGCTCAGCGTCGCCGGGAATCTCAGCGGCCGAGCCCGGCGACGATCTGCTCGGCGACGCTGTCGTCGTCGCGGCCGGTGCGGTCGATCAGCTCGACGCCCGGCATCTTGCGCATCCAGGTGAGCTGGCGGCGCGCATAGGCGCGATGGGCGCGCTTCACGGCCTCCAGATCGCCGGCGAGCAGCTCCTCGAAGCCCAGCGCCGCCCGGGCGGTCCGCGAGGCGCCAGCCTCCGCGGCCCGGCGTGCCTCCTCCGCCGCGCCGGCGGCAACCATCTCCTCCACCCGCGCCTCGATGCGGCGCCCAAGCTCCTCGCGGTCGATCGTCAGGCCAACGAGGACGGTAGGGCGACGGAGCTTTGCCGTCCAGAGCTGCTCGCTTCCCCGCGGCGGATCAACGCCCGCGCGCTGCAGCTCGAGCGCCCGAGCGACCCGCTTGCGGTCCCTGGGATGGATCATCGCGGCGACGTCGGGGTCGAGCTCACCGTGGAGCGCCTCCGGCCCCCGTTCAGCGATCTCGCGCTCGACTTCGTCGCGCAGCTCGGCCGGGACGGGCGGGCGAAGGTCGAGATCCGCCAGGGCGGCGCGCAGGTATAGACCGGTCCCACCGACCACGATCGGCCGCCGCCCCTCCGCGAGGAGCTGGTCGATCTCCGCATGCGCAAGGGTCGCGAACCGCCCGGCGCTGAACTCGCCACTCACCTCGACGAAGCCGACCAGCCGGTGCTCGAGCCGCGAGCGCTCCTCGCGGGGTCGCCGTGCCGGCGAGCGTCTCGAGCCCCCGGTAGACCTGGATCGCGTCGCAGGAGACGGCGACCACCTCTTCGCCCCGCCCACGCAGAAGCTCCGCGACCGCGACTCGCGACCGCCGTCTTCCCGACCCCGGTCGGGCCGAAGATGGCCAGGACCTTCAGCAGGGCGAATCACTTCGGGCGCGGCCCAGCATGCACTCCCTCACCTGAGCCTGGCGCTCAGCAGCTCGTGCCCGGACAGGGTGGTCGACGTCGCTTCGGTGATCTCGACCTCGACCAGCTCGCCGGGCTCGGCCGTGCCGTCGAAGTTGACGGTCTTGTTGTGGCCGGTGCGGCCTCGGAGCCTCGCCGGGTCGTTCCTGCTCGGGCCCTCGACCAGCACCTCCATCGTTCGGCCCACGAAGCGTTGGGCACGCTCGCGGGCGCGGCGCTGGACCAGCTCGACCAGGCGCGCCATCCGTTCCCGCTTCACCGGATGGGGAACCTGGCCAGCCATCGTCGCCGCCTCGGTTCCTCGACGCGGCGAGAAGATGAACGTGAAGGCGCCGTCGTAGCCGACCCACTCCGTGACCTCCAGGGTCTCTGCGAAGTCGTCTGCCGTCTCCCCGGGGAAGCCGACGATGATGTCCGTGGTCAGGGCGCAGTCCGGGACCCGCTCGCGGATCTGGGCGACGCGGTCGAGGTAGCGCTCGCGGTCGTACGTTCGCCGCATCGACTTCAGGATCCGGCTCGAGCCCGACTGGAGCGGCAGGTGGATGTGCTCGCAAAGCGCCGGCAGCTCGGCGTGGGCGCGAATCACGTCCTCGCGGATGTCCTTTGGGTGGGGGCTCGTGTAGCGGATCCGCTGGATGCCCTCGATTGCGTCCACGCGGGCCAGCAGCTCGGCGAACGTGGTCCGTCCCTGCTTCGGCAGGTCGCGGCCGTAGCTGTTCACGTTCTGGCCGAGCAGGGTCACCTCGCGAACCCCCTCGGCGGCCAGCGACTCGATCTCGGTGATCAGCTCCCCCGGGGGGCGGCTCACCTCGCGCCCGCGTGTCTGCGGAACGATGCAGTAGGCGCAGGCGCAGTTGCACCCGACGGAGATCTGGACCCAGGCCTGGAAGTCACGCGCCCGCTTCGCCGGCAGATGGCCCGAGAAGTCCTCGAACTCGAAATAGCCCTGCGCGGTCAGCGAGTCCTGGGTCAGGAACTCGGCCAGCCGGTGGATCTGCCCCGGCCCGAACGCGACGTCGACGAACGGGAACCGCTGGAAGACCTCGTCCTTGACCGACTGCGCCCAGCAGCCGCCGACCCCCACCACCCGCTCGGGATCCTCCGACTTCAGCCGCTTCGCCTCACCCAGGTGGGCGATGAAGCGGTTGTCCGCCGATTCGCGGATAGAGCAGGTGTTGAAGAGGATCAGGTCGGCCGTCGAGCGCTCCGCGGCCTCCTGGTAGCCGAGCGACTCGAGCATCCCTTTCATCCGCTCGGAGTCGTGCTCGTTCATCTGGCAGCCGAAGGTGGTGACGTGGTACGTCCCCATGGCAGGAGGGTAACGGCGCGAAGCGTGGGTCATCGATCCTGTTGCCGAGCGCTAGTCGGAACCAGAACCAGGTTGGGGTCAAGTCCGCGAAGCCATGTCATCCGCGCTCCGTCGGAAAAGAGACGCCCCCTCGTGTTGAGCGGGGACCAGGTTGCCTATTCCGTCGATTGCGGCCCAAACCGCCGTGAAGGCAGCGATCCAAAACAGCAGCGAGCTCGCCGGAATGAACCAGGCCACAGCCGCGAAGCAGAGGCCCGCGAGCATCGATGCGTGCGGACCTGACGAGTAGATCGCGCGCAGCTGGCCGACCGTAAGTCCGGTTGGATCGAAGTGGCAATAGCCGACATACGTCTTCGGAAACCCCTTCAGCGCTGTTCGCGGATAGAAGTACTCGAGCGCCAGCCGCGGATGGAAGCGCAGGTCGAAACTTCGGAAGCGATAAGCGATCAGTGGCGGGCTCTTTCCCACCATGACCGTTGGTCGCTTGCCCGCTCGGACGACCGCCGCGGCGTGCCCAAGCTCGTGGACCACCACCAGGATGGGGACCATGATGTAAAGGACGACCAGGGTGACGAAGGTAACCGGCAGATCCAGCGGAGCATCAGGCACTTCGCGACTCCATCGGTCCCAGCGCAGTCGGGCTTGAACAGCAGGGGCAACCCGGTCAGACAGCAGAACAGCGTTTGGCGCTTTTGTTGCTCCTTGCGCAACAAAGGCGCCAATTCCCCTGCGCGACGGCCGGACCGCGGCCGCCTACTTGACGGTGAGGGTGCCCTCCATGCCGGCCTCGCGGTGCCCGGGCACGGTGCAGTAGAAGACGAAGTCGCCCGGCTTGAGGTCGGCCGTGGCGGTGAGAGTCGCTTCGGTGGCGATCTCGCTCTCCCCGAGTGTCTCGGAACCCGCCTCGATGGCGACGCTGTGGTCGACCGGTGACGGGTTGTCGTATTCGATCGTCACGGTCCCCGCCTTAGCCGTCAGCTTGCTGGGTTCGAAGATGAGTGAGCCGTCCGCCGGCGAGCTCACCTTGACGGTGCTGAGGCCCCCAGGTGCGGGGGGAGGCTCGGTCTCCGGTGGGGACTCGGTTGTCGTGGTGGCGCCACCCGCCGCCACCTCCTCGCTGACCACCTCTTCGGCGGCCTCCGCCTGCTCGGCGTCGTGCTTTCGCTGCTCCTCGCGCGCGTTGAGGACGGCGAAGGTGCTCGTGGCACCCACCAGCACCACGAAGTAGGCGACGATCCCGGCGAGCAAGATCCGGCTCGTGGGAAAGCTCTCGCTGCGGAGGCCGAGCGCCGAGAGCACCAGCGCCGAGAGCACCAGCGCGATCCCGAAGACGTAGAACAGGGTCTCCTCCATGCGGCTGCGATCCTAAACCTTCAACTCGCGAATGAGGTCGACCGGCTCTCCCGGATCACGGTGATCTTGATCTGGCCGGGGTACTCCATCTCCTTCTCGATCGCGGCCGCGATCTCGTGCGAGATCAGCGCGGCCCGCTCGTCGTCGATCGTGCCCGGATCGACGATCACCCGGATCTCGCGGCCGGCTCGCATCGCGTACACGCGCTCGACGCCGTCATAGCGAGAGGCGATCCCCTCGAGCTCCCGCAGACGCTCGACGTACTCCTCCAGCGAGTCGCCCCGGGCGCCGGGACGCGCCCCCGAAAGCGCGTCGGCGGTCTGGACGATGACGGCTTCGACGGTCCGCGGCTCGACCTCGTTGTGATGGGCCTCCATCGCGTGCGCAACGGCCTCGGGCTCGCCATGGCGGCGGGCGAGATTGGCGCCAACCGCCGCGTGCGGGCCCTCGACCTCGTGGGTCACCGCCTTGCCGATGTCGTGGAGCAGGGCGGCCCGGCGGGCGGTATCCACCGACGCCCCGAGCTCCGCGGCGATCAGGCCGGCCAGGTGCGAGCACTCGACCAGGTGCTCGAGCACGTTCTGCCCGTAGCTGGTGCGGAACTTGAGCTGGCCCAGGAGGCGGATCAGCTCCGGGTCGACGCCATGCACCCGGGCCTCGAGCGCCGCGCGCTCGCCTTCCTCGACGATCCGCTCCTCGATCTCGACCCTGGCGTGCTCATAGGTCTCCTCGATCAGAGCCGGATTGATCCGCCCGTCGGCGATCAGCCGCTCCAGGGTGATCCGGGCGATCTCGCGGCGCACCCCGTCGAAGCTCGACAGGACTACGGCGGACGGAGTCTCGTCGATGATCACATCGACGCCGCTGAGCTTCTCCAGCGTGCGGATGTTGCGACCGTCACGGCCGATGATCCGGCCCTTCATCTCGTCGCTCGGCAGCTCGACCAGGCGCGTCGTGTTGTCGCCGGCGTGCCTGGCCGCGAGTCGCTGCATCGCGACCGAGAGGATGTTGCGGGCACGGCGCTCGGCCTCCCGCTTGGTCTCGGCCTCGATCTCCTGCAGCCTCACCCCGGCCTGGTGGCGGGCCTCCTGCTCGACATCTGCCAGCAGGAGCTGCTTCGCCTGCGAGGCGCTCAACCCCGATATCCGCTCCAGCTCGCGCCGCTGGACGCGCTTCGCGCGCTTCAGCTCCTCCGACTGCTGGATCAGGTTGCGCTCGCGGTCCTCGAGCGCGCGGGTGCGCCGCCCGAGGTCACCCCGCTGAAGCTCCAGCGACTCGGTCTCACGCAGCGCCCGCTCCTCCATCCGCGCGATCTCCGCCCGCCGCGCCGCGAGCTCATCCGGCATCGGATCGCGGGAGCCCTCGCGCGCCTCGCCGGGGTCCTGCCTACTGGGCTCACCTCGTCTCCACCCTTGTAGCAGCGCGCGTATCTCCATTGCCACCTCTCCCTTCCGGGCCGGCTGATTTCGCTTATCTGGGCACCGCCTTTGCTCGACGGGCCCGCAACCGGCGGCGTCCGGAGACACTCATGTCGGCTATGTCGATCGTCGGCCCCATCGCGGCCGCAGCCGTATCCGGTGGGGACGGGTGCGCTTGCCGTGAAGCCGGGCCCTAGGGCGCCAACTTTCGCCGCACAAGCGCGCGCAAGGGCGCATATCCAGGGGATGCGGCCCCGGCGCCTTCCAATGGGCGTTCAGAATTGGGCGTCTTGTCTGTCAAGGGTTGAATAGCTTTGATTCGTGTCTTCGGGCGACCGACGGTCGCTGCATGGATCGTAGAGGCGGGATCGCCCGCTGGCAAGCCCCTACCCGCCCCGGCGAGCCGCCAGGCGGATCGCTTCGTAGGCGACCTCGTACTCGTAGCCGCGCCGGGTCAAGAAGCCGAGTGCCCGGGCGCGATCGGCATCGGCATCCAGGGGCCGCCCACGCCGGGCGAGCAGGTCGCTCGCCCTTCCCACCTGGGCGCCATGCGAGTCGCCCTCCAGCGCCGCCTCGACGAGGGCGGCAGGGATCCCTCGGGCGGCGAGTGCCTCGCGGATCCGCTCGGCGCCCCAGCCGCGCAGCTCGCGCTTGTCCTCGGCGAAGCGCCGAGCGAAGCGCTCGTCGTCGAGCTCGCCAACCTCCGTCAGTCGACCGGTCGCCGCCTCGATCTCCTCGGGTCCGTGGCCGCGCTTCGCGAGCCAGGCGGCGAGCTCGGCGGTGGGCCGCTCCCTGCGTCGCAGCGCCGCGAGTGCGGCTTCGAAGGCGTCTGGCGTCCGCTCAGCCACCAGGCACCGCTGTGCCAGGGCTAAGCGGCCTTGCGCTCGGGTTCCTCGGCCTCCGCGGTGGCATCGGCGATCGGCGTCGCATCGGAGCCGGGCGGGGATGACCGCTCGCCTTGCGGCTCGCTGGTCGCCCCCTGCCGCTCGATGCCGAGGGCGTCTGCCAGCTTCGCCTCGATCTCGCGGGCGGTCTCCGGGTTCTCGGCCAGGTACTGCTTGGTGTTGTTGCGGCCCTGCCCGAGGCGCAACTCGCCATAGGAGAAGAACGAGCCGGACTTCTGCACCAGGTCGTGCTCGAGCGCCAGGTCGAGCAGGCAGCCCTCGTTGGAGATCCCGGCCCCGTACTCGATGTCGAACTCCGCTTGACGGAAGGGCGCGGCGACCTTGTTCTTGACCACCTTCACCCGGACCCGGTTGCCGACCGCCTCGGTGCCCTCCTTGAGGGTCTCGATGCGGCGGATGTCGAGTCGCTGCGAGGAGTAGAACTTCAGCGCCCGGCCGCCCGGCTGGGTTTCGGGGCTCCCGAAGCTGACTCCGATCTTCTCGCGGATCTGATTCGTGAACACGCACACCGTGTTGGCCCGGCTGAGGTTGCCGGCCAGCTTTCGCAGCGCCTGCGACATCAGCCGCGCCTGCAAGCCCACCTGCTGTTCCCCCATCTGGCCCTCGAGCTCGACCCGCGGCGTCAGCGCGGCCACCGAGTCGATCGCGACCAGGTCTACCGCGCCGGAGCGGACCAGGACGTCGACGATCTCGAGCGCCTGCTCGCCGTAGTCGGGTTGCGAAACGAGCAACTCGTCGACGTCGACGCCGATCCGCCTGGCGTAGATCGGGTCGATCGCGTGCTCGGTGTCGACGAAGGCACAGATCCCGCCCAGCGCCTGGGCCTCGGCGATGATGTGGTAGACGAGCGTCGTCTTGCCCGAGGACTCGGGTCCGAAGATCTCGACGATCCGCCCCCGCGGCACGCCGCCGACGCCGAGCGCGAGGTCGAGCGAAAGGGCTCCGGTGGGGATCGCCTCGACCTGGACCGCGTTCCCGTCGCCGAGGCGCATCACCGACCCCTGGCCGAACTCGCGCTCGATCTGGGTCACCGCCGCCTGAAGAGCCGCGTCCTTGGCCTTCGCCTCCTTGGCGCCGGCGCCGTTCTTCGAGCCGCTCTCCGAGCGCGAGGCCGTCTTCTTCTCGTCTGCCATCGTCATCACCTTTCCCCGCCCTCGGCGGGCGGCAAGTCAAGTCTCGAGCCAGGGACACGTACTCGGCGCCCGTCGGCCGCAGATTGGAACGGTAGAGAGTGATCCGGACGGCGCCGAAGGGCTCGCAGAGCGCCTCGGGCAGCGGCCCTGGGGGCGCCTCGACGCGCATCGGGCGGCCTCTCCGGCGTCCTCGCCGATCGGAGTCGGAGCGCTTGGAGGGCCTGATCCGGGCGACGGTCACGTGGGGCCAGAAGTCGCGTTTCTCCGGCTTGTAGAAGCGCTCGGCGACGAGCGCGTCGGAGAGCTCGGCTTGGAGCTGGATCGCAGCCTCGCTCTGGGCGTCGATCGCGAACAGGCGGGGGCGGTTCGGCGGAACCGGCACGGGCTCAGCGTCGAAGCGGATCCGGGTTGGTCGCGGCTTCACCCCCTGGACGACTTCGGCGATCCGCTCGATGTCGCGCTCAGGGTGGTAGGCGAGGAAGCAGAGGGTCACGTGCAGGGCCTCGGCGGCGACCGGTCGCAGCGCCGGGTCGGTGAGGGCTTCGCGCTGCCAGGCGACCAGCCCCTCGCGCACCTGCTCCGGCAGGTCGAGCGCCACGAACAGCCGCGCCCGCGGGCTCTTCAGCCGCTCCTTGGTCATCTCAACCCCAACCTATGCCCTACTCCGTGGCTCGAGGCACGCGGTTCGCAAATAGATTGCAGCGTGATGAGCGACGAATTGCCTGCCCTCGAGGGCGTCGAGCACCGCTTTGTCGAAGCGAACGGGCTGCGAATCCACTTCGCCGAGGCGGGCCCAAGCGACGCGGCGGAGCCGCCCGTCCTGCTGCTTCACGGCTGGCCCGAGCACTGGTACATGTGGCGCCGGGTGATCGGCGCCCTGCGGGGCGAACGCCGGCTGCTCGCTCCCGACCTGCGGGGCTTCGGCTGGAGCGAGGCACCGGGATACGGCTACGACGGCGAGACCTTCGCCGCCGACCAGGTCGCGCTGCTCGACGCGCTCGGGATCGAGCGCGCCTGCGTCGCTGGCCACGACTGGGGCGGCTGGACCGCGATCCTGCTCGGCCTCGTCCACCCGGATCGGGTCGAGCGCCTGGTGGCCTTGAACACCCCCCACCCTTGGCCCCGGATCACCCCGAGGCTGATCGCCGAGGGCTGGCGGAGCTGGTACACGTGGATGGTCGCGACGCCCGGGCTGGGCCCCCGGCTGCTACGGCAGGGCTGGATCACCCGGAACATCCTCTCGCACGGCAACTTCGGCGACCCGTTCACAACCGAGGAGATTGACGCCTACGTGGACGGCTTCAGAGAGCACTCCCGCGCCTCCGCCATCAGTCACCTCTATCGCTACTACCAGCGCGCCTTCCGTGAGGGCGTCACGGGCAGGTGGCGTGACCAACGGCTCACCGTGCCGACCCGGATCGTGTTCGGAGAACGCGACCGCTACGTGTCGCCGAAGCTGCTTCCGGGCTACGAGCCGCACGCCGACGACATGGAGGTGGAGCTGGTGCCCGACTCCGGCCACTTCATCGTCGACGAGAAGCCCGACCTCGTGGTCGCCAGGCTGCGCTCGTTCTTCGGTTAGCTCGCGCTCGGCGCTCAGGCCGGGATCAGGGCGTTCGGGTTGAGGACGAACTTCTTCGCGGCCCCCGAGTCGAAGTCCTCGTAGCCCTGAGGGGCATCGTCGAGCGTGATCACGGTCGCGTTCACGGCCTTGGCGATCTGCGCCCGGTCGTTGAGGATCATCTGCATCAACCCGCGGTGGTAGCGCATCACCGGACACTGGCCGGTGGTGAAGCTGTGCGACTTCGCCCAGCCGAGCCCGATCCGGATCGACAGCGAGCCCTCCTTGGCGGCGGCGTCGACCGCCCCCGGATCGCCGGTCACATAGAGGCCGGGAATGCCGAGCTTGCCGGCCGCGCGGGTGACGTCCATGATGCTGTTGAGCACCGTCGCTGGCGCCTCCTGCTCCGCGTCGGAGCCGTGGCCGCGGGCCTCGAAGCCGACCGCGTCGACGGCGGCGTCCACCTCCGGGACGCCGAGGATCTGCTCGATCTGATCCTTCGGCTCGCCCTTCGAGATGTCCACCGTCTCGCATCCGAACGAGCGCGCCTGCTCGAGGCGTTCGGGAATCCGATCGCCGACTATCACCACCGCGGCACCCAGCAGCTGCGCCGAGTACGCGGCGGCGAGGCCGACGGGGCCGGCGCCCGCGATGTAGACCGTCGAGCCCGGACCGACCCCCGCCGTGTAGACGCCATGGAAGCCCGTCGGGAAGATGTCCGACAGCATCGTCAGGTCGAGGATCTTCTCCATCGCCTGGTCGCGGTCCGGGAACTTGAGCAGGTTCCAGTCGGCGTACGGAACCATCACGTACTGGGCCTGGCCGCCCACCCAGCCGCCCATGTCGACGTAGCCGTACGCCGACCCCGGACGATCGGGATTCGTGTTGAGGCAAACCCCCGTGTTGCCCTCCTTGCAACTTCGACAGCGCCCGCAGGCGATGTTGAAGGGGACCGAGCAGAGGTCCCCGACCTTGATGAACTCGACGTCTGGCCCGGCCTCGATCACCTCACCGGTGATCTCGTGGCCGAGGATCAACCCCGCCGGCGCTGTGGTCCGTCCACGGACCATGTGCTGATCCGAGCCGCAGATGTTCGTCGACACGATCCGCAGGATCGCCCCGTGCGGGGTCTTTCGCCCGACGTTGTCGGGATGCACGCCGGGCCCGTCCTTCAGCTCCAGCTCCGGGAAGTCGATGTCCTGAACCTCCACCTTCCCGGGCTCGATGTAGGCAACGCCTCTGTTGTCGGCCATGATCTTGCTCCTTGGCTTGTCCGCCGCTAGAAGGCCGCGACGCCGGCCTCGGCGACCTCTTGGTCCTGCTCCACGCTGCCGCCGCTGACGCCGATCGCACCCACCACCCGGTCTCCCGCCTTCAGCGGGATGCCGCCGGCGAACACGATCAGCCGGCCCTGGTTTGAGGCCTCGATGCCGTACAGCGGCTGGTTGGGCTGCGCGAGGGGCGCCAGGTCCTGCGTCGGCATGTCGAAGGCCCGCGCGGTATACGCCTTGTTCTGGGCGATGTCGATCGAGCCCAGCCAGGCGCCGTCCATGCGGGCGAATGCCGTCAGGTTGTTGCCTTCGTCGACCACCGCGATGTCCATCGGTACGCCGATCTCGTCGGCCTTCGCACGCGCCGCCTCGACAATGGCCTGCGCCGCGCTAAGCGTCACACTTTCCGCCACTCTCTCCTCCTTCGCTCCGTTGCTCGAAATGAGCTCCGAGGCTCACAGTCAGAGCCTCGCATCTCAAGTCGATGATAGGCCGGACGGCACGCCGGCGACGGCTGCCGGGCTTGCCCGCCCGTGCTTCAGATATCGGACAGGAACGCGACCACGTCCTCGGCCAGGAGCTCCGGCTCCTCGAAGGCGGCGAAGTGGCCACCGCGCGGCATCTCGGTCCAGCGCCGCAGGTCCGCGAAGATCCGCTCCGCCCACTCGCGGGGAGCCCTGACGATCTCGGCGGGGAAGTCGGCCGCCGCCGCCGGGACCTCGATTCGCTCCCCTGGCCCGAGCCGCCACCGATCACGGCGCTCGCCGAAGTAGAGCCGCATCGACGACGTGATCGTGCCCGTCGCCCAGTACATGGTCAGGAAGTCGCACAGCTGGTCCTTCGAGAATCGCCGCTCCACCTCGCCGTCGCAGTCGCTCCAGCGCCGGTACTTCTCCACCAGCCACGCGGCGAGCCCAGCGGGCGAGTCGTTGAAGGCGACCCCGACCGCGTCCGGGGCGGCCGAGTGCAGGAACAGGTGGAAGCCCTCGCGGCGGCGCCAGCGCGTGCCGCCCTCGGCGTAGGCCTGCTCCGCCTCGCTCAGCGGTGGCTCGGTGAGGTTCCCGGGGACGGGGAGCACCGAGACGGCGTTGACGTGGACCGCTGCCACGGTGTCCGGCGAGTCGAGCGCCATCCGCGCCGAGATGTTCGCTCCCCAGTCGCCGCCCTGGACCGCGTAGCGCTCGTACCCCAGGCCTTCCTCCATCAGCGCCCGCAGCCGCTCGGAGACCGCGGCCACGTTCAGGGGCCGGCCCGGGTCGTCGGACCACGCGTAGCCCGGCAGCGACGGCACGACCACGTCGTGCCCCGCCTCCACCAGCAGGGGGATCAGGTCGCAGAACTCGATCGGCCCGCCCGGCCAGCCGTGGATCAGCATCACCGGCAGCCCATCTCCCCTCCCCTTGCTCCCAGATCAGGTGGAGGCCGTTCCAGCGCCGGTTCGAGAAGCCGTTCAGCCGTGACTCGAACGCGCGCCAGTCGTACCGGTCCGCCCAGTGTCCGCAGAGCTCGCGCAGGTAGGGGACGTCGACACCGAGCTCCCATCCCACCTCGGCGGGCTGCTGCGGCCAGCGCGTCCGCTCCAGGCGCAATCGCAGGTCGTCGAGGACCTGCTCGGCGACGTGGACCTCGAACGGCTCCGGGGCCATCACAGCGGCGCCTCTCCGCCGCCCAGCAGGATTCGCAGCATGTGGAGCCCGACCAGCGCCGAGCGCTCGCGGATGTCCTGGCGGCCGCCCGGGATCACGGGGTCCCGGGCGAGGCTCCGCCCGTCGGCGAGCTTGGCGCAGAAGCAGACGTAGCCGACCGGCTTCTCCTCGGTGCCGCCCTCGGGGCCGGCGATTCCGGTGATCGAGACGGCGACGTCGGCACGGAACCGCTCCAGCGCTCCATCGGCCATCGCCTCGGCGACCTCTGGCGAGACGGCGCCGTGGCGCTCGATCAGCTGCGGGGTCGACCCCCAGCAGGTCCGACTTCGCCTGGTTCGAGTAGGCGACGACGCTGCCGGCGAGGTACTCCGAGGCGCCCGGCAGCGCCGTCAGCCGGGCCGCCAGCAGCCCGCCGCTGCACGACTCGGCGAGGCCGACCCGGCGCCCGCGCAGCAGCCCGGCCACCTGTTCGTCGATCGTGGTCCCGTCCTCCGAGAACAGGTAACGGCCGTGGCGCTCCTCGACCGCGGCGCGAACCGCTTCGGCCGCGGCGTCCGCCCCTTCGCGATGGCGGACGTCGATCTCCAGCTCGCCGCCGCGCAGGCAGGTCGTGATCTCGAGCGCCGAGAGGTCGGTGTGGCGCTCGACCTCGCGCAAGGTCTTGGCGATCTCGGACTCGGGAATGCCGATCAGCCGCAGCGTGTAGCCCCGAAACGGCGTCGCACGCTCCAGCACGGCGCGGACCGGCTCGGCGTCGAGCGCGCGGCGGCCACATCGCCTGAAGCTCCCGCGGCGGCCCCGGAAGGACGATCACGGTGGGTCCCTCGGTCGGGACCACGAGGCCGGGCGCTGTCCCGGCCGGGTCGATGGCGGTCGCGCCACGCGGGACCATCGCCTGCTTCCGGTTGGCCTCGCGAAGCGCCTCGGCGTCGAAGCGCAGCCGCCGGGCGAACTGCGGCGAGGATCGCGCGCGATCTTCTCCTCCATCCCCTCGTCGAGGACCAGCTCCCGCCCCGCGAACCGGGCGACCACCTCAGCCGTCAGATCGTCGGCCGTCGGGCCCGAGCCCGCCGCTGGTGACGATCAGGTCCGCGCCCTCGGCGGCAAGGAATCGCAGCGCCGCCTCGAGGTCGTCGGCGCGGTCTCCGACGCAGAGGATGTGGGCGACTTCCACGCCCAGCTCGCCGAGTCGCTCCGAGATCCACGGGCCGTTGCGGTCGGTGACCCGGCCCGTCAGGACCTCGGTGCCGGTGACGACGATCCCGGCCCGAACCGCGTCGGCGCTCACGGGCAGCCGCTCAGGGGCAATCCGGTCCCTTGAAGCTCGTCGGGTTGAACGCCGTCGGAGCTGATCAGGTAGCTCGCCGGCCCCCGAGACTGCACCAGGCGCGGCTTGCCGTCGAGAGTCAAAGTGATCGCCCCCCCGCTCGGGAGGTCGAGGCGGTAGTTGTCAGCCGGGGGCTGGAAGGGGCCCTCCTTGACGCCCGAGATGAGCGTCTGCGCGTCGATCAGGGCCCGCCCGTCGCCGGTCACCAGGCAGACCTCCATGGAGTCGCGCGTGATCAGCGCCACCCTGACCGGGCGCGAGGGGGCGTTGCCTTCCTTCGAGCCGCCCCCGCTCCTCTGCTGGGCCTTGTCGTGCTTGCCTTTCTGGCCGGGCCGGTCCTTGCTCCCCTTGTCGTCCGACCCGGTCAACGCCAGGACCAGGAGCAGGGCAATGACGGCCGCGCCCAGGACGCCGATCGCGGACGCGCTTACGGGCAAGCGGCGCCGCGGCTCCTCGCCGGGTCGCCGGCGGCGCTCCAGCACCGGCTCGCTGAACAGATAGGCGCGGTCGGCGTCGGGCGCCGCCTCGACCGTTCGCCGGTACTCGTCCACCAGGGCGTCCCCGTCGAGGCCGAGGAATTGGGCGTAGGTGCGCAGGAAGCCCTTGGCGTAGGCGGGCCCGGGGAGCACGTCCCACTCCTCGTTCTCGAGCGCGCGCAGGTACTTGATGCGAATCTTGGTCTGCTGCTCGACGGTGCGGATGTCGATCTTGCGACGAGTGCGCGTCCGCTTCAGGACCTCGCCGATCGGCAGGCCCTCTACTTCGTCCCTGGTCGTCATGACGGCGCATATTCTCGCCGCCCGGGCGCCGACGCGCCGTCCGGGACGGTCAACTGACGCCGTTACGTGCGCTCAGCCGCTGAGGGGCTCCAGCTCGGCCCCCGCGTCGGGCTCGCGGTCGGGTTCGACGCTCTCGGGTGACCGAGCGCCGCCGTCGCCGCCGAGCCGCTCGAGCATTCGCCCGAGCTCCCCCTCGGAGACCAGGACTTGACGGGGCTTCGAGCCCTCGTACCCGGAGATGATCCCCCGCCGCTCGAGCATGTCGATCAGGCGGCCGGCGCGGGTGTAGCCGACGCGAAGCCGGCGCTGGATCATCGAGACGGACGCGGTCTGGCTCTGGACGACGATTCGCGCCGCCTCGCCGATCAGGTCGTCGTGATCCGGCGACAGCTCGTCGTCGCGCTGATCACCGGTCTCGTCGCGCACTTCGAGCAGCGCCTCGTCGAACTCGGGCTCGCCCTGGCGCGCCCAGTGGGAGACCAGGCGGGCGATCTCGGCTTCGGTCACGAACGCCCCCTGGAGGCGCTGCAGCCTCGAGGTCCCGACCGGCCGGAACAGCATGTCGCCCTGGCCGAGCAGGGTCTCGGCGCCGCCCTGGTCGAGAATCACGCGGGAGTCGACCTGCGAGGCGACCGAGAAGGCGATCCGGGCCGGGATGTTGACCTTGATCGTCCCGGTGATCACGTCGGTCGACGGGCGCTGCGTCGCCAGCACCAGATGGATGCCGACAGCCCGTGACTTCTGCGCCAGCCGGATGATCGAGTCCTCGACCTCCGCGGGGGCGATCATCATCAGGTCCGCCAGCTCGTCGATCACGCAGAGGATGTACGGGAGGGGCGCCTCGCCCGTCTTGCGACGCGCCCGGTTGAGCTCGGCCAGGTTGCGCGCTCGGGCCTCGCCCATGACGCCGTAGCGGCTCTCCATCTCGCCGATCAGGTTGGCGAGCACGTTGGCGGCCAGCCGCGGATTGGTGACCACCGGGGTCAGGAGGTGCGGGAGGCGTTCGTAGTGGTTCAGCTCGACCCGCTTCGGGTCGACCAGCACCAGGCGAGCCTCGTTCGGCGAGGCGTGCAGGAGGACCGAGCACAGCATCGCGTTGATGCAGCCCGACTTGCCCGACCCGGTGGTGCCGGCGACGAGCGCATGCGGCATCGGCGCCAGGTCGGCCCACACGGCTTGCCCGGAGACGTCCTTGCCGAGCCATACGGCGAGTGGCGAGGAGCCCTTCGGGAGCCCGTCGTAGATGTCGCCCAGCCGAACCAGGCGCCGGCGCTGGTTCGGCACTTCCACGCCCACCGCCTTCTTGCCCGGGATCGGCGCCAGGATGCGGATGTCCGTGGAGGCGAGCGCGTAGGCGAGATCGTCGCGGAGCCGGGCCACCTTGGAGACCTTCGTACCCGGCGCGAGCTGAAGCTCGTAGCGGCTCACGTGAGGTCCGCTGACGACTCCCAGCAGCTTCGCCTCGACTCCGAAGTGGCGGAGCGCGTCCAGCAGCGCCTTGGCGACGGATTCGCGGTCCCGTATGTCCGGGCCGGGGTCACCCTTGCCCCGATTGAGCAGCTTGGCGCGCGGGAAGGGCATAGTCGATCTCGTCGGACTCGGTGACCGCGCTACGGCGGTTTCCCATCGGGGTGAGCTCGGCGTTCGTCGTTTGTCGCTCCTCGCCCGTCGCAGATTCATCCTGGCCTTCCGCTTCGTGCCCGAGCGACTCCTCGTGGGCGAACTGGCCCTCGGGAGCGTCGACCTCATCCTCGGCCCACTCAGGCTGTTGATCGCGAGCTTCCTGAGCCTCGATCTCGCCCGCGTCCGGTTCGCCTTCCAGCGTTTCGGCGACGAGCGGCTCGGTCGGGCCGGCACGCGTGATCGCGATCTCGTCCGCGCGCGAATCGAAGCCCTCGAGGCCCTGGCGGCCAGTGCGCACCGTCTTCGCCAACTCGCGGGTCCCGGTCGCCGGCGCTCCGCGCAAACCGCCCGGCGCGGGACATGAGGCCGGCAACCGTGGTTCCCGTGAGCAGCAGCACGCCGCTGGCGAACATCAAGACGGCCAGGATCTGTGCCCCGAGGCGCTGGAAGAGCGTCGTCGCGGCCCAGTAGAGAGCCTCGCCGGCAGCTCCTCCGTGGACGGTGAAGAAGCGCTGCTCGAAGTAGCCGTGGCGGGCGGGATGCTCGGGCCCCAGCCCGGCGGTCTGCGCCGCGAAGGCCAGGAGCAGCGAGGCGAGCACCAGGATCGCCCCCGCGTTCAGCGCGCCGGGGGCCGTGACGAACGGGCGCATCACCAGCGCCATGCCCCATCCGGCGAGGGCCAGGGGCGCCACGTAGGCGATCCGGCCCGCCGCCTGCTCCAGCGCCCGCTCCAGCCACTCGCCCGACCGGCCCCCCGTCCCAACCCACGTAGAGGACGCAACCCAGGTAGACGCCCGCGGCCACCAGCCCGAGTCCGATCACATCGAGGTGGCGCTGCTCCAGCCCGGCGATCAGTGAGCGGGCATCGCGAACGCGCGGGGCGTCGCCGGTCGCGCGAAGGCGACCGGTGTGCGGGGCGCGAGCGCCGGTTGCCGGTAGGGCGGCGCCGTTGGCGACGGCGCCTTCGCGTCTTAGAACATCTGCGAAGCGGTTTCGACGCCGCGCGGTCGACCCCTGCGCATAAACCGGCTCTAAAGATCACCCGGATCTGGCGTTTCCAGGGCTAACCTGTTTGCTGATGCTTGCCACCGACACGGTCACGGGTCGCGTCCTGGTCGTCGAGGACGACACCGCGATCGCCGACGTCCTGCGCCGAGTGCTGCGCCAGGAGGGCCACGAGGTGCGATCGGCCGAGGACGGCGTCGAGGCGCTCGAGCTCGCCGAGAGCTTCGTTCCCGATCTCGTGATCCTCGATCTCGGGTTGCCGAAGCTGGATGGAGTCGAGGTCTGCCGTCGTCTGCGGGCCGAGAGCGATGCGTCGATCCTGATCCTCACCGCCCGCACCGATACGGACGATCGGGTCGAGGGCCTCGACTCCGGAGCGGACGACTATCTCGTGAAGCCGTTCGAGCGCAAGGAGCTCCTGGCCCGGATGCGGGCCCTGCTGCGGCGCCGGCCTCCGCGAGGCACCGCCTCGCTGGCGGTCGGCGACCTCCGCCTCAATCCGGACACCCGCGAGGTCTATCGCGGCAATCGCCCAGTCGAGCTCACGAACCGCGAGTTCGAGCTGCTCGAGTACCTGATGCGCAACGAGCGCCTGGTGGTCTCGCGCGAGCGCCTGCTCGAGGAGGTCTGGGGTTACGACCCGATGGCGATGACGAACACGATCGACGTCTTCATCTCGAACCTGCGTCGAAAGCTCGAGGCCGGCGGCGAGCCGCGGCTCCTGCACACAAAGCGTGGCGCCGGGTACGTCATCAAGGCGGCGCGGGATGAAGCGGCTTGAGCGCATTCTCGCGGCGCTGACTCCGAAGCGCTGGCCGGTCCGCTGGCGGCTGGCGGCCGTCTCGGCCACCCTGACGCTGATCATCCTGGTCATCTTCGCCGTGGTGGTGGGGCGGCTGACCTCCAATCGGCTTCAGAGCAATTTCGACAACGAGCTTCGCGACAACTCGACCCGGCTCGCAGCCCAGGTCAACATCGCTCAGGACCCGTTCAACGGTCGACCGGAATGCCACTTCGACACCCGCGAGATGGCGCTGGTCGAGAACGCCGAAATTCGCGTGGTCACCCCGGAAGCCATTGTCTGCGAGCCGCCTGGGACTCCCCGCCTCGGGCCACCCCAGCCGGGCACCATCTCTGACGTAGGCTCGCTGCGCGTCGCCACGACTCCCGCTTTTGCCTTTCGCGAGGTATACGTCCAGTACGCCCGCAGCACCGACAACCTGGAGGCGACGATCAACCGGCTTTGGCTGTTCCTTGGAGGCGGCGTGCTCGGCGGCACCCTGCTGGCGGCTCTGGCCGGGATCGCGATCGCGGGGCGCGCGATGCGGCCGGTTTCCACGCTCACGACGAGGGCGCGGGAGATCGCCTCCACGCGCGACCCGTCGCTCCGGATCCCCGAGCCCGGAGACGGACGACGAGGTCGGAGAGCTGGCGCGCACCCTGGAGCAGATGCTTCGGCGAGCTCGACGCGGCCCGCTCGGAGACGGAGCAGATGATGCAGGCGCAGCGCGAGTTCGTCGCCGACGCCTCGCACGAGCTGCGCACCCCGCTGACCAGCATCCTCGCCAACCTGGAGCTGCTTCAGGAGCGCCTCGACGCGACCGGGCGCGCGCGGCGAGGAGGGCGAGATGATCGAGTCGGCGCTCCGCTCCTCGCGGCGGATGAGCCGCCTGGTCTCCGACCTGCTGCTGCTCGCCCGCGCCGACGCCGGCCGCACCGGTGCCCGGCGCGAGTGCGACCTCGCCGCCGTGGCCGCCGCGGCGCTCTCCGAGGTGCGCCCGGTCGCGGACGGCCATCGCCTGACCCTGGCCGACGGCGGCCCGGTGCCGGTGGACGGGCAACCCGGACGAGCTTCACCGGCTGGCCGTCAACCTGCTCGACAACGGCCTGCGGCACACCCCCGCCGGCACCGAGATCCGGGTCGCGGTCGAGCGCCGCAACGGCGACGCTGTGCTCGAGGTCTCGGACGACGGCCCCGGGATCCCGCCGGGCATGGAGGAGCAGGTCTTCTCCAGGTTCGTTCGCGGTGCCGGCCCCGCCGACGTCGCGGGCGACAGCGGCGCCGGGCTCGGCCTCGCGATCGTGAAGGCGGTCGCGATCTCCCACGGCGGCGATGTCGATGCCGGCTCCTCGCCCGCCGGGGGGGCGCGCTTCACGGTGCGGTTGCCGCTGCCGAAGCCTTAGTCGCTTGTAGCCCGCCTCCGCCAAAATCCTCGGCTGGCAGGCGTGAGTTTTAGGAATCGTTTACACGATCCCTATACTTTCTATCTGGACGAGACAACCCACCCGTCGGGGACACCCCCCGACACCACCTCGACGGGTGAACGTTGGCCAGTCTGAGCCAAGCGACCCGCCGGTGTTCCCCCTCCCTGACGCCGGCGGGTCAGTCTTTGTCCGGAGGCACCCTGCGAGCTTGGCACGCTGCGCTCAGGGGCAGCCGCCGACGGAGATCCCGCGCTCGGTCTCCATCTCGGCGCAGATCTCGGCCTTGTTCGCGCCGCCGGTCGAGGCCTGATCGGCGGCGATCAGCGCCTCCACCGCGTCGTCGAAGTGCTCGTTGGCCGTGTACATGAACTGGGAGGAGAGCAGGATCCTGTCGAAGCTGCGGCCGCCGACTTCGTCGCGCAGGTCCCACAGGGCGCTCGACCAGACCTCGCCCACGCAGTGGATTGTCGAACTGACAGCTCGGCCTGGGCCTCGGACAGGGTGTCGTCGTTGTCCGCGCGCCGGCCGCACTTGCGGTCGAAACGCCGGAGACGAAGCGTCCCCAGCTGATGCCGTCCCAGTCGAAGATGCAGACGTCGTCCCTGTTCGCGCGTCCCCGGTGACCGAGAGGACATCGCGGCGGCCCAGTAGTCGCCGAAGCCCTCGCCGATCGCCCCTGCCTGGTTGCCGTGCCCGAACCCTGCCGCGACCTGGGCGTCCTGGATCGCGTGGCCGTACTCGTGCAGGATCACGTCGGCGTCCTCGGCGTCGTCGACGCCCCCGCTGCCGTACTCGATCCTCCGGGTCGCCGGCGAGTAGAAGGAGTTGTCGCTCCCTGAACGCGTCGGCGACCGCGAGCTGGGTGCGCTTGTTGATCCCCTTCGCGGCCCCGGTGCCGAACCCGAGGCGCTGGATGTAGCGCTGGGCGCGATTGATGTGGAAGTAGGTCATCAGGGCCTCGAAGCGGTTCTTCGACCGCTTCACGCCCCGCCACTCGAGGCCCCGCTTGCAGACCTCCTCTCGCCTGCGGCCGAGCTTGGCGTGCACCCACTTGCCGCGCAGGCAGCGCTGTCCGCTCCTGATGTCGTGAAGGGTGACCGGCCGGCGCAGCGAGGTCAAGAGGCGGGTGTTCCTGTCCCGCTTGTCGCTGGTGCAGCCCGGAGGAGCCGTCTGTTCTGTGACCACCGGATTCGGGTTGTAGAGCTGCGCGTGTCCCCGCCTCGAGCGCTGGAGCAGGTTCCGGGTCCGCACCACACGGCCCGAGACGGCGTCGACCAGGACCTCGAAGTCGCCCAGCGGCCGGGCGGAGGGGATGACGACCCGCCACACGAGCGTGCCGCCGGCCGCCCGGCTCGAATCGCCAGGCTCGGCCGACCTGGCCCCCGCAGGCGCCTGACGCCCGCGCTGCGCAGAGGCGACCTCGATCGCGCCGTCCCTGCCGACTCGCGGCGAGGGCGGGCTCTCGATGCCGGGCTTGCTCGAGTCGGCCACCAGGTCGGGCGGCGCGCCCCTCGGGTCGCTGACCACCACCTGGCCGTTCAGGACCCGCACCCCAGAGACGCGCTGCTGGAACCGATACGCGGTCGCGCCTCCGGGCAGCGGGATCGCGGCGACCGGCTTCAGCTCGCTGGCGGGCGCTCTGGCCGCCTTCAGCTTCGCCGCCGCCCTCGCGGGCGCCGCGGAGGCGGAGGCCGGGGCGGCCAGCGCCGCGAGCAGCGCGGCCGCCAGCGCGGCGCGGCGAATCGTGCGGCGCTCCCCGCGCCAGACCGCGCCCGCTTCAGCCTCCTTGCCGGTCCCCCCGAGCATCGCGGCCAGCGTAACAGCCACGCCGGCTCAGACTTCGACGATCACCGGCAGCACCATCGGCCGGCGGCGCAGCCGCTCATAGACGAAGGCGGCGATGTCGTCGTGCAGGTCCTGCTGGAGGAGCGTCGCCTCGCGCTCCTCGTGCCTGGCGGCCTCGGCCAGCGAGTCCGCCGACCACCTCGCGCAGCTCCTCGACCAGCCCGTCGGCCTCCTCCACGAACGGCACCCCCCGGAAGATGATCTCCGGCGGCGCCACCTGCGAGCCGTCGTCGGAGGAGACCGTGGCGACGACGATGAACACGCCGTCGGCCGACAGGGCCCGGCGGTCGCGAAGCGCGACATCGTCGGGATCGCCGATGTCGACGCCGTCGACGAAGATCATCCCGGCCGGGATCTCGGCACCGAGGCGGGCGCCGGACTCGTCGAACTCGAGCGCCAGCCCGTTGCGGCCCTTGAAGATCCGCTCCGGCTCGATCCCCACCGACTCGGCCAGGGCGGCGTGGAGCCGCAGGCGCTTGTGGTCGCCGTGAACCGGCATCACGTAGCGCGGCCGGGTCAGGTTGAGCATCAGCTTCAGCTCCTCCTGCCATCCGTGGCCCGAGGCGTGGATGGGCGCGTCGGCCGCGGTCACCACCTGGGCGCCGATCTCGAAGATCCGATCGATCGTCTCGTTGACCGAGCGCTCGTTGCCGGGGATCGGCGTCGCCGAGAAGATCACCGTGTCGCCGGAGTGCAGCTCGACGTCGGCGTGGTCGGCGTGGGCCATGCGCCGCAGCGCGGACAGGGGCTCCCCCTGGCTCCCGGTCGAGATCGCGACCACCTCGTGGTCCGGAAAGGACTCGATCTCGCGCGCCGGGATCAGCATGCCCTCGGGAACCTGGGCGATGCCGAGGTTGGAGGCGATGTTGAAGTTCTTGCGCATCGAGCGGCCCACCAGCGCCACGCGTCGATCGAGCTCGGCGGCAGCGTCGATCACCTGCTGGACGCGATGCACGTTGGAGGCGAACGAGGTGACGATGATCCGGCCGCGGCAGCGGGAGAACAGCTCGAGCAGGGCGGGGCCGACGCTCGACTCCGACGGCGCCACCCCGGGCCGGTCGGCGTTGGTCGAGTCGCCGAAGAGGCACAGCACGCCCTCCCGGCCCAGCTCGGCGAGCCGCGAGACATCGGCCGGCCGCCCGTCCACGGGGGTCTGGTCGAACTTGTAGTCGCCGGTGATCAGCAGCGCACCGAGGTCCGTGCGCAGGACGACCGCGCGCGAGTCAGGAATCGAGTGCGCCATGTGGACCAGCTCGAGCTCGAACGGGCCGAGGTGCACCCTCTCCCCGGCGTCCACCACCTCGAGGGGCGCCTCGCGGAGCCGGTGCTCCTCGAGCTTCGAGCGCACCAGGCCGATGGTCAGCGCACCGCCGTAGATCACCGGCGGCATCCCGACCTCCCGCAGGACGAAGGGCAGCGCCCCGACGTGATCCTCGTGACCGTGGGTGAGGACGATCGCCTCGATCGCGTCGGCGCGATCGCGAAGATACGAGAAGTCGGGAAGCACCAGGTCGATCCCCAGCATCTCGGTGGTCGGGAACATCAGCCCGGTGTCGACCACGACGATCCGCCCGTCGTACTCGACGACGGTCATGTTCTTGCCGATCTCGCCGAGCCCGCCGAGCGGCAGGACGCGAAGCGGGGCCGTCACCCGGCGGTGCCCTCGCCCGGCGCCGAACTGCTGCCGCATCTACTCGCCCCACTAGAGCGTGCCGCCGGCGACCAGGAGGCCTTGCCGCTCCAGCGCCGTCCTGATCGCGGCCCGCTCCTCGTCGCTGGCGGGGACCATCGGCAGTCGCAGGTGGCCCTCGATGATGCCCAGCATCTCGAGCGCCGCCTTGACCGGGATCGGATTGCTGGTCACCGCGGTCGCCTCGTAGATCGGCTGAAGCTCGGCGTCGAGCTCGTGGGCGCGGGCGCCATCGCCCGCCGATCGCGGCCTCGTAGATCGCCCGCATCTCCGCGCCCGACCAGGTGCGAGGAGACCAGGATCCCGCCGGTCCCCCCCAGCTCCAGGCAGCGAAGGAAGACCGTGTCGTTTCCGGCCAGCACGTCGAGCCCCTCGATCGGGCCGAGGTCGGCGTCGTTGGCCTGCTTGACCGCGGCCACGTTGGGGATCTCGGCCGCCAGCTCGGCGAGGAAGGCGGGTGGCAGGTTGATCACGGAGCGCGAGGGGATGTTGTAGAGGATCACCGGGGTTTCGCCGGCCGCCTCCGCGACGGCCTCGAAGTGAGCGCGCAGGCCGGCCCGGTTGGGCTTGTTGTAGTACGGGGTGACGACCAGGACGGCGTCGGCGCCCCGGCGGCAGGCCGCCGCGGTCAGCTCCACGGAGTGGCGAGTGTCGTTGGAGCCCGTGCCGCAGACGATCGTCGCCCGGTCGCCGACCTCCTCCTTCACCGCCTCCAGCAGGCTCAGCTTCTCCGCGTCCGAGAGGGTCGGCGACTCACCCGTGGTGCCGGCGACCACGAGCCCGTGCGAGCCGTTCTCCACCAGGTGTCGCGCCAGCCTGCGCGCCGCATCGAGGTCGAGCGCGCCATCCTCCGTGAACGGCGTCGCCATCGCCGTGATCACGCCGGAGATCGTCGCCATCGTCCTCTAGTATCGCTCAACTGGCGGCGGTCGACGCCGGCGAACAGGGGCGGGACGCGGTCGGCCCAGGGACGCGCCTGCTCGAGCTGGGCGGCGACGCGGATCAGCACGTCCTCGCGTCCGTAGGGGGCGACGAGCTGGACGCCGATCGGCAGGCCGTCGTCGCCCCAGTGCAGCGGCAGAGAGATCCCCGGCTGCCCGGTGGCATTGAGAATCGCGGTGAAGGCCGCGGTCGGCACGCCCCGTTCGATCGCCCGGATCGGCTCCGGGCCCGAGTCGTCGAAGGCGCCGAGCGGGGTCGGCGGCTCCCCCATGGTCGGGAGTCAACAGGAGATCGAAGCCGGACTCGAACCAGCCGGCGATCACCCGGGCCACCAGCTGGTGCTGCGCCACGGCATCCAGGTACCGGGCCGGCGCTTCGCCGCCGCCCCTCCTCCGCCAGCGCCCAGGTGAGCGGCTCGACGTCCTCGCGTCGCACCTGGCGGCCGACCACCGCGCCGAGCTGGTCCAGGGCGCTCGCCTGGCCGGCCATCCACCGGGTCAGGAAGGTGTCGACGACGTCCATCCCCTCCAGCCCGCCTGGCCCGTCCTCCTCGACCGCGTGGCCGAGCGACTCGAGCAGCCGGCCGGCGTCGCGCGCCGCCTCGACCACCGCCGCCTCCGGGGTCACGTCCAGGAGCGGCTGAGTCGTCAGCCCGATGCGCAGCGGCCCGGGCTCGGCGCCGACCTCGTCGATGTACGGGCCGCTGCGGCGGGGGCGCCACGTATGGATCACCCGGGGCCGGGCCGTGCACGGCGTCGAGGACCGCGGCGGTGTCGCGCACCGACCTCGAGACCACCAGCTCCTCGCTCAGCCCGGACATGTGGTCGCCGGCAAGCGGGCCCGCCGAGGTTCGCTGCCGGGTCGGCTTCAGGCCGACCAGCCCACAGGCGCTCGCCGGGATGCGGATCGAGCCGCCGCCGTCGTTGGCGTGGGCCACCGGCACCATGCCCGAGGCGACCGCGGCCGCGGAGCCGCCGCTCGAGCCGCCCGGCGAGCGAGAGCGATCCCAGGGGTTGCGGGTGGCGCCGTAGGCGTCGGGCTCCGTGGTCGGCACGATGCCGAGCTCGGGGGTGTTGGTCTTGCCCACGGTGACGAAGCCGGCCTCGCGGAAGCGCTGCGCCAGGTAGGTGTCGAGGGGCGCTCGGAACCCTGCCTCCTTGAGGAACCGCATCCCCAGGTGCAGCGGATCGCCGGCGAAGGCAGCGCCGAGGTCCTTGAGCAGGAACGGAACGCCCCTGAAGGGACCATCCGGGAAGCTCGCCGGAGGCCGCCTCGCGGGCCTTCTCGAACAGCGGGTGGATGACCGCGTTCAGCTCCCCGTTCAGGGCCTCGATCCGCTCGATCGCCGCGTCGACGAGCTCCAGCGGGCTGGCTTCGCCGTCGCGCACCAGCGCCGCCTGGGCGGTGGCGTCGAGGCGCGCGAGCTCGTCGCTCATCGTCCGCGGGACCGTACGCGACTCGGGTCCATGGCGTCGCGGGTCATCGGGTCGCGCAGGCGCGCCGGGAGCAGCCGGGCGAGGCGCAGCTTCGCGTGCTCCCGGGCGGGGAAGTGGAGGCTCTCGCGCCGCGCAGGGTTGCCATGTAGATCCGCTCGGCGGCGTCGCGTGGGGCGATGCGGTAGGTGTGCTTGAAGGCGTTGGCGCGGAACATCGGCGTGTCCACGAAGCCCGGGAAGACCGCCGTGAAGGTGATCCCCTCGGGCTCGAGCTCCGCCCGCGCCGACTCCGCGATCGCCGCCAGGGCCGCCTTGCTGCCGCTGTACGGGGCCTCGTACGGCATCCCGACCAGCCCGGCCAGGCTCACGATCGCGGTCACGTGGCCGCCGCCGCGCTTCGCCATCGCGGGGGCGAGGTGCGAGAGCAGCACCAGGTTGGCGAGCGAGTTGACGCGTGAAGTCGTCGCGCGCCTGGCGCCAGTCGAACGCGAGCAGCGACTGGGCCCGGTCCAGGCCGGCGCCGGCGATCAGCAGGTCGACGTCCGGGTGCTCGGCGACCAGCTCCGCGGTGGCCGCGTCCACGGCCTCCAGGTCGGCGAGGTCGAGCTGGAGCGTGGCCACCTCCACCCCATCCCCCAGCTCGGCCGCCAGCCCCGACAGGCCGTCCGCGTCGCGGTCGAGGAGCACGAGCGAGGTCGCGTCCTCGGCCAGCAGCCGGCAGAGCTCCGTCCCGAGCCCGCCCGCGGCGCCGGTGACGAGCGCCTTCGCGAAGCGCCGTTCGCCTCGCAGGCGCGCCGGGGTGCGCCCGGCGAGGGGGGCGAGCCTCGGGGTTGCCCGGGGGCGAAACCCCATCCGCCCCTCGTACCAGGGCTCGACGTGGAGCAGCTCGACGCTGAAGCCCTGGTCGTCGTTGACGTAGACGACCGACCAGGCCCCGAGCCGCAGTGGAGGGCCGTTGGCGCTCAGCCCCGCCTCCAGGCAGCGCGCTGTGGGCCGCCTCGAACTCGTCGCGCCGGCGAAACCCGAAGGCGATGTTGAGCAGGCCCTGGTCCGAGATCCGGTAGCCCGGCGGCCGCGGCCTTCCCTCCGGCTCCGTGTAGTGGACCAGCTCGACGAGCATGTCGTCCGCCCACAGGAGGAGCGACTCGCGCGTTGCCCCCTCCAGGCCCCAGAGCGCCTCGTGCTCGGGCCCGTGGAGCTCGAGACCGTCGGCTGGCTCGAGCCCCAGCGTCCCGGCGAAGAACCGCCGCGAGCGCTCCAGGTCCGGCACCGAGAGGGTCACCGAGCGCGCCACGGCGCCGAGCCCGGGCCGCGGGCGCTCGCGGGGCTCGGGGGCACGCGGGTCGTCCTCCATCAGCTCGATCAGCACCCCATCGGGATCGCGCACGCAGGCGCGCCGGGCCCCCGGCTCGCCGACCGGATCGCTCAGCGGCGCCGTGCCGCTCGCCGCGGCGCGCTCCAGCGTCGCGTCGAGGTCGGCGACCCAAAACGAGACCGTCGTGTAGCCGATGTCGCACGGTCGCCAGTCCCGCGGCAGCGAGCGCACCAGGGGGCTCCGGAACTCGAACAGCTCGATCTGGAACAGGTCCTGGCGGTCGACCAGCCACCAGCAGGTCGAGGCCGACCGCGGCACGCCCTGCACCATCGAGGCGAGCGGGCCGGCGAACAGGTTGGTGCCGCCGGCGGGCTCCAGCCCGAGCACCTCCCGGTACCAGCGCTGGGCCCGGCGCAGGTCGGTGACGCTGAGCGCGATCTGGGAGAGGCGCACGCGGCGCGGACTCGCCTGTACTAGGAGGTTTTCCAGCCCCACCGTGAACGGGTCGGGCAGGTCGGCGACCCTGCGGACGGCCAGCAGGACGCCGGGCATGAACGAGCGGCGGTCGGTCGAGTCGTGGCGGATCGAGAGCGTCTGGCCCTCGCCGCCGAAGATCACCTCCTGGTGGGCGACCAGGCCCGGAAGCCGCACCGAGTGGATCGGGTCGTGGACGTGTCCACCGGCCTCGCGGACCAGGTCGGCGGTGCGCTTCGCGGTGCCCGACGGGGCGTCGAGCTTGCCCTCGTGGTGGAGCTCGACGATCTCGCACTCGGGCATGTGGGGTGCGGCCTGGCGCGCCATCTGCATCATCAGCACGGCTCCGATCGCGAAGTTGGGGGCGACGAACACCCGCGCGCGCTTCCCGTCCCGCGCCGCCGCCTCGGCGTCGCACGCGCACCGCGTCGAGCTCGAACCCGGTGGTGCCGACCACGGCATGGACGTCGGCGGCGAGGCACTCGCGGACGTTCCCGGCAGCCGCCTCGGGCGTCGTGAAGTCGACCACCACGTCCGCCCCGCCGAGGACCTCCGAGAGCGGCACGTCGAGGGAGGGATCCGCACGCCCCGCAAGCTCCAGGTCGTCGGCCGCCTCCACGGCCTCGCAGACGGTGGAGCCCATGCGCCCCGCGGCCCCGGAGACCGCGACCCGGATCATGCCTGCGGAAGAGCGCCTCGCTGACCGCGGCGGTCGCCTCCCGGAAGTGCTCCTCGTCGGGGCCGATGCAGGCGGTGGAGAGCCGCTCGGGGTCATACAGCTCGGTGGCCAGCTCGGCGACGTCCTCGGCGCTGACCTGCTCGATCCGCTCGAGCATCTCGTCGAGGGAGAGCAGCGGGACGCCGAACAGGATCGCGCGGGCCAGCCGCGACATGCGCGCCCCGGTCGCCTCCAGCCCGAGCACCAGCCGGCCCTTGACGTGCTCCTTGGCGCGCTCCAGCTCCTCGGCGCTGACGCCGTGGTCGCGAAGCGTCTCGAGCTCGCGGCCGATGATCTCGCACGCCTCGCGCACGTTCTCCTCGCGGGTGCCGACGTACATCGCGACCATGCCGCCGTCCACGTACTGCTCGCTGTAGGAGCCGACCGAGTAGGCGAGGCCGCGCTTCTCGCGCACCTCGCGGAACAGCCGCGAGGAGGTCGAGCCGCCGAAGATCGCATCCAGGACTCCCAGCGCGAAGCGCCGCTCGTCGGAGCGCGAGATGCCCGGGCCCCCGAAGCAGATGTGGTACTGCTCGGTCTCCTTGGCCTGGAACGCGAACCGGGGCACGGCGTCAGTACCCGGCCTCGCCGGGAGCGCCGTTGCGCTCGCCGGCCGGCGGGCGCAGCTGGCGCTGGGCCAGCTCGACTATCTCGCCCGTGCTCGAGGTGTCCCGGCCGCGGCGATCACCAGGTTCGGCCCGGTGTAGCGGGCGTCGTGGTAGGACATGATCTCGGCGACCGGGATCGAGCCGATCACCTTGCGCGTCGCCAAGCACCCGGCGCCCCAGCGGATGGTCGCCGTGGACGGCGGCCGCCAGCACGTCGTGGACCCGCTCCTGGGGCTCGTCCTCGTACATGGCGATCTCCTCCAGCACGACCTCGCGCTCCGAATCGACCTCGTCCTCGGGCAGCGACGGGCGGAGCAGCATCTCGGCGAGCAGATCGAAGGCCTCCTCCGTGTGCTCGTCCAGCAGGCGCGCGTGCAGCTGGGTGGACTCCTTGCTGGTCGCGGCGTTGGCGGCCGCTCCCATGCCGTCGAACAGCTCCGAGATCTCGATCGCCGAGTGGCGCTCCGTGCCCTTGAACAGCAGGTGCTCGAGGAAGTGGGAGACGCCCGCCTGCTCGGGGGCCTCGTCGCGGGAGCCGGTCCGCACCCAGAGCCCAAGCGCGACCGAGCGCACCGAGGGCACCACCTCGGTGATCACGCGCAGGCCGTCAGGCAGCTCCGTGCAGGAAACGCCCTCGGGCAGTGGCTGGGCGCGGGCTCAGGCAAGCGGATTGGTGCTGGCCGAGCGCGAGCATTTCAGTGACGTCGCCGGCGCCCGCCGCCTCGCCCGCGACCGCCGTCGAGGCGCTCACGGTCACGCCGGCCGCCGCCGCCATTGCCCCCGCCGCGCGGTCCCGAATCGCCGGTCCCGACCTTGCTCAGCTCGTCGGCGGCCTTGCCCTCGACCGCGGGGTCGCTGGAGAGCCGCAGGCCGATGCGTCCCCGCTCGCGATCCACCTCGACCACGGTGACGTCGAGCTCGTCGCCCTGCTTGAGCACGTCCTCGACCGCGCCGACGCGCTCGCCCGGCTTCACGTTGGAGATGTGAAGCAGGCCATCGGTGCCCTTGGTCAGCTCGACGAACGCCCCGAAGGCGGTCGTCTTGACCACCTTGCCGGTGAACCGGTCGCCGACCTCGGCCTCCTTCGTCATCGCCTCGATGCGCGCGATGCACGCATCGACCAGGGCGCCGCTGGGCGCATAGACCTGCACCGTGCCGTCGTCCTCGACGTTGATGTCGGCCTCGAACTCCTCCGACAGGGCCCGGATCGTCTCGCCGCCCTTGCCGATCAGGGCGCCGATCTTCTCCGGGTCGATCTTGATCTGCTCGATCCGCGGCGCGTGCGACGACAGCTGCTCGCGCGGCTCCGGGATCGTCTCGCTGCATCGCCTCGAGGATGAACAGCCGCCCGCGGCGAGCCTGCTCGAGGGCATCGCGGAGGATGTCGAAGGTGACCCCGGAGATCTTGATGTCCATCTGCAGGGCGGTGATGCCCTCGGAGGTGCCGGCGACCTTGAAGTCCATGTCGCCGAGGTGGTCCTCGACGCCGGCGATGTCGGTGAGCACGACGTGGTCGTCGCCCTCCTTGATCAGGCCCATCGCGACCCCGGCCACGGGGCTCGACACCGGCACGCCGGCGGCCATCAGCGCCATCGACGAGGCGCAGACCGAGCCCATCGACGAGGACCCGTTCGACTCCAGCGTCTCGGAGACGACCCGAATCACGTAGGGGAAGTCGTCGGCGCTCGGAATCGTGGGCACCAGCGCTCGCTCGGCGAGCGCGCCGTGGCCGATGTCGCGGCGCTTCGGGCCGCGCATGAAGCCGGCCTCCCCGACCGAGAACGGCGGGAAGTTGTAGTGGTGCCAGAAGGTCTTCGACTCGACCAGGCTGAGGTTGTCGATCCGCATGTCCATGCGGCTCGTGCCCAGCGCCACGTTGGAGAGGATCTGCGTCTCCCCGCGGGTGAACAGCGCCGAGCCGTGCACGCGGGGCGAGATGTCCACCTCGCACTCGATCGGCCGGATCTCGTCCTCGGCGCGCCCGTCGGGCCGCTTCTTGTCGACCGCGATCCGGCGGCGGATGATCTCCTTCTCGAGCTCGTCGAACGCGCGCGAGACCTCGGCGCGCTGCTCCGGGTCCGCGATCCTCGCCATCGGAGGCGCTCGCGTACTGCTCGAGCACCTCCTCCTCGACCGCCTTGGCGGCCTCCTGGCGGGCGAGCTTCTCGGGGATCTGGGTCGCCTCGTCGAGCTTCGCCCCGTGCGAGGAGCGGATCCGCTCGACGAGCTCCGGGTCGATCTTCGGCGCCTCCACCTCGAGCTTCTCCTTGCCCGCCTTGCCCCGCAGCTCCTCGATCGACGCGCAGATCTTCTTGATCTCCTCGTGGGCGATGTCGAGCGCATCGAGGACCTCGGCCTCGGTGACGCCGTTCGCCCCGCACTCCACCATCAGGATCGCCTCGCTGGACCCTGAGACGACGAGGTCCATCTCCAGCTCGTCCGCGGTCTCCTCCGCGGGGTTGAGGACGAAATCGCCGTGCAGCTTGCCGATCCGCACCGCGCCGACGTGGGTCGGACACCGGGATCTGCGAGACGGCGACCGCCGCCGAGGCGCCGTTCATGGCCAGGATGTCGTAGCTGTGCTCGTACTCGACCGACAGCGGCTGGCAGACGATCTGGGTCTCGTAGTGCCAGCCCTTGGGGAACAGCGGGCGCAGGGGCCGGTCGATCATCCGGGCCGTCAGGGTCGCCCTCTCGCCGGCCCTGCCCTCGCGCCGGAAGAAGGAGCCGGGGATCTTCCCGGCCGCGTAGTGGCGCTCCTCGACGTCGACCGTCAAGGGCAGGAAGTCGACGTCGCGCAGGTTGCCGGCCGTCGCCGTGCAGAGGACCATCGTGTCCCCGGAGCGCACCACGACGGCTCCGCCCGCCTGGCGGGCGAGCTTGCCGGTCTCGAAGGAGATCTCCTCGCCGCCTACCTCCACCGAGACGCGGCTCACGTCAAACATGCTCATCTATGTCCTTTTCCCTCCGGCCGCCCGGTTGGCGGCCAATCTTGCTCAGAACTCTCGTTCTCTAACGGCGACGATGTTACAGATGCCGCCGGGAATGCCAACTGGGCTCAGCTCAGCGCGACGCAGCGATTCGGCGATGTCGTCGCCGACCGGCTGCCCGGCGACGAACGCCGCCGGCGTCCCGGTGACCCCGGCTCGGATCCCGCCCTCGAAGTCGCGGCGAACACGCTCGGCGACCGGCTCGGAGCGGCGCTCGCGGTTGAAGCGCTCCAGGTCGAGGCCGAGGCTCTCGCGCCCGCTCCCACAGATGCGGGTCGTCCATGGTGCCCTGGTCGCGTGAGGAGCGAGTCCACCATCTCCCAGAAGGCCGCCTCGCCTGTAGCCCGGCCGCCTCGGCGGCGGCGTGGAGCGCCGGCGCGCGAGGATGCTTGGAGGCGATCGGGAAGTGGCGCAACACGAGGCGCAGCGGCAGCTCGCGAATCCGCGTCCAGGCGAGCGCGCACCGGGGGCAGGCCAGGTCCAGGTAGACGATCGCCTCCGGCCCCTCGCCGCGGACGTGATCGTCCGGGGCCGACCGGCGGGAGCGGTTGGCTGGTCAGCTCGCGCATCCGCGTCAGCGCAAGGCGTCATGGCCATCGCACCGCGCGCGCGCCGTGCTCGTGCAGGCTAGCGCTCAGCCCGCCGACGCCAGGGCGTCGAAGATCAGGTTGGCGCCGGGGATCTCGAGCGGCGTGGGCGACTCGTGCACCCAGCTCACGACCCCGTCCGGGTCGACCAGCACCAGCGAGCGGTTGCCGTGGCCGGCCTGCGTCCAGGTAGGCCCCGTAGCTGCGGATCACCGCCCCCTTCGGCTCGAAGTCGGAGAGCAGCGGGATCGTGATCCCGAGCTTGTCCCGGAAGGCCCGATGGGCCCACGAGGAGTCGACGCTGATCCCCACCAGGGTCGCGCCCTGCTCCTCGATCTGCGGCAGGACCTCCTGGTAGACCGAGAGCTGGTCGGTGCACACGGGGCTGAAGTCGAGCGGGTAGAAGACCAGCACGACCTTGCGGCCCCGGAAGTCCGCGAGGCTGACCTGCTTGCCCTCGTGGTTCGGCAGCGAGAAGTCGGGCGCCCGTGCTGCCTACGGCGATCAACGACGCAGGCCGAGGTCGGCCACGACCTTTCGGTAACGCTCCAGGTCCGCGCTCTCCAGGTAGCGGAGCAGCCGCCGGCGCTTGCCGACCATCATCAGCAGCCCCCGGCGCGAGTGGTGGTCCTTGCTGTGCGCGCGCAGGTGCTCGGTCAGGTGGTTGATGCGCTCCGTGAGCAGGGCGACCTGCACCTCGGCGGAGCCGGTATCGCCTGCCTCGCGACCGAACTTGCCGATCAGCTCCTGCTTTTTGTCCTTGGTCAGCGGCATCTAGATGCATTGATTCAGGGCGGAGTGAAGCTAGCACAGAGCTCTCGGGCCGTCTCGACGTCGCGATGCATCTGAGCGATCAGCTCCTCCACGCCCGCGAACCGCCGTTCGCCGCGCAGCCGGCTGATGAACGCGATCCGCAGCGTCCGCCCGTAGAGGTCCCCGTCGAAGTCGATCAGGTACGCCTCGACGAGCAATCCGCGCCCGGTCTCGAAGGTCGGCCGGACGCCCACGTTGACGGCCGCCGGCCGGCCGTCGGCGAACGCCGCGTAGACGCCGTGGCCGGGGCAGACGAGGTCGTCGGACGGCACGATGTTGGCGGTCGGAAAGCCGAGCTTACGCCCCCGCTCGTCCCCCTCGACCACGGTCCCCTCGAGCAGGAAAGGCGCGCCCAGGCACCGGGTCGCCGCCTCGACCTCGCCCGCGGCGACCAGCGACCGACCCGGGTCGAGGAGACGATCTCGCCGTCGACCTCCACCAACGGCACGACGCGGGTCTCGAACTCGTCGCGTGAGGCGAGCATCTGTCGGGTCCCCCCTCGCCTTGGCGCCGAACCGGAAGTTCTCCCCCACCGAAACGCTCCGTGCGCCCAACGTCTCGACCAGGATCCGGGAGCAGAAGTCCTCGGCGGCGATCGAGGAGAACTCGTCGTCGAACGGGATCACGATCAGCTCCTCGACCCCCAGGCCCTCGATCACGTCGCGCTTGATCTCGAACGGCATGATCAGCTTCGGCGCCGCGTCGGGGTGAAGCACGCGCAGCGGGTGCGGCTCGAAGGTCAACACCGTGTCCGCTCCGTCGATCACCTGGCGGTGACCCACGTGGACGCCGTCGAAGACGCCGATCGCCAGCTGTCGCGATCGGCGTTCGGCGTCGGCAAGCTGCGTGACCTGGATCTTCATCGAAGCGCGGCCGGGAAGCCTTTCACGGGAGCCCACGCCAGCCGCTACGCGAGCACGACCTCCGGCCGCAGCGCGGCCTCGCGACGCCGGGCGACGGCCAGCAGGCGCCCCTCGTGGGTGAGCCTCAGCGGACCCGTCAGCCTCGCCGGCGGCCGGCACCGAGCGCCCGTGCGCAACGCGCTCCGCCTCGGCCGCATCCAGGATCCGCTCCGGCAGGAAGGCGAGCGCCGCCTCGACCGAAAGCGGCTCGCCGGTCGCGGCCTCGACTCGGAAGGGACCCACGGCGGTCCGCCGCAGCCGCTCGCAGTAGGCGTCGCCGAGCGTCTCGATCAGGGTGCGAACGTAGGTGCCGGTCGAGCACTCGATCTCGAACTCGGCGCTGTCGTCCTCGCGCCGCAGGAGCTCGGCGCGGTAGACCTCGACCTCGCGCTCAGGCGTCTCCACGCTCTCGCCGCGGTGGGCGCGCCGGTAGAGGCGCTCGCCCTCCACCTTGACCGCCGAGGTCATCGGCACCCGCTGGCGGACCCGCCCCGTGGGCAGCTCCAGCCGCTCGGGCACCGCGCCCGTGTGGCTCAGCTCGCCGTCGGGATCGCCCGTGGTCGAGCGCCAGCCGAGCCTCGCCGTCGCCCGATAGGTCTTCGGCAGCGGCAGGAGGTAGCGCTGGAGTCGCGTGGCTCGTCCCAGGAGCACCAGCAGCAGCCCGGTGGCGAAGGGATCGAGGGTTCCCGGCGTGGCCCGCCTTCTGGCCGCGCTCGCGGCGGATGCGCTCGACCACGTCGTGGGAGGTGTCGCCGGCCGGCTTGTCGACCAGCAGCACCGCCGCGGCCGTCAGCTGCGCACGTCGCGTGCCGGCGGCGATCGCTAGAGCTGCGCCCGGACCTCGTCACAGAGGAACTTGACCAGCTCGGGGTACTCGAGGTCGGTCGAGAAGCCGGCCGCCCGCCGGTGGCCGCCGCCGCCACGCTTGCGGGCGATCGCGGAGACATCCACCCTGCCCATCGTCGAGCGCAGGCTCACCTTGCGCGCCGCGCGGCCACCGTCGGTCTTGTCGCGGATCATCGCCGCCACCTCGGTGCCCTCGAGCGCGCGCACGTGGTCGATGATCCCCTCGGTGAGGACGTCGCTGGCGCCGGTGTCGGCGTAGTCGTCGGCCGAGATGTAGGTGACCGCCAGCTGGCAGTCCGGGAAGCGCTCGATCCGCTCGATCGCGCGCGCAACCAGGCGCAGCTTCTCGATCGGCACTCGCTCGTACAGGCGCCGGTAGGTGTCGTGGACGTCCACCCCTGCCTCGATCAGCTCCGCCGCCATCCGGTGCGTGGCCGGCCCCGTGTTCTCGTACATGAACCGGCCCGTGTCCGTGACCAGCGCCACGTACAGCGCCCCGGCGATCTCTGGAGTGAGCTCAGCGCCCAGCAGCTTCGCCAGCCCGAACAGGATCTCGGCCGTGCAGGAGGCCTCCGTATCGACCAGGTTCAGCGTCCCGAAGCGGGTGTTGTCGTGATGGTGGTCGATGTTCAGGATCTTGGCCTCGCCGCGGTGCAGAAAGCCGACGGGCATGCGGTCGATGTTCCCGCAGTCGAGGAAGACCAGGACCCGGTCGACGACGTCGACCGGCGGCTCGTGGAAGACCTCCTCCAGGGGCAGGAAGCGGTACTCGACCGGCAGCGGGAACTCCTTCGCGGCCAGGAACATCACCGAGTCCTTGCCCAGCTGGGTGAGGATGTGGTGCAAGGCGAGCAGCGAGCCGAGCGCGTCTCCGTCCGGGCCCTCGTGGGTCGTCAGCAGGAAGCGATCCCCGGCTCGAAGCTCCTGGGCGACCTCCTCGAGCGACGCGTCCTTGCGCTCCGCCGTCGCGGCGACTGCCTCGCTCACTGGTCGAGCAGCCTGGAGACGCGGACGCCGCGCTCCGGGGTCTCGTCGTAGTGGAAGCTCAGGGTGGGAGTGCGCTTGATTCGCATCTCGCGCGCGATCGTAGCCTGGAGCACCCCGTGGGAGGATGAAAGCCCTGCGAGCGTCGCCTCGCGCTCGGCCTCGCCGCCGAGCACGCTGACGTAGCACGCGCGCCGAGCGCAGGTCCGGGCTTGTCTCCACCGAGGTCACCGTCACGAATCCGATCCGTGGGTCCTCGAGCTCCGTCGCGATCGCGGACCCGATCACCTCGCGCATGACCTCGTTCACCCTCCTCATGCGCTCGGTGGGCATGACTGGCGACTATAGCTCAGGGCAGCCGTCGGCCATGACCTGGGCGGTCTCAGCCACGGATGTCGGCGAGGCTCAGCAGGTCGCGCTCGAACGCGCACCCGTCCGGGACAGCGCGCCTCGACGAACCGCTCCAGGCTCGTCGGCGCGCCGTCCCACGTCTCCCCCGCCGACCAAGGCGCAGACGAGGGTCGTCCGCTGCCAGGTGTCGTGCCCGTCGACCTCCGCCACCGAGGCCCCGAAGCGCTGCCGAAGCTGCGCCTTCAGCGAGTGCAGGACCTTCCGCTTGCCCTTCAGGTCGTGGGAGTCGTTCGAGGTGGAGCCGCACCTCGACCACGCAGACGTACGCGCGCACTCGCCAAGGGTACGCCGCATGCGCCGGCGCGGTCGCTACTCGAGCGTCTGCTCGACCTGCTTGGTCTCGAACAGCTCCAGGACGTCGCCGACCTTGACGTCCTGGTAGCCCTCGAGCACGACCCCGCACTCGAGGCCCTCCTCGACCTCCTGCACGTTGTCCTTGAAGCGGCGCAGCGAGCCGATCCTTCCCGTCCACACGACCGTGCCCTCGCGGACCAGGCGCACCTGTGCGATGCGGGTGACCTTGCCGTCGGTGACCACGCAGCCGGCGATCGTGCCGATGCGTGAGGCCCGGAACAGCTCCTTGACCTCGGCCTGGCCGAGCGCCTCCTCGACCTCCTCCGGCTCGAGCATGCCCTCCATCGCCGCGCGGAGGTCCTCGGTGACCTTGTAGATGACCGAGTAGGTGCGGATCTCGACCCCCTCGCGCTCGGCCGCCTTGCGGGCCTCGGCCAGCGGCCGGACGTTGAAGCCGATGATGATCGCGTCGGAGGCCGCCGCAAGCATCACGTCGGACTCGGTGATCCCGCCCGGCGCGGCGTGGATCACGTCGACCACGATCTGCTCCTGCGGGACCTTGGCGATCTCGTCCTGAAGCGCCTCGAGCGAGCCCGAGACGTCCGCCTTGAGCACGATGTTGAGCTCCTGGAGCTCGCCCTCGGTGCCCTTCGAGAAGACCTCCTGGAGGCTGATCTTGCGGGCCTGCTGACGGGCGAGCGACTCGGCCTTGAGGCGCTGGCCGCGCTGCTGCGCGAGCTGCCGCGCCCGCCGCTCGTTCTCCGCCGCCTCGACCCGCTCGCCGGCCTCGCAGACGCCATCCAGCCCGAGCACCTCGACCGGATCGCCCGGGTGCGCCTCGTCCAGGCGGGCGCCGGTGAAGTCGAGCATCGCCTTCACCTTGCCCCAGTTCGCGCCGGCGACCAGCGCATCGCCGACGTGAAGGGTGCCCCGCTGGATCAGCACCGTGGCGATCGGGCCCCGGCCCGGGTCGAGGTGGGACTCGATCACGATGCCTGACGCCGGGGCGCTCGGGTTCGCCTTCAGCTCCTCCAACTCGGCGGCCAGGACGATCATCTCGAGCAGGTTGTCGAGCCCGTCCTTGGTCTTCGCCGAGACGTCGCAGAAGATCGTCTCGCCGCCCCAGTCCTCGGGCGTGAGCCCCTGGGAGGCGAGCTCGTTGCGGACCCGGTCGGGCTGGGCGTCGGGCTTGTCGATCTTGTTGACCGCGATCAGGATCGGCACGCCGGCCGCCCGCGCGTGGTCGATCGCCTCCACCGTCTGGGGCATCACGCCGTCGTCCGCCGCGACCACGATCACCGCGAGATCGGTGACCTTGGCGCCGCGGGCGCGCATCGCCGTGAACGCCTCGTGTCCGGGAGTGTCGAGGAAGGTGACGAGCTTGCCGTTCTGGTGCACCTGGTAGGCGCCGATGTGCTGGGTGATGCCGCCCGCCTCACCCGCGACCACCTCGGCCTCGCGGATCGCGTCCAGAAGCGAGGTCTTGCCGTGATCGACGTGACCCATGATCGTGACCACAGGCGGCCGTTCCGCGAGGTCCTCCTCGGCGTCCTCGTGAACGGGCTCCTCTGGCTCCTCCTCGGCGGCGCTGACGAGCTCGACCTTCTGGTCGAGCGCCGCCGCCAGGGCCATCACGGCCTCGTCCGAGAGGGTCTGGGTGAGCGTCGCCATCTCGCCCAGCTCCATCAGCTTCTTGATCACCTCGGCGCTTCCGAGGCTGAGGCTCTCCGCCACCTCGCGCACCGTCGCGCCGGAAGCGATCTTGGTCGCGTCCGGCTCGGGCGCCTCGCTCAGCGGCCTGACCGGCGGCTCCTCGAGCAGCGGCCGGCGACGGCGTCCACCGCGGCGCCGGGGAGGCCGATGCGGCGGCGCCTGCGGCATGTGCTCGCGACGCGCCGCCTGGGAGTCGATTACGACCCGGCGGCGCTTGCGCCCGCCCGAGCCGGCCGCAGAAGCGCTGTCGCCCGCCTCGCGGCGAACGGGCGCTCGGGCGGGACTCGCCGGAGGCCGGCTTTCCGTCAGCGTCGCTTCGGTGCCGGCTTCGCGGCCTTCGCTTTCGGCTTCGAGCCGTCCTTGGCGGCCGCCTTGGCCGGCTTGCCCGCGGCCTTGGCGCCGGCCGCGGCCAAGGCCTTCAGGGCATCGTCCTCCTCGACGCTCGAAGCGGCCACCTTCCCCTCGATGCCGGCCGCGTTCAGCGCCGCGAGCACTTCCTTGCTGGTCAGGCCCTCCTGCTTGGCGATCTCGTGGACGCGCTTCTTCAAGATTCCTCGGAATCGCGTCCCTCGGAATCCTCGCCTCCGGCTTCGGATTCCTCGGAGGACTTGACTCCAACCGGCGCCGTTTCGTCACTGCGGCGCTCCGCATCCTCGGGGCCTTCCGCTGCGGCGTCCTCCGCCAGCGCCTCCTCGGGTTCCACGTCTTCCGCGCTCGACTTCGGCCGGCTCCTCGACTCGCTCGTCCTCGGCCTCCTCGGCCGTCTCCGCGCTCGCCTCGTCGGCCTCCTCCTCGGCTCTTCGCCTCGGCCTCGGCCTGCTCGAACTCCGCCGTGGCGCGCTCGACCAGGGGGCGAATCTCGCTCTCGTCGGCGTCGGAATCGGCCAGCTTCTGGATCTCCTGGTCGGTGAGCGGGGTGAGCACCGTCACCTGGTTGGTCTCGAAGCGCGCCAGCGCCTGGTGCTGGGGGAGGCCGCAGTAGCGTGAGCCCGCCAGCGCCGCGTTCGGGCACCGCCGCCCGGCGGAGAGCACCGCGGCGCAGCGGCCGTCCGCCTCCTCGCCCTCCTCGTAGGTGAGCTCGTCCTCCTCCTGGCTGAACTCGGTCTCGGACTTGATGTCGACCTTCCAGCCGGTGAGCTTCGCGGCCAGCCTCGCGTTCTGGCCCTCGCGCCCGATCGCCAGCGAGAGCTGGTCGTCCGGCACGATCACCGTCGCCTCCTGCTTCTCGTCGTCGACCAGCACCTCCCGCACGCGCGCCGGGGACAGGGCCTTGGCCACGAAGCGGGCCGGCTCCTCGTTGTAGGGGATGATGTCGATCTTCTCGCCGCGCAGCTCGGAGACGACCATCCGCACCCGCGAGCCCCTCGGCCCCACGCAGGCGCCCACGGGGTCGACGCCGTCGGCGTGCGAGATCACGGCGATCTTCGAGCGGTAACCGGGCTCGCGGGCAACGCCAACGATCTCCACCAGGCTGTCGGCGATCTCCGGCACCTCGAGCTCGAACAGCTGCTTGATCAGCTCGGAATTGCGCCGCGAAACCACGATTCCCGGCCCCTTGCCCTCCGCGTTGACCTCCGTGATCACCGCCTTCACCCGCATGCCGTGGTCGTAGCGCTCGTTCCAGACCTGCTCGGAGCGCGGCAGGAGCGCCTCGACGCGCTCGCGCAGCTGGACCAGCGTGTAGCGGTTGTCGGACTGCTGGATGATCCCCGTGATCAGCTCGCCGACCCGGTCCTGGTACTCCTCGAACATCATGTGTCGCTCCGCCTCGCGGATCCGCTGCAGGATCACCTGCTTGGCGGTCTGGGCGGCGATCCGGCCGAAGTTCTCCGGGGTGACGTCGCGGGTCGTGATCTGGTCCTCGTAGGGGGCCAGCAGCTCGGGGTCGAGCTCTGGCTCCTCGGGCTCGCGGAGCTCCCCGGTCTCCGGGTCGATGGTCTGCTCCTGCTCCTCGATCGCCTGCGCCATCAGCTTCTCCTCCAGCTCCGGCGGCAGGATCAGCTCGAAGACGCGGAAATCGGCGGTGTCGCGGTCGAGGTCGACGCGGGCGTACTTGGCGGCGCCCGGCGTCTTCTTGTAGGCGGACAGGAGCGCATCCTCGAGCGCCGCCATCAGCGTCTCGGCGTCGATCCCCTTCTCCTGCTCGAGGCCCCTGATCGCCTCGACGATCTCGCGGCTCATCGGGCTCCCTCCAGCGGGGTCGAGCGGTCGGGCACCAGGTTCGAGCGGCGGATGCGCGACAGCGGGATCTCGACCTCGCCGGCGGGGGCGTCGAGGCGGACCCGGCGCTCGTCGGCCGCCGTCAGCGTGCCGGTGAAGCTGCGCTGGCCCTCGATCGCCTCGCGGGTGCGAACCCTGACCCGCCGTCCCATGAAGCGGCGGAAGTGCTCGGGCTTGGTCAGCGGCCGATCCGCCCCGGGCGAGGAGACCTCCAGGGACCAGGCCTGGAGCAGGTCGCGCAGCTGGTTCGTGACCCGCTCGCACAGGGCCAGGTCCACCCCATCCGGGTGATCGATGTAGAGGCGCAGCGTCTCGGCGGCTGGGCGTTCCAGCGCGATCAACTCGACCGCGGGATCGAACTCCCGAAGCCTCGACTCGATCTGCTCTTGAAGCTCTTCCAAACGTCGTCCTTCTCGCTCCGTTCGTGCCTGCTCGAACCCCTTCCGTGCCGAAAAAAAGGCGGGCCCGTGCCCACCTCCAACAGGGTTCGGGTGAAAAGAGGTGATCTGAGTATAGCCTCGGCCTCGCGGGCCAGGCGAGGCGTGGCGCGAGCCGGCGGGCGACTCGTTGCGCGGCGCCTGGCTCAGGCCTCCAGGATCAGCGTCACGGGGCCGTCGTTGACGAGTTCCACCGCCATCCGGGCGCCGAACACGCCGCGCCTGGCGCCCAAGCGCTCGCAGAAGCGCTCGTACAGCGACTCGGCCAGCTCGGGCGGCGCCGCGCCGGCGAAGCCGGGCCGGTTGCCCTTGCGGGTGTCGGCGTAGAGGGTGAACTGGCTGACGCACAGAACCTCGCGGTCGCCGAGCGGCTCGTTCATGCGGCCGTCCGCATCGTCGAAGATCCGCAGCGCCCTCACCTTCTCGGCGAGCCTGTCCGCCTCGGCCTCCGTGTCCTCGGGCGCGACGCCCAGCAGGACCAGCAGCCCGGGCCCGATCGCCGAGACCTGGCGCCCGTCCACCGACACCGACGCCTGGCTGACGCGTTGGACCAGCGCCCTCATCGAAATCAGGGCCGGCGCTACCGGCTCCGAGCCAAACGCTGCCGGTAGATGCGGTAGTCGTCGCGCTCGGGGCGCAGGTTGGCCGCGATCGCCAGGTGGCGCCGCGCCCGGTCGCGCCTGGCCGGTCAGGGTCAGCGCCCTGCCGAGGCAGAAGTGGGCGAAGTCGTTGACCGGGTAGCGCTCCACCACGGCCTCGAACTCGCGCGCCGCCTCCGGGTAGCGCCGGCTGTGGAAGTAGGCGCGCCCGAGCGCCTCGCGAATCGAGCTCTTCTCCGGCGCCATCCGAGCGGCCTTCGAGAGCGGCACGGTGGCCTGCGCGAAGTCGCCGGACTCGAGCAGCGACATGCCCTTCTGATACAGGCCGTAGAGAGAATCGCCCGCCGCTTCGGTCACGGTCCAAGTGTAGGGAGGACTCGTACGCGCGGTCGACCCGAGCGCGCGCTGCGAATCGCCTCCACGCGGTCGAGGATCGCGGCGGCGACCTCCTCCTTGGGCGCCAGCGCGACCCGGCGCTCGCCGTCGCGCTCCACGATCACCACCTCGTTCAGCGCCGAGTCGAAGCCGATCTCGGCGCGAGAGACGTCGTTGAAGACGATCGCGTCCAGCCCCTTGCGGTCGAGCTTCGCGCGAGCCCGCTCGATCGCCTCGGCGCCATGCTCGGCGGCGAAGCCGACCAGCGTCTGGTCGTCGCTGCGCAGCGACGCGAGATCCGCGAGCACGTCCTCGGTCTGCTCCAGGCGAAGCTCGAGGCCGCCGCCTCCCTCGCGGGAGATCTTCCCCGCCTCCGGCCTGGGCCGGCCGGAAGTCGGCGACCGCGGCGGCCATCAGCAGCACGTGGCAGCCGGGGAACTCCTCCCGCACGCGGCCGGCCAGCTCGTCCGTCGTCTCGACGTCGATTCGCCGCACGCCGGCCGGCTCGGAAAGCGAGACGTTGGCCGCGACCAGGGTCACCTCCGCCCCACGCCGCCTGGCCTGTTCGGCCAGCGCCAGCCCCATCCGCCCGCTCGAGCGGTTGCCGATGAAGCGAACCGAGTCGATCGGCTCTCGGGTTCCGCCGGCGGTGACCAGCACCCGCAGTCCGTCCCAGGAGCCTCGCGCGGCGGGCAGGAGCGCCTCGACCTCGGCCAGCAGCCGGTCGGGCGACGGCAGCCTGCCTACGCCGATGCTCGCCTCGCGAGGCGAGCGCGCCCTCCTCGGGCTCGATCACCCGCACGCCGCGCTCGCGCAGCGTCGCCAGGTTCGCCTGGGTGGCGGCGTCCGCGTACATGCGGTCGTTCATCGCCGGAGCAACGACGCGCGGGGCCGGGCAGGCGAGGAACGAGGTGGTCAGCATCGAGTCGGCGATCCCGGCGGCGAGCTTGGCGATCGTGTTCGCCGAGGCGGGCGCGATCAGGAACAGGTCGGCATTGGCGGCCAGCTCGAGGTGGCCGATCGGGTCGTGGTCGGGGAGCGGATCGCCTGGGAAGGCGCCCCGGAGCGGATCGCGCTCGAACTCGTCGTCCAGCACCGGCGCGCCGACGATGCCCTCGAACGAGGCCGGCCCACGAAGCGCTTCGCGGCCGGGGTCATCAGCACGCGAACGCCGTGTCCGGCCAGGGTCGCGAGCCGCGCCAGCTCCAAGCGCCTTGTAGGCGGCGATCCCGCCGCTTACGCCGAGCAGGATGCGGGCCATCTCGGCAACCTCATCCGCGCCGGGTCTAGGCGCGGTAGCGGTAGTTGAGCTTGCCCGCCGCCAGCTCCTCGAGCGAGATCGTCAGGTAGTTGCCCGACGGGCGTCTCGACCATCGGCGGCGTGTACTCCTCGTAGCTGCCCTCCCCGAGGGCGCGGTAGTAGCTGTTCAGCTGGCGGGCCCGCTTCGCCACCACCATCACGGCGGCGTAGTGAGAGTCGGTCCGCTCCAGCAGCTTGTCGACGCGTGGCTTGATCATCTCCCGGCCATTCTAGTGGTCGCAGCTCCAGTCTCGCGCCCCGCACGATCCTCTTCCAGCCTCGCGGCCGCCGCTCGATCTCGTCGTTGACGACCACGTGCTCGAACTCCTGTTGCGCCGCCAGCTCCAGCTCCGCCGTCCGCAGCCGCTCGTCGATCGCCTCGCCGGAGTCGGTGCCCCGGCCCTCGAGCCGCTGGCGGAGCGCGGCGGGATCCGGAGGGGCGATGAACACCTGCACGGACTCGGGCATCGCCGCGCGCACCTGGCGGGCGCCCTGCACCTCGATCTCCAGGACCACCGACCGGCCCTCGGCCAGCCGCCGCTCGACCTCCGGCGCGCAGGGTCCCGTACCGGTTGCCGCTGTAGGTGGCGTGCTCGAGGAACTCTCCCTCGCGAGCACGCCGGTCGAACTCCTCGCTGCCGAGGAAGTGGTAGTCGCGGCCGTCCACCTCGCCCGCTCGCGGCTCCCTGGTGGTCGCCGAGACCGACAGCTCCAGGCCGGCGACCCGCCGCAGGAGCTCGGCGATCAGCGTCCCCTTGCCGACCCCGGACGGGCCGGTGATCACGAACACCTTCGGCATGGCGCCAATCCTTACCGACGCATCGGCGTCGGATCTACCTCCGACTGCACCAGGTTCGCGACCCGATCGCCCAAGCTCCGAGACGGCGGTATGGCCAACCGCGCCTAGCGGCGCGCCGACGACCTAGCGCCGGAGCTGCGCGACCAGCTCGCCGCGCTGGCGCGCCGAGAGGCCGCCGATCGTCTTCGAGGGCGAGATCCGGCACTGGGTGAGGATCTTGTTGGCCTTCACCCGGCCGTACTTGGGGACCGCCAGGATCATGTCGAAGGCCTTGGCGGAGAGCACGTAGTCGGGGGGATCGCGCAGCAGCGCCTCGACCTTGACCTTGCCCGCCTTCAGATCCCGCTTCAGCTTCGCCCGCCTGGAGCGGATCTCGTTTGCCCTCCGCAGAGCCCGCATCCGCTGCTCGTGGGTTCTCTCGGGAACAGCGGCTGCGGTGTCGACGGAGGTCGGGGCCATCGGCGGCGGCGATCATATACCCGCTGCCGCGGCCCACACAAGGGGGGTTCGGCCGCTCACGCGGAAATTCGCTTCGACCTTAGGTTGAGGTCGACGCCAGCATCCGGCCCCGCAGGTCCGAGATCGCGCCGGCCCCGCCCGCCTCCAGCGCCGCTTCGAGCTCCGCTCGCACCCTGTTCGCGGCCAGCGGGTCGCGGAAGTTCGCCGTGCCGACGGCCACGGCGGTCGCCCCGGCGGCCAGGAAGTCGAGCGCATCGGCCCCCGACTCGATCCCACCCATGCCGATCACCGGGACCGAGACCGCGGCCGCGACCTCGCGCACCTGGCCGAGGGCGAACGCCCGTATCGCCGGGCCCGAGAGGCCCCCGCTGCCCGCGCCCAGCCAGGGCCTGGCAGCGTCGCCGGGTCGATCGCGGCGGCCTCCAGGGTGTTGACCAGGGAGACCGCGTCGGCGCCGCCCTCCTCGGCCGCCCGCGCCACCGTCGCCGGCTCGGCGACGTTGGGGGTCAGCTTGACGATCAGCGGCTTCGCGGTCCGCGGACGCAGGCCTTGCAGCAGCGCCAGGGTCTCCTCGGGCTGCTGCCCGATGATCAGGCCCGATTCGACGTTCGGGCAGGAGACGTTCAGCTCCAGGGCGGCGACCTCGTCCCGGCTGGCGACCCCCTCGACCAGGCGCGCGAACTCCGCGTGGCTCGTGCCCATCACGGAGACCACCAGCGGCACCGGAAGCTCGGCCAAGAGCGGCAGGTCCTGATCGAGGAACCCGTCGAGCCCCTTGTTGGGGAGGCCGATCGAGTTGATCATCCCCGAGGGGGTCTCGAAGATCCGCGGCGGCGGGTTCCCGACCCGGGGCTCGGGGGTGATCGTCTTCGAGACGAAGGCGGAGAACGGGAACTCGTCCAGGAGCGCCTCGCCGAAGGCGCGCCGGGCGGCGATCGCGTCGAAGGTCCCGGAGCCGTTCAGCACCGGGTGCTCGAGGCGCAGCCCGCAGAGCTCGACGCTCAGGTCCATCGCTCAGTGCCCCGACCCCGGCACCAGGGCGGTCTCGATCCGGGCGGCGTCGACCACCGGGCCGTCCACGCAGAGCCGCATGTAGCCGCCGTCGGCAAGCGGCACCGCGCACCCGAAGCAGGCCCCGAAGCCGCAGGCCATCGGCGCCTCCATGGCCAGCTCGGCCGCGACGCCCGCCCGTCGCGCACATCGCCCGCACCGCCTCCAGCATCGCCGGCGGCCCGCAGGCGTAGACGGCGCCGCTGCGCGCTTCGTCTCCCTCGAGCAACACCGCCAGCAGGTCGGTGACGTAGCCGCGGTGGCCCGTGTGCCCGTCCTCGCTCGCCAGCCGGACCTCCGAGCAGTCGAACAGCTCCTCCACCCCGCCCGGAGTGCTCGCGATCGCGAAACCCGAGCAGGGTGCGCACGGCGACGCCGCGCTCGCCGAGCTGCCGGCGCCAGATCGCCAGCGGCGCGATCCCGATGCCCCCGCCGACCAGGATCGCCCCGGCGGCATCCGCAACCAGCTCGACCCGGCGGCGAGAACGGCCGCCCCAGCGGCCCGGTCACCCACAGCCCCTCGCCCGGGCGCAGCGCCGCCAGCCGCTCCGTCCCGGGCCCGACGGCCTCGACCAGGAAATCGAGCCGCCAGCGCGTCGTCGGCCGGCCGCGCCTCGGCCACCGAGAAGGCCCGAGGCAGGTAGGGGCGTCCGTCGCGCTGGCCCCAGCCGTCGGCCGCGGCGAGCATGTAGAACTGGCCGGCGCCGCGGCTCGGGGCCCGAGCGGTCGAGCGCCGAGAAGATCCGGTAGCCGCCCGACTCGCGGTTGTCCGTGACCTCGCACAGCCGCCGCCCCGGCGGCGCCGCGACGTCGACCCGGCGCGTCAGCCGGGTCAGACAGCCGTTCGCTGTCTCGAGTCCGCTGGCCTGTCATGAAGCTCCTGGAGCGATCGCGGCTCCGGCGCTTTGCTCGCGCTGGGCGAAGATCGCCCTCGCGGCCGCCGAGGCTCCGGTCATCGTGGTCACGCAGGGGACTCCCTGGCGCACGGCCGCGGTGCGGATCTCGTAGCCGTCGACTGCGGGCGCCGCTGCCGGTCGGCGTGTTGATCACCAGGTCGACCTCGCGGTTGCGGATGAAGTCGACCACGTGGGGCGAGCCCTCGGCGATCTTGTTGATCGCCTTCACCGGCACGCCCATGCGCGAGATCGCCTGCGCCGTCCCCCGGGTGGCGATGATCCGGAAGCCCATGTCGTGGAACCTGGCGGCGAGCTGGGTGGCGGCCGGCTTGTCCGTGTCGGTCACGGTGATGAACACGGTGCCCGGCGCGCGGCAGCGCGATGCCGGCGGCCGACTGGGCCTTGCCGAAGGCGGTCGGAAAGTCGGAGGCGATTCCCATCACCTCGCCGGTCGACTTCATCTCCGGGCCGAGCACCGAGTCGGCGCCGGCGAAGCGGGCGAACGGCAGCACCGCCTCCTTGACGCTGACGTGGTCGCCGGGCAGCCTCGGGCAGCTCCTGGTCGGCGAGGGCCTCCCCCAGCATCAGCCGGCAGGCGATCTTGGCCAGCGGGGCGCCGATCGCCTTGGAGACGAACGGCACCGTCCGCGAGGCGCGCGGATTCGCCTCCAGCACGTAGAGCCGGCCGCCGGCGACCGCGTACTGGATGTTGATCAGCCCGACCACGCCCAGCTCCAGCGCGATCCGGCTGGTGGTCTCGCGGATCTCGGCGAGCATCTCCTCGCCGAGGCTCATCGGCGGCAGCACGCAGGCCGAATCCCCGGAATGGACGCCCGCCTCCTCGACGTGCTGCATGATCCCGGCCACCCGCACGTCGGTGCCGTCGGCGAGCGCGTCGACGTCCACCTCGATCGCGTCCTCGAGGAACCGGTCGAGCAGCAGCGGGTGCTCCTGGTCGGCCTTCACGTTCTGCTCCAGGTAGGCGGCCAGCCCCTCGGGCGTGTAGCAGATCTCCATCGCCCGGCCCCCGAGCACGTAGGAGGGACGTACCAGCAGCGGGAAGCCGACCTCCTCCGCGATCACCGCCGCCTCGTCGGCCGACAGCGCGGTGCCGTAGGGCGGGTGGGCGATGCCAAGCCGCCGCAGGAGCGCACCGAAGCGGCCGCGATCCTCGGCCAGGTCGATCGCGTCCACGGGCGTGCCCAGCAGGCGCGCGCCGGCCTCCTCCAGCGCCCGGGCGAGCTTCAGCGGCGTCTGGCCGCCGAACTGCACCACCACGCCCTCGGGGCGCTCCGCCTCGATCACCGCCAGCACGTCCTCGGCGGTCAGGGGCTCGAAGTAGAGGCGATCGGAGGTGTCGTAGTCGGTCGAGACCGTCTCCGGGTTGCAGTTGATCATCACCGCGTCGCGGCCGGACTCGCGCACGGTCATCGCCGCGTGCACGCAGCAGTAGTCGAACTCGATCCCCTGGCCGATCCGGTTCGGGCCCGAGCCGAGGATGACCACCGAGGGGCGGTCCCCTCGACGGACTTCACTGCCGGCCGCGTCCTCGCGACTCCGGCGCGGCCGGTTCTGGCTGGACGCTCGTGGGCGGAGTAGTAGTAGGGCGTGCGGGCCTCGAACTCCGCCGCGCAGGTGTCGACCGACTTGAAGGTGCGAACGCCCGAGCCGGTGCCGTCTCCCTCCGTCGCCAGGGCCCTCAGCTCCCGCAGGAACCAGGGGTCGATCGAGGTCCGCTCCCCGATCGTGTCCGGGTCGACGCCGCGCCGGAACGCCTCCAGGATCAGGTCGTAGCGGTCGTGAGCCGGGGTCACCAGGCGGTCGAGCAGCTCGTCCGGTGTCGTCGGGTATCTGCGCCTCGGAGTCGAGCTCGCGCGAGCGCATCGCCTTCGCGAACGACTCGCGGAAGGTGCGGCCGATCGCCATCGCCTCCCCCACCGACTTCATGTGCGTCGACAGGCCTCCCTCGGCGCCCGGGAACTTCTCGAACGCGAACCGCGGCATCTTGGTGACCACGTAGTCGATCGTCGGCTCGAAGGAGGCGGGGGTCGCCTTCGTGATGTCGTTGGGGATCTCCTCGAGCGCGTAGCCGACCGCCAGCTTGGCGGCGATCTTGGCGATCGGGAACCCGGTGGCCTTCGAGGCCAGCGCCGAGGAGCGCGAGACGCGGGGGTTCATCTCGATCACGACCACCTCGCCGCTGCTCGGGTTCGACCGCGAACTGGATGTTCGAGCCGCCGGTCTCCACCCCGACGGCCCGGATCACCCGCAGGGCCTGGTCGCGCAGCTCCTGGTAGAGGCGATCGGTGAGCGTCTGGGCGGGGGCCACCGTGACGCTGTCTCCGGTGTGGACGCCCATCGGGTCGACGTTCTCGATCGAGCAGACGACGACCACGTTGTCGTTGCGGTCGCGCATCACCTCGAGCTCGAACTCGCCCCAGCCGAGCACCGACTCCTCCACCAGCACCTGGTTGATCGGGCTGGCCGCGAGGCCCTCGGAGACGACCTGGCGAAGCTCGGTCTCGGTTCGCCCCACGCCTCCCCCCTCGCCGCCCAGCGTGTACGCGGGCCGCACGATCGCGGGCAGCTCGATGCGCCCGTCGGCGAGCGCCCGCTCCGCCTCGCCGACGCTGCGCACGATCTCGGACCAGGGGACCCGGAGCCCGGCGCCCTCCATCGTCTCGCGGAAGACCTCGCGGTCCTCGGCGCGGCGGATCGCCTCGTAGTCGGCGCCGATCAGCTCCACCCCGCAGCGCTCGAGCACCTTCGCCTCGTGGAGCGCCGAGGCGAGGTTGAGCGCCGTCTGGCCGCCGAGCGTGGGCAGCAGCGCGTCGGGCCGCTCGCGCTCGATGATCCGCTCCACCGAGTCCGGGGTCAGCGGCTCGACGTAGGTGCGGTGGGCGAACTCGGGGTCGGTCATGATCGTGGCCGGGTTGGAGTTGACGAGCACGACCTCGTAGCCGTCGGCGAGCAGCACCTTGCACGCCTGCGCGCCGGAGTAGTCGAACTCCGCCGCCTGGCCGATCACGATCGGCCCCGAGCCGATCAGGAGGATCTTCGGATGTCGTCGCGCCTAGGCATTGGCGTGCTCGTGGCTCCTCACGCCGCCAGCTCCAGGAAGCGGTCGAACAGGTAGCGGGCGTCGTGGGGGCCGGGCCCGGCCTCGGGGTGGTACTGGACGGTGGCGCCGGGGACGTCGCGAAGCACCAGCCCCTCGACCGTGCGGTCGTAGAGGTTCAGGTGGGAGAGCTCGGCGGCGCCGAAGTCGGTCTCCCAGCGAATCGGCTCGTCGCCCTCGATCCGCGGCTCGCCGTTCGGCCCCTGGACCGCGAAGCCGTGGTTCTGGGAGGTGATCTCGATCCGCCCCGTGGCCAGGTCCTTGACCGGGTGGTTGGCGCCTCGGTGGCCGAAGGGCAGCTTGAAGGTCTCCAGGCCCACCGCGCGGCAGAGGAGCTGGTGGCCCAGGCAGATGCCGAACACGGGCCGCTTGCCGACCAGCTCGCGGACCGTCTCCACGACGTAGTCGAGCGCCGCCGGGTCGCCCGGGCCGTTGGCCAGGAAGACGAGGTCGGGATCCCTCGCCAAGACTTCGTCGCGGCTGGCTGAGCACGGGAGCAAAGTCAACCGGCAATTTCGCTCGCGAAGTTGCCGAATTATCGAGAGCTTGATCCCGGTGTCGATGCCGACCACGTGCGGGCCCTAGCCTCCGGCTCGAGCTCGACCGGGCTCGTCGGGGGTCACCTCGCGCGCCAGGTCGGCGCCCATGCATCGGCGGCTCGCGCCTCCACCCGCTCGCGGGCCTCGGCCTCCGCGCAGCTCGCCGGGGAAGATCCCGCCGCGCATCGCCCCCCGGTCGCGGATGTGGCGCACGAGAGCCCGCGTGTCCACGCCGCTGATGGCCGGCACCCCGCAGTCGCGCAGCCAGTCGAGCCACCCGCCCTCGGCCTCGGCCGAGTCCTCGGCGTTCTTGCCCTCGCGCATGATCACCCCGCGCGCCTGGGCGCGATCGGACTCCATCGCCGCCTGCGCGACGCCGTAGTTGCCGATCAGCGGATAGGTGAAGGTGATGATCTGGCCCGCGTATGAGGGGTCGGTCACCGACTCCTGGTAGCCGGTCATCGCGGTGTTGAAGACCACCTCGCCGGTGACCCACTCGCCGCCCTCGCACAGCTCGCCGTCGAAGCGCGCCCCGTCCTCCAGCAGCACGTACCCGCTCATGACGGGTTGGGCGCGTAGTCGAGGACCACCTTCTGCACCTGCTTGAACTCGTCGGTCCCGGCACGCCCGACGAGCTCGAACAGCGCCGTCTCGACGCTGGTGATCACCGCCCCGGCGCGCTCGGCCTTGGCCAGGCCGATCTCGCGGTTCTCGGTCGAAGCGCGACCCGACCGCGTCGCTGGCCACGTGCACCTCGACCCCCTCGTCGAGCAGGTCGAGCGCCGTCTGGTTGACGCAGACGTGCGCCTCGATCCCGCAGACCAGCGCCTGGTCTCGACCGGCGAGGTCGAACCCCTCGGCCTCGGGGGCCGAGAAGCAGACCTTCTCGATCGGCGTCAGCGCCCTCGGGCAGCTGCTCCGCGACCTCGGGCACGGTGCTGCCGAGGCCCTTCGGATACTGCTCGGTGACCACGATCGGGATCCCGACCGCCTTCGCCCCCTTGACCAGGGCGGCGGTCGCCCGGGCGACCTGGTCGAAGCTCGGCACCGCCTTCCGGAACCCCTCCTGGACGTCGATCACCACCAGTGCGGCCCGCTGCGGGTCGAGCTTCGGCGCGCTCATGCGACCCCCATCGCGAAGCTGCGCTGGCGGTAGGCGACCCGGCCGGCGACCACGGTCATCAGCACCCGGCCCGCGCAGGTCGCGGCCCGCGAAGCAGGAGTTGTGGGAGCGGCTCTCCCAGCCCTCGGCGCCCGCCTCCCACTCGGCCTCCGGGTCGAACAGCACCAGGTTCGCCTCGCTTCCCGGAGCCAGGCTGGGAGGCTCGAGCCCGAACGGGGCCGCGCCGGCGCTCATCCGGTCGACCAGGACGCGCGAGCTCGAGCACCCCGGGCAGGACCAGGTCGGTGTGCAGGACCGAGAACGCCGTCTCGAGCCCGGTCACCCCCATCGCCGCCTCCTCGAACGGGACCTCCTTCTCGTCCACCGAATGCGGCGCGTGGTCGGTGGCCACGCAGTCGATCACGCCCGAGCGCAGGCCCTCGATCAGCGCCTGGCGGTCGTCCTCGGAGCGAAGCGGCGGGTTCATCTTGAAGCGCGCATCGAGGCTCCTGAACCGCCTCGTCGGTCAGCGTCAGGTGATGCGGCGTCGCCTCGCAGCTGATCTCGACTCCCGCCTGCTTCGCGGCCGCCACGGCCTCCACCGACTCGCGCGCCGACAGGTGCTGGACGTGAATCGCGTGCGTCCTCGTAGGCGGCCAGCGCGGCGTCGCGGGCGATCATCGTCGACTCGGCGATCGAGGGGATGCCGGCCAGGCCGAGGGCGGCCGAGACCAGCCCCTCGTGCATCGCGCCGCCGAGGTGCGGCTGGTGCGGCCCGGCGGGCCGGGACAGGTCGTGGTCCTCCTCGTGGAGCGCGATCGGAGCTCCGACCAGCCGCTGGTACTGAAGCGCGCGCCGCAGCACGCGCGCGTTGGAGATCGGCAGGCCGTCGTCCGAGAACCCGGCGGCCCCGGCGTCGCGCAGCTCGGCCATCTCGGTCAGCTCCTCGCCCGCCATGTCCCGGGTGACGCAGGCCAGGAATCCCGCCGGGACGGAGGCCTCGTCGGCCGCCCGCTCGCGCAGGGCGCGAACGTCAGCGGCCGTCTGCACCGGGCGGCTGGGTGTTCGCCATCGCCAGGATCCCGCAGTAGCCTCCCGCCGCCGCGGCGCGCGTGCCGGTCTCGATGTCCTCCTCGTCCTCGTCGCCCGGGGTGCGGAGGTGGACGTGAGGGTCGAAGAAGGCCGGAAACACGGCCTTGCCCTCGGCCTCGATCAGCTCGACGTCGCCCCCGCCCGACGACTCCGGCTCGGCGCTTCCGGGCTCCGCCAGCTCGGCGATCTCGCCCGCCTCGCACGACCACGTCGTAGGTGCCGTCGATGCCCGCCCGCGGGTCGAGCACCGAGGCCCGCCGCAGCACCAGGTCGCCCCCGGCTCCGCCGTTTGCCGCCGCGCCAATCCAGCGAGGCGATCGATCTCGATTCGCTCACGCGGGCTCCTTGATCGGCGTCGGCTCGGGCAGCTCGTCGGGGTCGCCCGCGCGGGCACCGCCGGGGCGCGGCCGCCCGCCCGCCAGCAGCTCGTAGAGGATCGCCATCCGCACCACCAGGCCGCTCTCGACCTGCTCGGCGATCAGCGAGTTGGGGCCGTCGATCACCTCGGGTGAGAGCTCGACGCCCCGGTTCACCGGGACCCGGGTGCATGAGCAGCTGGCGTGGGCCGAGCCGGCGCGAGTCGATCTGGTAGCGGGCGGCGTACTCGCGGATCGAGGGCACGAAGGACTCGCGCATCCGCTCCCGCTGCATGCGCAGCGCATAGACGACGTCGGCCTCGCCGAGGTCGTCGAGGCTCGTAGGAGACCCGGCACCCGAGCGCCTCCTCGAACCCGCGCGGGATCAGCGTCGGCGGGCCGCAGACCGTCACCTCGGCCCCCATGGCGCCGAAGGCGAGCACGTTCGAGCGGGCGACGCGGCTGTGCAGCACGTCGCCGACGATCCAGATCCGCTTTCCCTCCAGCGAGCCGAGCCGCTGCCGCAGCGTGTAGACGTCGAGCAGCGCCTGGCTGGGATGCTCGTGCTTGCCGTCCCCGGCGTTGATCACCGCGGCCTCGCTCCAGCGGGCGACGAGCTCGGCGGCGCCGGCGTGCGGCGAGCGGATCACGATCGCCTCGGGCCCGTAGGCGCCGAGGGTGGCGATCGTGTCCTTCAGCGACTCGCCCTTGTCGATCGAGGAGCCGGCCGCCTTCACCGTGACCACGTCGGCCGACAGTCGCTTCGCCGCCAGCTCGAACGAGGAGCTGGTGCGGGTGCTCGACTCGTAGAAGAGGTTGATGATCGTGCGCCCGCGCAGCGTCGGCACCTTCTTGATGTCGCGCCGCCCGACCTCGGCGAACCCCTCCGCCCGGTCGGTGATCCGCTCGATGTCGGAGCGCTCCAGGTCGGCGATCGCCAGCAGGTCCCTCATCGCCGCGCCGCCTCCACGGTGGTGGCGATCGTCACCTCGTCGACCTCGTCCAGCTCCTCGACCCGCACGTAGACCCGCTCCTCGCGAGAGGTCGGCAGGTTCTTGCCGACGTAGTCGGGGCGAATCGGGAGCTCGCGGTGGCCGCGGTCGACGAGCACCGCGAGCTGCACCCGCTCGGGGCGCCCGTAGTCGAACAGGGCGTCGATCGCCGCCCGCACCGTGCGCCCGGTGAACAGGACGTCGTCGACCAGCACCACGGTGCGCCCGTCGAGGTCGAAGTCCAGGTGCGAGGCGTGGACGACCGGCCCGGCGCCGGGCTGGCGGGCGTTGACGTCGTCGCGGTAAAAGGAGATGTCGAGGTCGCCGAACGGCACCTCCGAACCCGGTCAGCTCGCCGACCAGCGCGTGCAGCCTCTGGCCCAGGACGGCGCCGCGGGTGTGGATGCCGACCAGCGCGAGATGATCGGAGCCCGGGTTCTTCTCGACGATCTCGTGGGCGATCCGCACCAGGGTGCGGCGCAGATCGTCGCGGTCGAGGACGACCTTGTCCTTGCTGCTCACGCTCGCCCCTTCCTGGCCTCTCTGGACCGGGTTAAAGGAACCGACGCGGCGAGACTAGCAGCCGTTCCCCCGAACCGATTCGCCTCCACCCTCGAGCCCGACAGCCGCCCTGGGATGAGAGGATCGCACCGATGCGGAACGGCAAGCCGAAGCGATGAGCAGCCGCGAGGACGCCCGCGAGGCGATCGAGGTCCATCGCGCCGCCGGCCAGCGGTTTGCGGCCGGGGGCACGACGAGCTTCGTGCGCGAGCAGGGACGAGGGGCGCCGGTCGTGCTCCTGCACGGCGTCCCCTCGAGCTCCTTCCTCTATCGCAAGGTGATCCCGGTGCTCGCCCAGCAGGGGCTTCGCGGCGTGGCGTTCGACTTCCCGGGCCTCGGGCTCGCGGATCGCCCCGACGACTTCGACTACTCGTGGTCCGGGCCTCGCCCGCTGGACCGGCGAGGCGATCGACGCGCTCGGGATCGAGCGCTGCCACCTGGTCGTGCACGACATCGGCGGCCCGATCGGCTTCGAGTGGGCGATCCGCAACCCCGACCGCGTGCACTCGCTGACCGCGCTCAACATGATGCTGGAGCTGGTGGGCTTCCGGCGGCCTTGGTCGATGCGCCCGTTCGCGATCCCGGGGCTCGGCCAGATCTCGCTGCGCACGCTCTCCCGCTTCGCCTTCTCCGAGATCTTCTACCTACAGGGGATCGCCGACCGGCGCGCCGTGCCGCGCCACGAGGTCTACGCCCACTACGAGCTGCTCAAGCGCGACGACGGAGGGCGCGCCTTCCTGCGGATCATGCGGGGCTTCGAGCTCACCGAGGAGAAGCAGCGCTTTCTTTGGGAGGGCCTGGCCGGGCGACCGTACCCGGCTCGGATCGTGTGGGGCGAGCGCGACCCGGCGCTGGGGCTCGATCAGATGCGGGTGGTTCAGAGGGTGCTGGGGGTCGACGACCCGATCCTGCTTCCGGCCAAGCACTTCCTCCAGGAGGACCAGCCGATCGCCGTCGCCCAGGCGATCGCCGATCTGGCCGCGCCATTGGGCTAGGCGTCTGGCGGGCTGCCGTCGCCCGCGCCCCGTTCTCCACCAGCCGCGGCTCGCCGCGCTCGGGGAAGGGGATCTCGACCAGGTCGAAGTCGCGCGGCGCCTCGGTGGCCGGAGAAGGCCTCGCGCGCCTGGGCGAGGACGTCGCGGACGTCGTAGCGCGAGGAGACGTGAACCAGCGCCAGGAGCTTGACGCCCGCCTCCTGCGCCAGCTCCGCCGCCTGCCGGGCGGTCGAGTGGCCGGTCTCGACCGCTCGCTCGAGCTCGTCGTCGGCGAAGCTCCCATCGTGCACGAGCAGCTCGGCCTGGTGGGCGGCCACCCGGGTCATCTCGCACGGCGCGGTGTCCCCGGTGATCACCACCTTGCGGCCGCGGCGGGGCTCGCCCATCACCTGCTCGGGGCGAACCTGGCCGTCTGCCCCCGGCACCGCCTCCCCGGCCTGGAGCTGTCCGAAGTCGGGGCCGGGCTCGACCCCCAGGCTCGCCGCCAGCTCGGGGTCGAAGCGCCCCGGCCGCTGGTCCTCGACCAGCGCGTAGCCGTGGGCGCGGACCTGGTGCTCGACCTGGAAGCAGCGCACCTCGTAGCCGTCGTGGCGAATCGCCTCGCCCTGGTCGAGCTCGACCAGCTCGACCTCGTAGGAGATCCGGCCGACGATCCGGTGGAGGGCCTCGAACAGGGCGGTCAGCCCCGGCGGGCCGACGATCCGCAGCGGGCGCTCGCGGCCCTGGAGGTCGTAGGTCTTCAGCAGGCCCGGCAGCCCCAGGTAGTGGTCGGCGTGGTAGTGGGTGACGATAGATCTCGTCCACCTGCACCAGGCCGGTGGATCGCTGCATCTGGCGCTGCGACCCCTCGCCGCAGTCGAACAGCAGCCGCTCGCCGCCTACCCGCGCCAGCAGGCAGGCCGTGGCACGCCGCGCGGTGGGCACGGAGCCGCCGGTGCCGAGGAATACGACCGAGAGGTCCATGCCCCTACGGTATCCGCGCTCTCAGCGACGAGCGGGCCGGAAGCTGCGCGGCGGGACGGGAGGCGATCATGCGCCGGACGCCGCCTCCCGCCCCTCAGCTGGATGAGCTCCCTTCCCGCGGTCGAGCCGCGGAAATCGAGCATCCCGACATCCAGGCCACGCGCTGCGCAGCACGGGCAGCAGGGGGAGTCGCCGCCGAAGCGGGGCCGCCACGCGCCACGCAGGTCTCGAAAGTCATCTCGCGGAAGTCCGGGTGATTCATCGGGGCACCTCGGGCTGCGATCCGATCAACCCGGGGAGGTCGTCGACCACCCGAACGTGCTCGTCCCTGTGGGTAAGCCACAGCCAGCGCTCCACGTCGGCCGGCGGGCGCACCACGACCAGCTCCTGGCCGTCTTCACGAGTCTGCGAGTCCGCGGTCACGATCGCGCCGATCCCGACCCCGTCGATCCTGATCACCTGCCGGAGGTCGAGGATCACACGCTCGAGCCGCGGCTCCTGGTTGCGCAGCGCCGTGTTCAACTGCCAGGCGGTTTCCGCATCTAGCTCGCCGGCGGCCGAGACGATCAGGTCACCGTGCCGGCGGAGTGTGGAGAGAGAAAGGACGCTCATAAACGAATCCTCGAAAGCAAACGTGATTGCCAGAGCTTTCGTCCGTCCCACCCCATACCCCAAGGGGAACGTCCGCTATGCAGGGGAGAGCGGCCTCGGCGCGCGCGACCTCCCACCCGTCAGCAACCTTACACCTGCTGAGACCCCAGCGCAAACAATCTCGGTCCAGCGGAAGCGGACACCCCCAATCGTGCGTAATGCTGCCGTGGCGAGCAGGGCTAGACTGACCCTCGGCGCCCGTAGCTCAGTTGGATAGAGCGCGTGCCTCCGGAGCACGAGGTCACAGGTTCGAGTCCTGTCGGGCGCGTTCTTCCCCCGAGCGCGATTGCTCAAGCGGGAGCGGCACCGACTTGACGGTCGGCGCCGCAGGTACTCGACGGTCGCGGGCGCCCGAACATCGGGCGAGAGGCTACTTCTTGGGCTTGCGTGCTTTCTTGCGACTGAGATCGCGTGCCGCGTAGGCGGCCTGAGCCGCGATCATCGCGTCGAGTACGCCGAAACCGAGGACAACAGGAGACACTGAGATTCCTCCTTCGCGCGATTCATCCTCATTATTCGGCACGCGAGGGAGAGATCCGGGCCTCCGGCCGATCTTTCAGGAATTTATTAGCCGCGCTTCAGGCGGTGCCGGGGCACGGGCCTCGGGATGCGCCCGGTACCAGTCGATCGTCCGACGCAGTCCCTGTTCGAGGTCTACCTCGGGCTCCCAGCCGACCAGCTCGCGGATCTTCGCGGGATCGACGTACTGGCGGTCGATCTCCCCGGCCGGGTTCCCCGTGCCGCGGACATCCGGCGCGACGCCCGTTCCCGCCAGTCTCGCGATCAGCTCCACGACCTCGCCCACCGGATGCGGGCGGCCGCCGCCCGCGTTGAAGGCCTCGCCGCGAACCTCGTCGCGGTCGAGGGCGTCGGCGATCGCCACGTAGGCGCGGGTCGCGTCCTCGACGTAGAGGAAGTCGCGCTCGGGCGAGCCGTCGGAGCGAAGCACCGGCGGGCGGCCGTCGAGCGCCGCGCTGACCGCCTCCGGGATCAGGCGCGAGAAGTTCGTGTCCCCGCCCCCGTAGATGTTGGCGAACCGGGTCACGGCAACCGGCAGCCCGTAGGAGTGCCAGTAGCTGCGCGCGATCAGATCGGCGGCAGCCTTGCTGGACTCGTACGGCGCCGTCGGCCGCAGCGCGAAGTCCTCGCGGTAGGGCAGCTCGTCGTGGGCGCCGTACGCCTTGTCGGAGGAGGCGACGACGACCCGCTCCACCCCATGCTCGCGGCAGGCCTCCAGCAGGGTCCAGGTGCCGCGGACGTTGGTCTCGAAGGTCGGGGCCGGGGAGGCGGCGGCGGTGCCGACGATCGTCTGCGCGGCCAGATGGAACACCGCGCTCACCTGCTGACCGGCCAGCGTGCGCCGCAGGAGCTCCGCGTCGAGAAGGTCGCCCTCGACCTGGGCGACCTGGTCCTCGATCCCCAGCAGCGCCAGCGCCGAGGGCCGGCCCTCGCGTGCGGGCCGGTCCAGCGAGACGACCCGCTGGCCGCGCCCGAGCAGCTCCCTGCAGAGCCAGGCGCCGACGAACCCGAGCCCGCCGGTGACCAGAGCCGAGCTAGCGGGCACCGGCCTCGGTGGCGGCGTCCCGCTCCCAGACGGCCCACGGCGCCCTGCCCCCGCCCCACAGGTCGTTGAGCATCACGGCGTCCTTGTAGGTGTCCATGCAGTCCCAGAAGCCGGTGTGCCGGAAGGCGCGCAGCTGCCCGGCGGCCGCCAGGTGGCGGAGCGGCGCCTGCTCGAGGACGCTGTCGGCGGCCAGGTAGTCGAGGAAGCCCGGCTCGAAGCAGAAGAACCCGCCGTTGACCCAGTGCTCCAGGCGTGGCTTCTCCTCGAACCCCAGGACACGATCGTCCGCGTCCAGCTCGGCGACCCCGAACTGGGTCCGAGGCCTGACCACCGTCACCGTGCCGAGGTCGCCGTGGCCGCGGTGAAAGGCCATCAGCGCCTCGAGGTCCAGGTCGGCCACCCCGTCGGCGTAGGTGGCGCAGAACGCCTGCCCGGCCAGGCGCTCGCGCGCCAGCGCGATCCGTCCTCCCGTGGGGGTGTCCAGCCCCGTATCGACGCAGTCGATCTCAACCGGCTCCGGCCACTCCGTCGTGATCACGAACTCCTCGATCATCTCTCCGAGGTAGCCCGTGAGAAGCAGAAAGCGGCGCAGGCCCTGGGCGGCGTAGATCCGGATCACGTGCCAGAGGATCGGCCTGTCGCCGATCTCCACCAGCGCCTTGGGAATCGCGTGCGTGTGCTCCTGGAGGCGGGTGCCGCGTCCGCCGCAGAGGATGACCACCGGGCCCATGCCTTCCACGGCCGCAGGGTATGGGATCGCCGGATGCGCCGAGCCGGGCCGGGTCTGCGCTCAGCCGCCGGCGACGGCGGGCAGGATCGTCACCTCGTCGCCGTCGGAGAGCTCCGTTTCCAGTCCGTCCTGGAAGCGGATGTCCTCACCCGAGACGTAGACGTTCACGAACCTGCGCAGGCCTCCGTCCTCGGTGATCCGCTCGCGAAGCTCGGCGTGCTGATCGAAGACGGCGTCGAGCGCCTCGCCGACGGTGCCCCCGTCGACCTCGATCTCGCTCTCGCCCTCGGTCACGCCCCGGAGCTGCGTGGGGATCTTCACGGTGACCGCCATCGGCCGAGAACCTTAGCGAGTGGCGACCGGCTCCAGCTCGGCCTCGAAGGCCTCGAGCGTGGGCTCGATCTCGAGCATCCGGAAGCCCTCCCGGGTCGCGTCGAGCGTCTTCAGGCCCTCGCCGGTGATGTAGACGACGACGCGCTCGGAGGGATCGATGTCGCCGCGCTCGGCGAGCTTGGCCAGCACGGCCACCGTCACGCCGCCGGCGGTCTCGGTGAAGATGCCGGTCGTCTCGGCCAGCAGGCGGATGCCGTCGCGGATCTCGTCGTCGGAGACCGAGTCGATCGCGCCGCCCGTTCGCCGCGCCAGGTCGAGGGCGTAGACGCCGTCGGCGGGGTCGCCGATCGCGAGGCTCTTGGCGATCGTCTCCGGCCGCTGCGGCTTGCAGGTCTCCCAGCCCTCGGCAAACGCGGTGGCGACGGGACTGCAGCCCGCCGCCTGGGCGCCGTTGAAGGCCGGCAGCTCGCCCTCGACCAGTCCGAGCTCCAGCCACTGAGCGAACCCCTTGGCGATCTTCGTGAACAGCGAGCCGGAGGCGATCGGGCAGACGACCCGGTCGGGCAGCGACCAGCCGAGCTGCTCGACGGTCTCGTAGGCGAGCGTCTTCGAGCCCTCGGAGTAGTACGGCCGCAGGTTGACGTTGACGAACGCCCACGGCCGCGTCTCGCAGAGCTGGGTGCAGAGGCGGTTGACGTCGTCGTAGGTGCCGCGGACGCCGACCAGGCGCGTCCCGTAGACGCCGGTGGCGAGCAGCTTCTGCTCCTCGAGGTCGGCGGGCACGAACACGTAGGAGTCCAGCCCGGACGCCGCAGCATGAGCGGCGACGGCGTTGGCGAGGTTGCCCGTGGAGGCGCAGGCGACCGTCTCGAAGCCGAGCTCGCGCGCCTTCGCCAGGGCGACCGCGACGACGCGATCCTTGAACGAGTGGGTCGGGTTGGCGGCGTCGTTCTTGATCCACAGCTCCCCCAGCCCGAGGCGCTCGGCGAGCCGGTCGGCGCGGACCAGGGGCGTCAGCCCCGGCTCGAGTGGATCGCGGGGGCGCTCGGAGAAGGGGAGGAAGTCCGCGTAGCGCCAGATGCCTCGCGAGCCGGCCTGGATCTTGCGGCGGGCCTCGCCGGGGTCGAGCTCGGAGAAGTCGTAGGAGACCTCGAGCGGGCCGAAGCAGCGCTCGCAGACATAGCGAGCCTCCAGCGGGTAGCGCGTTTCGCACTCCTTGCAGACCAGTGCCTCCAGCGCCATCGCCTCTAGCCTCTCTTTCTGTCCCGTCGCGTCCTTGTCACCTACAAAAAGACCTCTGCCGGGCTGGTGAGCAGAGGTCCTGTTGGGACTTCCACCTCACATCTCCCAGGCTCTCTACCTGCTGGAATTGGCACCTACCCCTTCGCGTTAGCTCCGGGGGGTTGCCGGGGTTTCAACGGGCCAGTCCCTCCACCCCTCTTGATGTGGTGGTTATGTGGCGGCGGACTATACCGCAACCGGCACGCACCCGGCTCGCCCGGCATGCCGGCTCCGATTGCGACGGTGCGACCGTTCAACGTCGCCTGCGCAGTCGGGCCGACGTACCCTTAGTGCTGACGAGATGGACGAGCGACCGAGCGAGATGTCAAGCGATGCCGAACCTCCCGAAGCCGAGGCTACGAAGGTTGGCCCGGGCCGGCCAGCTCGTCGCGCCTGCGCCTGAGCCCAAGGAGCGCAAGCCGAACGTCGAGACGATCACCGCCGAGGGGCTGCGCTGGGTCAACATCGAGAGCCCCTCGCCGCTCGAGTGCGCCTGGCTCGAGGAGCAGTTCGGGTTCCACCCGCTCGACCTCGAGGACGTCCTGTCGCGCAACCAGCGCCCGAAGATCGACGAGTACCCGGACTACCTGTTCATCGTCCTGCACTTCCCGGTCTTCGATCGTGCGGTCGGGCGCCTGAACGCGGGCGAGCTGGACATCTTCGTCGGCCCGAACTACCTGGTCACGATCCCCAACCAGCCGCTGCAGCCGGTCGAGTACCTGTTCGAGCGCTGCCGCGCCAAGGAGGAGCTGCGCGAGCAGCACTTCTCCAAGGGCTCCGGATACCTGCTCTACCGGATCGTCGACGACAGCTTCGACTACTGCTTCCCGATGCTGCGCAAGATCGGCAACAAGCTGGACGCGGTCGAGGACGAGATCTTCTCGGGCCGCTCCGAGGAGGTCGTGCGCGACATCTCCAACGTGAAGCAGGAGATCATCAACTTCCGCAAGGTGGTCCGCCCCCAGCGGACGGTGCTGCGCGACCTCGAGAACGCCAAGCAGCCCTTCCTGGCGCCCACCGAGGGCGAGCTCGAGGTCTACTTCGACGACATCGTCGATGCCCACGAGCGCATCTGGGACATGCTCGAGAACTACAAGGAGGTCGTCGAGGCGCTGGAGGACACCAACGAGTCGGTGATCTCACACCGCGTCAACGACATCCTGCGCTTCCTGACCGCGATCAGCGTGATCGTGCTGCCCCTCACCCTGATCGCCAGCATCTGGGGGATGAACGTCGGCGTTCCGGGCGAGGGCGACCCCGAGGACTTCTTCGTGGTCGTCGGCGCCATGCTCGTCCTGCTGGTCGGGATGGTCGCGTACTTCCGCCGCCGCGGCTGGCTGTAGCCAGCATCAGCGCCCAGCGGGCTATCAACGCCCAAATCCCCTGCAAGCGCTTATAGTGACCGTGGAAGACCGGCTCACTCCTGAGCCCTTGCTCAGGACCTGAATCGCGGCTTCGTCACGACAACGAAAGGGACGCATTGGGCGTACTGGATCGGAAGCGTGAGGCGGGTGGGCTGGACATCGAGCTGGAGCCGGAAGGCGACGCAGTTCTCGTTCGAGCATGGGGAGAGCTCGACCTGGCCTCTGCGAAGGTATTCGAGGCGGAGCTCCGGCAGGCGATCAGAGCGAGCTCCTTTGGTGTCATCCTCGACCTCGGCGGCGTCACCTTCATCGACTCAATCGGCCTGCGTGTCCTGATTTCGGCGGCCATGCTGTCCGACACCAGCGGGCGCGAGCTCCGCATGCTCCGCGCATCTGCCCAGGTGAGATATCTGATCGAAACCAGCGGCGTGGAGGACTTGCTGCCGCTGGCCGACTGACGTATCCGCCCGCGGACGATGTCGCAGGAGAATGTCGAGCTGGCCTACCTCGCGAGTGACGCCTTCAACCGACGCGACCTAGACGCCTTCCTCGCGCTCGCCGACCCCGATGTGGAGACCCACTCCCGCATTGTGGAGTTGGAGGGCGGCGGCCCCTTCCGCGGACACGACGGTATCCGGAGCTGGTGGAAAAATCTCCTCGCAGTCGTCCCCGATCTCAGCCATGAGATCGAGGAGGTACAAGACGTGGGAGATGTGACCGTTGCGCGAGTACGCCAGCGCGGCCGCGGTGTAGAGAGCGACGCACCCATGGAGCAGACCCAGTGGATAGTCACCAGTGGCAGGACAAGAAGGCCGTCTGGTGGCGCGTCTTGCTCAGCGAGGCAGAGGCCCTCGAAGCCGCCGGGCTCGCGGGAGTAGGGCGCTCACTTCACTCCTTGGGCCCTGCGATCCGGTACTGCGTTGAGGTACGCAGACTGGACAGGGCGACCCTCGCTCGGCACGATGCCCGCTGGGCGGGGGCGACGACTCCCCATCGGGATGGATTCGCTTGCGGGAGGAGAGTCCAACGGGAGACACGTCGCCCCCACCTTCGTTTGATCCCCGAGGACGTGGGTACCCGGATGATGCGAGCCTCGATCCCCCTTTTCCGGGGCTCAAGCGGGTCGTCGCCCTCCCTGACGGCCCGCTTTCGTTTGTAGGCGGCTTGACTTCGTGCCTGGCGCATACGATGCGAGGTGTGGCCAACTACCGGATCTGGGCGCCGTGGCGCCTTCCCTACGTGAAGGACGCCTCGAAGGACACGGAGTCGGAGTGCATCTTCTGCACCAAGCCGGTCGAGGAGGATGACGAGGCGAACCTGATCGTCCATCGCGGCGAGCGCTGCTTCGTGATCCTCAACCTGTTCCCGTACACGAATGGCCACCTGATGGTCGCCCCCTTCGAGCACTTGCCGACGCTTCAGGAGCTGGACGGCCGACACAGTCGCCGAGGTCATGGCGCTGGCGCAGCGGGCGATGATGGCGCTCGACCGCCAGTACGACCCGCACGGCTACAACGTGGGCGTCAACCAGGGGCGCGTAGCGGGCGCCGGATACGAAGGACATATCCATCTGCACGTGGTCCCTCGGTGGGCTGGAGACACCAACTACATGCCCGTGCTCGCCGATACGCGGGTGATGCCGCAGTCGCTGGAGCAGAGCTATGAGGCCCTGAAGGGCGCGTTTTGACCCCCGGCGATGCGGTAGGGGCCACGGTCGCACCTGGGATCTTCAAGGCTTACGACGTCCGCGGACTGTACGGCGAGGAGATCGACGGCGACACCGCCTACCTCGTCGGTCGCGCGTTCGCCCGGGTCCTCGCCCGCCTGCGAGCAAGGGAGCCCGGCGAGCTGCGGGTGGGGCTCGGCAGGGACATGCGGATCGAGGCGCCGGAGATCGCCCGCCGGGTGCGCGACGGCTTGGTCGCGGAGGGCTGCACCGTCCTCGACGCCGGCATGATCGCCACGGAGATGCTGTACGAGCTGGTTGGCTCGCGCGAGCTCGACGGCGGCGCGATGGTGACGGCCTCGCACAACCCGAAGGCCTACACCGGCGTCAAGCTCGTCCGCGAGGGAGCGCTGGCGCTCTCCGGCGAGGCGGGGATCGGCGACGTGCGCGCCACCATCGAGGCCGGGCTGCCCGAGCCGCCGGGCGGGGGAACCGTCGAGGCGGTGGACGTCTACGACGATTTTCACCGCCGCGCGCTGAGGTTCATCGAGCCCGACCGCGTCAAGCCGTTGCGCGTGGTCGTCGACGGCGGCAACGGGATGGCTGGGCCGATGGTGGGCCCTCTGCTCGAGCGCCTTGGCCTCGACCTGGTGACGAGCTACTGGGTCCCCGACGGAGAGTTTCCCGACCACGAGCCGAATCCCCTGCTGGCCGAGAACCGGCGGTTAATCGTCGAAAGGGTGCTCCAGGAGGGGGCGAGCCTGGGGATCGCCTGGGACGGAGACGCCGATCGCTGCTTCTTCATCGACGACCGGGGCCAGTTCGTGGACGGCGACTTCCTGACCGCGCTACTGGCTCAGCAGGTGCTCCGGGGTGAACCGGGCGCGGTGATCCTCTATGACGTTCGCGCCAGCCGTGCCGTCCCCGACACGGTGCGCGAGCTGGGCGGCAGCTCGTTCGTGAACCGCGTCGGGCACGCGTTCTTCAAGATCGCCATGCGCGAGCGCGCCGCAGCCTTTGGCGGCGAGGTCTCCGGCCATTACTACTTCCGCGACTTCTGGTGCGCGGATTCGGGCACCATCCCGGCGCTCCTCGTCCTCCAGCTGCTCTCGGTCGAGGACCGGCCGCTGTCCGAGCTGGTCGGCACCTTCCGCGAGCGGTACTTCATCTCCGGCGAAATCAACTCCGAGGTTGCCGATCAGGAGGCCAAGATGCAGGAGCTGGCCGAGCACTACGCCGACGGCGAGGTCTCCTGGTTGGACGGCGTCTCCATCGACTACCCGGAATGGCACTTCAACGTGCGGCCCTCGAACACGGAGCCGCTCCTGCGGCTCAACCTCGAGTCGCTTGTCTCGCCCGAGGACATGGAGCTGAAGCGGGACCAGGTCCTGGCCCAGATCCGGTCGTGACGCCGGAGGAGGCGCTCGAACGCGCTGCCGAAGCCGGGATCCATCGGCTCCAGATCCCCACCCCGTTCGCGGTCGGGCGCGTCAACTGTTACCTGATCGAGGACCAGCCGCTGACCCTGGTCGACACCGGGCCGAACTCGGGCAAGTCGCTGGACGAGCTCGAGCGCCAGCTCTCGGCGCTGGGGCGCTCGCTGGAGGAGATCGAGCTCGTGGTCCTCACCCATCAGCACATCGACCATCTGGGACTGGTCGAGATCATCGCCACGCGCTCCGGAGCCGAGGTGGCGGCGATCGATGTCGTGGTCCCGTTCATCGAGAACTTCGGCAACGACGTCGAGCTCGATGACCGTTTCGCTGCCTCGCTGATGCTCAGCCACGGGATCCCCGAGGACGTGGTCACGGCGCTGCGCTCAGTATCCCGCAGCTTCCGGGCCTGGGGTGCGCAGGCCAAGGTGACGCGGCCGCTTCACGACACGGAGGAGCTTCGCCTCCGCGATCGCGCCCTCGAGGTCCAGCACCGCCCCGGCCACAGCCCCTCCGACACCCTGTTCTGGGACGCCGAGCGGCGAATCCTGCTCTGTGCCGACCACCTGATCGCCCACATCTCCTCGAACCCGCTGATCTCCCGCCCACTCGACGGCTCGGACGAGCGCCCACGGGCGCTGATGACCTACCTCGAATCGCTGCGCCGGACCAGGGAGCTACCGGCGCAGATCGTGCTCCCGGGGCACGGCGAGCCGATCGTTGACCATCGCGCGCTGATCGACGAGCGCTTCGCGCTCCACCGCCGCCGAGCGGAGAAGATCTTCAACCTGATCACCGAGCGCCCGCGCACGGCCTACGAGATCGCCCAGGAGCTATGGGGCAACGTCGCCGTCACCCAGGCGTTCCTGACCCTCTCGGAGGTAGTCGGCCACGTCGACCTGCTGATCGAGGAGGGGCGGGTTCAGGAGACTCCCGACGGGGACCTGATTCGCTTCCGAGCAGTTGAGTAACGTGCCGGCGGAGGAAGGCTCGAGAGTGCCAGCCGACCCCACCACGATCGATTCTCCCCCGCGCACCGAGGCGTCCGCGAACGGCGCCGGATCGGTAGAGCGCATTCGCAAGAAGCGGATGCTGATCATCGTCAACCCCTACGCGACGACGGTCTCCGATCGGCTCAAGAACCTGGTCGTCTACGCACTCCAGGGTCGTTACGACGTCGAGGCGGTGTCGACCGAGGCGCAGCACCACGCGATCGAGATCGGCCGCGAGGCCCGAGAGGGCGGCTACGACATTGTCGTCGCCTTCGGCGGGGACGGGACGCTGAACGAAGTCGCCAACGGCCTCGCCGGAACCGACGTCCCGGTTTCGGTGTTGCCCGGGGGCTCCACCAACGTCGTCTGCCGCACGCTGGGCATTCCCAACGACGTCGTCGACGCCACCGAGCACCTGCTCGGCCTCAGCGACGACTTCCGGCCCCGCAAGGTGGACCTGGGGCTCGCCAACGGCCGCCATTTCGTGTTCGCCTGCGGGGCTGGCCTCGACGCGACTGCCGCCAAACGCGTGGACTCCAGCCCGCGGCTGAAGGCCCGGGGCGGACGCTGGTTCTACACCTGGGCGGCGGTCTCCGGCTTCTACGGGCACTACCTGCGGAACCCGATCCGCATGCGCCTCGAGGTGGACGGAGACTCGGCGGAGGGGGTGACGGCGATCGCCCAGAACTCCGATCCGTTCACGTACTTCGGCAGCCAGCCGCTCCGTGTCTGCGAAGGCGCGGAGCTCGACAACGGCACGCTGTCTGTCGCCCTGCTCGGCCGTGCGGCTCAGCGCGACATGCCGACGATCGCGGCGCGCGTGCTGCTGGACCGCCTTCGTGCCCCGGGGCACCGGCAGATCAAGCACTACGAGGGCATCATCCAGGGCCGGATCGAATCGGTCTCCCGCGACACTCAGGGCAACATCCGCCCGTTCCCGGTCCAGGTGGACGGGGACTACATCGGCGATCACGGCGAGCTCGAACTCGGCATCGAACCCCGCGCGCTGACGATCGTTGCCTGACTCGCGGTCGGACGGAGGGCTGCCGCTTCTGCTCGATCGTGGCCGGCGACGAGGCCGGGCACGTCGTCTTCGAGGACCAGAGCTCGCTCGCCTTCCTAGACCACCGGCCGCTGTTCCCGGGTCATGCGCTTCTGGTCCCCCGTGACCATCACGAGACGATCTGGGACCTGCCCGACGACCTCATCACCCCACTGTTCGCGAATGCTCGACTGCTGTCGTCCGCCATCCGCAGCGCGATGGGCGCCCAAGGCGCATTCATCGCCCTGAACAACGTGGTCAGCCAGAGCGTCCCCCACGTCCACGTCCACCTGGTTCCGCGGAACCGCAAGGACGGGTTGCGGGGCTTCTTCTGGCCGCGCCACAAGTACGAGAGCGAGGAGCATGCCCTCCAGACCGCCGAGGCGATCCGCGCAGCGGTGCGAGACCAGTCCAGCTAGTCCGCGCGAGGGGGGCGGTTGCTCGCCGCGTAGCCGAGGTTGTGGGCGACCAGGCCCAGGCCGTCGATGGCGCGAAACAGAGCCGCTTCGAGCCGGCCCCGGACCACGAGCGAGGCGAAGTCGCGCAGCGTGCCGCGAAGTCCCTTGACGAGCGGCCAGCGCGGCGCGGAGCCCGGGTAGCGCTCGTTCAGCCAGCGAGCGCCCGCCCCGTAGCGCGCGATCATGCGCATGAAGGCGGGCAGGCTGTCGCGATGGCGGTGCGCGACGACCGCGGCCGGTCGATGCTCAACCGACCATCCCGCGGTCCCCAGGCGCCGCGACAGATCGATGTCGCCACCCGACCGGATCCCCTCCTCGAAGCCGCCGACCGCCTCGAACGCGGAGCGCCGAACGAGCACGTTCCCGGTCGGCGTCGCGTCGTGGCCAAGCAGACCGTGGTCGACTCTGAAGAAGTGGCGCGACCTTGCGTACCGCGGAAGCAGGCCGCGCTGAGTCCGGTCGCCGACGATCAGGCCGGAGATCGCTCCGCAGTCGCCCGGCACTGGTTGGGCGAAGTAGGCGTCCAGGAGCCCGGGGGCCGGATCGCAGTCGGCGTCCATGAACAGGAGCCAGCCGTTGGCGGCCATTTGCGCCCCCGCGTTGCGGGCGTGGTAGGAGGAGCGCTCCGCCGTTGCCCGAGCGACCCGCACCGGCCTGCCAGCGACGCCGCTGAGCACGCCGCTCATCGTGTTGTCGGCAACGATCAGCTCGTCGCTCATCCCCAGACGAAGCCGGGTGAGCCCCGCGAGCAGGCGCACCGCGTCCTCGTGCTGGCCGAGGAACGGGACCACGACGCTGACGGGGGGTCTTGTGACCTCGCTATCCAGTCGGCGTCACGCGGTATGCGTCGAACACCGAGTCGACGTTGCGGAGGCGCCCGATGCACTGGCGCAGCTGCTCGCCGTCGCCGACCTCGACCACGAACCGGTTCTTGACCATCGGGTGCTTGGTCGTGCAGAAGGCGTCGATGATGTTTACCCCCGCCTCAGCGAAGGTCCGCGAGAGGTCCTCCAGCAGGCGGGTCCGGTCCTAGGCGTCGACCTGGAGCTCGACCCGGTACGAGGCCGCGTTGTCGCCCTCCCAGGCAACGTCAGTGAACCGCTCCGGGGACTTGCGCAAGGCGACCACGTTCTTGCAGTCGGAGCGGTGGATGGTGATCCCGCGGCCGAGCGAGACGTAGCCGACGATCGTGTCGCCCGGCACTGGACGGCAGCACTTCGCGAGCCGGACCATCACGTCCTCGACGCCCTTGACATTGATCCCGTAGTCGGAGGCCTCCTGGGTGCGCCGCTGGCGCTCGTCGCGGCCCTCGAGCACGCCCGCTAGGCGCGCTTCGGTCTCGTCGCCCGCCACCGCCTCGCCCTGCTTGAGGCGTTGGAAGACCTTGTTGGCGACGGTCTTCGGCGAGATCTTCCCCTGGCCGACCGCGATGTAGAAGTCGTCGGCCTTGCGGAACCCCATCTCGCGGGTGACGTCGGCGAGCAGCGGCGAGGCCGCGATCCGCTGCGGGGGCAGGCCGCGCTTGCGAATCGCATCCTGGAGTTGCTCCCTGCCGCTGCGCTCGGCGTCCTCGCGGCTCTCGCGCTTCAGGAAGGCGCGGATCTTGTTGCGTGCCCGGCTGGTCCGCACCACCGACAGCCAGTCGCGCGAGGGGCCCCGCTCCTGCTTCGCGGTCAGGATCTCGACGATGTCGCCGGACTTGAGCTGGTAGTGCAGCGGGACGATCTTGCCGTTCACCTTGGCGCCCACGCAGCGATGGCCGACGTCGGTGTGAACGGCGTAAGCGAAGTCGAGCGGGGTCGAGCCTGCGGAGAGGTTCTTGACCTCGCCCTTTGGCGTGAACACGAATACCTCGTCCTCGAACAGGTCCACCTTCAGCGACTCGAGGAACTCGGTGGGATCCTGGTCGCCCTCGACCTCGAGCAGCTGGCGCAGCCAGGTCATCTTCTGCTTCTCGGGGTCGCCCTTCGGGTGCGCGCCCTCCTTGTAGAGGACGTGGGCGGCGATCCCGTACTCGGCGGTCTCGTGCATCTCCGGAGTGCGGATCTGGATCTCCAGCGGCCGTCCCTCGGGGCCGATCACCGTCGTGTGAAGCGCCTGGTAGAGGTTCATCTTCGGGGTCGCGATCACGTCCTTGAACCGCCCCGGCAACGGCTTCCAGATCGAATGGATGATCCCGATCGCGCCGTAGCAATCCTTGACCGAGCCCACCAGCACCCGCATCGCGGTGAGGTCGTAGATCTCGTTGAACTCGCGCCCCTTCTTGGTCATCTTCGAGTAGATCGAGTAGAAGTGCTTGGCGCGCCCTGAGATCTCGGCCTCGATGCCGACCTTCTTCAGCTCGCGCTTCAGGAACCGGCCGGCGTCGTCGACATAGCGCTCACGCTCTGCGCGCTGCTGGGAGACGAGCTTCTTGATCTCGTCGTACTTGCGCGGGTGCAGGCGCTGGAAGGCGAGGTCCTCGAGCTCCCACTTGATCGCGTGGATCCCCAGCCGGTGGGCAAGCGGGGCGTAGATCTCGAGCGTCTCGCGCGCCTTCTCGATTTGCTTCTGCTTCGGCAGCCCCGACAGGGTCCGCATGTTGTGAAGGCGGTCGGCGAGCTTGATCAGGATGACCCGGAGATCCGTGGCCATCGCGACCATCATCTTTCGGTAGTTCTCGGCCTGGCTCTCGTCACGGCTTTGGAAGGTGATCCCGGTGAGCTTGGTGACCCCGTCGACGAGCTGGGCGACGGAGTCGCCGAACAGCTCCTGCACCTGATCCAGGCTGGCGCTCGTGTCCTCCACCGTGTCGTGCAGCAGCGCCGCACACAGCGTCTGGGTGTCGAGGCGGAGGCCGGCGCAGATCTTCGCCACCTCGACGGGGTGGGTGATGAAGTCCTCGCCGGTGCGCCGCCGCTGGTCGGCGTGGCGCTCGCAGGCGAACGCGAAGGCCCGCTCGATAGCTTCGGCGTCGATCTGTCGCGATCCCTCGACGCTGTGCTCCTCGATGACGGCCAGGAGGTGGCCGAGCAGGGCGCGCTCGTCGTCAGCAAGCTCTTGCGCGCGATCGGTGAGCGGCGCCACGGGCGCGCCGTCGCCGCGGTTGGCGCCGACCCGGGTATGGCCCTGGCGGTCCGCGGGGGCCCCGTCGCCGCCGAGCCGCTCGGCCAGCTTCGACGCTGAGGTGGCGGCCTCGGGCTTCTCTAGCTCGGTTGTCTTTGCCTGCTTAGGAATCGCCTGCCCTCCTCGTAGCGGTCGCGGTAGGCGACGAACGCCTGGAGTTGCTCGAGATCCTTCGCCTCCGAGGATACGACGCGGAGAGCAGGTGTGGTGCCGGATGGCTGCCAGCGAACGGCGCCCGCCTCCTCGAGCACGCGCAGGCGGCGGCCAGCGACCTCCGGGGAACTGGGATGGCGCCCGGCGCCCTGGAGGGCGTCGCGGAGATCTCGATCGGGATCGCTCAGCGCCCGATACAGCGACACCAGCGCCGGGCGCAGGGGCCATTCGGCTTCGTGGACGCGCAGCGCCAACTCGACCTCGGCCTCCCCCCAGGCCAGGTGGAGGAAGCCGCCTGGCTGCGCGCCGGCGGCACTCCCCCCGCCGACACCAGCCGCTCGAGGTGCGGAAAGGGAGGCGGGTCGATCAGCACCAAGTGCTCGAAGCCGGGCTGCCATCGACGGCGCGCGGGCCAGGGCTGCCCAGTCGGCCAGGACCACGCCGCAGCCCGCCTCGCACAGCTCCGCCGATGGCGGCGCGGCCAGCGTCGTCGGCCAGCCGCCCCGAGGCGATCGCCACCCGCCCGCCGCCGAACCGCGCCGGTGCCGCGGCGCGCTCGACCAGCTCCCGCCGGCGAAGCGCATCCGCGCAAACCGCCAGCACCGAGCCGCCGCTGGAGGCCAGGGCCGCCAGCGCGGCCACTGGAGAGCCGCCGCGCCGGTCCACCAACCTGGCGGCGATCAGCCGCGCGCGGCGGCGTCGGCGACCTCTGGTGGCGGCCAATCGTCGAGCGGCGCCTCGCGCTCTGCTTCCAGCCGCCGCCACCATTCCTGGTCGGTGGGATACGGCCGCTCGTTCGTCCTCCCCGGCGGGACCTTCCGGATACAGCTCCCCCAGCACCACGCGAGGCTCCACCGTCCCGTTCCACTCGTTCAGCTCGAGCTTCAGGGAGACATCGACCGGGTCGGCGAGCTCGGGCGCCCGCCAGCCCGCCGTTGACCCCGAACGCGACCCCGAGGGCGCTGCGGGAGCCGCTCTCGAGCCGGAAGCGAGCGTGCCTGTCCCCGTCGCCCATCGGCCGCACCTCGCACACCCGCGCCGAGGGCACCAGCAGGCGCACGCCGGGGTTGCCGCATCCCGAAAGGCGCCAGCGCTCGAGCTGCTCGGCGACGCTCGTGGCCGAGGCTCTCGCCGCCAACCACCGCATCGATGACCTCAGTGCGGACGAAGTCGCGCTCCCCAAGGGCCGCGCGCGCGTGGGCGACGAAGGCGGTACGGAAGTCCTCCACGCGGGCGGCCTCGATCTCGAGGCCGGCCGCCGCGCGGTGGCCCCCGTAGCGCAGCAGGTGCTCGCCGCATGCATCCAGCGCGGCCAGCAGGTCGAAGCCCGGGACGCTTCGCCCGGAGCCCCTGCCCCTGCCATCGCCGTCGATCCCGATCAGGACCACCGGTGCCCAGTGGCGCTCGGCCAGCCGGGAGGCGACGATGCCAACCACCCCCGGGTGCCAGTCCTCGCCCGCGAGCACCAGGCCCGGGGCGGAGGCGAGCTCGGCCGGGAGCGCCGCGCGCGCCCGCTCGGCGGAAGCCGAGCACCAGCCGCTCGGTGTCACGGCGCTCGCGGTTGACGCGGTCGAGCTCGAGCGGCGATCGAGGCCGCCCTGCTGATCGTCGGCGGTGAGCATCAGCTCGACCCCGGCGTCAGCGCGGTACAGGCGGCCCGCGGCGTTGATCCGCGGGCCGAGGCGAAAGGCGAGGTCGCCCTCGTCGAGGCGCTCGGGCCGAACCCCGGCCGCGGCGCACAGGGCCCGGAGCCCCGGGCGCCGGGCTCTGGCGCGCCGCCGCGAGCCCGGCGCGGACGAGCGCCCGGTTCTCGCCGCGGAGGGGGACGAGGTCGGCGACCGTCGCCAGCGCCACCAGGTCGAGGTCGTCGGCGGCCCGCTCATCACCCAGGAGCGCCGCGGAGAGCTTGTAGGCGACCCCGGTCGCGCACAGCTCCCCGCACGGATAGCTCGACAGGCGAGGGTGAAGGATCGGGCAGTCCGGAAGCCGCTCGCCGGGCTCATGGTGATCGGTGACGATCACCTCCATCCCGGCGGCGCGCGCGGCCGCGACCTCGTCGGCGCAGGTGATCCCGCAGTCGGCCGTCAGCAGCAGACCCGTGCCGCGGGCGGCCAGCCGCTCGCACCCCGCCGAGCGTCAGTCCGTAGCCGTCGCCCAGCCGATCGGGTATGTACCAGTCGCAGCTGGCCCCCAGCTCGCGCAGGGCCCGGACCAGGATCGCGGTCGAGCAGACCCCGTCGCAGTCGTAGTCGCCGTGGACCGTGATCGTGCGCCCGCCGGCGATCGCGCTCCTGATCCGCTCGGTCACCTCGTCCATCGAGTCGAACTCGAACGGGTCGTGCGCCTCGGCGGCCTCGAGGAAGGCGCGCGCCTCCGCGACCGTCCGGTAGCCGCGCCGCACCAGCGTCACCGCCACGGGCTCGGCGAGCGCGAGCGCCTCCATCAGGGCCTGGCCTCGGCGTAGGAATACGGCTCGAGCCGGAAGGCTCGGCCGGGGGCCTCGGAATCGGACGCGCTGGTCGGGCACCTCGCCAGGCTAAGAACGGGCGGGGACGGAACTCGCCCCCTGGCGCGTCCGCCTCAGCTGGCGTCCAGCGGTGGCGAGTTCACCCCGCGCGCGTCCAGCGTGGCGCATTCCACCGGAATATGTCCGGTGAATCGCGTGCAGCTCGACCTCCCGCGCGGACTTACTGACCGCGGCGCGCGTCCTACTAGACCGCCTCGGGCTCCTCCCTGCTGACGCCGAGGGCGTAGATCGCCGCCAGGCCGATCAGGGTCCCGGGGATCGCGACCAGCGCGGTGCCGATGTCGGTCTGGCCGATGCTCGACCCCGAGGCGATCTGGGCGATCCCGCCCGTGACCATGGCGCCGGCGACCGCGCCCAGCAGCGCCCCGACGATCCCGCCCCAGAAGCGATCGGGCACGAACACCGTGAAGTGCCAGATCGCGAGCCCGACCGTGAACCAGACGACCGCCGCCATCAGCGGTGCCTCCCGTGCTTTCGCCGCCGCCGCTGCTGGCGGCGCTTGCGCTGGCGCTCGGGAGCGGGCCGGACGGGCGGCTCGCCGCGGCGCACCGGCTGCCAGCGGCTCGGGCTCCGGGGGCTCGTCCGCGCCTCGGCGCCGTCGCCCGCCGGGGCGGACGGATTGCGCGCCGGCCTCGACCGGCTCCGCCGGCTCAGGCTCGACCGGCGCGGAGCGCGCCGCCCGCGAGGGCGCCGTCTCGGTGCGCAGGCGCCGCCGCGGCCGGCGCCGGCTCCCCGTCGGCGCCGACCTTGGCGACCACGTTGTCCTCGGGGAAGGTGGGCACCCGGCCCATCTCCTCGATCAGGCGGCCGCGCCGCGCCCGGTAGGCGGGCTCGCGCTCCTTCCAATGGGTGAGCACCGGGGTGGCGATGAAGATCGACGAGTAGGTCCCGGAGAGCGACCCCCACCCCCATCGCGAAGGCGAAGTCCTTCAGCGTCGCGCCGCCGAAGATGAACAGCACGGTGATCAGGAAGACGGTCGACAGACCCGGTGATCAGCGACCGGGTGAGCACCTCGCTCATCGACTTGTTGGCGATCTGGGAGAAGGCGGCGCGGGGCATCCGCGGCACGTTCTCGCGGATCCGGTCGAAGACGATCACCGTGTCGTACATCGAGTAGCCGAGAATGGTCAGGAAGGCGGCCACGGTGCCGCTGGTCACCTCCCGGCCCGTGAGCGAGTAGACGCCTCCGGTGATCAGGATGTCGTGGATCAGGGCGATGATCACCGGGATCGCGTACTTGGCCTCGAAGCGGATCGCCACGTAGGCCGAGATCACGAGCAGCGAGAAGATGATCGCGATCACCGCGCTGCGCGCCACCTGGGCGCCGAAGGTCGGGCCCCACGCTCTGGCTGTTGAAACCGTCGCTTCCGCCGCGCACCCCGAAGCCCTGCTCCAACGCGTTCTTCACGGACGTGTTGACCTCGTCGACCGGGATCTTGCCCTGGATCTCGATCACGTTCGGGCCCAGCTTCGGGTTCTCGACGGTCTGGATCTCGGCGCTCGAGGCGTTGGTGACGTTGGCGTCGCTCAGGGCCGTGCGGACGTCGTCGACGCTCGCCTGCCGCTGGAGGCTCGCGGTGACCTTGGCCCCCGAGGTGAAGTCGATACCCAGGTTGAGCTGCTTGGTGGCGAAGGCAGATCGCGCCGATCGCCAGGATCACCCCGGAGATCGAGAAGAACCAGCGGCTGGCGCCCGAGAAGTCGAAGCGCCAGCGGACCCTTTGCTCGCCCGGCGCCCAGCGCCCGCGGCGAGTGCAGGCATCCGCGAGCGGCCCAGCGAGCCGAGGATCGCCTGGGTGAACAGGACCGCGGTCAGCAGCGAGACGATCGTGCCGACGCCGAGGGTGAACGCGAACCCCTTGACGCCGGCGGTGGCGAGCACGAAGAGGATGAACGCCGTGAACAGCGTGATCACGTTCGCGTCGATGATCGTCGCGATTCCCTTGCGGTAGCCCTGGCCGATCGCCGACAGCATCGAGCGCCCCGCGCGCGCCTCCTCCTTGATCCGCTCGAAGATGACGATGTTGGCGTCGGCCGCCACCCCGATCGTCAGGATCAGCCCGGCGATCCCGGGCAGGGTGAGCGTGATCGGGATCAGCTTGACCAGGGCGAAGAAGATCACCCCGTACACGGCCAGGCCCACGGTCGCGATCACGCCCAGCAGGCGGTAGTAGGCGACCAGGAAGCAGACGACCAGGATCAGGCCGACGATCCCGGCCCGCAGCCCCTGGTCGAGCGCCTGCTGCCCGAGGGTCGCCGAGACCGTGCTCTGGCTCTCGAGCTGGAGGTTGATCGGCAGCGCGCCGATGCGAAGGAACTCGGCCAGGTCCTGCGCCGAGCTGATCGTGAAGTTGCCTGAGATCTGCGCCCCGGTGCGCCCGTCGATCCCGTCCGGGTTCTCGAAGAAGTTGATGATCGGCTGGGTGACGACCTGGCCGTCCAGGACGACCGAGAAGTGCTGCGAGTACTGGTCGGCAGCCGCGCGCCGGCCGCGCCGGGCGGCGCGGTCGCCGCGCCTCGCTGGGCGATCGTCCGGGTGACCTCCTGGAACGCGGCCTGGCCGCGAGTCGGTGAAGTCGAAGGTGACGTTGGGCTGGTTGGTGGTCGGATCGAAGTTCTGCTCGGGGTTCTTGATGTCGTCCCCGGACAGCGCCGGGCGATCCTGGAACACGTAGTGCGGCGAGTGGCCGAGACCTCGCTGGGGCTCTGGGAGAGGGTCGGGTCCTCGCGACTCCGCCTGGACGACGACCGTGCCCTGAGGCACGGCGATGATCTGCGAGCCGGGCGGCTGCTTCTCGTTGCGGAACTGCAGGAACAGGTCCTTCCGGCTCTGCCGCCGGGCCGGCCAGGAGCTGGTGGGAGTCGCGATCGAACAGGTAGTAGGTCGGCCCGTTGGTCGTGCACTGGTCCTGGAAGCACTCGGGCTTTCGCTTCGAGGCGAACTGGACCGCGTCGTAGAGGTTGGGGAAGCTGTAGATGTTCGGGTTGGGGTTCGGCTCGGCCGCCGGGTCCTTCGGCACGCCCTTCCCGGGCGGCGGCACCACGTTGCCCTCGAAGTCGTAGAAGTAGAGCTGCGAGGTGGTCCCGATCTGCTCGATCGCCTGCTGGGCGTTCTGGACGTCCGGCAGCCCGACCTGGATCCCCTTCTCGACCGAGGCGCGAGATCTCCGGCTCCGAGACGCCGAGCTTGTCGGCGCGCTCGCGGATGATCTCGATCGCGCGGTCGATGTCGTCGGGCGTGATGTTCGGGGTTCGCGCCGTCTCCTCGGCCTGGTAGATGAGCTGGGTGCCGCCGCGCAGGTCGAGGCCGAGCACGGTCGGCTTGGACGCGATCACGATCGCCGACGCGGCCGTCAGGCCGAGGACGAAGAGGAGGATGAGGAGACTGCGGCGCCGCCTACCCATCGGCGTCGCTCACCGGGGGGTCAGGACCAGCAGCAGCCCGCCGTCGTCGTCGTAGGCGGGGAAGACATCGGCGACCGCCTCCGCGGGCAGGTCACCCTCGGCGTTCACCTGGACGCGCTTGCCGAGCGAGCGCACGCCCCACTCCAGCGTGGTCTCGATCGGGTCGGTGGTGCCGTCCTTGTCCGTGTCGGCCGCCTGGCCTCCGTCGCCCTCGTCCATCCACTGAAGCCCGAGCACGTCCTGGACCTGGCGGCCGATCACGTGCTCGTCCTTGAGCCCGGTGAGCTCGAAGCCGCCCTTGCCGACGTCGAGCAGCCGCCCGTCCTGGTCGCAGACGAAGAAGGCCGCCTCCGGGGCCGGGTAGTAGTCGTCCAGCAGCTCGAACAGATCGCTCCCCCCGCACCGCGAACAGGCCTTGGGACGATTCGACATCCCCGCGGTCCGCTCGCTCGACAACTCGCGGTTGCCGCAGTTCGGGCAGATGAAGAAGGGCACGTCGAGAGGGTAGTAAACGGCCGCGTCGCGGTCAGGCAGGCTCGACCGCAGAGACGGCCTCAGAACAGGCTCGCGGCCCCGTCCGGCACCGGCAGGCCCAGGTGCTCGAAGCCGCGCTGGCGTGATCACCCGCCCCCGCGGGGTCCGCTTGAGCAGGCCCTGCTGGAGGAGATAGGGCTCGTAGACGTCCTCGATCGTGTCCTGCTCCTCGTCCACCGCGGCGGCCAGGGTCGAGAGGCCCACCGGCCCACCGGAGAACTTGGTCGCGATCGTGTCGAGGATGGCGCGGTCGTGGCGGTCGAGCCCCACCGCGTCCACCTCGAGCAGGCCGAGCGCCTCGTGCGCGACCTCGCCGGTGACGACGCCCGCGCCGCGCACCTCGGCGAAGTCCCGGACCCGCTTCAGGAGCCGGTTGGCGACCCGCGGGGTGCCGCGGGAGCGCTCCGCGATCGCCCGCTCGCCCTCGGGCTCGACCTCGACCCCGAGGATGCCGGCCGAGCGGCGCACGATCCGCGCCAGGTCGCCGGGGTCGTAGTGCTCGAGCCGGTGGCAGACGCCGAAACGGTCGCGAAGCGGCGTCGTCAGCAGCCCGGTGCGGGTGGTGGCGCCGACCAGGGTGAACGGCGGCAGGTCGAGGGTCACCGTGCGCGCGCCGGCGCCCTGGCCGAGCACCACGGGAAGGCGCCGCTCCTCCATGGCCGGGTAGAGCGTCTCCTCGATCGCGCGGCTGAGGCGGTGGACCTCGTCGATGAAGAAGACCGAGCCGGGCTCCAGCGCGGTGAGGAAGGCCGCGATGTCGGCCTTGCGCTCCAGCGCCGGCCCGGCGGTCTGCACCAGCGGCGCGTCCAGCTCGGCGGCGACGATGTTGGCGAGCGACGTCTTGCCCAGCCCGGGCGGACCGGCGAGCAGCACGTGGTCGAGCGGCTCGCCGCGGCGCCTGGCGGCCTCGATGAACACCTCGAGCTGGGCCGTCACCTGCTCCTGGTTGACGAAGTCGCCGAGCCGCTTGGGGCGAAGCGAGCGGTCGAGGTCCTCCTCGCCGCCCGCCAGGCGGGCGTCGGCGAGGCGCTCCTCGGCGTCGCTGGGCGGCGGCCGCGGCGGCGTCCTCCTGGGCCTGCTCGATCCCCGGGTCGCGCGCGATGCTCATGTCCTCGCCCCGCTTCCGTCGGCGGCGCGTCGAAGCGCGGCGCCGATCAGCTCCTCGGCGCTCTCGCCCTCCGCGCCGTCGAGCAGCCGCTCGGCCTCGGTCAACGTGTAGCCCAGGTGCATGAGCCCGTCGCGGGCGAGGCCGCGTTGATCGCCGTCCTCGGCCGCGTGTCCGGCCGGGATGCCCTCGGTGAGCTCCCCCGCCACCTTCTCGCGCAGCTCGACGATCAGCCGCTCCGCGGTTCGCTTGCCGACTCCGGGCGCCGCCTGGAAGCGCTTCGCGTCCCCGGCGGCGATCGCCCGCAGGAGCTCCCGCGGCGCGCCTCCCGAGAGGATCGCGATCGCCACCTTGGGGCCGATCCCCGAGACCGAGGTGAGGTGGAGGAAGAGGTCGCGCTCCTCCTCGCTCGCGAACCCGTACAGCGACAGCGAGTCGTCACGGGCCACCAGGTGGGCGTGCAGGGTTGCCTGCTTGCCCCGGGCGGGGACCGACTTGAGCGTCTCCGCGGAGACCGCGAGGCGGTAGCCGACGCCGCCCGACTCGATCACCACGTGGTCGGGACGGCGAACCAGGACCTCGCCGCGAACCGAGGCGATCATCCGACCGGAACCTCCGGCTCCGTGGCCTGCGAGCGCGTGCGCGGGGCGGGTGTGGCCCGCGTGGCAGATCGCCACGGCCAGCGCGTCGGAGGCATGGTCCGACTCCGGGGGCTGCGGCAGGCCGAGCAGCGCGCCCGACCATGCGCTGAACCTGCTCCTTGGCCGCCGCGCCGCTGCCGCAGACCGCCATCTTGACCGCCTGCGGCGTGTAGCCGAAGCACGGCACGCCGCGCTGGCCGGCGGCCAGGAGCGCCACGCCCCGCGCCTGGCCGACGGCGATCGCCGAGCGCACGTTCTTGCCGAAGTAGACGTCCTCGAGGGCCAGCGCGACCGGCTGGTGCTGGTCCAGAAGCTCGGCGACCGCCTCGTGGATCCGCGCCAGGCGGCCCTCGGCCGGCTCGTCCGGGGCCGCCTCGATGACGCCCCCGTCGAGCGCGCTCATCTTGCCGCCCGCCACGCGCACGACCCCGAAGCCCGTGCTCGCCACGCCCGGGTCGATGCCCATGACGACGATCATGCCTACTGATTCTGAGTCGGCGCCCGGATGCCTCCCGGGCACCGTGCCTGCCCGTCAGGCGGCAGCCTGCTCGAGGACCTCGGCGGGGATGTCGAAGTTGGCGTGCACCGCCTCGACGTCGTCCTGGTCGTCGAGGGCGTCCATCAGCCGCATCAGCGCCGAGGCGTCGCCGGCCTCCACCTCCACCACGCTCTTCGGCTCCATGGTCAGCTCGGCCGACTCGATCTGCACTCCGGCCGACTCGAGCGCCTCCCGGACCGCGGCCAGGTCCTCGGCGGCGCAGACGACCTTCAGCGAGTCGCCGTCGGCGCTCACGTCCTCGGCGCCGGCGTCGATCGCCGCGATCAGGTCGTCCTCCGAGTAGCGGCCCGCGTCCACCAGCACGACGCCCCGCTTCTCGAACACCCAGGCCACCGAGCCGGGCTCGCCGAGGCTCCCGCCGTGCTTGTCGAAGGCGTGGCGGATGTCGGCGCTGGTCCGGTTGCGGTTGTCGGTCAGCGCCTCGACCAGGATCGCCGCGCCGCCGGGCCCGTAGCCCTCGTAGACGACCCGCTCGATCGCCTCCGCGCCGCCCGCCGCGCCGGTGGCGCGATCGATCGCCCGCTGGATGTTGTCCTTGGGCATCGAGTAGTCGCGCGCCTTCTGCACCGCCGCCGCCAGGGCGAAGTTCGCCTCCGGGTCTCCCCCGCCCTCTCGCGCGGCGACGGTGATCGCGCGCGCGAGCTTCGTGAACAGCTGGCCGCGCCGGGCGTCGGTGGCCGCCTTGCGGTGCTTGATCGAGGCCCACTTCGAGTGGCCGGACATGGCCCAAATACTAGGAACGGCCCACCGAGGCCGTGCCAGGCGGCCGGTCCCCCCGGCCCGGCCGCCACCGCCGCCAAAACTGCGGCGGCCGGGCCCCGGCCCGGCCGCCAATGGCATCGGCATCCCATTGCTTTGATCCGACACCAAGCCCCTGGCACTGAAGCCTTGATCGGTGTCGCGTCCCCCAAAACAGCGTGGGAGCCGAAAAGTTGCGGAAGTCGTTCGCAGCTCGGCGTGTCGGATTTCAGACCAGGAAGCGCCCGTTCTCCTGGAACGCCTCGCCGTCGACCTCGATCCGGCCGCCACGCCGCAGGTCGCAGACCAGGTCCGTGTGAACGGCGCTCTCGTTCTTTCCGCCGCACTCCGGGTAGCTGGCCCCAACCGCCATGTGCACGGTGCCGCCGATCTTCTCGTCCAGCAGGACGTCGCGAGTGCCCCGGTCGATCCCGTAGTTGGTGCCGATGCCCAGCTCGCCCAGCCGGCGGGCGCCCTCGTCGGTGTCGAGCAGGCTGATCAGGTACTCCTCGCCGCGCTCGGCGCCGGCGTCCACGACCTTTCCGGACTCGAAGCGAAGCCGCACGCCCGCCACCTCGCGCCCGCCGACCATCGCCGGCAGGTGGAAGCTCACCTCGCCCTCGACCGAGTCCTCCACCGGCGCCGTGAAGAACTCGCCGTCCGGCATGTTGCGCTTGCCGTCGGCGGGGACGAACGTTCGCCCGGCGATCCCCAGCCTGAATGTCGGTGCCGGGCGCGGTCACGCGCACCTCCTCGTGGCCCTGGGCCCAGTCCGCGAGGCGCTTGCACTCCTCGGAGGCGCGCTGCCAGGCGCCGAGCGGGTCGGGGTCGTCGGCCAGGCACGCTCCGTAGTAGAAGTCCTCGAACTCGGCCAGGCTCATCTCGGCGTCGGCGGCGTAGCCGTTGGTCGGGAACAGCGTGTAGACCCACCGGTGCGTCCCCTCGGCGTCGCGGCGCAAGGTCTTCTCCATCAGGTGGCGGGTCGCCTTGCGGCGCTTCGATTGGCGCTCCGGGGGGACGCCGGACAGCTCGCGGGTGTTGGTCTCGGCGCCGATCCCGATCCGGCAGTCGGACTGCGTCGGCCGCCCACTCGGCCAGGGGCGAGACCCACTCGAGCTGGGCGTCCGAGGCATGCTTGAAGAAGGTCGCGGTCTGCCCCTCGACCGAGATCGCCGACCACCGGATGCCCGCCTGCCTTGAGGACCTCCTCGTAGACGGCGGCGATCAGGGGCTCGCCGGCGGTGGGCCCTTCGATCAGGCAGGTCTCGCCCTCCTTGACCTCGGTCGAGTAGCGGACCAGGATCCGGGCCAGGTTGTCGACGCGAGGGTCCCTCACGGCCTCGTCGCTCGTCGCTCGTCGCCGGTCGCTCGCTCGCTCGCTCGCGGGACGAGGTCGCGAGCGCCATCAGCAGCGCGTGCAGGCGCGAGTCGTCGGTGAGCTCCGGATGAAAGGCGCAGAGCACGATCTGGCCCTGGCGGACGACCACGGGGTGGCCGTCGACGCTCGCCAGCACCTCGACCTCGGGGCCGTGGTCCTCGATCCACGGCGCCCTGATGAACACCGCCCGCATCGGGTCGGGGCCCAGCCCGCCGACCTCGAGCTCCGCCTCGAAGCTGGCGATCTGGCGGCCGAAGGCGTTGCGGCGGGCCGTCGCGTCCACCAGCCCGAGGTGGTCGCGATCGCAGACGATCATTCCGGCGCAGGTCCCCAGGATGGGACGGCCGGAACCGGCGTGGGCGCGAATCGCCGACTCGAGCCCGTCGCGCTCGATCGCCTTCGCGATCGTGGTGCTCTCGCCGCCGGGAATCACCAGCCCGTCGAGGTCGCGGAGCTGCTCGGCAGTCCGCACCTCGAGCGCGGATCGGCGCCCAGCGAGCGCAGCATCGCCGCGTGGGCCGCGAAGTCGCCCTGGCTGGCCAGCACGCCAATCCGGAGCCGGGCTCCGCTCCCCGTGCGCTCGGGCGACGGCAGGGGTGTCGCCGTGAGCCACTGCTAGACCCCGCGCTGCTGCAGCAGCTCTCCCTCGGCGGCGAGCTGGGCGATGTCGTCGCCGCGCATCGGCTCGCCAAGCTCCATCGAGGCCGCGGCGACCCGCTCCGGGTCGTTGAAGTGGGTGGTCGCCTCGACGATCGCCCGCGCCCGCCGCTCCGGGTCCTCCGACTTGAAGATTCCCGAGCCGACGAAGGTGCCCTCGGCGCCGAGCTGCATGACCAGCGCCGCGTCCGCCGGGCGTCGCGATGCCACCAGCGCAGAACAGCGGCACCGGAAGCCAGCCGCTCTCGGCCACCTCCTCGACGATCTCGAACGGCGCGCCCAGCTCCTTGGCCTGGGCGGAGAGCTGCTCGCGGCCCAGCGTGCCGAGATGCTTGATGCCGCCGACGATCCCCCGCAGGTGGCGAACCGCCTCGACGATGTTGCCGGTTCCGGCCTCGCCCTTGGAGCGGATCATCGCCGCACCCTCGCCGATCCGGCGCAGCGCCTCGCCGAGGTTGGTGGCGCCGCAGACGAACGGAATCTCGAACGCGTGCTTGTCGATGTGGTGCGCCTCGTCGGCGGGGGTCAGCACCTCGGACTCGTCGACGTAGTCGACCTCCAGCGACTGAAGCACCTGGGCCTCCGCGAAGTGGCCGATGCGCGCCTTGGCCATCACCGGGATCGTCACCGCGTCCTGGATCTCCTTGATCACCCTGGGGCTGGCCATCCGCGCGACGCCGCCGGTGGCGCGGATGTCGGCCGGGACGCGCTCCAGCGCCATCACCGCAACCGCGCCCGCCTCCTCGGCGATCCGAGCCTGCTCGGCGGTGGTCACGTCCATGATCACCCCGCCCTTGAGCATCTCGGCGAGCCCGCGCTTGACCCGGAATGTGGCCCTTTCGGCCATGCCCCAAATATACGGGCCCGGAGCGCCGGCACGGTGCTAGCGGATCGAGCTCGGCCGACGGCCGAGGCGACTTCGGCGGAGTCTCCAGGCTCGCGCGTCGGGTTACTTCAGCTTGAAGGCGCGGATGCGGTCCTTGAACGCCGCCTTGTCGCGCGCGTAGACGCCGTGGGCGAGCGCCTGGACGACTCCCAGCAGGGCCGCGTTGGAGCGCGTGAACGAGGGGCTGTTCGAGGAGTAATAGAGGGTCAGCTCGGCGTGCTCGCCGACCTCGGACAGGGTGGCGTCGCTGATCGAGAGCGTGCGGGCGCGGCGGTGCCGGGCGAGCTTCATCGCCCTGACCACCAGCGGGTGGGCGCGGCCGGCGGAGAAGGCGATCACCAGCGTGTCCTCGTCGACCCGGCCGAGCCGCGTGATCGAGTCCTGGCGCGGGCTGGCGACCACCTCGGCGCGGATGTCGAGCAGCGCCAGGAGGTGGCGCAGGTAGCTGGCGAAGAAGGCCATCTGGTCGACGCCGACGATCATCACCCGGTGCGCCGAGCCCAGCGCCGACACGCAGGCCTCGACCTGCTCGCGGGTGAGGTTGCGAGCCGTGTCCTCGACGTTCGTGTGGTCGGCGGCCAGCGAGGACTCGAACTCGGAGTGGTCGAAGTCGAACAGCTGGCCGGCGCCGTTCTGCTCCTCGGCGCGGTTGCGGTACTCCTCGATCGCCGCCTGCTGAAGCTCCGGATAGCCCTCGAACCCGAGCGCCTGCGAGAAGCGGACCACGGTCGAGGATGAGGTGCTGGCGCGGCGGGCCAGCTCCTCGGCGGTCTGGAAGGCGGCCTCGTCGAGATGGTCGACGATGTAGCGGGCGACGTCCTTCTGAGAGCGGGAGAACTCGTCGAAGCGCTCGGTGATGTAGGTGGAGAGCGTCTTGCCGTTCGGCCGCGTCTGGCGGCCGTTGCGCGGCGAACGCGACTGTGCGCTGCGAGTACGCGGCTGAGCCGGGCGGGACTTCGTGGCCGTCTTGCTCACGGCGGCATGATTCGCCCCGCCGGGGGTTTTCCCTGCTAGCCCGCGCCGGCGCTGCGCCCAGCGGCACGCGGCCGGGCGATGTGGTTGGATCGCCTCCGTGGACGCCGAGCGGGCCCTGCGCCTCACCAACCGCAACATGATCGCCTTCGACCTCGTGCTCGGGTCGGCGGCGATCCTGGCGCCGGCTGCGACGCTCGCGGTGCTCGGGCACGACGAGCCCTCGCCCGACGCCGAGCACCTGTTCCGGCGCTGCGGCCCGATCTGGCTCACCTTCGCCGCGGCTCACGCGGTCGCCGAGCGCCGCGGCGACCCCCAGGACTGGTGGGCCCTGGCCTGGCTGCGCGGCACGGAGCTCGCGACCGACGCGCTCTGGTCGCGCTCGCCGGCCTTCTCGCGGCCGGGGGCGCGGGCGGGAATGTGGCTCGGCGGGCGCGGGCAACCTGGCGATGACGATCGGCTTCGGATGGCTGGCGCAGCGCGAGCGCAGGCGGGCGCCGGTGGCGAAGCCGGCTGCGGCGTGGCTAAGCTACGCCTAGCCGGCGGCGGTGCCGCCCTGGACCACGCTGCACTCGCTGAAGCCCACCGCCTGGGCGAGCTTCAGGCGGTGCACCTGACCGGCGGCGACTCTCGGCCTGGGCGTCGGCGTAGGCGCGTGCGTTCCTGTCCTGCGCCGCCTCCAGCCCCTGCTTGAGCACGGCGATCCCCTGCTCCCGCGCCTCGCAGGTAGCGGTCGAGCGCCGGCTTGCGACCTCCGCCGGCGCGTCGAGGGCGCGGATCTGGTTCAGCTCGTTCTCCGAGATCTCGATCAGGTTCTGTGTCAGCGCGACTGCCCCCTCGGCGCTGTTCGGCGGGGTCTTCTGCAGCTCGGCGAACTGCTCGTGCGCCCGCTCGCAGATCTCGTCGCCCTTGGCGATGAACTCGGCCTTGCTCAGCGACGTGCTGCCCTCGTCCTCGAACGGCCCGAGGTCGAGCAGGGCGCCGAGCGCAACGATCACGGCCACGAGCCCGAGCGCCCCCAGCGCCGCCACCGCTGGACCTCGAAGCGTGGAGTGCCCGCCCTCAGGCTGCATCCGCCGCAGCGTAGCGGCCCGGCTGCCGGCGCCTTGCGGCGATCTCAGGCCTCTCGCGCTTCGGCGAGCGGCGGGTGGTAGGCGCGAAGCCCAGCCTTCCGAGCGAGTGCGGCTAGCGCGACCACGGGCGGTCGCTGCGCCCATGGCGGCGGAAACGACAGATAGGTCCCGGGCATCAGCAGCTCCGAGATGGTGAGCGCGAACTGGAGCGGGTTGCGGATCAGCCCGCGCCGGTCCACGCGGCCCTCGCTGGCCAGGGCAGAGACCGTTTCGAAGTAGCGTGCGACTCCCTCCAGGAACTCCGCGTCGGGTCGCTCAAGCTCCACCCATTGCCTGACCCGGAGCGGCCCTCGCCCGGCGTTCGCCGGATGCACGTGGGCGGTGTCTCGCGGCACGTCGAAGCGGTGGGGCGCAGCTTCACGCCGGCGCTCGCGCCCCACCCGGTAGTCCGCCTCGCCCTCGAGCAGCTCGAAGTGCTCGGCGTTCCCCGGGTGCCGGTGCGGCAGCGCGACCATCCGCGAGCCCTCGGGCACCCACCACTCGAGCTCGAGCGCCCTTCCCTCGCTCGACCCAGGCGTGCGGACGAAGGTCAGCCGCTCTCCCGTGACCGGGTTCAAGACCGTTTGGCCTGGTGTGGCCATGCCGCGACCATAACCGCGCAACTGCCGCAATATCCATCCGGATCCATGCCTGGACGGGCTACCCAGGAGCAGTGGTGCGCTAAAGGGATTGCGGCGCCCGCCGATGAAGGGGCTGAAGAGGCCTGCTTGGGTTTTTGGGATAGGCGGCCTTACTCAAGAACGCCGCTCGCTTCACGGGCGGCGTTCTTCTGTCCCTGCGCATCTCCGATCACTGGCCCGTTGCCTACGCGGGCGGAGAGGATGTACGAGCGAGATACTGCGCGGGCGATGTCGCAGGAGAAAGTGGAGGCTGTCCGCGCCGCCTATGAGCGGTACGGCCGTGGAGACTTCAGTGCGTGGGCAGATGTCCCCGACGACTTCGAGTTCGTAACCAGCCCCGAAATGCCCGACGCGGGCACCTATCGTGGAGAGGCGGCAAGACGGTGGATGAGGGCGTGGGTGGAGTCCTTCGAAGGGCTGACGATCAAGGCCACGGAGATCATCGATGCCGACGACAGGGTGGTCGTCGCAATCTCTCAGCGGGGCCGCCCACGCGGAGGCCGGACTCTGGTGGAGGGCCATTGGTGGGTCGTGATGACGTTTCACGGAGGCGAGGTTGTCCGAGTAGAGGCATTTCCGAAACGCGCCGAGGCCCTCGAAGCCGCCGGGCTGCAGGAGTAGGGTCCTCGTCGCGTGGCCTACTACCTTGTCCCCGTCGCAGGTGACCGAGCCCGAGCGGCTGGCTTGCTGGCGTTGAACGGGATTGAAAATGTCGTAGGAGAAGACGGTGGCCTGGTGGCCCGCCTCGCAGCCCCGGACCCGCAGAAAGCCCGAGTCCGCGTCGTGGCCTCTCTTGAGGACGGGGACTTCGAGGTCGGGGAACCCTCGGACGAGAGTGAAGGGAAGCCCGGCGAATAGCGGGAGACACTGCGCAGGCGATGTCGCGTGAGGCGACCATCTGGTGGCATTCAGACTCCTAATCGCAGCCGGGGCACCGTCTCCAGTGAGGACGAGCTGCCGCTCGGGGTCCGTGAGCTGATCGATAAACCGCTTTGTCGGACTCGGGCTGCCGGAGTAGGGCTACTGCGTTGGCGTCGCGTCCCTGAACGCCAGATGCCGCTCCCAGCTCGCATCTACACGGTCGAGTGCCGCCTTGAACCGACCCACGTTCGCCGCCCCGTCAAGGTAGTAGGCCTTCGCCCCCGACGCTTCGATGATCTTGAACGGGAGCTGGCCGGTCTTGCGCTCAAACTCGTCGAGTAGATCCCCACCCCGGAGAGTGAGCGGGGTTAGCTCGACGATCGCGGGCACCGGTGTCGATGCTAGCTGGCAGGAGGACCCTTCGCTCGGCTCGAACACCTGGCCGAGTCCGCCGGTTAGTACCGCGCCTACTCCCGCAGCCCGCCAGCTTCGAGGGCTGATTGATGGTCGGGATAGAAGCAGACGCGAATCACCTTGCCGCCCCGAAGGGTGTAGAGGAACCCGTAAGGGCTGATTTCAGTCTCGATGCCGCTGTGGCGACCCCATTGACGCTGATTGCGGACCAGCGCGACGACGTGGTCGCCGCTGTCCCGGAGCTGGTACTCGAACCGGAGGTCCTTCCACGACGACAGCCAGGTTCGCCAAAACCTCCGCGTACCCTCAGCGCCTCGGTAGACACCGGCCAAGTCAGGGATCACGCCTGCGAAGCGCGTCGCATCCCATTCGACCTCAGGCGCCATGAAGGCTTCCATTGCCTTGACGTCGCGTCGAATGAACGCCTCGAACAAGACTCGGACGATCGCCACGTTCTCCTGCGACATGCCTACTCCTGACCGGCAGCATCGAGGGCCTTCGCGAGGTCGGAGTGGTCATGGAACCGCGCGATCTTCCCGTCACGAATGGTGACCACCACGAACACACGCTGGTACACCGGAACGCCGCTGCCCCTGCCTCGCGCCGTGACGCGCGAGATCACCACCACCCGGTCACCGGTCCCGTCGATCACGTCCTCAACTTCGAGCTGCCAAGCGTCGACGGTCTCGATCCAGTCGGCCGCCGCCTGGAGGAGCTGATCGCGGCCTCGGAAGGTCTCCGGGCTGAACAGCCAGTCCCATTCGACCTCGGGGTCCATTCGGTCGAACAGCTCATCGGTCCCTGGTGTATCGCTGAGGGGGCGCTCGGGGTTGGCCCAATAGGTCTCAAGCCACTGGTTGATAGCCCCGTAACACGCTCGCGCCGCATCAACATTCTCCAGCGACATCGCCCGGGCAGTATCTCGCTACTCCCGCAGCCCGGCGGCTTCGAGGGCTTCCTTCGGGCTGGCATGCATCTGAGATACGTCCGGATCTCAGCCTGTTCGTTGATGTCGTAGCTCCCGGCGACCGCATACCGCTGCACAAGCACCCCATCGACGAGCTGGCGATCGTCGAGGAGGGCACGGCAGAGGTCAACGCCTTTCGTGAGCTGTGCGACCCCGACATCATCATGCGACCACCGGAGCGTTGGCCGGAGCCGGGGCCATACGCGGGTCGGGAGGCGGTCATGCGCCAGTTGGAGCAACTGCGCGAGACCTGGGACAGCGACAGCTTTGAACTGATCAACGACTTCATCGAGGTCGGGGACCGGGTCGCCGTGAGGTTCATCTGGCAGGGCGCGGGCCACGTCCTGAGTCGAACATCGAGCCGACTGGCGTTTACACGGTGCGCAAGGGCAGGATCGTCGCCATCAAGTTGTTCTGGGAGCACGCCGAAGCCCTCGAAGCCGTCGGGATTTCGGAGTAGGCGATATCGCAGGAGAACGTGGAGCGTACGCGGCAGTGGGTTGAGGCCTTCAACCAGCGCGACCTCGGTGCCTTCCTCGCGCTGGTCGACGCCAACGAGGAACGTCCTCCGGTTACCGCAGACGTGTGAGCGCGGCCCGGATCTCCTCCTGACTCTCCTGGTCCAAGACCGGCTCGTCCTCGAGCCACAGGACGAAGGCGTGAAGCCAGAGCAGGCGAACGTCGATCTTCAGCTCGCTGGCGTAGGCCATCAGCACCTCCTCGGGGTGCCGCGGCCAAGCCGTGCCGTCCTCAAACCGCGCGATCGTGGCCTGGTTGACCTTGATCGCGGCCGCGATCTCGACCTGGACGATCTTCCTTTCCTCTCGCGCCTGGCGGCAGGCCCGACCCAGCCACGGAAGGAAGGGACGGGGAACCTCCTCGGCCGTCATGCCGGAGCTACGCGGCCGACATGAGCCTGGTAGTTGGTGGTCAGGGTCATATGCGGTTCGTATCACTGTTCCAAACATCAGCACGGCACTGCACAATGCGCATCAATATGCTACAACGTCCAACGTGGGAACGAGGGGGAGGGCGGGAAAAAAGGCGACCCGATTGGGACTCGGTCGCCGGGGGGCCGGCCGACCCGCCCGCCGCGATCCGCCGCCGACCTGGCAGGCGGGGCCGAGCGGGCGGCGGCCCGCCCGCCGCAGGCGTGGCGCCCCCAAGGGACAGTGATGCACAGCGAAGACGATGCCCTTCACGCCGAGCCGGGAATCGCGGCGCCCGGGTTCGTGGTCGAGTCGGACCGGCTTTCGATGGCGTTCGCGGTGGCCCGTCGCGCCCACTCGGGCCACTCCCGCGGAGGCCACGGCAGGCCGTATCTCGAACACCCGATCCAAGTCGCCGAGCTGCTCCGAGACGAGGGCTACGGCGAAGCGGGGTGCGCCGCCGCCCTCCTGCACGACGTCGTCGAGGACTCCGGTCTCACAGCCCGTGACGTGGCCGAGACTTTCGGAGAGCAGGTTGGGGAGTTGGTTGCGGCGCTGACCGAGGATCCAGCGATCGAGGACTGGGAGCGGCGCAAGCTGGCGCTCCGAGAGCGCGTCGCAGCGTCGGGGGCCGAGTGCGCGGCGATCTATGTGGCGGACAAGCTCGCCAACCTGCACGATTGGCGGCTCGTCTATGCCGAAGTCGGCGAGCGTGCGGTCGAGTTCTTCAAGGCCCCGACGCTCGACGCCAGAGTCCGCGCTTGGCGCGCCGATCTCGAGATGGGCGAGCGCGTCGCGCCGCGGCTGAGGCTCAACGCGCTCCTGCGCCAGGAGCTTGAGCAGTTCGAGCGCGAACGGCGCCCGCAGTCTGAGCGTCGCCACTAAACGCCGCCCCCTCCGCCGCGTAGGGGTGTGATTTTCCAAGAGCTCCGTTTCGCGCGGAGACTGTCGCGCAAATGCGAAGCGGCACGCCAGCTGTCCGACTTAACGACTGGTGCTTTCGCGTGAAAGCGGGAGCGCAGCCCCCGACCTTTCGGAGCAGCCAACGGCCACTGGGCGCCTCCACGAGGTTGGACGACGCCAGCACGTTGCCACTTTGGTTGCCACCCAAGGCCATCCCGCCTGGTGAACTCGGGCGGAAACGGCTTGCGTATGCGATGGGCCGGGGAGGATTCGAACCTCCGACCGACGGATTATGAGTCCGCTGCTCTGACCAACTGAGCTACCGGCCCCTGATTCGCTCCGAGCGTAGCGCGACCAAGTGGGGTCCGGCTCGGGGTCGCCCTCCGTACGGACCCATCGCCGCATCGCGAGCCGTGAGAGCAGCGCCCGAGCCGGCTATCCGGCAACCTGGCGGACGGCGCTCTCGAGCTCGCTGGCGCTGAAGGCGCCCTGGAGGCGGCTGCGAACGATGCCCTTGCGGTCGATGACGAAGAGCCACGGCTCGGTTCGCAGGCCGAACTCCAGCAGCTGCGGACGGTAGCCGTCGCTGGCGTTGTTGTTGTTGAAGACCTCCATGTGGATGAAGTTGACGCCGGCGCCAGCCTCGTGCTCGACCTCTTGGGCGACGTCGACCACCGGGCCGCAGACGCGACTCTCGCAGAGGGCGGGGGTCGCGAACAGCAGCACGACCGGCTCCTTGCCGAGCACGTCGGCGAAGTCCACCTTGTGCATGTCGTCGGGCGGGGAGCGCGTGTCGATCTTTCCCACGTCGCCACCGACGTCGGAGACGGTCGGGGTGTGGATCCGGGGCGGGCGCTCACCGACCGCCGGGATGTCCTCGGAGCCGCCCACCTTGATCGTGGGGCTGAAGGTGCCCGTGTAACCACCGCCCTCGCGGAACAGCGCCAGCAGGTCCCAGTTGCCCTCGCGGTCGAGCTCGATGCTGGTGACGTAGACGACTTTCGCCGAGTCGGGGTCCAGGTCGGTCGTCTGTGACTCGAACTGGGGCTTGACCGCAAGGCTCTCGATCCGGGCGGGGAACGGGCCGATGGCCTTGCCCCCGCCGCTGGGCGCCGCGTAGATCGCGACCTGGGCATCTCCCACCTGCTCGCGAGAGACGGTGAAGACGCCGAAGCCGAAGCGGTTCTCGCCCCGCTCGTAGACAGCGGCGGTGGGGCTCACCACCAGGTTCGCGGGCTGGGCGTTGGCGCGGGCGACCTGGGTGAGGGTCCTGCCGTTCGCCGAGGGGAACTCCGACGCCGGAGGAGCCGGGCTCTCCCCCAGCTCACCGCCGCCGCTGTCTCCGCCACCGCAACCGGCCGCCAGTGAGACCGCGGCGACCGTTGTCGCCATGGCCAGGCCGGGCCCAGCCATCCCCCTGAGGCGGGATGGGAGGAGTCGAGCGATGGCGCACGCTGCGCTTCGGTCACGACCCTCGGCCACGCGCGAATCCTATGGATGTGAGCTAATCCCCAGGTAAGCGACCGCGCGGTAGGGTCTCGCCCCCGAGGACGACGAGAGGAGATTGGCTTTGGCGGAGCGAGCGGCGCTGGTGACCGGTGGATCGAGCGGGATCGGGCTGGCGATCGCCCGCGCGTTGGGTGAGGACGGCTACGGGGTGACGATCTCCGCGCGACGCCCGGAGAAGCTCGAGGCGGCCGCGGAGGAGCTCCGCAGCGCCGGGATCGACGTTCATTCGGCGCCCGCCAACATGACCGGCGAGGAGGCCGTCGCGGGTGTGGTGCAAGCCCACGGTGAGCGGTTCGGGCGCCTCGACGTCCTGGTCAACAACGCGGGCGTGGGGATCGGTGAGCCGATGGCCGAGATCAGCACCAAGTACCTCGACATGCAGCTCGGGGTGAACCTGCGCGCGGTCATCGTCGCCACTCGCGAGGCGCTGCCGATGCTGCGCGACGCCGGCGCCGAGCATGGCAAGGCGTTGATCGTCAACACGGCGTCGATCGCGGGCAAGACGGGTCAGGCGTGGCTGTCGGTCTACTCGGCGACCAAGGCGGGAGTGGTCGGCTTCAGCCAGGCGACGCAGAAGGAGGTCGCCGGCCAGGGGATTCAGGTGACGGCGTTCTGTCCGGGGTTCGTCGACACGCCGATGACCGAGTTCGTCAAGGAGCAGGTGAAGCCGGAGGAGATGATCCGGCCCGAGGACATCGCCGAGTCGGTCCGGTTCCTGCTCAAGACGTCGCCGGCGTGCCTGGTGCCGGAGATCGTCTTCACCCGGCCCGACGAGCAGCTGGGCGGCTGAGCGCGGCGGAGCGTTGCTCGTTGAGCTGCTCCTCGGCCGCGGCGACCAGGTCGCGGTACTCCTCGTAGCGCCGGGTGGGCCGCATCCAGGACCAGCGCAGGCGGTCGCGGAGCTCGTGCGCCCGGTGACGCTCGCCGGTGTCGCGGCGGCGATGGACGCGGATGGAGGTTTCAGCCCGCTCGGCGTCGATGGCGGGCTCGGCCGCATCAGTCGCGAGCGCCTCGCGCTCGGCAATCGCGGCCCGCTCGGCGCGGATCTGTGCGGCCACCTTGGCGATCGAGCCGGGCGACGCGAGGTGGTCGGCGGAGAGGCTCGTCTCCAGCAGGGAGCGGAGCGTCCGCAGCTCGCGGCGGGTCGCGCGGCGGGGGCGCTTGGCGCCGGTGTAGCGGTCCCAGGAACGGGCGAAGCTGGCGAGGCTCGTGCGTCCGCCGTTTCGGTGCGCGGCGAGCATCGGGCAGACGCCGCCGTCGCGATCCACGTAGGCGCCGACGACGATCGGGTTGGAGTCGATGCCCCTCAGCATCGCCTCCTTGGTACGGGTCGGCAGGGCCTCGACGGCGAAGCGGAGACGTTCGGCGGGGTTTCGGTCTCGGCGTCGCATCCACCAAGGGATACCGCGCGGCGGCGCTTGGGGCGGGCGCGGCGGGCTGGCGCGCAACGGGGGTTGCATTGAGCTCGCGGAGGTTCCTGGTTGCGGCGTTCGGGGACGCGGGGCACGCATTTCCGGCGATCGCCCTGGCCGGGGCGCTGCGGCGACGTGGGCACGAGGTGCTCGTGGAGACGTGGGAGCACTGGCGGGAGGCAGTCGAGGCGGACGGCCTGGCGTTCACTGCGGCGGAGGAGTACAAGACGTTTCCGCCGCCGGCGCCGGGGTCGGCAGACGGCGCCTCGGCGGCGGACGCGGCGCGGGCGCTGGTGCCGCTGATGGAGGAGTTTCGGCCGGACGTGGTGGTCAGCGACGTGCTCACGGTGGCGCCGGCGCTGGCCGCGGAGAAGGCGGGACGGCGGCGGGCGACGCTGATCCCGCACGTCTATCCCGTGAACGACCCGGGGATGCCGTTCTTCGCCTTCGGTACCGCAGCCCCCGCGAACGCCTCTGGGGACGGCGGTTTGGCGGGCGTGGCTGCCGGTGCTGACGGCGGGGTTGAGGCGCGGCAGGCGCGAGATGAACGAGCTGCGGGCGGCGGTCGGGCTGGCGCCGATCGAGCGACTTCACGGGGGGATCAGCGCCGAGCTGGCGCTGGTGGCGACGTTCCCGCAACTCGAGTATCCGCGGCGCTGGCCCACGGGGGTGCACGTGACGGGGCCGATGGAGTTCGAGATCCCCCATCCGGACGTCGAGCTGCCCGAGGGGGACGAGCCGCTGGTGCTGGTGGCGCCGAGCACGGCGCAGGACCCGGAGCTGCGGCTGCTGCGGCGGTCGTTGGAGGCGCTGGCGGAGGAGCCGGTGCGGGTGGTGGCGACGGCGAACCGGCGGCGGGCGGAGGGGCCGCTGCCGGAGGCGCCGGCGAATGCGATGGTGGTCGATTGGCTGTCGTACTCGCAGGTGATGCCGCAGGCGGCGCTGGTGGTCTGCCACGGCGGGCACGGGACGGTGGCGCGGGCGCTGGGTGCGGGAGCGCCGGTGCTCTGCTGCCCGGCCGTCGGGGACATGGCGGAGAACTCGGCGCGGGTGGCCTGGGCGGGGGCGGGGCTGATGTTGCCGTGGCGGCTGACGGGCTCTGGGCCGCTGCGATGGGCGGTACGGCGAATTCTGGGCGACCACCGCTTCAAGGGGCAGTCAGCGCAGATCGCGGACTGGGCGAAAGCGCACCACGGGGCTGAGCAGGGCGCTGCGCTGGTCGAGCGGCTGGCCGCCTGATCACACAGGCGGCCGGCCTCGAGCTCCGGGGGCGGGATTCGAACCCGCAACCTTCGCGTTAACAGCGCGCGGCTCTGCCAATTGAGCTACCCCGGATTACACGATCGCGGCAATCCGCCCTGTTACTCGGGAGCGATTGCCGGTGAGAACTCTAGCGACACGCTTGTGATCCCAGCCTCGATTTCTGCATGACAGTTGGAGCAGACCAGGATGCACTTTTGGGCCTCGCGGCGGACCTCGTCAATCGCCCGGGTGATCCCCCGCGCGGCGAGACCAAACGACTTGGTGCCCCGGTCGACATGATGAAAGTGAAGGCCGACTTGCATCTGTCATAGCCGCACAGCAAGCACCGCCCGCCCGCTTCCTTCACGAGCAGCTCCTTGATCCTGCGGCGACGGCGGGTGACGGCTTCCGTACGGCAGCGCTTGCATCGGTAGCCGCCGTGTCCCTGGAGGACGTATTGCGTTTCGCCATGGCGTGGACAGGTGGCTGTGGTCACCGGCAGCGTTCGACCCTTAACGCTCGGACGCCGACCAACTCCGTTCTTGGTGCGCAGCCCGAGCCTCTTCAGCCAGTACTGGATCTTCGACGGACTCACCTCCAGCGCATCGGCGATTTCACGCATCGTGGCGCCGCGTTCGATCAGCCCCTTCAGGGTCTCCTTGTCCAAACCTCCGTGGGACACCTGCCTCGCGCCGCTGAGCCGTTGTCGATCCATGAAACGGATTTTCGCGGTCGGGTCGGACGGAAAGGCGAACGTATGTTCCCGGTGCTATGGCGTCATACAAAACCGTTACAGCGGCCTCAGCCCGCCCCCGCCGTCTCCCAATGCGCGATCCGCTCGGCGAGCTCGGCGCGACGGCGCTGGAGCTCCACCGGCGGGTCCCCTCCCCCCTTCTGCGCCACCTGAATGCGACCCTCGATCAGCGTCTGCTCGAGCTGTAGCAGGTTGAGCTCCATCGCTTCGCGGCCTCCCGGCTCGCGCTCCGCCCGCATCACGAGCTGGGTGACCAGCGACACCAGCTCCTCATCGTCGCGCGGCAGGCCGCGCATCGGGTCGTCCAGATGCTCCGCCAGCCAATCCCTGGCCCGCGCCACCCCCGGCGACGAAAGGTGCTCCGCCGTCAAACGCTCCAGGAGCTCCCGCCCGTCCCCCGGCGAGGCGATGCACATCGCCAAGAGCGCCTGCTCGCGCCGCTCGCGCGCGCTCAGCGGCCGCGGCGGCGCAGCCGGCGCGGCCGCCGGCCCACCCTCATCGGGCTTCGTCGCGACGCCTGCCCCGGGCGCCGGGCCTCGCTGGGCCTCCCCCGCGACTCGTCTCATCACCAGCTCCGGATCCGCGTCCAGCCGATCGCCCACCAGCCGCGCCAGCTCGTCGCGGCTGATCGACTCACGCATCGCCGCCAGCACCGGAACCACCTCGTCCAGCGCCCGGTCCCGCCCCGCCGGCGACGACAAGTCGGCCTCGTCCAGCGCCAGCCGGACATGGAACTCCGGCAGCTCCACCGCCTCCTCGATCAGCTCTCGAACCCGTCCCGCCTCTCCCGCCTGCAACATGTCCGCGGGGTCCTCGCCGGCGGGCATCGCGGCCACGCGCAACCGCAGCTTGCGACTCCCCGCCACACGCTGGGCCCGCAGCATCGCGGCGCGCCCCGCCCGGTCCGCGTCAAGCGCCAGCACCGCCTCCTCCGCGTGCCCCGAGAGCTGCTGGAGCTGCTCCGGCGTAATCGCCGTCCCCATCACCGCCACCGCCTCCTCGATCTCCGCCTGATGGGCCGCGAGCACGTCCATGTACCCCTCCACGACCACCGCCCGCCCCGCCTTGGCGATCGCCGCTCGCGCCCGCTCGATCCCGTACAGCGTGCGGCTCTTCCGATATAGCTCGCCCTCCGGCGAGTTCAGGTACTTCGGCTTCGAGTCGGGGCGAAGCGCCCGCGCGCCGAACCCCTGCACGCGCCCGCGCCCGTCGCGAACCGGAAACATGATCCGCGCCCGGAAGCGGTCGTAATGGCCACCCTGCTTCCCTTTCTGAACCAGGCCAGCCGCCGCCAGCTCGGCGACACTGAAACCGGCCCGCTGTCCCCGCGTCAGCACCTGGTCCCAGGCGCTCGGCGCGTAGCCCACCCCGAACGCCCGCAGCACCTCCTCGCGGAGGCCCCGCGAGGCCAGGTACTCGCGCGCCTTGCCGGCCTCGCGAGACTCCCACAGGTAGTGGGTGTAGAACTGCGCCGTCCGCTCGAGCACCTCTCCCAGCCTCGCCCGGCGCTTTCGCGCCTCCTCCGCCCGCGGGTCCTCGCGCTCTCGCTCCATCTCCACCGCGTAGCGATCGCCAAGCGCCTCCACCGCCTCGCCGAACCCCAGCCCCTCCTTCTCCTGCACGAAGCGGAACACGTCGCCCCCCGCCTCGCAGCCGAAGCAGTAGTAGAGCTTCTCCCGGGAATCGACCGAGAACGACGGCGTGCGCTCCTCGTGGAACGGGCACAACCCCGTGTAGCGCTCGCCAGTGCGCCGCAGGTCGGTGTACGCGGAGACGATCTCGACGATGTCGGCGGCGTCCTTCACCCGCTCGACCGTCTCCGTCGTGAACCGACCGCCGGTCACAGCCGCGACTCCTCGGGCAGGGCGAGGCGCTTGAAGGTCGCGATGCAGAAGCGATCCGTCATCCCGGCGATGTAGTCCGTGATTCGCTGGATCTGGTCGGCCCCCGCCGCCCCTTCGGGGACGTCCTCGGGATGCTCGTTGTAGTAGTCGAACAGGCCACGCAACGTGCGGTGCACACGCTCGTGCTCGCTGCGCGCCGCGGCCCCCAAATAGACCCGCTCGAACATGAACTTCCGCAGCGCCAGCATCGCTTCCCCGACCTCCTCGCTCTGGACGATGTCCCCGGCCTCGCGCGAGCGCTCGACGATGTCGGTCGCCAGCCTGTCTATCCGCCTCGACCCGGTCGGCCCCAGGAGCTCGATCTCCGCCGCCGGCAGGTCGTCCGAGACGATGATCCCCGCCCGCAGCGCATCGTCGATGTCGTGGTTGATGTAGGCGATCCGGTCGACCAGCCGCACCAGCCGCCCCTCCAGCGTCGCCGGCTCCTCGGACCCGTGTGGTTGAGGATCCCGTCGCGAACCGCCTCGGTCAGGTTCAGCCCCCGCCCGTCGCGTTCCAGCACGTCCACCACTCGAAGCGACTGGCGGTTGTGGCGAAAGCTCCGGCCGGCGCGCTCCCGCAGCGCCTGGTCGAGCGCCTCCTCGCCGATGTGGCCGAAAGGCGGGTGGCCCAGGTCGTGCCCGAGCCCGATCGCCTCGGTGAGGTCCTCGTTCAAGCCCAGGGCCCGCGCGACCGTGCGGGCGATGCCGCAAGTCTCCAACGTGTGCGTGAGCCGGGTCCGGTAGTGATCGCCCTCCGGGGCGATGAACACCTGGGTCTTGTGCTTGAGCCGCCGGAACGCCTTCGAGTGGACCACCCGGTCACGGTCGCGCTGGAACGGGGTCCGGATGGCGCTGTCCGGCTCCGGCTCGCGGCGGATCGCCGGGTAGGAAGGCGTCGCCCTCTCCCACAGGTACTCGCTCTCCCAGGCGCGCACCCGGTCCTCGAGCGATCTCGCGGACACTGCTGGCGACTGGCTCGCTGCGCTGGACACTCGGAGAGAGAATAGGGTCAGGCGATGCGCGAAACAGCCCTAGTGACAGGCGCCTCTTCGGGAATTGGCGAGCAGTTCGCGCACCAGCTCGCGGCACGCGGGCACGCCCTGGTGCTGGTCGCCCGCCGGGCCGAGCGCCTGGAGCGCCTCGCCGCCCAGCTTCCAACCGATGCGCACGTCATCCCCTGCGACCTCGCCACCGACGCCGCATCGCTGCCGGCGCGCGTCGCCGAGCTCGGAGTCGAGGTCGAGTTGCTGGTCAACAACGCCGGCTTCGGCACCTCGGGCCCGTTCCTGGAGCACGACCCCGGACGCGACGCGGAGCAGGTGCGGGTCAACTGCGAGGCGATCGTCACCCTCACCCACGCCTTCCTGCCGGGCATGGTCGAGCGCGGGCGCGGCGGGATCATCAACGTCGCCTCCACCGCCGGCATGCAGCCGATCCCGTACGAGTCCGTGTACGCGGCCACGAAGGCCTTCGTGATCAGCTTCACCGACGCCCTGCACACGGAACTGAGGGGCTCCGGCGTCCGCGTCCTCGCGGTCAACCCGGGGCCGGTCCCCACCGAGTGGCAGCAGGTCGCCGGCTACGAGCCGGGGCGCGTGGGCGTCGTCCCCGGCCGGATCACGGCCGAGCAGGTGGTGCGAGAGTCGCTCGCCGCCTACGACCGCGGCCGCCGCTCGGTGATCCCGGGCCGCGCGATCCGCTGGTTCATACGCGCCACCCGCCCCTCGCCACGGGCGATCCAGCTCCGGGTAACCGAGCGGCTCTACCGGCCGCGCTGACGCTCGGTCCGGGGCTACGCCGCCGCCCGCAGGCGCACGTGGGCGTGGTGCTCGAGCGTCTCCGAGACCGCGCGCTCGGCCTGGCGCAGGGCGCGCTCCGAGGCGCCCGGGGCCGAGGCCAGCGGGCTGCCCAGCGCCTCGACCATGAACCGGTGCGCCTCCGGTGAGAGCTCGAAGGCGCCTCGCTCGCAGGCTGCGCAGACGACGCCCCCGGCGGCGCCCGAGAAGCCCACCAGCCCGTCCGCCTCGCCGCAGCGCGCGCAGGAGGCGAGCTCCGGGGAGAAACCGGCGGCCAGGGCGAGCTTGAGGCGGAAGGCGAGCGCCGTGGAGAGCCCGGCCGCCCCATCGCCCGCTCCGTCGCCGCGCATCGACTCCTCGCCGTCGAGCAGCGCCAGGTAGCGGCAGAGCAGGTTGTAGGCGGGTGTGTTGGCCTCGGCGGAGTCGAGCAGGCGCAGCACCGCGTCGCAGCCGCGCGCCGCCGCCATCAGCGCCGGGCCACTCGCGCGCAGGCCGGGGTGGGCGGCGACGGTCGACGCCGAGGTCACGGTGGCCAGCTCGCCCCGTCCCTCGTGGAGGACGAGGTCGAGCCGGAAGAAGGGCTCCAGCCGCCCCCCGAAGCGCGAGCGCGGCCGCCGCGATCCCTTGGCGATCGCCCCCACCCGCCCGCGGGTGGCGCTGTAGAGGTGCAGCACGCGATCCGCCTCGCCGTAGCGGATCGACCGCAGGACGACCGCCTCGGTCTTGTAGGTGCCGGGCATGGGGACCGGAAAGCTTGCACGTCGGACCGGACATGCCGGACAGGGTCAGCCGGAACCCGGCGACGACGGACGCGAAGCGGAGGATGTCGCCGGATTTACGGAGTCGCGGATCGCCGCGGCGGTGACGGTGGCCGCGATGGTGCCGATCGAGATCGGCGTGAAGCGGTCGGTGGCACCGCTGCCCGACGAGAGGCAGAAGGCGACGTCGCCGTCCACGTCCGAGTGGACGGGGTCCACCGCACGAGCGACGCCGCCGCTCGCCATCCTCGCCACGCGCGCGCAGGCCGCCTTGTCGAGCGCCGCGTCGGTCATCACGCAGACGAGCGTCGTGTTGCGCTCCTCGAGCTTCGTCCAGTCGGGTGGCCCCTTCATCGCCGCGATCACCTCGGCGGTCGACAGAGCCTTCCCCTCCTCCCCCCTCGGCCCCGCCAGCACCCGCCCGTCCTCGCCGATCACGTCGCCGAACGCGTTGACGACCGCGAGCGCCGCCACCGTCTCGCCGCGGCCGCTTCGCGCCGCGGCGTAGCCGATCCCCGCCGGCACGGAGCGCTCCCGCCCGCGGATCTTCCCGACCGCGGCCCCGGTCCCCGCGCCGACCCTGCCTCGCTCCGGGAGGCCGGCCGCCGCGGACGCACAGGCCGCGTAGCCGGCATCCGGCCCCGGGCGCGCCCGCGGGTCGCCCTCCGCGAGGTCATAGACGACGGCCGCGGGGACGATCGGCACCAGCCCCGCCGGGGTCTCATATCCCCGCCCGTTCTCCTCGAGCCAGCGCGTCACCCCGTCGGCCGCCGCCAGCCCGAAGGCGCTGCCGCCGGTGAGCAGCACGGCGGTCACCTCGCTGGTGCCGGCGAGGGGGCCGATCACGTCGGTCTCCCGCGTGCCCGGCCCGCCGCCGCGGACGTCGACCCCGCCCCGGCTCCCGGCCGGCGGGATCACCACGCTGCAGCCGGTCGCGCCCTCGGGGTCCGTCCAGTGGCCGACCGCGAAGCCCTCGGGTGGGGCGAATCGCCTCGCTCACGCGGTCCCCCTGCGACCTTCCGCCGGCGCGCCCGCCGGCGCGGCCGGCGGCGAAGACGGCGCTGGCAGGAGGGGCAGAAGTAGGTCGAGCGGCCGGCGACCACGATCCGCCGGATCTCGGCCCCGCAGCGAGGGCACGGCTCGCCCTCGCGCGTGTGGACCAGGAACTCGTCCTGCATCGTGCCGCGCTCGCCGCGCGCGTCCAGGTAGTCGTCCATCGAGGCGCCGCCGCCCTTCAACCCCGCCTCGAGCGTCTCGACGATCCCCTCCCGCAGCCGCTCGCAGTCCTCGGGCTTCATCGACCCCGCCGGCGACAGCGGGTGGAGCTCGGCACGGTGAAGCGCCTCGTCCGCATAGATGTTCCCGATCCCGGCGATCCCGAGCTGGTTCAGGAGGAACGACTTCAGCGGCGCCCGGCGCCCGGACGCCAGCCGGCAGAGCTCCTCCGCCGTGAGCGCCTCCGACAGCGGCTCGATCCCCAGCCGGGCCGCGAAGTACTCATCGAGCGCTCCCTCGTCGAGCACCACCGCCTGGCCGAACCGCCGCACGTCGGTGAACAGCAGCCGACCGCCGCCCTCCAGGCGGATCACCGCCCGCAGGTGGCCTGGCTCGGGCCCCGCCTGCCCCTGGTCGAGCAGGAGGTTGCCGGTCATCCGCAGGTGCATCGCCAGCGCCCCGCCGCCCTCCAGTCGCAGGAGCAGGTACTTGCCGCGCCGCTCCACCTCCTCGATCGTGCGACCGGCCAGCGCCCGCTCGACCTCGGCTGGGGGCCGGGCCGCGTCCAGCGCTCATCGAGGACCTCGACCGACTCGATCCGCCGCCCGCGAAGCGCCGGCTCGAGCTGGCGCCGGATCGTCTCCACCTCGGGCAGCTCGGGCATGCCCTGGTTCTACTAGATGCGCTTGGACTTCCGAAATGCAAGTAGTGGGTCAGCGTGAAATTCCGGCCTGGGGCGCGTGGTGAAGCGAGATACTGCGCACCGGCGATGTCGCAGGAGCGAGGAATCCGAATCACGCTCCACCCCCCGAGCGAAAGGGCCGGCCAGCGCCGGACCCTGGACGAGAGCCTGCGAGTTCGGTTCCCCGGCCTCCTCCGAGTGTCGGGAAAGGCGCTGCTTCGTCTTCCGCCACGATCTCGGCTTCGCCAAGCGATCCTCGCGCGGCTCATGACCCGCGCCTACGCGGCGGCAAATCGCCGCGACTTCGAACTCGTCCTGACCGCCAACGATCCCGGTAGCTACGAGTACCACCCGAGCCCCGATTACCTGCCTCCAGACATGGAAACCGTCTACTACGGCCACGACGGCTACCGCCGGTTCTGGCGACAGTGGCTCGATGCGTTTGAGGACATTCGCTGGGACCCCGAGGAGATGATCGACTTCGGAGCCAAGGCTTTGGTTACGACCCGGCAGAGCGGCCACGGATCGGGCAGCGGCGTAGCAGTCAGCCAGCCGGTGTTTCAGGTCTTCACCTTCAGGGGTGGCCTGGTGACCCGGCAGGAGGATTTCTCGGATCGCTCAAAGGCCCTCGAAGCGGCCGGGCTGAGGGAGTAGGCCATGTCCCAGGAGAACGTGGAGATCGTGCGACGCATCTATCAGGATGGGTTGTTCGACCACCAGCCGGAGCGGGTTCTCGCGCTCGCCGCGCCCGACATGGAGTACGTGAATCCCCCAGAGGCAGTCGACGCAGGTGTTCGGCGGGGCACCGCCGAGGTTGCGCGCGCCTTCAAAAACCTCTCCGAGTCGTTCGACGCCTATCGACACGAGCTTCACGAGCTGTTCGATGCTGGCGATTCCGTCGTCGCCTGGGTCAGCTTCTGCACGCGCAGCGGCGGAAGCGAAACCGAGGTTGTTCAGGAGGAGGCGCATACCTGGACCCTGCGCGGTGGGAGGGTCGTTCGGTTCGAATGGGGGCGCGACCTCAAAGCGGCCCTCGAAGCCGCCCGGCGGTAGGCCACCTTCAAGCCTCGAACTGACCCACCACGGACTGCGACGGTTGGTGTGGACGGGTTATTGCCGGTATCCGGCAGGAACCCGTCCCCGATGAGGCTGCACTGGCCCCTACCGGACCGTGGCGCGCGGATGGGCCTTGAAGTAGACCTCCTTGATCCGCTCGCCGGAGAGGTGGGTGTAGAGCTGGGTGGTGGCGACGTCCGAGTGGCCGAGCATCTCCTGCACCGAGCGCAGGTCGCAGCCGCCGGACAGCAGGTGGGTGGCGAACGAGTGCCGCAGCGTGTGCGGGCTCATCTTGCCCTCCAGGCCCACCTCCTTGGCGTGGCGCCGGATGATCTTGTAGAGGCCCTGGCGGGTCAGCGGGCCGCCGCGGAAGTTGACGAACAGCTTCGACCGCGGCCGCGAGCCGATCAACTCCGGGCGGCCGGCCGCGCAGGTACCGCTTCACCGCCGCGGCCGCCTCGCGGCCCAGCGGGACCATGCGCTCCTTGTTGCCCTTGCCGTGCGGGCGCACGAAGCCGCGCCGCAGGTCGACGTCGTTGACGTCCAGCCCCACCGCCTCCGATGCCCGCAGGCCGCACCCGTACATGACCTCGAGCAGGGCGCGGTCGCGCAGCGCGATCGCATCGCCGCCTCCGACGCTCTCCAGCAAGCGCTTCACCTCGGCGTAGGTGAGCACCCGAGGAAGCTTCCGGCTCTTGCTCGGTGGCGACAGCGCCGCCGTGGGGTCATCGTCGACCAGCTCCTCGCGCCGCAGGTGCCGATAGAAGGACCGCAGGCAGGCAGCCTTGCGGTTGATCGTCGCCGGCGAGCAAGCGGTATGGCCGTTGCCGGTCGCCAGGTCGGCGAGGAAGTCGGCGACATCGGCCCGCTCGGCCTCCGTGGCGCCGCGGTGGCGCTTGGCCAGGAAGGTGCCGTACTGGAGCAGATCGGTTCGATAGGCCGCGAGCGTGTTGTGCGACAGGCCCCGCTCGAATTCCAGGTGCGCGAGGAAGTCGAGCACCAGCGCCTCGAAGCGCGCCTCGACCGCGCTGCCGCGCTCCTCGCCGCTACCGACTGCGACCGCCATGCCCGCTTGTTCTCCCCGCCCCGAACCATCCCCTGCCGGTGCAACCGCGCGTGCGAGCCCACGGACGGCGCTCAGGTCTAGCCCGAGCGCAACTCCCTGAACAGCAGCAGGCCGATCAGCGACTTCGCGTCGGCGCACTCCTCGATCGCCCCGTCGAGGTCCTCCAGCGGCCAGGTCACGACCTCGAGGCGCTCCTCGGCGTCGGGCTCCGCGTCGGCGTCGTCGAGCCCGGTCGCCAGATAGACGATCACCTGCTCCTCGGCGAATCCGGGGCTGGTGTAGAAGCGCTTCAGCTCGCGCCACTCCGAGGCCGCCTTGCCGACCTCCTCGGCCAGCTCTCGCTTGGCGCACTCGATGGGGCTCTCGCCCGGCACGTCGAGCTTGCCCGCCGGCAGCTCCAGCAGCGCGCTCCTCTCCCACCGCCTCGCGCGGCTGGCGAACCAGATACAGGAAGCGCTCGTCGTGAGCGACCATCGCCACCGCTCCCGGGTGGCCGATGACCTCGCGCCTCGAGGTCGAGCCGTCGGGGTAGCGGAACTCGTCGATGCGAACGCGGGCGACCTCGCCCTCCCAGATCGATCTTCGAGCCGATCCGCTCCATCGCTCAGCCCCTCACCCGAACGGCGCCCGCCAGCGCCGCGCCGCGCGGCGAGCGGAGCGGCGAAGAACAGCGGGTCCTCGGCGATCGTCCGCCCCATCGTCCGCGCCGGAAGCCCGCTGGCCGCGTAGGCCTCGAGGTCCACCGGCTCGACCGCCACGTCGTGGCGGTCGTCGCAGACCTCGTGCAGAGCATCGAGGACGCTCGGCAGATCGACCCTCGTCCAGCCCCTCGCCGCCCGGTCGGCCACCCCTCGAGCTCGATCTCGGGCACCGGGATCCGCACCGAGGCCAGCAACAGCTCGAGCACCGAGGCCGTGTGATGGCTGAGCCCGCGGTGACGGGGACGCGGGTCGGCCCCGGACAGGCGCGGCGAGAGCAGGGTCGGCAGGCCGAGGGCGAGCGCCGCGTGAGCGCTGTCGAGCGCCGCCAGCCCGCCGTGCCCGTACACGGTCGCCGAGCCGAGGATCCCCGGCCCGGGGCCGCAGACGATCGCCTCCCACCCCAGCCGTCGACGGCGGCGTCGAGCGCCCCCACCAGGCTGATCGCCTCGTGCTCGCCTCCGTACGCGGGCCCGGCGGTGACGTGCCCGACCAGCAGCCCGCGCTCTCGAAGCTCGGCGACGTCGCGCGACAGCGCGCCCGGAAGCGCGCCGCCTGCGCTCTGCACGTAGCCGACGCCGGAGCCCGGGGCTCGCCTGCGCCGCGGCCCAGCACGGCGGGCGCCAGGTGGCCGTGGAGCGGCAGGACGAGCACGGGCGGTGAAGTTGCATCCTCGCCGCGCCTCCGCCTCTGCTGGCACCTCGACCGGCTCGACCGCGTGCTGGAGCGACGTGTAGTTGAGCTTCATCACCCGCTCGCTCGCCCGTCCCGCCGCCGCCCAGGCCTCGGGTCAGGTTCACGTGCACGACGTCGAACCCGCCCGAGCCCAGGCCGAGGTCGAGGGCCTCGGTGTTGACGATCACCTCGTCGCCCTCGGCGGCCTCGCCGACCAGCGACCGGTCCGCCCAGGCCGGGCGCTCCTCGCCGTCCACCTCGACGATCAGCGGGTCGCTGCTGATCACCACTCCCCGGCGAAGCTTCAGCATCGCTCCGCCGCCTCCTCAACGATCGCCTCGCAGATCGCGAGCATCTGCACGATCCGCTCCGCGGCGACGCTCTCCTCCGGCGTGTGGTTCGCCTCGGTCCCGTTGGCGAGCAGCACGCACTCGAATCCGGCGGCGTTGAGCGCGTTCGCGTCGCTGCCGCCACCGGTCGCGACCTCGCGCGGCTCCACGCCGCAGCGCTCGAGCGCCGCCCGCGCGACCCGCACGGATGCGGCGCTCGACGGCAGCCGGTAGCCGCGGAACATCTCTCTCAGCTCGATGTCGACGTCGCACTCGTGCTCGCTCGCCGCCCATGTGCACGCATCCACCATCGCGCCAATCGTCTTGCTCGCCTGCTCGTCGTCGAGGCTTCGCGCTTCGCCGTCGACGCGGCAGCGGCCCGGGACCACGTTCGACGCCGTGCCGCCGGAGATCACGCCGACGTTCGCGGTCGTTTCGGGGTCCAGACGTCCCAGCCTCATCGCCGCGATCGCCGCCGCCGCCGCCGCGATCGCGCTGCGTCCGTCCTCGGGACGGATGCCGGAGTGGGCCTCCGTTCCCTGGAAGTCGGCCACCAGCCGCTTGTAGGTGGGGGCGGCGGTGATCACCTCGCCGATCGGGCTCGCGTGGTCGAGCACGAAGCCCAACGGCGAGCGCAGCGACCCGAGGTCGAGCTCCTTCGCCCCTCGCAGGCCATCCTCTTCGGCGACCGTGAACAGGAGCTCGAGCCCGATCGGCGGCGGGCTGTTGCGCGTGCCGTGCGGCGAGCTCGATCAGCACCGTCACCGCCGCCTTGTTGTCGGCGCCGAGGATCGTCTCGCCGCGGCTACGAAAGACGCCCTGGTCGAGGACGGCTTCGATCGGGCCCGTCGTGCGGGACCGTGTCCAGGTGGACAGCCGAACATGCACCCATGCGTCGCGCTCGCCGGGGATCCGGGCGACCAGGTTGCCGGCCGCGGCGTCGCGCCGGCACGGCCGCCGAGTCCTCGGCCGCCTCGACACCGAGATCGCGCAGCTCCGCGAGCACCGCGTCGGCGACGGCGCGCTCCTCCCCGGTCGGGCTCGGGATCTCGCACAGCCGCACGAAGCGATCGAGCATTCGCTGGTCGTCCGCCACGCCTCAAGGCTATGCGCTTGACGCAACCATCGGGCGGTCCTAGGCTGCCGGAACAGGCCATGGAGTCCGCGACGCTACGCCGCCCGCCCGCGTTATCCGCGGCTATCCAGCTCGGTCTGATCGGGTTGCTGGTCGGCCTTGCGGGGGTCGCATGGGCGCTGACCGACGACCGGATGAGCGGGATGGATGCCGGGCCCGGCACCGACCCGGGGACGCTCGGATTCTTCATCGGCGTCTGGGTGGTGATGATGGCCGCGATGATGTTCCCGTCGATCGCGCCGATGGTCCTGATGCACGTCCGCATCCAGGACGGAAAGCGCGAGCAGGGCCAGCCGGTGGCGGCCGGGAGCGACGCCACTGTTCGTCGGCGGCTACCTGATCACCTGGGCGGCGGCGGGGCTGCTGGGCTACGCGATCTTCCAGCTCGGAGCGGCGATCTCGGGCGACGCCTTCTCCTGGGACAACGGAGGCCCCTACCTTGCCGGCGGGATAATCGTCGCGGCGGCCGCCTACCAGCTCACCCCGCTGAAGGACGTCTGCCTGCGCCACTGCCGGAGCCCGTTCATGTTCATCATGCAGCACTGGCAGCCGGGGCGGCTGGGCGCGCTGCGCATGGGCGTGCTTCACGGCGGCTGGTGCGTTGGCTGCTGCTGGATGCTGATGGCGGCGCTGTTCGCGCTCGGCGTGATGAGCCTGGGCTGGATGGCGTTCATCGCCGCTCTGATCGCGATCGAGAAGCTCCTGCCCTGGAAGGCGCTCGCCAACCGCGGCATCGCCGTGCTCCTGCTCGCGCTCGGCCTCGGAGTCGCCTTCACGCCCAGCGACGTACCCGGCTTGACGCTTCCCGACTCACCCGAGGCCCGTCAGGCGATGGAGTCCATGGGGATGGAGGGCGACGAATCGATGGGCTCCGGCGGCTCGGGAGGCGGCGGAATGCACGATGAGTCGATGGGCTCCGGCGGCTCGGGAGGCGGCGGGCATGCACGACGACCAGATGCCGTAGGCGCCGGCGCCGCGGAGCTCAGCTCAGAACTCGTCCTCGCTCGACCAGTCGAAGGGGATGTGCTTGGCTCGAGCGGCCGGCCCAGTCCCACTTGAAGCCGAACGCGTCCGCCTCGTGGGCCTGCGCGACGCCGTAGGTGGTCGGCCCGCTGTTCGGACCGGCCTCGGCGCCGGGGATGTTGGTCACGCTGGACATGCTCGCCGGGCCGCGTCGTCGGACCGGTCAGCACCTCCGGCTGGCCCTTCACCATTCCCGGGATCGTCGAGGCTCCAGGAGCTCGCGTCGTCGGCGATCTCAAGCTCGATCGGGCGCGAACTCCATCCCCAGCATCTCGCCGAACACGTTCTCGGCGAGCACCTGCGGCCAGCTCCCGGCCTGGCCGCTGAAGATCGTCTGAAGCGCCTCACGCTGGGCTCTCGTCGGCCCGCTCATCGAGGATGAAGCCTCGCGTTCATCCACGTTTCCTCGTCCCAGATGTTGCCCTCGAAGTGCCCAAGCACCGGCCACGTCGAGGCCGTCGAGCTTGACGTCGCCGTAGCTGGCCCTCGCGAATCGCGGAAGGCGATGACGCCGTCGCAGTCGCCCTCCGTCGGGGCCTGCCCCCAGGAGCAAGGACACGGCACCGCGCACTTGCAGAAGTCGATGAAGTCGCCCTTGATCTGCCACTGCTCGGCCATCTCGCTGCTCCTTTCTAGAACGTCGCGATGACGTGCGCGCGGCCGGCCACTCCCTCGCCCTCCATGACGGGCTCGATCTCCGAGCGCACCTGCTCCCGCGCTGACTCGCGCTCTTCCGCGTCCAGGCTGCCGATCTTGTCGGCCAGGGGCCCGGCGAGCTTCAACGGGAACTGCCAGTGGTCCTCGGCATCCCCGTAGGGCCACTTGACCTCAACCTGCTCGATCTCAGGCTCCGCAAAAGCGGCTCCCGTGACGAGCTGCTGGATTCGATCAGGATCGGCCATCGCAAAGATCCCCGGCATCCCGGGCTCAGGCGGCGGCAGATGGCCGCGCTCCACGAGGACACGCCCCGGGATGAAGGCCCATTGGTTCTCGTCCGGGGAGCCCCAGACCGCAAACGCGAGGCGACCACCATCCTTGAGAACGCGCCGGGTCTCTGCGAGAGCGGCGGCGGGGTCGGCCGTCAGCATGTAACCGAAGCGTGCGACGACGCCGTCCACGCTGTCCTCGTCGAGGTCCATCCTCTCGGCGTCCAGCACCCGGTGCTCGACGTCCGCCAGACCGACCTGCTCTCCAACCCGCTGGCCGACTCGACCATCGACGGGGAGAACTCGGTCGAGATCAGCTTGCCCTCGGAACCGAGCCAGTCGACCGCCATGTAGCCGGTAGTCGCCGGTTCCGACGGCGATGTCGAGGATCGTCTGGCCTGGCTGCGGATCGAGCCGCTCGATCAGGCGGCGGCTGACCTCCCCCGTGGCCGCGTATATCCACTCGCGCTCGCTGTCCCAGTTGACGGCGATCCTGTTCCAGTTGTCGAGGCTGTTCCGGCGGAGCTACGTCCAGGTCGATCGGCATGCGCCGACCGATGCCGAACGCCGGATGACTTCAAGCCTCGCGGCGGACGCTGAGGCTGGCCTCGGTGGCGGCCGGCTCCTCGGCGGCCGCCTCGGCCGCGGGCCTCGATCGGCGCGCCGCTCCGCTGCGGCACCGACGAACTCGCGGAACAGCGGCTCGGGCCTGGTGGGCCGGGACTTGAACTCGGGGTGGAACTGGGAGGCGACGAAGAACGGGTGATCGGGCAACTCGATCACCTCGACCAGGCGCTCGTCGGGCGAGGTGCCGCTCGACACCAGGCCCTCGTCCTCGAGCCGCCGGCGCAGCATGTTGTTGACCTCGTAGCGGTGGCGATGGCGCTGGTAGATGACCGCCTCGCCGTAGATCTCGCGCGCCCGGGTGCCGTCGTGGAGCTTGATCGGGTCGGCGCCGAATCGCATCGTCCCGCCCATGTCGGTGACCTCCTTCTGCTCGGGCAGCAGGTCGATGACCGGGATACGGCGTCTCGGGGTCGAACTCGGCGGAGTTCGCTCCGTCCATGCCGGCGACGTGGCGCGCGAACTCGACCACGGCCATCTGCATCCCCAGGCAGATCCCGAGGAACGGGATCTGCTGCTCGCGCGCCGCCTGGGCGGCCCGGACCTTGCCCTCGATCCCCCGCTCGCCGAACCCGCCCGGGATCAGGATCCCGTCGGTCGTCCTCGAGCGCCGCCTGATCGAGGTCCTCGGAGTTGACCAGCTCGACCTCGACGTCGACCCCGTGGTGATAGCCGCCGTGGTTGAGCGCCTCGACCACCGACTTGTAGGCGTCGGCGAGCTGCACGTACTTGCCGACCAGCGCGATCCGCACCGTCCGCTCGCAGGCGTCGGCGCGCCGCACCAGCTCCTCCCACTCGCTCCAGCTCCGGCGGCCCCGCTTCGAGGCCGAAGTGGTCGAGCACGAGGTCGTCCATGCCCTCGGCGCGCAGCACCAGCGGCACCTTGTAGATGTTGTCCACGTCGCGGGCCGAGATCACCGCCTCCTCGGGCACGCTGCCGAAGAGCGCGATCTTGCGGCGGATCTCGCGCTCCAGCCCGCGCTCCGACCGGCAGACCAGCGCCTGCGGCTGGATCCCGATCCGGCGCAGCTCGTTGACCGAGTGCTGGGTCGGCTTGGTCTTCAGCTCGCCGGCGTGGCCGACGTACGGCACCAGGGTCAGGTGCACGAACATGCAGCGCTTCGGCCCGAGGTCGGTGTAGAGCTGGCGGATCGCCTCCAGGAAGGGCAGCGACTCGATGTCGCCGACCGTGCCGCCGATCTCCGAGATCACGAAGTCGACCGCCTGCGACTCGGCCAGGATCAGGATCCGCTGCTTGATCTCGTCGGTGATGTGGGGGATCACCTGGACGGTCGCGCCGAGGTAGTCGCCGCGGCGCTCGCGCCTGATCACCGAGTTGTAGACGGCGCCCGCGGTGACGTTCGAGGCTCGCGAGGTGTTCTCGTCGGTGAACCGCTCGTAGTGGCCGAGGTCGAGGTCCGTCTCGGCCCCGTCCTCGGTGACGAACACCTCGCCGTGCTGGAACGGGCTCATGGTCCCCGGATCGACGTTGATGTAGGGGTCGAACTTCTGCAGCTGGACCCGGAAGCCGCGGCTGACCAGCAATCGCCCGATCGAGGCGGCGGCGATCCCCTTGCCCAGCGAGGAGACGACGCCGCCGGTGACGAAGATGAACCTGGTCTCGCCGGGCTTCATCCTCCGCGGTCTGCCTTCTGGCCCTCGGTCAACCTGCCCAGCGAGTCTAGAGAGCGAAGCAGCGGAACCCCCTCGATCGTGCGCGAGATCGAGCGAAACTCGCCGTAGACGTTGAGCGCGGCGACGATCGCCAGGGCCACCAGGCGGGCGTCGTCCCGAGAGCACCACCAGCAGCGAGATCCCCGCCAGCGCGCCCGACCAGGTTCGAGCCGGTATCGCCGAGCATGGCGCGCTCGCGCAGGGTGAACACGGAGCCGACCAGGACGGGCCCGATGAAGATCCCCAGGAGGTCGAGCGGGGCGACCGTCCAGGCCCCGAGGCAAAGGCCGGCGAGCAGCGCCGCGAACACCTTCTCCACCCGCCCCGGCCGCAGGTCGAGGAGGTTGAAGAGGTTGGTCGTCAGGAGCAAGCAGCGCCAGGTCGGCGAGGTAGTCGAAGCTCTCGCGGCCACGCCCGGAGACCGCGTAGGCGGCCAGCGCCAGCGCTCCGACGGCCTTGATCGCCCCGGTCGAGAAGCGTCCCGCGAGCAACGCCTCGGCATGGCCTCGCCACCCGCGTGGGGTGCGGGCTGCCGCGCCGCGGCCGAGTGCGTCGTCGAGCAACCCGAGCAACGCCACGCCGAGCACGTAGACCGCCCATCGCCGCAGCTCGGGGTCGAGCAGGTCGAGATCGGCCCGGTCGTCGAGCAGCGCGAGCGGCGCCAGGGCGACCAGCGAGCAGGCGACGAGGACCGCACCGGCAGGGAAGGCGAGCGATCGGCCCCGGTAGTTCTCGCGCGTGAGCCCGGTCCGCTTCATGTCGCGCAGCCACGGACCGGCGAAGGCCAGGGCGACCGCGGCCGAGAGCGCCAGCCCGGCGAGCCTCACCGGACGCCGGGACCAGCGACCGGCGCGGTCGGCCTGCGCCGCAGGTCGGGCAGCAGACGGTCGGCCGAGGCCTTGATCCCGTAGTCGCCCTCGACCCCGTTCAGCGCGAAGGCCAGCGCCACTCGCCCCGACATCAGGTCGATGCTGTCGACGGTCGCGGAGAGGCCCTGGGAGTCGTAGAAGCGGATCTGCGAGGCGTCCGAATCGGAGCGCTCGACGCCTACGACGGGGATCTCCGGCCCGCTGCGGATCCCGTCCAGGAGCCCCTCCTCCAGGCTGTCGGTGGCGTCGGATTGGGCCGCGCCGAGGTCGCTGGGGCGGTCGCGGACGACGATCACGGCGTCGATCCCTCCCGGGCCGTCCGCTGACGTCCACCAGCAGCGCGTCCCGCAGGCGGTCGAATGGAGGGCCCCCGCTGACCAGCGCCCGCCCCGCGCGCCGGCCGAGGGCGGACAGCGCGTCCGCGTCGCGGCCCACCTTGCGTGCGGGGCTTCCGGCCGGGGCCGCGGCCGCGAGCGCCCGCAGGTCGGGCGGCTCCCGCACCACGGCGAACTCGCTCAGCCTTGCCCCCGTGGGGCTGTCGCCGCCGACCACGAACTCGATGTCGCCCTTCATCTCCTGGGCAGCGCGCCGAGCGCGACGACCGCGATCCGGTCGCCGCGCAGCAGGTCGTCGACGAGCGCCGGGAAGATCTGCGTCGAGAATTCACGCTCCCGGTTCAGCTGGTCCTGCGAGATCCTCGGCGCTGGGCGCGGGCGTCGGCGAGGTCGCTGGTGAGGCTGCTCCTCGAGGTCGCTTCGGTCGTCTCGGAGACGACGTTGTCGCCGAGGCCGACGCCGATCAGGATCCCGATCGCCAGCGCCAGGAAGACGGCGGCCAGCGAGGCGGCGTGGTAGCGGGACGAGTAGCCCATCGGCCTAGCTGATGCCGAGAATGATCTTGATCTTCAGCCAGATCAGGTCCACGAGGTCGCTGAGGGCCGGCGACGTCACCACCACGATCGCCAGCAGGATCAGCAGGGCGACCGAGCAGGAGCGCCATCTGGCGGCCGCTCGACGCCGGGGTTGTAGAGCCGGCTCACGCCCTTGGCGTCGACCAGCGTCTCGCCGATCCGAAGCCGGGTCAGGAAGGTCGAGGACATCCCGTCGCGCGTCCTTGTCGAGGAACTCGACCAGGTTGAAGTGGGCGCCGACGCTGACGATCAGCGCCGCGCCCTTCTCGAGGCGAGCAGCATCGCGACGTCCTGGCTCGTCCCGACGGCGGGGACGATCGTGTGCTCCAGGCCGAGGCGCTCCAGGCGCGTCGCGGCCCGGGGCGCGGCCGTCGGGATAGGCGTGGACGATCAGCTCGGCGCCGCAGCGCAGCGCCTCGTCGCTCGCCGAGTCCATGTCGCCGAGGATCAGGTCCGGCTTCAGCCCCGCCTCCAGGATCGCGTCGGCGCCGCCGTCGACCCCGACGAGCACCGGGCGCACGTCGCGGATGTAGGCGCGCAGCGCCCGCAGGTCCTTGCGATGGTGGTGCCCCGGACGACGATCAGCACGTGACGGTCGCGGAACGACGGTCCGGGTGCGGGGCAGCTCGATCCGCCCGGCGAGCAGCTCGCCCTCCTCGCGGAGGTGGGCGATCGTGTTCTCGGCGAACTCGGCGAGCGCCTCGTCGATCCGCTCGCGCGGTGCTCGAGCTGCTCGGCGAGCTCGGCCGGCGTCCGAGCACGCGGCCCGCCGCCAGCACGGTCGCCGTTGCGGCGCACCTCGCCGCCGTCGATCGCCACCGGGTCGCCGTCCTGCGAGCTCCTCGAACAGCGGCGCGGCGGGCGCGTCGATCGAGCCGCACGCCGGCCCGTGCCAGCAGCAGCGGGCCGGCGTTCGGATAGCGGCCGGTGGAGAACGGGCGAGACGTTGACGACGGCGCGGACGCCGGTCGCGATCAGCTCCTCGGCGGCGATCCGGTCGAGGTCGGCGTGGTCGATGATCGCGACGTCGGCGGCGTCGAGGCGCTTGACGAGGTGCTTGGTCCTGCGGCCCAGCCGGGCGCTGCCGTGAGATCGCGACGCCGGCCGGCCCGCGCGCGGCGGCCGGTACGCGGCGAGAGCAGCCTGCGCGCGACGGCGTTCTGGCTGGGGGCCATCGCAGCCGCACCGATTATGCGCGAAACGCGCTCGCCGCGACGCGGCCGCTCGGCCGTGCAGCTGCGCCTCAGGCGGCCTCCAGCAGCTCGCGGGCGTGGCGGCTGGCGGCCTCGTCGTCGCGCTCGGCGCCCGAGCATGCGGACGATCTCGGCGACCAGCTCCTCGCCGTCGACCCGCTCGACCGTCGCCGCTCGCCTGGCCGGCCTGGGCCCGCTTCTCGATCCGAAAGTGCGCCTCGGCCAGCGAGGCGACCTGCGGCAGGTGGGTGATGCAGATGACCTGGCGGTCGGCGCCCAGCCGCCGCAGCCTCTCCCCCGCCGCCCGGGCGGTGTTGCCGCCGATCCCGGCGTCGATCTCGTCGAAGACCAGCGTTCCGCGCCCCGGCTCCCGGGCCGAGGCCGGTGAGCGCCAGCATGACCCGCGACAGCTCGCCGCCCGAGGCGGCGTCGCGAAGCGGCGAGGCCGGGATCCCGGGGTTGGTCGCCACGCGCAGCTCGACCGTCTCCGCGCCGTTCGGGCCGAAGCCCTCGGGGTGCGGCTCGAGCGACGACCTCGAGCGACGCCCCCTCCATCGCCAGCTCGCGCGAGCTCGGCGGCGACCCGCTGCTCGAGCCCGCGGGCGGCCTTGCGGCGCGCCTCGCGGAGCTCGCCGGCAAGCTCGCGCGCGGCGCTCGCTCGCCTGCGTCGAGTCGCCCCTCCAGCTCGCCGGTCAGCTCGCTCGGCGTTCTCCAGCCGCTCGATCTCGGCGCGGCAGCGCTCCGCGTGGGCGAGCACCGCCTCGATCGAGCCTCCGTGCTTGCGCTTCAGGCGGTCGAGCGCGTGCAAGGCGCTCCTCGACCACGCTCGAGGCGCCCGGGCTCGGCCTCGATCCCCTCGAGGTAGGAGCGCAGCTCGCTCGCCGCGTCGTCGAGCTCGACGGTGGCCGCGCGGACGCGCTCGGCGATCGCGTCGAGCGCCGGGTCGACGCCGTCCACGGCCGCCAGGCCAGCGCTCGGCCTCGGCCAGCAGGCACGCGCGCGCCGCCCACGTCGTCCTCGGCGCCGGCGATCGCCGCCAGCGCCGCGGCCGCGGCCGCGCGCAGGCCCTCGGCGTGGCGCAGCCGCTCGCGCTCGGCTTCCAGCTCGCTCTCCTCGTCGGGGTCCGGGGCGGCCGCCTCGATCTCCGCCAGCTCGAAGCGCAGCAGGTCGAGGTCGCGCTCCCTGGCGCCGTCGCGCTCGCGCAGCTCGGCCAGCTCGCGCGCCAGCGCCGCGCACCTCGGCGTGGGCCTCGCGGTAGCGCGCGCCGGCGCTCCAGGTGCTCGGCGCCGGCGAAGCCGTCGAGGATCTCGAGCTGCGCCGAGGCGAGCAGTCAGCTTGCGGTGCTCGTGCTGGCCGTAGAAGGCGAGCAGCCGGGCGCCGAGCGCTCGCAGGTCGGCCGCCGAGGCGGAGCGCCCCTGCACGAAGGCGCTGGTCCGCCCCGAGGCCGCCGACCCGGCGCCCGAGGACGATCTCGTCGGCGTCCGTCGGGAAGGCGCTCGGCGCAGCTCGGCCAGCTCGGGGTCGTCGAGCAGGCCGCTCGGGAAGCGCGAAGACGCCCTCCACCTAGGCCTCGTCGGCGCCGGGGCGGACGATCTGGGGGCGCGCCTTGCCGCCCATCAGCAGGTCGAGCGAGTGGGCGAGGATCGGTCTTGCCCGCCCCGGTCTCGCCGGTGATCGCGTTCAGCCCGCCGCCGAAGCGAAGCTCGGCGCGCTCGATCAGCAGCAGGTTCTCGATCCGCAGCTCGCGCAGCACCTGCGCTGCTTACTAGCAGCGACCAGGGACGGATCGGCGACGCCGCGCCGGCGGTCGGCTGCCGGCTCGGCGGCCGGCCGGCCGTCGTGCTCGGCGACGAAGTCGCGCGAGCGCACCAGCGCGAAGCCGAGCGACCGCGCCGGCGATCGCGACGACGGCGCCGACGAGCAGGATCTCGTTGAACCCGCTGATGAACGCCTGGTTGGCCGCGGTGGCGAGCTCCGCGCGGCTGCCCGGCGGGCGCCGCCTGCAGCCGCGGCCTGGGCGCCGCCCGAGGAGACGGCGTCGGCGAACCCGTGCGGCGCGGCGGGCGCCAGCTCGCGAGCAGCTTCGAGGAGATCTGCGACTGGAAGATCGCGCCGAGCGCCGCGACGCCGGTCGCGATGCCCACCTGGCGGAAGGTGTTGTTGATCCCCGACGCCATCCCAGCTCTTCGACGGCGAGACCACGCCGATCGCGGTCGAGGCGATCCCGGGGTTGACCATGCCGATCCCGGCGCCCGCCACCAGGAAGCCGGCCAGCAGCGTGGTCCAGTCGTCGCCGAGGCTCGATGCCGTGCATCAGCAGCAGGCCGCCGCCGACCAGCGCCAGGCCCACGCCGAGCAGGACGCGGACCGGGATCCGGGCCGAGAGCTTGCCGGCGATCGGGGCGACGAAGAAGGAGAGCACGGTGATCGGCAGGAAGCGCACCCCGGCCTCGAGCGGCGAGTAGCCGAGCACGTCCTGGATGTAGAGGGTGAGGTAGAGGAACATCGCGAACATCCCCGCGGAGAGCGCGAAGGCGACCGCCGAGACGCCGGCGAAGGCCGGCTTGCGGAACAGGGACAGGTCGAGCATCGCGTGATCGCTGGCGATACTCGACGACGAAGAAGGCGACCAGCAGCGCGGCCGCCGCGGCCAGCGAGCCGACGATCTGCGGACTCGCCCAGCCCTCCGGGTTGCCGCGGATCAGGCCGAAGATCAGCGCGAACAGGGCCAGCGAGAAGGTCGCCAGGCCGGGCCAGTCGATCGGCTCGCGGGTCGGGCGCCTTCAGGTTGGCGAGCTTCGTGGTCGTCGAGGACGATCGCGCCGATCCCGATCGGCACGTTGACGAAGAAGATCCACTCCCAGCCGAGGGCTTCGGTCAGCGCGCCGCCGACCAGCGGACCGACGGCGACGGCGCCCCCGATCGTCGCGCCCCAGACGCCGATCGCGGTGCCTCGCTCGCGGCCCTGGAACTCCTGCGCGATCAGCGCCAGCGAGGTGGCGAACATCGCCGCCCCGCCGACACCCTGGAGCCCTCGGGCGAGGTTGAGCAGCGTCGCGTCGCCTGAGATCCCGCACAGGAAGGAGGCGAAGGTGAAGACGGCGAAGCCGACGTGAAGACCGGCGGCGCCCGATCCGGTCGGCGAGCGAGCCCGCCGTGAGCAGGAAGGCCGCCAGGGTCAGCGAGTAGGCATCGACTACCCACTGGAGGCTGGAGAGGCTGGCGTCGAGGTCCTTCTGGATGTCCGGGAGGGCGACGTTGACGACCGTGATGTCGAGCAGCAACATGAAGGTCGCAACGCAGACGGCTACCAGCGTCCACCACTTCCGCTCCACCTCGAAGCCTCCTTCTTGTCGTGGTCGGGCCCCGCCTGCCGCTCAGTGGGCCAGGCGCCCGAACTTCTCGCGGATGCGGCGGTAGAAGTTGGAGCCGGGGAGCTGCGCCAGCCGCCCGACGCCGATCGCGGAAGCGGACCTCGATCTCCTCCCCGCTCCGAAGCTCGCCGACGTGCTCGCCGTCCAGGACCACGTCCACGGCCTCCCGGCCCGCGGCGTTGCTCACGTGGAGGACGTCGTCGGGCGCCACCACCAGCGCCCGCGCCGTCAGCGTGTGCGGCGCGATGAAGCTGACCACGTAGCCCTCGACCCCCCAGGCCAGGATCGGGCCCTGGTTGGCGAGGTTGTAGCCCGTGGACCCGGCCGGGGTGGCGGCGACCAGACCGTCACAGCGCACGTGGCCGACCTCCTGTCCCCCGAGCCGGTAGGAGAGCTCGGCGACCCGGCCGTGGGGGCGGCGGATGAACGGAGACGTCGTTGAGGGCGATCGGCCGCGCGGTGTCGATCTCCGCCCTCAGGCCCGGCAGGTGCATGACCTCGAAGTCGCCGCCGAAGGCGCGCGACAGCCCGTCGGCGAGCTGCTCTCGCTCGACCGCGGCGAGGAATCCGACGGTGCCGAAGTTGATCCCGAACACCGGCACGCCGGTGCCCGCGTAGTGGCGGAGCGCGCTGAGGATCGTGCCGTCCCCGCCGAGGACCAGGCAGAGGTCGGGGCGCTCCGGGAGGTCCTCGCGGACCTCGATCGCCGCCGGCCGCGTCGCCGTGCTTGTCGAGCTCGTCGGGGGTCGCCGCCAGCGCGCATGAGGCGCGCTCGGCGGCGGCGATCGCATCGCGCAGCGCGGCCGAGGTCTGCTCCGGATGGGTGTGCGTGAGGACGACCGCGGTGCGCACCGCGGCGGCGGGCTCGGCCCGTGCGCTCATGGCTCGACCTCGCGCGACCGCGGCCTCCAGGTCCTCGACGCCAGGGCCGCTGGGTGCCGCACCAGATGAAGGTCTCGAGGTTGCCCTTCGGCCCCGGAAGCCCGGACGAGGCGAAGCCCCGGACCGCGAGGCCGAGCCCCAGAGCGGCCTCGGCCACGGACATCAGCGCCTCGCGCCGGTCGTCCGCCGAGCGCACCACCCCGCCCCTGGCCCGGCCCACGCCCGAGCTCGAACTGCGGCTTGACCAGGGCGAGGACCTCGCCGCCGGGGCCAGGCAGCCGGCCACCGCGGGCAGCACCTTGGCCAGCGAGATGAACGAGACGTCGATCGTCGCCAAGCTCGGGCTCGTACGGGAGGTCGGCCGGCGACAGCTCGCGCGCGTTCTTCCGCTCCATCACCTGCACCCGGGGGTCGTTGCGAAGGCGCCAGTCGAGCTGCCCGTAGCCGACGTCGAGGGCGATCACCCGCGCCGCGCCGCGCTGGAGCAGGCAGTCGGTGAAGCCGCCCGTGGAGGCGCCGACGTCGAGGCAGGAGCGGCCCTCCACGTCGACCCCGAGGACGTCGAGGGCGCGCTCGAGCTTGAGGCCGCCGCGGGAGACGTACCGGCGGAGGCGCCTCGACCTCGAGCTCCGCGTCGTCGGGCACGAGCTGGCCGGGCTTCGTCGCTCGCCTACCGCCGCTGCCGATCCGCACCCTTCCGGCGCGCACCGAGGCCGCCGCGCTGGTGCGCGAGCCCGGCCAAACCGCGCTCGGTCAGCAGGGTGTCGATCCTGCGCCGCTCCATGGCGCCAACGGTACATGGCAGCACCCGGATCGGGCGGGATTTCGGTTGTGACATCAGTCTTGGCGGCGACGCCACATGCCCGCCGCCAAGAAACCAACAGCGGGGAGCAGCACTACCAAACGGACCCACACCGATACGTCAGCGAGGGCGAGGCCGACGTTTACCGCCCACAGCGCGGCGGACAGCAGGAAGAAGGTGCGTGCCTCTGGCACGCTCGGAATGTAGCGATGCCCTCAAGGTTCCTGGTTCAAGCATCTGCCGAGAAGGACCAAGTGTGACCCCAATCACACACAGATCGCACATACGTTCGTATCTTGGAATGCGTCATGGCAGCCTCACGAGCAATCCCGCTGTCCGCCCACGCCGCGATCGAGCTGGTCGCCGCACCCGCGATCATGGCCGCCCCCCTGCTGCTGGGGTTCGGCCCGGCGGCTGGCGTCGTCGGCTTCGCGATTGGCGCGCTTCTGCTCGGCCTCGCCGTACAGGCAGCGGGTCCCGGGCGCACGATCCCGCTCTCGGCCCACGCAGGATTCGACTACGTGCTGGCAGCGGTCGCCGCGATCTCCGGGCTGGCGATCGGGATCGCCACCGGCGAGTGGGCCCAAGGAGTCTTTTTGGTCGGCATTGGCGTCGCCCTGGTGGCGCTGACCGCGTCAACGCGGTTCAGCGTCCCAGCAGGCGCCTGAGCGGTCGGCCTACCCCCCAAAAACACAACACATATATCTCTCCTCCCTGTACCCCGAGGCGCCCCGCAAAGTGCGGGGCGTTTCGTTTCTGGCTCACCCACACTCGTTTGAGCTAGGCTCGCGGCGTGCCCGGGACACGCACCGACGGCCTGCGTAGCAGTATCGAGCGCGCCCTTCCGGATCGCCCCTTCACAATCGAGCTCTGGGACGGGTCCCGGGTCCCCTCGACGCGGCCCGGCCCGACCCTGACGGTCCGCTCGCCGCGGGCGATCGGCCATCTTCTGCGTGCTCCTGGCGAGCTCGGGCTCGGCCGCGCCTACGTTTGCGGGGACATCGATGTCGACGACCTGGACGGGGTGATCTCGCTGCTCGGCCGCTGGCACGCGCCCGCGCTCAGCCTCCCGCAGCGACTGCGATTCGGAGCGGCGGCGTTGCGGGCCGCGGGACTCCATCGCCGGCCTGAGCCTCCCGCCGCCGAGCTTCGCCCGCGGAGGCGGGGCCTGCATACGAAGCGCCGCGACGCGGAGGCCGTCCGCCACCACTACGACGTCTCGAACGAGTTCTTCGCCCTGTTCCTGGACCAGACGATGACCTACAGCTGCGCGCTGTTCGAGCCGGGGACGGAGACCCTGGAGGCCGCCCAGCGCGCCAAGCTGGAGCTGATCTGCCGCAAGCTCGAGCTGGAGCCCGGCCAGCGCGTGCTCGACATCGGCTGTGGCTGGGGGAGCCTGGCGATCCACGCCGCGCGCGAGCACGGGGCGTCGGTCTGGGGCATCACGCTCTCGGAGCCGCAAGCGGAGCTGGCGAAGGAGCTGGCGCGCAAGGCCGGAGTTGACGACCGGGTGGAGTTCAGGGTGATGGATTACCGCGACCTGGGCGAGGAACGCTTCGATGCGGTCGCCAGCATCGGCATGGTGGAGCACGTCGGCGAGGCACAGATCGACGAGTACGCGCGCCAGATCGCCCGCGTGCTGGAGCCCGGTGGTCGAGTTCTCAACCACGGCATCGTCGCGGTCCCGCCCCAGGAGCGAGGTGCCCACATCGGTGGCGAGTTCTCGAACCGCTACGTGTTCCCCGACGGCGAGCTCCTCAACCTGTCGCGGATGATGCTCGCCTTCGAGCGGGCCGGCTTCGAGGCGCTCAACATCGAGAACCTGCACACCGACTACGCCGAGACGCTGCGGCACTGGACGACCCGTTTCGACGAACGCCTCGACGAGGCCGAGCGCCTGGCGGGAACCGAGCGCCTGCGCGTCTGGCGCCTCTACCTGCGGGCCGCCCGCAACTCGTTCGAGACAGGCCGGAACGCCGTCTACCAGCTGCTCTGCAGCCGGCCGCTCACCGAGGGCTCCAGCTCCGCGCCCACCGGCGCCCGTCACGAGCCGGCGCGCCGGCGGGTTCCCCCGGAGCGCGTCCCGGCCTGAGACCCAGTTGAGCAAGCCGGTCCATATCGGCTGCTCGGGCTGGAACTACCGCGAGTGGCGCGGGGTCATCTATCCGGAGGGCCTGCCGGCCCGACGCTGGCTGGAGCGCTACGCCGAGCTCTTCGACACGGTCGAGGTCAACGCGACCTTCTACCGCCTGCCCTCGAGAAGCGCCGTCGAGACCTGGGCTGAGCAGACGCCACGGCGCTTCGTCTTCGCCGTCAAGGCCAGCCGGTACTTGACCCACGTCAAGCGCCTGAAGGCGATCGACGCCGGCGCGAAGCGATTCCTCGATCCGCTCGAGCCCCTGATCGGTGCACGCAAGCTGGGCCCCGTGCTGTGGCAGCTTCCGGACAACTTCCAGCGCGACGACGATCGCCTCGGAGCGACGCTCGAGGGGCTGCCGGGAGGCCGCCACTGCTTCGAGTTCCGCCACCCGAGCTGGTTCACCGAGGAGGTCTACGACCTCCTCCGACGCCATCGCGCGGCGCTGGTGATCGGCGATCACCCCGAGCGCCCGTTCCAGACTCACGAGATCACCGCGGACTGGACCTACATTCGCTTCCACTACGGGCGTCGTGGCCGCCGCGGCAACTACTCCGAGCGCGAACTGGAGAGGTGGAAACGCCGGATCGCCTCCTGGCGCTCCGAGCTCGAGGTCTTCCTCTACTTCAACAACGACTGGGAGGCCTTCGCCCCCCGAGACGCCCGCTGGCTCGCCGATCGGCTTGTCGACTAACCGGATACCGCGTGCGACGCGCGAAGAGCGCTGAGCACCCGCTCGGCGACCGCCTCGCCGGTGAAGCCGACCTCCTCGCGCAGAAGCGCCGGCTTGCCGTGCGTGACGTAGCGGTCGGGCAGGCCGACTCGCATCACGCGCGCGCGTGACTGCGGCGCGACGAACGCGTCCTCCAGGTGCTCCAGCACCGCGGCCCCGAAGCCGCCAGGAAGGACGTTCTCCTCGATCGTCACCACCAGCTCGTGCTCGCGGGCAAGGCGCTGGACGAGCTCCGCGTCGAGCGGCTTCGCGAAACGACCATCGGCAACCGTGACCCTGTGGTCGTGCTCGCCGAGGATGCCCGCAGCGCGCAGCGCGACCTGGACGCCGTAGCCATAGCCAAGCAGCGCCACCCGCTCGCCCTCGGCGAGCAGCTCGCCGGTGCCGATCGGGATCTCGCGTGGCCGCTCCGGCAGGGAAACGCCCTCCGCGGCGCCGCGCGGATAGCGGAAGGCGATCGGGCCGTCGTCGTGGACCAGCGCGGTGCGAAGCATGTGGACCAGCATCGCCTCGTCGCGCGGCGCCATCAGGACGACGTTGGGGAGCGGGTCGGAAGTAGGAGACGTCGAAGGCGCCGTGATGGGTGGGGCCGTCGTCGCCAACCAGGCCGGCCCGGTCCATCGCGAAGACGACGTTGAGCTCCTGGAGGCAGACGTCGTGGACGATCTGGTCGAAACCGCGCTGGAGGAACGTCGAGTAGATCGCGCACACCGGCTTCGCCCCCTGGAGTGAGAGGCCGGCGGCGAACAGCACCGCGTCCTGCTCGGCTATCCCGACGTCGTAGTACTGGTCCGGCACCTCCTTGCAGAGCTTGTCGAGGCCGGTCCCCCCCGCCATCGCCGCCGTGATCCCGATCACCCGCCGATCACGCTTTGCCTCAGCCACCAGGGCGTCGGCGAACACGGCCGTGTACTGGGGTGGCGACGGAGGCGCGGGCTTCTCGAGCTTCTCGATTGCCTCCGGCGAATCGGTCTCCTTGACGGGGGCGGGCTTGGGGGCGGGCTTGGACGCGGCCGGCATTCTGTTGACGATCGATTTCGGCTTCGCCGCGTGCCACTTCTCCATCCCCTCCAAGCCGCCCTCCTCGGCCGCGGCGAACCCCTTGCCCTTGACGGTGTGGATGTGGACGACGACCGGCCGCTGGGCACCCAGGGCGCCGCCGATCGCCCGCCGCAACGCCCCCACGTCGTGCCCGTCGATCACCCCGACGTACGCGAGGTCGAGCTCCTCGAACAGGAGCCCCGGCGCCGCGTACGCCTTGATCGCCGACTTGATCTCCGGGCCGAGCCGCTCGATCGTCTCCCCCAGCCCGAGCGGCAGCCGGGTCAGGCGCTCCTCGACCCCCTCGCGGGCGTGGTAAAGCGTCGGGTTGAGCCGGAAGCGCTGGAAGTAGCGGGCGAGCGCGCCGACGTTCGGCGAGATCGACATCCCGTTGTCGTTGAGAACGATCACGATCGGGGTCTCGAGCCCGCCGGCATTGTGGAGCGCCTCATAGGCGACGCCGCCGGTCAGCGCCCCATCCCCGATCACGGCGATCACTTGACCCTCGGTGCCGATCCCCTTGCGCATCGCCTCCTTGAGACCGACCGCATAGCCGATCGAGGTCGAGGCGTGGCCGGCGCCCATGATGTCGTGCTCCGACTCGAACACCGAGCAGAACGGCGCGAGCCCGCCGTACTGGCGGATCGTGTCGAGACGCTCGCGACGGCCGGTCAACACCTTGTGCGGATACGCCTGGTGACCGACGTCCCAGATGATCTTGTCGCGCGGGGAGTCGAGCAGGCTGTGAAGGGCGACGGCAAGCTCGCAGGCGCCGAGGTTGGCTCCGAAATGACCGCCGATTTCGCCGATCACGTCGATGATCAGCTCCCGCACCTCCTGGGCAACGGACTGAAGCTCGCGGTCGTTCAGGCCCTTGAGGTCCTGGGGGCCGTTGATCTCGTCCAGGAGCCTCGGTTGCTCGTCGCTGGCTGCTCGTCGCTGGTCGTTCATCCGTGTCGGGTGTAGATGAAGTCGGTGATCTGGCTCAGGTCCCGGGGGTCGTCGCGCACCGCGGAGAGGGCCTCCTGGGCCCTTCGATGCGACTCGGCGGCCAGCTCGCGGGCGCGCTCGAGTCCGAACAGGCTGACGTAGGTGAGCTTGCCATGTCGCTCGTCGCTGCCGTGTGGCTTTCCGAGCTCCTCGTCGCTTCCGGTTACATCGAGGATGTCGTCGACGATCTGGAACAGGACGCCCAGCTCCTCGGCGAAGCGGCGGTAGGGAATTGTGTCAGGTTCATCAGGGCCCGCCAGGACCAGCACGACGCCGACACTGGCGGCGATCAGCCCGCCCGTTTTCAGGGCGTGCAGGCCTCGCAGCTCGGTCGCCGCCTGAGACCTGGCCGCCGCGGGGGCGGACGAGGAGGAGTCTGTGGGCATTGACGTCGTGACGTCCACGTACTGCCCGCCGACCATGCCGTCCACGCCGATCGCCCCCAGGAGCTCGCGAAGGGCCGCCAGCACCGAGGCCGGCTCTCCCCCCTGCTGCTCGGTGAACAGGCGCAGTGCCTCCGCGAACAGCCCGTCGCCGGCGAGGATGGCGACGTTCTCGCCGAAGACGACGTGCGAGGTCGGTCGGCCGCGGCGCAATTCATCGTCGTCCATCGCCGGCAGGTCGTCGTGAATCAGCGAGTAGGTGTGGATCAGCTCGATCGCCGCGGCCGCTGGCAGCACCGACTCCGGGTCGGTGCCAAGAGAGCGTGCGGTCGCCAGCGCCAACACTGGCCGGATCCGCTTCCCGCCGGCGAGCAACGAGTACCGCATCGCCTCGTCGAGGCCCTCGGTGTCGGGGATCGCCGAGAAGCGCAGCCCGGTGAGGTAATTCTCGACCAGCTCCCGAAGGTCGTCCGGGTAGCTGCTCACGGACCCTCTCGCGCCGCGATTTCGCGCATCGCGCTCTCGATCTCCGAGCCCGCCTTGCTGACCAGGTCGGCCGCCTCGCGAGCGAGGCCTTCGGCCTCGGCCTCGGGAAGGTCCGGGTCGCGAAGCCGCGCCGCGATCTCGCGCAGCCGCTCCGCGAGCTGCTCGGTGGAGCTCATTCCGGAAACGCTAGCCGGATTGGGCCTTCGCGGCGGTTCCGAGCACGCCGTTCACGAATCCCGGCGCGTCGGCGCCGCAGTAGCGCTTGGCGAGGGAGACGGCCTCGTCGATCGCCACCTCGGTCGGCACGTCGTCGCGGTGATGAAGCTCGTACAGGGCAACCCTCATGATGCTCTTCTCGAGCGCCGCGATCCGGTCAAGCTCCCACCCGTGAGCGAGCCGGGCGATCTCGGCATCGAGCTCGGCACGGTGCTCCTCCACCCCCTCGACCAGCTCCCGCGTGAACGGCTTCGCTTCGTCGAGCGCCTCGACGGATGCGCGGGCGGTCACCTCGACCTCGTAGAGGGCGAAGACCGCGGCGCGGCGCTGGTCGGAGCGGCGCATTCCCTCGACCCAGCCCGTGACCGCTCAGGCGCGCGAGACGTACTCGCCGCTCCGGGTGTCGACCCGAACCCGGTCGCCCTCATTGACGAACAGGGGCACGTCCACCCGCACGCCTGACTCCAGAGTGGCAGGCTTCGTGCCCCCACCCGAGGCCGTGTCGCCCTTGACGCCCGGCTGCGTATCGGTGACCGCCATCTCCACGGCGCTCGGCACCTGCACGCCCGTTGGGCGTTCGTCGACGTACAGGACCTCCACCTCGGAGTTGGGAAGCACCCAGCGCATCGCCTCGCCGGCGAGCTGCGTCGGGATCTCGAGCTGCGAGTAGTCGGAGTTGTCCATGAACACGGCCATCTCACCGGAGTCGTAGAGGTACTGCATCCTCCGCGTCTCGGTCCGAACCGGCCGGAACTTCTCCCCAGCCCGGAAGGTCCTGTCCTGGACGCTGCCGTCGTCGAGCTTCCGCAGCTTCGTGCGCACGAAGGCGCCGCCCTTGCCCGGCTTCACGTGCTGAAACTCGAGGATCCGGTAGATGGCCCCGTCCACCTCGATGTGCGTGCCGTTCTTGAACTGGTTGGTCGAGATCACGGCCCCCAGCCTAGCGACGGGATTCGCTCAGGCCTGGTTGGCCTGGGTGGCTTACGTGTCGGGCCCGGAGGGCGGCGAGAGCCCTGCCGCCTTCTTCGCCAGGCCCGGGGACGCATACCCGATTGCCGAGAGGATCTTGCCGGCCCGAACCGTGACGATCGACCCGAACGGCCCATCGACCTCGATCCCGGTCAGGCGGAAGCGGCCAACCACGTGCTGGGCGTGACGACCCGATCGTCCCCGAGATCGATCGCCTCCTTCAGCTCCATGTGCACTTCCTCGAACGCCTCGGCGAAGTCGGCCCACCAGCGTCGCAGGCCTTCGTGCCCGTGGTAGGGGCCACGGATCGGCGACTCGTCCCAGTTGCGGATCAGGATCTCCGGGTCACAGATCTCCGGTGAGAGCTCGCCGTGCTCGAAGCCCTTGAACCATCGCCGGACCAGCTCCACGTTCTCGGCGGACATCCCCACCAGTATCCCTCCGCTCCAGGGCAACCGACCGATGTCGCGCGCCCGGCAAAGCTGCGCTGCAAGGATGATGGGCGTCATGGCCGCCGCGACGGGCACCCGCGACTCCCCGGCTCAGCGCCGCGATGCGCGAAGGGGAGCGGGTGTTTCCCCTCGAGCTCTTCTTCGACCTGGTCTTCGTCCTCGCGCTCACCCAGTGCACCGCGCTGATGGCGGGCAAACCGACCTGGTCGGGGCTGGCCGAGGGCATGCTGGTGCTGGCCGTGCTGTGGTGGTCGTGGACCGGTTACACGTGGCTGACGAGCGTGGTCGACCCCGAGGAGGGCGCGGTGCGGATCGCGATCTTCGCCGCCATGGCGGCCTTCTTGATCGTCGCCATCTGCGTCCCCGAGGCCTTCGACAGCTCGCGCTGGAGTTCGCCCTGGCCTACGGAGCCGTCCGCGCCGGCGCACATCGCCCTGTTCGTGCTGGCCAGCCGGGACGACCCCTCGCTGCGCCACTCGGTGACCGGCCTCGCGGTCAGCACGGCGATCGGCGTCGGGCTGCTGGTCGGCGCCTCGCTCCTCGATGGCCTCGGGCAAGCAGCGCTGTGGGCGCTCGCTCTCCTGCTCGACATGGGCGGGCCCTACCTGTTCGGGTCAGAAGGATGGAGGCTCGTCCCCGAGCACTTCGCCGAGCGCCACGGCCTGATCATCATCATCGCCCTGGGGGAATCGATCGTCGCGATCGGCGTCGGCGCCGAGGCCAGCCTCACCGCGGGCATCGCCGCGGCCGCGGTGGTGGGCGTCTCGCTGTCCGCAGCGATGTGGTGGATCTACTTCGACGTGGTCGCGCTGGTCTCCGCGCGGCGCCTGGTCCGGGCGGCCGAAGGGCGCGAGCGAAACGAGCTGGCCCGCGACTCCGTACTCGTACCTGCACTTCCCGATGGTGGCCGGGGTCGTGCTCGTGGCGGTGGCCCTGAAGAAGACGTTGGCCGAGGTCGACGACCCGCTGACGACCGTGACCGCCTTCGCGCTTCTGGGCGGCGTTGGCTTCTACCTGCTGGGACTGGTCGGGTTTCGCTACCGGCACGTGCACACCATCAACCGGCACCGTCTCCTCCTTGCGCTGGCCCTGTTCGCGCTGTTCCCAGCCGCCGTCGAGCTGCCCGCGCTGGCGGTCCTCACGATCGTCACCGCGGCGCTGTGCGTGATGATCGCCTACGAGACAATTAGCTACGGCGAGGGACGCGCCCGTGTGCGTCACGAGGAAGAGCTGCCACGCCGAGGCGACTCTCGCCAGTCAGAGATGAAAGGGCGTGACCCCCTTCTCGCGCGATTGTTGCTTCGTCAACTACATTTGCTACAATTGACTCCGTAGTCAACTGACCAGAGGAAGGCTTCATGACGCGGATCCCACCCGCCGCGCGTGATGGAGCCCGCTCGCGTCGCAGCCGTGGCCAGCACGCGGCAAGGTCGACACCAAACCGTGTCGAGCGACGCGCCAGGACCCATCGCGCCGAGACCACCGAGACAACCGACAGCTTCCAGCTGTTCCTGAACCAGGCTGCCCGCTATCCCCTGCTGACCGCGGAGGAAGAGATCGAGCTGGCCCAGCGGATCGAGCGCGGCGACCTGGAGGCCAAGGAGCGGCTGATCAACTCCAACGTGCGGCTGGTCCTCTCGAACGCCCGCCGTTACCAGGGCCTCGGCCTGTCGATGCAGGACCTGGTCCAGGAGGCGATGCTCGGCCTGATCCGTGCGGCCGAGAAGTTCGATTGGCGCCGCGGCTACAAGTTCTCGACCTACGCAACGCTTTGGATTCGGCAAGCGATCCAGCGTGGGCTCGACAACACCGGCCGCCCCGTGCGTCTGCCCGCACACGTCGCCCAGCGGCAGCGAAGCGTGAACCGGATCGCCGCCGAGCTGACGGGCAAGCTCGACCGCGAGCCCAGCGACGAGGAGATCGCCGCCGAGGCCAAGCTCCCTCTGGACGAGGTCGCGGCGATGCGAGACCTGACCCGGGTCACGACCAGTCTCGACGCGCCGGTCAGCGAGGACGGCGACGCGACCCTGGGCGAGCTGCGCGCCGACGAGGCGCCCGCGGTCGAGGACGAGATCGCCGATCGCCAGCGCGAGCGCACCGTCGAGTCGGCACTGTCGAAGCTGCCGGAGACGGAGAGGCGCGTGATCGAGCTGCGCTTCGGCACCGGCGACGCGCCGGTTGCCACCCTGCGAGAGGTCGGGCGGGAGCTCGGCGTCACTCAGCAGCGCGTCCGTCAGCTCGAGGAGAAGGCGCTCCAGCGCCTGGCCGCCGACGATTCCCTCGCCGCCTGGCGCGAGGCTGCCTGATCCTCCGGCATCGTCGCCCTCGCCCGCTGGTCATCGCTTATGACTTTGAACGTCCTATAGACGTAAAAAGTCATAGCGTCCTGTCTCGGGCGCCCGCGGACGAAACTGCCTTTGTCCATGACATAGAGGGTCAAGCGCAGTTTCGTCCGGGTGGGCCTTCCTACCTGCCCCGAAAACGCACGCGGTCGGGCGCGCCAGCGCGCTCGGCAGCCGCTCCCCGGCATACTGGCGCCCGTGGTGGAAACGCCCCAACTGCTCGAGGACCTGCTGCGCGCGCCCGCTCCCTCCGGCTACGAGGGCCCGGCAAGCGAGGTCTGGCGGCGCGCGGCCTCGTTCGCCTCGCTGAGCACGGACGCCCTCGGCTCCTCGGTCGCTCGGATCGGCGCCGAGGGGGCCGCCCCCTGCTGGCCGTGGTCGGGCACATCGACGAGATCGGCCTGGTGATCACTCACGTCGACGAGAAGGGCTTTCTGTACTTCGCGCCGATCGGCGGCTGGGACGCCCAGATCCTGATCGGCCAGCGGGTGCAGGTGCAAAGCAAGGCCGGTGCGGTCCCCGGCGTCGTCGGACGCAAGCCCATCCACCTGCTGAAGGAGGAGCAACGAAAGCAGGTGGTCGAGCTTCGCGACATGCACATCGACATCGGCGCCGCCGACGAGGAAGAGGCGCTGGGCAGGGTGCGGGTCGGAGACCCGGTGGTGATCGCGGCCGATCCGGTGCGACTCGCCGGGGGGAGGCTGATCTCCCGCTCGCTCGACAATCGCCTCGGCGCCTACGTCGCCCTCGAGGCGCTGCGCCGAGTCCACGAGCGCGGTGGCTTCGAGGGCCAGATGGCGGCCGTGGCCGCGGTCCAGGAGGAGATCGGCTCCAAGGGCGCCGCCACGACGGCGTTCTCGCTGGAGCCCGACCTGGCCCTCGCCGTCGACGTCACCCATGCCACCGACGCGCCGGGGGTCGAGGAGAAGGAGCTCGGCCGCCACCCGCTTGGCTCGGGGCCGGTGATCGGTCGCGGCTCGACGCTCTCGCCGCGGATCTTCGAGCTTCTCTCCGAGACCGCGGACCGGCTCGAAGCCCCCTACAGCATCGAGGCATCGGGCCGCGCCACGTGGACCGACGCGGACGCGATCCAGATCGCGCGCGCCGGGATCCCGGCCGGGCTGATCTCGATCCCCTTGCGCTACATGCACTCGCCGGTTGAGCTGGTCGACCTGGCCGACGTCGAGGCCACGGTCGAGCTGGTCGCCGCCTTCGCGTCGGCGCTCGAGCCAGGGCTCGACCTCAGCCGCTAGCCGACGGCCCGCAGCTCCTTTGGGAAGGCGCTGAGATTGCGGCAGCCGTCGTCCGTGACGGTCACCAGGTCCTCGATCCGGACGCCGAAGCGGCCCGGCAGGTAGATGCCCGGCTCCACCGTGACCACGTCGCCAGCCTCGAGTGCCTGATCCGACTGCTGCGACACGCGTGGCGCCTCGTGGACCTCGAGCCCCACCCCGTGCCCGAGCCCGTGGCCGAAGTGCTCGCCGTGGCCCGCCTGGGCGATTGGATCCCGGGCGACGGAGTCGGCGTCGCGGGCATCCACCCCCGCCCGGATCGCCTCCAGCGCCTTTGCCTGTGCCGATCGCACCAGCTCGTAGACCTCGCTCGCGTCGTCGTCGATCTCGCCAACGGCGACCGTGCGCGTGCAGTCGGAGCAGTAGCCGTCGACGGCCGCGCCCATGTCGATCAGCAACAGCTCGCCGGCACGCACCTCCCGCTCAGAGGAGCTGTGATGCGGCAGGGCGCTGTTCTCGCCGGCGGCGACGATCGCCGGAAACGAAGGGTCGTCCGCGCCGAGCTCGCGCATCCGCTGATGGGCGTCGAGCATGATCTCGCGCTCTGTCCTTCCCACCACGCCCCGGTCGAAGACCCATCCGTAGACCTGATCGGCCAGCCGGGCGGCCTCGGCGATCGTGCGAAGCTCGCCGGCGTCCTTGCCGCGACGAAGGCGCTCGACCAGGCCTCCGGCCGCCACCAGCTCCACTCCTTCGGGAACGAGCTGCTCGAGCTTGCGCAGGTTCTTGACGCTGGTCTGGGCGTCGTCGTAGCCGACTCTGCCGTGCAGCCGCTTGACGGCGCCGGCGAGCAGCTCGCGCTCCGGCGTCGCCTGCTCGAACTCCGGCGCCACCTCGCGCTGGGCGCGCTGAAGGTAACGAAAGTCGGTCAGGAAGACGCGGTCCTCCGCGCCCACGATCGCCAGGCCGCTGGTGCCGCTGAACCCGGTCAGCCAGCGCAGGTTCGCGATCGCGTCGGGGGTGGAGTCTCCGGGGCGAACAAGGTCGCCGACCAGCAGCTGGTCGATTCCCCGCTCTCCAAGGAGGGCCGCCAGTCGCTCGGCGCGGCTCGAGGAACTCACCCAAGTGCCTGCTTGAGCATCTCGAGCGCCTCGCGGTAGCCGTCGGGCCCCTTCCCCGAGACGACCCCCGTGACAAGGCCCTCGAGGACGGAGTGCCGACGCCACTTCTCGCGCGAGCGAACGTCGGAGAGGTGGACCTCGACCGCCGGCAACGCCGCGATCTCGAGCGCGTCGCGGATCGCGTAGCTGTAGTGCGTCCAGGCGCCGGGATTGAGCAACGCCGCATCGGCGACCTCGGGCAGGCGATGGAGGTGCTCGACGAACTCGCCCTCGTGGTTGGTCTGAAAGAACATCACCTCGAGCTTCAGGTCATAGGCGAACCGCTTGATTCTCAGCTCCAGCTCGGAGAGCGTGATCGTCCCGTAGTGGTCGGGGGCGCGGCGGCCGAGGATGTCGAGGTTGACCCCGTGCATGACCTCGACCCGGTTCTTCATCTCAGCTCTTCCACGGCGGCCCGGACGCTATCCGCGTCGACGCGCTGGTCGCTCGCCGGCTCGCCGGCTTGCTCGAGGAGCACGAAGCCGATCCCGTCGGCGGTGCGCTTCTTGTCGAGCTCGACTGCCGCAAGGATGGCGCGGAGGTCGATCGCAGGGTCGAGCCGGGTCGGCAAGCCGTGACGGTCGAGCAGGTCGCGGACCTCGTCGCGGAGCTCGTCCGCGCCCGAGAGCCGGAGCGTCGCCAGCAAACCGAGCCCCACCGCCTCGCCGTGGCGGTAGCGCTCATAGCCGCTCGCCGCCTCGATCGCGTGACCGACGGTGTGGCCCAGGTTGAGAACCGCCCGGCGGCCGCTGTCGCGCTCGTCGGCGGCGACGATCTCGAGCTTGGTGCGCGCGCAGGCAAAGATCACGTCGCCGAGCTTGGCCGGATCCAGCTCCTCGAGCACCCGCACCCGCTCCCACAGCCACCCTCCGGCGATCAGCGCGGTCTTCGCCACTTCGACGAAGCCCGCCGCCATCTCCTCGGCGGGAAGGGTGACGAGCGTCCCCGTGTCGGCGATCACCGCGCTGGGCAGGTGATAGGCGCCGACGTAGTTCTTGGCCTCGGGCAGGTCGACCCCCGTCTTGCCCCCGTACGCGGAGTCGACCTGGGCGACCAAGGTCGTGGGCACCTGCACGACCTCGACTCCCCGCTGGTACGTCGCCGCGCAGAAGCCGGCCAGGTCGCCCACCACGCCGCCGCCCAGCGCCACCAGGTGGTCCGCGCGGGACATCCCGAGTCGAGCCAGCTCGCGCAGCACGCGCTCGGCCTCGGCGAGCGTCTTGGCGCGCTCGCCCGGCTCCACTTCCACCAGCCCGGCGAGCGGCTGGACCGCCTTGGCGTAGAGCCCGGCGACCGTGGAGTCGGTGATCGCAAAACCGCCGGCTCTCGAGCGGCCAGTAGCCCGCCGCCAGCAGGCGCTCGCCGACATAGGCCGGGTACTCGCCCGACTCGCTCGACGCCCAGGCCATCCGCGTTCCGCGAGGGAGCTCGCGGAGTCCGACCAGCGAGGGCAGCGCTCGCGCCACCATCTCCTTGTCTCCCGGGGGAAGGATCGCGTCGGCCAGGTCCGCGTAGACCGGCTGGCGCTCGGCGTGCAGGGCCTCGAATTGGCCGCGGTCCTGGGCCAGAGGCCGGTCGCTGCCCTCCACCCGCCGCCATGCCTCCTCGGCCGACACTTCGAGCCAGACGACAACGTGGCGGGCGAGCGCCTTGCGAACCCGCTCCGAGCACACCGCTCCGCCGCCGAGTGCGATCACGCCGCCGTCGGCATCCTCGAGCAGCCGGCTCACCTGGGCGGACTCAAGGCTCCGGAACTCCTCCTCACCGCGACGACCGAAGAACCGGGCGAGCGGCATCCCGAGCTCGTCCTCGAGCAGCTCGTCGGCCTCGATCGACTCCAAGCCGGCGGCTCGCGCGGCGTTGGCGGCGGCCGTCTTGCCGGCGCCCATGAAGCCGATGAAGACGATCGCCGGCCGCCGGGACGCCGTCGCCGTTGAGCCCGCTTCCTGGCTTTCTAGCGCCGCCATCCGATCCGCTCCCTGTAGGTGGCCAGCGCGCCTAAGGCGTCGTCGATGTGGTCGCCCCCGAACTTCTCGCGGTAGCAGCGCGCCAGCACCAGGGCGGTCATCGCCTCGCCCACCACGGCGGCCGCCGGGACCACGGTCGAGTCGGTGCGCTCGCGAAGCGCCTCGGCCGGCTCTTTGGTCTCGGTGTCAACCGAGCGGAGCGGCTTGGTCAGGGTCGAGATGGGCTTCAGCGCCGCGCGTACGAACAGCGGCTCTCCATTCGACATCCCACCCTCGACGCCGCCGGCGCGATTGGTCTGTCGGTGCCAACCCAGCTCCTCGGACCAGAAGATCTCGTCATGCGATTCGGAGCCGGGCCTGGCCGCGACCTCCCAGGCCTCCCCCACCGCAACTCCCTTGACGGCCTGGATCGAGACCAGCGCCTGGGCCAGGCGGGCGTCGAGACGCTCCTCCCAGCCGGTGTGGGAGCCCAGCCCCGGCACCAGGCCGAAGGCCCGCACCTCGAAGATCCCGCCGAGGCTCTCGTTCGCCTTTCGCAGGCGGTCGATCTCGGCCACCATCGCCTCGCTCGCATCCGGGTCGAGACAGCGAACCGGCGAGGAGTCCACGCCGGCGAAATCCCCAGCGCCGAGGTCGTCGCGCTCAGGAGCGTCGACTGAGCCAATCCGCACCACGTGGCTGTGGACGCTGACGCCAAAGGCCAGGAGGAGCTCCTTGGCGAGCGCTCCGGCGGCCACTCGGGCCGCCGTCTCGCGGGCGCTGGCGCGCTCCAAGACGTTGCGAACGTCGGAGTGGCCGAACTTGAGCAGGCCCGCCAGGTCGGCGTGCCCGGGCCGCGGCGTGTGGACCTCCTCGACCTCGGCGTCCACCGGCCAGGGGCTCATGCGCTCCTCCCAGTTGGCGTAGTCGCGGTTCGCCACCAGGACGGCGACCGGGCTGCCGAGCGTTCGGCCATGGCGCACTCCGGAGCGGATCTCGACCGAGTCGCTCTCGATCTTCATCCGGCCGCCGCGCCCGTGGCCGAGCTGGCGGCGAGCCATCTCCCGGTCCAGGCGCTCGCGATCGAGCTCGAGGCCCGCGGGAAGACCCTCAACGATCGCGACCAGGCCGGGCCCGTGCGACTCGCCGGCGGTTGTGAAGCGGAACGACATTGCCCGCCTAGGCTAACCCGGGAGCGGCGTTCCGCGGCGCCGCGGCCGGATCGGCGGCCGCTCGCAACCACCCGACCCGCGTGGGCGGCGGGCGCTAGCCGTGCGTCTTCTTGACGACCACTTCCCTGATCGCCAACAGCCTGAGCTTGTAGGTGAGCGTGTCGGGTGCGTAGTCGAAGCTCGCTGCCTCGTCCGCCTTCAGGCTGAGGAACTGGCAGGTGGGCGTCGTGGCCAGGCAGGCTCCGTCGCCGCTGACCGCGGTGACGTCGCTCGAAACGAGGAAGAAGGCGCGCCCTCCGCTCTCGCTTGTCCCCAGGAAGATGACGACCGGGGATGGTCGAGCTCGGCAGCATGGTGAGCTGCTTGACGCCGGTCTTCTTCGCCAGGTCTCCCTGCGGCCCGACCTTGACGTCGATCCGGTGCATGATCAGCTCCGTCGTCGGCTTCTGGGCGTCGTTCGAAGGCTTGGAGGAGGGGGAAGTGGATGCGGTGGTCCCGGGCGAGGTGCTCGACGTGGACGTCGGTTGGGCCGTCGAGGATGTCGAGGCCGATCCGCTTCCGGACGTCGTGACCCCGCTCACGGAGCTGGACGGCTCAGTGAGCGAGGACTGCTGCACCTTCGAGGTCACCTCGGGCAGCGTGAACTGCTGGCGAAACGGGTTCTTGCTCTGGAGCCGCTCCAAGCGCCTCCTGTAGTCGGTCACCCCGAGCTCCTCGGTGAGCACCGCCGGCGAGGTGGCGGCTTCCCCCTCCGATCCGTCTGCCGTCGCCGCGGGAGCGGGCGCGGGCGGTGGCGTCGTCGCGGAGGAGCTCGAGAGCGCAACCGGGACGGCGATCAAGCCGACCACGAGGGCCAGCGCCGGCAGCAGCAGCCGGCGGTCGCGCAGGTCGCGGTAGAGGTCGGTGAGAAGTTGTGGCGTTCGCACGCTCTTCATGGCGTCGGAGCTGGCACGCTCGAGGTCGGAACCGTTGACGGGGTCGTGGTCGTGCTCGACGCGGGAGTCGGGGGACCGGCGTAGCGGGCGCCGGACCGCTGAGGGTCGCGCCAGCCGTGATCCCCTGGTCAGCGGGGGTGAGGTAGGCGGTGACCGAGAGATCGGCTGAAAGGGTCGGGGTCGCGCCGAGGCTTGCTCCCGCCGCGCTCTGCTCGGGGGCGAGCGCGAACCCGTCCACGGTCAGCAGGCGGCCCGTGACGTCGACCTCACCGTGCGCCATGTGAACCAGTTCGTCGAGGCTCTCCAGGAAGTTCGCGATCTGGAAGAAGTCGCCGGTGAACTTGAGGCTGTAGGGCATCACCGGCAGACCGGCCGGGCCCACCGAGGCGCCGATGGGCAGCGTCGCGGCCACCGCTTCGGTCGGCGCCGCGGTCGAAGTGGAGGCGGTCGGGGTGGCAGCGTCCGCGCCAGTCTCGGTCGAGGGCGTGACAGGCGGCGTCGGCGACTCCGACGAGCCGGCGCTGGACGGGGGAGTCGTCGGCGTGGAGGCGCTCTGCGCGTTGGATGTGAGATCGATCGACTGGAACTCGACGCGCGAGCGGTCGGCGAGCCGCTGGAGCTGGACCAGGAGGCCCGCCTGGTCGCCGTCCGCCGGCGCCGCCTTGCCAAGCACCACCAGCCTGCGGTAGTTGACCGCGAAGTCCTCCTGGGCCTGCTCGCCGGCGGCAGCCGCCTGCTGCGCCTCCTCCAGCGACGAGCTGGAGCCCGTCTATGTCCTGCTTCAGGCTTGCGGCCTCCTCGCGCTTGGGGCTGATCAAGACCAGCCAGAAGGCAGCGACGATGCCGGCGACGACCAGGGAGAGGATGATTGTCAGCTCGGTCCGCCTCATGGGGCCGTCGCCGTTTCCGCCGAGACCTGGCTCTCATCGGCCGCGGACGCCGTCGATTCCGATGCCGTCGGCTGCGAGGTCGCGGGCGGCGTTTCCGTGCTCGCGCTGATCTGCACCGCGTCGAAGGCCGCCACGATGCTGAACCTGGAGATGAAGTTGCGCGTGGCACAGTCTCCCGACGCACCGCCGGAACCCGCGGCTGGGGCCGATGAGCCCCCGGTGGCGCTGGAGGAGTCCGGCCGATCCGAGCTCAGCACCGAGACGCGAGTCACGCCGTCGATGTCCCTGAGCGCGGCGAGAAACCTGGCCACGGCCTCGTGACCGTCGCCGCAGCCCTCCAGCTGGAGCGCCGGGCCCGGCACGCTGTCCAAGCCCGCGACAGCGGAGCTGGAGCTGGAACTGGAGCTCGAACCGCCGAGCTGCACCTCGCGGCTCACGGTGGCAGTCAGGTTGGTGAGCCAGACGTCCTCCGGAATCACGATCGCCAGCTCGCGAAGGACGCGCTCCCAGTCGAAGCGGCTCTGGGCCAGGGTCGCGACCGTCTGCTCCCGGGCCTGCTGGAGAGAGGCGAAGTTGGCGAAGGAGCTGACGCGCCTTGCCTGGGCCTCTGCCTCCGCGAGCTGGCTCTCGAGGCCGGACTTCTCGGCCTTGCGGTCGGAGATCTGGTTGCTCGTGAGCACGACGCCGGTGACCCCGAGCAGGGCGACGGCCAGCACCGCAACGATCACGTAGGAGAGGGCGCCCGTGCGCATCGGCGCCTTCTCGCCGCGGCGCTGCTCGGGGGGGATCAGATTGACCGGACGCACGCGCTACTCCTCCAGGGCCAGGCCGAATGAAAGGGTCAGCCGGGCCGCGGTGGGGTCGTCCAGGTGGGCAAGCGCCCGCGGCGTGCCAATCTCGAACCGCTGGCCGAGGTCGCGCTGGAGGCACTGCAGGAGTCCGGGGATGGTGGTCCCCGGACCGCAGGCGACGATGCCCTCGATCGGCACCGCACCCTCCTGCGCGGCGTAGTACTCGAGCGACAGGCGAAGCTCGTCGACGAGCCGCGCGGCACCCTCGGCGAGCGACGTCGCGCGCGACGGCGATCGTTTGCGCGTCGCCCTCGATCGCCCTCGAGCGGCTGCTCCATGCCCACGTGGACGAGCCACTGGCGGGCGTGCTCGAGGGTGAGCTGTCGCCGCTCGGCGAGCTTCTGGGCGATCCCCTCCACGCCGAACGGCGAGACGCGAGTGAACAGGCAGGTCGAGTCGCGGGCCACCGCGAGGTTGGTGACGTCGCCGAGGTTGCAGTACAGCCGCGCGGGGCCACCGCCCTCAGGCGCCGCCTCCGGCACAGCCGACCCCTCTGCCCCTGAGACTGCCCGGCGATCCGCTCCGCGTCGGACGCCGGCGAGGGCGCCGGGCGCATCGACGTAGTCGCCGGGGTCGACGGGCGACGTACGACTCGCGGGCGAGGGCGCGGATCATCCCGAAAGCGGACAGGTCGACCCCAACCGGCCGTAGCCCGGCGCGGTTCAGCGCCTGCATCAGCCCGCCGAGCATGTCGCGGCGCGCGGCCACCGCCACCACGTCGACCTGGCGCTCGCCGTTCTGGCCGGTCGCGTGGCCGACCACCTGCCAGTCGAGGACCGCCTGCTCGAGCGGCATCGGGATGTGATCCTGGGCCTGGAAGCGGATCGCCGTCTCGAGCTCGCGGTCGTCCTCGATCAGCGGCAAGCGAAGGGTCCGCACCGCCACCCGCTGGTTCGCGAGTCCCACCCGAACGGTCTTCGAGAGCTTGTGGCTGGAGAACAGCTCCTTGAGCGTGTCCCCCAGCGCCTCGGGGTCGGACACCTCGCCCTCGCTGAAGACGCCGGCGCCAAGCGGGACCATGCCGAACTTCGCAACCGCTGAGTCGCCGTTCGAGACCACCTCGGTGGCGGCCACGCTGCCGGCCTCAACGTCGAGGCCCACCACTGCCTTGTTCTTGGTCGTCGAAAGCATCCTTACCTCAGCCGGCGGTCCCAGCCACAGGCACTGAATCGACCGAAATCATGCGATCCCTTGAACCTCGGAGCGACCTGGTCGCTAATCGCCGAAGAAGGCTGTTCAGGTACCAGTCGACGATCGCGTCGCCGTACCAAAGGCCGATCACCCCACCAAGAGCCAGGAACGGCCCGAAGGGGACCGCCTGCTTGCGCGCCGCGGCGCCCCGGAGGGCGATCAGCACGAGCCCGACCAGCGCCCCGGCGGCGAAGGCGATCAGCACCGCCGGCGCGACCGCGCGCCCCAGATAGAGGCCCATCACCGCGACCAGCTTCACGTCGCCCATCCCCATCCCGCGGGGGTACGCGAGCGCGACACAGAACAGGAAACCGCCGGCCCCGGCGGCCGCGACGCCGCGCTCGGCGAGGCTGCCCGGGTCGGCGGCGGCGGCGATCGCGACCCCGATCACGGCCCCGACCAGCAGCACCGCGTTGGGGATCACGCGCCGCTCGAGGTCGGTGAGCGTGATCGTCACCAGCAGGGCGCAGAGCGCCAGGCCCAGGGCGAGCTGGCCGACGTCGTCCGTGCCGAGGATCAGGACCGTGGCGGCGAACAGCGCGGCCATCGCCAGCTCGGTGAGCGGGTAGCGCACGGAGATCCGCTCGCCGCAGCGGCGGCAGCGGCCGCGCAGGAGCAGCCAGGAGAGCACCGGCACGTTGTCGTGGGCGGCGATCGTCGCGCCGCAGCCCGGGCAGCGGGAGCGGCCGCTGACGATCGACTCCCCCCTCGGCACCCGGTGGGCGACGACCGTCGCGAAGCTGCCGAGCGCCAGGCCGGCACAGGAGAGGAGTGGGAGCAGCGAGGTCATGGTCACGGGCTAGCGATGGTCGCCCCTCGCATCGGACGAGACGGGGGCGACCTTTAGGGCAGCGGCGTGGAGGTCTCGACCTCGAGCCGCGAGGGATAGTCCGGGTGGTCGTACATGAACTGGAGCACGTCGCCGGTGGTGCCGTTGCGGCGCACGGCGATCTCCACGCCCACCCGCTGTCCCGTCGCCACCGTGGCCGACGAGAAGCTCATCGGGACGCGCTCCCGAGACCAGACGCCGGCCGGCCATGGATTCTTCGAGTAGACGAAGAAGGCGTTCGGCGGGCTCGCGAGGTCGATCAACTGCGTGTCGCAGGGAGCGGGCACCGGATTGCACTCCGCCGCCGTTTCCTTGCGGATGAAGACGAACACGCAGAGCGTGCCCTGCGCGTTCACGTCGTTGATCGTCCGCGTGTAGAGCTCGAGCGTCGCCTTCCCGTTCATCTGGAAGGCCTGGGCCAGAGGCTGGCTCACCCAGCGGTGGATCTTGTATTGGGGGCTGCCGCCGCCGCTGAAGCTGCAGCCGTTGACGTCCTGGCGCAGGAGCTGGAGGCCCTTGTCCTGGCCTGGGTTCAGGCTCGGCTCGACATCGTTCGCGTAGTCGTAGAGCGGCGGGTTACCCGGGTCGTTCGGGTCCGGGTCGGGTGGGGCCTCCAGGTAGAGGCCGTCCGGCTTCTGCGGATTCGGATCAGCGCAGGTTCCCCAGGTCTGGTGCTCGGCGTGGTCTCCGGTGACGGCCTGTCGCGCCGAGTGGTTGCAGGTGGTATCGGAGAGGAAGAACTGCTGGGCGGTCAGCGAAGGTCCGCCCGCGCCCGGGTCGTTGCTGGTCTGGGTCGTGGCGTCCGGGTCGCTGAAGTTGGACTGGACCTCGGTGTAGGCGCGGGTGAACGAGATCGGGGCGTCGTCGAGCTTCACGATCACGACCACCCGCCTGTAGTCACGGGTGCCCGGACAGGCGTCGATGGTGCTGTTCGGGACCTTCTGGCAGCTCGGATCGTCCTGCCAGACCACGTAGCGGTAGACCTTGCCGCTGACGTCGCCGCTGGTGAACGAGGTAGGCCCGGGGTTGACCAGCCCGTCGGTGAGGCCGCCGATGTTCTTGACGGCCATCTCGGCGTAGTTGGAGGGTGTGGTGCCGTTCCAGCCAAGCGCGAAGTCGCTGCCGCTGACCCGGTAGCGGGGATCCTTGGGATCGCTGGAGGCGGACGGGGTCGTGGTCAGGGCGACGTCCTTGTATTCGAGCTGGCGAATCTGCTCGAGCTCCCGCTGAGCGCGGTTGATCGCCACCTGCGTCTGCTCGGCGCGGAACGTGTTCCGGGTCGAGGCATCGAAGACGCCGAGGACGGCGACGGCGCCGATGGCGAGGATGAGGACCGCCACCAGGACCTCGACGACGCCGAAGCCTTCCTCGCCTCTCATCGGTTCCTCAGATCCACGCCGTCCGCAAGCGTGACGGCGTCGTCCCCGCCCGCCGCGGGGAAGACGAGCTGCATGGTCACGTATCCCGGATTCGTGCTGTCGGGCGAGTAGCCGAACACCGCGCTGCTCGACAGCCCGCTGACGAGCTGCTGGGTGGCGGGCGTTCCCGGTTGGCCCGGCAGCGGCGCCTCCGTACGGTTGCAGGCCCCAGCTGTGCAGGTGTAGGTGACCTTGCAGGCGATCGCAGGCTTTGTCGGGTCCGTCTCCACCGCGCCGCCACATTGGGTGCGCCGCACGTAGGTGTCGAAGGTGATCGACGAGGAAGTGGGCGCCGGCGTCTGCTCCACCAGGGAGCTCTGGCGCAGCTCCCGGGCGAAGCGCTCCTGGAGCACCCGACCCTGCTGGATCGCGACATTGCGATCGCTGATCCGCGGCTGGCTCCTGACCGCCACGATGAGCAGCGTCATTCCGGCGGCCAGTACGCCGAGGAGCAGCATGGTGAAGACCAGGAGCTCGGTCATCGTGACGCCGCGCTCGCACTTCAGCGCTCTGCACCGTGCTTCTCACCCTCCCTTCGTCCATGGCCAACCGACCGGCGCTGTGCGCCGTCGCCCCATTGATCGGCCGCGAACGGCCAAGGCTGAACTCTGAAGACGCGGTCCTCAACGAACCGCCTGGTATCGACGTCATTGGAGCTGGCTGTTCATTGCCTCTGAGCACGATGCCCAGGATGCGAAGGGCGGGCCCGAGGGCCCGCCCTTCCATCAGGTTGATCCTGCGATCAGCCGAGACTTGAGCGGAGCTGGCTCAGTCCCACTCGCCGTTCGAAGGACAACCGGCCGTACCGTCGGCGTCACAGGTGCTGGTGGTGACGCCGTTCGCAGCGCGAGCGATCCGGAACAGCTGCGTCGCGCCGACCTCCGACTCGACCTGCACCGTGTAGGTGTTGGCGGTCGGGGCAACCGGGAGCGTCAGCCGAGCACCCACGTCACCGAGCGACTGCTCGATGGCCTGCAGGCTGCCGGCCGCGTACGGAGCGGTCGGATCCGACGTCGCGCCGGCGTACGAACCGTTGTTGTCGGTCGCATACGTCTCGATCGCCGTCTGCGCGGTCCGCACGGCCGACTTGGCCTCCGCGTCGCGCGCCTTGTCCCTCTGGTTGAAGAACGCCGGAATGGCGATCGCGGCCAGGAGTCCCAGAATGAGCATGACGACCAGGAGCTCGACCAGCGTGAAGCCGGACTCGTCCTGCGCCATCCTCTGACGGAGCTTGAGGAGCATTTACTCCCTCCCTTGCACTGGTTACTTTCCCGCCACCCCCGCTATCTGGGGCTGGCCTTTCCGGTTTCCTTACTCGGTTCCTGGTAGCTGGACCTTGAGTTTCTGAGGGGTACATCCGTCCAGCTAGGGGCTGGCCCCTAGATGGCGTCCGCGCGCTCCGTGCGCGACCGAGCGGCGAGCCGTCGCGTGACGGCGGGCTAGCGGATCTTGTCGTAGAGGCTGAAGATCGGCAGGTACATCGAGATCACGATGAACCCGACCACGCCGCCGACCATGATGATCATCACCGGCTCGATCAGGGCGGTTAGCGACTTGATCTTGGCGTCCACCTCGGTCTCGTAGAAGTCGGCGATCTTGGTCAGCATATTCTCGAGCTGACCCGACTCCTCTCCGACGGAGATCATGTGCTCGACCATCGGTGGGAAGATCTCGTGCTGGGCGATCGGCTGGGCGATCGTCCCGCCGCGCTTCACCGAGGCGTAGACGTCGTCCATCGCCTCGGTGATCACCGCGTTTCCGCAGGTTGCGCCTGAGATCTCGATCGCCTGGAGGATGGGGACGCCGGAGGCGATCATCCCCGAGAAGGTGCGCGACCAGCGCGCCAGCGCCACCTTCTGCACGACGTCGCCGATCCGCGGAATGCGGAGCTTGAGGCGATCCCACTGACGCCGCCCGCGGTCGGTCTTCTTCCAGCGCAGGAAGCCGTAGACGCCCGCCGCGGTCAGCCCGATCAGCACGTACCACTGGTTGGTTATGAAGCCTGAAATGGCGACCGTGATCTGGGTCATCAGCGGGAGGCTGGTGTCCTCGCTCGGGTTGTCCGCTGCGATCTCGTCGAAGATGCCGACGAAGACCGGCACGATCACGGCAACCACCACGATCATCACGACCAGCGCCAGGCCGAAGACGACTGCCGGGATAGGTCAGCGCGGAGCGCACCTGCCGGCGCAGGGCGTCGAGCCGCTCCAGCTGGTAGGCGATTCGGTCCAGGGCCTCGGCCAGGCGTCCCGAGTCCTCGCCAGAGCGCACCACGGCGCGGTAGAGCGGGTCGAACACACCGGGCTGCGACTCCATCGCCTGGGCCACGGAGCTTCCCGCCTCGACGTCCTCCCGCACGCCCACGATCGCCTTCCTGAGCATCTCGTCCTCGGTCTGCGCCTCGAGCGTGTACAGCGAGCGCAGCATCGGCATGCCCGAGACGATCAGGGTCGCGAACTGGCGCGAGAAGACGGCGACCGCACGCAGGTTGACGCTCTTGAAGCGCTGGAAAATGCTCTCGAGCTTCAGGGCCTCGCGCTTCTCCGAGACGTCGAGGACGATCAGGCCGCGCTGGCGGAGCTGCTCCGAGACAACCGTCTTCGAGGAGGCCTCCATTTCGCCGCGTGCGGGGATGCCCGCGACGTCCACGGCACGGAAGGCGTAGGTGCTCATCCCGCCCGATCCCCGATCACGCCGCGGCCACCGGTACCTGGGTTACGACGCCGCCGCTCAGCAGGCGCTTCAGCTCCTCCGGGACCGAGGCACGCTGCTCGGCCAGCGAGCGGGTGATCTTCCCCATCCTCACGAGCTGCGCCAGGTGGGAGTCCATGGTCTGCATCCCGATCGCGCCGGAGGTCTGAAGCGCGGAGTAGATCTGGTGCGTCTTGCCCTCGCGGATCAGGTTGCGAATCGCGGGCGTCGGCACCAGCACCTCACAGGCGACGATCCGAGCCGAGCCGTCGGCCGTCGGCAGGAGCTGCTGGGTAACGATCCCCTGGAGGGCGATCGAGAGCTGCATCCGCACCTGCTGCTGCTGGTGCGGCGGGAAGACGTCGATGATCCGGTCCACGGTCTGCGCCGTGGACTGGGTGTGGAGCGTGGCGAATACCAGGTGGCCGGTCTCGGCAGCGGTCAGCGCGGTCGAGATCGTCTCCAGGTCGCGCATCTCGCCGACCAGGATCACGTCGGGGTCCTCGCGCAGGGCCGACTTCAGCGCACCCGCAAAGTCGTGGGCGTCGGCGCCGATCTCGCGCTGGTTGACGATGCACTTCTTGTGCGTGTGGAGGAACTCGATCGGGTCCTCGATCGTCAGGATGTGCTCCTCGCGCTCCTCGTTGATCAGGTCCACCATCGAGGCCAGGCTGGTCGACTTGCCCGAGCCGGTCGGCCCGGTGAGCAGCACGAAGCCGCGCGGCTTGCGCGTGAACTCCTCCAGCACCAGCGGCAGCCCGAGCGACTCGAGGCTGAGGATCTCGGTCGGGATCAGGCGGAAGGCGGCCGAGATCGCCCCGCGCTGGAAGAAGCAGTTGACGCGGAACCGCGCCACCCCGGGGATCGCGTAGGCGAAGTCGAGCTGCTGCTCGTTCTCGAACCGCTTGCGCTGGGAGTCGTTGAGGATCGAGTAGACGATCTCCCGAGTGTCCTGGGGACTGAGCGGCGGGTAGTCGTCCATGGGGGCAATCCGCCCACGCACGCGGACGGCTGGCGGGAACCCCGGCGTCAGATGGACGTCCGAGGCCCGCACCTCCACCATCTTGGTGAGCACGGCAGCGAAATCGAGGCTCATCGAAGATCTAGATCGTCGGCAGGGCGCAGGAACCTTGAGCTGGGCCGCTCCGCGTAGCGCGAGCTACGTGGAGACGCGGGCGATCTCCTCGATCGAGGTGACGCCGTTGCGGACCTTGTGGAGGCCGTCCTCGCGCAGGGTCAGCATGCCCTGCTCGCGAGCCACCGCGGCGATCTCGGCCTCGCCCGCACTGCCGACGGTGAGCTCCTTGATCTCCTCGCTCATCGGCATCACCGAGAACAGGCCGACCCGGCCACGGTAGCCCGTGTGGCTGCAGCGGGAGCAACCGACGGGCTCATAGGCTTCGAGGTCGGCGCCGATCCGGAAGCCCGCCGCCAGCAGCGCATCCTGAGGGATCACGGTGCGCCGCTTGCAGTAGGTGCATAGCTGGCGCGCCAGGCGCTGCGCGACGACACAAGCGACCGCCGACGCCGTCAGGAAGCCCTCGATCCCCATCTTGGTCAGGCGCGCGACCGCGCCAGGGGCGTCGTTGGTGTGCAGGGTCGTCAGCACCATGTGGCCGGTGAGCGCGGCCTCGATCGCGATCCGAGCCGTCTCCTCGTCGCGGATCTCGCCGACCATGATCACGTCGGGGTCGGCGCGCAGGATCGAGCGCAGGCCGGTTGCGAAGGTGAGCCCTGCCTTGCGGTGCACGCCCAGCTGGTTGATGCCCGAGATCCGGTACTCAACCGGGTCCTCGATCGTGATGATGTTGCGCTCCACCGCGTTCAGCTCCTGGAGCGCCGCGTAGAGCGTGGTCGACTTCCCGGAGCCGGTCGGCCCGGTCACCAGGACGGCGCCGTGGGGCCTGGTGAAGGCCGCCTCGAACCGCGCCCGGCCGTCGCCCCCCATCCCGAGCTCGTCCAGAGTCCTCATCGCCTGGGTCTTGTCGAGGATGCGGATCGTGCAGCCCTCCCCCCGCTGGGTCGGCAGCGTGGTCACGCGTAGGTCGACCTTCCGCTCCTCGACGTTGACGCTCACGCGGCCGTCCTGGGGCACTCGCTTCTCGGCGATGTCCATGTCGGCCATCAGCTTCACCCTCGAGACCACCCCGGAGATCATCCGCTTCGGCACCCGCGCGGTCTCCTGCAGCACCCCATCGACCCTGAAGCGGACCCTCATCTCGCCCTCGTCCGGCTCGAAGTGGATGTCGGACGCGCCGTCGGCGACCGCTTGGCCGAGCACCGAGTAGACCAGCTTGATCACGGGGGCGTCGTCGGCCGACTCGCGCAGCTCGGTGACTTGGGCCTCGCCCTCGAGCTCCTCGTCCTCGGAGACCGCCTCCGAGACCGCGCTCTCGAGCGTGTTCATGCGCCCGATCAGCGCCTCGATGTCGTCCTCGGCGGCGACCGCGACGCGGCAGTTGAGCCCGGTCATCATCTGGATGTCATCCACCGCCAGCACGTTCGCCGGGTCCGCCATCGCCAGAAGCAGCGTCTCCTGGTCGACGTAGCCGACCGGGATCGAGTTGTAGCGCCGTGCGGCCGCCACTGAAACCAGGTTCGTCGCGCCCATGTCGACCTTGTAGAGGCTCAGGTCGACGTGGTCGAGGCCGTAGCGCTCGGCAATCGCCCGAGAGAGCTGATCGCCGTCGATCACGTTGTGCTCGCGCAACAGCGCCTCCGGGGATCTGCCGGCGACGCGCGCTTCGTGGATCACCTCGTCGACGCGCTCCCGGGTCGCGTAGCCGAGCTCGACGATCACGTCGGTGACGAACATCCCCGAGTGGCCGCGGTGCATGGGCGGGGTGACCCCGTTGCTGACGGCGTCGCTGAGGCCGTCGTCGAGCTCGCGGGCGGTCGCCTCGCCCGGGTTGGGCACTGGTCTCAGGTGTCCTGGGCGGTGGAAGATTCGCATCTGGCTCTGGCGGCCCGGCGCATCGTCTCGATCGGCGGGTCCTGTCCCGTCCAGATGCGAAGCGACGCGGCCCCCTGGCGAACCAGCACCTCGAGACCGTCGACGACCGTGGCGCCCCGCGCCCTCGCCACCTTGGCGAGCTCCGTCTCGGCGGGCCCGTAGGCAAGGTCCACCAATTGGTGTGTCTCGCCCAACGAATCGGCACGGATGGGCAGGCTCTTGAGGTCCGCAGCCCCGCCACCCGATCCACCCATGCCCACGGTCGTGGCGTTGACGATCAGGTCGAAGTCGCCGGTTGTCAGTCGCTTGCCGCCCGAGGGAAGCGCCGAGGCGCCCAACTCGTCCGCGAGGCGCTCGGCCCTCTCGGGCGTGCGGTTCCATATCGATACCTGGGCGCCCTGCGTGACCAGCGCCCAGGCCACCGCGCGGGCGGAGCCGCCGGCGCCGAGCACCAGGGCGCGCTCGCCCGTCGGCGCCGCCGGGAGCGAGTCCAAAAAGCCCTTGGCGTCCGTGTTCTCGGCGGCGATTCGCCCGCCGGAGAAGCTGAGCGTGTTGGCGGCGCCGATCGCCCGCGCCGCCTCGGAGGCCTCCGCGGCCAGCTCCAGCGCCGCGACCTTGTGCGGAACGGTCACGTTCGCGCCGACGAAGCCCTCGGCCAGCATCCTGCGCAGGAGCGGCTCGAAATCCTGGGGGGCGACCTCGATCGCCTCGTAGGACCAATCGCCTGCAAGGCCGAGCTCGGCCAGGGCCGCGTTGTGCATCGCCGGCGAGCGCGAGTGGGAGATCGGTTGCCCGAGGACGGCCAGCCGCTTGCGCGTCACGGGCAATTGGCGGGGGTGGGCGCGTTTCCCCCGTTGGCCGCGCGGGCCTCATCGTAGGCTGCCTTCGCCTCGTTGAACTGGGCCTCGCTGGTGGCGAAGGTGTGCTCGCCGCAGGTGTTCGGCTTCACCACGTAGTACAGGTATGGCACCTGCGCCGGATGGGCCGCCGCCTCGATGGCGGCTAGGCCGGGGTTGCCGATCGGACCGCGGCGGGAGCCCCGGCTCGTGTAGGTGTTGTACGGCGAGGCGATCTCGAGCTCCGACGGGCTGATCGGCTCGGTGAAGTTGCCGCTCGCGTAGCGGACCGTGGCGTCGATCTGAAGCGGCATCCCGTTGCGGAGGCGGTTGTAGATCACCGCCGCGACCAGCTCGCGCTCCTCGGGCACCTGCACCTCGCGCTCGATCATCGAGCCGATGATCAGCAGGTCGTAGGTGGTCAGGTTCTTCGAGCGCGCGTAGCCCATGTTCACCTGCGAGACGTTCTGCTCGAAGGCGGCAAGCTGGCGGGCCACCAGGTCGTCGCTGGTCGGGCGGCGTGGCAGCTCGTAGGTCGCCGGGAACAGGAAGCCCTCCAGGCTCTCCGGGCCCTGCGCCCCGTACTCGGCCGGGTCGAAGCCCTTGAAGCTCTGGCTGGCCTTCAGGTAATCGCCGCCCACGCCGGCTTGCTTGGCGATCTCGGCGACCTGGCCGCGGTCATACCCCTCGGGGATGGCGATCGTCTTGGCGGGCCTCGTGTCGGTGGCGACCTCCCCCCCGCCTCCGTTCGAGTTGCGAATCGCCGCCACGCCCGCGAGCGCGAGCGCGCCCACGCCCAGGACCGTGCCCAGGGCGAGCAGCCGGCGGCGGCGGTAGACGGCGGCCTTTGCTTCGCTTCCTCCGCTCTGCGAGCCTCGCGGACTAGTCGGGCGGCGATCGCGCTCGTGCATCATCGATTCGTCGCTAGCCCGGGCGTGCGCCTGGAGATATGACTCCAGGAGGTGTGCGGCCGCCAGCGCGTCAGGGGCGGACGCTCGCCCCGGCGCGGGCCGAGCGCTCGGCCAGACGGGTGGTCAATCGCTCGTCGTAGGTCTCCACCGGTAGGTCGAGGATCACGGCGAGAGCGTCGCGGAACGCTCGCGCCTCGGCTGCCTGCGGTCCCTCGGCCCCGCTGAGGGAGACCGGCAGTCCCACGATCACGAGCTCCGCCTGATGCTCCGCGGCCAGCTCCGCGACCGCTCGCGGGTCGGGCGGCTCGATCACCCCCAGCGGGCGGGCGATCGTACCGGTGGGATCCGAGATCGCACAGCCGGCCCGCGCGGAGCCGTGGTCGATCGCCAGGACGCGCATCGGATTCGCCGCAGCGGCTAGGCGCCGAGCCCGCGCCTGATCGCTTCGTGGGCCACTCGCAGCGCCTCCTCCAAGCGACTCGGGTCCCTTCCTCCGGCCTGGGCCACGGTGTCACGGCCCCCTCCCCCGCCACCGACCACCGCGGCCGCCTCCCGGACCACGTCGGCTGCCGAGAGCCCACGCTCCACGGCGCTGTCGGTGAAGCTGGCGACCAGGGCGACCTTGCCATCCTCGGCGCCACCCAGAACGACCGCCGCGTCGCCCAGCCGCCCCTTGATGCGGTCGGCGAGGTCGAGCAGGGCGCCTTGATCCGCCCCCTGCCCCTGGCTGACCACGATCCTGACGCCGGCGATCTCCTCGCCCTCCTCGCCCAGCCGGTCGGCCTGCTCCGTTGCCTGGCGGGCTGCGACCTCGGCCTCCAGCCGCTCCAGCGCCGCCAGCCGGTCGGCGGCGCGGCGCGCGGCGCCAAGCGGGTCGCGGGCGGACCCGAGCAGCGCACCGGCCTGATCCAGCGCAGCGCTTCGCTTGCGGAACCAGTCGATCGCGGCGGGGCCGGTGAGCGCCTCGACCCGGCGCACGTTGGCGGCGCTCGAGCCCTCCGAGACGATCGCGAAGATCCCCGCCTCGGCCGTGTTGGCGACGTGGGTGCCTCCGCAGAGCTCGCGCGAGACCTCGTCGACCTCGATCACCCGCACCCAGTCGCCGTACTTCTCGCCGAACAGGGCGATCGCCCCGAGCGCCTCGGCCTCGGCGCGCTCCATGTTCATCGCGCGCACCGGGCGGCTTGCCTTGATCCACTCGTTGACGCGATCCTCGATCCCGCGCAGCTCGTCGTCGGTGAGCGGCGCGCCGTGGGTGAAGTCGAAGCGCAGCTTGTCCGGGCGCACCGCGGAGCCCGCCTGGCGGACGTGGGTGCCCAGGCGCTCGCGAAGGGCCGCGTGCAGCAGGTGCGTGGCCGTGTGGTTCCGCATCGTCGCGTGGCGGGTCGCATGCTCGACCTCGGCCTCCACGCGTGTGCCGGGGGCGGGAGCGTCGCCGTCCAGGCGGATCACCTGGTCGTCGCCCACGCGATACACATCGGCCACGCGGGCTCGCAGCCCATCCCAGCCGACCAGGCCGGAGTCGGCGACCTGACCCCCGCCCTCGGGATAGAAGGGGCTCTCCTCCAGCTTCACCAGGGCCGCCCGCGAGTCATTCTCAGACAACTCCTCGGCGGCGATCACGGCGGTCTCTGCCTGGAGGGTCTGGTAGCCGACGAAGGTCGACGGCGGGGCCGCGGAGGCGAACGAGAGCACCGCCTGGTGGTGGTCGCGCACCGCGGGCTCGGCGCCGGTCCGGGCGCGCACCCGCTGCTTTTCCATCAAGGCCTCGAAGCCCGAGTCGTCAACGGATAGCCCCTGCTCGGCGAGCAGCTCCTTGGTCAGGTCGTAGGGAAAGCCGTAGGTGTCGTGGAGCTTGAAGGCGTCCGCGGCGTCGATCCACGAGGTGCCCTGTGCCTCCGCCTCGGCCACGAGCTGCGCCAGCAGCGCCGTGCCGCGGTCGAGAGTGCGCCCGAATGCCGTCTCCTCGTCCCTCACCCAGCGCAGGATCGTCTCCTGCTGTTCCGCCAGCTCGGGATATGCGTCGGCCATGAGCTCGATCGTCAGCTCTGCGAACCTGGCCAGCCATGGCGGCTCCAGCTCCAGGGCTCGGCCCTGCTGGATCGCGCGCCGCATCACCCGTCGCAGGACGTAGCCGCGCTCCTCGTTCGAGGGAACCACTCCGTCGGCGATCAGGAAGGTCATCCCCCGGGAGTGGTCGGCGATGATCCGCATGGCCCGCGTGGTTGCGCGATCGTCGTCGTAGGAGCGCCCCGAGAGCCCTTCAGCGAGGCTGATCAGCGGCCGGAAGACGTCGGTCTCGAACACCGACCCGACCCCCTGCAGGACAGCCGCCATCCGCTCCAGGCCCATCCCGGTGTCGATGTTGTTGCTCGGCAGCGGCGTCAGCGAGCCGTCCTCGTGCAGCTCGTAGCTCATGAAAACGTGGTTCCAGTACTCGAGGAAGCGATCTGTGTCGTCGCCGGGCCGATCTTCGGCATCGCCGAACTCGAGTCCGCGGTCAAGATGCATCTCCGAGGAGGGACCGCAGGGCCCGGTCAACCCCGCCTGCCAGAAGTTCTCCGAGCGCGGCAGCAGCACGATGCGCTCCTCGGGAATCCCGTGCGCCTTCCAGATCTCGATCGCCTCCTGATCCGGCCCCAGCCCAAGCTCCTCGTCGCCGCCGAACACGGACACCCAGATCCGCTCGGGATCGAGGCGGAAGACGTCGACCGAGAGCTCCAGGCCCCAGGCGATCGACTCGTCCTTGAAGTAGTCGCCAAAGCTCCAGTTCCCGAGCATCTCGAAGAAAGTCAAGTGGCGGCGGGTATTGCCCACCTCTTCGATGTCCGGGGTCCGGAAGCACTTCTGGCACGACGCGATGCGCTCCCGCGGCGGCTTCTCCTCGCCCCGAAAGTACGGCTTGAACGGCTGCATGCCGGCAATCGTCAGCAGGGTCGATGTGTCCTCGGGGGCGGGGATCAGTGACGCCGAGGGCATGCGCAGGTGCTCTCGCTCCTCGAAAAAGGACAGGTAGGCCTCGCGGATCTCAGCTGACGTTCACGGCATCCGCCAGTCTAGGACGCGATGGTGGCGTGACCGACCACCAGCTCGCCGTCCATCAGGCAGGCGGTCTGGCCAGGGGCGACGCCGTAGGCCGGCTCGGCCAGCTCCAGGCACAGCTCCGCGTGCCGGCCGGCGGCGCCCTCGACGGCGCACCCGATCGGGCGCGAGCGGTAGCGCAGCTTCACCCGGTCGACGCGATCGCCGTCGCGAAGCAGCACCGCGTCGCGCACCCGCACCCGGTTGACGGCCAGCGCCGTGCGCGGCCCGACCACGACCCGGTTCGCCGCCGCGTCGGTGGTGAGCACGTAGAGCGGCTCGCCGGCGGCGACGCCGAGGCCCCGGCGCTGCCCGACGGTGAAGTTGTGGTGGCCCCGGTGACGCCCGACGACTCGGCCTCCCCGGTCGACGATCTCTCCCGCCCGCTCGCGTAGGCGCGTGTGCCGGCCGAGGAAGGAGCGCTTTCCCTCGCCGGCCAGGAAGCAAAGGTCCTGGCTCTCGCGCTTGGCGGCAACCGGGAGGCCGGCGCCGGCGGCCAGCTCGCGCACCTGTGGCTTCGTCAAGTCGGCGAGCGGGAAGCGAAGCGCGGCCAGCGAATCCGGCCGGAGCGCGGAGAGCATGTACGTCTGGTCCTTGGCCGCGTCGGCCGCCGCCGCGAGCAGCGGCCCGGCGCCGTCGTCGACGACGCGGGCGTAGTGGCCGGTGGCCAACGCGGATGCCCCAACCCGCCGCGCGAGGGCGAGCATCGCGTCAATCCGCACCTCACCGTTGCAGACCACGCAGGGGTTCGGGGTCCGGCCCGCCTCGTGCCCGCGCAGGAAGCCCTCGACCACGGTGGCGCGAAACGCCTCCTCCAGGTCGAGCGTCAGGTGCGGTAGGCCCAACCCGTGGGCGAGGGCCCGGGCGCCGACGACCGCCTCCGGCGAGCAGCAGCTTCGCGCCCCATCGGTGTGCCTGTCGGCCCATAGTTTCAGCGTGACCGCGACCACCTCGGCGCCGCGGCGGCGCTCGAGCAGCGCCGCGACGGCGGAGTCGACGCCGCCGCTGACCGCAACCAGCACGCGGTCTGCGCCCGCCGGTGGGTCGGCGAGGCCCTGGCCGGACGAGGCCGCGGCGCTGAGCGCTCGGTGGAGCGCGTCGGCGGCCAGCTCGGCGGCGTGATGACCCTGCGGCGAGAGCCCGCCCAGCTCGGCGGCAACCTCCGCCGGCCCGATTCGCGCCGCCTCCAGCACGCCAGCGTCCTCGGCGGCCTCCGCGACCGCGGCGCCCGCGGCCAGCGTCGCCGCACAGCCCTCGGCGTCGAAGCGCGACGCGACCACGCGGCTTCGCTCGACCGCGAGCGAGACGCGGACGAGATCCCCGCACGGGGCGCCTCCCGCGGCGCCGCTGAAGGCGCCGTCGGGTGCCGGCCCGCGCCGTGAGTCATCACTGAGGTAGTGCTCGAAGGCCTCGAAGCTCATCCGCAGGCTCCGAGGCTAGCGCTCGCGCGGGGATTACCTCGGGTAGTAGGGCAGGTCCCTCGGCCCTTTGTAGAGGGCGTCCCGGACCGCCTGGTCGACGCTCTCCGGCCCCCGGAAGCCGTAGCTGAGGCTCGCCGTCGGCGTCCCCTGTGTGAGCCGCCGCGGGCGCAGCACGATCAGCGCCGGGACGCGTTCCACGTCCACGCCCTGGGTGATCCGGGAGTAGCGGGCGATGTGCCCGGCGTTGGTCACGAACAACGCCAAGTCGCTTCGCCCCCGCAGCCTCTCGACGTCTCGCCGCAGCCGGTCGTCATCGATCCCCTGGCGCCTGAGCACGAGCAGGACGACGGTCTTGTCGTCCGCGTAGGCCTTGACCACGGGCGCGGGAAGCCCTGGCCCGGCCACGAACTCGCCGGGTGGCGGCGCGGTCGTGCCGTCGCTCGGGGCAACGGGCGTGGACGGCGCCTCACCGGAGCCGGTCGCGGAGGGAGCGGTGCTGGTCGCCGAGTCGGAGGTGGTGGAGGAGGCAGAGTCGATCGCCGGCGCCGGGGAGGCCGTCGGCGAGGAGGCGGACGGCTCGCCGCCATCGCTCTGGTTGGCCACCCTGGTCAGTAGGAGGAAGCCGACCACCACCGCGAGCACGGCGAGCACGGCGATCTGCGCGACCGGGTTCTCGTTCAGGGCCCTCCTCAAGAGATGCCCTCCGACGCCAGTCGCGACCGGGCCCGAAAAAGAGAAGGCCCCAACTTGCCGACGCCGCTCGGCTTGAGAACCCTTCTCAGAAGGTGGGCGTCTACCGGACGGGCCACGAATGGCACGCCGGAAACCGACTCCCAAGCCGATTGTGCTGGCTCACAATAGGAGCGGCTATCGAACAAGTTCGAGCCTTGAGTGACCATAGCAGTCACTGGCTAGCTCGACAGACGGCGGCGAAAGCTTGAGGCGCGGCCGGCTCCAGCCGGGCGCCCCGGAGTGGCCCTACGCGGCCGGAGGCGGCGTTCCCGCCGGTGGCCGCGGCGGGGGCGGAGACCCCGCTGCTGGCGGCGGCGATCCGCGCCCCGCGCCCGACCCCAGCCTCTCGCCCCCGAGGGGGCCGATCTTCAGGCCCGGGATCAGGCTGGCCGCGAAGGCGACCGCACCGACGACCACCAGTGCCAGCGGCCAGCCGACGATCTTGCCCTCCGGAGTTGCCTCGTTGAGGTCGGCGCCGGCGATGATCAGGAAGACGATCAGCCCGATGCCACCGACGTAGGCCGGCCCTCGCGCAGCGAAGCGAGCTCCATACCCGACCGCGAGCAACGAGACGACCAGGAGGACGATCTCCCAGAACAGGCTCGAGTCGGCCGTCGGGGCCTCGAACAGCGGGTTGCCGAGGCCGAAGACCTTGGTCACGCTCAGCGAGCCGGCGATCACCGCCGACAAGGCGGCCCCCGTGACCACATCGCTCGCCCTCGCGGGGCCCTCCTGCCGATCCATCCGCCAGATGGCGAAGGCAGCCACGAGCAGCAGCGCGGCGAGGATCAACAGCAGCCCCCGGTAGGTCCCCAGATGGGCGCCGATTCCATCCGAGAGGATCTTGTTCCAGAGGGTGGACCAGGACACGATCAGGGCCAGCGAAGCGAGAAGGAGCCCGTATCGCAGGCCGGCGAGGTAGGTCGCCACGACCGCCAGCCCCGCGGTGACCAAGAACACCCAGAAGACGTTCAGCGACGTCCCCGGCGTCCCGTTGATCGCCTCGATGAATTGGAAGAGGACGAAGGGCGCCAGGAGCACGCCGAACACCAGGTAAACGGATTCCCAGGACCGGAGGCCGTCCGTGTTCAGCCTGCCGAGCAAGCCGACGCCGTACAGGAAGGCGAAGGCGATCAGCACGACGATCAGAAGGCCCCAGTCGCCCCATGCGTCCCCGAGCGACGAATCCGCCTTGCGAGTGAAGGTCATCACGAGCCCAAGCCCAATCAGCAGTCCCGCGAGGTTGCGAAGCGCGTCGCGTCCCTCGTCGGGCGCGAACAGTCGTGACAACTCGCTCATCTCGCCACCTCCTCCATCGCCGTGATGGTCCGGTATCGGCGGGCGAGGCTAGCCGGCGAATCGGCGGGAAGTCACCCGCGACGCCGCAGCTGGATCCCCAGCTCGCGAAGCTGCCCTTCGTCCACTGGCGCCGGCGCGCCGGTCAGGGGATCGGCGCCCGAGGCAGCCTTGGGGAAAGCGATCACGTCGCGAATCGAGTCCGTTCCGTGCAGCTCGGCGACCCAGCGGTCGAGGCCGTAGGCGATGCCCCCGTGCGGAGGCGCCCCGAAGCGGAGCGCCTCGAGCAGGAAACCGAACCGCGCCTCGGCCTCGTCCGAGCCGATGCCGAGCACCTCGAAGACGGCGCGCTGGACGTCCGGCCGGTTGATGCGGATCGAGCCGCCCCCCAACTCGACCCCGTTCCAGACCACGTCGTAGGCCAGCGCGCGCGCCGGCGCGGGGTCGGCGGGGTCGAGCTCTCCCGCCGGGGAGGTGAACGGGTGGTGGAGCGGGTCCCAGCGACCGTCCGCCTCGTTCCATTCGAACAGCGGCCAGTCGACGACCCAGCAGAGCGCCTGGCGGCCGGCGGGCACCAGGTCGAAGCGCTCGGCGAGGCGCTGGCGAAGCGCCCCCAGGACCGTCGACGCCACCTGAGGCCGGTCGGCGACCAGGAGGACGACGTCGCCCTCCGAGGCCTCGAGCACCTCGTTCATTGACGCGATCTCGTCCCCCGACAGGAACTTGGCGACCGGCGAGCGCCACGCGTCGGCCTCCAAGACGGCCCACACCAAGCCCTTGGCGCCGAGCTCCTGCGCCTCGGTGACCAGCCCGTCGAGCTGTGCGCGCGACAGTTCACGCCGGCCGGCGTTCAGGCCGCGGACGGCGCCGCCATCCTCGATCGTGGCGCGAAAGGCATTGAACTCGGTCTCGCGAACGCAGGCCGTGAGGTCACGAAGCTCGAGCCCGTAGCGCGTGTCCGGCTTGTCGCTCCCGTAGCGCGCGATCGCGTCGTCGTATGCGATCCGCGGGAAGGGCGGCGCCACCTCGATCCCGAATCCGCCGAGCACCTGAGCCAGCAGGCGCTCGTTGAGGTCGAGCACGTCATCCACCTCCACGAACGACATCTCGACGTCGAGCTGGGTGAAGTCGAGCTGGCGATCGGCGCGCAGGTCCTCGTCGCGAAAGCAGCGTGCGATCTGGTAGTAGCGCTCGAAGCCGGCGATCATCAGGAGCTGCTTGAAGAGCTGGGGCGATTGGGGCAGCGCGTAGAACGAGCCCCGCTGAAGGCGGCTGGGGACCAGGAAGTCGCGCGCTCCCTCGGGCGTGGAGCGGGTCAGGACCGGGGTCTCGATCTCAAGGAAGCCCTCGCCGTTCATGAACTGGCGAATCGCCTGGGTGACGTCGTGGCGAAGCTCGATCGCAACCCGCATCCGCTCGCGGCGCAAATCGAGATAGCGGTGGCGAAGCCGCATCTCCTCCCCCACTTCTCCGGAGAAGCTCTCGATCTCGAATGGCGGGGTGTCGGCGTCGGCCAGCAGGCTCGCTTCGGCGACGCGGACCTCGAACTCGCCCGTCGGCAGCTCGGGGTTGACGGACTCGGGGTCGCGGCGCACCACCTGGCCGGCGACGCTGACGACGTCCTCGGCACGCAACTCGTGGCCCAGCTGGAAGGCGCCGCCGGCCGCGTCCGGGTGGAAGACCAGCTGGACGAGGCCCGTGCGGTCGCGGAGGTCCACGAAGATCAGTCCACCGTGGTCGCGGCGGCGATGAACCCAGCCGGCCACCCGGACCGCCGACCCGACCCGATCCTCGAGCACCTGGCCGCACCAGGCGTCGCGATAGCCGTTCGGCCGCAGGGCCGGAAACCCGGACCGGGGTGCGGTCAAGATCGGGCGAGCTCCTCGACCACTCGCGCCAAGTCGATCGCTCGCTGCTCCCCGGAGCTCATGTCGCGGAGCGCCGCCCCGCCGTCCGGCTCGAGGATCACGGCCTGGGCGGCACCCAGCCGGTCGGCCTGCCTCATCTGGCCCTTGAGGCCGCGGTCGGCGAGATCGAGCTCGGCGCGAAGGCCCGCGTGTCGCAGCTGGGTTACCAGCGCCAGTGCCCGCTCTCGCTGGCCGTCGGCGGCAGCCACGAAGACATCGCGCGGCCGGGTCTCCTGCTGCTCGTCGAGGGCCAGCAGGATGCGCTCGACCCCGGCGGCCCAGCCAGCCGCCGGGGTCGGGGGCCCGTCAAGCTCCTCGATCAGGCGGTCGTACCGGCCGCCGCCGCCAACCTCGGATTGGGCGCCCAGCCGCTCACATTCGAACGCGAACACGGTGCGCGTGTAGTAGTCGAGGCCGCGGACCAGGGTGCCGTCAAGCTCGTAGGCGATCCCTGCCTGGTCCAGCAGATGGCGCACCGCCGCGAAGTGCTCGGCATCCTCGGTGTCGAGCCGCTCGAGCATCGTGGGCGCCCCGGCCATCACCGCCCGCGTGCCTTCGTGCTTGGAGTCGAAGGCGCGCAGCGGGTTCTCCTCGATGCGCTCGCGGACGTCTTTCGCGAGCTCGTCACGATGCTCACCCAGGTAGGCCGCGAGCTCCTGGCGGTAGGAGGCCCGCGCCTCCGGCGAGCCCAGGCTGCCCAGCCGCAGCCGCAGGGCGGGGACCTCGAGGCTGCGCAGAAGCTCGTCGAGCAGCATGATCAGCTCCGCGTCGACCAGCGGCGAGGAGGAGCCGATCGCCTCGGCGCCGATCTGGTTGAACTGGCGAAAGCGACCGGCCTGGGGGCGCTCGTGCCGGAAGTAGGGGCCCAGGTACCAGAGCTTCACCGGCTGCGGCAGCTTTTGCATGCCGTGCTCGAGATAGGCGCGGGCGATCGGGGCCGTTCCCTCGGGCCGCAGGGTCACGCTGCGGCCGCCGAGATCGTCGAAGCTGAACATCTCCTTGCGGACGATGTCGGTCGACTCCCCCACCCCGCGCGCGAAAAGCTTGGTGTCCTCGAAGGTCGGGGTCTCTATTCGCGTGTAGCCGGCGCGCTCGAACAGCTCCCGCACAGTTCGATCGACTCGCTCGCGGACGACGGCGTCGGCCGGGAGGATGTCGAAGGTGCCCTTCGGGGCCTGGAAGCGCTTGGCCATTTCGGCGCGAGCTTAGAGCGCGTGGCGGAATGACGGCGTGCCCGGGGCGGTGCAGAACCGAGCTGGGCGCCGCACGGGGACGAAGCCAATAGCTGTGTGCTATTGGCTAGGAGCCGGGTGGCGATCCAGCGACGGTACTGGGCCGCAGGCGGCGTTCATTCGTCAGGTGCTCTGAGACGGTGGGCGAGCGGCTACCGGGCGAGCTCGGCGAGAAACGGGTTCGTCGCCTTCTCGGCGCCCAGCGTCGTGATCCCCATGTGCCCCGGGTAGACGGTGGTCTCCTCGGGGAAGCCCTCGACCAACCCGCGGATGCTCTCGAGCAGGGTGTCCCAGTCCCCGCCTGGCAGATCCGTGCGCCCCACCGACCCCCTGAACAAGACGTCGCCGGAGAACAGCGCCGGACCATCTGGGATCGCGTAGGTGACGTGGCCGGGACTGTGGCCAGGGGTGAAGATGACGTCGATCTCGAAGCCCGCCAGTTCCAGGTGCTCACCACCGGCGACCGTCTCGTCGGCCTCGTAGCTCTCATACGGGCCGAACCCGGGCCAGGGAACGTAGGACATGATGTCGGCGAGCACCGGCACCTCGATCTCGGGGCAGTACACGGGCGCCCCGGTCGCCTTGGCCACCGGGGCGACCGCGCCGATGTGATCGAAGTGGCAGTGAGTGAGCAGGATCGCGTCGACCGTGATCCCCAGCTTCTCCACCGCCTCCAGGAGGCGGTCGGCCTCGTCGCCTGGGTCGAAGATCAGCCCCCGGTCGGCGCCGTCGCGACGGGCGACGTAGCAGTTCTCGGCAACCGGGCCGACGGTGAAGGAGCGAACGTCCACGGGTTCTCTGAGGGTAGCGTCGATCGCTGCCGCGCTAAGGCTGGCGCTCGCGCTCGCGTCGCTTAGCCGCCTGGCGGCGGTTGAAAACGAAGCGATCGAAGAAGTAACCCATGGGGATGTAGATCAGGAGCATGACCGCGGCCAGGGCCAGGGACGCGAACAGCGGGCGGCCGAACAGGGTCACGAGCAGCACGAAGAAGATCCCCGCGCCGAACAGGCCCCTGGTCACCGCGCTCGACCAGGTCGGCGGACGGTCGCGCTTGGAGCTCATCTGCTGCCGGGCGCGGGCGCGGGCCTCCTGGCGGCTGCGCGGACGGCCGGTGCGGCCGCGACGGTCGATGCTGCCCGATTGGGTTCCACGGTGCTTTTTCCGCCTGCGCGTCTGGGCCACGTCGGGAAGATACCCTCCGGGCCGAAAGCCCAGACCGCCAAGAGAGCTGAGGTGAGAGATGGCGACTGATGTGGCGAGCGCGGAGCGCCTCGGGCGCGAGCTCGAGGCGCTGCTCGAGGTGGAGAGGTTTCCGCCGCCCGAGGAGTTTCGCCGGCATGCGTTGGTCAAGGATTGGTCGCTCCACGAGGAGGCCGAGCGCGACCTGGAGGGTTTTTGGGCCAGGCAGGCCGAGGAGCTCCTCGATTGGTACGAGAAGCCCCAGCGGACCCTCAACGAGGAGGACGCTCCGTTCTACAAGTGGTTCGAGGGCGGCAGGCTGAACGTCTCTTACAACTGCCTGGATCGCCACGTGGAGGCCGGGAACGGCGACAAGGTGGCGTTTCACTGGCGGGGCGAGGAGGGCGAGGAGCGCGATATCACCTACGCCGATCTGCACCTCGACGTGCAGCGGTTCGCGAACGCGCTCCGGGACCGCGGGATCGGCAAGGGAGACGTGGTCGGCATCTACCTGCCGATGGTTCCCGAGGTGGCGGTCGCGATGCTTGCCTGCGCGCGGATCGGCGCGCCCCACAACGTCGTCTTCGGCGGCTTCTCCCCGGACGCCGTCAAGGAGCGGATGGAGTTCTCGGACGCGAAGGCGCTGGTGACCATCGACGGCGCGCGGCGCAAGGGCAAGACGGCGCCTATCAAGCAGCAGGTGGACCAGAAGATCGGCGACGTCGAGTCGGTCCAGACGGTCTTCGTCGTCCGGCACACGGGCGAGAACTGCGAGATGACCGAGGGCCGCGACGTCTGGTTCCACGATGCGCTCGAGGCCGCAGATGATCGATGCGAGCCCGAGCCGCTCGACGCCGAGCATCCGCTGTACGTGCTGTACACGTCGGGATCCACGGCGAAGCCCAAGGGCGTCCTGCACACGACCGGCGGCTACCTGGTCGGCGTCAGCTTCACGCATCGCTACGTCTTCGATCTGAGGCCCGACTCCGACGTCTTCTGGTGCGCCGCCGACGTCGGCTGGGTCACCGGCCACAGCTACATCGTCTACGGGCCGCTCTGCAACGGCGCCACCAGCGTCATGTACGAGGGAGCGCCCGACTACCCGGACAAGGACATCTGGTGGTCGATCGTCGAGCGCTACGGGGTGACGATCCTGTACACGGCCCCGACCGCCATTCGCGCCTGCATCAAGTGGGGGGCGGAGCATCCGGCGAAGCACGACCTCTCGTCGCTGCGCCTGCTGGGCACGGTCGGCGAGCCGATCAACCCGAAGGCCTGGCTCTGGTACCACAAGGTGATCGGCGGTGACCGCTGCCCGATCGTCGATACCTGGTGGCAGACGGAGACCGGCCACATCCTGATCAGCCCACTCCCGGGCGTCACCGAGACGAAGCCCGGATCGGCGACCAGGCCTCTGCCGGGAATCGACGTTGCCGTGGTCGACGAGCAGGGCAACGAGATCACCGACGGGGGCCAGGGGCTGCTGGTCATCCGGCGGCCGTGGCCGGGGATGCTCCGCACCCTCTACAAGGAGGAGGAGCGGTACGTGGAGACCTACTACGACCGCTTCGGGAGCACCACCTACCTGGTCGGCGATGCCGCGCGCGAGGACTCCGACCGCTACTTCTGGATCCTGGGACGGGTCGACGACGTGATCAATGTCTCGGGCCACCGGCTCTCGACCGCGGAGATCGAGTCGGCGATCGTCTCCTACGCCAAGGTGGCGGAGGCGGCGGTGATCGGCCAGACGGACGAGACGACCGGCCAGGCGATCTGCGCCTTCGTGACCCTCGAGGGCGACCTCGAGGGATCGGACGAGATCGCGGGCGAGATCCGCGAGCACGTCTCCACCCGGATCTCGAAGATCGCGCGGCCGAAGCGGATCGTCTGGGCGGGCGACCTGCCGAAGACCCGCTCGGGGAAGATCATGCGCCGCCTGCTTCGCGACATCGCTGAGGGGCGCGAGCTCGGCGACGTGACCACGCTCCGCGACCCGGACGTCATGGCACAGCTAGAGGACAAGGTCCAGAAGCGCCGCGCCAGCGAGGACTGAGCCCGCTACACGCGCAGCCGCCGCTCGATCACGTGCCGCGCGGGGTCGAATCCGGTCAGCGGCAGGTCTCGCGGGAGCCCGTCGAGCGAAGCCTCGGGCACCAGTCCGACGATTTCGGCAGACACGGGCCGCGCGCCGCGCGCCGCCGCCAGCTCGCGGATGCGCTCGATCACGGTGGCGAGCGGCGCTGCGACCGGGTCGTGGACGTTCGTGGACACCTGCGTCCGCCCCCGTCCGAGGTCGATCCCGAGCGCCCGTACCCCGGGCAGCCCGCCGCCCGATTCGCGCAAGCGATCGGCGATCTCGCGGGTCGCCTCCATCCCAGCACCCTCCAGCTCGACGTTGAAGGCGGCCAGCGGCGGCCGGGCCGTGACCAGCGTGGCGCCGGCGCTGGGGTGCGGCTCCGCCGGGCCGAAATCGGGCCGCAGCTCGCCGGATTCGAGCCGCCGCCTGAGTTCGACCAGGCCTCCGGCGCGAAAGAAGGCGCGCTCGCGATGGGACGGGTGCGAGGCCAGATCTCCGTACAGGAACACCGGCAGGCCCGCCTCCACGGCGATCCCACGGGCGGCGGCCAGCGCCTCGGCCCGGGCAGGCTCGCGGTCTTCGGCGCGGAGCCAGACCACAGGGCAGACGTCGAGCGCCCCGATGCAAGGGTGCGCTCCCTGGTGCCGCCGCATGTCGATCGCCTCGGCGCAGGCCCGCGCCCCGCTGGCGAGCGCGCCCGCCAGCGAGTCAGGGGAACCGCTGAGCGTCAGCACGGTGCGGTTGTGAACCGGATCGGAATGGGTGTCCAGCAGCGCGGCGCCGGTCGCGAACGCAGTCGAGACCGCCTCGATTCGCGCGCCGTCGCGGCCCTCGGAGAAGTTCGGCACCGCGAGCAGCACGCCTGATTCCGCTCAGACGACCAAGGCCCCGCCACGGACCACGGGCTCGCCGTCCACCGTCAGGTCGGGCTTCAGGACCACGCAATCGAGGTGAACCGGGACCTGCACGGTGCCTCCGATCGCCGCCGACGCACCGAAGGCGACGTGCGCCGTGCCCAGAAGCTTCTCGTCCTCGAGGATCTCGCCGCTCGAGGATCGCCTTCTCGTTGGTGCCGATCCCGAGCTCGGCGACGTTGGTGCCATTAGAGCCGGCAGCGCTCAGCAGCTCCATCAGCCGCTCGCCCCGCTCGCCACTGGCGGACCGCAGATGCCCACCCTCGACCATCAGCTCGACCGGCTCGTCGCCCAGCCCCACCGTGGCGATCGTGCCATCGACCACCAGGCGCCCCTCCGTGGTCCCCTCCACCGGCGCGATGAATCCCTCTCCGCAGGGGAGGTTCCCGAAGGCGCCGGGCTGGGCGAGCTCCCCCGCGTCGGGGATGCCCGTGCGCCCCTCGAGACCGATCCTCAGATCGGAGCCGTTGGGGCACGTGATCCGCGCCCCCGATCCTGCCGTCAGCAGCTCGGCGATCGCCCGGCCCTTTCTCCGCAGCGCTTCCATGTCGGCGCTCATCATCCGGGCGAGCATGTCCTCGGTCACCCCGGGGAGCGTCGCGACTCGCACGCCTGCTTCGGTGGCGGCCTTGCGCGCGGCGGTGTGCGAGAGCGACTGGACCGTCGGCGCCATGACCACGTCCGCAGCCACCATCCCGGCGGCGATGGGCGCCGGCGGCTCGGCCGCGTGCGAGAGCGCGCTCGGCCATCATTCCCAGCGCTCCCTCGGCGCCAGCCGCCTGGGCCTCCGCCCGCAGGCGCTCCCCGAGACCCTGCGTGACGGGATTGCAGATCACCAGCACGTCCTCGCCCTGGCGCACCCCCAGGCAGTCGCGGACCACCGCCCTGACCGCCTGCTCGAGCTCGCTCACCGACCGGCAGCCTAGAGGCTCGCCCCCACAGCGCCAACGCGGGGCGCCGCCAGCGACCGCGTCTCATTGGTCGCTTTCCTGCCGCATACCGGTAAGAACGCGGCCACCGAACGCAAAACAGGCGCCGCTACGATTCGATCCCCGCCGGAGTAGCTCAGCTGGTTAGAGCAGCGGAATCATAATCCGCGTGTCGCAGGTTCGAGTCCTGCCTCCGGCATCGCTTGGACAAGCCGTTTGCGCCGGATTTCACCGGGCGGGATGGCCTCGGGTGGCAACCTAAGTGGCAACCTGCTGGCGCCATCCGTCTCTTTGAGAGTCCAAGGACATCGCGATTCATTGATGCTGGGCGCGGCGCTGGCGCCACTCGCGATTTCGTCCACCAAGGCCGGCGCCTCTCCCACCCCCTCATGCGCGCCATGGGACCCGCTGCCACTGTGACTCCTAGCCTCAGGAGCGTTCATGCCTCGCGAAGTTCCAGCTCGACAGGGTGGCCGAACGAGAAGGGCTAGCGCGTGAGCGCCCTACTCCCGCAGCCCGGCGGCTTCGAGGGCTTCCTCCCGGCTGCGGTGCCACTCGATGCGCGCTGCCTTGTTGTCCCGTTGGGTGATGACGTGAAACCAGTGCGCCTCAACGTCGATTCCGCTGCCTCGTCCGCGTCCCGAGATGCGGATCGCGATCACGACTTTCTGCCCGGCGTCGATGATCTCCTCAGCCTCGATTTGAGGCTCCTCCATGACGTCGAGCATCGCCATCATGCGGCCCCTGACGGCCTCTTTGCCATAGCTGACGTCGGTGTCGAGGGCACCCGGCAGCGGAACCCACTCGATCTCCGGGTGCACATAGTCGCGAAAGAAGGCGTCGAGGTCACCGCTCTTCGCAGCCAAAGCGAGGGCGTCATAGGCGTCCCGCGCCCGCTCCACGTTCTCCTGCGACATCGCCTACTCCGAAAGCCCGGCGGCTTCGAGGGCGTCCTCGCGCCTTGGGAAAGTCTCGCAGCGAATGGCCTTGCCGTCGCGCATTGTCCAAAGGTGGCCGACACGGTTTTCCGCCACGGCGTCGCTTCCACGGGGTCGAGCGCGTATACGCAAGAACACCACGATCCGATCTCCGTGGTCGAACCACTCCTCGGGCTCAATCATCACTTCCTCGAACGGCTCGCGCATGTCCTCCAAGAACCGCCTGACCTCATCTTCGCCGTGATACGGGCCACCGGAGCGGATCGTCTTCCATTCGATGTCTGGGTGCATCCCGCGGAGGAGGCCGACCGAGTCGCCGCGGTTATAAGCCTCATAACCGAGCCGCAGCGCCTCACAGTCTTCCTGCGACATCGCCTACTCCCGCAGCCCGGCGGCTTCGAGGGCTTCGCTCTCGGTTTGGAACATGCGAGCTCGAATCAGCAGGCCGTCGCGGTACTCCAGCAACTGAAAGAACGAGGGCGACTCGACTTCAACCCCGCTTTCGACACCCTCGCCACTGACTCGCAGCATGGCGAGGACACGATGCTCGTCCAACGGTTCGCACTTCTCCAGATGCACCGAAAGCCCTTGAAGGTGTCCAGCCAGGTCTGAAAGAACGACAGGACCTCTGCGGGACCACGATAAGTCCTGCCATCCGGAAACACTTCAAGCGTCTGCCACTCGATGTCGGGGTGCGCGAGATCGAGCGCAGCCTCGATGTCGCGTGTTCATCACCTCCACAGCCTGCCGGACCTGCTCCACGTTCTCCTGCGACATCGCCCGCGCAGTATCTCGCGGATAGGGAGCGCCCTACTCCCGCAGCCCGGCGGCTTCGAGGGCTGCCTGTCGGTCCATGAACTGGCGCAACCGGACGAGCTTGCCATTCCTGATACTCACTAGGTGTGCCAGGGGCTAGAACGCCCCGCGCAGGTGCTCCCACTCGACCGCGTGGCCGCGTGCGTCGAGGCGGAGCCCCACAACGTCGAAGCGAAGCGTGCTGTGCGGCGGGACCCCGCCGTCGTGGTCTCTGAGCCAGGCGAGCGCGAGCGAGCGCAGCTTGTGCCGCTTGCGGCGCCCGACCGCCATGGCGGGGCGCTCCAGCCCGCCCCAGGGAGGTCGTACGCAGCGCCTTCACCTCGACGAACACGAGCGCCCGCTCGTCGACGGCGATCAGGTCGATCTCGCACAGCAGGCACGAACCCTGCCGCCAGGCAGAAAATAGCCGGCTCGACGCTGCTGGAAGCCGCCTGAGGCTGGCGCTTGCTGGCGCATCGGTGGCGCATCAGCTCTCCCACCCCCTCATGCGCGCTATGGGACCCGCTGGCTCTGGGACTCCCACCCTCAGGGGCGTTCATGCCTCGCGGAAGTTCCGGCTTGACGGGGCGGCCGAAGCGAGAAGGGCTAGGCCGTGAGCGCCCTACTCCCGCAGCCCTGCGGCTGCGAGGGCGCAGGAGGGCGTAAGGTTCCAGCACCTACTGAGGCTCGCACACCCCTCACATCCATCATAAAAAGTGAGCCTCCGGCGAAGCGCCCAGCCAACGCTGGGCGCTCGCCGTACTCGTCGACATCGCCTACTCCGAAAGCCCAGCGGTCATGAGGGCTTCGGCACGGGTCCAGAAGACTTGACGCCTCGTAATCAGGCCGTCCGCGAACCAGACGATCTGCCAGGTGCGGTATTCAAACGGCACGCCGCTGCCCCTACGGCGTGCTGTGAGAACCACGGCGATGAAGACCCGGTCATCACCCAAGTCCGTTATCTGCTCGATCTCGATGTGGACGCCCCCTCCGTGTCTTCCCACATCAGCTCGATCCACTCTCGCACCCTGCCCGCCCGCGGTAGAGCTCACCAATCCCAGAGACACCTTCCAGGGCCTCCCATACGACATCAGGGCTGAGGAAGGCCAGCAAGGCGTCGAAGTCGCCGCGATTGAGAGCGTCGATGGCCTTCCGTGCAATCTCCACGTTCTCCTGCGACATCGCCCGCGCAGTATCTCGCTAGCACGCCGTAACGCAAGCGGCCCCCGGAAGCTCCGAGGGCCGCTCGCCTTCAGTTGAAGGTTCGACTACCATACTCTAGCTGGCGCAAAACGGCGAGAGCGTGGAAGGCCTCGACCTCTGCGGGAACGGTGATGACGCGGGCGGGCTAGTGCCCGCATAGATGATGATGTCCGTGAAGTACTTCTGGTTGAGCGTGCTCGAGCTGCTCCTCGGACAGTACAGCTTGTAGAACCGAGTGCCCGCGGGCTGGTCGACCACGCAGCTGGCGGCGAGGCATCCCTGCTGCGCCACGGTGATGTTGCGGAACAACGGGCGATCGAAGCGGTGATCCGAGCGCAGCCGTGACCTGACCGTCAGGCGTGTCTCCCGTGGGCAGAAGACCTTGGTGTAGGCCGTGAGCTGCCGGTTTGCCTCGAGATACGGTGACTGAACCTTCGCGGTGCAGCCCGATGCCGGGTCCGTATGCCCGGCCTCCCAGACCGCGCCCGAGGGCGGAGGCTCCCCTGTCCAGGTCTTCGTCGCCGGCGCCGAGCACACGAGGTCGCCGCCCTGGGGCGTGAAGCAGGCCCTGAACTGGTCATCGCCACTTCGGGTACCCGTGTACGTGAAGGTCACCTGGCCATTGGCACCGGTCCGGCAACTCGCGGGGCTGCAGGTCCCCGCCCGTATCGCACCCGGGTTGGCTCCGTCGATGTTGAAAAAAAAGATGACGTCGACGTTTGGGCTCGGATTTCCCTGGCTTGTGACCGTTGCGGTGAGCGTATGGCGCGTACCGACCGGGTTCGTCGCCTGCTGGGGGGCGAGCGCGATGCCGGTGCTGGCGACGTGGGACGGTGTCGAACCCGGCGAGGGTACCCGCGTTGACGCTCGCTACCGGGACGTTCGTGAAGTTGAAGTCATTAAACGAGCCAGTCGGCCCACTGGTCACCTGCGTGTCGTACTTGTGGACGTGCGGGGCCGCCGCCGCCGTCTGCGCCCCGAGCGCCATCACGCCGAGCGCAGCCACGCCGATCACAATCGCGAATCGCTTACCCATTCGTCCTTCCCTTCCGTGAGCCCTCATTTCGGGCCTCCTTGGTGTCGTGGCCTCCCGCCTGGTCTCCCGATGAGGCGAGGCTCGGTGCCGGTTGACAGCCGGAAGGCTCCGACACGGCGGTACATTCTCGGTACATATCGGCACCGCGCCGCGCACAAACGCGTCAGATGCGGTCGCGGTCGTCATGCGCCAACGCCGCTTCATGCCGAAAGGCGGACACCCCGGTCATTCCGGCCGGGGCGCCCGCACAGCCCGCTCAGACTGGTTACGTCAGCCTCGCGGCTAGAGCGCGTCATTTCCGTGAGGGGTGCCACACGCAATCTCACCACCCCGAGAGGACACATGGACAATTCGCCTACAGAGCTTGACCTTGCGCTTCTCGGTGGCGGTATGGCCGAACTCATCGGTCGCCTTGAACTTGATCTTGACTTGGGCGCCGTCGGCTCCTTCCTGAGCTGCTTCAGGTGCTTGAGCCTGGCCTTGATCTCCTGGTCCGTTCGTTGGCCTCAAGCTGCTTCGTGGTCTTCTTGACGTCGCCTCGGAGCACGAGCTGGTGTCGTAGTCCGGGATAGGGTTAGACAGTGCCCATGTTCGTCTGGCCGACCTTGACCACGCCGCTCCTCCAGTGTTTCTGCAGCTTGTCCGCGGACGCGTCGAGCGTCAGGGGCCAGTCCCACGGAGTCGCGGTCGTGACCCCGCTTCCCCTGAGCGTCGCCGTCGGACCCCCGGGTCCGGTCCTCAGGGTGCCCTCCTTGGGCCCGGTGCTCGTGGGGGCGAAGGTGACCTGATCAGGCAGCCCTCAAAATGCAACAGCGTCGGTGGGCAGTTATTGGTCTGGGCGTAGTCGCCGGAGACGCTGATCCTGGGGTAAGGTGTCGTCTGCCGTACGACCCCCAGCGCAAAGCCCTGCGCCGGGCTCGTCGTTCCGACCTGCCGGGCGCCGAAGTGGAACCCGCGGCCTAAGCCGCTGCCGCCGATGCAGCCCCCGGGGAGCTGCCCGGGGGTAGTCGGGGTCGTCGGTAGGGGTGCGCACCAGACGGCAAGCCCCTTGTACGCGCTGGCGGTGCTCGCCGTGGCGGCCAAGAGCACGACGGCGAGGCTCAGCGCGAGGATGCCCCCGGGAACGATCCTGCGCTTCATGCGCCCTCTCCCTCCAACCCGTGCCTGGGTGGTGATCGTGTGCGCCCGCATTTCTAGGACCTCCTTCGTCTCCCAGCCGTAGCTGTGGGGGTTTCCGATCGACCTCTTGCTGAAGAAGATCTCGACCGAGTGGCGGTGGAAGTCATACCTCGCGCGGCCGGTGACGCGCGCCGTCCCGGCCGCACTCCGGACGACCTCGGAGCGCCCCCGACCTCGCTGGACGCGCAACAACCAGCTCGCAGCCTGGGTCCGAATCGGTGTTGATCTCGAGCGTCGCCGCGTTGGAACTTGCCGACGACGCGGATCGTGTGCTTCAGCCGCCCGTTCCTTCCGTGGCCCGCCGTCGCCCTGACGATGTCGGCGTTGCGCTTCGTCCGAGTCCGAGCAAGGCCCGGTGACCGCCGGTCGTGAAAGCACTTCGTGTCGCCTCTTGGATCGTCGACCGATCTGAAGTTGGCGCTCGCGCCGACTGCCATCAGGGCCGCGCCGAGCGCAGCCGCGCCGATCACAATCGCGAATCGCTTACCCATTCGTCCTTCCCTTCCGTGAGCCCTCATTTCGGGCCTCCTTGGTGTCGTGGCCTCCCGCCTGGCCTCCCGATGAGGCGAGGCTCGGTGCCGGTTGACAGCCAGAAGGCTCCGACACGGCGGTATACATTCGGTACAACACGCCCGGGCTAGGCGTGGTCTACGCGTGCGCCACGCTGGCGCTCGTCAGCCCGAGGGGCAGACCGACCGGTAGTCCTGCTCGGGGACGAGCTCCGCCCACTGCTCGGGAGTGAGGCCGCCGCCGGCGAGCGCGCACGCGCGTTGCAGCCAGAGGTCGGGATCGACCTCCCAGCGGATCGCGCGCCAGAGGTTCGAAGCCCTGCCCTCCCCCGGAGTCGGGGTCGGATAGCACGAACAGGTGGGCGCCGTCCGGGGTGAATCGCGCCGTCACCCGATGTCGCCCCCGGGCGCCGCGGGGTCGGGCAGGAGGGGCCCGATCGGCTCCTGCGAGGCGACGTCCCAGAGCGCCACCGAGCGGTCCGAGTGCGAGGTCGCAAGTGTGTGCCCGTCCGGTGAGAACTCCACTTGGAGAGTGGAGACGGCTTCGAGTCACCGCGGACGCGTTCCGGCGAGCGAGCGGACGTCCCACCCGCCGCCAGCCGTCGGTCGCCCAGAGGAGCGCGCCGCCGTCGACCTTGCCACCCGCGAGCAGGCCGCCGTCGGGGGAGAAGGCAACCGATTGGACCTCGCCGTCGGGGGAAAGCCTCGCAACCCGCTCGCCGCTTCCGACGTCGAGTATCTCGACTCCGTTGGGACCTTCGTCGGAGAAAGCACCGAACGGAATCGCCAGCTGCGAGCCGTCCGGGCTGAACGCCAGCCCGTACACGGAGGGAGGCAGGCGCAGCGGCGGTCGAAGCAGCTCGCGCCGCCCGACGTCCCAGATCCGCACCGCGCCCCCCACCTCCGCCGCGGCGAGCAGATCGCCCTGGCCGAAGGCGAGCGCCTGGACGGTTCGCGGGTTGACGCCTGGCCCGAGGGCCCCGGGGAGCGCGAAGGAGCGCGCCGACCTGCTCTCCCGACTCGACGTCCCAGACCCCGACGCCGCCACCCTCTCCCGCCACCGCCAGCCGACGTCCATCGGCTGAGTAATCGATCGCCGCCGCCGCCCTGCCGGGGAAGGCCTCGAAGCTCGCCGTCCTGCGCAGCGTCTCGGCGTCGATCAGCTCCACCCGGCCGTCGAGCCTCGCGACGGCCAGGGCGCGTCCGTCGGGGCTGAGCGCGAACGCAGGCGGATATCGTCCCCGGGCTCCCCGCCGCCCAATCCCCTCGGGAACGGGCGCCCGAGCCGGCGGTCCCCGGCCACGTCCCAGACGATCACGCGGCCGTCGTTGCCGGCCGTATACAGGGTGCGTCCGTCAGGGCTGAAGGCGTGCGTTTCGGCGACGCCCGCGTGGCCCTCGAGGGTTTCGGTCGGGACCCCGTGCTCGACGTCCCACAGGATCACGCTCCCATCGTCCTCGGCGGTCGAGAGGGTACGCCCGTCGGGGCTGAAGGCTCTGGGCGTCGCCCGCCCCCGGGCCGGTCAGCGTCCGCACCCTTCCGGAGGCGAGGTCGAGCAGGCCAAGGCCCCCGTCGGTGGCCGAGACCGCGGCGGTGCGCCCGTCGGGGCTGACGGCGGCAGCCCCGCCGCGGACGGGGTAGCGGCGGATGACGCGAAGCGTTTCCGCGTCGAGCGCCTTGACCCCCCGGTCGGTGGCGACCAGGAGGCGCCCGTCCGGGGTCATGAGCGGCGGCGGTCGAGCTGAGGGCCAACGCGTACGGGCTCTCCGAGCGGCGTGCCCCGGCGGGCGTCGTACCGACGCAGGAAGAAGGAGCCACCGCGGGCGTAGGGGACGAACAAGCTTCGTCCGTCCGGAGCGTAGATGACGATGCCGAAGGGCGCGAAACCCGCGGCCGGCGGCAAGCGAGGTCGAGCTGCGCACCCGCCCGGTAGCCGCGTCGAGAATCTCCAGCGTTCCCGTTGCCGAGGAGTCCTCCGCGACGGCGAGCGAGTCGCCCTGCGGATCGAAGGCGATGACGAAGGCGGTTCCGGGCGCCTGATGATCGCCGACTACCTCGTGGGTCTCGGTGTCGAACAGGGTCACGGTACCGTCTGCGTCGCTGACCGCGAGGGTTTTCCCGTCGGGGCTCAGTGCGAGCGCGTGGAGCGCCTCCTCGCCGTCCAGGGCTGAGGACGCCGATCGCCGCGGGGCTGCGAAGCAGCGTCGATAGGAGGCTGGAGCGGGTGGCGACCGAGTCGTCGAGGGCGACGCCGGCGCTCGCGAGCCGCAGCGCTCGATCGAGGCGGTCCTCGGCGAGGGCCTGGGCGCCGAGGCGCTCGGCGTCGGCGACGGTGGCGGCGCTGCGCGCGCCCTGGCGCTCGGAGAGCGCGATCGCCCCGGCGACGATCGCGGCGGCGAGCAGCACGCCGACCCCGGCCAGCAGCGTCCGCAGGCGGCGGTTGGTGCGCCGCTGGCGCTCGGCCTCGCGCTCGCTCGCTACGCCGGCTCTCCTCGAGGAAGGCGCGCTCGAGCTCGTTCGGCTCGCGCTCGTGGTCGGATGGCCCAGTCGAGCGCCGAGGCGAGCCGGGCGCCGCGGTAGAGCTCGGCGGGATCGCGCCCGGAGCGCTCCCACTCGGCGGCGCCGTGGATCAGGTGCTGGTGCAGGCGGCGGCCCTCGGCGTCCTCCTCGAGCCAGCCGCGCAGGCGCGGCCACTGCGAGAGCAGCGCCTCGTGTGCGACCTCGACCGTGCCCTCGTCCACGGTGACCAAGCGGCTCTCGGTCAGCACCGCGAGGGCGGCGGCCGTGTCCTCGTCGCGCTCGGACTCCAGCTCCTCCAGGGGAACGCGCCTTCTGACCGGCGCCGCCTCCTCGGCGTCCGAGAGGCGCAGCAGGATCGCCCGGGCGCGCTCGCGCTGGGGCTCGGAGAGGCGCCGGTAGGCGCGCTCGGCGAGCCGCGCCACCGCGCCGCTGACGCCGCCGCTCGTCGCGTAGCTTGCCTCGCGCAGCGTGCGCCCGCTTCGCCCTCCCACAGCTCGAGCAGCGTGGTCGACAGGAGCGGCAGCCCGCCGGGCTCGTCCGCGACGTCGCCGATCAGCGCCCCGACCAGCGACGGCTCGACCCGCAGCCCCGCGCGGCGGCGCCGGAAGCTCGATCGCGCGTCGCAGCTCGTCGCGTCGCATCGCTCCGACCAACACGGTGTTGGCGCTCATCCGCTCCGACAGCTCGGGGTATCGGCGCAGCGGCCGTAGAAGTCGCCCCGGATCGCGAGCACCACCACGACGCGCCGGTCGGCGTCGGCGGCGAGGGCGGCGAGGGCGGCGGCGAAGTCGGCGCGCTCGCCCTCGTCGCGGCAGGCCGTGAAGATCTCCTCGAGCTGATCGACGGCGAGCACCAGGCGCTCGTCCGGCGCGAGCGAGTCGAGCGCGGCGGCGAATCGGGCCGTCGGCCTCCGGCGCGCCCTCGTCGGAAGCGACGCGCGCCAGCGCGCGGCCCAGCTCCGCGAGCGGGTGCCCGCCCGGGCGCATCACCACCTGGCGCCAGCGCTCCGAGCCCGGAAGCACCCCGTCGGCCAGCGCCGGCAGAAGGCCGGCACGGAGCACCGAGGACTTGCCGCTCCCTGACGGGCCCACCACCGCGATCAGGGTGGAGCCGACCAGACGCGCTACGAGGTCGGCGACGAGCCGCTCGCGGCCGAAGAAGTACTCGGCGTGGGCGGAGTCAAACGGCGCCAGGCCGCGGAACGGGCACACCTCGGGCTCCGCCGGCGGCGACGGCTCGGCGACGACGTAGAGGTTGGTCCGCTCGCGGGCGACCTGGAGGTCGGCGACACTGCCCGCAAGCTTCGCTCGGGCAGCTCCAAGACCGACCTCGCTCGACCGCCGCCTTGATCCGCGGTCGACCTCAAGCTGCACCGCCGCCTGCGCCTGCGCCCAGCCGCTCGCCGCCCGGTGCACCCGAAGCGCCACCCCCTCGCTCTCGGCCATCAGCGTCTCGAGCGGCATCTCCACGCCGTCGGCCGGCGCGTAGAGCTCGGCGATCTCGGCGGCGGCCTCGACCCGCAGGGGGCGAAGGGCGAGCCTCTGCGCCGCGGCGGCGAACGCCGGCGGGCCCTCGTCGTCGCGGTGCAGGACGAGCAGGAGCAGCGGTGTGTCGCGCGGTTCGGCCGCGACGGCGGCGGCGGCCTCGAGCACGGCGGGGGAGGCATCGTCGGCGTCGTCGAGCACGACGAGCGTCGGGAGCTCGCTCTGCTGCGCGGCGCGGATCGCCTCGAGCGCGGCGTCGGGGGCGCCCGAGCCCGCGGCGTAGAGCACCGTCGCCCCTCGGTCTGGACCGCGGCGGGCGAGCTCGGCCGCGAGCCGGGTCTTGCCGATCCCCGCCGGGCCGAAGACGAGCGCGACCCGGGTCCGACCCGCCCCGGCCTCGGCCCAGCGCTTTCGCAGCCACCGCAGCTCGCGGTCTCGGCCGGCGAGCAGCGGGGAGCCGCCCTCGAGCTGGCGCGGTAGCTCGCGCGGCGGCGGGCGTGCGTCGAGGGCGGGGTCGTGGGCGAGGATCTGCTCCTGGAGGCGGCGCAGCTCGGGCCCGGGCTCGACCCCGATCTCGGCGAGGGCGCGGTAGGCGGCGCGGTAGCCCTCCACGGCCTCGGACTGGCGCCCGGCGCGGTAAAGCGCCAGCATGCGCTGGGCGTGGAAGCGCTGGTGGAGCGGATGCTCTGCGAGCAGCGCCTCGAGACGGCCGATCACGTCGTCGTGCATTCCCGCGGCGAGCTCGGCGTCGATCCCCAGCTCGATCGCGCGCAGGTGAAGCTCCTCCAACCGGCGGATCTCGGCTCCGGCGAAGGGTTCTGAGGCGACGTCGGCGAGCGGGGCACCCCGCCACAGCTCGAGCGCGCGGCGGGCCGACCCATCGGCGATCCCCCGCTCGGCCTCGCGCCGGGCGCGCTCCACGAGGCGCTCGAACCGTGCCGCGTCCACCGCGTCGTCGGGCAGCTGGAGCTCGTAACCCCGGCCGCGGGTGACGATGGTCGCCCCGGAGTCGTCGGAGGGCAATGCCTTGCGCAGCTGGGAGACGTAGTTCTGGACGTTCTTCGCGGCGCTCGCCGGCGGCCGATCGCCCCACAGCCCGTCGATCAGTTCGCCCGCGGCGACCGCCCGGTTGGCGCGCAGCGCGAGCATCGCGAGAACCGCTCGCTGCTTGCCTCCCTTGACTGGGAGCGAGCGGCCGTCGACGATCGCATCGACACGGCCGAGCACGCGTATCTCTACAGCCATTCCGCCTGTCCACGGCGACCGTACACCCGACGCCTCAGGCGGTCAACCCTCTCGACCGCTGGCGCGGCGTAGGTGACGAGATCGTCCGTGTGGAGAACTACGTCGTGCCCTCCTCGTCCTCGGCGTCCAGCAACGCTGCAAGCTCCGCCACGGCTTGTTCCCGCGTTGTCGCCTCAGCACCAACCAGCATCATGCCCTCGGGGCCAATGCCAGCTGGAATGCCTACTCGGCTCCAGAATCCAACATCCCACATGCCATCGGGGCGTCGCTCGACGCGAAACTCCACCCCGTCGCGCTTCGCTCGGGCCGCGAGGCGAGTTTCAAGGTCATCAACCACGCTTTCGAGCGTATCGCCGCTGCAAGCGGGAGCTTCTCTCGACGCTCGGTCCCTGCATGCGGTTGTCAGTCCGCCTGCGGGTGGCAACGGGGTGGCAACCCACGCCCCATGAACAGCCGTGAAACCAGGACGCCTAGAAGGCGGATTCCGGCCGATTTGCAGGCGAATCGGGACCAGCCGTGAACGACGCGGCAGAATCATAATCCGCGTGTCGCAGGTTCGAGTCCTGCCTCCGGCATCGCTTGGACAAGGCGTTTGCATCTGTTTCGTGGGCTCGGACGGGCCTGGGGTGGCAAGGGAAGTGGCAAGGCGCTGGAGCGATCCCGATCTTCTACACCGAGTTCGACGGCCGCCGTGCGAAGCGGCTGGTCATCAAAGTGCTGGGCGAGTAGAAGCGGAAATCCGCTTGGTCAAGCCCGACTTCGCCCTGGCCCTCCGCTGCTCAATCCGTCCTCGACAACCGGCCGAAACCGCTGGGGGCCGCTAGAGACTGGCGCTTACTGGCGCATGCGTGGCGCATGGGGGACTCCCACACACGGGACCTTGCGCGCGAGATCGTCCCTCAGCCCGACCGCCCCTCCCACCCCTTCGGGCGCGCTATGGGACCCCCTGCCGCTGGGACTCCCAACCTCCAAGGCGTTTCTGCCTCGAGGGACAATACGAGCCGCGATCCCTGAGCTATCGGACCTGGCCCGACATCAAGGCAAACCTCAAGCGCGCTGAGTTGGGTCCGCAGGCGAAAGGCGAAGGGTCAGCCCGCCGAAAGCGTGGTGACCTTCCCGTGACCAAGCGCCTCCGAACCCTCGAAGCGAGATGATCGGGGGCGATCGACGCCTGAAGACCGCCCCCTACCTGGCCAATGCTTTGGTGGCTCCAAAGTTGCCTCAAGTGGACAAACGGTGAGCGCCCTACTCCCGCAGCCCGGCGGCTTCGAGGCTGGGTGGGTAAGGGATGGACGGCAACATCCTCGGCTTCACCCAGCCGCTTCAGGACCGACAAGCGGCCTCTACGACTAGCGCGCGAGCAGCTCCGCGATCCGCTCTGCGATAGCGATGGTCGTCAGGTTGGTGTTGGCCCTGGGGATCGTGGGCATGATCGAAGCGTCGCAGACATGGAGCCGCTCGAGCCCCCGGACGGCGCCACTCGCGTCCACCACCGCGCGGGGATCGCCCTCCGGTCCGATCCCGCAGGTGCCGACGCCGTGGAAGTAGCCCCGCACGTTGTCGCGTACGTAGGCGGCGAGCTGGTCGCCGGTGGCCTCCTGGGGGCCGGGGCGGGCCTCGCCCGCTATGAGCCCGCCAAGCGTCTCGGCGGCTGCAAACCGACGCGCGACCTCGACCCCTTCGACGACCACCGCGAGGTCGGCCGCCTCCGGGTCGGAGAAAAAGCCGAGGTCGATCTCAAGCGGCTCCCGGGGGTCCGGCGAGCGCAGCCGGACCGCTCCCGTGGACGCGGGCTTCATCACGTAGGGACTCAGCTGCACGCGCCACTCGCCGCCCGTGATGCCCTCGGTGTCGCGGGCCGCCCAGCTCACCAGGTGGAGATCCCACGTGCCCTTTGCGCACGCCCTGCTCGCAGCCCTGACGATCGTGCCGCTCCCAACCATCCGCCCGCCCGCGTCATGGCGGTCGAGCTCTCGCCCCAGCTCCGGGCCGGCCCCGAACACAACGTTGATGCCGCAATGGTCCTGGAGGTTCGTCCCGACGCCCGGAAGGTCGAGCGCGACCGTAATCCCGTGCTCGGCGAGCTGATTGCCCGGCCCGATCCCGCTTCGCAACAGCACACCCGGCGAGCCAAAGGCACCGGCGCTGACGATCACCAGGTGGGCCTCGAGCTCGACCGCATCCCCGTTGACGAGTGCGACGGCGCCTCGCGCACGGCGACCCTCCAGGAGCACCCGGTCGACGAGCGCGTCACCCATCACCGTGAGGTTCTCTCGCGGGCGGGCCTCATCCAAATACGCGAACGCGGTGTTCCAACGCGCGAAGCCGTCGACGTTGACCGGGACAAACGCTGCGCCCTCCGGGCTCGCGACGTCATTGAGGTCGTCGAGTACCGGGATTCCCGCCTCCGGTGCCGCCTTGCACACGGCTCGCGCCCACGGCCCGAGCTCCTCATCGCGCAGCGGGCGGGTCGAGATCGCCCCCTCAGCCTGGCGTAGATAGCGCTCGATCGAGTCGAAGTCCCAGCCCGGTCCCCACTCGTCGTAGTCGCGACGATCTCCCCAGACGACGAAGGCGGCGTTGTGAGCTGAGCAACCGCCGATGACCCTTGCCCGCGATAGCGACATCTCGGCTCTGGGATACCAGTCGTGGCTGTCCGATGGCCTGCGCGGATCGACGAGGTCCGCCGGCCAAGCGCCGCCGTCGAACGGTCCATAGTCCGGACCCGCCTCGACCAGGCACACGGCGCGCCGCGGATCCTCGCTCAGCCGTGCCGCGAGTACGCAGCCAGCCGTCCCACCACCCAGGATCAGAATGTCATAGCGCGAAGCGTGCGCCATACGGATCGTCGGGGACCCTACTTCTCCCGCGGCCAGACCCGGCGTACCGGCCGTGCTATCGGTTCCGGCGCGAAGCGGTCGCGACCCGCCCGTTGGCCACGTGATCGTTTCGGACGAAAGGCAGCAGCGCCCTGCTCGCGCTCTGCCCTGAGTGCAAAGCCGAGCGCCCTGAGCGCCCGGATCTCCAGGAATACCGTCCCATTCCCTCAGGTCTGGCGCTGCCGCCTCTGATGGTCGGAACCTCGGGGGCACTAGGCGGGGTGCCCGGCGCCTACTCCCGCAGCCCGGCGGCTTCGAGGGTCTCCTCCTTGCGCGTGAATCTCCTGGGCTCAGGTGGTCGCGCTACGCCCGCCCGCGCGGCGCATCAAGAAGCCCGCTAGGACGATGACGATGATCACCCCGATCAGCGCGCTGAGGATGCCGCCCCAGTCGAAGACGTCCTCGTCGCCGATCCCGAGGCCGGCCGTGAAGATGAGCCAGCCGACCGTCGCCCCGACGAGCCCCAACACGATGGACACCAGCCAGGACTTTGGCCCCTCCATGTGCCTGAATGCGTCGTTGGGGACGAGCGCCCGGCCTATGAACCCGGCCACCAACCCCAATAGCAGCGCTCCGATCAACTCGACACCTCCTGTCAGGTCGGACGATCTCGACATTCTCCTACGACATCGTCTACTCCCGCAGCCCGGCGGCTTCGAGGGCCTCTTTGCGACTGCCAAACGTCTGGAACCGGACAATCCTTCCGCCTTGGATCGTCCAGACGTGGGCCACGAGGGCATCGACGGGCACCCCGCTGGTCCCCCCGGTGGCGGTGGCGCGGCTCATGACCATCACCCTGTCCTCGTGCTCGATGAACTCCTGGGGGTGGCTATGGAGAGATTCGCCCCAGACCTTTCGGAGATCCTCGAAGTACGCCCGAACGCCGGCACGCCCCCTGTAAGTGCCTTGGTCCAACATCAGGCAGGAGGCGTCGATCTCGACATCGCTCCCGAAAAGCTCAAACCCGGCTTCCTCGTCCCGGTCGTTGAATGTCCGATACGCCTGCTGCACGATCTCCACGTTCTCCTGCGACATCGCCTACTCGGAGAGCCCGGCGGCGACGAGGGCCTCGTCCATCGTCTGGAAAACCGTCTGTCGGACGATCTTCCCATCCCGGAAGGTCCAAACATGCGCGGCGTTGGCCGTTGTCTCGACCCCGCTCTCCTTGCCGACACCGACGAGACGGACGGAGACGACCACCTTGTCTCCCGCGTCAATGAAGTCCTGGGGTTCGAGTCGCATCGTCGCCCAATGTTCTCGTATCAGCGCCAGGAACTCACGCACCCCATCGTGGCCGTGATAGACGAGTGGATCGAAGGTCCGACGAGATACGTCGTACACGATCTCGGGGTCAAAGTCGTTGTAGTCCGGCTCGCCCGTTCGGTTGTAGTGCTCGTAACCGCGACGCACTATCTCCACGTTCTCCTGCGACATCGCCTACTCCTTGAGGCCAGCGGCTTCGAGGGCTTCGCGGGGCTCGATGAACTGCTCGATGCGCACGATCTTGGCCTTCCGCAAGGTGTACAGGACGGCCCAACGGCGCTCAAATGGCGCCCCGCTTCCCTTCCCGCTCCCTCGCTCGTCGTGGACCACGACGACCCGGTCCTGTCCTGCGTCGATGATCTCGGCGGGCTCCAGGACGTATTCGTCCCAGGTGCCCCAGTAATGGCGATAGAAGTCGAGCGCGGCCTCCTTTCCGCCGATCAGTTCAGGATGGTCGGGGAGCAGCGGCGCCTTCGAGATGTCGACCTGCACCCCTTCGTGGAGCAGTTCGAAGAAGCGGCTCGGGTCGCCTGGTCGGTACATGCTCCGCACGATCTCCACGTTCTCCTGCGACATCGCCTACTCCGAAACCCCGGCGGCTTCTAGGGCCTGGTCCTCGCGCATGAAGATCTTCAACTCGACGATCTTCCCGTCCCGGACGCTGAAGACGTACGAGAAGCCCATCGCGACCTCGACCCCGCTCTGCTTTCCACGCCCGCTCGTTCGGGAGGTGACCAGAACTTGGTCGCCGTGGTCGGTTATCCGGAGGATGTCGATGCGGTAGTCGTCCCACTGCTCCGGCCAAATCTCGAAGGCCTTCAGAACCCCGCTATGGCCGCGCTGCTGGGGCGAGGCACCCGGCAACTCCGGCGGCTGCGTGATGACGATGCTCTCGTCGCAGAACCGCAGCACGCCCTCTATGTCGTCCCGGCTGAAGGCATCGAATGCGTCGCGAACGATCTCCACGTTCTCCTGCGACATCGCCTACTCCTTGAGGCCGGCTGCTTCGAGGGCGGCGCTGTCCTCGTGGATGAGGAATCCCTCGATCCGCGTCACGAGGCCGTCGTCGTTCAGCGTCCAGACGGCCCACGTATCGACATCCAACTCGATGCCGCTCGTCGCCCCACGCGCCCGGGTGTTCTGGTGGACCAGGACCTTGTCGCCGTTGACGCGGAACTCTTTCGGCTCCCATCGCTGGTCCACGAGGGCATCCGGCTCCAGCCAGGCCCGCAGTGCGCCCGCGCCTCTCACCGGCGCTTCGACTCCCGGGCGGATGAACTCGACCTCGGGATGGACAATCTCTATAGCCGTATCGAAGTCACTGCGGTTGAGCGCTTCGTACAGGCGGCGCAGGCTGCTGACAATCTCCTGATCCTGGTCCGACATCGCCTACTCCGAGAGTCCGGCGGCTTCGAGGGCTTCCTGGCGCTCTTGGTAGAGGCAGCAGTGCGTGACGCTGCCATCACGGACTGTCCACACCCAGACGGCGCGAGCTTGAACTTCAATCCCGTCGCGGCCCCGAAGCTGGTTGGTAAACGGCGTCACCACGTATTTGCCCACCTCGATGAACTCGTCGGCCTCGTAGCGGTTGGACTCCCACACCTCGGCCAGGTCGTCCAACGCCCCTCGCATCTCATCGAGGGCATACACGCCACGAAAGGGGCCGTTCGACCGAGAAGCGTCGTACTCGAAGCTCGGAGCCATGTCCTTGAGCATGGTTTCCCAATCGCCTCGGTTGAACGCCTCGAAGACAGCCCGAACAGTCTCCACGTTCTCCTGCGACATCGCTTACTCCCGCAGCCCGGCGGCTTCGAGGGCTTCGGCGCGCACGGCATACGCCCGGCCTCTCACGGGTGTTCCGTCCCGGAATGTCCACAGCGCGGCGACGCGGATGTCGATCTCGACCCCGCTGGCCTGGCCCTCGCCTCGCACGCAGATGAAGGCGACCACCTGGTCGCCGTTCTGGAAGGCCTCCTCGAACTCGACCTTCATCCCGAGCACCTCGATCTGATCCTGCAAGAAACGCAGAACCTCCTCTCGTCCCCGTACAGCGGGAGCGGGATCGCGTTTGTCGGGAATCCACTCGAAGTCAGGATCTATGAGTTCAAGCCCTCTTGCCAGTTCGCGTGCGTTGAGAGCCTCATAGATGCGCCGCACGACCTCGATGTTCTCCGCCGACATCGCCTACTCCGAAAGCCCTGCGGCTTCGAGGGCCTCGTTTCTCGATCTGAAGCCCAGGATCGCTCGGACCACCTTTCCCTCGTGGAACTCGTAGAGGTCGAACTGCCGAGTGTCTATCGATATGCCGCTCGCCTTGCCCCGTCCCTGCCAATGCGCTGCGCAGATCACGCCGTTCGCGGTCTCGATGTACTCCTCGATATCAGCGTGCAGCTCGTCGAAGGCCGAGGCCCAGAGAGTGAGGTTTGCCCGAATCGCCTCGACTCCCTCAGCCAACATGGGCTGATCCGGGGCGTTTTGCAGGTCTTCGAGCACGGCATCCGGCGCGAACACTTGCACGAGGCCGTCGACATCGCCCCGGTTCAGAGCCGCATTCGCGCGTTTCGTCGCCTCCACGTTCTCCTGCGACATCGCCTACTCGCTCAACCCGGCGGCTTCCAGGGCTTCTTGGGGGTCGAGGTAAGTCCGAATTCGGATCGCCTTGCCGTCTCTGAGTTCTGCCACGTAGCCGAGAGGGGACTCGGTCTCGGCTCCGCTTGCCTTGCCACGGGTGCGGATGCGGCCGATGGCGACAACCTGATCGCCAAGGCCTTGGATATTCGAGAACTCGACGTGAATCTCGTCAAGGGCCTCGCCCGCGTCTCGGAGCAGCTCGCGGACGCCCTCGTGCCCCCGATACACCGTCGCCTTTCCGCCCAGCAACACCTCGAGCGCCGGATGCCATTCCACCTCGGGGTCGAGTTCCTCCAGCAGCGCTTCGATATCTCGGCGGTTGTAAGCGTCAAGTCCACGCTTGACAATTTCGACGTTCTCCTGCGACATCGCCTACTCCGAAAGCCCGACGGCTTCGAGGGCTTCGGCTCGCTCTTGGAACATCCGAAAGCGAGTGATCTGCCCGTCCTCGACCGTCCACACGAACGTGCTCCTGGCAGTCACTTCGATCCCCTCGCGCCCCCGCATGTGGGCGGTGTTCGAGACCACGACCTCGGCGCCCACCTCCGCGACGCCGTACGTCTCAACCTGGACATCCTCAAATGTCGACCAGAACTCGTCCCAGAAGGCCTCAAGCTCGCCATGACCGCGATAGACACCCTTGAGCGGTCCCCGGGAACGCGACCAGTCAATTTCCGCGTCGGAGCGAAACGAGGCCAACCACGTCCCCAGGTCGCACCGGTTCCAGGCGTCCTGATTGCGCCGCACGATCTCCACGTTCTCCTGAGACATCGCCCAGTCGCGTTGCTACTCGGCAATCGTCTCGCCGGAACCGCCGAGCTCTTCGGGGAAGTCCTTGAGCTTGGGGAGGCCATCTTTCATGCGCAGCACGGTCGACTCGTAATTGACGTGCACCCCCGGTGCAAACGGAAGATCCGGGATCGTCGCCGCGTAGACGTCGACCAAACCCCACTCCGGGTGCCGCGTCAGCAGATGGCCGCCGCAGACCTTGCACCACTGCCGATAGCTCCGCTCGTGCTTGTGGTACTCGCCGATTTGGTCTTCTCCCTGGGTCACCTTGACGGCCTCAGACTTCCAGAGCGTGAACGCGTTGACCGGGCCGGCGGACCAGCTCCGACAGGCGACGCAATGGCAGTAGCCAGCGCCCTCCGGATCGCCTGTGACCTCAATCGTGACGGCGCCGCAATAGCACTGCCCTTCGTAGGTCTTTTCATCCGGGCTCATAAGTTCTCCTTTCGCTCACTCCTGCGACATCGCCCGCGCAGTATCTCGCGCCGAGCCCAGCCACCGCGAGATAACGGAGCCCTACGCGACGAGGGCCAGGGCGTGAGGCAATCAATCCGCTGTTTGGGTGATCCCGCCCAAGGACCGTCCCGTGGCGGCGCTAGCTTGACGGTTTCAATCCACGAGGCTGCGCTGCACTCCCCCCCTGGTACAGCCTCCGGCGAAGCGCCCGGCAATACCGGGCGCTCGCCGTTTCCGGAGGCCGCTGCGTGAGCGCCCTACTCCCGCAGCCCGGCCGCTTCCAGGACGGAATGGCGACGGGCGTGAAGGTGCCACGCCCGGCTAGCATCGGGTCCCGTGTCGGTAGAAGTCACGATCACCCCGCTGAGCGACCGAGGCCTAGGACTGATGGACGCGCTCGAGGCAAAGATGGCCCAGCGCGCCTACAGCGTCAACCCGGACACCGGGGCTCGCACGTACCAGGTGGAGAGCGACTCGGAGGGCGTCGATGCGTTCGAGGAGATGCTGAACGGCGTCGACCCGGACTGGCGCGAGCACCTAGCCCGAACCGAATAGCACTACTCCCGCAGCCCGGCGGCTTCGAGGGCTTAGCCGAGCGCCTTTTGCTTGATCCGGTCGAACTCGGCCTGGCTGATCGCCCCGGCGTCGAGCAGCTCCTTGGCCTTGGCGATCTCGGCTGCAGACCCGCCGGCGGCCTCGCGCACGTGCTGGTCGAACGCCGCTCGCTGTTCCTTTGCTTCCTTCGTGCTGCGCTCGCGCATCCCGTCGTGCTGAGCGATCAGGTAGACGAGCACGCCAAGGAACGGCACCACGATCAAGAACACCACCCAGGCCGCCTTGCCCCAACCGCCGATGTCGTGGCGGCGGAAGAGGTCGGCGAAGACGGTGATCAGGATCCAGAACCAGGCCACCCAGGCGAAGAAGATGATCATCGTCCAGAGGATGTCCAGGAACGGATAGTCGGCCGCTATGAGCATCTGCCTACCTCCCTGTCGGCGTCTTCACTTGTGACGAGGCTATACCGGGCTGGCGTCTACCGGGCGGGGCGGGGTTCTCCAGCAACGTCACCCGCGCAGTATCTCGCGCCAGCAGCTCAGGGACGCGAACGTCAGCCTTCGGGTTCGTTCCGGCGCGCGGTCGACTGCGCTACAGCTCGCACTTCCTCTTTTGGTCCTGCCCGGTGCCGCCATTGCACCGATCTCTGCCTCTGCCCCCGTTGAGATCGTCATCTCCGGGACCGCCCTGCACGGCGGCTTTGGGGCCTTGGCCCGGCCCACGGAAGCTCATTTGGCCCGACTCGCTGCCGCGCCCTCCAAAGAGGCTGTCAGCGCCATCCGGGCCCCGAACAGATGGATCACCGACCGTGGAGCCCTCGACGCGGTCCTTGCCCCGTCCGCCGTACACAAAGTCACCCCGCTCGCCGCCGTAGGCGATGTCGTCGCCGCCCTTTGCGCACACGCGGTCGCGTCCCTCACCCGCGTCGATGTAGTCATCGCCGCCTCCGGCCACGATCACGTCGGCGTTGTTCGTGCCGAAGATCTCGTCGTCCCCGCCTCCCCTAACGATGGTCGCTTGCTTGCCGCCACAGCGCGGCGCACCGTTACCCGCGTTCGAGGCCGTAGTGGCGATCACCACCGTCAGCAACGCGGCCAGGGCGAGCACGGACGCCGTCGCCTTCACCGAGATCCCCATCACCTCCACACCCCCCTGTGCCACGGCCCGTTGGAGCCGGTAGTCAACTGCCGGTACGGGGCGAGTCTAAACCGGTGGGCGAGGCGAATGCAACTCGCCGAGGCAAGCAGGATGAGCTGCCCGTGCCTACTCCCGCAGCCCGGCGGCTTCGAGGGCGCGTTTCCTACCTGCGCTCGGCGTGGATCAGGTTCACCAGCGACGGGCGACCCCGGTCAAGGACTGCGCGTAGCCCCGAAGAGCGGCGGCTGAGGTCAGCGCCTGGTAGCCGAACAGGTAGCCGAGGAACCCGCGCGGATCAGGCTCCATGTGGATCGCGAGGCGGCTGAACACCCAGCGCTCCTGCCAGTGGCGAAGGAGGCCATAGATCAGCAGGGTGATCGGAATGACCAGCATCGACCACCACGAGACCAGCAAGGGGTACCCGAAGATGAACAGGATCACCCCCGGCACCCAGAAGAAGATGTAGCCGATGTCGAGCAACGGCACGAGGTAGTCGATCCCTGCCACCGCCTTCGCCAGGACGCGCGGTTGGCGCTGGGGCGGGTTGGCCTCGATCCCTTCGACCATGCCCCGCGCCCAGCGCGAACGCTGCTTCATGAACCTGCGGACCCGCTCGGGAACCTGCGTGAAGCCAACCGCGGTGGGCTCGTACTGAACGACGCCGCGTTTGTCCAGCAGGGTCCAGGTGAGCACGATGTCTTCGCCGATCGCGTCCGGCCAGCCGCCGACGGCGCGAAGGTCCTCCGTCCAGTAGGCCGAGAACGCGCCCTGGGCGACGAGGGCGCTGTTGTAGGCCGACTGCATGCGCTTGATGCCGTTGATCCCGAGCCGGTAGTCCCAGCCCTGCATTCGGGTGAGGAGGTTGGCGGTCTGGTTTTCCACCACGAGCGCCCCGGCACACGCGCAGACGCGCTGGCCCTGGGGACGGCTGGTGACGCGGGAGATGAGGTAGGTGAGCGCGTCGCGGTGCAAGTAGGTGTCGGCGTCGACGCTCACCACCAATGGGGTGGTAACAGTGGCTAATGCCGCGTTAAGGGCCTTGAACTTGCCCATCTCCTTTTCGAAGACCCGCCGGTAGCGAAGACCGAGCCGCTGCGCGGTCTGCTCGGCCAGCTCCGCGGTCCGGTCGGTCGAGTTGTTGTCTGCCAGCACGACCTCGATCGGTCCGGGATAGGTGAGGTTGGCGATCCGCTCGATCGTCGGGGTGATCGCTTCCTCCTCGTTCAACGCCGCGACCATCAACGTGACCGGCGGCCACTCGCCCTCTGGCCAGAGGCCGCTCGGTGGGTGCAAGCGCGGAAACCGGTAGGGGGACAGAATCAGCGTGAAGGCAAGGAACCCGATGATCAGAGCGGGGATGTAGGCGAGCAGGGTCGGGATCAGCCAGGCCGCGATCGGCCCAATCGCTGCTTCGAGGTCCGACCTCCACGGAGCCGAGAGATAGACGGCGAGGGCGACGTAGGCGATCGTCAGCGAGAGCGCGCCACTGAACAGCCACGTTGGCCGCGGGCCAAAGGCGGGCCTTGGGCGCTTCGTCAGCCCTCCGAGGGCCTCGGCCTCGGCCAAGCCTCCGAGCCGGGCTGACTGGGACATGGGTCGACCGTACGCCGGTCACACGCGGGCCGCAACCCGATATTCGTCCAGGGGTCTGTGCGGCGTATGCCACGTTCTCCTGCGACATCGCCCGCCGCAGTATCTCGCTACTCCCGCAGCCCGGCGGCTTCGAGGGCTTCCTTCCTCGTGCGAAAAGCGCGATATCGCACCGCCCTTCCCCCCTTCATGGTCCAAACGATGCCCACGTCCCTCTCCAGCATCGCAGGGCTTCCTCGCGCCCGAATCGTCTCATGGAGGACAGCGACTACGTGGTCACCGCCGTCGATGAGTTCCCTGGCATCGTTTTTGTATTCGACCCAGGAAACCCGAAACTCGGCGAGGAGGCGAGCGAAATTCTCGCGTCCCTGTCCATGCTCGGGAAGGTCCGGCAAGGGGTAGGCCGACATGTCCCACTCGATGTCAGGGTCCATCGCTTCCAACCACTTGTCGTCGCCCCGCAGCCAGGCCTGAAACGCCTCGCTGATCACCTCCACGTTCTCCTGCGACATCGCCCGCGCAGTATCTCGCCCTGGAGAACGACGTCGTGCCCTCCTCGTCCTCGGCGTCCAGCAACGCTGCAAGCTCCGCCACGGCTTGTTCCCGCGTTGTCGCCTCAGCACCAACCAGCATCATGCCCTCGGGGCCAATGCCAGCTGGAATGCCTACTCGGCTCCAGAATCCAACATCCCACATGCCATCGGGGCGTCGCTCGACGCGAAACTCCACCCCGTCGCGCTTCGCTCGGGCCGCGAGGCGAGTTTCAAGGTCATCAACCACGCTTTCGAGCGTATCGCCGCTGCAAGCGGGAGCTTCTCTCGACGCTCGGTCTCTGCATGCGGTTGTCAGTCCGCCCGCGGGTGGCAACGGGGTGGCAACCCACGCCCCATGAACAGCCGTGAAAACCAGGACGCCTAGAACGCGAATACCGGCCAATTTGCAGGCGAATCAGGACCAGCCGTGAGCTATGCGGCAGAATCATAATCCGCGTGTCGCAGGTTCGAGTCCTGCCTCCGGCATCAGGAAGGCCCCGCAAATGCGAGGTTTCCTGCTCCGGGGAGGGTGCCGTGAGGTCCGGGCCCATCCCGAAAAGGGAATAACCAAGGAACATCAGCGCGGTCCCTAGGCCGAGGCCGGAGCCGGTTCGGCTGGCAGCCGATCGGCAGATGTAGCGAGATACTGCGCGGGCGATGTCGCAGGAGAACGTCGAAATACTCCGCAGGCTCTACGAGCGTTGGGCCGCTGGTGACTTCCCGGCGGACTTCTTCGACCCCGATGTCGAGCATTCGCGCATCGGCGCACAGACCCCGGACATGGAGGGGCGGTGGCTCGGTCTCGATAAGTTCGCGACCGTATTCCGCGAGTACCTCCAAGCGCTCTCGGACCTGCGCATCGAAGCCGAGCGCATCATCGACCTCAGCGGGGATCGAGTGCTGGTGCTCTCGCGGCAATCTGCGCGTGGCAAGCAGAGCGGCGTGCCCATCGAACACGAACTCGGAGACCTGTTCACACTGCGCGACGGCAAGATCGTTCGCTACGAGAGCTACTGGAACCGCGCCGAGGCCCTCGAAGCCGCCGGGCTCTCGGAGTAGGCGATGTCGGAGGAGAACGTGGAGATCGTCAGGCGAGCCGTGGCGGCCATCAACGAGCGGGACATCGACGGATACCTCGCCTGCTGCACCGGTGACGTTCAGTTGACCACCCCTGTGGCCGAGATCGGCGGAGCGTACGACGGCCCCGATGGCATCCGCCGCTTTTTCACCGACATCGGCGACACAAGCCCGGACTTCACGATCACCATTGAGCGTCTGGAACCAGTGGGCAAGGACCGCGTGTTGGCCCTCATGCGCGTGACCGGCACCGGGCGAGCAAGCGACATCCCAATACAGACGCCAACTGGGAACGTCTACGACCTTGCCAACGGCAAGATCAAGCGCATCCGAATTTTCTTCGACCGTGAGCAGGCCCTCGAAGCCGCCGGGCTGCGGGAGTAGGGCATTCGTGGCGGCGATTGCTCTGCCGACTCCCGGATAGAGTCCTCCCCAGCCAGCGACAGAAGGAGGAACCCATGCACGCAGTCGTGACTAGGGTCACCGTCAACGACCGAGAGGCCGCCACGAGCCAGTTGCGCGAGAACGTTGTACCCGGCGTATCGCAGGCCCCAGGGTTCGTAGCCGGGTACTGGACACGGGGGGACGACGGCACGGGCCTGTCGATGGTCATCTTCGAGTCCGAGGAAGCCGCCGCGAACATGAGCGAGAGGGTGCCGTCGATGGTTCCCGACGCAGTCACGCTCGAAAACGTCGAGGTGCGCGAGGTCGTAGCGAACGCCTGATCCTTCTTGGAGAGGCGAAGTCCCTCGAAGCCGCCGGGCTGCGGGAGTAGGCGCGGTACTAACCGCCGGACTCGGCCAGGCGTTCCAGTCGTGGGGCTGAACCGTCAGGAAGGGCCCCCGGACTCGCGCGGCGGTCCTCGGCGCACGAAAGGCCGAATTTCGACCTTCCCCCCGGCGCGAGATGCGGCGCTGGCGAGTTGCGCTTCTTGACACGACGCCAAGGCAGGCTTTAGGGTCGGCTGGCCAACAGCCAAAGCGCCATGATGTCGCGAACACGCCAGCTGAAGGGGGCCCCATGGGAGAGCGAAACGTCCAAAGGAGCGGCTCGAGCCGACCCCCTTTGAGGCGACTGGCGCGCCGACAAGTGGTCGTAATCTCGCTGGCCTGTGTGGTGCTCCTCGTGGCAACCGCCGCCGCGCTCGCAGCCACCGGCGACCTCAGCCAGCCCCCCGGGCCGGGCGGCTGCATCAGCCAGACGGGCGCGGGGACGTGCATCGACGGCCACGCGCTCGACAGTCCGGGCGGGGTGGCGGTGAGCCCGGACGGAAAGAGCGTCTTCGTTGGCACAGGGGGCAGCCACGCCGTGGTGCGCCTTAACCGCAACCCGATCGCCGGGGAGATCGGCCAGCCGGCTGGGACCGCCGGCTGCATCAGCGAGACGGGGGCGGGGCCGTGCATCGACGGCCATGCGATCGGCGCGGGCTCGGTGGCGGTAAGCCCGGACGGAAAGAACGTCTACACGACCGGGAGTAATGCTGTGGCACGCCTCAACCGCAACCCGACCACGGGCGCGATCAGCCAGCCCGCCGGGACCGCTGGCTGTATCAGCGACATGGGCGCGGAACCCTGCGCCGACGGCCACGGGTTCAACGATCCGGGCGGGGTGGCGGTGAGCCCAGACGGAAAGAACGTCTACGTCGCCGGGAGGAGTGGCGTGGCGCGGTTTAACCGCAACACGACGACCGGGGCGATCAGCCAGCCGGCAGGGGCCGCCGGTTGCATCGACGACTACGCCCCGAGCGGCTGCGCCCCGGGCCACGCCCTCTACTACCCGCGAGAGGTGGCCGTGAGCCCGGACGGAAAGAGCGTCTACGTGACGGCGCTCGGCGACGTTGATTGTGCTTGCGGCGGGTCCGTGGTGCGTCTCAACCGCAACACGACCACCGGGGCGATCAGCCAGCCCGCCGGGTCCGCCGGCTGCGTGAGTGAATCCGGGTTTGGCCCCTGCGCCGACGGCCACGCGCTCTACGGCCCTGAGGGGGTGGCGGTGAGCCCGGACGGAAAGAGCGTCTACGTCGCCGCGCTCTCTAGCGGCGACCTGGTGCGCTTCAATCGCAACACGAGCACCGGCGCGATCATCGAGCCCGCCGGTACCGCAGGCTGTATTGGCGCAGACGTAGAGTTCACGGATTGCGCAGTAGGCAGGGGGTTCGTCGAGGCGTCCGGGGTGGCGGTGAGCCCGGACGGAAAGAACGTCTACGTCGCCTCCTACCGCGCCGTGGCACGGCTTAACCGCAATACGACCACCGGGGCGATCGGCCAGCCCGCAGGGACCGCCGGCTGCGTGAGAAACACTGGGGCGGAGTCCTGCGCGGACGGCCATGCGCTCCAGATCCCGGTGGGGGTGGCGGTGAGCCCGGACGGAAAGAGCGTCTACGTCACCGCGCGTGACAGCGACGCCGTGGTGCGCTTCAACCGGGCGCCCTGATGCGCCGTCGGGCTGCCGGATAGCCCGCGGCCCCTCCGCCGCTTCCGCCGCAGGGGCCGTGATGCGAATCGGCACCGTCGCCCCTGTGGCCCAGGCAACACAAAGCAAGTAGGCCCTCGCCGGCAACTCGCGCCACCGCTTGAACACCCGGGGCTATTCCTTGCGAGTCCGGACGATCTCCAGCGCCCGGTCGACAATGACGACCGCGAGGATGCTCTTCAATCTGCCCTCAGGCAGCTTGTCGAGCTCTCCATGGAGCACGAGAGGCCCGACCTCTTCGCCCTCAGCATTGATCGCACGGACGGTCAGGTCGAGCAATCGGTGGAAGTCGGCCAAGCGCGCCTTCGGGATCTCCCTCCCGAGGTCGCCTGCACCGTTACTGCTTGGTTCCTGACTCATCCATCCCTCCCCGGCGGCGAGTCAACAAAGTCCGCGCGCCCCGCTAGCTGGAACCGCGACCTTGTCCCACAGTTGCGGTGGCCGTCCAGGGGCTTACCTGATTTCGGGGTCACAGACAGCCTGGGCTGACTCCCACGCTGCGAGATACTGAGGCGATGTCGCAGGATCGCGTGGACCGCGGCGCCGGGCTGGCCGCCTTCCTCGTAGCGCTCGGCGCGGCCTGGACCGTCGGCAACGTCGGCGCCGTGGTCGGCGAGCTGAGCAGCGAGTTCGAGATCTCCCTGCCCACTGTCGGCGTGCTGTCGGGAACGCTCCTGCTCGGCTTCTCGGTGCCGGGCACCTTCCTGGCCCCGTTGATCGCCGAGCGCCTCACGATCGTGCGCACGATGATCGTCGCCGCCCTTCTCTGCGCGGTCGGCAACGTGGTCTTCGCCGTGACGCCCGTCTTCGCAGGCTTGGTGGCTGGACGCGCGATCGCGGGGTTCGGGCTCGGCCTCGCGGTCGTGGCCGGCCCGGTCTTTGCCCGGGCCACGGGCGGGGTCGGGCGGGTGGCCCTCTTCGGCGCCGCGATTCAGCTGGGGATCGCGGGCGGGCTCGGGTTGGGCACGATCCTGAGCGATCTCGACATCGATTGGCGCCTTACGTTTCTGCTCTCCGCCGGCGTCGCCTTGTCGCCGCTTCCGCTCCTGCTCGGGCGCACGGGCCCCAGCTACACGCGCCAGGCCGGCGGCGGGTTCGTCAGGCTCGCCCTTCGCAGCCCGCGGGTGTGGCGGCTCGGGGCGCTCTTCGTAGCCGTCTTTTCGGTGCCCTTGATCCTCGGCTCGTGGCTCGTCCACTACCTGAGCGTCGACAACGGGCTTGCCGCTGCGAGCGCCGGGGCCCTCAGCTTCGTCATGTTCGCCGTCTCGGCCGCTGCTCGCGCGGAGGGCGGCCGGCTCGCGCAGCGCGGCGTGAGCCCAGCGCTGCTGGTTGGCGGTGCGCCCTTCCTCGCCGCCGCGGGGCTCGCGATCCTGGCGCTCGACGACTCGCTCGGGTTCGCGGTTGTCGCCGTGTTCGCGGCCGGGATCGGCTTCGCGGTCCCGTACGGACTCGCGATCGTGCAGGCGCAGCGCCTCTATCCCAGCGAGCCGACCGAGCCGGTCGCGCTCGTGACGCTGGTCGGCACGACGATCCCGGTCCCCCTGGTCCCACTGATCGGGTCACTGCTCGACGACGGCTACGGCACGGAGGTCTTCCTGGGCCTGGCGGCGCTGGTGGCCCTCGCGGGGACCCTCAATCTGCGGCCGGTCGAGGGCTCGCTCGAGTCGGATCCCGCTAGCAGTGGGTGA
>CAVUDI010000010.1:0-388991 GCA_963740145.1 uncultured Actinomycetes bacterium
CCGCTCAGGGCGGCGACGAGATTCGACACGTGAGGGTGCGCGACACGGCTGGATCAAGCGATCGCGCCGAGCTGCCGCAGCCGCGCCCTTCCCTCCGCCAAGCACCGATTCAGCTTGGTGTACGTCCAGCCGCAGAGCTGGCGGATCTCGGCGTAGGAGTAGCCGTAGGGCCTGGAGGATGAGCGCCAGGCGTTCCTGCGGCTTCAGCTCCAAGAGCAGGCGAATGGCGTCGGCTGACCCGCTCGCGGCGCTCGAGCCACTCCTGGGGGTCGGGTCGGTCGCAGGCGATCCGGTCGAGCGGGTCACCGTGATCGTCGCCGCTGCGGGCCGAGCAGCCGCTCGCGCGAGCGCCGCACCGCGAGCGCCTCGCGGCGGGTCACCACCTGCATCCAGGCGGCGAGGTGCCGAGGATCGGCCGGCGCGGACTTGGTGAGCAGGATCTCGACCGCGCGCTGGTAGGCGTCCTCGGCGTCGTCGGCGCAAAGCGAATAGCGGCGAGCGGTGCGCCGCAGAGCCGCCTCCCAGGAGGCGAGTCGGGCCAGCGCATCGCGCCGAGAGCTGGCGAGGGGCTGGGCGAGGTCGGCACGCATCTCCCGGTAAAGCCCGCGCAGCCCTGGCGCGCCCCCCGCGTCGAGCGCGCGCCCCGCGAGCGGCCGTGCAGCGTAGCGCCCGACCGGCCAGATGCAGTGGACGCGGCGCTATGCTCAGCCGCGCCCATGAGCACCTGCATCGTCACCGGCGGAGCCGGATTTCTCGGCTCGCACCTGTGCGACCACCTGCTGGCCAAGGGCCACAGTGTGATCTGCCTCGACAACCTGGACACCGGCTCGCTCCAGAACATCGAGCACATCGACAATCCCAAGTTCACCTTCCTGAACCAGGACCTGACCCAGCCGTTCTTCATCGGCGACGACGTCGACTTCGTCTATCACCTGGCATCCCCCGCGAGCCCGATCGACTACGCGCGCCTGCCCCTGCACACGCTCAAGGTCGGCTCCTACGGGACCCACCACATGCTGGGGCTGGCGAAGTTCAAGCGGGCGCGATTCCTGCTGGCCTCAACCTCAGAGGTCTACGGCGATCCCGAGGTCCACCCCCAGCCCGAGGACTATTGGGGAAACGTCAACCCGATCGGCCCACGGGGGGTCTACGACGAGGCGAAGCGCTACGCCGAGGCACTGACCATGGCCTACCACCGCCAGCAGGGCGTGAACAGCTGCATCGCCCGGATCTTCAATACGTTCGGGGCGAGGATGAGGCCGCACGACGGGCGAGCGATCCCGACCTTCCTGCGCCAGGCCCTTCAGGACAAGCCGGTCACCGTGTTCGGCGACGGCAGCCAGACCCGCAGCTTCTGCTACGTCGACGACCTGATCCGCGGCTTCGTGCTGCTCGCCGAGTCAGACGTGCACCTGCCCGTCAACCTGGGCAATCCCAAGGAGATGAGCCTCCTGGAGCTCGCCGAAGCGGTGATCGAGGTGGCCGAGTCGCGCTCGGAGATCGTCTTCGAGGCGCTCCCGGTGGACGACCCCCGGGTCCGGCAACCCGACATCGCCCGGGCAAGGCAACTGCTCGGACTGGGAGCCGGAGGTCGAGCTCCGCGACGGGCTGCGGCGCACGATCGAGCAGGCGGGCGTCGAGCGGCTCGTCGGCGCCACCGATTGAGCGCCGGCCCGGCGTCACGAACCGGCCGCTTGCGAATCGCCCATCTGACGGCGACCTTCCCTCCCTACCCGGGTGGCGCCGGCAACACCTGCTACCGCTTCGCCAGGGGCCAGGCCGAGCGCGGCCACCAGGTCGAGGTGTTCACCGCGCCGGCGGCGGGCGAGCCGCCGGATCCCGGAGGGGCCGTCGTTCACCGCATCGAACCCCTGCTCGCGTTCGGCAACGCACCGCTGATCCCCAGCCTGGCCCGGATCGACGGCTTCGACCTCCTCCACATCCACTATCCGTTCATCTTCGGCTCCGAGCTGACCCTGCTCGGTCGCCTGGGGCGCAAGCGCAGGCGCCAGGCCCTGCTGGTCCACTACAAGAACCGGCTGATCGGAAGGGGCACGCGGGGGGCGCTGTTCGAGGGCTATGAGCACACCGTGGCGCCGCTGCTGGTCCGCGCCGCCGACCGGGTCTGCGTGCTCTCGTCCGACCACGCGGGCTCAGTCTCCTACCTGCGCCGGACAGGCGAGCGCCATCCCGGGAAGCTGGTCGAGATGCCGAACGGCGTCGACACGGAGCTGTTCGCGCCGGGCGCAGACGAGGCGGGGCTGCGTCGCTCCCTCGGCATCCCGGACGAGGCGCTCGTGGCCGCCTTCGTCGCCACCCTCGACCGAGCCCACCACTTCAAGCGCCTGGACCTGGCGATCGAGGCGATCGCGCGGCTGGCGGGACCGGGCGGGGCCCCGGCCGGCGACGAGCTGCCGCCCGTGCACCTGGTCGTCGCCGGAGGCGGCGAGCTGCTCGACGCCTACCGCGACCAGGCGAGCGCCGCCGGGATGGGCGACCGCGTCCACTTCCTCGGCGCGGTCTCGCACGCCGAGCTGCCCGGCGTGCTCCGGGGCACGGATCTCTTCCTCCTCACCACCGAGCCGCCCGAGTCCTTCGGGATCGTGCTGATCGAGGCGATGGCCTGCGGACTGCCGACGATCGCAACCGAGTATCCGGGCGTGCGGGCGGTGATCGACGACGGCGAGACGGGCCTCCTCGTCAAGCCCGGAGACCCCGAGGCGGTAGGGGCGGCGATCCGAGCGCTGATCGAAGCGGGCGCGGCCGGGCGCGCGCGGATGGGCGCGGCCGGCCGCCAGAAGGCCGAGCGGCTGTGGAGCTGGCCACGCCTGCTGGACCGGATGGAGGGTGCGTATGCCGAGGCGATCGCCGCCAGGCGGGAGAAGCTCGGATGAACCTGCTCCTCGTCGCCTACTTCTATCCCCCGTGCCGCGACACCGGCGCCCACCGGCCCGCGGCGATGGCGAAGTGGCTGCGGCGGCTGGGACACCGCGTCACGGTCCTGACCACCTCCGCCTACGGCACCGGCGACAGCCCCGCGGAGGAGGACGTCGTACGCACGATCGACCTCCAGCGCCTTCGCGCGCGGCTGCATGGCCACGATCGCGTCGAAGCCCTGTTCGACTCCGACACCTACTCGGGCAAGCCGCACGCGCTCAGCAAGGTGCTGGTGCCCGAGCCGCTGGTGGCCGCGTGGGCACCGTTTGCGCGCTCGCACGCTCTGCGGCTCAACCGCCGAGAGCGGTTCGACTGCGTGATCACCAGCTCGCCGCCCGAGTCGGCCCACGCTGTCGGCCGGGCGCTCGCCCGGCGCGGCGTCGCCTGGGTAGCCGACCTCCGTGACGCCTGGACCTTCGAGCCGCTTCGGCCGCCCTTCCCCACCGCCCTCCAGCGCCGCCTCGACGAGCGCCTCGAGCGGCGCTGGCTGGGCTCGGCTGACGCGGTCGTCTGCGTCAGCCGTCCGGTTGCCGACGACCTTCGCGAGCGGCTCGGGATCGAGCCGCAGCTCGTCCCCAACGGCTGGGACCCGGACCTGGTTGATCCGGACGCCGGCGGCCAAACCGGCGGCCTCCTGGACCCGGAGCGCGTCTCGCTCGTCTACACGGGGCGGTTCGGCAGCTACGGGCGGGACCCAACCGCGCTCGTCCGAGCCCTGGGCGAGCTGGCCCGCACCGACCCCGGAGATCGCCTCCCGGCTCGAGTTGGTGGTCGCGGGTCCCTTGACCGAGGCCGAGGCCGAGCTGCTGCGAGCCGACGTCTCGCCTGCCCGGATCGTGGTGGCAGGCAGCCTGCCCCGCGAGCGGGCCTTGGCGCTCCAGCGCGCCGCGGACGCGCTCCTGCTGCTCGCCTCGCCACAGCGCACGCAGCTCCTCAACTTCAAGCTGTTCGAGTACCTGGCGAGTGGGCGGCCGATCCTCGCGCTGGCCGCGGGAACCGAGGCCGGGAGAGTGGTCGAGGAGACGGGCGGCGCCGCGGTGCCCGCCGACGACGTGGCGGCGATCGTGGGGGCGCTTCGGAGCTTGGCCGCGGGCGAGCTCCAGGCGCCGGAGCCGGAGGTCAGCGGCGCCTACTCCTACCCGTCCGTCGCCGAGCGCCTGGCTGAGGTGGCGGAGGGCGCCGTGGCGGCCCGTGCCCGCCGCCGTCCCTAGGCGACAGCTGGGCGACCTATCCTTGAGTGGAATGGCGACCCGCCCGACGGAGAAGCCTGCGGCCGGCGAGCCAGACGGCGAGCCCGCCGGAGACGGCCCGCTCGACGAGCAGGCCGAGCAGGTCCACGAGGACCAGCATCGGTACATCGCGCCCCTGGTCGGTCCAGAGGACGAGCGCCGGTTCACGGACTCGGGGATCGAGGTGAAGCGCGTCTACGACGCCGACGACGTCCGCCCAGGACTGGAGGAGCGCCTGGGCACGCCCGGCGAGTACCCGTTCACGCGCGGCATCCACACCGGGATGTACCGGGACCGGCTGTGGACGATGCGCCAGTACGCCGGCTACGCAACCGCCGAGGAGACCAACCGCCGCTACCGCTACCTGATCGAGCACGGCTCGACCGGCCTCTCGATGGCCTTCGACCTGCCGACCCAGCTCGGCCGCGACTCCGACGAGCCCCTCTGCCTCGGCGAGGTGGGCCGGACCGGGGTTGCGATCGACACGATCGAGGACATGCGGATCTGCTTCGACCAGATCCCGCTGGACGAGGTCTCGACCTCGATGACGATCAATGCCCCGGCAGCGATCCTGCTGCTCCTCTACGAGCTGGTGGGCGAGGAGCAGGGCATCGGCGCCGAGAAGCTCCGCGGCACGGTCCAGAACGACGTGCTCAAGGAATACGTGGCGCGGGGCAACTACATCTACCCGCCCGAGGCGACCATGCGGCTGACCACCGACATCTTCGAGTACTGCCGCAAGCAGGTCCCGAAGTGGAACACGATCTCGATCTCCGGCTACCACATCCGGGAGAAGGGCTGCTCGGCCGTTCAGGAGGTCGCCTTCACGCTCGCCAATGCGATCGCGTACGTCGAGGCCGCGTTGGACAGGGGCCTCGCGGTTGACGATTTCGCCCCCCGGCTGGCCTTCTTCTTCAACTGCCACAACAACGTCTTCCAGGAGATCGCCAAGTTCCGGGCCGTGCGGCGGATGTGGGCGCGGATCATGCGGGAGCGCTTCGGGGCCAAGGACGAGCGCGCGCAGATGATCCGATTCCACACCCAGACCGGCGGCGTCACGCTCCAGGCGCAGCAGCCCGAGGTGAACATCATCCGGGTGGCGCTACAGGGCTTCGCGGCGGTCTGCGGCGGCACCCAGTCGCTGCACACGAACGGCTTCGACGAGGCGCTGGCGCTGCCCACCGAGCGCTCGGCCCGGATCGCGCTCCGCACCCAACAGGTGATCGCTCACGAGTCGGGCGCCGCCGACACCGCTGACCCGTTCGCCGGCTCCCACTTCATCGAGTCCCTCACGGACGAGATCGAGGCGCAGGCCTGGGAGCTGATCGGCAAGGTCGAACAGCTGGGCGGCTCCGTGCGGGCGCTCGAGTTCATCCAACGTGAGATCGAGGAGTCCGCGGCCTCCTATCACGAGCGCTATCGCAGCGGCCAGGACATCATCGTCGGGGTCAACAAATACGTGACCGAGGAGATCGACGACGTCGAGATCCTGCGGGTGGATCCGGAGGCCGAGCGGCGCCAGGTCGCTCGCCTCAAGCAGTTCAAGGAAGGCCGCGACCAGGCCGCGGTTGACGGGCGGCTCGCGGAGCTTCGCAAGGTCGCCGAGGGCGAGGGCAACCTGCTCTACCCGATCAAGGAGGCGCTGCGCGACGGCGCCTCGATCGGCGAGGTGTGCGGGGCGATGCGAGAGGTGTTCGGCGAGTACAAGGGCGGGGCGTTCTTCTAGCCCGGGCGGGCTGATTCGGAGGAAGGAGTCCGCTGCGGATGGCAGAAGCCCGAGGCCATGGAATCGAAGACGAAGCGGACGCTGGTCAAGTCCGCCCCCGAGCTCTGGGCGCTGGCGGACGACCTCGCCCGCATGGAGGCTTGGATGGCGGGCGTCGTGGGAAGGTCACAAGCCGTCTCCATCGAGGTCACGCACCGCGAGCGCGAGCGAACACTCGCCTGGCGCACGAGCGGGACCGAGGCCGGGAGTGCCCGGATCGCGCTGGAGCTCGCGGAGAAGGAATTCGGGACCTCTGTCTCGATCGTCGCCCAGCACTCACGGCCCGATGCCTGCGACGTCGACGCCGCCCTGGAGCAGCTCCTCGATGAGCTCGGATCGCCCGAGCGGCGCCCGTTCGAGCGAGCCTGAGCCGAGCCTCGCCGCACACGTGGAGGCGCGCGGCTCGGAGCTCCTCGATGCGCTTGAGCGCCACCTGCCGAGCTCCCGGGACCACGCCGACGGGACCGCCACCTACGCCTTCGCCGCGGCCGTCGAGCTGGCCCTGGAGCGAGACCACGCGGAGGCGGTGCGCGAGGCCGCAAGGCTGCACGAGGTCGGAAACGTCTACGTGCCGGTGGCGGTGCTGGCCAAGCCCCCCGGCGAGCTGAGCCCGGAGGACCGGGCGCTGCTCGACTCGCGGTTCGCCAGCGGCGCCGAGCTGGCGCGTGGCGCGGGCGTTCCCGATCAGGCCTGCGAGTGGATCGGCGCCGTTGGGGAGCGCTTCGACGGCAGCGGGCCCGCCGGCCTGGCCGGGGAGCGAATACCGATCGAGTCGCGGATCGTGCGTGTTGCCTGCGCCTGCGACACGGCCCTGGCTGCGCCGGCGCCTGGCGCCGCCTCGCCGGACGAGCGCCGACGGATCGCTGCCCAGGCGCTTCGCGCCGCCGCCGGCTCCGAGCTCGACCCCCAGGTGACCGCGGCCCTGACCGCGATGCTCGAGCGCGCCGCCGCGGCGCCATAGAATCGGCGCGCCGTGCGCCAGAAGTTCCCCGAGACCCACGAGGAGAAGCTCGCCTACCTGCGCGAGCTACGCGAGCAGGCAATCCACTCCGCCTCCGAGGAGGCGGTCGCCAAGCAGCACGAGAAGGGCAAGCTGACGGCGCGCGAGCGGGTCCTGAAGCTGCTGGACCCGGGGTCGTTCGAGGAGCTCGACACCTTCGTCCGCCACCGCACCTACGAGTTCGAGATGCAGAAGCGCCGCCCCTGGGGGGACGCGGTGGTCACGGGCTGGGGGACGATCGACGAAAGGCCGGTGGTCGTCTTCTCGCAGGACTTCACCGTCTTCGGCGGCTCGCTCGGCGAGGTGATGGCGGAGAAGATGTGCAAGGTCATGGACCTGGCCGCCAAGATCGGCGCGCCGGTGATCGGCATCAACGACTCGGGCGGGGCGCGGATCCAGGAGGGTGTCGTGTCGCTGGGCGCCTACGGCGACGTCTTCGTGCGCAACGTCCAGTGCTCGGGGGTGATCCCCCAGATCAGCCTGATCATGGGGCCGTGCGCGGGCGGCGCCGTGTACTCGCCGGCGATGACCGACTTCATCTTCATGGTCAAGGAGACCTCGCACATGTTCATCACCGGCCCCGACGTGATCAAGACGGTGACCGGCGAGGAGCCGACGTTCGAGGAGCTGGGCGGGGCGATGACCCACAACACGAAGTCCGGCGTCGCCCACTTCGCGGCCGACAACGAGGACCAGTGCCTCGAGGACGTCCGCTTCCTGATGTCCTTCCTGCCGCTCAACAACCTCGAGATGCCGCCGCGGGTCGAGCCCTACGACGATCCCGACCGCGCCGACGAGGCGCTCGACACGATCGTCCCCGACGATCCCTCGAAGCCCTACGACATGCGCGACGTGATCTCGCGGATCGTCGACGACGGCGAGTTCTTCGAGGTCCACGAGCACTACGCGCAGAACATCGTGGTCGGCTTGGCCCGCCTCGACGGCTATCCGGTCGGCGTGGTGGGCAACCAGCCGCGACACCTCGCCGGGGTGCTGGACATCGACTCCTCCGTCAAGGGGGCGCGCTTCGTGCGCTTCTGCGACGCCTTCAACATCCCCCTGGTCACCTTCACCGACGTGCCGGGGTTCCTGCCCGGCACCTCACAGGAGTGGGGCGGGATCATCCGCCACGGGGCGAAGCTCCTCTACGCCTTCACCGAGGCCACGGTGCCGAAGCTGACCGTGGTGACCCGCAAGGCCTACGGGGGGGCCTACGACGTGATGTCCTCCAAGCACATGCTCGCCGACTTCAACTTCGCCTGGCCGACCTCGGAGGTGGCGGTGATGGGCCCGGAGGGAGCGGTCAACATCATCTTCCGGCGGGACATCCAGAGCTCTCCGACGCCCGACGAGCGCCGCGAGAAGCTGATCGCCGACTACAAGGCGCAGTTCGCGAACCCCTACTCGGCGGCCGAGCGCGGCTACATCGACGACGTGATCGTCCCCCACGAAACGCGCCCGAAGCTGATCCGCGCCCTGCGCACGCTGCAGACCAAGCGGGTCGAGCAGCCGAAGCGAAAGCACGGCAACATCCCCCTGTGAGACCGCCGGCGCGGCTGTCGGAGCTGCACGCTCGCGCCACACCGCGCACGCTGGCGTTGACGTTGGTGGGGGTGGCCATGGTCGGGTCGGCCCTCGCGCTGCTCTACTGGGGAAGGGACCAGACGATCCGGGGCGACGAGCTCGGCTATGCCGCGCGGTTGGCCAGCCAGCCCTTCGATCAGGCGGTGCTGGACTCGCCGCCCAACAAGTACTTCATCGCCCTGCCGCTGCTCGTGTACCACGGGTTGTTCGATGTCTTCGGCCTCGCGGCCGACCTCCCGTCCAGGCTCGTGGTGACCGCGCTCGTGCTGCTCTGTGCGGGCCTCTTCTTCGTGCTGGCGCGCCGCCGCGTCGGCGACCTGCTCGCCGTCCCCCCGACCGTTCTCCTGCTCTTCTTCGGTGCCGGCTGGGAGACGGTGATCACCCCGGGCCGCATGCCGTCGCTGATCGCTGTCGCGGCAGGGCTCGGGGCCCTGATCGCGCTGGAGAAGCGCGACAGGCGCTGGCGACATCGTCGCCGCGATCCTGCTGACGGCCTCGGTCGCCTCGCACCCGGTCGGGCTCTCGTTCCTGGCCGCGGCCGGCGTCCTGGTGGTGTTCCGGCCCTGGCCGCAGCCGTGGCGGAGCGCCTGGCTGCTCGCCCTCCCCGCTGCGGTGTTCGGCGCTTGGTGGCTGTTTTTCCGCGCCCCAAGCACGGACCCCGTTTTCTCCACGCGCCCGATCGACGTCGTCCACTTCGCCGTGGACTCCTGGACCTCCATCGCCGCAACCGTCTTCGGGCTCGCCGGCATCCTCGACGAACCCAGCTTCGACCAAACCATCGCGCAGATCGCCGCCGCGGCGCTGTTCGCCTCCCTGGGCCGCGCTGACGGCGCTGGTCGTGCTGGTCGCATCCACCCGCCTATCCCCCAGCGGGTTCCTGCGCTCGCCCGAGGAGATCAGGTATCTCTATCCGGAGGCCGTTCTTTTCCTGCTCCTGCTGGTCGAGGCTGGCCGGTGCCGCCCGCGTGCGCGGCTGGGCGGCGCTGGCGCTGGCGAGCGTGCTCGTGCTCGGACTCGTGTACAACGTCGACCGCCTCAGGGATGGCGGCGCCACCCGCTCGATCCGCCCAGGTGGGTGGCTGCGCTCGCCCGAAGAGATCGGGTACCTATATCCGGAGGGCGTTCTCTTCCTGCTGCTGCTCGGTGAGATGGCGGGTGCCGCCCGGGTTCGCGGCTGGGCCGCGCTGGTGCTCACGGCGTGCTCGCGCTCGGACTCGTCTACAACGTCGACCGGCTCAGGGATGGCGGCGCGACGGCGCGCCTCGATTCCCAGAGGGCACTCGCGCAATACACGGTGTACGAGATGGCCGGGTCCAGGTTGCGAGAGGACTTCAAGCCGAGCGAGTTCGCTGCGACCGCCGGCGAGTACGCGGATGCCTCCGCGCGGTACGGATCCGTGACCGAGCCAATCGCCGAGATCGCGGCGGCCCCTCCGCTGGTTCGCGAGGCGGCTGACGACGCGCTGGCCGGATCCTTCGGTCTGGCACTCCGCCCCGCTCAGGGGCTCGAATCGGCCGGGCCGCGGCCGCCACGCGTTGTTCAAGAGCTCGGGGGCGCGGTGGTCCGCGGCCAGCGGGTGCCGCCGCTTGCGTCCACAGCCACGGGGCGGCCGAGGCTGGCGCCCGACTCAGGGGGCGAGAAACCCTTGAACCCCCGACCAAGAAGGTCGCCCGAGCCGGGCAATGCCTTCGCGAGGCAGGTCGCACCCCCGACGGTCCCGAAACGGTCGCGACGGTCACGGCAGCCCCGAGAGCGCCGGGGCTGTCCGCGCCCGACATCAGCAAGACCGCGATCCTGGTCGGCCGGTTTGTCGCCCTCGGCCAGACTCGATCGTCCGGAGCGGGCGCGCTTCGGGACGCTCGGTCGGTCCCGCGCCGGATGGAGCAGACGCTACCGTGGCCGTGATCGTGGCCTCGGCAGCCGGATCGAGCACGGTCGTGCGGCGCGCACCAGCGCGGTAGGGTCGCGTAGAGGGTAAAGCTGACAGCGACTGGATGCGTGACTGGAACTCGCGTAGTGGTTGTCTCTATCTGGGCGATGTCATTATCCGCCGGCACGGGTGAAGGTGACCGGGGCCGGCACTAGAGGTCGACCGCTGCGCCCCGATCCTTCCCTCCCGCCAGGCCTCGTAGACGGCGGTGGCGATGCCGAGGTCCTGAATCGCGAGGCCCGTCGAGTCGAACAGGGTGATCTCCTCCGCCGAGCGCCTGCCCTCGGCGCGGCCTGCGATCACGTCCCCGAGCTGAGTGACGCCGTCGCGGCCCACCACGCCGGCCGCCACCGCGCCGGCCAACTCGCCGCCGGACGCGGCCTGCTCCCACTCGTCGCAAAACAGACCGCAGCGCTCGATCGCCGCGAGCTCCACCTCGGCCTTGCCACTCGCGTCCGCGCCCAGCGCGACGAGGTGCTGGCCGGGACGCAGATCGGACACGAAGATCACCGGTTCGGCGCCCGGGTGTCACCGTGACCACGACGTCCTGCGCGGCGGCCGCGGCGCGATCGCCGACGCCCCAGCCGAGCTCGGCGGCAAGCCGCTCGGCGGCGTCGGGGTGCAGGTCCGTGCAGACGCCGGGGCCGTAGCCGGCCGCGGCGAGGCAGCGCGCCGCCCAGGCGCCGTTGATCCCGCAGCCGATCAGGCCGACCGATCTCGCGCCGTCGGGCGCCAGGACCTGCGCCGAGACCGCCGCTGCGGCGCCGGTGCGCAGCGAGGTGACCGAGGCGCAATCCATGATCGCCCGCAGCTCGCCGGTGCCGGCGTCGGAGAGCAGCAGCGCGCCGGTGACGACCGGCAGGCCGCGCTCGGAGTTCCGGGGGAACGAGGTGACCCACTTGAGCAACGCGAACCCCCCGCCGCGCGCGGGCATGGCGCGGAAGTCGCCGTTCGGCGGCGAGTCGAGGTAGACCTTCGGTGGCATCGCCCACTCGCCGGCGGCGTGCCGCTCAAACGCCAGCCGCGTCCGCTCGATCGCCTCCGCGGGGCTGACCGCCGCCAGCACGGCGTTCGCGTCGAGTACGGGGATCTCGGCCACCGCGCGTGAGGTTAGTGGCGAGGCCACTAGAGTCCGCGACGAGATGGGACGGAACGGCGAGCGCCATCCGCCCCGGCCCCGGATCGAGCTGGTGACCGAGCCGGCCTCCGAAAGCGAGGCAGCCGCGATCGCGGCGGCGATGGAGCAGTTCCTCGCCGAGACCGCCCCGCCACCGTCCCCCGGGGGCCTGCCGGGCAGCCGCTGGCAACGGGCCGCGCTCGAAGAAGGCGTATCGGCCCGCGACGTCGGCGGCTATTCGTGGGGGCCGGCAAGGAGCCGGTAGCCGAGCCTGGGCGCGGTGCCTGCGCTCCGCTCCCGCACGGGGGGACCTGTTCGGATAGAACACCTCCAACACCAGACTGGAAGAGCGACGAACAGGAGGAGAAAGTGGCCGTAGTCAAGATCATCGAGCTGGTGGGAAGCTCGAAGACGTCCACCGACGATGCGGCGAAGCAGGCGCTGAAGCAGGCGCAGACATCGCTGCGGAACATCCGCGCAGTCGACATCGTCAGCACCGGCATCCGGGGCGAGAACCTCGACGAGTACCGCGCCCACGTGCGCGTCGCCTTCCTGATCGAGGGAACCGACGTCGACTAGCACCCGGCGACACTCGCAGCGACTGGCGCTTTCGTTGCGCACGTGGCGACAAAGTCGCCAGGATCGAGCGAGTCGCAACCTGCCGACCCGCGCAGCTCGACGCCTGACCCCGCCGACTCCGACGTCCGGCAGGATGCGCAGGCTGGACGAGGAGTCGGCGGTCGATGCCCTCGTAAATGCCCTAAACCCGGTCAGGATTTGTGTAATACTGCGCCGATGGAGCCCACAGCCGTGGAGCAGGCGTCGGCGGCCGAATCCGAGCAGGGTTCGGCGGCCGAATCGGTGGCCGAGCGCATCACCGCCGAGCACAAGCTGAAGGTCAGCCACAAGGACCAGGACGGCAAGGGGCGGGTCGGCTCGCTCGAGAACCCCGAGGTCTACGAAGACGTCCCCGGCCATGTGATCCCGATCATCGAGCGGGAGTTCGACGACTTCGACACGGAGGCCGCGAAGTTCAGGCGGGGCGAGCTGCCCGAGGACAAGTTCATCGGCTTCCGCCTCAAGCAGGGCGTCTACGGCCAGCGCCAGGCCGACGTGCAGATGATCCGCGTCAAGCTGCCGCTGGGCGGCATCAGCCCGGAGCAGATGGAGGCCTTCGCGGACGCGATCGAGCGCTACGCCCCGCTGCGCAAGGGCCACATCACGACGCGCGAGAACATCCAGATCCACCACGTGCCGCTCCCCGACGCGGCGAAGTTCATCCGCGAGATCTCCGAGGCCGGGCTCTCCTCACGCGAGGGCTGCGGCAACACGATCCGAAACGTCACCGGCGACCCCTGGGCAGGGATCACCGAGGGCGAGCTGTTCGACATCACCCCGTACGCGATGGCCTACGTCCGCTACTTCGTCCGCCACCCCGTGACCCAGTTGATGCCGCGCAAGGTGAAGACGGCGTTCACGGCCACGGACGAGGACGTCGCGATAACCGGGATCCACGACATCGGCTTCATCCCCCGCCAGCGCGACGGCATCCGCGGCGTCGAGATCCGGGTCGGCGGCGGCACCTCGATCATGCCCCGGATCGCCCCCACCCTCTATGAGTTCGTCGAGCTCGACAACGGCGACTACCTGAAGATCGCCGAAGCCTGCTGGCGCATCTTCGACCGCCAGGAGTGGCTGCGCGAGAACCGGGCCCGCGCCCGGATCAAGGTGCTGATCGACAAGATCGGCATCGACGCCTTCCGCGAGATGGTCGAGGAGGAGCTCCAGGGCGACTGGGTCGAAGAGCGCGACTTCGACGTCGAGCGCCTCAAGTTCGTCGATGACGAGGAGGCGAAGGCGCCGCCGCCGCCCGGCACCTATGGCAGCCCGAACGGCGACCGCTCGGAGTTCGACCGCTTCCTCGAGGCGAACGTCAAGCCCCAGCGCCAGGAAGGGTTCAGCTCGATCGAGGTGAAGGTGACCCGCGGCGATCTGACCCCCGAGCAGCTTCGCGGCCTGGCCGCGATCACGCGCGAGTTCAGCGGCGGCTACGCCCGCACAACCGTGCAGCAGAACCTGGTCCTGCGCTGGGTGCGCCACGAGTCGGTCTATGACGTCTGGGAGCAACTCGGCGAGCTGGGCCTGGATGGGACCGGCCCCCGCGAGATCACCGACGTGGTCAGCTGCCCCGGCACCGACAGCTGCAAGCTCGGGATCACCAGCTCGATGGGCCTCAACCAGGCTGTCCAGGAGCGGCTCGAGGCGATGCAGGTCACCGACCCGCTGAGCAAGCGCATCCACGTCAAGATGTCGGGCTGCCCGAACGGCTGCGCCCAGCACCACATCGCCAACATCGGCTTCTACGGCGCCTCGCTGAAGATCGGAGAGCGCCAGATCCCCGCTTACATCGCCCACCTCGCCGGCAACTACGAGGGCGGCGAGGTCGTCTACGGCCACCGCCTCAAGGCGCGGCTGCCTGCCAAGCGGGTGCCCGACGCGGTCGAGCGCTGGGTGCGTTTCTACGAGTCCGAGCGCTCCAACGGCGAGGAGTTCAACGACTTCGTCGAAAGGATCGGGACGGACGCCTTCGAGGCGCAGGTCAAGGACCTGGCGATGCCGGTTGAGTTCGGCCTCGAGACGCTCGACCACTTCATCGACTGGAGCCGCTCCGAGCCCTACAAGGTCGAGCGGGGCGAGGGAGAGTGCGCGGTCTGATGCCCGCGCCCAGACAGCTCCAGGTGGCGACGGCGCGGCCGCGGCCGCTGCACGAGGACTTCGACGTTTCCTCGAGGAACGGCGCGAACGGCAATGGCCGCGGCAGCCGCCTCCCCGTCATCAACGGCAAGGTCGTGGACCCGCGGAGCATCTCCGCTGAGCTCGAGGAGATGAGCGCCAGGGAGTCGATCGCCTGGGCCATCGAGACCTTTGGGTCGAGGCTCGGCTTCGCGGTCTCGTTCCAGAAGACGAGCTCCGTGATCATCGACATCGCGCACGGGATCGATCCGCATGCTCGCTTCTTCTATCTGGACACCGAGCTGCTGTTCGCCGAGACGCACGCCACGCGCGACGCGCTTGCCGAGCGCTATGGGATCGAGTTCGAGCGGTTCGTTCAGGCCAACCCGCCCGGCCTTCGCGAGCGGTGGGAAGCTAACCTGTGGCGTGAGTCAGACGAGTGCTGCGCGACCCGAAAGGTCGAGACCATGCACCGGGCCCTGGAGGGCATCGACTGCTGGGTCTCGGGGGTTCGCAGGATCGACTCGAAGACTCGTGCCGGGGCCGCCCGCTTTGGCTGGGACGAGCGGTTCGACCGCTGGAAGCTGAACCCCGTGGTGGACTGGACCAACCAGCAGGTCTGGACCCACATCAAGGACAACCACGTGCCATACAACCCGCTTCACGACCAGGGCTATCCCTCCATCGGCTGCATGCCGTGCACGTCGGTGCCGGACGGGAGCGGCGACCCCCGCTCGGGCCGCTGGGCCGGTACGGCGCGCTCGGAGTGCGGTCTGAATGGGTAGCGCGGAGACCGGCCTGGCGCTGCGGCTGAGCCCACGCCAGGCCTCTGACTTCGAGCTGCTCGCCAACGAAGGCTTCGCGCCGCTTCGGGGCTTCATGGGCTCCGAGGACTGGACTTCCGTGTGCGAGAAGATGCGGCTTGCGAGCGGCGAGATCTGGGCGATCCCGATCACCCTGGCCACCGACCTCGAGGCGTCGGTCGGCGACCGGGTCGAGCTCAGCGCCCCGAACGGCAAGGCACTCGGGCGGCTGACGGTCGAGGAGGTCTTCGAGCGCGAGGTCGACAAGGAGGCGGAGCTCGTCTACCTGACCACCGACGACGAGCATCCCGGCGTCGCCGCGATCCGCCGCGAGGGCTCGCGCTGCCTGGCCGGCCCGATCGAGGCCGACGCGCTTCCTGACCACGAGGAGGCCTTCATGCGCCGCTACCTGACGCCTGCCGAATCGAAGCAGGCGTTCGCGGACCGGGGCTGGAAGCGGATCGTCGCCTTCCAGACGCGGAACCCGATCCACCGGGCCCACGAGTACCTGACCAAGGCCGCGCTCGAGGTCTCCGACGGGCTCTTCCTGCATCCGCTGATCGGCGAGACGAAGGCGGGCGACATTCCCGCCGACGTGCGGATGCGCTGCTACGAGATCCTGATGGACCGCTACTACCACCCGGAACGGGTGATCCTCGGCGTCAACCCGGCGAAGATGCACTACGCCGGGCCCCGGGAGGCCGTGCTGCACGCGATCATCCGCCGTAACTACGGCTGCACCCACTTCATCGTCGGTCGCGACCACGCCGGGGTCGGCGACTACTACGGCACCTACGACGCGCAGCGGATCTTCGATGACATCGACATCGATGAGCTCGGGATCCAGCCCCTGTTCTTCGAGCACACGTTCTGGTGCCACGAGTGCGAGGGCATGGCCTCCGACAAGACCTGCCCGCACCCGCAGGAGTCGCACCTGTTCCTATCCGGTACAAAGGTGCGAGAGATGCTGTCCCGCGGCGAGACCCCGCCGCACGAGTTCACCAGGGAAGAGGTCGCCGAGATCCTGATCGACGCGTACAGAAAGGAGGCAGCGACCGATGGCGGGTGAGAAGGGGTTCTGCCTCTGGTTCACCGGGCTCTCCGGGTCCGGCAAGACGACGATCACCAACGTCCTGGTCAAGGAGCTGCGCAAGCGCGGCTCGAAGCTCGAGGTGCTCGACGGCGACATCGTCCGCCAGAACCTCTCCAAGGGGCTCGGCTTCTCGAAGGAGGACCGGGACACCAACATCCGCCGGGTCGCGTTCGTCGCCTCGCTCTTGGCGCGCAACGAGGTGCCGGTGATCACGGCTGCGATCTCGCCCTACCGCGAGCTTCGCGACGAGGCGCGGGCGAAGATGGACGGCTACTTCATCGAGGCTTACGTGAAGGCGTCGGTGGAGGAGTGCGAGAAACGGGACGTCAAGGGGCTGTACGCGAAGGCCCGAGCCGGCGAGATCAAGGAGTTCACCGGGGTCTCCGACCCCTACGAGGCCCCCGAGAACCCCGAGCTGGTGATCGAAACCGAGAGCCAGACTCCCGAGGAGTCGGCCCAGCAGATCCTCGACTACCTCGAGGAGCGGGAGCTGATCCCGCCGCGCCAACCAGGGCTACGGGACGCTGCGGGACCCTCGGCTCGCCGAGGCCGTAGGTGTCGTAGGCGCCGAACCGCGGGAACGTCTTATGGGTGGGTCCGTGGAAGTCCGAGGAGCCGGTGGGAACGAGGCCGAGCTCCTGGCAGAGCTCGAGGCAGTGCGCCGTCTGCGCCTTCGTGTGTGGTGGGTAGAAGGTCTCGATCCCGTCCAGGCCCACGTCGCGCTTCAGGCTTTCAACCAGGTCCCGCACCTGGCGCGGCTCGGACACGTCCCAGTAGGGATGGGCGACGACGGCCACCCCGCCGGCTGTGTGGATCAGCTCGACTGCCTCCTCGGCGCTCGGCCAGCGTCGCGGCACGAAGGCCTTCGCGCCGGGCACCAGATACTCCTCGAAGAAGGGGCCGAGGTCCGGGCCGGCGCCGGCCGCACGGGCGATATGCGGACGGCCGATCGAGTCCGCGGCGCCGGCCTCGGCGACCGCGGCCTCGAAGCTGACCTCGACCCCGTGGGCGTTGAGCCGCTCGATGATCTCTCGGGCACGCTCCGCGCGCTCCTGCTGGGCGCGATCGCAGGCGGGAGCGATCGCGTCCGTGTCCACCCAGTAGCCGAGCATGTGCAGATCGTCGGAGTAGGCGTGGACGCAGGACATCTCGACCGCCGGCACGCATTCGATCCCCGCTTGCCGCGCGGCGGCGATCGCCTCCGGAACGCCCGCCACCGCGTCGTGGTCGGTGAGCGACATCACGGTGACGCCCGCCGCGGCCGCCGCGGTCGCCACCGCCGACGGCTCGAGCTGCCCGTCCGATACGGTCGAGTGCGCCTGAAGGTCGATCATCGAGAACGCGCTGCCCAACGGCTTGTCGCCGACGAAGTGAGGATCTCCGCCAAAGCCGACTACGCGCTGCGGGCCGCGCTCGAGCTGGCCGCCGCGCCCGACGAGGAGCCCGTCAAGGGCGAGCAGCTCTCCGAGGCCCAGGACATCCCGCTCCAGTTCCTGGAGCACATCCTGCTGGAGCTCAAGCACGCGCGGCTGGTGCGCGCCAGGCGCGGCGCCCGGGGCGGCTACTGGCTTGCTCGCGCGCCGGACACGATCACCCTCGCCGACGTGATCCGGGCCGTCGAGGGCCCGCTCGCCAACATCCAGGACTCCGCCCCGGAGGCGACCCACTATCCCGGCCCGGCCGAACGCCTGCGCGACGTCTGGGTCGCGGTCCGCGCCAACCTGCGGGCCGTGCTGGAGACCGTCACGCTCGCCGATCTGATCACCGGCGAGCTGCCCGACCCGGTCGCTCGAGCTGATCGCCGACCCGGACGCCTGGCACGTCAGGTAGCCGACTTCGCAGGCAGCGGACGAGCGGGGGAATGCGAGCGGCTGCTCGATGCCACGCTACCCTGTTCGCGCGCGCCCCTTCTGACCAAGCTGGTCAACAACAATCGAAAGGCAGGGGCCGCAGGACCATGGATCCAGTCATCGTCGTCTTCGGCTTCGGGGTGGGCCTGCTGATCGGGATGACCGGGATGGGCGGCGGCTCGCTGATGACGCCGCTCCTGATCCTGGTCTTCGGCGTGCAGCCGGTGACCGCGGTGGGCACCGACATCCTCTACGGCGCGGTCACGAAGACGGCCGGCGGCTGGCGCCATCTCAAGCACCAGACCGTTCACCGCGGGCTCGCCTTCTGGCTCGCGGTCGGCAGCGTCCCCTCTGCGATCGGGGGCGTGTGGTTGATCGAGGTGCTCCAGAACGCCTACGGCGAGGACGAGGTGAACCGCCTCGTGCTGGGGATGCTGGGAGCCGCGCTGATGGTCGTGGGGATCGCGACGCTGGTTCGGGGCACGCTGCTTCGCGACGTGATTCCCGAGCGCTCCGCGATGCATCTGTACCGCCGCCACATCGTCGCCGCGGTCGTCACCGGGGCGACGACCGGCTTCGTCATCGGCCTCACCTCGGCCGGCAGCGGCACGGTGATCGCAATCGTCTTGATCGCGGTCTTCCGCCTGACGCCGCAGCGAGTCGTCGGCACCGACGTCTTCCACGCCGCGATCCTGCTCTGGGCGGCGGGTTTCGCGCACTGGGTCGGCGGCAACGTCGACTTCGGGCTCGCCGGGAACATCCTGCTCGGCTCCATCCCCGGCGTGCTGCTCGGCGCCCACTTGGCGGTGAGGGTGCCGCAGGGGCTCCTGCGGGGCGCCCTGGGCACGGTGATGATCGCCGCGGCGATCACCCTGATCGCCAAGGAGCAGCCGCCGCTGTCCGTGCTGGTCCCGTCGCTCGCTGTGGCAACCGTGGCGATCGGCGGCCTGTTCGCGATGCAGATCGGCCTGCATCGCCGCGCGCGAAGCCGAGAGCCCGGCAGCAGCCCGCCGCCTGCCGGCGCAGGCCTGACCCGGCAGGCTCGCCGGCTCCGGGACTTCGTCCCTAGCCCAGCCAAGCTGCATTAGTCTCCGAGGCGATGGACTTCGAGATCACGCCCCGGGTGGAGGAGCTTCGCGAGCGGGTGCGCGCGTTCATGGACGAGCACGTCTATCCGGTCGAGCTCGAGGCGATGCGGGCGCTCGACCGAGGAGGTCGGCGCGGGCACGCCCTACCCGGAGATCCTGGTCGAGATCCGTGCCAAGGCGCGCGAGGAGGGGCTCTGGAACCTGTTCATGCCGGACGAGCGCTACGGCGCCGGCCTGGGGAACTGGGAGTACGGGGTGCTCTGCGAGGAGATGGGCCGCAGCCCGGCGGTGGCCCCGATGGCCTTCAACTGCTCGGCGCCCGACACCGGCAACATGGAGATCCTCGCCGAGCACGGCACCGAGCAGCAGCGGCAGGAATGGCTCGAGCCGCTGCTGGACGGCGAGATCCGCAGCTGCTTCTCGATGACCGAGCCCGAGGTCTCGGGCTCCGATCCGACCACGCTCCAGACCCGCGGCCGAGCTCGACGGCGACGAGTGGGTGATCGACGGCCACAAGTGGTTCACCTCGGGCGCCGTGGGCGCCTCGGTGGCGATCGTGATGTGCGTCACCGATCCCGACGCCCACCCCTACGCGCGGGCGAGCATGATCCTCGTCCCCACCGACAACCCCGGCTTCGACCTGGTCCGACCGGTCTCGGTGATGGGCCATTCCGGCGGTCCCGGCCACTGCGAGATCCGCTACGAGGGCTGCCGCGTGCCGGCCTCGAGCCTGCTCGGCGAGCGGGGCGCCGGCTTCGTGATCGCCCAGGACCGGCTGGGCCCCGGGCGCATCCACCACTGCATGCGCGCGATCGGGACCGCCGAGCGAGCGATCGAGCTGATGTGCCGCCGCGCCAACGAGCGCGAGGCCTTCGGCGGCAAGCTGGCCGAGAAGCAGTTCGTCCAGGACTTCGTGGCCCGGTCGCGCATGGAGGTGGATCAGGCACGGCTCCTGACCCTCAACGCCGCCTGGCAGATGGACACGGAGGGCAAGCGGGCGGCCCGGCAGGCGATCTCGATGATCAAGGTCGTGGCCGCGAACGTGGTCATGGACGTGCTCGACCGCGCGATCCAGGTGCACGGCGCCCTCGGCATGTCCGACGACACCCCTCTGGCCTGGATGTGGCGCTTCAGCCGCATGCTGCGGGTCGCCGACGGGCCCGACGAGGTGCACAAGATGGTCATCGCCCGCCGCGAGCTGCACCGCTGGGCGAAGGAGGCCGAGGCGCGAAGCGGCGAGGCGGTTCGCCGAAGCCTGCACCGAAGGAGCCGGCGCAAGGCGTAGAGCACCCAGACCTGTGGTCTCTGGTTCCGCACCTCGGAACCAAGTGACGCGTTCGTCTAAAGGCGGCGCTCGGCCTGGTCGGCTGCCTCCGCGAGCGTCTCGACGATCTTCGCGAACCGCTCGATGCCCTCGATGCTCTCCTCGGGCCTGCCGTACTGGCCGGCCGCGTAGCGCGAGTACACGCCCTCGAGGATGATCGCCAGCTTCCACCAGCCGAGCGCGACGTAGAAGTCGATCTCGGAGAGGTCGCGTCCGGAGCGCTCCGCGTAGCGCTCGCGTACCTGCTCACGCGTGGGAAAGCCGGTGGCGGTGGTCGGGGCCTCGAGCAGCGGCATCAGCTCGTCGCCGTCCTCGGACCAGTAGACGATCAGCATGCCGACGTCGGCGAGCGGGTCGCCGAGCGTGCAGAGCTCCCAGTCGACCACGGCCGCGACCTCGCCGGCGTCGGTGAGGATCATGTTGTCCAGCCGGTAGTCCCCGTGCACGATCGTCGCCGGCCCCTGCTCGGGAATGCGCTCGAACAGGCGCCGGTGAACGTCGTCGATCAGCGGCAGCTCGCGCGTCTTCGACTTCTCCCACTGCCCCTGCCAGCGGTGCAGCTGTCGGGCGACGTAGTCCTGCTTCTTGCCCAGCTCGCCAAGCCCGACGCGGTCGGGGTCGATGGCGTGGATCGAGACCAGGGTGTCCACGACGCGCTCCCCGATCGGGCCGCGCTCGGCCTCGTCGAAGCTCTGCTCGGCTTCGCTTGCGAGAGCGCAGGATCGGGCCCTCGACGAACTCCATGACGTAGAAGGGCGCGCCGTTCACGGACTCGTCCTCGCAGAGGCCGGCGATCGGCGGCACCGGCACCTCGGTCTCCTGGAGCGCGGAGATGATCCTGTGCTCGCGCGCCATGTCGTGGGCCGAGGCGAGGCGCCTGCCCAGCGGCGGGCGCCGCAACGCCCAGCGCCCGCCTGCGGCGTCCGCCACCGCGTAGGTGAGGTTCGAGTGGCCGCCGGAGATGCGCTCGAAGGCCAGCGGCGGCGTGGCTCCGGCGACGTGCTCCTCGAACCAGGCTTCGAGGTTCGGCTGGTCGATAGCCTCGTCGGCCATGAGCGCCAATCCTATGCGGGCCGACCGCGATCACAGCGGCCTGCTGGTCGACTTCGGCGGCGTGCTCACCACCTCGGTCTGGGACAGCTTCGCGGACTTCTGCCGGGAGAAGGGCCTGGAGGAGGACTCGATGAGGCGCCTGTTCCGCGAGGACCCCGCGGCGCTCGCCGAGCTCGGGAGCTGGAGACCGGGCGGATCGAGGAGAAGGAGTTCGAGCGCCGCTTCGCCGAGCGCCTTGGGCTGTCGGAGGCCGCGGACCTGATCGACAGCATGTTCCGCGGCATGAAGCCGTCCGAGCCGATGGTCGCCGCGGTGGGCGCCGCGCGGGCCAGCGGCATTCGCACCGGCCTGGTCTCGAACTCGTGGAGCACCTCGCACTACGACCGCGCCCTGCTCGCGGAGCTGTTCGACGCCGTGGTGATCTCGGCCGAGGTGGGACTGCACAAGCCGCAGCCCGAGATCTACCTGCTGGCGTCGAAGCGCCTTGGGCGTCGAGCCCGAGCGATGCGTGTTCGTCGACGACCTGCGCGAGAACTGCGCCGGGCGCCGAGGCCGTGGGCATGACCGCGATCCTCCACCGCGACGTGGCGGCCACCGTGGCGCGGCTGGAGGAGCTGCTGGGGTTCACCGCGCCCGCCGAGGTCCCCCCGGCGAGCTAGGACCTTCTCAGCGATCTAGGAGCCCGCGGCGATCAACACGACGCCGGTCAGGGCCGCGACCACCCCGGCGCGCTGGATCGGGCGCCAGGCGCTCGCCGAGCACGAAACGGGCGAGGAGAACGGTGACCGCGGAATACAGCGAGCCCGCGACCGCGACCAGCGACAGGAGGCCGTGATTGGTGGCGACCGCGAACAGCGAGTTCGCCAGCACGTCCAAGCAGCCGATCGCGAGCAGGGCGGGGAGCAGCGCGCGCTCGATCCGCATCGAGGGCCGGATGACGGCGGCGGCGATCAGCAGCGCTCCGACGCCGCCGCAGCGAAGCGCGACGATGGTCCAGGTCGGCTCCCGGCCTGAGGTTGCGTCGACGGCCAGGAAGAAGGTCCCGAAGCCCAGCGCCGCGAGCGCCGCGAGCCCGACCGAAGCACGTCCGGCGGCACGCCACTCGGGATCGGGCTCGCGCGCCACCAGCACCACGCCGATGACGCCGGCGACCACTCCGATCGCCTGGATCGCGGCCGGCTCCTCCCCCGCAGCGAGGCCGCCGGCGATCGGCACCACCACCCCCAGCGCCCCGATGGTCGCCACCACGCTGACCGAGCCGAGCGCCATCGCCCGGTAGAAGGCGCCGAGGGCGAGCACCACCGCGGCGCCCGCTCCGACGGCGATCGCGGCGTCGCGCGTGCTCAGCGCGTCGCCGCCGGCCGCCAGCGCGACCACCAGCGCCAGGACGAGTCCCACCGGCTGGCTGACGAGCAGCACGGTGAGGGCGGAGATTCGCCGGCTCTGCATGCCACCGAGGAAGTCGGAGACTCCCCAGGCGACACTGGACGCGAGCGCCAGCGCTATGCCGAGCATTGCCTGTCGCGGCCGACCAGGCCGTCGAGGCTGAATCTGGCGGCGACGCTGACGGTCCCCGGGCGCAGAACCTCGACCTCGGTCCAGTCGCCGTGACGCTCCACACACGCCTCCCCGGAGGTCACCGTCCAGTAGCGCGGAGTACCGCACGCGGACGAGGAAGGCTCCCGCGTCCCGGGCGGAGAGGGTGAAGCTCGCCGGCCCGAGGGCGCTGAGCCGGCCACCGGCGGACCGGCTGGAGTCCCGGGAGACGAGGCCGGTGGCGCCCTCGACGCGGTAGAGGCGCCAGTGCTCGTCGCTCCAGACCGCGCGCAGGTACGGCAGGCCGTCGCCGTATCAGCGCCACCTCGTCGGTCGGACAGGTAGTCGAGCTCGGCGTCCGGCACCGCCACGTATGAGACCCCGCGCTCGTCGAGCCAGGACCGATACGTCCGCGGGGTCAGGTTGCCATCGGTGAACAGGTCGCTGTCGTCAGACTCGAGCTGGCGCAGCCAGCCACGCGCCAGCGGGAAACGCGGCGCGACGTAGTTGGCCTCCCAGCGGTTGCGAGTCGGCGGGATCTCCACCCGCGCCGGCCTGCCACCCGTGCGCCGCTCGAGCTCGGCGATCAGCGGCTCGTAGTACGAGGAATGCACCGACGGATCTCCGGCCGCGTCGGATACGTCGCGGACCGGCGCCACCCATTGCCAGTAGAGCAGCGGCAGGGCGACTGCCGCGAGCGCCACAGGTCGCCGACCGGCGAGCCCCAGCGCCAGCACCGGCCCGCCGGCCAAAGCCCCCAGGCGGGCCATGTTCCCGCCCACCGGGTTGGCGACCGCGAAGGCGGCGATCGCAGCGATCGCGTACACCGCCACCCCCCAGCGCAACACCCGCTCCTCGGCCGGCAGAAGCAGCAACGCGGCCGCGGCGAGCAGAGGCGCCCCGATCAAGGCGGAGAAGACGAATGGCTCCTCGCCGCCGGTCGGAAAGGCGAACGACAGCGCGCCGAGCGCGCCGAGCGCCGGGAGCGCGACCAGGGCACCGCCGCGCCGATCCCCGGCCAGCATCACGGCGACGCCCGCGAGCGCCAGGAACAAGCCCGCAACCGGGCTGCCGCAAACGGTGAGCACGGACAGCACGGCGGCGAGCAGCAGACGCTGCCTCTGAAGGGCGAGCAGCGCCCCCAGGCCGATCGCGATCCCCAAGGCGAAGGTGAGGCGGCCCGTGAACAGCATCGCCGCCGTGCCCGCCCCGAACCACAGGGTCGCCAGGCGGGCGCGGTCGCCGTGCCCGTGGCGGGCGAGGGCGCCGAACAACCCCGCGGCCGTCACTGCCGCCAGAGCGCCGACCAACCGGGGCCCGAGCGCCGCGCCGAGCGGCGGGAAGAGAACGCTGTAGCCGGGCACGTAGTGGCCCCCGTACCAGTCGTTGTTCCAGACCAGGAAGCCATGCGAGGCGAACAGGTCGGAACGGAAGGTCTGCGCCGCGAGATCGGCGCTATGAGGCTCGAGGATCAGGTACGCGATCGCTAGGAGGCCGGCCACGAGCATGCGGGGGGCTAGCTTATGGCGGTGGCCGCAGCGATCGACACCCCGGACCTGGGCGCAAGCTTCCACCGCTTCCTGAACGCGGCGGAGGCCTTCTTCCAGAACATCGCCGAGATCGCCTGGGGATACCTGGCGGCGGCCCTGCTTCTGTCCCTGGCGCTCCAGCTCGCCCGGGCGCATGGCTGGGCGAACGCGCTCCGCGCCGCCTACCCGAGGTCTCGAGTCTCGGAGACCGGCATCGCGGCCTCGTTTCTGGTCGGCGCGGGCATGAACGGCATCCTCCCGGCCCGCGGCGGCGACGCATTGAAGATCGTGCTGGCCAAGCGCAGCGTCGAGGGGTCCTCCTACCCCACGATCGTCTCGTCGTTCGCGGTGCTGACGCCGTTCGACATGGCGATCGGGCTGCTGGTGCTGCTTTACGCGATCACCCAGGGACTGCTGCCCCGCCCGCCGCGCCTCCCGCACCTGCCCGCCTTCGAGATCACCTTCTGGGCCGCGCATCCGGAGGTGCTGATGCTGACCCTGACCGTGATCGGGATCGGGGTGGTGGCGCTGGTGGCGATCCTCGCCCGTCACGTCGAGTCCTTCTGGCAGCGGGTCAAGCAGGGAGTGGCGATCTTCCGGGAGCCGACCCGATACGCGCGCGAGGTCGCGGGCTGGCAGCTGATCGCCTGGCTGTGCCGGTTCGCCTCGTTCTGGCTCTTTCTGGAGGCCTTCCACGTCGGCGGCTCGGTCGAGAACGTGCTCCTGGTGATGAGCGTCCAGTCGATCACCGGCGCGCTTCCGTTCACCCCGGGTGGGGTGGGCGCGCAGCAGGCGCTCCTGGTGGCCACGCTGGGAGGAGCCTCGCACGCGGTCGTCCTCTCCTACTCGGTCGGCCAGCAGCTCGCCGTCACCGCCTGGTCGGTGACGCTCGCCTTCGCGGCCCTCGTCTATTTCTTCCGAATCAGCGACTGGCGCACCCTGATCCGCGAGGGCGAAGCGGCCCGTGCCCAGACGGATGAGCTAGCGACGAAGTCGCGGTAGGAATAACTCCGCCGAAAGCCTCGGCCTTCGGCTCTACGTTTTCGGCGGGCGAGGGCGCCAACCTGACCCGGCAGGCCCCTCCACTACCGCGACTTCGTCGCTAGCCCTTGTGCGTACTCCACCCGGATCTGCTTCCCCTTCAGCTTGGTGCCCTCCAGGCGCTGTAGCGCCTGCTCCGCGTGCTCCGCGTCGAGCTCGACGAACGAGAAGCGATCGAGAACCCGGACCGAGGCGATCGCGTCCTCCGGGATCACCGCCCCCTCGGTCAGCGCCCAGCGGACGTCCTCGTCGTCGATGCCGCTGCGCCTGCCGCGGTTCACGAACAGCTTCACGAAGGAATCGCCAGCCGCGGCTTGATCGGCGCCGCCGGCGGTCTCCTTCGGGCCGTGCTCGCGACGCCGGGGACGCGGGGCGTGCTCGAGCCGCTCCTCCGGCGGCTCCCATTCACCGATCCGGGTCTTCGCCTCGCGCTCGATGCGCGTGATCTCCTGACGCTGCTTGGGCGTCACGAAGGTGATCGCGCGGCCCGTGCGCCCCACTCGGCCCGTGCGCCCGACCCGGTGGACGTATCCATCCGAGGTATCGGGGACGTCGTAGTTGATCACGTGGGTGACGTGCTCGATGTCGAGTCCGCGGGCGGCGACGTCGGTAGCGACCAGCAACCGAAGCCGGTGGTCCTTGAAGGCCAGCATCACGCCATCCCGCTGGCCCTGGGTCAGGTCTCCGTGCAGGGCCTTGACCTGGAGGCCGCGGGCCCGGAGCGTCTCGTCGAGCCGCGCGGTGCCGATCTTCGTTCGGCAGAAGATGATCGCCTGCTCGGGATCCTCGGCCCGGAGCACCTCGACCAGGCGTTCGACCTTGCCCCGCGCCTGGACCTCGACATAGGCCTGCTCGATCGCGTCCACGGTGATCTGCCGCGGCGTCACCCTGATCGTGACCGGGTCGTACATGTAGCGGTCGGCGAGCCGCTCGATCGGCGGCGGGATGGTCGCCGAGAACAACGAGGTCTGCCGGCCCGAGGGCGAGATCCGCAGGATGCGCTCGACCTCGTCGATGAAGCCGAGGTCGAGCATCTCGTCGGCCTCGTCGAGGACGATGTAGCGCGCCGAGGTGAGAGCGAGGGAGCCACGCGAGATCAGATCCAGCGTCCGCCCGACCGTGGCCACCACCACGTGGGCGCCCGCGCGGAGCCTCGACTGCTGGGTCCGGACGGCCTGGCCGCCGAACACCGCGATCACCTCGATCGGCAGGTGCTCGGCGTAGGCACGCATCGCCTGCGTCACCTGGATGCAGAGCTCCCGGGTGGGCGTGAGCACGAGCGCCTGGGTGTCGGGGGAGCCCGGATCGAGGTGCTGGAGCATCGGCAGCCCGAAGGCGGCGGTCTTGCCGGTGCCCGTCTGCGCCTGGCCGATCACGTCGTGGCCGGCGAGCAGCTGCGGGATCGCCTGCTCCTGGATCGCGGTCGGGTCGGTGTAGCCGAGCTCGTCCAGGGCCTCCAGGATCTCGGCGGAGAGCCCGAGCTCGCGAAAGGTGGTCAACGGCTCGGATCGAGGAGCAGCTTGCCGTGCGTTCGCCGCGCGGCGATGTCCTCGTGGGCCCGGTGTGCCTCGGACAGCGGGTACACGTCGCCGATCACGACCTCCAGCTCCTTCGCCGCCACCGCCCCGAGCAGCTCGGCGATCCCCTCGCGAATCTCCTGCGGGCGGCGGAAGAGATGCATGAGCCAGAAGCCCACCACGGAGCGGCTGGTGCGCATCAGGTCGACGTTGCGGACCTCGACCGGCTGCCGCGAGGCGAGCCCGTAGGTGACCAGGCGGCCGAACGGGGCGAGGGCCCGCAGGCTTGCCTCGAAGGCCTCGCCGCCGCTCATCTCGAGCACCACGTCGACCGGCTCGCCGTCGTTCGCCGCCAGGATCGCCGCCTCCAGGTCGTCGGCTTGCGAATCGACCGTGGCATCGGCGCCCAACCGCCGCGCCAGCTCGCGCTTGTCCTCGGTCGAGGCGAGCCCGATCACCCGGCCGGCGCCCATCCGCTTCGCAAGCTGAACGGCGAGCGAGCCGGTGCCCCCAGCGGCGGCCTGGACGACCACGGACTCGCCCTCCTGAAGGCGAGCGGAGATCCGCAGCAGGCTGCGAGCCGTGAGTCCCTGAAGCAGCAGCGCGGCGGCCTCGTCGTCCGAGACCTGGTCCGGGACCGGCACCAGCACCGCCTCGTTGACGGCCACATTCTGCGCGTAGCCGCCGCTTGGCCAAGAGGGCCGCCACTCGTCGTCCGTCGTCCGTCCGTCCGGCGATCTCCCCGCCCGGGATCAGCGGCAGCTCCTGGTTCGCGAGGTAGTCGTTGCGGGTCACGTGGGTGTCCGCGAAGTTGATGCCGGCTCGCGCCACCTCGACGACGACCTCGCCGGCCGCCGGCTCGGGGGCCGGAACCTCTTCAGCCGCATCACCTCCGGCCCGCCGAATTCCTCGATCTGAATCGCGCGCATAAGCGCAGGAGTGTAGGGACGCTCAGCCGGCGGCTCCCGCTGCCCGCATCTCGGTGAACACGGCGCTGGGCTCGTCGCGCTCGCCAAGCTGCTCGTCGGAGACCACGTGCGACACCGCGTTGATCAGCGCCAAGTGGGTGAAGGCCTGCGGGAAGTTGCCGAGCTGCGCGCCGCTGAGCGCCTCGATCTCCTCCGCGTAAAGGCCAAGCGGAGTCATGTGTGCCAGCACCCGCGCGCAGAGCTTCCGCGCCCGCTTGCGCTCACCGATCTCCGACAGCGCGGAGACGAGCCAGAACGAGCAGATCGTGAACGTGCCCTCCTTGCCGCTGAGCCCGTCCTCGGTCTCCTCGACGCGATATCGGAGCACGAGCCCGTGCTCGGTCAGCTCATCCGCGATCGCCAGCACCGTGGCCCGCACGCGCTCATCGCCGGGCGGCAGGAAGCGGACCAGCGGGATCAGCAGCAGCGAGGCGTCGAGCGCATCGGTCTCGTAGTGCTGGCGGAAGACGCCCCGCTCGGCTCACCCCCCGCTTCAGGATCTCGGCCTGTACCGCGTTCGCCTCCTGCTGCCAGCTGTCCGCGAGCTCGTTCCTGCCACGGTCGCTGGCGAGCCGGGTGGCGCGGTCGAGCGCCACCCAGCTCATCAGCTTCGAGGAGACGTAGTGCTTGGGCTCGCCGCGCGCCTCCCAGATCCCCTGGTCGGGAAGGCGCCAGGCGGAGGCGGCGGCCTCCGCCTGCTCGAAGACGATCGGCGCCATCTCCTCGGGCACGCCCTCGCGAGTCTTCGAATGGATGTAGATCGAGTCGAGCAGGGCGCCGTAGACATCGTTCTGGCGCTGGTCGTAGGCGGCGTTGCCGATCCGCACCGGGCGCGACCCGACGTAGCCCGAGAGGTGGTCGAGGGTCTTCTCGGTGAGCTCCGTCTCGCCGCCGATCCCGAACATGATCTGGGCCGCGGGGCCGCGGCCGTGGAAGAGCTCGCACACGAACTCCATGAACTCGCGGGCCTCCTGGTCGAAGCCGATCACGTGCAGGCTCCAGAGGGTGAAGGTCGCGTCCCGGATCCAGGTGTAGCGGTAGTCCCAGTTGCGCTCTCCGCCGGGCGTCTCGGGGAGCGACGTGGTCAGCGCCGCGATCATCGCCCCGGTGGGCTCGTAGGTCAGTCCCTTGAGCACCAGCGCCGAGCGCTGGAGGGTCCAGCGCCAGGGATGGTCGGGGAACTTTCCCGCCTCCAGCCAGCGGCGCCATAGCTGGGCGGTGCAGTCCAGCCGGGCGGCGGCGTCGGCGGCGTCCTTCGGGCCGCTCAGCTCCTCGCGCCACGACAGGCAGGAGAAGCAGCGATCCCCCGCCTCCAGCATTCGCGTGCCGTGGGCGACCGAGCCGTCGATCTCGAGCGGGATGTCGCCGAGCAGGCGCAGCGTCTCGCCGCCGCCGCTGGCATCGGCGATCAGGGCGTCCCTGTCCACCAGCTTCCAGCGGGCCTCCTGGGTCGCGTAGTCGAAGGCCGGCTCGCAGACCGCCTCGATCTCGACCCGGCCGTGCACGCACTCGACCGTGCGAATGAGCAGATGCTCCGCGTCGTGCGGGCCGAGCTCTCGGGCGTGCGTGTCCGTTCCGTCCTCCTCGCCGGCCGGGGCGAGCGCCAGCGCGTCGTGGACGACGAACCAGCCGGTGTCGGTCATCCAGCTCGTCTCGAGCACATTGGTGCCGGGGACGTAGCGGCGCGCCACCGGGGCTCGAAGGCCCCGCGGCCCGACCCGGTAGGCGCCGGCTCCGCGGTCGAGCAGGGCGGCGAAGACGCTCGGCGAGTCGAAGCGGGGCAGGCACAGCCACTCCACGGTCCCGTCCGAGGCGACCAGGGCGCCCGTGTGGCAATCGGAGAGGAAGCCGTAGTCGCCGATCGCGTGGAAGTCGGGCCCCGCGGCCCGCGGCCTGAGTCCTTTCGCCCGCGCGGCTACCTCCATGCCGGGAACGCTATCGACCCGGCTCCGGCCGGCGCCGAGTCGGGCGTGGTCGTCGGGCCGCTTAGGATGCACGGCCTCATGTCGCTCACCGTGGTCGGCTCGATCGCATTCGACTCCGTGCGCACCCCGTTCGGGGAGCGCGAGCGCATGCTGGGCGGCTCGGCGGTGCACTTCGCGCTCTCGGCCAGCCTGTTCACGGAGGTCCACGTGGTCGGGCCCGTCGGGGACGATTTCGGCGAGGAGCACGTGGAGCTGCTCAGCTCGCGCGGAGTGGACGTCACCGACATCGAGCGCGTCGCCGGCGGACAGACGTTCTTTTGGCGCGGCCATTACGAGGCCGACCTCAACGTGGCCCACACCGACGACACCCAACTGGGCGTGTTCGCCGACTTCGAGCCGAAGCTGTCGGAGGGGTCAAAGCGCGCCGACGTCCTGTTCCTGGGCAACATCCAGCCCGACCTCCAGCGGCGCGTCCGAGCCCAGTGCGACACGGCCCGGCTCGCGGCGCTCGACTCCATGAACCTCTGGATCGAGACGACGAGGGACTCGCTGGTCGCCGCGGTACGCGAGGTCGACTGCGTGATGCTCAACGACGCGGAGGTGCGCATGCTCACCGAGGAGCCCAATCTGGCGCGCGCCGCGCGCTCGCTGATGGAGATGGGCCCGCGAATCGTGGTCGCCAAGCGAGGCGAGTACGGAGCCGTGCTGTTCACGTCAGACGGCTCCTTCGCCCTCCCCGGCTTCCTGCTCGAGGACGTGCGCGACCCCACCGGCGCCGGCGACAGCTTCGCCGGTGGCTTCCTCGGCTATCTCGAATCCAGGGACGGCGGCCGCTCGGACGAGGCGGACCTGCGGCGGGCGGTGGCGTATGGCACGGTGCTTGCCTCCTTCAACGTCGAGGAGTTCGGCACCGAGCGCGTCAGCCGGCTGCGTCGCGAGGAGGTCGAGCAGCGCTACCAGGAGCTGCGCGCGATGACCCACTTCGAGCTTCCCGGCTAGAAGAGGCGTAAATCCTACAGGTGCATGGCGCTAACGCGGCGATTGGCGATGGGGTCGATACCCTCAGACCGCGCATTCACGCCATGCGGCACGTTCCATCGTCCGAACTCGCCCACCGCGCTCGATACCGCTTCGACCCAAGAGGCGGACGGTCAAACGAATCGCCATGGCGGCGGCGAGCGCCGGGAGGGCGACTGAAAGCGCCGCCAGGGCGCCGTCCAGCGGAGCGGCGAGCCGCGCCGCGGTGAGCTCACGGATGGTGCCGTCGGCGAGCCGCTGTTCGCCGCTGACCGCGACCGTCCTGCGGCGCAGCTCGCGCGCCGGGGTCGAAAGGCGGCGCTGGGCGACGCTGAGGCCGAAGCAGCCGGCGGTCACGAGGACGCCCGCGGCCGCCTCCCCAAGCGAGTCGATACCGAGCGCGTTGACCCAGAACCCGGTCAGCGCGGGGAAGGCACCCCAGGCCGCCGCGAACCAGAAGTCCGTGTGGAAGCGCCCCCCGAACAGCTCGAGGTTGTAGGCGAGCACCATCAAAGCCCCCGCGGCGACGAAGGGGGCGAGGCTGACGGAGACGACGAATAGGCCGGCGATGCCGATCGCCACCGCGCCGCCGAGTCCCGCAACGGCCAGCACCACCAGGGTGCGGTTCGACAGCCGTGTGCGCAGCGGATGCCCCTGGAGCTCGTCGAGCGCGTGGGCCGCGACCCCGACCGCCAGGAAGAACGCGCCGAGCGCCGCCCAGAGGCGCACGGGATGAAACTCCGGAGCGGCCGCGGCGCCGAGCGCCACGTAGCTCAGATGCCAGGCCGTATAAGGCGGATGGAGGACCGTGACCAGGTCACGCCATCCCCCCGCACGGAGCGCGTAGAACGCGGGCCGATCGCCCGCCTCACCCATTGCGGATGCCCCAGGTGACCACCCCTCCACCGAGGCTCATGCGGCGCTGGCGCACCCGCGAGATCCCGGCGGCCTCCCAAAGCTCGAGCTGGCGCTCCAGCGGCCAGCGCTCGTACAGCCCCTCGATGCTCGGCCCCAGGAAGCGGCCCACCTCATACCAGTCGCGACCGAATAGGCGGCCGAGGCCCGGCAGGCCGATCCGCGTGTAGAGCCGCCAGAGCGGCCGCCACAAGGGCGGCTCGGGGAGGCCGAACTCGAGCGAGGCTATCCGGCCGCCCGGCCTGACCACGCGGGCGAGTTCCGCGAGCGTCGCCCCGGGATCGTCCACGTACCGCAGCAGATAGGTGAACGTGAGGTGATCGAACTCCGCGTCGGCGAAGCCGAGCTGCTCGGCCTCGCCCCGGACCAGCTCGATGCGCCGTGCGAGGTCGGGCTCGCGCGCCAGCCCGCGCCTGGCCCCGGCGAGCATCTCGGCGCTCTGGTCCAGCCCGACCACCGAGCACCCATACCGTCGCACCAGCTCCTGGGCGACCAGGCCGGTGCCCGTGGCCACGTCGAGGACGCGCTCCGCACGATCCGCGGCCACCGTGGCCACCATCGCCCGGCGCCAGCGCGGATCCTGCCCGAAGCTGAGCAGCGCGGAGACCAGGTCGTAGCGGTCCTGGAGTCCCGCGAACAGCTCCAGCGCGTTGCGCTTGCGCTGCGAGCCGACGGTCTCCTCGGTGGCCAAGGTGCGGGAAGCCTTCCAGAAGTGCCGCGGGCCGGCCCTCAACTGACAGAATTAGCGCGAAGCACAGAGAAACAAGGCTCCCCCAGCGAGGAGATGCGATGGCGACCGAGCAGCGGACCCAGCAAGCAGGCGACGGCGGCGTGGCCACCGCCGGGCAGGACACGCTGACGATCACCGACAACCGCACGGGCCAGACCTACGAGGTCGAGGTCACCGATGGGACCGTGAAGGCGATGGACCTCCGCCAGATCAAGGTCTCCGACGACGACTTCGGCCTGATGGCCTACGACCCGGCCTTCACCAACACGGCCTCCTGTCGCTCGGCGATCACCTACATCGACGGCGAGGCGGGGATCCTCCAGCACCGCGGGTACCCGATCGAGCAGCTGCTGCGAGCACTCGAGCTACCTCGAGGTCGCCTACCTGCTCGTCTTCGGGGAGCTGCCGACCGAGGCCCAGCTCGAGCGCTGGGTCTTCGACATCACCCATCACACCTTCGTCCACGAGGACATCAAGCAGTTCCTGCAGGGGTTCCGCTACGACGCCCACCCGATGGGCATGCTGCTGGCAAGCGTCGGGGCGCTGTCCACCTTCTATCCCGACGCCAAGGCAATCGACGATCCCGAGGAGCGCTACATGGCGGCGATCCGGATGATGGCCAAGGTGCCGACGCTGGCCGCCTTCGCCTACCGGCACAACATGGGCCTCCCCTACGTCTACCCCGACAACGACCTCAGCTACCCGGGGAACTTCCTCTCGATGATGTTCAGGAAGACCGAGGCCAGGTACGAGCCCGACCCGCGGCTGGAGCGCGCCCTCGACGTGCTGTTCATCCTCCACGCCGACCACGAGCAGAACTGCTCGACGAACGCGGTGCGAGGGGTCGGCTCCTCGCAGGTGGACCCGTACTCGGCGGTGGCCGCCGGCGTCGCGGCGCTCTACGGGCCGCTCCACGGGGGCGCCAACGAGGCCGTGCTGCGCATGTTGCGGCGGATCGAGACGGTGGAGAACGTCCCCGACTTCCTCGAGGGGGTCAAGAGCCGACGAGGAACGGCTGATGGGGTTCGGGCACCGCGTCTACAAGAACTACGACCCGCGCGCCCGGATCATCGAGCAGCACATGGACGAGGTGTTCGAGGCCACCGAGTACAACCCGCTGGTCGAGATCGCCCGCGAGCTCGAGAAGCGCGCCCTCGACGACGAGTACTTCACCTCGCGAAAGCTGTACCCGAACGTCGACTATTACTCGGGGATCATCTACGAGGCGCTCCAGATCCCGACCGAGATGTTCACGGTGATCTTCGCGATCCCGCGCACCTCGGGCTGGGTGGCGCAGTGGATGGAGCTGAACGACGACCCCGAGCAGAAGATCGCTCGCCCACGGCAGATCTACATCGGCGAACGGGATCGCGACTACATCCCGATCGAGAAGCGCGAGGGCCCGGAGAAGATCGTCGGCCCGCCGGCCCGCCGGCCCAAGCGCCAGCGACGCGGCGCGTAAATCACCACTCCGCCGGAAGCCTCGCCTTCGGCTACGTTTCCGGCGGGCGAGGGCGCCGGCCTGACCCGGCAGGCCTCTGCGCGGCTACCGCGACTGCGTCGCTAGCCCAGACGCATAGCATGCGTCGGTGGCCGTCTATCGGCTGACGGTCAGGCACGGCTCGCGTGTCGAGCGCGAGAGGTTTGACGACCTGGACGCGGCGATAGCCGCGATGGAGCGCCGCAGTGGAGAGATCCGGGACGAGGGCCCGCTCGAGGAGGTCAGGGCGCTACGCGACTTCGATCCTGGCCAGCAGGTCCACGCTCGCCTCGAGCTCTCGACCGGCGGGGTCTTCCGGGGCCGCGAGGTCGGGATCGACGTGATGGGCGACGGCGCCCTTGTTCCCTATACGGGCGTGATCCGCAAGCGCCGGCTCGAGCCGCGCGATGGCGAGACGGCCTTCGAGGCGGTGCGAGACGCACTCCGATGACCGAGCCGGGTCCGAGGTCCCCAAGGGAAGCTTCGCGGCGGGCCGGCGCGTGCAGCCTGCCGCGCGGCGCCGAGCCGCCCGTCGTGGTCTACGTCAACGGGGTCCAGCAGGTCGCAGGGCGACGACTACCACGTCAGGGCGGGTGAGATCGTGTTCAGCCGCCCGATCGTCAAGGAGAAGGTCGGCGGGATGCGCTGGCTGGCGATGCTGCTCGGCCTGTTCGGCACCTACCGCAAGCACGAGACGGTCGACGTGGAGTACCGCCTGGGCGGCCAGGTCAAGCTCGCCTCAGACGTCGAGATCCTGCCGTAGACAACTCCGCCGAAAGCCTCGGACACCACTCCGCCGCCTCCTCGTCTTCGACTCCGGGGGCGGCGGGTCTGGGCGCAATCCGCGCGGACCCGGGCAACTGCCTGCGGCGCGACTGCGTCGCTAGCCCAGGCCGGCCAGGGTGGCGACGCGCTCGCGGTGCATGCGGGTGTCACCGAGCAACTCGGCGTCGACCTTCGCCCGTTTGAGCAGGAAGTGGAGGTCGTGCTCCCAGGTGAAGCCGATGCCGCCGAGCACCTGGAGCGCGTCGTTGGTCACCCGCCAGGCGGCGTCGGAAGCCCGGGCCTTTGCCATCGAGCCCGCCAGCGGCAGCGACTCCGGCTCGTCGTCGGCACACCAGGCCGCGTAGTAGGTGAGCGAGCGGGCCTCCTCGACGTCGTAGAGCATCCCGGCGCAGCGGTGCGAGACGGCCTGGTAGGCGCCGATCGGCCGGTCGAACTGCTGGCGCTCCTTGGCGTAGTCGATCGCCATCTCCATCGCCCGCTGGGCGATCCCGGTGAGCTCGGCGGCGAGGGCCACCAGCGAGCGGTCCGCGGCGGCCTCGACATCGCCCGGCAGCGGGTCGCCGCCGGAGGCCGATGACCCGCGCGTACGACCGCGTCGCGTCGACCAGCTCGACCGGCTCGATCTCGGCCTTCCCGGCCTCCACCACGATCGGCCCGGTCTCCGTCGTTGAGGACCAGCACCGCGGCGCCCGCGGCGTCCGGGACGAGCTCGTTGCTGCGCGGCTCGAATGCGGCGGCCCCGCGCTCCTCGCCCGAGGCGATTCCCGGCAGCCAGCGCTGCCGCTGCTCGTCGCTTCCCGCATGCTCGATGAACAGGCCCGCCGAGGCGTTGGAGAGGAACGGCGTCGGCGCGCACGCGTAACCGAGCTCCTCGCAGAGGATCGCCAGCTCCACCATCCCGAGCCCCTGGCCGCCATGCTCCTCAGGGATCGCGATTCCCGGCCAGCCGAGCCCGCGGATCTCGGCCCAGAGCGCGTCGTCGTAGGCGCGAGCCTCAGCCGCCTCGCGGACCTTCTCGAGCGGCGAGCGCTTGGCCAGCATCTCGCGGGCGGTCTCCTTGATCGCCTGCTGCTCGTCGTTGAAGCCAAAGTCCACGGCCGCTACCTGAGCCTGGGCAGGCCGAGGACGCGCTCGGCGATGATGTTCTTCATCACGTCCGTGGTGCCGCCCTCGATCGAGTTGGCGCGCGAGCGCAGGAGGCGGTAGGCCCACTCGGAGCCGGGCTCGAGCGCCTCGGAGCCCAGCACGTCCGCGGCCAACTCGGTCAGGCTCTGGTTCAGGTTCGCCCACTCCCATTTCGCGAGCGACCCCTCAGGTCCCGGGATCCCCACCTTCATCTGCTGGGTGAGGGCGCGCAGGGAGCCGAGCCGAAGCGCCTCGATGCCGATCTTCAGCTCGGCGATCCGCTGGCGGATCACGGGGTCGTCCGCAAGGCCCCGCTCGTTGATCAGCGCGATCAGCTCGTCGAGATCACGCCGAACCTGGATCGCGGAGGCGGCCCCGATTCCCGCCCGCTCGTGCATCAGGGTGGTGATCGCGACGTTCCAGCCGTTGCCCTCGCCGCCGACCAGGTTCTCGTCCGGGACGTAGGCGCCCTCGAAGAAGATCTCGTTGAACTCGGCCTCGCCCGTGATCTGGCGCAGCGGCCGAACCTCGACCTCGCCCTGCTCCATGTCGCAGATGAAGTAGGTGAGGCCCTTGTGCTTGGGCGCCTCGGGATCCGAGCGGGCGAGCAGCATGCACCACTTCGCCTCGTGGGCGAACGTCGTCCAAACCTTCTGGCCGGTCACGCGCCAGCCGCCGTTCTCACGGACCGCCTTCGTCTTCAGCGACGCCAGGTCCGAGCCCGACTCGGGCTCGGAGAACCCCTGGCACCAGATCTCCTCGGCGGAGAGGATCGGCTCCAGAAAGCGCTCCTTCTGCCCTTCGGTGCCGTGGGCGATCACCACGGGGCCGCCCATCACCAGACCGAGCACGTTCGCCGGCGGCGGGGCCTTGGAGCGCGCCATCTCCTCGGAGAAGATCGCCTGCTCGATCAGCGTCGCGCCGCGACCGCCGTACTCCTTCGGCCACGAGATCCCCGCCCAGCCCGCCTCGTGGAGCTTGCGCTGCCAGTCGCGGCGAAACTCGAACTTGGCCTCCTCGCCCTCGGGCTCTGGCCCGGGGTGGTTGGCCTCGAGCCAGCTCCGAACCTGGTCGCGAAACGCCTCCTCCTCGGCTGTGAGCGTCAGGTCCACGCAGCGCCCACTCTATTAATCGAACACGTAGAGCATCGCGAGGGCGGTGCCGACCCAGGTGACCGCGGCGAAGATCATCCCGGGGTCCCGGGTCAGGATCGCGGACGTGGGCCGCGTATCCCCGCGGTCGTAGATCAGGTACAGGTAGCGAAAGATCCCGTACAGGACCGATGGCGCGGTGGCGAGCATGCGGCTGCCGATCAGGGGGCTGTTGACGGCGTAGATCGCGTAGCTCATGATCGCCGCGGCAGTCACCATCGCCACCATCTGGTCGAGGAAGGCGAGCGAGTAGTGCTCGAGCACTGGTCGGGTGATCTGCGACCCCGCCGCCCTCCGGAGTCGCCGACGACGGAGGCGGCGGGCATTGACTGCTGCGGACATCGCCTCCTGGCGGCGCTTGGTGAAGCCGAGGAAGAGGGCCAGCATGCGCCGTGCAGAGCAGCAGCCACTCCGAGGCGTGCGGCCTCGACCGCGACCGCGCCGGCGACCACGCGGAGAAGGAAAAGCGAGGCGATCGTCATCACGTCGAGGATCACGAGCCGCTTGAGGACCAGCGAGTAGGCGGCGGTGATCACCCCGTACAGCGCCACGAGTCCGGCGACCTCGGCCGAGACTCCGATCAGCGCCACGGCGACGCCGATCGCCGCCAGGGTGGCCGCCGAGACCCAGGCTGTCGCCGCTGAGAGCTCCCCGCTGGCGATCGGGCGGAGGCGCTTCTCCGGATGCTGCCTGTCGTGCGCCGCGTCTCGAAGGTCGTTGAACAGGTAGCCGGCGCTCGAGATCGCGCAGAAGGCGGTGAAGGCGAGGGTCGGCGTCGAGGACCTGGGCGCCTTCATCGAGCTTGCCGGAGAACAGGAGTCCGGCGAACACGAGCAGGTTCTTGATCCATTCCTGCGGGCGCATCGCGACCAGCAGCGCCAGCAGCTTCGACCTGGCGACCTGCGCGGCGGGCGACGCGGCACCCCGGGAGCGGGCGGCCGCTCCTCGGTCAGCCGTCTCCATGCGCAGAAGGTTAGGGGTCGAGGAGGACCCCGGGGTTGAGGACGCCCGCGGGGTCGACCGCCCGCTTCGCCGCGCGCAGACGCCTCGGCGAACGGGTCTGGGCGCTGGCGGTCGTACCAGGGGCGGTGGTCGCGGCCGACCGCGTGGTGGTGGGTGATCGTGCCCCCCGCGTCGATCACCCTCTCCGAGACCGCCGCCTTCACCTCGTCCCATTGCTCCACCTCGCCGCCGCGGACCGCGGGGCAGAGCACCGTGTAGTAGGGCGCGGGGCCGTCGGGATAGACGTGGGTGAAGCGGCACGAAAGCCGCGGCGAGCCAGGGCCGTCCGGCGGCGCGCCGCAGGCCTCGGCGATCGCGGCCCTGGCGGTCTCCATCACGCCTGCGTGGAACTCACCGAAGCGCTCCCAGGTGATCGCCGTCTCGAAGGTGTCCGAGAGCACGCCGCAGGCGACGAGGGTGTCGCGCAGGTACGGCGCGGCGAGGAAGGCGTGGCGCCACGCCCCGACGGCGTCCGCGGCCTCCGGCCTGCGAGGGCGAGCCCTCGCCCGACTTCGCCGCCGTGGTCCCGGGCGGCCTCGAGCGCGATCCGCATCGGCTCCTCCACCGGGTGGTGCGCCGACTCGAACCCGAGCACGAGCAGGGCCTTCCCGGGCGGTCCGGCGTGAGTGAGCTCGGACTCCGCCGGGTCGAGCAGCCGGCAGTTGGAGGGGTTGAGGCCGGACTGGGCCAGCTCCCGGACCGCTTCCGCGCCGCTCGCGAACGACTCGAAGGCGACCCCGCGGGACAGCTTCCAGCGGGGGCGCTCCCGGACCCGGACCCAGGCCTCCGTGATCACCCCGAGGATTCCCTCGGAGCCGAGCAGGAGGCGATCCGGACTGGGGCCGGCGCCGGAGCCCGGGAGCCTGCGGCTCTCCCAGAGGCCGCCTGGGGTGATCGCCCGCACCGATTCGACCAGGTCGTCGATGTGGGTGTAGAGGGTCGCGAAATGCCCGCCGGCGCGGGTCGCGATCCAGCCGCCCAGGGTGGAGAACTCGAACGACTGCGGGAAATGGCGAAGCGTCAGGCCGTGCTCGCGGAGCTGGTCCTCGAGCACGGGCCCGGTGGCGCCGGCCTGGATCCGCGCCGCCCGCGAGACGTCATCCACCTCGAGGACCCGGTCGAGGCGACGCAGGTCGATCGTCACCGCCCCGGCGTAGGCGTCGCCGATTCGCGGCTCGACGCCCCCGACGACGCTCGTCCCGCCTCCATAGGGGATCGCCGCCAGGCCCTGTTCGGCGCACCAGGCGAGCACCGCCTCGATCTCGCGCTCGTCGCCCGGAATGGCGACCAGGTCCGGCGGATCGGAGATCTGGCCCCGGAAGCCGCGCACGACGTCGCGGTAGGCCCTGCCGAGCGCGTGCGAGACGCGCTCGTAGGCGTCGGAGCGGAACAGGTGGGAGAGGGACGGCGGCGGCTCGACCCGCGGCGGCGGCAACTCGATCGCATCGAGCGGCACCGGCTCCTCGACCTCGGTGGCGCCGAAGCCGAGCTGCTCGCGGACCCCCGGCGCCGCCGCCTCGAGCTGTTCGCGGGTGAGCGCCTGGTCCTCGAAGCCCCAGCCCCAGTGCTTACGCCGGCGGGTCGCCGTCGTCTACCAGTGAACGCCCCTCATCAGGTAGGCGAAGGCGACCTGTTCCCTGGACGCTTCCTCGTTCGTCGTCCGGGTTCCGGGAGCCTGGGCCTTCTCGCCCCGCGCCGCGCGCGAGTCGGGGAACAGCTTGTAGGCGCTGTTCAGGATGTAGTCCATCGACTTCGGGTTGATCGCGTACAGGATCTGCCCGAGAGTCCCGAGCGGGGTCGCGATCCGCTTCGGCCTGTGGATGATCGCCTCGCAGATCATGTCGGCCGCCCGCTCGGGGGTGATCGTCGGGAAGCGGTCGTACATCTTCGTCGGCTTGATCATCGGCGTTCGCACGAGCGGCATGTGGATGGTGGTGATCGCCACGCCCTCGTCGACGATCTCCGAGGCGACGCAGCGCGAGAACGCGTCGAGCGCCGCCTTCGAGGCCACGTAGGCCGAGAACCGCGGCGTGTTGGTCTGTACGCCGATCGAGCTGATGTTCACGATCTGGCCCGAGCGGCGCTCGCGCATCACCGGCAGCAGCCTGAGGATCAGCTTCACCGCCCCGAAGTAGTTGAGCTGCATGGTGCGCTCGAAGTCGTGGAAGCGGTCGTAGGAGAGCGCGATCGAGCGGCGGATGGAGCGCCCCGCGTTGTTGATCAGGATGTCCACGTGGCCGTGCCGGTCGAGGACCTCGTCCGCCATCCGGTCGACGTCCTCCATGTCCGACAGATCGCAACGATGAATGTGGGCGCGTGCCGCCGCCCTTGGAGATCTGCTCCCTGGTCTCCTCGAGCTTCTCCGGGGTCCGGGCGACGAGCAGGACGATGCCGCCTGCGTCGGCGATCTTCAACGCCGCCGAGCGCCCGATGCCGGACGACGCGCCGGTGACCATCACAACGCGTCCGCGAACGGCCTGCTCGAGAGATACCGTGCCGAGCGCCCGCCGCGCGAGCCGTAGCGCCTCGTCGGGGATCTGCTGCTCGATCACCTGCGTCGCTCCGCCCACGGCCCCGGCTCTGCCTCGGACGGCCCCCACCAGTGTGCGGTCGCGGAACAGGTCGGGGTCGAGGTGACGCTCCCAGTAGTCCCAGAGCTTGTCGGCGTACGCCTCGAGCGGCGGAACCCTGATGTCGCTGCCGCTGAGCGCCGCTTGGGCCTGCCGGCTGTCGAAGCTGGTCGGGTAGTTGACGTAGGTGAGGACCGAACGCGGAATTCCGAAGTCCGACAGAACGCCGTCGGCCACCAGGCTCAGCGGCGGCAGCGTCGCGAGGCCCTTGAGCAGGGGCGCGAGGGTTTCGACCGCGATCGGCGGGACCCGCGCAGAGGACTGTGGGGCGTGCGCCGCGCGGGCGAAGATGTCGATCACCTCGCCCGCGGTCCTCGGGTTCGGGTCGGTGAGGTGGAATGCCCTGCCGTCGAGCCCGTCGAGGTGGGCGATGTGGTCCATGGCCTTGGCCACGTAGTCGACCGGGACGAGGTTGATCTCCCTGCCCTCGACGCCGATCATCGGAATCCACTGGGGGATCGCGTTGCGAAGCCTGCGGATCAGCTTGAAGAAGTAGTAGGGGCCGTCGATCTTGTCCATCTCGCCGGTCTCCGAGTGCCCGACGACGATTCCCGGCCGGTAGACGCGCCACGGGCGCGTGCACTCGGTCCGAACGATCGCCTCGGAGTCGTGCTTGGTGCGGAAGTAGGGATGGTTGTCGAGGTTCTCGGCCTCCTCGAACATGTCCTCGCGCCAGGTGCCCTTGTAGAGGCCGGCGGCGGCGATCGAGCTGACCATGTGCACGCGGCCGGCCTCGACCGCCTCGGCGAGCTCGACCATGTGGCGGGTGCCCTCGACGTTGGCCAGCCTCTGGCTCTCGGCGTCGGCGGTCATGTCGTAGATCGCCGCCAGGTGGAACAGGTGGTCGACCTCGCCCCTGAGGCGCGAGACGTCCTCCTCGGAGACCCCGAGCCTGGGCTGCGAGAGGTCGCCGACGATGCCCACCACGCGGTCGGCGTCCACCCCCCACCGGTTCCGCAGCTCCTCGAGGCGGCCCTTGGAGCCCTCGCGAACGAGCGCGTAGATGGTTCCCTGGCGCTCCAGCAGCCGCTCGATCAGGTTGCGGCCGATGAAGCCGGTTGCCCCGGTGACGAAGTAGCTCATCTCCTCTCCTCCACCTCGCTTGACTCGACCCTACACTCTGAGTATGCCCATTAGTCCGTTGCCGCTGGACCCCGGCGACCCCGGCCAGCCGAATACGAAGCTGGGCCGGGTAGACGGTTCCGAGGCGGGCGCCGAGCGGCGGCTGCTGCGGGACGGGATGGAGGTCTTGGCCCACGGGGCGCTGGTCTGTCCCCGGTGCGCCCTGCCGCTGGCGATCGGAGAACGGCTGTCCGCCGGGAGGCGGCTGCATTGCGGCTTCTGCGACCACGCGGCCCCGGCGCGGGAGTTCGTGGCCGAGGACGTCTACGACACGCTCGCCAACGAGGTCTACCTCGTGGCCCGCGTCACCTGAGCCCCTGCTCTTCCGGCGAGTGAGTGATCCGCCGCGATATGTCCGGTGAAACGCTCACTCGCGGCCGAAGGATTGGTCCCGCCCGAGGCCAGATCAACCACCTAGACTGAGAAGGAGATGGCGAGTTCCGGGATCGTCGAGATCCAGATGCCCCAGATGGGCGAATCGGTGACCGAAGGCACCGTGCTCGAATGGCACAAGCGGGAGGGGGAATTCGTCGAGGAAGGCGAGACGGTGGTCGAGGTCTCGACCGACAAGGTCGACGCCGAGGTGCCCGCCCCGGCGAGCGGCACGATCACCAAGATCCTCAAGGGCGAGGACGAGACGATCGAGGTCGGCGGCGTGCTCGCCGAGCTCGACCCGAGCGCCAACCCCTCGGGGGACGGCGCCAGCGCGGAGGCCGCGACCACGAAGGCCGCCACCACGACCACGGCGGCCGAAGGTGGCGACGCTGGGGCCAGCGACGAAGTCGCGGTGCAAGACGGCTGAACCTGCCGGCCGGCCGGCGCCCAAACCCGCCGGAAACGTAGCCGAAGGCGAGGCTTCCGGCGGAGTGATTCCCGAGGAAGGCGGCGGAGTACTGCGAGGCTTCCGGCGGAGTTATTTCAATCACGATGCCCGAGATGGGGGAATCGGTCGCCGAGGGAACGATCCTCGAGTGGCACAAGCAGGAAGGCGAGACGGTGGAGGAGGGCGAGACCGTGGTCGAGGTCTCGACCGACAAGGTCGACGCCGAGGTGCCCGCCCCGGCGAGCGGCACGATCACCAAGATCCAAGCCCAGGTCGACGAGACCGTGAAGGTGGGCCAGGTACTGGCGGAGATGTCGGCTCGTACAAGGTGGCGACGGTCGCGCTAGCGGCGAAGCCGCGGTGCAAGCGGCTGAACCTGCCGCCCCGTCGGCGCCCGAACCCGACGACTCCAAGCGCAGGCTGGATGCCGGTCGCGCGCAGGAGTCGTCGGTTGATGTTGGCGAGGCTTCCGGCGGGGGAGTGATGAAGGTCTCGCCCGTTGCTCGCCGGATCGCGGCCGCCAGCGGGGTCGACCTGAGCGCCGTCAAGGGCTCGGGGCCGGGCGGCAAGGTAACGAAGGCGGACGTGCTGGCCGCAGCCGACGGGAGGGGCGAGGCGGCCGCGGTCACCCCGACGGCAAAGGCGGGCGAGGTCAAGCCTCTGCGCGGTCCGGCGGCGATGCTGGCGCAGGCGATGAACGAGAGCCGCTCGATGCCGACGGCCACCTCGTTCCGGACGCTTCCGGTGGACGTCCTCGACGCGAAGCGGAAAGCCCTCAACGGCGTGCTCAAGGATCGCGGCATGAAGGTCTCGTTCACTCATCTGATCGCCTGGGCGATCGTCGAGGCGGCCACCGAGTGGCGGGTGATGGCGCGCGTCTACGAGGAACGCGACGGCAAGCCGCATGTGGTCGAGCCCGGTGGGGTCAACCTGGGGATCGCCGTCGACGTCGAGCGCAAGGGGTCGCGAAGCCTGATGGTCCCCTGCATCAAGGGGGCCGATGGGCTCGACTTCGCGGCCTTCCACACCTATTACGAGGAGCTGATCACCAAGACGCGCGAGAACAAGCTGACCGCCGACGACTTCCAGGGGACGAACGTCACCCTCACCAACCCCGGTGGGCTCGGCACGGTCGCATCGGTTCCGCGCCTGTTGACGGGCCAGGGGACGATCATCGCCACCGGCTCGATCGCCTATCCGGTGGAGTGGGCGCACGCGCCGGCGGAGAAGATCAAGGCATTCGGGATCTCGAAGGTGATGACGATGACGTCGACCTACGACCACCGCATCATCCAAGGGGCCGAGTCGGGCTCGTTCCTGCGCCGCATCGACCAGCTGCTCCAGGGCGAGGACGGCTTCTACGAGTCGGTCGCCGAGTCGCTCGGGGTCTCCCCCACCGTGACCGCCAACGCGTACCCGGCCTCGGCCTCCGCCCCACCGCTGGCCGCCCCGCGCCGTGCCGGCCGCACCCGTCGCCCCAGCACCGCCCGACAGCGAGCTGCTCCAGGCGGTGCAGGCCGCGACCTCGCTGCTCAAGGCGTACCGCACCCACGGGCACCTGGCGGCCCACCTCGACCCGCTCGGCAAGGAGCCCAAGGGCGATCCGGCGATCGAGCCTGAGAACCTCAACCTGACCCCGGAGCTGATGGCGAAGGTCCCCGCCTCGATCCTGCGCATCGGGGTGGAGGGCGAGACGCTGCTCGATGCCCTGCCGCGGATGCGCGAGGCCTACTGCGGCACGATCGCCTATCAGATCGAGCACCTCTCCTCGCACCAGCAGCGCATGTGGCTGCGGGAGATGATCGAGACGGGGGCGCACCGCATCGCCGCTCGGGGCGGATGAGAAGCGCGCCCTGCTCTCGCGGCTGGTCGAGGTGTTCCAGTTCGAGCGCTTCCTCCAGAAGGCGTACTTGGGGCAGAAGCTGTTCTCGATCGAGGGCCTCGACGTGGTGGTCCCGATGATCGACGAGCTGGTCACGCAGGGCAGGCGAGCGGCGGCGAGGAGGTCGTGATCGGGATGGCGCACCGGGGCCGGCTCAGCGTGCTGGCCCACAACCTCGGCCGCTCGGTGGACTCGATCCTGGCCGAGTTCGAGGGGGCAAAGGCGCTGGAGCAGGTGAAGGCGATCGCGGCGATTCCCCATGCAGGCACGGGCGACGTCAAGTACCACCACGGCGCCGAGGGACTGTTCACCACTCGCGACGGCGACCAGGCCAAGGTGCGGCTCTATCCGAACCCCAGCCATCTCGAGTTCGTGGACCCGGTGGTGACCGGAGGGGCGCGCGCCGCGCAGACCTCCCGCTCCGGGCCCCGCCTGGACCACAAGCCGGCCGTGGCGGTGCCGCTCTTGCTGCACGGCGACGCGGCCTTCCCCGGCCAGGGAGTCGTCGCCGAGACTCTGAACCTCCAGTCGCTCGCCGGCTACTCGACCGGGGGCACCGTCCACATCATCACCGACAACCAGGTGGGCTTCACGACCGACCCCGAGGACGCACGGTCCACCCCCTACGCCAGCGATCTGGCCAAGGGCTTCAACGTGCCGATCATCCACGTCAACGCCGACGACGTCGAGGCCTGCATCGCGGCGATCCGGCTCGCGATGGCCTACCGCGAGCGCTGGGGCCGCGACGTGGTCATCGACCTGATCGGCTACCGCCGCTACGGCCACAACGAGACCGACGAACCCGCCTACACCCAGCCGATCCTGGCCGCCCGGATCAAGGACCACCCGCCGGTCTCCGAGATCTACGCGGAGAAGCTGGTGAAGGAAGGGGTCGTCACCCCGGAGGAGGTCGAGGCGGAGGGCAAGGAGCGCCGCGACGAGCTGCAGCGAACCCACAAGGAGCTGAAGCGCAAGATGGAGGCGGGCGAGTACGAGGACCCGACCTCCACCCAGACAGCCACCGGCGAGCTCGACCGCACCAAGAGCCCCGAGGTCGAAACTGCCGTGTCCGAGGACCGGCTGCGCTCACTGAACGAGGAGCTGCTGCAAGTTCCCGAGAGCTTCACGATCCACCGCAAGCTGCGCAAGCCGCTGATGCGGCGGCTCGAGCTGCTCGACGAGGGGCCGATCGAGTACGGCCACGCCGAGGCGCTCGCCTTCGCCTCGCTCTTGACCGAGGGCACCCACATCCGCCTCACCGGCCAGGACACGGAGCGCGGCACCTTCTCGCACCGTCACCTGTCCCTCTACGACGAGAAGACGGGGCTCAAGTACGTGCCGATCCAGAACCTGTCCGGCGCGCTGGCGCCGTTCGAGCTCCACAACAGCCCGCTGTCGGAAGCGGGATGCCTCGGCTTCGAGTACGGCTACTCGGCGGCCTCGCCCCCGAGCCTGGTGCTGTGGGAGGCGCAGTTCGGCGATTTCGCCAACGCCGCGCAGGTGATCATCGACAGCTTCATCGCCTCGGGCGAAGCGAAGTGGGGCCAGACGACGCGGCTGACCCTGCTGTTGCCGCACGGCTACGAGGGATCAGGGCCCGAGCACTCCAGCGCCCGGATCGAGCGCTTCATCGCGCTGGCAGCCGAGGGAAACATCCGGCTCGCCAACCCGACCACGGCCGCCCAGTACTTCCACCTGCTGCGCCGCCAGGCCCGGATCCGCAAGGCGCGGCCGCTGGTGGTGTTCACGCCCAAGGGCCTGCTGCGCCACAAGGAGGCGGCGTCGCGGCTGGCCGAACTGACCTCGGGGGCATTCCAGTTCGTGCTGGACGACCCCCGCGCCACCGAGCGCAAGGACCAGGTCCAGCGGCTGGTGCTGTGCAGCGGCAAGATCTACTACGACATGGACGGCCACGAGCGGCGGGACGACGCCACCTCGGTGGCGATCGCCCGCGTCGAGCTGCTCTATCCGTTCGCCAAGGACCAGATTCGCGAGCTGATCGCCAGCTATCCGAATCTCAAGGAGATCGTCTGGGTGCAGGAGGAGCCGCAGAACATGGGCGCCTGGAAGGTGATGACCCAGCGGATGCCGGAGCTGGTGCCGGAGCAGGTGGACTTCCGCTACGTCGGCCGGCCCCAGCGCGCCAGCCCCGGCGAGGGCTACCCCGCCGCCCACCGCTCCGAGCAGGAGCGGATCGTGCTGACGGCCCTGACCTGAATCGCGGAGAGCGGATGAGGCGCCTGTGCTTCGGAGCCTCTGCGGCAGCGGCCTCGCGGACGCGCGCGGCCTCGCTCGTGCCAGTCGCGCTCATCACGAGTCAGGATGCTCCCACACCCCCGACCGCTAGCCGGGGCGAGGCCAGAACCACTCGTCGAATGGACGGGTCCGGCCGCGGCGCAGGCGGCGGCCGGGGCGCTGAAACCAGGCCAGCTCCTCGCCTTCTGGCGGTGACTGCGGCGCGGCGCTGCGGCAGGCGATCCCCGCGGCGCCCGCCTCGAAGGCCGCCTGGCCGATGGGCTGGCATCGCTTCCAGCCGATCCGGCGGCGGGCCCGGTCCCGCGGATAGGTCTCGGGCAAGCCCGCCGCCCCGCAGCCGCGACTCGTGACGAGTCCACGTAGCGGTCCTCCCGGACCGAGGCGGTGACCAGCACCGGCGCGGTTCGCGGATCGAGGTCCTCGGGCCCGAACGGCTGGCCCTCGAGCTTTCCGATGACGTTCGCGCGGGCGACCGGAACCGACGCGCACAGGTAGACGACCGGGAATGACTCGGGGGGGTTCCAGCGCCCGCCGCGAGCACCGGCGTAACGACCGTCCAGGGGGTCGCGCCAGCGGGGATCGGCAACGCGCAGGTACGCGCCCCCGCGCCGGACCGTTCTCACGTCAGGCGCCGCTGGCCCAGTCGAAGGCAGCGCGGACCTGCTCGAGCAACTCGAGGTGACGGTCGCGCTCGATCATCTGGAGCATCGTCAGCCCCGCGTAGGCAGGAGCGGGACGGCGGGCGATGCCCGGCAGACGCTCGGCCCTGAGCTGATGCGAGAGGAGGTCGGCGGTGGCAGCGATCGCCGCCGTCTTCTGTTGGCGGTTGCTCGGGACGCCCCTGGCCCGCCACTGGTCGACGGCTTGCCTCGAAACGCCGAAGAGGCGGCCAAGCTCGGTCTTGGTGAGGCCGAACGCCGCCTGGATCTCGTCGAGCAGGCTCGGGACGGGGACGGTTGCCACAGCCATGCCCAGAAAGCTAGCGCAAGCTATACGCAAGCGCAAGTATTTCGCAAGCGGCGGATCAGCAGGCCGGAGCCAGGGCGGCGCGATGAATGACCGCGACCGTGAGCGGCTCGCCGCACTCCGGACACGCGCGAACTCGTGCCCAGGAGCGATGCTCGTGACCCGCGGAGCATCGGTACTCGCGTTCGAACCCAACCAGCCGTCGCACCTCACGCCCACCGGACTCAATCGGCAATCGCGCCGTGGATGTCGTCGTGACTGTCATGCGATCAGTTTCGCGTCCGCCGACGCCTTCGCCTATGGACCCGTGTCCAATCCTGGGTGGGCCCGCTTGTACGCGGGGTCGATGTCCCACCGCGGCACTTGGCCGCTAACCTCGGCGCGTGAGCCCCGCAAGCGCCGAGCAGGCGGCTGCGGCCGAGGCCGACCGGGTGAAGGCGCTACGACGGCCGGTTCCCGGTCCCCTGTGGCCCTGGGTGAAGCGGCTCAGCTGGCTCGAGCTGGCGGTCTTCGCGGTGCTGATCATCTTCTGGCTCCTGCCCGGCTTCGATCGCGAGACGTTCATCTTCGGCCTCACGCACGGGATCGGCTACATCGCGCTCTGCATCCTGATCTGGATCGCGATCCTGCGACACGAGGCTCCCTACACCCTGCTTGCCGCCACCCTGACCCCGGTCGGACCCCTTGGCAGCGTGATCGCGATCGAGGTCATCGAGCGCAGGCGCGCGGGCCAGCGCGCCGGAACCAAGCGAACAGGGGCTGGGTAGGGGGTAATCGCAACGTAGCCCGGCAGCTCGATTGGCGTGCCCTACTTGCGCGAGGACGAGCGTGACCGGCCGCCCGACCGAGGACACAGCCAGGCGAAGGTTTGCAGCGCCCTTGGACATGGCGGGGCGGGGCTGTGGGAGGCAGGGGGTCCACACAGCCCGCGCCCACGCCTGCGCGTCGGTAGCCAGGGAGGGATGCCGACGCGATCGCCCCCGGAGGCGGGACTGGCCGGGGACGAGCTTTAGAAGCCTTGCCTGCTCTGTAAGTCTGCCTGATTCGTGGGTCAATGGCATTTTGATGCATCCGGGCGACGAAAGTCAATAGAAAAAAGGACCATATTGCAGGTAGACCACGCACGAATCCCTGCAAAGTGGTCTGATTATCCCCGCGCAGTGCTCAGTTATGCCCGCCGGGACCCTCAGCGAAGGTCGCGCAACACCCGCTGCAGGATGCCTCCGTTGCGGTAATAGCCGACCTCGTTCGGCGTGTCGAGCCGCACGCGGGCCTGGAACTCCACCGGCTCGGCGCCCTCCCGCGCGGCCCTGACGCGGACATTGCGCGCCTCGGTGCCCACGCCGGCGAGCGCCGCGTCGAGGCCGTCGACATCGATCACCTCCTCCCCGGTGAGGCCCAGCGACTCGACGCCTTCCGAGTCCGGGAATTGAATCGGCAGAACCCCCATCCCGATCAGGTTCGAGCGGTGGATTCGCTCATAGCTCTCCGCGATCACCGCCCGAACGCCCAGCAGCGCGGTGCCTTTCGCCGCCCAGTCGCGCGACGAGCCGGAGCCGTACTCCTTGCCCGCCAGCACCACCAGCTGCACGCCCTCGCTCGCGTAGCGCATCGCCGCCTCGTAGATCGTCGTCTCCTCGCCATCCGGGAAGTGGCGAGTGAAGCCTCCCTCGCGCTCGACCAGCAGGTTGCGCAGCCGCACGTTGGCGAAGGTGCCCCGGATCATCACCTCGTGGTTGCCGCGGCGCGAGCCGTAGGAGTTGAAGTCTCGGACCTCGGTGCCCTGGTCGATCAGCCACCTGCCGGCCGGGCTGTCCTTCTTGATCGCTCCGGCCGGGGAGATGTGGTCCGTGGTCACGCTGTCGCCGAGCACGGCCAGCACCCGGGTGCCCTCGATCGGCTCCGGCGGCTGCGGCTCGGGGTCGATGCCCTCGAAGAAGGGCGGTTTGCGGACGTAGGTCGAGTCTGTCCACTCGTACCGGTCGCCCTCGGGGATCTCGAGCGAGCTCCAGCGGTCGTCGCCGGTGAACACGTCGGCGTAGTTCCTCGTGAACATGTCGGAGCGGATGGCGCTCTCCAGCGTCCGCTTGATCTCCTCGGTCTGCGGCCAGATGTCGCGCAGATAGACCGGCTCGCCGTCGGAGCCTTCGCCGAGCGGCTCGGTGAGGATGTCGACGTCCATCCGGCCCGCCAACGCGTAGGCGACACAAAGCGGCGGTGACGCCAGGTAGTTGGCCCTCACGTCCGGGTTGATTCGGGCCTCGAAGTTGCGGTTGCCCGACAGCACCGCGCAGACCACCAGGTCCTTGTCCTCGACCGCAGCCGAGATCTGGGGCGGCAGTGGGCCTGAGTTGCCGATGCAGGTCGTGCAGCCGTAGCCGACCAGGTTGAACTTGAGCTTGTCGAGGTACTCGGTCAGCCCAGCTCGCTCCAGGTAGTCGGTGACCACGGTTGACCCCGGCGCAAGCGAGGTCTTCACCCACGGCTTGACATCGAGCCCGCGCTCCACCGCCTTGCGCGCCAGCAGCCCGGCGGCGAGCATCACCGAGGGATTGGAGGTGTTGGTGCAGCTCGTAATCGCTGCGATCACGACCCGACCGTGGTCGAGCTCGACCTCGGTCCCGTCCTCGAGCGTGACCGCGACCGGGTTCAGCTTCCGCTCCGCGGTCGCCGCTCCAGCCGCCGCCTGGCGGGGCTTGCCGCGCTCGTCGTTGTGGTCGTCGCCCGGCGGATCGGAGGCCGGGAAGGAGCCGGCGACCGCCTCGTCGTGGTGGTTGCCGAGCTCCTCGACGGCGCCGGGGCTGAACTCGCGCAGCGCCTCGATGAACGCAGGCTTCGCCTCCGCGAGCGCGATCCGGTCCTGCGGGCGCTTCGGACCCGCGATGCTCGGCTCGACCTCGCCGAGGTCGAGCTCCAGCGTCTCGGAGAAGGTCGGCTCCTCCGAGTCCTCGGTGTGAAAGAGGCCCTGCTGGCGGGCGTAGGCGTCCACCAGCTCGATCAGCTCCGTGGGCCGGCCCGTGAACTCGAGGTAGCGCAGGGTCTCGGAGTCGACCGGGAAGATCGCGCAGGTCGAGCCGAACTCCGGCGACATGTTGCCGATCGTCGCCCGGTCGGCGAGCCCAAGGGTGCGCAGCCCCGGCCCGAAGAACTCGACGAACTTGCCCACCACGCCGCGCTCGCGGAGCATCTCGGTCACGGTCAGCACCAGGTCGGTCGCGGTCGCGCCCTCGGAGAGCTCTCCGCCGAGCCTGAAGCCGACCACCTGCGGGAGCAGCATCGAGATCGGCTGGCCGAGCATCGCCGCCTCGGCCTCGATCCCGCCCACGCCCCAGCCCAGCACCCCCAGCCCGTTGATCATCGTCGTGTGGGAGTCGGTGCCGACCAGCGTGTCGGGGTACGCCTCCATCTGGCCCGAGCCTCCTTCACGCTCGCGGCTGAAGACCACCTGGCCCAGGTACTCGAGGTTGACCTGATGGCAGATCCCGGTCGCCGGAGGGACCACCCTCAGGTTGTCGAAGGCCTGCTGCCCCCAGCGCAGGAACGCGTACCGCTCGCCGTTGCGCTGGTAGTCGCGGTCGGCGTTGATGTCGAACGCGCGCGCGTTTCCGAACGCGTCGACCTGGACCGAGTGGTCGATGATCAGGTCGACCGGGACCAGCGGGTCGATCTTCTGCGCATCGCCGCCAAGCTCCTCCATCGCGTCGCGCATCGCCGCCAGGTCGACCAGCGCCGGCACGCCGGTGAAGTCCTGCATCAGCACCCGCGCCGGCTGAAACGGGATCTCGGTGCTGGGCTCGGCGGTCGCATCCCAGGTGGCGATCGCCTCGACGTTGGCGCGCGTCACCGACTCTCCGTCCTCGAGGCGCAGCGCGTTCTCGAGCAACACCTTCAGCGAGTACGGAAGGCGGGCGACGTCGTAGGAGGCCTGAAGCGCGTCGAGCCTGAAGATCTCGTACTCGCGGCCCGACACTTCGAGGGTGTCGCGGGCGCCGAAGCTGTCCTTGCTCACGCTGTTACCCCTGGATCTATCGCTTGTCCGCCTGTCCCTCCGCTACCCGATCCGCGGTCTTGCTTGCGGTCCCGCCGGTGATCGCGCGCATGGCGATCCGTGGGCTGGCCAGCCCGACGTGGGCGAGCGCCCGCTGACGCAGCGGGGCGACGGCGACCTCGGCCTTGTCACGCTCGATCGCCCTCACCACCCCTGCGGCGACCTGCTCCGGGGTCGCGGTGCCCAGCCCGGGCGGGGGCTTGGCTCCCGAGGCGGCGAACATCCCGGCATCGCGAATGAACCCCGGGACGACGAGCGAGACGCCGACCCCGGTGCGGGCCAGATCGGCGCGCAGGCTGAGCGCGAAGCCGCGCAGCCCGAACTTGGTCCCGCAGTAGATCGCCGAGCGCGGGCTGGGAGCCTTGCCGGCAAGCGAGGAGACAAACACCAGGTGCCCGTCGCCCCGCTCGCTCATCGCCGGCGCCAGCTCCCGCGCGAGCATGATCGGCGCCTCGAGGTTGACCCGCAGCGCGCGCACGATCTCTTCCGGCGAGAAGCTCTCGATCATCCCCGTGCCCGGCAGGCCGGCGTTCGCCACCAGGCAGTCGACCTCGCCAGCGTCGGCGGCCAGCCGCTGCGCGGCGCCCTCTTCCGCAAGGTCGGCGGGAACGATCCGGTGCTCGCCCGGCAGCGACTCGGCCAGCTCGCGCAGGGCCTCTGGCTTGCGGGCGCTGAGCACCAGCGTGGCCCCTCGCTCGGCCAGGGCACCGCCGATCGCCTGCCCGAGGCCGCCGGTGGCCCCGGTGAGCAGCGCGCTCTTGCCCGCGAGCTCCACGTCAGGAAGCTAACGGATACGCTCCGCCGGTGAAGCTCTACATCTGCTGGGGCACCTTTCAGACGGTTCGGCCCGGAGGCCATCCCTGCCACAACGCCCACGAGGCTTTGCGGATGGCCGGCTACGAGCCCGAGGTGGTGAAGGTCCGCGGGCTCGGCATCGGGCCGCGATTCCTGCACCTGGATGACGCCCGGGCCGCAAGGAGGTCGAAGAGCTGACCGGACAGCGGGCGGTGCCGGTGCTGGTCACCGACGGCGGTGAGGTGATCGCCGACTCGCATCGGATCGTCGACTGGGCCGAGCGCAACCCGGCACCGTGAGATGAGGGCCGCCGGCCGATCGGCTGGCGGCCGGGCTGCAAGTGCTGATCCGCACACATACATGAGCAGGTCTTTGCATGCATCTGACGAATCGTGTAGGGTGCCGCGCGATCGATAGCCGGTAAAGCCGAATCCCTGCCCGACCGTCGGGCGGGGAGCGGGGAAACCAACGAATGGGGCGAACCCACCTCGGTGGGGGCGCAGGCTCCTTTAGCGCCAGCCCGACAGCTAACCCCGTAGGCCGACGAAGGAGACTGGTTCTTGCGTACCCACGACAAGGCTCGCACTCACACGAAGCTCAAGACGACGCTCGCCCTCGCGGCGGCGGCGCTCGCGACGCTCCCGGCCGCTCTCGCGCAGGCGGGCGACGGCGGGCACCGGGCACCTCGAACTCGCACGCGCGGCCCGGCAAGGCCAGGCTCGTCAACGGCAAGGCGATCCCGCCGTCGAACGCCCCCGCGCGCGTGGTCGGCGTGATCGACGCCGCGAACAGGATCGCCAAGGGAAGGGCTACTGCTACGGCGGCGGCCATGCGCAAGTTCAGGTCGAAGTGCTACGACTGCTCGGGCTCGGTCAGCTACGCGCTGCACGGCGGCCGCTTCCTCAGCCGCCCGATGGACTCCGGCGATCTCATGCACTGGGGCCGCGGGCGCAAGGGCAAGTGGATCACGGTCTACTCGAACCCGGGTCACGCCTACATGATGGTCGCCGGGCTGCGATTCGACACCTCGATGACCCGCGGCAAGGGCCCCGGCTGGAGCAAGCGGAAGCGCTCCGAGCTCGGGCTACCGCAAACGTCACAAGAGCCGCTTCTAACGCGGCTCATCACCCAGAGCCGCCTCCCCACCTCGGGCGGCTCAGTTTCGGGATAAGCGCGAAAGCCCCGGCCTCGGGCCGGGGCTTTCGGCTAGGCTCGGTTCGCTTGCGGCCACGCCGGCGGCCAGAATCCTCCATCGCGGGCTGCGTTTCGGCGCGGTCTTGCTATAGCTTCTCGGAGGGGCGCGATCCTGCCGCGTCTTGCTCAAGTGGAGGACACCGCAGCCATCACCGTTGACGACCGGGGGCGTGGGCAGCCCGCCGAGGCGTCCGCAGAACCGTCCGACAAAGCTCCTGCCGAGCCGCCGGACGTCCGCCTCTCGGGCCTGCGCAAGACCTACGGCGAGGTGGTGGCGGTGGCCGGGATCGACCTCGAGATCGGCCGCGGCGAGTTCTTCACCCTGCTGGGGCCCTCCGGCTCCGGCAAGACGACCACGCTGCGCATGATCGCCGGCTTCGAGGAGCCCGACGCGGGCTCGGTCGAGCTCGCCGGGCGAGACGTCAGCGGCCTGCCGCCATACGACCGCGAGGTCAACACCGTATTCCAGGACTACGCGCTGTTCCCGCACATGACCGTGGCCGAGAACGTCGAGTACGGGATGCGGGTCCGCAAGGTGTCCCGCTCGGAGCGCGCCAGCCGCGCCACCGAGGCGCTGGAGATGGTGCGCCTGTCCGGCTTCGAGTCGCGCAAGCCGAGCGAGCTGTCGGGCGGCCAGCGACAGCGGGTGGCGCTGGCCCGCGCGATCGTCAACCGGCCGCGGGTGCTGCTGCTCGACGAGCCGCTCGGCGCGCTCGACCTGAAGCTCCGCGAGCAGATGCAGGTGGAGCTGAAGGGGATCCAGAGCGAGGTCCGGATCACCTTCATCTACGTCACCCACGACCAGGACGAGGCGTTGACGATGAGCGACCGGATCGCGGTCTTCAACGAAGGGCGTGTCGAGCAGGTGGGGGCGCCCGCCGAGATCTACGAGCGCCCGGCGACCCGGTTCGTGGGCGGCTTCGTCGGCATCTCCAACGTGCTGGAGCGCGATGGCAATCGATTCACGGTGCGGCCGGAGAAGATCAGGCTGCTCGAGCCCAGCGACGACGGCACGGGACTGCACACCGAGCGCGGGCGTGATCCGCGACGTCGCCTATGCGGGGATGGTGACCCGGTACCTCGTCCAGCTCGACGACGGCGGGGAGCTTCAAGTCGTCCGCCAGAACCTCGAGACGTCCTCCGCGGAGGCGCTCGAGCTGGCGGGTCGGAAGGTGGTCGTCGGATGGCGGCCTGAGCACACGGTCGCCGTCGCGGCCGGTGAGAGAGGAGATGACGCATGAGATCGATACGAGCGGGAAATCCCGCCCGCGTCGCCTGGCTCATCGTCGTCGCGCTGCTCGCGTTCATGGTCGCGTTCGCGGCCGGCTGCGGCGACGACGACGACGGCGGGGCGGTGGAGGCGAGGCCCTAAGCGAGATCGGCGAGCCCGAGGGCGAGCTGAACCTGCTCTGCTGGCCCAGCTACTGCGAGGACGGCTCCAACGATCCCAAGGTCGACTGGATCAGCGACTTCGAGAAGGAATCGGGCTGCCAGGTCAACGTGAAGGTCTTCGGAACGTCCGACGAGGCGGTCGAGCTGATGCGGACCGGCCAGTACGACGGGGTCTCCGCATCCGGAAACGCGAGCGTCCGCCTGAACGACGGCGGCGACGTCGACCCGGTCAACGTCGACCTGGTCCCGAACTACAAGACCGTGTTCGCGGACCTCAAGGACCAGCCGACTACAACACGTTCGACGGCGTCAACTACGGCATCCCGCACGGTCGCGGGGCGAACCTGTTGATGTGGAACACGGAGCAAGCCTCCGACGTCGACGGCAGCACGTGGGCGCTGATCCTCGATCCCGAGGAGGCGTCGCAAGTACAAGGGCCAGATCAGCGTCTACGACGACCCGATCTACATCGCGGACGCGGCGCTGTACCTGAAGACGCACCAGCCCGATCTGGGGATCGACGATCCCTACGAGCTGGACGAGGATCAGTTCAACGCGGCCGTCGACCTGCTCAAGCAGCAGCAGCCGAACGTCGGCGAGTACTGGCACGACTTCGCGAAGCAGATCTCGTCGTTCGCGAACGGCGACTCCACGGTCGGCACCACGTGGCAGTACCAGTACCTGACCCTGTCGGCTGAAGGGGATCCCGTGGCCTCGACCCCGGCGTCCCAGGGGTTCCTCCCGAAGGAGGACGCGACCGGGTGGTCCGACACCTGGATGCTCAGCTCGGAGGCCGAGCATCCGAACTGCATGTACCTGTGGATGGACCACATCATCAGCCCGGAGACCAACGCCAAGGTGGCGGCGTACTTCGGCGAGGCGCCGGCGCAGAGCAAGTCCTGCGACCTGATCGGAGACCTGCCGCCCCAGTACTTCGGGACGGCGAGCCACTGCAAGGACTACAACGCCGACAACCCGGAGTTCTGGTCGCGGGTCTACTACTGGAAGACGCCGCTTGCGGATTGCGGCGACGACCGGGGCGAGGTCTGCAAGGACTACAACGACTGGGTCCAGGCGTGGACCGAGATCAAGGGGTGATGCCGTCGGCCTCACTCTGATCAAGGAACGCATCGATGGAAGCCGCTGACGCGCTCGCGTCAGCGCCGAAGAGGTCGGCGGGCCGCAGGCTCGCCGACCTCTTCCACGGACGGCCGAGGCTCCAGGCCGGGGCCCTGCTGGCGGGGCCGATCGGCTGGCTGGTCATCGGCTACCTGGGCTCGCTCGCCGTCATGCTGGTTGCGGCCTTCTGGCAGGTCGGCGCGGTCAGCGGCGAGGTCGAGCGGACGTTCAGCCTCGACAACTTCCAGATCCTGACGGACGAGCCCGTCTACCGCCAGATCGCCGGCCGCACGATCCTGATCGCCGCGTTGGTCACGATCACCGACGCCCTGCTCGCCTTCCCGATCGCCTTCTACATGGCGAAGGTCGCCAGCCGGCGAATGAAGGCATTGCTCGTGGTCGCGGTGCTGATGCCGTTGTGGTCGAGCTACCTGGTCAAGGTCTACGCCTGGCGCACGATCCTCTCCGAGGGCGGAGTGCTCAACTGGGCGCTGGATCCGCTGGGCGCCAGCGGGCCGGGGTACGGAAACGTCGCGGTTTGGCTGGTGATGAGCTACCTGTGGCTGCCCTTCATGATCATCCCGATCTTCGCCGGGCTGGAGCGCATCCCCGACTCGCTGCTGAGCGCCTCGGAGGACATGGGGGCGAGGCCGTTCACGACCTTCCGGCGAGTGATCCTGCCGCTCGCCTTCCCCGCCGTCGTCGCCGGCTCGATCTTCACGTTCTCGTTGACGCTGGGCGACTACATCACGCCCGAGCTGGTCTCCAGCACCCAGTTCATCGGCAACGTCGTCTACGCCAACATCACCACCAACCAGCCGCTGGCCTCGGCCTTCGCGGTGGTGCCGATCGTGGTCATGATCCTCTACCTGCTCCTCGCCCGCCGGCTCGGGGCCTTCGAGCACCTATGAGGCTGTCGAGGCGCTCCGCAACTCCTCCTGCGCGCCGGGGTCGCGCTGACCCTGGCGTTCATCTACGTGCCCCTGATCGTGATCGGGATCTATGCCTTCAACGCGGGCAGGACGCTCGCGTGGCCACCCAATGGCCTGACCGCGGACTGGTTCGGCAAGGCGATCGACAACACAGGTGCCCGCGACGCGTTCGTAACCTCGATCAAGGCCGGGCTGGTGGCGACCGCGATCGCGGTCGTCCTCGGCACCCTGGCGTCGCTCGCCGTCTCGCGCCACCGCTTCTTCGGGCGGGAGACGATCTCCTTCATCGTCGTCCTGCCGATCGCGCTGCCGGGAATCGTCACCGGGATCGCCCTCAACGACACCTTCACCCAGGTGATGGGCATCGACCTCAGCCTGTTCACGGTGATCGTCGGCCACGCGACCTTCTGCATCGTCCTCGTCTACAACAACGTGGTCGCTCGCCTGCGGCGCGTCTCGACCTCGCTCGAGGAGGCGTCGGCGGACCTCGGCGCGCACACCTGGCAGACGTTTCGCTACGTGACCCTGCCCAACATGCGCACCGCCTTGGTGGCGGGCGCGCTGCTCGCCTTCGCGCTGTCGTTCGACGAGATCATCGTCACCCGGTTCACGGCCGGCGCCGCCGTCGAGACGCTGCCGATCTGGATCTTCAACAACCTCTTCCGCGCCAGCCAGCTGCCGATCATCAACGTCGTCGCGGTGCTGGTGATCGCGATCTCGATCATCCCCGTCTACCTCGCCCACCGCCTGACCCGCGAGGAGGAGGGCGCCAGCGGCGCGCCCGCGGCGCCACGGCCGAGCCGACGCGATCCCGTACTCGGTGAATATGTGTGGACCTGCCGGGTCAGGCTACGTGGCCCAGCCGGTGCCAGCGGTCCGAGCCGAAGGCGAGGCTGCCGCCGGAGCTATTCCAGCGCAGCACCCGCGCGTGCTCCGGGTGCCATCCGAGCCTGACGCGATCGCCGATCTCCCAACGGTCGTCGGCGCGCGAGCGGGCGGTGTTCTGCTCCAGCGCGACCACGCGCATGTCGGGCGCCAACTGGACGATCACCTGGGTCGTCGTGCCGAGGTAGATCCGCTCCACGATCTCGCCCTCCACCGAGACCATGCCGTCCTCGAGGTCGTCCAGGAAGATCTTCTCCGGGCGCACCGAGCAGTAAACCGACGCGCCCTCCTCGCAGCCATCGGGGAGGGTCGAGGGGAACAGCTGGCCGGTCTGCAGGCGCACGCCCTCGCCCTCCACGGTGGCCGGAAGCAGGTTGGAGACGCCGATGAACCCGGCGACGAACGTCTTCTGGGGGCTCTCGTAGATCTCCTCGGGCGGGCCACACTGCTGCACGATGCCCTCGTCCATGACCGCGATCCGGTCGGACATCGCCAGCGCCTCCTCCTGGTCATGGGTGACGTAGAGGAAGGTGATCCCGACCTCGCGCTGGATCTCCTTCAGCTCGACCTGCATCTGCTTGCGCAGCTTCAGGTCGAGCGCTCCGAGCGGCTCGTCGAGCAGCAGCACCGCCGGGCGGTTGACGAGCGCACGGGCGAGCGCCACGCGCTGCATCTGCCCCCCCGAGAGCTGGCGCGGCTTGGCGTGCTCCCGGCCGGTGAGCTGGACGAGCTCGAGCGCCTCCGCCACGCGGCTGCGGATCTCGTCGCCGGCCACCTTGCGGCGCTTCAGCCCGAAGGAGACGTTTCCTTCCACGTCGAGGTGCTCGAACAGGGCGTAGCTCTGGAACACCGTGTTGACGTTCCGCGAGTAGGGGGGGACGTCATCCACCGGCTCGCCCTCCAGGTAGACGCTCCCCTCGGTCGGCTGCTCGAATCCGGCGACCATGCGCAGCGTGGTCGTCTTCCCGCACCCGGACGGCCCGAGCAGCGAGAAGAACTCGCCGCGCCGGATCGACAGGCGTGAGGTCGTCGACCGCGGTGGTGGAGCCGAAGCGCTTCGTCACGCCCTCGAAGCGGATCGCCTCCTGGCCGGTGCCGTCGCCGCGGCTCGCGGCGACGGGCGTCGTGTCAGTGGTCGTGTGGTTCGCGGTCATGCGGCCTCTCTTCCGATCAGCACATTCTCCTCCTCGTGCCGCCCCAGCAGGCGCGGCAGTGCCACGGCCAACGCAACGATCAGGAACGAGATCACCAGCATCAGGGTCCCGATCGCATTGATCGTAGGCCTGACCCCGAAGCGAATCGAGGAGTAGATCTGGACCGGCAGCGGCGTCGGGGACTCGCCGGTGGTGAAGAACGCGATCACGAAGTCGTCGAAGCTGAGCGCGAAGATCAGCAGCGCCGAGGCGATGATTGCCGGCCACAGCGCGGGCAGCACGACCAGGCGGACCGTCTGCATGCGGGTGGCGCCGAGATCCAGCGCCGCCTCCTCCACCTCGCGGTTCAACGCCGACAGCCGCGCTCGCACGATCACGGTCACGAACGAGATCGAGAAAGTGATCTCGGCGATCATGATCGTGAGCAGCGAGAGGTCCATGCCGATCTGCGTGAACAGCAGCAGCGCGGAGACGCCGGCGACGATCTCCGGAGTGACGAGCGGGATCAGCATGAGGACGTTGCTGGTTTGTGCGACCCGCGACCGGGCGCGGACGAGGGCGAAGGCGAGGGTAGTGCCGAGCACGGTCCCGACGATCATCGTCACCAGCCCGATCTCGATGCTGGCGATCAGCGACTCGCGCAGGGTCACGCTGGCGAAGAACTCGTCGTACCACTGCAGGCTGAAGCCCGTGAAGTTCTGCAGCGAGGGGGTGGAGTTGAACGAGAACAGCGCCACGATCGCCAGCGGCGCGAAGCTGAAGAACACGAACAAGAGGAAGAACGCGCGCAGGAAGCGGGGGCGGTCGAAGTCGCGCCGGCGCCCGGCGCGTCGCCGCACCCCTGGCAGCCTCGCAGCCCACCCCTGAGCGCTCATGCCGTGGCCTCCCGGGAGGCCCGCGCCGCGGAGCGCAGGTAGATCAGCATCCAGATCAGCAGGAAGGCCATCATCACGATCGTCAGCGCGGCTCCGAAGGGCCAGTTCTGAGCCTCGAGGAACTGCTGCTGGATCAGGTTCCCGACCATGTACGTGTCCGGGCCGCCGAGCAGCTGGGCGGAGATGAAGTCACCGACCGCGGGGAGGAAGACCAGCACGCAACCGGCGGCCACCCCCTGGAAGGCCGCCGGCCAGGTGACGTGCCAGAAGGTCTGCCAGCGGGTCCCGTAGAGGTCCTTGCCGGCCTCGATCAGGGAGGGGTCCATGCGGTCGAGCGCCGCGTACAGCGGCAGGATCATGAACGCGAGGTAGCCATAGACCAGGCCGCCGATCACGGCCCACGAGGTGTTGACAAAGCGGACCCCGTTCTCGGTGATGCCGGCGTCGGTGAGGATCCCGTTCACCAGTCCCTCATCGGAGAGGATCGCCACCCAGGCGTAGGTGCGAACCAGGTAGTTGACCAGGAACGGCAGCACCACAACCGCGATCAACAGCGTCTTCCAACGACCGCCGAAGCGGGCGATGTAGTAGGCGATCGGGTAGCCGATCAGCAGGCAGAGGACCACGGTGGCGAGCGCGTAGCCGACCGAGCGCAGCAGCACGGGCGCGAACAGCGGGTCGAACACGTCGGCGAAGTTCCCCGGGTGCCAGCCGTAGATCGCCTGGTACACGGGGTCCGTCGTCCCCAGGGAGACCGCCAGGACGATGCCCAGCGGGACTGCGAACAGCAGCAGCAGCCACACTCCCGCCGGGGCCAGCATCAGGTGCGCGAAGCGGTTCTCGCTCACGACTCAGCCTTGACCTCGAGGAACGTGTTGGTCCACAGCTCGCGGTCCTCCTGGGGGAGGTTGGCGAACTGCTCGCCGCCCTCGAGATCGTCGACGGTGACGACGATGTTCGGGTCGCCCTTGGCCAGCTTGTCGAACGTCTCGTCCTGGCCTTGGTTGGGCATCGGGTAGCCGTTCCAGGCGACGTTCTGCGCGGCGTTCTTGGGGTCGAGCATGAAGTCCATGAACAGAAGCGCCGTGCCCGGGTGCTCCGAGTTGACCGGGATCACCATCGCGTCGCTGCCGACCGGAAACCCGTCCTGCGTGATCTTCTCGAACTGGTAGGCCTCGGGGTCGTCGACCCGGTAGCGGATGTTGACGATGTCGCCGTTCCACAGGTGCTGGATCCAGGCGTTGCCGCTCGACATGTTCGTGATCGTGTCCACCGAGAAGCCGCGCAGAAGCGGCTTCAGGCCCACCAGCCAGTCCTTGGTGGCGTCCAGCTCCGAGTCCACGACCGTGTTCATGTCGTAGCCGTTTCGCAGGTTGCCCGCGGCGAGCGCCTCCTGGTAGTCGTCGAGCACGTAGATCCGCCCCGCCGCCTCCTCGTTGCCGAGGTCGTCCCAGGAGCCGGTCATGTTGTCCAGGATGTCCGCCCGGTAGCCGATCCCGGTGATGTAGAGCGCGTAGGGGACCGAGTGCGCGGAGTCGGGGTCGTACCAGGGATCATCGAAGTAGCCGTAGATGTTGTCGAGGTTCTCGAGCTTGTCGCGCGGAATCCGCAGCAGCTGCTCCTGCTGGACCAGCCGCTGCACGTACTCGGCGGTGGGGAACATCACGTCGTAGGCGTTGCCCGCCCGCAGCTTCGCCAGCATCCCCTCCATCGAGTCGAAGTAGGACTCGATCACCCGCACGTCGTAGCGCTTCTCGAACTCCTTCACGAGCGCCGGGTCGATGTACTGGGAGTAGTTGAAGTAGAAGAGGTCGCCGTCCACCTTCGGCTCGATCCTCCGGTTGACGTCCCCCTGGATGCCGCGCCCGATCCCGCAGCCCGCGAGAGCCGCGCCCAGCGCCAGCCCGGCACCGACCTGGAGCAACTCGCGACGTCGCATCGTCCAGGTCTCCGGGGTCCAGAGGTCACTCGGGGGACCGTCGCTCGCTCGACGCTCGCTCATCGCGCCAGGCCCGCCGTTCCGCCTCCGGGGGCCCCCGCGAGGGCCTCGTGTTCTGGCGCCGGCAGCTCGCAACCGAGCAGGAGCTCCGCGGTGCTGACGGCCAGCTCGCGCATGCGGTTGGGCAGGATCCCGGGGTCGCCCAGGGTCGCCTGCACGGCAAGTCCATCCAACAGCGAGGCGAGGATCGCGGCCATGTCGTCGCCATCGACGTCCGCGAACTCGCCGAGGTGTTGGCCGGCGCGGATGACCTCGGCGATCTGGTCGCGCCAGCGGTCATCGAGACGCTGACGGGCAACGGCCGCGCCGTCATCTTGCAGGGCCCTGCCCCAGAGCTCCATCCACAGCCTGCAGTCGTACTCGGCGGCGCAGGCCTCGATCAGCACGCGGAGCCGGTCGCGAGGGCGCTCGAGCCCGGCGAGGCGCTCGGTCACGGCGCCGTAGAAACGGTCCTCGTCGAAGGTCAGCGCGTCGGTGAGCAGGTCGTCCTTCGAACCGAACCAGTAGAGGACGGTCGGCGGGCTGGTGCCCGGCTCGCTCGGCGACATCGGCGATCCGGGTGGAGGCGAGTCCGCGCTCGCCGATCACCTCAGCGGCGGCAGCGAGAATCTGCGGCTTGCGGATGTGATCGATCTGCGGGCGCGGACTCAACGGCCCCGGCCCATCCTCTCTCCTCACTGGGCTACCGAAAATTGAACCGGCGTTCAAGTTACACCCCTGGCTCGGCCAGGACAAGGCCGAGACGTCCAATGCTGGGGCCCGAGATACTGCGAGACGTACACGACGGCCCAGCCCGGGTGCCGTCAGCTTCAGTGTCTAGAGGAGTGCGGCCGCCTCGATCCCGAGCTGCGGCGCCAAGCGCTCGGCGACCAGGGCACGCGCTGCCTCGACATCCATCGCGGGGTCGGCGATCAGCGCCCTGACGCCGGCCCCGTCGAGCAGGGCCATGGCGAAGTCCGCGACGGCACCGACGTCGACGTCGGAGCGGAACTCGCCGCTCTGGGTGCCGGCCCGGATCAGCGCCGCCATCCACCCGCGGTAGCGCTCGTACAGCCGGGCCGCGACCGGGCGAAGGCTCGGCTCGCGCACGGCACGCAGCCACAGCTCCACCCAGAGCACCCAGTCGCGCTGAGGGCGGCCCGGCTCCGGCAGGCACTCGCGGATCGCGCGGGCCAGGGCCGCGGTCGCCGACTCGGCCTCGCCTACCCCATCCGGGAAGCGCTCCTGGCCGACCAGCTCGAAGGAGTGGATGAGCGCCTGCTCGAGCAGCTCCTCGCGGGTCGAGAAGTAGTGATGCACGAGGGCGGTGGAGGCGCCGGCCCTCCTGGCCACCCGGGCGATCCTCACCTCGTCGATCCCCTGCGCCGCGATCAGGTCGCAGGCGGCCTCGAGGATCCGCTCCCGGGTGCTCTGCGACACGGAGGCGACCGGAGTGGCCAAGGCGGACCCTGTCCTGACCTATGCGGCGGCCAGCGCCACGCCTGCATCGGCGAGGACGGCGGCAGCCGCGTTGCGCCCGTTCAGGGCGATGACGCTGCCTGCGGGATGGGTGGCGGCCCCGCACATGTAGAGGCCGGCGACCGGCGTTCGCGCCGGCAACCTGCCCTCCCACATCTGGTCCGGCGTCACCTCGCCCTGGAAGATGTTGCCGCCCGTCAGCCCGATCCGCGACTCGATGTCCGGGGGGCCGAGGACCTCGTACTCGACCAGGCAGTCCTCGAAGCCCGGGGCGAAGCGGTCGATCAGCTCGATGAACTGGCGCGCGACCGCCTCGCGGCGAGAGTCCCAGTCACCGTCCGAAAGCTCGTAGGGCGCGTACTGGCCGAAGACGCTCATCAAGTGCTTGCCGTCCGGGGCGGGGCTGGGGTCATAGCCGGTCTGGAAGTAGATCTCGCCGAAGGCGACGGCCGGCTCGCCCCTCTCTGCGGCCTCGAAGGCGCGCTGCGCCTCCTCGATCGTGCCCGTGACGTCGACCATCGCTCGCGCCGGCCACGTTTCGCCCGGCGCGGCGCTCCAGCTCGGCAGCCGCTCGAGCGCCGCGTTGAACTTGACCACCGGGCTGCGGACCTTCCAGCGCTCGAGCCGTTCGCGGAACGCGGCATCGATCTCCTGGCTTCCGAGCATGCCGAGCGTTCGTTTCGGGTCGGCGTTCGAGATCACGGTGCCCGCCCGCAGCGAGGTGCCGTCCTCGAGGGTGACGCCCTCGCCGGGGACGATCTCGGCGACGGGGACCCCACAGGCAAGCACCGCGCCGGCGTCGCGCGCGGCGTCGGCGATCGCGAAGCTGATCATCCCCATGCCGCCCTCGACGTACCCCCACACCGGGCCCTGGCCGTCGAGGTCGCCCTGGAAGTGCATGAGCTTGATCGAGGCCGTGCCCGGGTCCTTCGGCCCGCCCCAGGTGCCGATGATCCCCTGGCCGAAGAGGGCGGTCTTGAGGCGCTCGTCGGACAGGTGGTCGTCGAGCACGTCGGCGATCGAGGCCTCGAAGACGAGGTCGATCATCGTCCGGTCGGAGTCGAGCAGCTCCTCGATCTCGGCGCGGGTCGGGGTCTCGCCGATCCAGGTGTCCCGTTCGCCCCGGCGCAGCTTGCGGCGCACCTCGTCGAACAGCTCCTCATAGGCCCAGTAGCCCTCGATGTCGTCCGCCGAGACGCCCAGCTTCTCGAGGTTCGCCTGGGTGCGCGAGGGGTCGAGCCACTGCCCGAAGGCGGTGCCGTCGTCGAAGGGCACCCAGAGGTTGGGATCGGCGATCCAGTAGCGAAGGCCGCGGCGCTCGAGGTCGAGCTCCCGGATCACGAGGTCGTCGAGCAGGCCGACCACGTAGGCACACGGGCTGATGACGAATCGCTCGTCGGAGAAGGGGCGCTCGAGGGTGCAGGCGCCACCCAGGCGCTCGCGGCGCTCCAGCACGCAGACCGAGCGCCCCGCCCGGGCCAGGTAGGCGGCGGCGGTGAGCCCGTTGTGGCCGCCGCCGACCACGATCGCGTCCCAGTCGCGCTTCGCCAGCTCGGACACGGGCTCGGGCAGACCGACCTCCCCCAGCTTGGCCGCGATCTCGTTCACGCCGTCACCTCCTCGCGCTCGCGAAGCGCCTCCATGTAACGCTCGGCCACCATAACGTCGAACGCGTGCACGTCGGCCTCCTCGGCCGAGTAGCGACCGGCCACCGCCCCGCGGTTGCGCACGCCCAACTGGGTCAGCTCGCAGACGTGCCAGTCCTCGCGGTTGACCTGGTCCCAGAAGTCGATCGCGTCCGAGGGGTCGAAGCCGTCGGCGGCGATGGTCGCCGGCTCGAAGAGCCACTCGCAGACCACCTCGGTGCGGTCGACGGCGCGCGGCCAAAGGGTGTGCAGCATCACGTAGTCCGGATGCAGCGAGACGAGCGCGTTCGGGAACAGCACGAAGTAGAGGACGGAGCTCAGATCCTGGCCGGAGAGGCCGTCGATGGGAGGACGGTGCGCGTGGCCGCCCTCGCGTCCCATCGTCAAGGCGCCCTCGGTCAGGGTCATCGAGCCGCCGCACCAGGCGCCCGCGCCCTCCAGCACCTCCCCGCTCATGTAGTGGCTCAGCCTGTTGAGCTCCGGATGGACGCCGGGGCAATGCAGGCACTCGCTGTAGTTCTCGGCGAGCGCCTTCCAGTTGGCCGCGACCTCGTAGGAGGCCCGGCCGGCGCGATGCAGGGAGCCGACCCGGTAGCGCTCCAGGTAGCCGGCGAGGTCCCCCATATGGGAGTCGAGGTCGGGAGCGTCGCCGCCAAGGTCGATCAGGACCAGGCCGCCCACGGTCGCGACCCGGACCGGGATCAGGCCCCAGCACGAGGGTTCGAAGTCCTCGATCCCCTCCATGTGGGGCGCCGCCTTGAGCTCGCCGTCGAGTCCGTACGACCAGCCGTGGTAGGGGCACTGGACCCGACGGCGGACGCTCCCCTCGAAGTCCTGGATCAGCCTGGCGCCACGGTGCCGGCAGACGTTGAGGAAGGCGCGTGGGCGGCCGTCCTCGCCGCCCATCACGACGACGCTGTCGGTGCCGACCTCGCGCATCAGGTAGCTCCCCGGCTCGGCCACCAAGGAGGCATGCCCCACGCAGACCCAGCCGCGGAAGATCGTCTCGAGCTCCCAGTCGAGGACGGCGGGATCCGTAACCGCTCGCGGCGGCAGCATCGTTGCCCGCTCCAGCGGTTGGAGCGTGGCCTCGACCTCCCGGGGGTCGAGGTCAAGCGTGTTTGCTGTCTGCTGCTGGGTGCCCAAGCCTGGCCTCCTGACTGGGTTTCCGGCGGTCCGCTCGCCGCTGGCTCGGCGACCGGGTTGATCTTGTAGTCAATCGCATGTTAGTCTGACGAGCCGATGGAGGTCAAGTCGCTCGCCGAGGCGCCAGGCATCGCGGCCGCGCTCCCGTTCGAGGTCGACGAGGGAGCACTCGCGCTGCGAGACCGAGCGCGGAGCTTCGCCGAGGACGTCCTGATGCCGCTGGAACAGGAGGCCGAGCGGCGCGGCGGCCGGCTCCCCGACGAGCTCGTGGACCGGGTCAAACGCGAGGCGATCGACGCCGGGCTGAACGGCGGCCTGCACGCCCGCGAGCACGGCGGACAGGGGTGGACTCGGCTCGAGTGGGCGCTGGTCGAGGAGCAGTACGGCCGGACCACGAACGCGATCCACTGGCACGTGCCGAACGCCTACAACGTCTGGGCGCACGCCAGCGCCAAGCAGATCGACCGCTACCTTCGCCCGGCGCTGCGCGGCGAGCTCAAGGACGCCTACGCGGTGACCGAGCGCGACGCCGGGTCGGATCCCTCCGCGATCGCGGCCACGGCCCACCGGACAGAGGCCGGCTTCCGGCTCAACGCGGAGAAGTGGTTCGTGACCGCAGGTGACATCGCCTCCGTGTACGTAGTGGTGGCGAACGTGGTCGACGGCTCCGAGCGCCTGCCCACTCTGTTCGTCGTCGATCGCGACCGGCCGGGGGTCGAGATCGTCGATGATCCCGCCTTCACCCACAACTACCCCGAGGGGCACCCGACCATCCGCCTGCGCGATGTCGAGGTGGCCGAGGACGACGTGATCGGCGGCGTCGGCGGCGGGGAGGAGCTCCAGCGCTCCTGGTTCACCGAGGAGCGACTGGGAATCGCGGCGCGCTGCGGAGGAGCGATGTGGCGGCTGCTCGACGAGACCGTCGCGTGGGCGCTCCAGCGCGAGCAGGGCGGCTCGCGGATCTACGACCACCAGGGTGTCTCTTTTCCGCTCGCCGACTCGGCGGCCGATGCCGCGGCCGGCCGGCTGCTGACGCTGACCGTGGCGTCGCTGGCCGACTCGGGGGCGGACGCGAAGATCGTCCACCACAAGGCCTCGATGGCCAAGCTGTTCACCAGCGAGGCGGCCTGGCGCTGCGCCGACCGCTGCGTGCAGGCCTTCGGCGGGCGAGGCTATCTGCGCTCCAACGTCGCCGAGCGGCTGCTGCGCGAGTTGCGCGTCGACCGCATCTGGGAGGGCACCAGCGAGATCCAGCGGCTGATCGTCGCGCGGGGCCTCGAGCGACGGGGCGTGGAGCGGATCCTCCACTAGGTTTCGCCCGTGGCCGAGTTGCGATCGTCCATGGAGCGCAACTCGGCCGCCCACGCCTCGGGAACCCTGGACCCGACTCCGCTGCTCGAGCCGCGCTCGATCGCGGTCGTCGGGGCCAATGACCGGCCAGGCGCCTACGGCGACATCGTGCTTCGCAACCTGGCCCGCGCCGGGTTCGAGGGGGACGTGTGGGGCGTGAATCCGCGACGCACCGAGGTGCACGACCGACCCTGCGTACCCTCGGTGACCGACCTCCCCGAGCCGGTCGACGCGGTGGTGGTGGCGATCCCGGCCCGGGGGGTGCCGGCGGTGATCGCCGAGGCGGTCGCGCGGGGCTGCGGCGGCGCGGTGGTGATCTCGGCCGGCTTCGGCGAGATCGCCGAGGGCCGCGGGTTGGAGCGGGAGCTCCGCGAGGTGGCGCTGGCGGGGGGAATGCCGCTGTGTGGCCCGAACGGCAACGGGATCTTCGCGGTCGGCGCGCGGGCGCCGATGTGGGGAGACTCTGTGCCGCCCCTCGAGCCGGGCGGTGTGGCGATGATCTCGCAGAGCGGCAACGTCGCAGTCAACGCGCTCGGCTCGCGCCGCGGGATCCGCTACCACACCGTCCTCTCCACCGGCAACCAGGCCGTGCTCGACGCCAGCGACTGGCTGGCGGCGATCTGCGAACGCGAGGGGGTGCGCTCGGTGGCGCTGTTCCTGGAGGAGGACGGAGACGGCGCGCGCCTGGCCGAGTCGCTTGCGCGCTGCGCCGAGCATGGGGTCAGGGTGGCCGTACTGAAGGTGGGCGCCTCCGAGGCCGGCGCGCGTGCAGCTTCCGCGCACACGGGCGCCGTCGCGGGCGATCAGAGGGTTTTCCGCGCCCTCGTCGAGGAGGCGGGCGGCGCCTGGGCCGGCGACCCGCACGAGCTGCTCGAGCTCGCCCGGGCTCTGGCGGAGCGGCGCGCCCGGCCGCGGGGCGACGGGGGGCTCGCGATCCTCACCTGCTCGGGCGGCGACTCCAGCATCGCCGCCGACGAGGCCGCTCGCCTCGGCGCCGAGCTGCCAGATCTGGCCGCCGGGACCCGCGAGCGATTGGCGGAGCTCTTGCCCTCGGCGGCGACGATCGGCAACCCGCTCGACTACACGGCGATGATCTGGGGCGACACCGACCTGCTGCGCCGGATCGCGGTCACGGTCGGCGCCGACCCGGCGATCGACCAGCTCCTGATCCTCTATGACCACCCCCAGGGCCTGGCGCCCGAGGCGGCCGCCACCTGGGCCGCGGTCCGCGCCGGGATCGTCGCCGGCGCGGCGGAGACCGACGCCGCCACCCTGGTCGCCTCGACCCTGCCCGACCTCGTGGACGACGCGGCCAGCGGCGAGCTGGCGGACCGCGGCGTGCCGGTGGTCGCCGGCTTGCGAACGGCGCTCGCTTGCGCGCGGGCGCTCCGGCTCGATGCCGCCGATCCACGACGCCTGCGCGCGATCGCGTCACGCCGCCGAAGCCGGGCTATCAGGCGATCCTGACGCGACGCCGGAGGCCGACGGCTGGCTGGACGAGATCGAGGCGAAGGAGCTGCTGCGGGGGGCCGGGATCGCGGTGCCAGATGGCAGGGTGGTCGTGAGCGAAGACGATTGTGCGGCCGCCGTGCCCGAACTCAGCGGGCCAGTGGCGGTGAAGCTGGCGGCCCCCAACCTGCACCACAAGAGCGACGCGGGTGCGATGCGGCTGAACGTGCGGACAGCCGACGAAGCGCGAGCCGCGTATCGCGAGCTCTCCTCCGCACCGGTGGCCGCCGGCGCCCGGGTCCTGGTGGAGCGAATGGCGCCTCCCGGCGCCGAGCTCCTGATCGCGGCCCGCGCTGACGCGGTCGTCCCGGCGCTAGTGGTCGGCCTCGGCGGGATCTGGACCGAGGCCCTCGACGACGTCGCGATCGTGCCGCTGCCCGCGGACGCGGAGCGGGTGGAGCACGCGATCCTCTCGCTGCGCGGAGCCGGCGGCCTTGCCGGCGGACGCGGCCGCCCGGCGGCCGACCTGGCCGCGGCCTCCAGCCTCGCCGCCGCGATCGGGTCGCTATTGCTCGAATCCGGCCTCGACCTGCTCGAGCTCAATCCGGTGGTCGTCCACCCGGAGGGCTGCGTCGCGCTCGACGCGCTCGGCCGCCGCCCGCCACCCCCGATGGCTCGCCTCGACGCCCCCGTTCCCGACCCGTTGATCTTGTAGTCAAGCGTACGATAGACTCGCCGCCATCGAGGCCGCCACGCGCACCCCCACGTCCGTTCCCGCCGCGCCCGGCGTGCCCCGCTCCTATGACGCGATCGTCGTCGGTGGCGGCCACAACGGCCTCACGACCGCGGCCTACCTGGCTCGCGCCGGCCTGAGCGTGGTGGTGCTCGAGCGGCGATCGATCCTGGGCGGGGCGTGCGTGACCGAGGAGGTCTGGCCCGGCGCGCGCGTCTCGCGGGCGAGCTACGTGGTCTCGATGCTCCAGCCGAAGGTCGTCTCGGACCTGCGCCTTCGCGACTACGGCTATCGGGCGATCCCGCTCGATCCCGCCTACGCGGCGCTCAGCGCCGACGGCCCCATCTTCTTCTTCAACGAGCCCGCACGCACGGCGTCCTCGATCAAGGCCTTCTCGAAGCGCGACAGCGAGGTGTACGAGGGCTTCGAGGACCTGCTCGACCGCACCGCGTCGTTCCTGCGGCCGATGATGCTGCGCGAGCCGCCGGCCCTCGGCTCACATCACCCGGCCGATCTCGTCTCCCTGCTGCGGGAGGGGGCGCGTGCGGCCGGGCTCGGCCGTCGCGACGTCCACGACCTGGTCCGCATCTTCACGATGTCGGTCGCCGACCTGCTCGACGACTGGTTCGAGCACGAGGGGCTCAAGGGGTCGATCGCCTCGACGGGCGTGGTCGGCGTCTGGGCGGGGCCCCGCACGCCGGGCACCGCCTACAACCTGCTCCACCACGCGCTCGGCGAGATCGACGGGATCCCGGGCGGTTGGGGGCAGGTGATCGGGGGCATGGGCGCGATCAGCCAGGCGATCGCCCGCTCAGCCGAAGCGGCCGGCGCCGAGATCCGCACCGGCGCGCCGGTCGCCTCGATCGACATCCGCGAAGGCCGGGTTGTGGGTGTGACCCTCGCCGACGGGGAAGAGATCCGGGCCCCGATCGTCGCCTCCGGCGCCCACCCCAAGACGACCATCCTCGACCTCGCCGGAGCCGAGCACTTCCCCGAGGACGTGGCCCGCGACATGCGCCGCTACCGAACTCGGGGCGGCTCCGTGAAGATCAACCTGATCCTCGGCGAGGCACCGCGCTACGAGGGGGTGACCGAGGAGCAGCAGCACATGCTGGAGCGCACCGGCGTCAACCTCTGCCCCTCGATCGACTACCTGGAGCGCGCCTGGCAGGACGCCCTGGCCGGAAGGCCAGCGGGCGCGCCGTACGTCGAGGCCGAGTTGCCCTCCGCGATCGACTCGAGCCTGACCGACGACGGGCGCTGGGTGATGACGATGTTCACCCAGTACGGCCCACCCGGCGAGGAGGCCTGGGAGGGCGACGCCCGTGAGCGCTACGCCGACGCCTGCATCGAGCACCTGGCCCGCTACGCGCCAAACCTGCCCGGGGCGATCCTCGAGCGCGAGGTGTTGGCGCCGCCGGACCTGGAGCGAATCTTCGGCCTCGTCGACGGCTCGATCTTCCAGGGCGAGCAGGGCCTCGACCAGATGGCCTTCATGCGACCCTCACCCTCGCTCGCTCGCTACTCGACCCCGGTCGACGGCCTGTACCTGTGCGGCGCGGGCACCCACCCGGGGGGAGGCGTGATGGCGGCCTCGGGCCACAATGCGGCGCGGCGGATCCTTCGGAACCGTCGCTTCGGGCGCCTGCGGCGGCTGGTCTCGGCGTCGCACTGAAGCGGCGGGTACGCGGTTAACCGGCCCGGCTGAAGACGAGCTTGCCGCGGTTGTCGGCGAGCGCTTCGGGTGCCTCCTCCCAGGCAAGGGTCCGGTCGGTGACGCGCTCAGGTCGGAGCGCCCCCTTCGCCATCAGCTCGAGTACCTGCGGGATCGCCGGCCGCGCGTGCGGGCGGCCGGTACGGAAGGTGGTGATCTTCGTGTACATCTCGATCAGCGGGACGGGCGTCTCCCGGCCGAAGATGATCCCGGCGCAGGTGCAGACGCCATCAGGGGCCGTCGAGCGCAGCGCGAGCGCGAGCGCAGCCGGGTCGGCGGCGACCATCGCGGTGACGGGAAACGGGCCCAGGCGCTCCGGATAGCCCTCGACGACCTCGGCCCCCAGGTCGTCGGCCTTTCGCAGCCGCTCGCCCTCCACGTCGCAGTAGACGACCCGCGCGGCACCCAGCGCCAAGGCGATCTGCACTCCGTAGAGGCCCACGCTCGGCGAGCCGCCCGCGATCAGCACCTCGGCGCCGGGCCACTGCTCGAGTCCGGGCGCGACCAGCCGCCAGCCGTCGACGATGTTGTCGGACACGCTGGCGGCCGCTTCCGCCGAGACGCCCTCGGGCAGGGGCGCGAGCATGTGGTCCGCGAACGGGACTCGGACCAGCTCCGACAGGAACCCGCCCCAGTCCCCGCCGAACGAGCCGAACCCGTACATGGAGAGGAACGGCACGCTCTCGCAGTTTCCGGTCAGCCCGCGCCGGCAGCGCTCGCAATCCCCGCATGAGATCTGGAACGGCACGCTGACGAGCGTGCCCCGCTTCGGCCCGCCGTCCGCCGCCTCCGCCACCTCCGCCACGCACTCGTGCCCGACGGCGATCGGCGGCTCATAGGGCGTCAATCCGGCGATCACCGGCGCGTCGAGGTCGCACGTGGCGACCGCCAGCGGACGGACGAGCGCCTCGCGTCCGTGGTGCCGTTCCGGTTCGTCCACGTCCAGCCACTCCAATCGGCGCGGCTCGACCAGCGTCAGCTGCCTCATCCGCGAACCGTGCCGAACGGTCAGGCGAAACGGGCGGCGGCCCGCGCCTGACGCTTCGCCGCCTCGACCTCGCGGTTTCTAGGCGGAGCGGACGTCGTCAGCCCCTCAAGCAACCGTTGCGTGGCGGCGGCGACCTCCGCGACCGCACGATCGAACGCTTCGGCGTTCGCGTGAGAGGGCTTGCTCGAGCCGCTGATCTTGCGGACGTACTGCAGCGCGGACGCACGGACCTCGTCGTCCGTCGCCGGGGGATCGAAGTTGTGGAGCGTACGAATGTTCTTGCACATGCGCAGAGCCTAGCCCGATGCTCACGGGACCGGCGACGCGCCGAGGCTCAGCCGAGGCTGACCATCACGTGCTTGATCTCGCAGTAGTCCTCGAGCGCATAGATCGACAGGTCCTTCCCGTAGCCGGACTGCTTGTAGCCGCCGTGCGGCATCTCCGAGGCCAGCGGGATGTGGTCGTTGGTCAACCGCACAGTTGTCCTCATTTGCGGCTGCCCCCCCTCGAGGTGCCCATCCCGGCTGGATAGGGCCGTTCCGCTTTCACGCGAAGGCAGAAGTGGTGCTTTGCATGGGTTGCGGTGCGCTCGCGATGGCCGAAAACGGCATTCATAGTGCCGGAACATCGGACATCGTTCTGCCGGCTCGGGCCCGAGCGGTCCCCCGCTGCCACCGGCGGTCACCGCCAACCCCGACGCAGCTGTCGCGTGATCACTAACGTCGAGTAGCCGCTTCGCCCGAGCTACTTCACCACGCGGATCAGCTTCTTGTTGACGAACTCCTCGATCCCGTACCGGCCGAGCTCCCTGCCGAAGCCCGATCGCTTGACGCCGCCGAAGGGCAGCTCGGCCCCATCGAGCCCTACCCCGTTGACGTAGACCATCCCCGTGTCGAGGCCGTCCGCCACCCGGAGGGCCTGTTCCGGATCGTCGGAGAAGACGTACGAACCGAGCCCGAACGGGGTGGCGTTCGCCAGCTCGATCGCCTCCTCCTCGGAGGCGACCCGGTACACGCTCGCCACCGGCCCGAAGAACTCCTCGCGGTAGGCGTCGTTCTCCGGAGTGACTCCAACCAGGACAGTGCTCGAGAAGAAGTTGTCCTTCCGATCCCCGCCGGCGACTATCTCCGCGCCCTGGGCGACCGCCCGATCGAGCTGGTCCTGGAGGGTCTCCGCCGCGGACGCTGACGAGAGCGGCCCCATCTCGGCGTCGTCGGACATCGGATCGCCGGGCTCGGCTGCGGTCATCGCGGCCTTGAACTTCTCGAGGAAATCGTCGTAGATCTCGTCGGCGACGATGAACCGCTTCGCGGCATTGCAGGACTGGCCGGTGTTGTCGAGACGACCAGCGACCGCGGCCTCCACCGCTTCGTCCATGTCCTCGGCTCCCAGGAGGATGAACGGATCGGACCCGCCGAGCTCGAGCACGACCTTCTTCAGGTTGCGCCCGGCGATCTCCGCGACCGCGGCTCCGGCCCGCTCGGAGCCGGTCAGCGAAACGCCTTGGATTCGCGGGTCGGCGATCACTTCGGCGATCTGATCGTTCGTGGCGAGGATGGTCTCGTAGGCGCCGGCGGGGAAGCCGGCGTCTTCGATCATCGCCTGGATCGCCTTCGCCGACTCCGGGCACTGGTGCGCCGGCTTGAGCAGGATCGGGTTGCCTGTGACCAGGTTCGGAGCCGCGAAGCGGGCCACCTGGTAGTAGGGGAAGTTCCAGGGCATGATTCCCAGGAGCGGGCCAACCGACGCCCGCCGGATCACGGCCGTGCCGTCGCCCGCCAGCAGTGAGATCGGCTCGTCCTTGAGGAAGTCCTCTGCGTTGTCGGCGTAAAAACCCCAGATGTCCACGCAGAAGTCGACCTCGCCGAGCGCCTGCTCCATCGGCTTGCCCATTTCCCGCACGATGATCTCGGCCAGATCCTCCCGGCGCTCGGAGTGAAGCTCGGCCACCCTCTTGACCAGCGAGGCCCGCTCGGCGGTCGACGTCTTCAGCCCCCAATTGCGGTGGGTCTCCTCCGCCGCCGTGATCGCTGCCGAGAGGTCCTCGTCGGAGATCTCCGGATACTCCGCGACCGTCTCGCCGCTTGCCGGGTTAACGACTGAGTACTTGCTCATCTTGCTCCACTCCTCATGCGGTCGCCTGGCGTTCCCGCTGATTGCCTGATCCCTTACTCCAGGCTACCCGCTGTGGTCCGCAGGCCGTCGCCACGGCCGTGGCGAAGTCTTGGTGCGAGGTGAGAGTTCCGCCCGCGAAGAAGCGCAGGTTGTCGACCATCGCCGGCGGATCTCGTCGGCTCGAAGAGCTGTTGCCATCGCTTCGGTTCCTCCTGGTCGATCAACTCAAGTCGTAGCTTGCTTCGCGCCCGCTTCGCGCCGTCCGCCAGGCCGCCGTTTGAGGCCCGATGCCCAGCACCTCCTCCGGTGGCACGTAGTCCATTCCAACCGCCTCGGCCACGGCCGGATGCGTGACCTGGCCCGCGGCCACGTTAACCCCGAGCTTCAGGCCCGGATCTCGCCGCGCGGCCTCGGCGGCCCCGTAGTCGGCGAGCGCCAAGCACGTAGGGAAGGGTGGCGTTGGTGAGCGCATAGGTCGAGGTGATCGGCACCGCGCCGGGCATGTTGGTGACGCAATAGTGGATCACCCCGTCGACCTCGAAGGTGGGGTCCTGGTGCGTGGTCGGGCGGGAGGTCTCGAAGCAGCCGCCCTGGTCGATCGCCACGTCCACGAGCACCGAGTGCTCGTTCATCAGCGCCAGCTGGTCTCGCTTGATCACCTGCGGAGCGCGGGCGCCGTGGACGAGCACGCCGCCGATCACCAGGTCGGTGTCGGGGAGGCGCTCCTCGATCGAGAGGGTCGACGAGAAGACGGTCGAGGCCTGCCCGTTGAAGGCGACGTCCAGCTCGCGCAGGCGGTCGATGTTGGTGTCGTAGACGAACACGTCGGCCTCCATGCCGATCGCGATGAAGGCGGCGTTCATGCCGACCGCTCCACCGCCGATGATCATCACGTTGGCCGAGGCCACGCCGGGAACCCCGCCGAGCAGGATGCCCCGCCCGCCCAGCGGCTTCTCGAGCATGAAGGCGCCCGCCTGGGTGGCGATCTTGCCGGCGATCTCGCTCATCGGCGCCAGCAGCGGCAGCCGTCCGCGCGCGTCCTCGACCGTCTCGTAGGCGACGCAGGTGGCGCCCGACTCGCAGAGGCCCCGGGTCAGGTCCGGCGCCGGCGCCAGGTGCAGGAACGTGAACAGCGTGCTCTCGGGAACCAACATCGACACCTCCCCGGGCTGGGGCTCCTTCACCTTCAGGACCAGGTCCGCCTCGCCGAACACGTCCTCGGCGGTCGGGACGATGCGCGCGCCCTGGGCCTCGTAGCTCGAGTCAGGGATCGCGCTCCCCTCCCCGGCCCCGCGCTGGATCAGGATCTCGTGACCGCGCTCGGCCAGCTCGCGCGCGCCCACGGGCGTCAGCGCGACCCGGTACTCGTCCGGCTTGGTCTCGGTGGGAACGCCGACCTTCACGCCCGTATCTCCTCCCGGGTCGTGACCTCAAACGTGCAACCCCGCTGCTCGAGCTCCGAGAACATCTCCGCGGGCTCGATGCAGCCCTCGGGGGGAGCGGCGCCGCGGGCCTCGATCCTCCCCCTGGCGAGCAGCCGCACCGCTGCCGCCGCGGGCGCGGCGGTCGACACGATTCCGCCCCCCAGGCCCCAGGCGTCCTTCGGCTCGGTCACGGCCCGGACTCGCACCGACCGTCCGCCGCCGGACGCCTCCACCAGATGGACGGAGACCGTCTTGCCCGAGGGCGGAACTGCTTCAGCGGCGATTCGCCGGACCTCCTCCTCTGGGGCCTCCGTCAGCTTTCGGAGCGTCGAAAGGAGGTCCGGCGACAGCGAAAGCCTGAAGCTCGCCTCGCGGCAGCCGAAGCTGTCGCCGAAGGTGCGAAGCTCGGAGTGCAGGGTGTGGATCGTCTCGGCCGCGCCGATCGGCTCGCCGAACTCCACCACGCCGCCTGCGGCCAGCGGCTCGATCTCCTCCGGGGCGCCGTCACGGAGCACCACCGGCCGCAGGGTCAGCTCGTCCAGCAGCGTCTGGAGCGCGTACGGGACGCTGAAGCCGGGCGGCGGATCGAGGTCGCGGCCGGCGGCGTAGACGTGGATCGAGTCGACGGCGGCGGGTCAGCTCCCTCGCACCGCCCGCAGCGCCATCAGGTTGGTCTTGCCCGGCGCCGAGCCGATGCCGAGCAGGGCGAGCAGGCCGGCGCTCTCGAACCGAGGGCCGAGCTCGAGCTGGCGGCCGGTCATCCAGTAGAGCCCGCCCAGATCGAGGTAGTGACAGCCTGCCTCCAGGCAGGCGGCCATCGCGTCGAGGTTGACCCTGTAGCTGGCCGAGTTGACGAGCACGTCGCAGCCCTCGAGGGCACTGGCCAGCGAGGCAGGGGCGTCGGCGGAAGCGCGCGCGTCGGCGAATGCGGCGCGGGCCTTCGGACCGCCGTAGAGCGAGGCAACGTGCTCGGCCCGGGCCTCGTCAATGTCGAGCAGCAGCAGGCCGGCGACCTCATCCGACTCGGCCAGATCGCGCACGATCGCCGGCGCGATCGTCCCACCGGCTCCAAGCACGCGCGCACCTCTCATCTGACCAGCTCCCGCGCCCGCAGCGCCAGCCAAAGCTCGATCCTGTCGGTGGCCCGCGAGAGGTCGCGTCCGGTGAGCTCCTCGATCTTGCGGATCCGGTAGCGGAGGGTGTGGCGGTGGCAGTAGAGCTGCCTGGCCGCCCGCTCCCAGTTGCCGTTGTGCTCGATGTACGCCTCGAGCGAGCGCAGGAGCTCGCCGCCGTACTCGCCCTCGGTGCGCTCGATCGGCTCCAGGAGGCCGTCGCTGTAGAGCCGCAGCGCGTCCTCGTCCTGTAGCGAGAGCAGCAGGGTGAACGCGCCCAGGTCGCGATGGCTGGCCACGTCGGGGGCGCCACCGTCGGCGAGCGAGGTGGCCTCGAGCGCGCAGCGGGCCTCGTGGAAGGCGCGGCGCAGCGAGCCGACCGCCGTGCGGCGGCTGGCCGCGGCCCGCACCTGGCCGTGCGCGCCCGCGAGCGCCGAGCGCAGGGTGCCGGCGACCTCGACCGGATCGCCCGCCCGCCCGTCGATCACCGCGCACAGAAGCGGCCGGCCCGCGGCGGCGCTGGTCGCGACCAGCGCCGGGATGCCCGCGTTGGCGAGCTCCAGCTCCAGGGCCTGCTCGCCCGCGTGCGGGTCCTCGACCTCGAAGACGAGCACAGCGGCCTCGGCGCCGATCCCGAACGGCCGCAGCCGGCCACGCAGCTCGTCGGAGTCGAGCCTGCCCGCCAGCGCCTCGGCCAGCAGGTCGCCGGCCAGGCGTCGCTCCGTCTCACGCACCACCCGCTCGCGCATCAGCTCGAGCCCGACGACCATCGAGCCCTGCCGGGCGGTGAGGCGCTCGAACTCACCCAGGGGCTCTCGCCGGCTGACGACGGTCAGCCAGGCGACGGGGGAACCGCCGCGCCGCCCGGGGACCGGGACCGCCAGCGCGCGGCCGGTCAGCGAGGAGTGTTCGGGCTCGAACGGGGTCAGGGCCGAGGTGGCCCGCCGCGTGGCCACCTCGGCCCCGAGCGCCTTCAGGGCCGCCGCGCCAGGGCCGCCCTTGCTGGGATGGCGGGCGAGCTCACGGCCGGTGGCATCCTGGACGATCGCCGAGCCGCCGATCGCGGCCGCGACCGAGCCGAGGATCGCGTCCAGTCCGCGTCCTTCGATCACCAGCCGCTCCAGCCGCTCGTGCACCTGGGCGCCGCGCTCCAGGACCGCGTACTGCTCATTGACCAGGATCGTGAAGGCGCGCTCCGTGATCGCGATGAACGGCATCTCGTAAGGCACCTCGAACAGCGGCATGCCACGCTTTTCCGCCTCCTCGAGCAGCGCCTTGGGAATCCGCTTGTGCTCGAAGCCGGTGCCGAGCCCGAGCCCGGCGACGTCGTGGTCGGCCAGCAGGGCGATGAAGCGACGCTGCCGAGCCGCACCGTTGAGCTGGATCCCGGTGGTCAGGAGGAGCTCGCCGCCGGAGAGCCACTGCGTCGGGTCCTCGAGCTCGGAGATGTGCACCCAGCGGATCGACCGGTCCGCGGCATCGGTCCCGGCGACCAACTCGAGGCCGCAGTCGGCGACGAGATTGCCGACCGTCAGCATCGCGTCAGTGCCATCTCGTCGAGCGGCGTTGCCTGTCGGTGCTGGTCCCCTTCCTGACTTGCTTCGAGGCCTCGGTGAGGACCGGGCGCAGAACGTTCTCGATCTCCTCGAACTGCTCCGTGTCACAAATCAGAGTGGGCGCAAGCTGGACGACCGGATCGCCCCGGTCATCGGCCCGACAGATCAAGCCGCGCCTGAAGAGCTCGCCCGAGAGGAAGCCGCGCAGGAGCCACTCCGACTCCTGATCCGTGAAGCCCTCCTTGGTGTCCTGGTCCTTGACCAGCTCGATCGCGTGGAAGAACCCGTCGCCGCGCACGTCGCCGACGATCGGGATGTCGCGCAGCGAGTCGAGCATGCCGCGGAGCTCGCCCTCCTTGCGCAGCACGTGGCCACAGATGTCCTCGCGCTCCATCACGTCGAGGTTCGCCATCGCGACCGCGGCGGCGACCGGGTGGCCCGCGAAGGTGAGGCCGTGGGCGAACGACTCGGCGCCGTGCATGAACGGCTCCGCGACGCGGTCCGAGGCGATCAGCCCGCCCATCGGCACGTACGCGGACGTGAGCGCCTTGGCCACCGTCATGATGTCGGGCACGTAGCCGTAGCGCTGGCACCCGAACCAGTGGCCGAGCCGCCCCCAGGCGCAGATCACCTCGTCGGAGATCAGCAACACGTTGTGGCGGTCGCAGATCTCGCGCACGCGCTGGAAGTAGCCCTCCTGCGGCGGGATGCAGCCACCGGCGTTTTGGAGCGGCTCGAGGATCACCGCTGCGACCGTGTCCGGATGCTCGTAGAGGATCGTCTCCTCGATCTGGTCGGCGGCCCAGAGCGGGTCCCGGTCGGCCGGCCAGCGGTAGCTGTCGGTGTTCGGCACCTGGTGACCGCCCGGCACCAGCGGCTCGAACTCGTGCCGGAGGTCAGAGATGCCGGTGGCCGCCAGCGCGCCGAGCGTGGTGCCGTGGTAGGCGATCTCGCGGCTGATGAACTTGGTCTTGCGCGGATTGCCGGTGCGCTGGTGGTAGGCGCGGGCGAGCTTGATCGCCGACTCCACCGCCTCGGACCCGCCCGAGGTGAAGAAGACGCGGTTCAGGTCACCCGGCGCCAGCGAGGCGATCCGCGTCGCCAGCTCGATCGCGCGCGGGTGCGCGTAGCTCCAGATCGTGAAGAAGTCGAGCTCCTCGACCTGACGCGCGGCGGCCGCGCCGAGCTCGGTCCTCCCGTGACCGGCGTTGACGCAAAAAAGCGCCGAGAGCCCGTCGAGATAGCGATTGCCGTTCTCGTCCCACACGTATGGCCCCTCGCCTCGGACGATGATCGGCACGTCTCCGTCGTCGAAGGCCCCGTGCCGAGTGAAGTGCATCCACAGGTGGCGCTTGGCGAGCTCCTGGAGGCCCGTCTCGGCGGGCGCCGCGGTCTGGGTCCCGGTGGTGGCCATTGCTCTCCTTTCGCCCCTCGCTACAGGTTGCACAAACGGTATAGCCAAACGGGTCGGCGCGCAACCCGATCCGGGGTCAATTGGGCACGCGGTCGTTGTACGACATGTATAAAGGCTTTGCGAAGGTTTTGACTCCAGCACCTTGCGGTCATCCGGCCGGGGCCATACGCTCACCGCCGCCAAGCCCGTCATCGGGCGACCCAGGTCGAGGAGAGGAGCGGCATGGAGAGCGCAGCGGTACCGGCGGAGCCACCCGCGACCGGTACGGCGACCGGCGAGAAGGGCCTGAAGAAGAACGCGATCGGGTTCCTCGACGGGCTCTCGATCGGTCTCGCCTCGACCGCCCCCGCCTACTCGCTGGCGGCGGTGATCGGCTCGATCGTGGTCGCGGTCGGCATCCACGCCCCCGGCGTGCTGCTGCTCTCGTTCGTGCCGATGTTCTTCATCGCCGCGGCCTTCTACTACATGAACCGCGTCGACACGGACTGCGGCACCACCTTCTCCTGGGTGACCCGGGCGATGGGGCCCTACTGGGGGTTCATGGGCGGCTGGGCGATCTGCACGACGGGGATCCTCGTGATCGGCTCGCTCGCCGACGTCTCCGCCTACTACACATACGACCTGCTGGGACTGGAGGGCGGCGACGGAAAGCCGCTCTACAAGAACGAGCTCGCGGTCGCGGCGCTCGCGGTCGTGATCATCGCCGTGATGACGGCGATCTGCGTGATCGGCACCGAGCTCTCCGCCCACCTTCAGCGAGTCTTGACCCTGGGCCAGGTGGGAATCCTGCTGCTCTTTGCCGGGGCCGTGTTCGTGCGCCTGATCTTCGACAAGGTTCCGGAGCGCTCGATCAGCCCCGAGCTCTCCTGGCTGTCGCCATTCGGGGTCGAGTACTCCGCCATCCTCACCGGCGTCCTGCTCGCGGTGTTCATCTACTGGGGCTGGGAGAGCGCGGTCAACCTCTCGGAGGAGACCAAGGACTCCTCCACGGGCGCCCGGGCTGGCGGGCCTCGCGAGCACGGTGATCCTCGTCGCCACCTACGTCCTCGTCACAGTCGCGTTGATCGCGTACGCGGGGCTCGGCAAGGTTGAGGGGTTCGACGACGACGCCGGCGTCCTCGGCGCCGTCTCCGAGAACGTGCTGGGATCGGACCTCGGCAAGCTGGTGGTGATCGCGGTGATCGTCTCCGGGATCTCCTCCGCGCAGACGACGATCCTGCCCGGCTCGCGCACGTCGCTCTCGATGGCCGCCGCGGGGGCGCTCCCGCGAAAGTTCGCGAGCATCCATCCGCGTTTCCTGACCCCAGCGTTCGGGACGATCGTGGTCGGCGCCCTGGCCACCGCCTGGTACGTGCCCGGGAAGCTCGTCTCGGAGAATTTCCTCTTCGACTCGCTCTCGGCGCTGTCGCTGATGATCGCCTTCTACTACGGGCTCACCGGCCTCGCCTGCGCGATCTATTGGCGTCACGAGCTCTTCAAGTCGGCGAAGAACTTCATCTTCATCGGCCTTGCGCCGCTGATCGGCGGCGGGATGCTCTTCTACCTCTTGTTCGAGTCGGCCCGCGACCTCGCGGACCCGAAGCTCTCCTACTCGGGGACGGAGTTCCTCGGCATGGGAGTGCCCTTGGCGATCGCGGTCGTCTTCATCGCACTCGGATTCGTGATCATGGTCGCCTGGCGCTTGATCGGCCCGCCCGCCGGACGCGAGTTCTACCGGCGGCGCGCGTTCGAGGCGGTCCCACACGAGGTCGCAACCGGCGAGGTCTCCCAGGTCGAGGCGATCGGCGTATCCGAGGCCGCGGCCGACGCGGGCCTCGCCGCCCAGCCCGATGATCAACCGCCCGGCGAGGAAAGGAGCTGAGCGTGGGGACGCTCGTGGTCGGCTACGACGGCTCGGATGCCGCGCGCTCGGCGCTCGACCAGGCGCTCAGGCTCGCGGCCGAGCTGGGCGATCGAGTCGTGATCGCCTATGGCTACGACCCCGGCGGGCCGGGCGAGGAGTACAAGGTCCACCGCGAGGCCGTCCGCGAGGTCGGCGAGCACGTCACGGCCGAGGCCGCGGAACGGGCGCGCGACGCGAACGTCGAGGTCGAGGTCGTCCTCCAGGCGGAACGTCCCGTCGACGCGCTGTTGACCTTGGCCTCCGAGCGCAAAGCGCGGCTGATCGTCGTCGGCACCTACGGGGAGCCGCCGCTGCGCAGCGCGATCCTGGGATCGACGCCACACAAGCTCCTGCACCTCTCCGAAGTGCCGGTGCTGGTCGTCCCGCCGCCGAGCTGAGGAACCGATTCGCGGATGACGGGGAGCGGGACCTCAACGCGGGCGTGAGGCCGAGCCGGCGGATGGGCAGAGCGCCCTCTTATACGGAACGGCGCAAGGCCATTTCGAGGTTTTGGAGACTATGGCACTTGCCCCGGGGTGCGCCTAGGCCATACTTAGCCAAAGCGAGAGGACTTCGCTCGCCTGATCGACAACGCGGCAAGGGCCGTAATCGGCAGGAGACAAAGGAGAGACCGTAGCTTTGGAACAGGGCAGCGAGAGCGGCGGTCCACCGGCGCCGAGATCGTCGCCTGCCGACAGCGAGCCGTCGGTTCGCCTCGACCGCGTGAGCAAGCACTTCGGCGAGCTGGTCGCGGTGCAGGAGCTCGATCTCGACATTGGCCGTGGCGAGTTCTTCACGCTGCTGGGGCCAAGCGGCTGTGGCAAGACCACGACCCTGCGAATGGTGGCCGGCTTCGAGGAGCCGACCGCCGGACGGGTTCTGATCGAGGGCCAGGACGTCGCCGGCCTCCCCTCCCACAAGCGTCCCACGAACACCGTGTTCCAGAGCTACGCGCTGTTCCCCCACCTCAGCGTCGGCGAGAACGTGGCCTTCGGCCTTCGGCGCAAGAAGGTCCCGAAGCGCGAGATCACCGAGCGAGTCGCGGCGGAGCTCGAGCGGGTGGGCCTCGCGTCGGAGATCAACCGCAGGCCGAACCAGCTCTCGGGAGGCCAGCAGCAGCGGGTGGCCCTCGCTCGGGCGCTGGTCAACCTGCCCAAGGTGCTGCTCCTCGACGAGCCGCTGGGAGCGCTCGACCTGAAGCTCCGCAAGGGGCTTCAGATCGAGCTGAAGCGGATCCAGCGCGAGGTCGGGATCACCTTCGTCTACGTCACCCACGATCAAGAGGAGGCGCTGACGATGTCCGACCGGATCGCCGTGATGAGCAAGGGGCGCGGTGGAGCAGGTGGACACGCCCGAGAACGTCTACGAGCGTCCCCGAACCACCTTCGTCGCCGGCTTCATCGGCGTCTCCAACCTGATGCCCGGCGACGGTGACCTCGGCGCGCGGCGGGCACGGGACGATCCGCCTGGACAGCGGGCTCGAGCTCGAGACGCAAGTGGACGGGATCGGCCCCGGCGAGCACTGCCACGCCGTCGTGCGTCCGGAGAAGCTGCGTGATCGCGCCACGCGAGCGAGCGCCGCGGACGGCGACCTGCCGAGCGTCGAGGGGATCGTCGAGAGCTCGGTGTACCTGGGGACCTCAACGCAGATCGTGGTGCAGCTGCCGGACGACGTGCCGATGACCGTGCTGGTGCCGAATGCCGACGAGGCCGAGCGCGCGCAGGCTTCCGGGTGGCGGCGCGCCGGGTGCGGCTCAGCTGGGCGCCCGAGCACATGCACGTGGTCCGCGAGTCCGACGCGGGGGCCGCGACAACCTCGAACGAAGGAGAGCAATGATGCGGACCAAGCTGGGAATCGCGATCGTGGGGCTCGTCGCGGTGCTCGGGATCGCCGCGTGTGGCGACGACGACGGCGTGGGCGGCGGCAGCAGCGGAGAAGTCCCGGTCGCGCAGGGCGGAGAGGCGAGCGGCGAGGTCCTGATCTCGAATTGGCCCGGATACGTCGACCCGGGCGACGACGGCACCATCGCCCAGTTCGAGGAGCAGACCGGCGTCAACACCGAGTACAAGGAGGACGTCAGCGACAACGTCATCTTCTTCAACAAGCTGAAGCCGCAGCTCGATCAGGGCGACTCCGGCGGTCGCAGCCTCTTCGTCGTCACCGACTGGATGGCGAAGCGGATGTACGACCTCGGCTACCTGCAGGAGCTCAACCACGACGACCTGCAGACGGTGTTCGACAACATCCTCCCGCAGTTCGAGGAATCGACGAACGACCCCGAGCGCAAGTTCTCGATCCCGTGGCAGGGTGGTCAGACCGGGATCTTCGTCGACACCAACGAGGCCCCGGAGATCGACGAGGTCAAGGACCTGTTCGACCCGAAGTACAAGGGCAAGGTGACGATGCTGACCGAGATGCGCGACACCGTGCCGCTGGTCCTGCAGAGCGAGGGGATCCCGGCCGACGAGGCGACGAAGGAGGACTGGCTGGCGGCGATCGACAAGCTCCGCGAGGCGCGTGACTCCGGACAGATCCGCCGCTTCACCGGCAACGAGTACACCGAGGACCTGACCGCCGGCAACATCGTCGCCGCGATCGGCTGGTCGGGCGACACCTCCCTGATCGGCAGGGAGGGCGTCGAGTGGCGCAGGCCGACCGACGGCTGCGACCTGTTCTTCGATCAGGCCGTGATCCCGATCGGTGCCCCGAACACCCCGGCGGCGCTCGAGTTCCTGAACTTCGCGTACACGCCCGAGAACGCGGCGGACATCACGGAGTACGTGCAGTACGTGACCCCGGTCGACGGGGTCCAGGAGATCCTCGCCGAAGCGCGACCCGAAGCTGGCGAACGACCCGAAGATCTTCCCGACCGAGGAGGAGATCGCGGACTGCTCGGAGGACCCGGACCCACCGGGAAGCCCGGAGGACGTCGCCGAGGTCGAGGCGGCGTTCCAGGAGGTGGTCTCGGGCTGAGGTGACGAAGGCGTCGGCGGAGGAGCGAGCAGATGCGCGAGCGGCACGCTCTGCGATGAACCTTCGCCGGCGCCTGATGCCCTACGGCCTGCTCGCGCCCGGGCGCGATCTGGCTCGTCCTCTTCTTCTTGGTGCCCATGTACTTCATGGGGGAGATGTCGCTGCGCTCCGGCGTCCCGAACACGCCGGAGGGGTTCACCTTCAGCTGGGAGTTCGCCAACTACTCGGAGGCGCTCGAGGGTCGCGGCGAGCAGCTCGTCCGCACCTTCCTGTACGCCGGCGCGGCGACGCTCTTCGCGCTGCTGATCGCCTATCCGCTCGCCTACGCGATCGCGCTCAAGGTGAGCCCTCGCTGGCGCCTGCCGCTCTTGTTCGCGGTGATGGCGCCGTTCTTCACCACCTACCTGATCAGGACGATCGCCTGGGAGACGATCCTCTACGACGAGAGCCCGATCGTCGACGTCCTCAAGTTCGTCGGGATCGTCCCCGAGGACGGACGGGTGCTCGACACCTCGGCGGCGGTGATCGCAGGCCTCACCTACAACTTCCTCCCCTTCATGGTCCTGCCGATCTACGCCAGCCTGGAGCGAATCGACACCAGCCTGATCGAGGCGGGCAAGGATCTCTACGCGTCGGCGAGGCAGGCATTCGCGCGGGTGACCTTGCCGCTGACGCATGCCCGGGGTGGTCGCCGGCGTCCTGCTGACGTTCATTCCGGCGTTCGGCGACTACATCAACGCGGAGTTCCTCGGCGGCGCCAACAACACGATGATCGGTAACAAGATCCAGTCCACCTACCTGGAGGAGAGCAACTACCCGGAGGCAGCCGCGCTCTCCTTCCTGATGATGGCAGCGGTCCTGATCGCCGTGCTCGTCTACATCCGGCTCGCCGGGACCGAGGCATTCATGGGCAGCGAGGACGAGGAGCGATAGCGATGGAGGCCACCACGGCGACGGCGAGAACGGCCCACCCCGGCGCGCCCGCGCGCGCTTGGTCGTGGCTGAGGCGGAACGCGCTCAATATCTACGCCGGGTTCGCGGTTGCGTACGTGCTCGTCCCGATCGCGGTGATCGCCGTCTTCTCGTTCGCGGGCACCCCGACGAGACAGGCTGATGTTCGCGATCAACGACGGCTTCACGCTCGAGTACTGGGAGAACGCCTTCTCGCTCCCGGACCTGAACGAGGCGCTGCTCACCTCCTTCGAGCTCGCGGCGCTCTCGACGGCAGCGTCGACGGCGATCGGGACCCTGATGGCGATCGCGCTGGTCCGCCATCGCTTCCCTGGCCGCCGCGCGGCGAACCTGCTGATCGTGCTGCCGATGGCGACCCCGGAGATCGTCCTCGGTGCCTCGCTGCTGTCGATGTTCCTGATCTATTCGGTTCCCCTCGGGTTCACGAGCCTGCTGATCGCCCACATCATGTTCTCGATCAGCTTCGTCGTCGTCGTCGTCCGTTCGCGGTTGATCGGATTCGACCGCAGCCTCGAGGAGGCCGCCGGCGATTTGGGCGCCAACCCCTTCACGACGTTCCGCACGGTCACTCTGCCGCTGCTCGCCCCAGGCATCCTCGCCGCGGCGCTGCTCGCGTTCGCTCTCTCGGTCGACGACTTCATCGTCTCGGACTTCAACAAGGGCACGACCGAGACGTTCCCGCTCTACGTGTTCGGCGCGCACCTGAGGGGAATCCCCGTGCAGGTCAACGTGCTCGCGACGATGCTGTTCATGCTCACCGTCGTCGCGATCCTGCTGGTGATCTGGCAGCAGCGCCGCGCGGAGCGGATGGCATCGGTACGGCGGGAGACTGAGGAGACGGAGGCGCTGAGGAGCCGGGCGGCCGCTTTGGGCTAAGAACCACTCCGCCGGAAGCCTCGCCTCCGGCTACGTTTCCAGCGGGCTAGGGTCCCGGCCTGACCCGGCAGGCCCCTCCGCATCTACTGCGACTTCGTCGCTAGCCCGGGCGATCGAACCTAGAGGCCTAAATCCCTGGCGATGCCGGGCTTGTGGGCTTCGATGTACAGGAACACGGGGTGCGGGCCGCCCGGCGCGTGCTCGACCTGCACCTGAACCGCCGTTGGCGCCTGCGTGCGAATGCGGTCAGCCAGTTCGGCCGCCTGATTCTCGGTCGCCGCCCCGACCAGCAGGTGCTTCCAGCGGCGGTGCACCTCGAGGCCCTCGTCCCCGAGCCGCCTCGCGAGGTCGAGCGTTTCGCGCAGCGAGGGCAGGTCCACTCGAACCTCCCACTCGTGCCGGCCGGCGCGCTCCTCGGCGATCTCGTGGCGCTGCTCCTCCGCCGCTCGCTCCTCGTCGGTACTGGGAAGCGGCACGGAGGGGTCCTTCCACGCCTCCTCGTCGGGATGCCAACGGGTCAGTGCCGTCTCGGCGCTCAGGCCCTCGGCGGCGGCCAGGTCGTGCGCCACCCGCTCGGCCTCCCGCGCCTGCTCCTCCGTCGCCGTGTAGAGGAACATCCGCGGCCCGTCGCGGCTGACTGATGACGCGATCGCCGAGACGCTCGCGAGCCTCGTCGTCGAGGTCGAGGGAGCGCAACCGCTCCCCAAGCGTCAGCCCATGCTCCTGGTCTTCGAGGTCGACCTCGACGCGCCATTCGTCGGCCATGGCGGCAAGTCTTTCATCCCGCGACCAATAGCATCGGTTGGGTGAGCGGCGCGGAGACGAGGCTGTTGATCGGGGGCCAGCGGGTCGCCGGCGAGGGCGAGCCGCTGGCGGTCGAGAACCCCGCCACGGAGGAGGCGATCGCGACCGTCGCCACTCCCTCGGACGAGCAGGTGGCGGCCGCGGTCGCCGCGGCGCGCGAGGCGCAACGCGGCTGGGAGCGAACGCCCGCGGTGGAGCGCGCCGAGCTGCTGCACGAAGTCGCCGCCCGGCTCCGCGCCCGGGCCGGCGAGCTCTCCGAGCTGATGACGCTCGAGGGTGGCAAGCCGCTGGTCGAGAACTCCGACGAGGTCAGCTGGACGGCGGCCGCCTTCGACTACTACGCGGAGATCGGCCGCGACTCCGCCGGCAGGGTGATTCCCCCGATCGAGGCGACGCAGCTCGCGCTGGTGGTCAAGGAGCCGGTCGGCGTGGTCGCCTGCATCGTCCCCTGGAACTACCCGCTGCTGCTGCTGGCCTGGAAGCTGGCGCCTGCGCTCGCGGCCGGCAACGCCACGGTCTGCAAGCCCTCGGAGCTGACGCCGCTCTCGACCCTGGCGCTTGCGCCCTGCTTCGAGCACCTCCCGGAAGGGGTCGTCAACCTGCTGGCCGGCGCCGGCGAGGTCGGCGCCCGGATCGTCCGAGACGAGGGTGTCGACTGCGTCGCCTTCACGGGCTCGGTCGAGACCGGCAAGCGGATCGCCGCCGCCTGCGCGGAGCGGATCGCGCGCATCAACCTCGAGATGGGCGGCAAGGACCCGTTCATCGTCTGCTCCGATGTCGCCGAGCGGATCGACGTCGCCGCCAAGGGTGGCGCCTGGGCGGCGTTCCTGAACGCGGGACAGGTCTGCACCTCCGCCGAGCGTTTCTACGTGATGGAGGACGTCTACGACGACTACCTACAGGCGTTCGTCGAGTACGCCGGGGGGCTCCGGGTGGGCGACCCGATGAACTCGGCCACGGACGTCGGGCCCATGGTCTCGGCGGCCCAGCGCCAGAAGGTCGCCGAGCAGGTCGAGGCCGCGGTCGCCGCCGGCGCCGAGGTCGTGCTCGGCGCCGACGCGGCCGGCCAGGAGCGGGGGCACTACTTCTCGCCCGCCGTCATCACTGGCGCCCCGCCGGAGACGGATCTGCTGCGCGAGGAGACGTTCGGCCCGGTCGCCCCGATCGTTCCCGTCCGCTCGCTGGATGAGGCGATCGAGCTCGCCAACTCGACGCGCTTCGGGCTCGGCGCCAACGTGTACACCCGAGACCTCGCGAACGTGGTCCGCTGTCTGCGGGAGATCAAGGCCGGCACGGTGTGGTTCAACGACCCGCTGACCGACAACGACGCCGGCCCGTTCGGCGGCTTCAAGCAGTCCGGCCTTGGCCGGGAGCTCGGCCGCGAGGGCCTGGAGGCGTTCCAGGAGACCAAGCACGTCCATATCGAGACCGAGATCGCCCCCAAGGAGTGGTGGTACCCATACGGGGAGCGAGGCTGACCTGGCGCTGAGGGCGGTCGACGGCTCGGCGGGCCCTCCCTGGGAGCGCCCCCTCAGCGGGACGCTGGACCGGCTGATCGTCGACTCCGAGCTGCTCGCCGCCAACCCGCTGGGGGACCCGTCGCGGCGCCCGCTCCACGTCTACCTGCCGCCCGGCGTCAGCGTCGACCACCCGCAGGCGCTGCCCAGCGTGTACGTGGTCCAGGGTTATTTCGGCCAGCTCGACTCCTGGTGGCGTCGCGAGCCCTTCGAGCCGAACGTCTTCGAGCGGATCGACGCGATGTTCGCCTCCGAAGAATGCCCCGCGGCCATCGTGGTCTTCGTCGACGCCTGGACCTCGTACGGCGGCTCCCAGTACCTGAACTCCACCGGTACCGGCCGCTACCAGGACTACCTGTGCGACGAGGTGGTGAGCTTCGTCGACGACCGTTACCCGACGGCGGCCGACCGCGATCGTCGCGGCATCGCCGGCAAGTCCTCGGGAGGCTACGGCGCGATGGCGGTATCCATGATGCGGCCGGACGTCTTCGGAGCGTTCGCCTCGCACGCCGGGGACGCGCTGTTCGAGTGCTCCTACATCCCCGGCTTCAGCGAGACGGCCCGCAAGCTCCGCGACGACTTCGAGGGCTCCTACGAGGTCTTCTTCGAGCGCCTCGCCGAGGCTGATCGCTTCGACATGGACAGGTTCGGCACCCCATTGATGGTCTACGGATGCGCGGCCTGCTTCTCGCCCGATCTCGATCGCCCCGGCAAGCCCTTGCTGCCCTTCGAGATCTCGACCGGGCGCCTGGTGGACGAGGTCTGGGAGCGGTGGCTGGAGCTCGACCCGGTGAGAATGGCGCCGGGCCACGCCGATGCGCTGCGCTCGATGCGCCGCATCTACCTCGATGCCGGCCGCAGCGACGAGTGGTATCTCGACCTCGGGGCCCAAGCCTTCGCCGCCGAGCTCGAAAAGCTCGGGGCCGACCACACCCTCGAGCTGTTCGCCGGCAAGCACGGCGGCGCTTGGCTATCGCTACCCCGCCGCGATCCGCGAGCTGGTGGCTGGCCCTGGGCGATTAGCGGCCGAGGTGGATGCCGATTCGCTCCGGCAGCCCGGCGATGACGCGCGTCAGCGCGCCCGGCCGGCGGGCCTGCTCCTCGAAGCGCTCGCGGCGCAGCACGGCGGCGCGCACCATCATGCCGCCCACGTAGCGAAGCGGCTCCGGCGGTACTCGTACTCGTGGCGGCTCAACGATCGGGAGCTTGGTGACCTCGTCGCGACGGCCGAGCGCCAGCGAGGCGAGGGTGCGCCCAACCAACCGCGAGGGCGCGACCCCGTTGCCCGTGTAGCCGAAGGCGTAGTGGACGCGGTCACCGTCCAAGCCGCCGACCACGGGCAGGTGGGTCGGAGAGACGTCGATCGGGCCGCCCCAGGCGTGCTCGACCCGGCGCCCCCGCAGCGCCGGGAAGAAGCGCACGAGCTGGCGCTCCACCTCTGCCACCACACCGCGGTCCAGCTCGGCGCGGCCGTTCAGGCGGGAGCCCGGCGCCAGCCGGCCGCCTCCCCAGCCGAAGACGATGCGCCCGTCGGGCGTGGTCCGGAAGTAGTGGATCAGCGCCCGCGAGTCGGTGATGCACTCGCCACCCGTCCAGCCGAGCTCGGAGAGCACGTCGGGCACGGGCTCGGTGATCACCAGGTGGCTGGAGGTGATGGTGAGCCGCCGGCGCAGCGGGCGGTGGGCGACGAGCGATGGGCCGGCGGCCAGGACAGCGCTCGGAGCCCGCTACTCGGCCATGATCGGTTCGCGCCTCGACCCTCCCGCCCCTGGTGGAGAGCCGCCGGACTGGCGAGCCCTCGAAGATGCTCACCCCTCGTTGCTCGAGGCGCGCCCGAAGCCCGAGCGCCAACCGCGCGGGCTGCACCGTGGCGGCGACGGGATAGAAAACTCCCGCTCGAAATACCGGAGAGCGGCACCGGGCCCGGACTTCGGCCTCCGAAAGCGGTTGGCAGACCCCGGCGGCGCCCAGCTCGGCGCAGGCGTCGGCCACCGTGTGCCAGGAGCCGTCGTGAGCCGGAGCGGTTGAGACCTGCAAGTAGCCGCCGGCGCGGTACCAGGCGTCCACCCGTTGCTCCTGGCACCAGCGCCCGATCTCCCGAACCTCGTCCTCCGCCGCCCGCGTCAGCCGCAGGGCCGCGGCGTCGCCGAACCGCTCCCGAAGCGTCGGAAGGCTGAACCACATCGCGTTCACGAAGCCGCCGTTGCGCCCGCTGGGCCCGCTACCGCAGCGCTCGGCCTCCAGCAGGACGATGCGGGCCTCGGGCTCGAGCTCGCCGACGAACCAGGCGGTCCACATCCCCGTGTATCCGCCGCCCACCACGATCAGGTCGGCGGCGAGCTCCCCCTCCAGCGACGGCAGCCCCGGGGTGGGCCCGGCCTCTTGGAGCCACCAGCCTCGGGCTGTGTGCTCAGTGGCCACGCTCACCGCCGCCGCCGCCGAGCCTCTCTGACTAGAGACCCCAGCGGGCTCAGCGAGGCGACTCGGCCGCGCGTTTCTCGTGGAGCTCGATCAACTCGCGCTGCACGTTCCGGGGCTCGCCGTCCGGTCGACGCCGCGTCCAGCTCCCGTCAGAGCCGAGGACCCAGGCATTGGCGTTGTCGGCCAGGCTGCGATCGAGCACGTCGAGCACCTCGGCGCGGATTTTCGAATCCTCGAGCGGGGCGACCAACTCGACCCGGTTGTACAGGTTTCGGGGCATCAGGTCGGCCGACCCGATGTACACGCGCTCCTCCTCCCCAGCCCGCTCAAACGAGAAGATCCGGGAGTGCTCGAGGAAGCGGCCCACGACCGAGACCACCTCGATGTTGTCCGAGACTCCAGGGACTCCGGGGCGCAGCGCGCAGATCCCACGCACGTTGAGCTCCACCCGGACACCGGCTTGCGAGGCGCGGTAGAGCGCCCGGATCGAGGGCGCGTCGAGAAGCGCGTTCATCTTCATCCGGACCCGAGCCGGCTGGTCGGGCGAGTGTGACTCGATCGTGCGCTCGATCTCGCGCAGGATCCCCTCCTGGAGGTTGAAAGGCGCGACCAGGACCTTGCGGTAGCCCCGCGGCCGCGAGTAACCGGTCAGGTAGTTGAACATCTCGGCGAGGTCGGCGCCAACTTCTGGCTCCGCCGTGAACAGGCCGAAGTCGGTGTACAGGCGCGCCGTCTTCGGGTTGTAGTTGCCGGTGCCGATGTGCGCGTAGTGGCGGACGCCACCGCCCTCCCGACGGACGATGAGGATGCACTTCGCGTGGCTCTTCAGCGCCGGGAGGCCATAGACGACGTGCACGCCGGCCTCCTCCAGCTTCTTCGCCCACCGGATGTTGGCTCGCTCGTCGAAGCGTGCCTTCAACTCCACCATGCAGACGGCCTGCTTGCCGCGCTCGGCTGCCTCGATCAGCGACGGGACCAGCGGGGAGTCGGCGCTCGTCCGGTACACGGTCTGCTTGATCGCCAGCACGTTGGGATCGTCGACCGCCTGCTTGACGAAGCGCTCGACCGAGGTGGTGAACGAGTCGTACGGATGGTGAACGAGGATGTCTGCCTCCCGGATCGCCGCGAACACGTCGGCCTCCGCCCCGTCCTCGCCGAGCAGGCGGGGCTGCGTGACGGGGGTGTGGGGCGGGTCCCGCAGCTCGCTGAAGCCGCGCACCCCGACAACGTCCCACAGGTCCGCGAGATCGAGCAGCCCCTCGTTCTCATACAGCTGGCGCTCGTCGATCGACAGCGCATCGCGAAGCTGCTCGCGCAGCTTCGGGCTCATGGCCTGGTCGACCTCCAGCCGCACGACCTCGCCGAAGCGGCGGCGGCGAAGCTCCTCCTCGACCGCCTGGAGCAGGTCGTCGGCCTCGTCGGAGACGTCGTAGTCCGTGTCCCGGGTGACCCGGAAGAAGGAGTGGTCCGTGACCTCCATGCCCGGGAACAGGGAGCCCAGGTTGGCCGCGATCAGGTCCTCGAGCGGTACGAGTGTGGCCCCGCCAGCGCCGATCTTCACGAACCGCCCCAGGAGCTCCTTCGGCACCTTCACCCGGGCGAGCACATCGGTGCCCTGGTCGGGGTCGCGGAGCATGACCGCGAGGCTCAACGAGAGGTTCGAGATGTAGGGGAAGGGGCGGCCGAGCCCAATCGCCAATGGGGTCAGCGCCGGAAAGATGCTCGCCTCGAACACCTGGTCGAGCTGCTTGCGCTCGGCCGCGCCCGCCCGCTCGGGTGAGATGATCCGGATCCCGTGCTCGGCGAGCGCCGGGCGAAGCTCGCGCTCGAAGCATCCCGCCAGCCGCTCGCGCTGGGCCAGCACCAGCTCGCGAATCGCGTCGATCTGGTCGCTCGGGCTCATCCCATCCGCGCCGCGCGCATCGACCCCCGCCTCGAGCTGGTCGTGAAGGTTCGCCACCCGGACCATGAAGAACTCGTCCAGGTTCGACTCCCAGATCGCGCAGAACTTGGCCCGTTCCAGCAGGGGCACCGAGCTGTCCTCGGCGAGCTGGAGGACGCGATCGTTGAAGTCCAGCCAGGACAGCTCGCGGTTGAAGTACAGCGAGGAGTCCTCGAGGTCAGGCGTCGGCGGCGCGTACGTGGGTGCGCCAGGCTCTTCGACCGCGCCCCTCGCCGCCGCACCTGCCTGCTTCGGATTTACCGCACTCACCCGGTAGCCATGCTAGCGCCGGGGAATGCTCAGGCGGCCAAGCCCTATCGTTGGCCGTTCGGGGTGGGCGAAATCGTGCCGTGGGGGGCGTTACTCGAGCGATGCCGCCTCGCGCTCGCTGCGCTCCGCCGCCTCGCGCTCGCTGCGCGCCCGCTCCGCTCGCCTGGCCGCCCTGCGGCGCTCCTTCACGGCCCGCAGGTGGCGATCGACCGCCCGCTCCAGGCGCTTCCAGGTTCCGGCGCGCTCCTGCTCCGCCCAGAACTCACGGAACCGGTCGAACAGCAGGCCGCGTCGCGCCTGGACGTAGACGACAAGGACCTCGAGGCCGCGGTAGGCGGTTCGATGCGGGGCGCCCGCGGCCAGGCGTGGATCGAGGTCGTGCGAGTCGGCGGCGCGCTCCCGCACCGCTGCCGCGTCCTCGGCCCGAAGCGCCGCCAGGTGGGCCTCGACCCGGGGGAGCATCACGTCGCAGTCGTGCAGCTCGCCCAGCAGGTCCTGGAGGTCGCGGGCACCGCGCCGCGCAGTCTTCGCCGGCTTCCCGAAACAGAACTCGGTGGTCTCGAGGATGTAGCGAAGGCGCTTCGCGGCGATGCGCATGTCGTGCTGGTCGCGGGTGCGGTCGAGCTCCAGGGCGGCAGGGGCGAAGGAGCGCATCTCGTCGAGCCGGACGCGGATGATTCGAGCCGCGTTGTCCGCCAGAGGCGAACGCGGGTCGAGCTTCTTGACGCGCCTCGCCTTCACGCCGGGGCGCCCCGCGCTCCCTCGGCGGCCGCGACGAGCTCGGAGAGGAGCTCGCTCAGGGCGGCGAGCTGCCGCGCGTCGACGAACGGCGCCAGCGCTTTGTTCGCCTCGGCCTGCTCGGCCCGCAGCCGCTCGATCAGGGTCTGGACCCCCGGCCGGTCGGGCGCCGGCATCCCGGCCGCGAACTCCTCGAGGGCGGCGATCGCGACGTCGCGGTCGCGGCGCTCGCCGAGCGCGTCCGCGATCGCCTTCACCTGGGCGAGCGCGGCGCCGAGCTCTTTGGGCGGAAAGCAGGGCTCGAAGATCTCGAGCGCCGCGCGCAGCCGCCGAGTCGCCACCCGCATGTCGTGGACGCGCTCGATATCGGCGACGTCGAGCACATCGTGGGCGTGATCGGCGACCTCGCGGGCTCGAACGGCGACGATCTTGGCCGCGGCGTCCGCGTAGGCGTCCTCCGCCGCCAGGTCCGGGATCGCTCGCGCCCGTGCCACGGCGCCCACGATAGCTACTGGACTGGGGCCGCCTGGCTGGGACCCGAGGACCGTTCGGAACGTTGCGCCGTCAATGCCGCCAGCTCCCGTTCCAGGTCGCCGAGAAACGGAAGCTCGGGGTGACGGGCGCTGAGCGTCTGCACCGTCTGCCGATAGTGGGCGAGCTTCCTCTCGGAGGCCGAGTCGGGATCAGCCCGCAGATGGGGCATCTTCGCGAGCTTGTCGGCGGCGTAGATGGCCGCCGCGCTCGAGCCGTGCTGCGTCACCCTGGCCCGGTGCTCGGCCTTGCGCGCCTCGAACGACTCGATCCTGTCGTCCTCGGTCATTGCCTCCACCAGCGCTGCCGTGCCGGAGCCGAAGCGCTCGGCGACCTGGGGCAGCTCGCTGGCCGTCGCCTCGACCACATCATGCAACAGACCGGCCGCGACGACTTCCTCCTCGAACCCCGCCTCATGCAGGAGCTTCGCCACCTCGACCGAATGCCGAAGCTTGGTCTGCCCCCGCCGCCCCTCCTCGCCGTAGACCTCTCGCGCGAACCTAAAGGCGTCCTCCAGAAGAACGGAGCCTCGGACGAAGTCAGCGGCGGGGAGCTTGGAGTCCTGGGGCACCATGGCGTCCGGTCAGCGTGAGGCTACACGCTGCACCTCGCGTGCACCGGCGGGCGCTGTGCAGGGGTTTTTGGAGGGGCGCGCGCCCGGTGGCTCAGGCCGCGAGGACGCGTGGGTTGCCGTTCGCGGCGGCGTTCAGCAGCTCGAGGATGACGCCCTCGCGGAGCCCCCCCTTGCCGATCTGGAGCGGCTGACCGAGCAGCTCCGACATCTTCTCAAGCAGCAGCACCCCTGTGGGCAAAATACGAACCCGGCGCGGATCCAGCTCGAAGCGCTTGGCCACGTCAGCGATCGGAGCGCCCGTCAGGACCCGGATCGCGCGCTCCAGGGTCTCGTACTCGAGCGCCGCGCCGACCAGCGCGCGAAGCGACGTGGCACTGCCGCCAACGGCCACGGCCTGGTCCGGCTGCTCGAACTCGACCCCGTCGAAGAACTCCGCGATGTATTCGCGCACCGCCCGCAGCTCGGCGGGCGAGGGCGGATCGTTGGCCAGGAAGTCATCGGCCAGCGAGCCGGAGCCGATCTTGAACGACTGGACGGAGCGCAGCCCCTCGCCGGCGCTCCCCAGCACAACCTCGGAAGACCCGCCCCCGACATCCACGACCCCGACCTCGCCCTGCACGGGATGGCCGAGGGTCTTGGTCGCGCCGATGAAGGCGAAGCGGCCCTCCTCGTGCTCGCTGAGGACCTCCACCGGCACGCCGGCGACCCGCGCGATCTCGGCCACGATCTCCTCCCGGTTCGTCGCCTCGCGAATCGCCGCGGTGGCGACGGTCCGGATCGCCTCGGCTCCCAGCTCCTCCGCCAGGCGCACCTGGGTGGCGACCGCCTCCGCGACCTCGGCGACCTTCTCGGCATCCACGGCGCCGTTGCGCTGCGAGGCCTTGCCGATCCGGGTGTAGGCGCGCTGCTCCATCACCTTGCGAAGCTGGCCGCCGCTGAGCTCGGCGACGAGCACGCGCGTCGTGTTCGAACCGATGTCGATCGCCGCGTAAAGCATGCAAGGCCGATCTTGTCAGACGGAACGGATGCGGCCCTCCACTTCCGGCCAGGGCTCGGTAACGGTCCGTTCACATGTGGTTCACGGAGACTTCACGGCGTCCCGGCGAGGGCTGTCCAAACTCGGCTTGGATGGGAATTGATTGGGCTGCGGACCGGCTCGGCTTGAACGTCCCAAGCGATTGGTGGGCGGCGCCCGCGCTGCTGAAGTCGTTCGAGGCGGCGGGCTTCAGGCGGGCTCAGGTCCACGCGCCACCGGTTTCGGTCCTCTGCGATCCCCGCTCGTGTCTGCCTCACGCGAGCGCGCTTGCGGCCGCGCTCTCGACCTCCAGCCTGGAGCCGGTCCTTCACGCACCGCCCGATCTCAGGGTGGGAGCGCGCGACGCAGACCGCGCCGCGGACGGCCTGCTGTCCTACGCGGCCGAGATCGGCGCCACGCACACCGTCTACCACGCCTGCGCTCTGCCCGATGCCCCCGAGAGCGAGGACGCGCTGCTGTTCGAGGCCCGCTCGCTTGCCGCCCTGACGCTGCGCGCCGAGCGGCTCGGCGTCACGATCGCAATCGAGAACCTGGCGCCGGTGTTCCCTGGGCCCGAGCCCCTGTCCGCGAGCCCGATGGTTCTCCGCGGCCTCGCCAACCGGATCGGCTCGGAGCGCCTGGGCATCTGCCTCGACCTCGGCCACGCCCACATCATCGCCGAGCGCCGCCGGACCTCCCTCGAGGCCCTGATCGAGCCGGTGCTCGACACGGTGACCCTGTTCCACCTCCACGACAACCTGGGCGCCCGCTGGCAACCGAACGGCGCCGAGAGCGGCGTCGACCCCCTGAGGCTCGACCTCCACCTTCCGCCTGGCCGGGGCACCCTTCCATGGGAGCGACTGGCGCCGCGCCTCGCCGGCCACCAGGCACCGCTGATGCTCGAGGTGCACCCGCCGTACCGCCCTCGCGCCGAGGAGCTGTACCGCACCGCAGCGGAGCTGCTGAGCCCGCGCGGGCGTGGGCCCGCGGCAGACGGCGGTCAGCGCGGCAGCCGACTGAGATCTGAGTCCGCCGCTAGGCGGAGGAATGCTGGGGCAAGGCCTCGTCGCCCGGATGCGAGGCGTCCTCGAATTCGCGGAAGAGGCCGGTGACCAGGAAGGCGACCTGCTCGCCGACGTCGACGGCGTTGTCGCCGATCCGCTCCAGCGCCCGGGCCACCAGCATCATGGTCATCGCCCACTCGCGGCGGTCGACCTCGTCGCCGATCTCGATCGCCCGGTGGAAGCACTCCTTGTTGAGGTTGTCGATCACGTCGTCCTGCCGCACCAGGTCGCGAGCCATGTCGATGTCGCGGTCCGCGAAGGCGCGCTTCGCCTGTCTGATCTGCCCGCGCAGCGATTTGCCCATCGTCACCAGGTTCTTCAGCATCAGCTCGTCCGCGGGCGGCTCGTGGCCGGCGATCGGGATCAGCTTGGCGATGTTGACGCACTGGTCGCCCATCCGCTCGATGTTCTTCATCACGTGCAGCAGGGCGGAGATCAAGCGCAGGTCCGTGGCCACGGGGGCCTGGGTGGCGAGCAGCGTCAGGATCGCCTGGTGGATCTCCAGGTAGCGGCCGTCGATCACGTCGTCGTCGGCGATCACCAGCTCGGCCAGCTCGATGTCCTGGTGCTGGACCGCCTCGACGGCGCGATCGAGCGCCGCGATCACCAGGTCGAGGCCGTCCAGGGCCCGTCCCTCGAGCCGGTCGAGCTCCTCGCGATAGTGGAGGCGGATCTCGTCCGGGGCCATCAACCCACCTTGCCCGTCACGTAGTCCTCGGTTCGCCGGTCGCTCGGATTGGTGAAGATCTTCTCGGTCTCGTCGTATTCCACCACCCGGCCCGTGCGGTGCTTCTCGGTGGAGTCAAGCTCGACGATCAGGAACGCCGTGCGGTCGGAGATGCGAGCGGCCTGCTGCATGTTGTGGGTGACGATCACGATCGAGTAATCCTGCTTCAGCTCGAGCATCAGGTCCTCGATCTTGCCGGTGGAGATCGGGTCGAGCGCCGAGCACGGCTCATCCATGAGGATCACGTCCGGATCGACGGCGAGGCAGCGGGCGATGCACAGGCGCTGCTGCTGGCCGCCGGACATCCCGTAGGCGTTCGCGTCCAGGCGATCCTTGACCTCGTCCCACAGAGCGGCGCGGCGCAGGGCGCGCTCGACGCGGCCGTGCACGTCGTCCTTCATCCCCAGCACGCGCGGGCCGAAGGCGATGTTGTCGAAGATCGACTTCGGGAACGGGTTCGGCTTCTGGAACACCATCCCGATCCGCTTGCGGACCTCGACCGGGTCGACCTGTCTCCCGTAGAGATCCTGGCCGTGGTAGAGCACCGTGCCGTCGACGCTCGCCGTCGGGATCAGGTCGTTCATCCGGTTCAGGCACCGGATCAGGGTGCTCTTGCCGCACCCGGAGGGCCCGATCAGGGCGGTGATGTGGTTCCGGTAGACGTCGAGCGAGACGTCGGCGACCGCGGGGATGCCGTCGTAGGAGACGGTCACGTCCGAGAGCTCGAACACCGCCTCGCCAGCGAACTTGGGCCGTCCGCCGGCGTCCTCCCGGCCGCCGCGGACGGTCGGTATGGATCTCGGGCGCGGCGCGCTCGCGCTCCACCCGCTCGGGGTCAGTCACCCTTCGAAACACTATCGACCACCTACCACTTCTTCTCGTATTTGTTGCGGAGCCAGATGGCCACCGCGTTCAGCAACAGCAGGATCGCGAGCAGGACGATCATCCCGGCCGCGGCCAGGTTCTTGAACTCCTCCTGCGGCTGCGAGATCCAGTTGAAGATCTGGAGCGGCAGGACGGTGAAGTCGCTGCCCAGCCCGCTCGGGTAGAAGCTCAGGTAGGCGGCCCCGCCGACGACGATCAGGGGAGCCGCCTCGCCGATCGCCCGGGAGACGGCGAGGATCACCCCGGTCGCGAACCCCGGCACGGAGGCGGGCAGGACCTGCTTCCAGATCGTCTGCCACTTGGTCGCGCCGAGGGCCATCGAGCCCTCGCGGATCGAGGGGGGCACGGCGCGGATCGCCTCGCGCCCGGCGATCACCACCACCGGCAGGACCAGCAGGGCGAGGGTGAGGCCCGCGGCGAGGACGACGTGGCCGAGGCTGAGCGGGCCGCGCACCAGGAAGGCCAGGCCCAGGATGCCGTAGACGATCGAGGGAACAGCCGCGAGGTTCTGGATGTTCACCTCGATGAACCGGTTGTACCAGCGGTCGCGGTCCGCGTACTCCTCCAGGTAGACGGCGCTGGCCACGCCGACCGGAACGATGAAGGCGATGCAGACGGAGATCACCCACAGCGTCCCGACCAGGGCCGACCCGATCCCGGCCTGTGTCGGGATCGACGATCCGAGGTCGGTGATGAAGCTCGAGCTGAGCGAGCCGACGCCCTTGGTGAACACCTGGATCAGGACCGCGGCGAGGGTGATCAGCGCGACCCCGAGGCAGGCGAGCATGCCGCCCTTGAAGGCGAGGTCCTTGAGCCGAGCGGCTCGCGGGGCTCGCGGGATCGTCAGCGCCGGGGCCGGCACGGTCGGCGGCCGTCGCCTCGGGCGGGGGCGCCGGCGGGGGAGCGCTCACTCGTAGGCCTGCCTGTACTTGCGCACGAAGCGGATCGAGATCACATTCATGATCAGGGTCAGCACGAAAAGGGTCATGCCGCAGGCGAAGATCGCGTAGTAGCCGACCGTCCCCGCGGGGTTGTCGCCCTTCGCGGTGGCGCCGATGAAGGTGGTGATCGTCTCGAAGGGCTGGGTCGGGTTGAGCCCCGTGTTGGGAAGCTGCCCGGCCGCGATCAGGGCGATCATCGTCTCGCCGATTCCCCGCGAGACGCCGAGCACGATCGCCGCCACGATGCCCGAGAGGGCCGCGGGGAAGACGACCCGGGTCGAGGTCTGGAGCTTCGACGAGCCGAGCCCGAACGATCCCTCGCGAAGGGAGCCGGGGACGGCCGACATCGCGTCCTCGGAGACCGAGGCGATCGTGGGGACGATCATGATCCCCATCACCAGACCCGGCCGAGAGCGCGTTGAAGACCTGCACGTCGAGGCCGAGGAAGTCATGCAGGATCGTGGGCGTGACGAAGGTGAGCGCGAAGAAGCCGAGCACCACGGTGGGGACGCCGACGAGCACCTCGAGCACCGGCTTGACCACGCGCCGCGTTCGCGGGCTCGCGTACTCGGAGAGGTAGATCGCCGAGCCCAGCCCGACCGGGATCGCCACCAGGACCGCGACCGCGGTGACCAGCAGGGTGCCGTTGATCAGCGGCCAGATGCCGTACTGCGGGTCGGCGAACAGCGGCTTCCAGTCCCCGTCGGTGATGAACGCCCCAACCCCCACGTCCTGGAAGAACTTGATCGTCTCGTTGAGCAGAGAGGCGACGATACCCAGAGTCGTCAGCACCGAGATCACCGCCGCGGCGAACAGGGCCAGCCCTGATCGCCTCCTCGCCCCAGCGACGGCGGGCGGCGCCGAGGACCGGAGTCCCCGGCGCCGCCTCGCCCGCCGCTCTTGTCCCGGCTTCCACCGCGGAGCGCCCGCCCTCGCTACCCGACCTAGCCGCTCGCCTTCTCGAGCGCGGAGGTGGCGTCGGCTGCCTGAGTGCTGTCCAGGGGGACGATCTGCGCCTGCTCGGCGATCGTCTCGTAGTTGTCCACCACGTACTGCATGTACGCCGTCGACCTCCGGCTTCTGGATCGCGTCGGCGCTCGGGTACATGAACAGCGGCCGTGACAGCGGCGCGTACTCGCCGGACTGGATCGTCTCGTTGCTCGGGGCCACGCAGCCCTTGCCGTCGTCAACCGAGACCAGGTTCAGCGCGTCCTGGTTCTGCGCGTAATAGGAGAACCCGAAGTAGCCCAGCCCGTCCTGGTCGCCGGAGACTCCCTCGACCAGCACGTTGTCGTCCTCGGACGGCGGGTAGTCGTCCCGGCTGACGCCCTCCTCACCGTTGATGACGTCGGTGAAGTAGTCGAAGGTGCCGGAGTCGGTGCCCGGTCCGTAGAGGCTCACCTCCGCGTCGGGCAGCGGCTGGCCGGTGTCCGCGTCCTCGCCGAGCTCGCTGTAGTTGCCGACCGCCGTGGTCTCCCAGAGCTGCTTCAGCTGGTCGGTGGTCAGGCAGCTGATCTCCAGGGCCGGATTGGTGGTGATCGAGATCCCGTCGTTGGCGACAGGGACCTCGGTGTAGGAGACGCCGCCCTGCTTGCAGGCGTCGACCTCCTCGGGCTCGATCGGCCGCGAGGCGTCGGAGATGTCGATCTCGCCGGCGCAGAACTTCTCGAAGCCGCCGGAGGTGCCGGCCTCGCCGACGCTGATCTTGACGTTCGGGTTGTCCTGGTTGAACAGCTCGGCCGCCGCCTGCGCGAACGGGAACACGGTGCTCGACCCATCCACCCTGATGGTGCCGGAGAGGTCGCTGCTGCCGCCTCCGTCGTCGTCGTCGCCGCACGCCGCAATGCCGATGGCGAGCAGACCGCAGGCGAATATGGCAAGTGTGGACTTGCGAGAAATCACTTCGAGAGGCTCCTTCGTCTGGGTTGGGCCGCGGCAGCGTGCCAGCGGCCATGACCGGCCCTGTTACCCGCAGGTGGCCAACTTGTTAAAAACCTGTGAAGTCGGGGCCCGGAATGGTTTCGCCCAGGCACCAGCGGCCCAAAGCGCAAGAGCTTGGGGACCGCTCTTGCCGAGCGCGCGGCGTTTCTAGGAAATTGCGGGTTTCAAGGCCTCGACCTCCGAGGCCTCGGGCGCCCCCTCGGGGACGACCCCCCGCTCGCCCGGCACCAGGTCGGCGCCGGGCGCCACCGGCTGCGGATCGAAGCGGTAGCCGATCCCGAAGTGGGTGTGGATGTAGTCCCACCCCGGCGAGCGCTTCTGAAGCTTGGAGCGAAGCTTGCGCACGAACACGTCCACCGAGCGATCGCCGTGGATCATCGAGTAACCCCAGACCCGCCGGTAGATCTCGTCGCGCTCGAGCACCTTGCCGGCGTGCTCGGCGAGCACGCCCAGGAGCTCGAACTCGCGGCGAGTGAACTCCAGGCTCTCGCCGCCGACGTAGGCCTGGAACCGGTCGGGCACGATCTCCAGCTCGCCCGCGACCAGCGGCCCCAGGTCCTCGCGTGTCTGGCCCCGCCGGTGACGGCGGACCACGGCCTCGATCCGTGCCATCACCTCCTCCGGGTGGCACGGCTTCGAGATCCAGTCGTCGGCGCCGAGGCGAAGCCCGCGAACGCGCTGGGACACCGTGGCGCCCTGGGTGCAGACGATCACGCCGAGACCCGGCAGCATCCCGCAGACGCGCTCCAGGAACTCCCAGGCGAGCGGGCCGAGCAAGGCCGGGTCGACCAGCAGCGCGTTCAGCTTCATCGCCGCCAACTCCTCGGCGGGCACGGGTCCCGAAAGGATCCGGTACTGGTAGCCGGACCCCTCGAGACGCTTAGCGAGCACGTGAAGGAAACCGGAGTCGTCGTCGATGACGGCTACTCGAAGTGTTGCCGGTTGGCTGCTCATAGGCGTGGCCGCGAGGCGAAGGCCGGTCGCACCGGCCTTGCCTCGCACGTCTGAGCCGTACACCATGGTAGTGGCGTGGCGGTCGTCATGACGACCTAGCTCGCAGAACTTCACAGAACTTTCACAGCCCGCTTCTCGGAATCTTCACCAGCAGCCGAGCGGGCGCGACGAGACTGGCGATCAGCGAGAAGTCCTCTCTCGTGCGGCGCGCGACTCACTCCCTGCCCCGGGTCGCGCGCCTTCCTTTTCCGCTAGCGGGCGCCGCGGAACCCTCTGGACGGGGTTGAGCCCGACGGCGGGTGAATGGCGGAGACGGCGAACGGGCCCGCGGTCGTACCGCTACTGAAGTTGCCGCCACGAACCACGGCGCCGGGGAGGCGGGTTGAGGCCTCGCCGGAGGCACTTCCGACGCAGGTCCGGTCGCCTCCGAAGCCCGCCGACCAGAGGTCGCAGCCCCCCGCCACCTCGTCCCAGTCCGCCACCCACTCAAACAGGTTTCCGACCATGTCGTTAGCGCCATGGTTGGAGACGCAGGCAGCATTGGCGCCCGTGTTCGCGACCGAGGGGGTGCTGACGTTGCAGGTGGTCGAGTCCGGCGTGCCGGCGACCGCCGCCTGCCACTCGGCGTTCGTCGGCAGGCGCTTGCCCGAGTTGGCCAGCGCCTGCTGGGCCTGGAACCAGGTGATGAAGCGCGAGGGGGTGACCCCGGGCACGCTTCGAGCGTAGATGTTGGTGCAGTTCTGGCCGTTGTCGTCGCAGGGGTAGTTGTCGGATGAGACCCCGTACTGGGTGCCGCCCGTGGGAGAGGACCAGACCGAGGTCTCGTATTTGTCGATGCAGACCGGGCCGACCTCGACCATCACGCCGGTTCCCGCGACCGCCGGCCGGCAGCCACCCTGGGCGACTCGGGTGCGAAGCACGGCGGCATCGAGGCTCGCCTCGTCGACGTCATCGCCGGTCAGGCTGTTGTCGGTGACGTCGGACCCGTTGACCGCGTTCGCCGCGACGTCGGGTGCCGTCACCTGCGCGCCGGGGCCGAGGTCGTCGGACTGCACGGTGTTCGAGCCCGAAAGCGCCGCCGCGGTACCGCTCAGAGACACGAACAGGGCGATCAGGGCGACGACCATCGCGGGCGATGGCCGCGCATTCATCAAGTCCTTCATCGGAGACCTCCCCCTCTGCGCCGGCCGCCGTGGCTGGCGCGCTCACACGGTGCCAAGACTACTCCGGTGCTGCCGGCTTTCAGCGCTCAGAATGTCCCGCCGCGGACCCCGGTGGCGATCAGCAGCAACAGCGCGATCCCCAGGAGCACGCGGTAGACGACGAAGACGTCGTAGGTGTGCCGCCGCACGAACGTGATCAGACCGGCGATCGCCAGGTATCCGGAGACGGCGGCGGCAATCGTGCCGACGATCATCGGTCCGACGACGCCAGGTGGCAGCCCCTCGGACGCTGCCCCGAAGGCCTTGAAGACGACCGCGCCGGCCGTCACGGGGGTCAGCAGCAGGAACGAGATCCGGGCGGCCGAGTCGCGGTTGAGCCCCAGGAAGCGAGCGGCCGTGATCGTGATTCCGGAGCGCGAGACGCCGGGTGCCAGCGACAGCACCTGGGCCAGCCCGATGTAGAGGCCCTGGCGCGGCCCCACGCCCTCGAGACCCTCTCGCTGGGGGCGGCGATCCGCGTATCCGAGCAGCAGCCCGAAGACGATCATCAGGATCGCGATCTGCCACGGATCACCCAGGTGGTCCTCGATCAGGCCCTCGCCGAGGCCGCCGGCGATCACCGCCGGGATCGTGCCGACCACGATCGCCCATGCCAGGCGCTCCTCCGCTCCTCCGATCGCGCGCCTGCGAATCGACCCCCAGAGCGCCCGGAGCAGACCGATGATCTCGGTCCTGAAGTAGACCAGCACCGCGGCCAGCGTCCCCGCATGGAGCGCCACGTCGAAGGTCTTGTTGAAGGCCTCGTCGTCCTGTAGGAAGTGGTAGTCCTGAAGCCAGGGAACGAGGATCAGGTGACCGGAGGACGAGATCGGCAGGAACTCGGTGAGCCCTTGGACGATCCCGAGCAGGAGGGCCTCGAGCTCGGACATTGGCGCGGGATGCTAGTTAGAGTTCGCCCCGTGAAGAGCGCCCGCCTGATCCGCCTGGTCGCGCTCGCAGTCGCGGCGCTGACGTTGGTGCTTGCACTTGCCCCCTCCGCGATGGCCGCCGACGGCGTCGGCCTCTGGGGACGTACGGACGACAAGGTGATCACCTTCTTCGCCTTCGCGGTGATGGCCTTCTTCGCGATCCTGGTCACCGTGCTGTCCCTGATCCAGATCCGGCTCGAGAGCCGCAAGGAGCGCCTCCGCCGGGAGCTGGAGCGGCTCCGCCCACCGGCCACCGAGTAACCGCGCGCTCACATAGCATCGGCCTGTGCCAAAGGTCTCCTACGAGCGCGCCGGGGCCGCCGCGGTGCTGACGATCGACCGGCGGGAGCGGCGCAATGCCGTTGACGTCGAGACCGCCGGGCTGCTGCTCGACGGCTTTCGCGAGTTCGAGGCGGACGACGACACACGGGTGCTGGTGCTCACAGGCGATGGCCCCGAGGCGTTCTGCGCCGGCGCCGATCTGAAGGCGATGGCCGAAGCGGGCCCGGAGCTGAGCTCGGACGTCCTCGACTCGGTGGCCGCCCGACCCGAGGGGCCGATGGGGTTTACGCGCCTCACCGCATCCAAGCCGACCGTCGCGGCGATCTCCGGCTGGTGCCTGGCCGGCGGGCTCGAGCTGGCGCTCTGGTGCGACCTGCGAATCGCCACCGAGACGGCCCGCCTGGGCTTCACCGAGCGGCGCTTCGGGGTCCCCCTGATCGATGGGGGCACACAGCGGCTGCCGCTGGTGGTCGGCATGGGCAGGGCGCTCGAGATGATCCTCACCGGCCGCGTGCTCGACGCGGCCGAGGCACTCGACTGGGGGCTCGTCAACGAGGTCGTTGCCGAGGGAGCGCACCTCGAGCGGGCTCTGGAGATCGCCGAGGGGCTCGCTGCCTTTCCGCAACCGACGATGCTCTCCGACCGCCGCGCCGCGATCGAGGGCGCCGGGCTGCCCATGGCCGACGGCCTGGCTCTCGAGGCCGAGCTGGGTCGCGCTTCGGTCGAGACCGGCATCCGCGGGGCGGCGCGCTTCGCCGCCGGCGAGGGCCGCGGCGGGCAGGGCGCCGGCGTCTAGCTCCGAACGAAACCGCCCTTCGCTCTCTTTGCGGTCAGGGGCAGCTTCGTCGCGTCCGGCCTGGCGCCAGCCTGCTCGCCTCGGACGAGCTGGTAGGCGAGGCCGCCGAGAGCCGCGCCGCCAATCGGCCCCACCAGGTAGATCCAGAAGTCTCGCCACTCCCAGGCGGCAATCGCGGGGCCGAGTGAGCGGGCGGGATTCATCGAGGCGCCGGTGACCGGCCCACCTACCAGCGCGTCGAGGCCGACCGTGCCACCGATCGCGATCGCGGCTGCCGCGCCGACGGCGCGGGTGTCGGTGGCCACGGCCATGATCACGAACATCAGGAAGGCGCTGAGCACGACCTCGTAGGCGAGGGCGCTGCCGATCCCGACGGTTGGCAGCGTGGCCCCCAGCTGCGCCGGCTGATCCGGCCAGACCGCCAGCAACGCCAGCGCCGCCGCGATCGCGCCCGCGCACTGCGCCGCGATGTAGGCGAGGGCCTCGCGCAGCGGGAAAGTGGCGGGAGAGCGTGAAGGCCAGCGTGACCGCGGGATTGATGTGGGCGCCCGAGAGGTGGCCGGTGGCATAGACCATGACCATGATCACGAGCCCGAAGACCAGGGCGACGCCGACCAGGCCGAGCTCGCCGCCATAGACCTCGGCGGCGACGATGGCGCCGCATCCGGCGAACACGAGGGCGAAGGCGGCCAGGCCCTCGGCGAGGGCCCGGCGCGCCAGGTCCGGTCTACGCACTCAGCGCCGTTCTCGGGTGCGACCTCGTCGAGAAGCCTGCGTACGCGCTGGTCGATCTCGTCCCGGATCCGCCGCACGCCCTCGAGGTCGGCGTCAGCGGGATCGTCGACCTCCCAGTCCTCGTAGCGCTTCCCCGGATAGATCGGGCAGGCGTCGCCGCAGCCCATCGTGATCACCGCGTCGGCGGCGCGCACGACCTCGTCGGTCATCGGCTTCGGGAACTCCTTGGAGATATCCACCCCCACCTCGCTCAGCGCCTCGCCCACGGCGGGGTTGATCTCGTCCGCGGGCTGCGATCCGGCCGAGCGCACGTGGACGCGGCCATCCGCGTAGCGATCGAGCAGGGCGGCGGCCATCTGGCTGCGACCAGCGTTCTGAACGCAGACGAAGAGGACCTCAGGGACGTCCTTGGTCATTCGCTCGGATCATATTCGATTGACATATGTCTTTTCAATTGATATATGTAGATTGATGGCTGTCGATCTGGAGCTGGCTCCGAAGCAGAAGCGCCCCGCGGGCGAGCCCTGCTGCGAGCCCGTGGTCTACCCGGACATCGAGCGTCGCGAGGCCGAGCGCATGGCCGCCGTGGCGAAGGCCCTCGGCGACCCGATCCGCCTCCAGCTCGTCGACGTGCTGCGCCAGCACGCCGGCAAGGTCTGCGTCTGCGAGCTGGTGCCGCTGTTCGAGCTCTCCCAGCCCACCGTCTCCCACCACCTCAAGGTGCTGCGCGAGGCCGGCATCGTCGGCTCCGAACGCCGCGGCCTGTGGGCCTATTACTACGTCCACCCCGAGGCGGTGGAGGAGCTCTCCGCATGGCTGGCGGGCTAGTGCCGAGTCACCGAAATCGTCACCACGCAGAAGGAGGATCGATGAGCATCCCAGCCCGAACCACCGAGGACATCCGCGAGGCGGTGCGCAAGCGCTACGCCGAGGCCGCCAAGGCCGCGAGTGCCGGCACCGCCGGCTGCTGCGGCCCGGGGGAGTCCTCGTGCGGCTGCGGGGCCAACGCCCTGGCGGAACGGGACGGGGACGTCTTCGGCGCCGAGCTCTACTCCGGCGAGGAGCGCGATTCGCTCCCCGAGGCGGCAAAGCTGGCCTCGCTGGGCTGCGGGAACCCGACGGCTGTCGCCGAGCTCCACGAGGGCGAGACGGTCCTCGATCTCGGCTCAGGCGGCGGGATCGACGTCCTGCTGTCGGCCAGTCGGGTCGGCCCGACTGGCAAGGCGTACGGCCTCGACATGACCGACGAGATGCTCGAGCTGGCGCGCCGTAACCATCTGGCCGCCGGCGTGGAGAACGTCGAGTTCATTAAGGGAACGATCGAGCGAATCCCGCTGCCCGACGAGTCCGTCGACGTGGTCATCTCGAACTGCGTCATCAACCTTTCCGCCGACAAGCCCCAGGTCTTCCGCGAGGCGGCGCGCGTGCTCCGGCCGGGAGGTCGCTTCGCGGTCACCGACGTGGTCGCCGACGCGGAGCTGGACCAGGCCACCCGCCACGACCTGCGGCAGTGGACGGGCTGCATCGCCGGCGCCCTTACTGTGGAGGAGTTCCGTCGCCAGCTCGCGGCCGCCGGCCTGGAGCGGATCGAGATCCGGGAAACCCATCGCGTCCACCCGCACGCAGGGTCGGCCATCGTCCGAGCCCGCAAGCCGTAGCCGCCTGCGCTACGACGCGGTCCTCAGCCCTCCGGCAGCCGGAACTCGGTGAACAGCCGCTTCTCGGTCTCGCCCTCGATCGTCGCGAGCACCTCGAGATGGCTCTCGAGGGGCGTGCCGCGCAGTTTGGTCGCCAGCAGATCGTCGACCTGGAAGACGCCGGCCGAGTTGTTCATCTTGATCTCGATCCTGACCGGGCGGTCGGTGCCCGCCTCGATCCCCACCTCGTCGATCGCCGCGGCGGACAGGGCGTGGATGCCGACCCGGCCCGACTCGACCGGCACCCGGGAGCGCCCATGGGCCATGTCGAGCGCGTCGGCGACCCGCACCACGCCGGCCTCCAGCGTGTAGGGCTGCTCGCCCCGGCGCCGGTGGCCGATGATCGTCTGTAGGGCCTCGGAGACGACCACGGTGCGCTCCGGCTCGTCGTAGACACCCTCGAGAAGCTGCCTCAGCTTCGGCTCGGCGAGGAACAGGCTGTAGGCCTCGTGATCGGTGCGGTGGATGGACATGCCGACGTCGTGAAGCAGCGCCCCCGCCGCAACCACCACCTCGGCGTCGCGGCGGCCCATCCCGTGGTCGGTGACCATCACCGGCTCGACCCCCGCCTTGGCCAGCAGGCGCAGCAGGCGCAGCGCGATGTTGAGCACGATCTGGACATGGACCCAGGAGTGATCGGACATCCCCAGCCGCTCCGAAGTCACCTGAGCCATGTGCCACCAGCCCCGCAGCTCCGCGTCCGCGTTGACTCCGTCGAGCAGCGCCTCGAGCCTGCGGTTTCCCCGCGTCGGGGCGCGGACCCTGGCCCGCTCGATCGCCTCCGCCGGGGTTGTGCCGCGCTCGCCGGGGCCGGCCGCAGTCTGCGCTTCCCTGGCGCCGTCGGTGCTCATCGGGCGGAGTGTGTCAGGCGGGGAGGCGTGGATAGCATTGCCCCGTGCCCGGGCTGCTGTCGATCGAGCGCCACGAGGAGGTCGCGCTCGTCACCTTGCGCCGCCCCGAGCGGCGAAACGCGCTCTCGATCGAGCTGCGGCTGGAGCTCGCCGACGCCTTCGGCCGCCTGTCGGGCGACGCCGAGGTGGGCTGCGTAGTGCTCACGGGAGCCGGCGCCGCATTCTGCTCCGGGATGGACACCACGCAGTTCGGCGGCGACCTGGAGCATCGCAGGCAGCTGGTCGAGACGAGCACGGTCGCCTTCGAGGCGGTCGGCGGCTGCCGCCGCCCCATCGTCGCCGCGATCAACGGCCCGGCGATCGCCGGCGGCTTCGCGCTGGCGCTGCTGTGTGACCTGCGGATTGCCTCGGCCTCGGCGATCTTCGGCTATCCCGAGCTGCCGCGAGGCATCCCGCCGAGCTATGCGGCGGCGCGCGCCGTGCTCCCGGCGACCGTCGCCCAGGAGCTCTGTCTCACCGGCGAGTTGGTGAAGGCGGAGGAGGCGCAGAGGATGGGGATCGTGCGCGAGGTCGTGGAGGGCGACGTCGTCGCGCGGGGGCTGGAGCTCGGTCAGCGGATCGCCGGCCTGCCGCGCAAGGCCGTGCTCGAGACCAAGCGCCGCACCCTGCTCGAGCGCCGCCACCTGTGGGGCTTCCTGTTCGAGGACGAGCAGCGCGTGTTCCGGCGCGCCCTGCTGGGTCCGGAGGCGGTCACCGGGCCCAAGGAGAACGGCGAAGCGGCCTAGCCCGCCTAGGGGCCTACGCGATCGGCGGACACGGCCTCCAGGATCTGCGGCCAGACGTACGTTTCCCAGAGGGCAGCGAGCACCAGCGCGGGGATCGCCACGGCGACGGTCGCCACCGTGGCCGCGAGCAGGTCTCCCCACTCCCCTTTCCGGCTGGCGATCGTCCACGCCGCCAGCGGCAGGAAGAGGGCCGTGAGCTCACAAAGCGCGTGGGGCAGCACGGTCAGCATCAACACCCCGGCGGGGATCTCGAGCTGGTAGGCGAGCGTGGCGCCGATCAAGCCCAGGGCGTAGGCCTGCGTCGCGAGGGAGAAGCAGGTCACGGCGATCACCCAGGCGAACGCCACCGGCCTCGCCTTCTCGTGGATCCAGCGCGAGGCGCCGGTGCGCCGCTCGGCGGCCAGCGGGAGCGACGCTCCGGCGATGAAGCCCGCGACGCAGGCGAACGCGTGAAGCGCGAGGACCAGCGAGTTGCCAAACAGGATCTGGAGCACGCTGGCCGCGCTGACGGCCTCTGTGACGCCGGGAATGGAGAGCGGCGTCGGGTCGGGCTGGGCCACGGACGAGATGATCCAGACGACAGCGAGCAGCGCGATGGCGACCGCCAAGCCGCCGCGGACCCAGCTCCGCAACACCGACCACGGCTCCTCGTTCCAGCGCGCCAGCGCCCCCCGCGTCTGGCGAGCGCCGCGCACGAGCACGTACTGGTTCACGTCCACTGGCTAGACATCGACAGCCAGCGACCCCGCGCTTAGCGGGTTGGAGCGCCGGTGCGCTCAGCCGCAGTTCGGCCAGGGGCTCGAGCCGCCGCGGGCATAGAGCTGCGCGGCGCGATAGTCCTGCTCGGCCTCGGGGGCGGCGGCTGGGTCGCCCGCTCCGCCGACCGACGCCCAGGTGCCGTAGTCGAACTGGTACTTGCCGCGGTAGGCACCGTCAGCCGAGACCGCGGTCGGGTCGCCACCGGACTCGCAGGAGGCGATCCCACTCAGGGTGGCGCTCGAGACGCCGACCGACTCGGGCGTCGGATAGCCGCCGGCGGGACCCTCCGCCGACTGAGTGGACGCCGCCGCCTGGGCGCGTCGGATCTGGCGACGAGCCACCTCGAGCGACCTGTTCAACTGATCGCCTGGCCGGTGGAGCAGGGCGAGCCTGACGTGATCGGCATTCCGTGCCCCCGATCGCTGTTTGGCGGGGGAATGGGCTGGAGCGCCGATCGCCTGGCTCGCGACGCTCAGGCCGAGCCCGAGGGCGCTCGCGGCGACAATCAGCTTTCGTCTTGCGGCGAACACGGATGAACCACCTCCGTTCGGTGCCACCCGGCGCCGTTGTGGCGCGACCGCGCGCCAACGGCGAAGCGGCGCGGCACGCATGCGGCACGCCCGCCTTCGCTCAGCGCTCCGGCCTGACCGGGCTTCCAAGTCCCCTGGGCGGCCTAATCAGCGCGCCGATCGGCGGCGCGTGCCCGAGGGGATGTCCGTGAACGGACGGGCAGAGTGCCAGGGGAACAAGCGTTTGTGTGTGATGGCGGTCACACATGGCCCGCCCGTCGCACGAGCGCGGAAAGTCCTTGCTAGCAGCGCTTTTGTGGCGGGCGGGTGCGCGCCGTCGGAAGCTTTATGAGCGGTTCCTCAAAGAACCGTCCGTGCCGGCAAGCCAACGGTGCGAACGTGTGGCGTTACTAGTCGGACCGAGCGGGTACCTACTCGCATGGATCGCCCGCCGCTGTGCGTCGTCCGCCGGGCCTTTCCCGACAGCCCGGCCTTCGGGACGGCCGTTTCGCGCGCGATTCTGGACCGAGTCGCCGCCGGCGAGCTGCCCGCGACGCTTCGCCTCCACCGTCCCGGGCCGATCCTCGCCTTCTCTCGCCAGGATCGCGCCAGTCCGGGCTTCGCGGCCGCTGTGCGCGCCGCACGCCAGGCCGGGTTCGAGCCCGTGCTACGGCTCGCCGGTGGCCGTGCCGCCGTCTTTCACCAGCGAACCCTGGCCTGCTCGTGGGCGGTCCCGGACTCCCGCCCCGCGGCTCGCACCACGGAACGCTTCCGGGAGATGGCCGAGTTGCTTGCGGCCGCGCTCGGCGGACTGGGCGTGGACGCCCGGGTGGGAGAGGTCCCCGGCGAGTACTGCCCGGGCGCCTGGAGCGTCAACGCGGGCGGCCGCACGAAGCTGGTGGGAATCGGCCAGCGGCTGGTCGCCGGCGCGGCCCATCGCGGCGCGGTGGTGGTGGTGGGCGGAAGCGAGAGGATTCGCGACGTGCTGGTGCCCGTCTACGACGCCCTCGGCCTCGACTGGGACCCGGCCACCGCCGGCAGCGTCGAGGACGAGGTCGGCGAGGTGGGATTGGCCGCCGCCGAGGAGGCGATCCTCTCGGGCTTGGGCGAGCGCCACGAGCTGCGCGAGGCCGAGCTCGACAGCGCGACGCTGGAGCTCGCCGCACGGCTCGAGCCCAACCACCGAGTGGAGTCGTAGCGACGTGAAGCTGCTGGCGTTCAGCGACCTGCACACGGACCTCGCCCAGGCCCAGCGCCTGGCGTCCAGGAGCGGCGAGGCGGACGTCGTGGTGGGCGTCGGCGATTTCGCCTCGGTCCACTCGGGCCTGACCGAGGCGATCGAGGCGCTTCGTGCCATCGAGGTGCCGGCGGTGCTCGTTCCCGGCAACAACGAGACCGAGGACGCGCTGCGCGAAGCCTGCGCAGGCTGGAAGCAGGCCGTGGTGCTGCACGGCGAGGGCGCGGAAATCGAGGGGGTCGCCTTCTTCGGCCTCGGCGCGGGCGTCCCGGTGACACCCTGGGACTGGAGCTTCGACCTCACCGAGGAGGCCGCCGCCGAGCTGCTCGTGGCATGCCCCGAGGGATGCGTGCTCGCGGTTCACTCGCCGCCGCGTGGCCACGTCGACGTCAGCAGCACCGGCAAGCACCTGGGCAGCGAAGCCGTGCTCCGCGCGATCGAGAGCAGGCGTCCCCGCCTGGCCCTCTGCGGCCACATCCACGAGAGCTCGGGCGAGGAATCCACGATCGGGCCGACCCGGGTGATCAACCTGGGGCCGGAGGGGATCCTGCTCGACGTCTAGCGCCGGCTGTTCCCGAGCTATCGGGCCGGGCCGATGCACGCAGGTACGAAATGGGCGACGATTCCGCTCTGTGAGTGACGATCGCGATTCGAGCGCCGAGCTTCCGGCGGACCCTCGTAAGCCCAAACTCCGAGAGCGAGCTCGCCGCACCGATTCCAGGCCCCAGTTGGTGGCGACGGCCAGGTTCATCCGGCGACTCCTTCCCGGCGACGATCGGTACGGCGACGCGCTTTCGACCAGCGGCACCCAGGTGCCACAGCGGATCGGCCGCTTGGTCTCCGAGGTCGAGCCAGAGCGCCCGAGCGCCTTTCGCGAGCTCGGGCTTGGCGCCCTCCAGGCGTGGCAAGCGCTTTCCGAAGCCCAAGGGCGCGGTCGGGGCAAGGTCGACGTCGCGATCCTGTTCACCGACATCGTGGGCTTCTCCTCCTGGGCGCTCGAAGCTGGCGACGAGGCTGCACTCGAGCTGCTGCGCCAGGTCGCCACCGCGGAGGACGCGGCGATCTCCACACATGGGGGCAGCTTGGTGAAACGGCTCGGTGACGGAGCGATGGCGGTGTTCGGCCTCCCCGAAGAGGCAGTTCACGCCGCGCTTAAGGCACAGGGCGAGCTGGGCCGGATCGAGGTGCACGGGCACACGCCGGAGCTTCGCGCAGGCGTCCACGTCGGACGCCCACGAAGGGTCGGCGGCGACTACCTCGGCGTCGACGTCAACATCGCGGCCCGAGTGGGCGAGGCCGCCAAGGGGGGCGAGGTGCTGGTCTCCGGGTCGGCCCGCCAAGCGCTGGATCCCGGGACCTTCAAGTTCGGCCGCAGCCGGCGGCTGAGCGCGACGGGGGCCCCGAGCCAACTCTCGGTCTGCCGGGTCGCCCTTCGCTAGCCGATTCCCGTAAGGGATTTCGCTTCCTGGGTCGGGCCGCGCGCATGCGAGCGCTGCTGGCGGGTATGAAGGTGGTCGATGAAACGGCACTTCTTCGTTGTCTGTGGGGCCGCAGGGGCAGTGGCTATCGCGGCAATCGCCCCGGGCGTCGCCTTCGCATGGACGCCGGCCAGCCAGGCGACAGTGCATCCCGGCGTGATGACATTCACTGACGGGGGTCAGTGCACTTCGAACTTCGTCTTCACCGGGGGATCGAATGTTTACCTCGGCCAGGCCGCCCACTGCTCGAGTACGGGCGGTCAAACCAGCACCGACGGATGCGACACCGCCTCGCTGCCGATCGGCACCCGGGTGGAGGTGACCGGCGCCAGCAGACCAGGCGTCATGGCGTACAACTCCTGGCGCACGATGCAGGCCAAGGGCGAGACGAACGCGAACGCGTGCGCCTACAACGACTTCGCCCTGGTCAGGATCAATCCGGCCGACGTCGGCAAGGTCAATCCATCGGTGCCCGGGTTCGGCGGCCCAACCGGCGTCGGCGCCGCGGGAAGCCTTGGCTCGACCGTCTACTCCTATGGCAACTCCTCCCTGCGCAGTGGAGTCACCAAGCTCAGCCCCAAGCAGGGCGTGGTGGTTCAGAACACTGGCGGTGGCTGGAGCCACACCGTCTACACGGCGACGCCTGGGATTCCGGGCGACTCCGGAAGCGGCTTCCTGAACGCCTCCGGCCGGGCGATCGGCGTGCTGAGCACGCTCCAGGTCCTGCCCACCGCGGGCTCCAACGGGGTCGGCGATCTGAGCAAAGAGCTCGCCTACATGCGTGCCTCGAGCTCATTCTCGGGCGTTCGGCTGGCGCCGGGAACGGAGCCCTTCGACCCGAGTCTCGTCAGGGCGATCCTCGACGCCTGATCCGGTCTCCTAGCCCGAGAGCCGTCCTAGGAGCGCGATCAGCGAGGCGAGCTCGTCGTCATCGAAGCGCTCGCCGAGTATGCGCTCGGCGGCGGCAACTTGGTCCGGGGCGCATGCCTCGAGCTTCCCCATCCCCGCCGTGGTCAACTTGGCGTAGCTGACCCGCCCGTCCGTCGCACAGGATGCCTTGCCGACCAGGCCGGCCGCTTCGAGGCGGTCGAGCAGCCGCGTTACGCCGGATGGAGTGAGGCGAACCTCGTGGGCGAGATCGACGCGTCGCATGGCCCGCTCCGGTGCACTGGCCAGCAGCAAAAGCACCTCGTACTCGTTGATCGTCACACCGTGCTCGGCAACCAGCTGCGCGCTGAGTTGCCTGGTGAGCGCCGCGTGGGCACCGATCAGGCGACCAACAGCCGTGACCGAGGGAGATGCTTTAGTCGCAGTCAGTTTCACCCTAAGGTTGTTTGACTAAGCAAGTTTATCCCACCGCAAGGGGACCTGACAGAGTCGGGTGCGTCCATGCGCGCTGACAGGACGGCAGACGAGCAACTCGAGCTGACCACTCCGGCTGAGCCTACGGCCTTGGCGCCGATCCGCCGCGCCGTCGAGGCTTGGCTGGCCGACCAGCGTGTCGACCGGGACGAGGGATGGCAGATCGTGGCGGCTTGCCACGAGGCTTGCGCCAACTCCTCAGAGCATGCCTACCCTCCGGGGGAGCCAGGATCGATTGAGGTCGAGGCTCGCAGGGAGGGCCCCAGCTTGATGGTGATGGTGCGCGACCACGGCCGCTGGCGCCCGCCCCGCCGCCATGACCGTGGCGGGCGCGGCATCACCTTGATGAACCACTTCATGGACCGCGTGGATGTCGAGCGATCGGAGCAAGGGACCACGGTTCGCATGGAGCGGCAGCTCGGTCGCCGTGACGGGGCTTAAGAAAGACGACAGACTGGGATCCAGCCGGAACTTCGAGCGGCGTTCCGCTTTCGGCCAGGTCGAGCATCGCGATGGTGACCGCAGTGACGACACTCCCAACCCTGCGCGTCCGCCGTGGACCCGCCGCAGCGCGGCGTTAGGTGTGGCAGTCGCCTGGCGCTAGATCTCGATCGTCTTGCTGGAGTCCGCCTTGCATCGGGGCTTCTTGCCCGCGCGGGCGTAGAACTTGCCGGATAGCCCCGCGTTGCCTATCGACCACTCGCCGTGGTTGCCCTGAAGCTCCGAGGTGTCGGAGGCAACCACCTCCTCGTTGCGCGGGTTCTGCTTGCTGCCCCGTTGCTTGTAGACCTTGACCTTGCGGTTGTCCGCGCACCTGTGCAGCCTCGGGCTCTTTACCTTCCCGTAGACCTCTCCGTTCGCGTGGATTGTGACTCTCGTCTTCGCTTTCTTCGCCGCGTCGCCGGCGACCGCGACGCCGGTCGACGACGACCGCACCACAGGCAGCCACCGCGACGGCGGTGAGAAGCAGCTTCGGTTTCATGGACTCCCCTTTTTGCTTCGCTGTCGCGCCAACCTATCACCGCGGCGAACCTGCCTTGGTAGTGGTGTGAGAGAGTCTGAGTAGTGGAGACGGGGGGAATCGAACCCCTGTCCGGTCTCGATGCGAAGGCTTCTACAGGCTTAGCCGGCGCTTTGGTCTCGCCTTCCGGGTCCGCGCCGGCGGGTGAGTCCGGAAGGCCAGTCCCCTGAAAAGTCCCCTGGCGGTGAGGACGGACCGCTTCGGGCGAGCCCGTTTCTGAAGCCGGTGCCCCTCCCCACGGGCCGAAGGAGGGCCGACTCTCACCTACTTAGTTTGAGCTAAGTGGCGAGGGCGAACTCATGGTCCGCACATATTGGTTCTTCCCGGTGTTTAGCGAGGCCTCCGGGAACCTCGGCCTGCAACCGTTCGCACGGATCGACCAGGATCGAAGCCTGTCGTCCCCGTGCTATGTCTCCCATAAGGGTAGCTGGAGAGGCGCGTGACCGCGGCGGCATGGAGAAGGGCTCCGTGAATCGTCGTGGCCCCGCTTGCCCCTTGCGGAAGAAACCCCTCTTTCTCCTGCGTCACGCGAAGTCGAGCTGGGATGACCCCGACCTCGACGATCACGATCGCCCGCTCGCGCCGCGCGGCCGCCGGGCCTCGGCGCTGCTCGCCGAGCACCTACGGCGGGAGCGAATCCGGCCGGCCCTGGTGCTGTGCTCCTCGGCGAGAAGAACGCGCGAGACAGCTCGAAAGGCTGATACCGGCGCTCGACCCGGTGGAGGTGCGGATCGAGCGCGGGCTGTATGGAGCATCGTCCGAGGACCTCATGCAAGAGCTGCGTGCGGTGCCGGACGACGCGGAGTCGGTGATGCTGGTCGGACACCAGCCGGCGATCCAGGAGCTCGCTCTCGATCTGGCCGGGAAGGGCTTGAGCTCGAGCGGGTGAGAGCGAAGTTCCCAACCGCGGCTCTCGCGACCCTTGCCTTCGCGGGCGAGTGGAGCGAGCTCGGTCACCGAAGCGCGGAGCTGGTCGCATACGTGAGGCCGAAGCAGCTGAAAGGCTCCGCGGCAAGCGAACACTGAGGAGGAGGGATGAGCGAGCGTGAATTCGACGTCGTGGTGATCGGAGCCGGCCCGCCGGGAGAGGTGTGCGCCGGTCGAATCGCCGAGGGCGGGCTGGAGGTCGCCATCGTCGAGGACCACCTCGTCGGGGGCGAGTGCTCCTACTACGCGTGCATGCCCTCGAAGGCGCTGCTGCGCCCGGCAGAGGCTGCTTGCCGAGGTGCGAAGGGTCCCGGCGCCGCGGAGGCGGTGACGGGTGAGCTGGACGCCGAAGCGGCGCTGGCTCGGCGCGACGAGGTGATCCACGACCTCGACGATTCGGTCCAGCTTCCCTGGCTCGAGGAGCGAGGCATAGAGCTGTTCCGCGGGAACGGGGCGCTCGACGGCGAGCGGCGGGTCAAGGTCGGCGACGACACACTCGTCGCCCGCCGGGCCATCGTGATCGCGACCGGTACGTCCGCGGCGATCCCGCCGATCGACGGCCTCCCCCAGGCGAAGCCCTGGGACAACCGCGAGGCGACTACCTCGAAGCGCGTCCCGAGAGCCTCGCGGTGCTGGGGGCGGGCCGGTCGGGGCCGAGCTGGCACAGGCCTGGCGGAGCCTCGGCTCCGAGGTGACGCTGATCGAGGCGATGGACCGCCTGCTCCCGAACGAGGAGCCGTTCGCCAGCGAGCAGGTGACCGACGCGCTGCGCGAGGCCGGCGTGGATGTCCACGCCGGCGCCAAGGCGAAGGCGGTGGCCGGGGGCGACGGCGAGCGTCACGGTCGCAGCTGGAGGGCGGGACGAGCGTCGCCGCTGAGGAGCTCCTGGTGGCGGTCGGCCGGCGGGCTCGGACCGAAGGGATCGGCCTGGAGACGGTGGGGATCGCGGCGGAACGCTGGCTCGAGGTCGACGACCAGCTTCGCGTCGACGGATCGGATTGGCTGTACGCGATCGGCGACGTCAACGGCAGGGCGCTCCTCACCCACATGGGGAAGTACCAGGCGCGGATCGCCGGCGATCACATTCTCGGCAAGGAGGTCGCGGCCACCGCGGACAAGCACGGCTCACCGCGGGTGACGTTCACCGATCCACAGGTTGCTGCCGTCGGCCACACCCTCGCCACAGCCGAACAGGCCGGGATCGAGGCGCGCGCAGTCGACGCCCCGACCTCGGGCACCGCCGGAGCGAGCTTCCACGGACGCAACATGCCGGGGACGACCCGGATCGTGGTGGACGAGGAGCGCCGGGTGCTCGTCGGCGCCACCTTCGTCGGGCCCGAGACGGCGGATTTCCTGCACGCGGCCACGATCGCCGTGGTCGGCCAGGTGCCCCTGGAGCGGCTGTGGCACGCGGTGCCGTGCTTTCCGACCCGCAGCGAGATCTGGCTGAAGCTGATGGAGAGCTACGGCCTGTGAGGCAAGATCAGATCGTCAGCTTCCGTTTCAGCTCGGCGAGGAACGTCACGCGGGAAGCCAGCGATGCCGTCGATTTCGTCGAGCGACTTGAAGCCGCCCAACGTCTCGCGGTAGTCGAGCACCCGGCCGGTCTGCGTGACCGACAGCTTCAGACGGCGCAGATCGTCGTACGTCGCCTCGTTGAGATTCAGCTTCCCCTCGGAGTGGGGCGCTGAGGATGGCGGGGGGACGTCGGCCGGGGGCGAGCTCGGCGGGGCTCGGGTTCCGGCTCCAGTCGCGCCGGCTCGGGCTCTGGCTCCGGACTGGCCGGCTCGGGTTCCGGTTCTGCGAACGTCGGCCCGAGCTGCGGCGGGGCCGGCTCCGGTTCTGGCTCGCGCTGGGGCGGCTCGACCAGCCCGGAGATCCGGTTCACCGCTTCGCGAGCCCGCTGCTCGGCCTCGGAGGCACGTTGCTCGGCCTGCGCGATCCGATCGAGCATCTCCGCAGGCGCCGCTCGTGCTCTGTCTCCTCGGTCTTCAGCTTCGCGAGTCGCTCGGCCCTCGCCGCTCGCGCCTCGGCCTCGCTTGCGCGCGCCTCGGCCTCCTCCAGCCGCTTGGCGGCCCGCTCCAGCGCCTCCGCTGTGCGCTGCTTTCGATCCGCCAATCGTGCCTCCGCCTGCTGGAGCTCGTCGGCCAGCTCAGTCCTACCCTTCTCCATGGCGCCCACTTCCACCCCCTCCAGGCGCTGGGCCGCCTCGACGGGCTCCCCGACGCCCTCGTCTGTCTCGGTTCCCACCTGCTCCATACGCTTCTCGGCTTCCCGCTGCCTGCCTCGGCGTCGCGGATCCGCCGCTCGGCCTCGGCCCGGGCTCTCTCCTCCTCGCCCGTCGCGGCGCTCAAGGCAGCGCGCTCCTCGGACCTGGCCCAGACGAGCCATCGCCGCACGCTCGGTGGCATCGCGGATCGCGCGTTCCTCGTGGGCGCGCTGCACCTCTGGCACCGCCGGTGTCTCAGGTTTCGCGGGCGCCGGCTCTTCCGGCTCCTTCCCAACGACGCCGGGCGGCGTCCACTCGATGGTCGGCCGATCGGTGACGGCCTTGGCCTCTTCGCCCTTGGGGGCCTCGGGCTTCGCGCGGCGCTCCTCGTCCTGAGGGCGCTGGCGCTCCTCGCGGGCCTTGCGCCGCTCTTCGAGCACCCTCTCGCGCTCCTGCTTGGCGCGCTCGCGCTCCTGGGCGCGGGCAGTGCGCCGCTCCTGTCGCTGGCGCCGGCGCCGCGCCGAGCGCGACTCCTGGGCCTCTGCCGGCGGGGCGTGCCGCGGGCTGCGACGGCCGGCGGCCGCTGGAGCGCCATCGCCTCGTCTTTGGCCCGCCGCTGCTGCTCTCCGGCTTCCTGCTTTGCTCCTTGAGCCTCTGGCGCTCGCTCTTGGCCAGCTCGCGCTCGGCGCGCTTGCGCGCTTCTCCTCATCGTTGCGGCGCCGGCGCTCCTCGCGCTCGCGCTTTCGACGCTCGCGCCGGCTCTCGGGCTGGCCGGAGCGGCGCCCCAATGCGCGCGGGCTGTGGCCGGAGCGCTCGGATGGCGGCGGGCGGCGCGCGGCGGGCTGGGACTGCGGCGGCTGCGGCGCGGGCGGCGGAGGCGCCGCGGCCGGCGGCGGCACGACGCGGCCGCGCTTCTGGCGCGGGAGCTGTGCGGCCTGCTCCGCGTCGGACGCTTGCTCCTTTTCGTTGCCGCCCTGCTTGCGGCGACTCAGCCTGAATGAACGCATCCCCCTAATCGTCGCATGCGAAAGCGCCTGGGCGTCGCCGATCCGCCGCATGCAGGCGCTGATTCAGGCACGTTCCCTGCGCCGGTACCTATGGCCAGTACGTCAGCGTCGCGCCCGCTCAGCGAAAACGCCGGCGATGCTCGCGCTCCATCTCGCGCTGCTGGTCGCGATCGCGGATCTCCCGACGCCGGTCACGCTGCTCCTTGCCGCGAGCCAGGGCCAGCTCCACCTTGGCCCGGGGCCCCTTGAAGTAGATCCTGGTCGGGATCAGGGTCAGGCCGCGCCGCTGGCTACGACCGATGAGGCGCTCGATCTCGTGGCGGTGAAGGAGCAGCTTGCGCGGTCGCTCCGGGTCGTGGTTCTCCCTGCTCGCCGGGGCGTACGGCGGGATGTGGGCGTTGCGCAGCCACACCTCGCCCCTCTCGATCACCGCGTAGGCATCGCCGAGCTGCGCCTTGCCCTCGCGCAACGACTTGACCTCGGTGCCGAGCAGCTCGATCCCGCACTCGAACCGGTCGAGCAGCTCGAACTTGTGCCCGGCGCGGCGGTTGGTGGCGACATCCCCGGAGGCCGGCTTCGCGCTTGGCGCTCATCGCCAGTCCTCCGCCGGCACCAGGTCCACGCGTCCTCGCGGCGCGTCGACCGAGTCCACCCGGACAGTGATCGGATCGCCCAGTCGCAGGGCGCGGCCGCTGCGTCGCCCGACGAGCGCCGTCTCGGTCTGGTTGAGGTCGAATCGCTCCCCCCGCAACCGGCGGACGGGCAGCAGCCCCTCGTACACGTCCCCCAGCTCGCCGCCGAAGCGCACGAAAGCCCCCGCGCCGATCACGCCGGAGACCTCGCCCTCGAAGCTGTGCTTCCAGCCCGACTCGAACAGCTCGCGTCCCAGCAGAAACGACGCACAAACCCGATCGGCGTCACGCTCGATCGCTGTGGCCTCGCGCTCGCGCTCGGAGCTGCGCCAGCCGGCCTCGCCTCACCGCCCCGCGCTCGGGCTCGTCCTCTCCCGCCCCGATCGCGGACAGAAGCGCCCGGTGGGCGACGAGATCCGGGTAGCGCCGGATCGGCGAGGTGAAGTGGGCATAGGCGGAGCTGCCGAGTCCGGCGTGGCCGAGGTTGCGCTCTGAGTAGTAGGCCTGCTTCAAGGAGCGGAGCACGAGGGATGTATACGCGTCGCGGCCGTGGCCGCGCCGCGCCGCCTCGCGGGCGACGGCGCGGCTGATCTCACCGGCGAGCTCGCCGGCCTCGCTCGGGGACAGCCGCTCGGGCAGCGGCGGCGTCGGCACATCCAGCGCCGCCAGCTGCTCGACGAGGAGGGCGATCCGCTGCGGCTCGGGCTGCTCGTGGACGCGATACAGGGTCGGGCACTCCACGCTGCTCGAGCAGCTGGGCGACGCGCTCGTTGGTGAGGATCATCAGATGCTCGATCAGCTTGTGCGCCTCTGTCTGGGGCACCGAGCGGGCACCGGTCACGGCTCCGTCGGCGTCGAAGCTGAACTCTGGCTCGAAGGACTCGATCTCCAGCGACGCCACCGGCCGCCGGGCAGCCAGCGCCGCGGCCGCGCGGCGGGCGAGGCGTAGCGGCTCCGCGACCTCGGGCGGCGGCTCGACGCGGCCGGCGAAGAACTCATCCAGCTGGTCGTAGTCGAGGCGCGAGTCGGAGCGGATGCGGCTCCGGTAGAAGCTCGCCGTACCGAGGCTCGCCGTCCGAGTCCAGCTCGATCTCGGCGGTTACCGCAAGCCGGTCCACCCCGGGCGCAAGGCTGCAAGCCTCGTTGCTCAGCGCCGCGGGAAGCATCGGCTCCACGGTCCCTGGAACGTACGTGCTGGTGCCGCGGCGGAGCGCCTCGGAGTCGAGGCCGCCGCCGGGCCGCACGTGGGCGGCGACGTCCGCTATGTGGATCCACAGACGCACGCCGTCCCCCTCGGTCTCGGCCGAGACGGCGTCGTCGAAGTCGCGCGCCGTCGCCGGGTCGACGGTGAACGTGGGGAGGTGAGCGAGGTCGCGGCGGGCAAGCGGCGCCTCGCGCGCCGCCGCGGCCGCCTCGCGGGCCTCGGACTCGAGCGCGGCCGCGAAGCCACGATCCATGCCGCGATCCCAAAGCAGCGCGGCGACCACGTCGCGCGCGCTCTCGGCAGAGCCGAGGGCGCGCAGCGCGCGGGCGCCACCCGGGCCGAAGTCGACCAGCGCCATCTCGCCGGGCTCGACCTGGATCGAGCCTCGGACGAGGGTCACCTGCGGCCCGCGCTCGAACAGCGGCTCGGCGACGGTGAAGCGGCCGCGCCGCTCGAAGGTCGCCACCCGCCTGCCGAGCGCCCCGCCGCGGCGAGGGCTCACAAGTCTCGATCGGCCAGCACCGCCAGCGCCCGGCGCAGGCCCCTCGTCGCGGGGCGTCTCCGGATCGTCCACGGCCCTGACCTCGGGCCTGATCCCCTTGCCGGCCAGCGAGGCCCCGTCCGGCGGTGAAGTACTCGCCCACGGTCAGGTCCAGCGCCCCGCCCGCCGCCAGATGGATGATCTCCTGGAAGGTGCCCTTGCCGAACGAGCGCGTGCCGACGATCGTCGCCAGGCGATGGTCACCGAGCGCCGCGGCGAGGATCTCGGCCGCCGAAGCGGTGTCGCGGTTGATCAGGACGACGGTCGGATGTCTCGGCAGCGGGTCGCCGGTGGCCTCGTAGTCGCGATCGCCCATCGTGCGGCTCTTGGTGGAGACGACCAGCTCGCCCTTGGGCAGGAACACGCTCGGCCGACAGCACGGCCTCGTTCAGCAGCCCACCGCCGTTGTCCCGCAGGTCGAGGACCAAGCCCTCGGCGCCGCGGCGGTAGAGACGCTCGAGCGTCGACCGGAGCTCGCCGTGCGCCCCCGACCTGAAGCTCGCGTACCTGACGTAGGCGACCTTGCCGGTGCCCGCTCGCCTGATCTCCCCCCGGGCGACCGGGAGCTCGCACCGAGGCGCGCTCGAGCTCGACGTTGCGCGGCTCCGTCCCCGGGAGCCGGTCACCACACGCAGCTCCACCGGGTCCCCGGCGGGCCCTTGATCCGCGCCGTGGAGACCTCGGCGGGCACTGCCCGCCAGGGAGCGCCCGTCCACCGCAGTGATCAGGTCACCCTCCTCGATCCCGGCGCGCTGGGCCGGCGTGTCCGGCAGGACGCTCGCCACCCGCAGCCCGCGCTTGACCTCGGTGACGGTGAGGCCGACGCCCGAGAAGCGGCCCGAGGCCGCCGCCTCGAACTGCCGCAGCTCCTGCGGGTCGAGGTAGTGCGAGAAGCGGTCGTCGTAGCGCCTTCGCAGCTCGCGGATGATCCCGTCGACCGACGCGTTCTCGAGCACCGAGCCCTCGACCGGCTTGTAGTAGTCGTCGCGGATCACCTCGCTGGCCTGGGAGGTGAGAGTCGGAGTCGTCGAACTCCCCCGCGATGGCGGCGATCAGAGCCGTGACAGCCAGCACCGTCAGCCGGCGCCCGGCCAGGAACCCCGTCGATGAAGCCTCGGCGGCGCTCAAACGCGGAGGAAGCGTCGCAGCGTGACGCCGCTACCGAGCGCGGAGACGACGACCGCCGCGGCCATCAGCGTGACGATCAGCGGCACGAAGCCGATAGTCGAGAAGTTGTCGATGAGGACGAAGTTCTGCGCCAACGGGTCGATGATGGTCAACTTCCCGACCCAGAGGATCCCGACCGCAAGCGCGGCGCCGAACAGGCCGACCATCAGGCCCTCCAGGACGAAGGGCCAGCGGATGAACCAGTTGGTCGCGCCGACCAGCTTCATCACCTCGATCTCGCGGCGCCGCGCGTAGATGGAGAGCCGGATCGTGTTCGCGACCAGCATCAGCGACACGACCAGGAGCAAGACCGCGATCACCAGGAGGATGATCTTCACGGCGTTGGTGACGGTGCGGATCTCGTCCGCAAGCTGCCGCGAGTTGCTGATGTCGTCGATCGCCGGGCTGATCGGCTGCGGCCTGCCGTTGGGCCCCGGAGCCAGGATCGCGGCCTGGATCGAGTCGAGGTTGTCCGGGTCGTCCGGGTAGACGTTGATCGAAGGAGGCAGCGGGTTGCCCTTGAGCTGCCCGAGGCCTTTCTGGAGCGGGCCGCTGCCGACATCCTCGCGCAGGACATTGAGGGCCTCTGGCTTCGAGATGTACTCCGTGCGGGCGACGTGCGGGATCGCGTCGATCTTCTTTTGGACTGCGAGCGCCTGCCTCTTGCTGGCATCCGTCGTCAGGAAGACGCGAAGCGCGAGCTGGGATCGCACGTTCTCGTTCGTGGTCGAGCTGGCCCTGATCACCGGGATGAACACACCGAGCAGCAACGTCGTCAGCACGACGGTGACGATCGCGGCCAGGCTGGGCGCGGCGCTGCGGCGCAGGGCGCGCAACGCCTCGGCGATGAAGAAGAAGACTCGTCCCATGCCGGCGCTCCCCTACGACCCAGTCGACGTGGCCCGCGCCGACCCCCAGCTCGGCGCGCACGCGGACGCGCGAACTCGCTCGTGGACTCGTCGGCGTAGCCGGCCGTGGCCTCGTCGCGGACCAGCCTTCCCTCGTCGAGCGCCATCACGCGGCGGCGCATCCTGTCGACCATCTCGCGATCGTGGGTGGCGACGAGCACGGTCGTGCCGGTGCGGTTGATCCGGTACAGGAGCTGCATGATCCCGATCGAGGTCTCGGGATCGAGGTTCCCGGTGGGCTCGTCGGCAAGCAGCAGCGGCGGGTGGTTGACGAAGGCGCGCGCAATCGAGACGCGCTGCTGCTCACCGCCCGAGAGCTGGTCCGGGTAGCTGTGGACCTTGCCTTGCAGCCCAACCAGGCGCAGGGTCTCGGGGACCTTGCGCCGGATGTCACCTCGGCTGCCGCCGGTGACCTGGAGGGCGTACGCGACGTTGTCGTAGACGGTGCGGTTGGGGAGCAGCTTGAAGTCCTGAAACACGGTGCCGATCCGCCGGCGCAGGTGGGGAAGGCGGCCGGCAGGCAGGCGGTTGATGTCGCGGCCCGCGATCCGCACCTCGCCGCTTGCCGGCTCCACCTCGCGAATCAGCATTTTGATCAGCGTCGACTTGCCACAACCGGTGGGCCCGACCACGAAGGCGAACTCGCCGCGCTCCAGCGCGAAGGAAACGCGCTCCACCCCGACGTGCCCGCCCGGGTAGACGACGGTGGCGTCGCGCAGCTCGACGATGGGCGGCCGCGGCCCGTCGCCGTCGGAGAACGCGTCCGCGCGCCGCACCCCGCTGAGCGGCTGGTCCCGGGCGGCGCGGTCGCGCCGTCTTGCGCGTGTCCTGAGCAGGGCCATGCGTAGCGTTTCTTCGACGCCCGCCGCAATCCTGCGCGCCGGTCCCCCGCAGCCGTCGAGCCAGGCGAGCGTTCGCGGAAGGGTAGCGAAGAACGCTGATGACCAGGGGAAGTGTGTGTCGCGACGCGGTGGACTACGAGTGCGCCGACCGCTGACCATCCTCATGACCTTGTACGTCCTATAGACGTACAAAGTCATAAGCGTCGGGAATGCTCGGCGCCTCGTCGGACGAAAGCGCACATTTGCCGCTCTATGTTCCGGGTCAAAGGCACATTCGTCGAGCGAGACGGCGCTGCCCACTGAGAAGTCCTCCGCGCCGCGCCGTCCGTCCAGGCTACGTCAGGTCCACTCGGGGCCGAACAATGGAGGCCGCGAGACGATCGGCTTCAGGACGAGCGCCTCGCGAGCGCGGTCGGCGATCCCGCGGGCCGTGAGGCCGAAGTGCTCCATGCAGGCTTCGCCGGTTCCCGAGAGGCCGAACTCGTCGCCCATTCCGACCGCGAAGATCGGCACCGGGTGCTGCTCGGCGGCGAGCTGGCGAACCGCGTCGGCGAGCCCGCCGACGACGCGGTGCTCCTCAGCGGTGACGGCGACGCCGGTCTTGCCCAGCGATTCGAGGATCGCCTCCGAGTGCAGCGGCTTGACGATCGAGACGTTGAGAACCTCCGCCTCCACCCCGTCCTCGTGCTCGAGTGACTCCGCCGCCTCCATCGCCCGCCAGACCATGTGGCCGGTGCCGATCAGCGAGATGTCCTTGCCCTCGCGCAGCACCTCGACGCCGCTGCCGAGGCTCTCGGGGATCTCCTCGTAGACGATCGGCGTCGCCGGCCGCCCGAACCGCATGTACATCGGCTCCTCGCGCTCGTATGACTCGAGCGTCGCGCGGTAGGCCTGGTTGTAGTCGGCGGGGACGACCACGGTCATCCGGGGCATCGCCCGCATCAGGGCGATGTCCTCGATCATCTGGTGCGAGGCGCCGTCCTCGCCCAGCGAGACGCCGCCGTGCGAGGCGCCAACCCGAATCTTGAGCTCGTTGTGGGCGATGCCCAGCCGAACCTGGTCGTAGGCGCGCCCGGCGGCGAAGATGGCGAAGGTCGAGCAGTAGGGCACCTTGCCGGTCGCCGCCAACCCGCAGGCCATGGACATCATGTTCGCCTCCGCCGCGCCGACGTTGAAGAAGCGCTCGGGAAAGCGCTTGCCGAACTTGATCGACTGGGTGGAGACGGCGAGGTCGGCGTCCAGCGCCACAACGTCATCGTGCAGCTCGCCGAGCTCCGCGAGGGCGTCGCCGTAGGCGTGCCGGGTCGCGATCGGCTCGGTCTTCGCTTCAGGCGCCATGGTCAGGCTCCTCCCCGCCGGGGTCGTCGCCGCTCCCAGCGCCGTGCAGGGCTTTGGTCTGCTGGTCGAGGCGGGCCGACAGCTCCTCGAGTGCCTCGGCGGCCTGCTCCGGGCTGGGAGGCTTGCCGTGGAAGCCGAAACGGTCCTCCATCGAGCCGACGCCCTTGCCCTTCTTGGTCTGAGCGACGATCGCGGCGGGCCGCCGGAGCGTGCGGCTGCGCTCCAGCGCGTCGACCACCTGCTCCATGTCGTGGCCGTCGATCTCGATCGCGTCCCAGCCGAAGGCCTCGAACTTGGCGCGCACGTCGCCGATGTCCATGACGTCCTCGGTGGTGCCATCGGTCTGGAGGTGGTTGTAGTCGACGATCGCGGTCAGGTTGTTGACGCCGAAGTGGACCGCCGAGGTCGCCGCCTCCCAGGTCTGACCTTCCTGGCAGTCGCCATCTGAGAGCAGTCCGAACACCTGCGCGGTGTCGTCGATGCCGTCAAGACGAAGTGCCAGGCAGATGCCCACGCACATCGACAGCCCCTGGCCGAGCGAGCCGGTGGAGACCTCGATACCGGGAGTACGGCGCATGTCGGGGTGCCCCTGGAGCTGGGCGCCGATCTGGCGCAGCCCCATCAGGTCCTCGAGCGGGAAGTAGCCGTGCTGGGCCAGCGCCGCGTACTGGATCGGGGCGGCGTGGCCCTTGCAGAGCACGAAGCGATCGCGCGCCGGCCACTCGGGGTTCTCGGTGTCGTGGCGAAGGACGCGGTAATAGAGGGCCGCGACGATGTCGGCCGCGGATAGCGAGGAGTCCAGGTGGCCGGACTTCGCCACCGCGAGCATCCGCACGCAGTCGAGTCGAAGCACCGTCGCCCAGCGCTCGAGCTCGGCGATCGAGGGCTTTGCCTCGGCGCGCTCGGCGAGCTTCGGAGGCGGCTTGGAATCCGGAACCGGCCTCAGGTGTCTCACGTCGGCGAGGCTAGCAGCGGGTCCCATTCCGTTCGCAGGCTATGGGTCAACGTGGACGGAACCCTTCGCCCGGATTCGCCCAGAAAGCGAGTTTCTACGCGATCCTTCGGGAGATGAGGATGTTCATGCGGACCCGTCTCGTGTGGCTGGTGGGCGCCGCCCTGGCGGCGGCCGCCGGGGTACTCATCCTGTCCGGGGACGATGAGGGCGGACCTCAGCAGCCAGCCGGGCAGCAGGGCGTTCCCACCAAGCCCGACGATGTGACTCGGCGGCAGCAGGACGGGGCCCGCGGCCAGCCGCCAAGGTCGGACGCACAGCGGACTCGTGCCGCCGTTCAGGAGGCGGTCCGTTCCTCGCCGGCCCCGCGCCTCGATCCGGGCCAGCGCGAGGTGGCGCGGGCCGTCCGCGCCTACGTGGCCGCGCTGAATGCGCGCGATGGCGGGCGTGCCTGCGGCCTGTTCATTCCCGGCGCCCTGGCGGGGGTCGACTTTCCCCGCGACCGGGGGAATTGCGCCGCCTCGCTGTCCGCCTCGATCGGATACCAGGACCCGCGCGGGTTCCCCGTCTTCGACCGATCGCGGATCGGGCGCATTCCCTCCGTGACCATCGACGCGTCACGGGCCCGCGTGGTGGCCACCACCGTGACCCACTTCGCGGGCGACCGCGAGCCCTCGGTGGAGGACGACCTGATCTACCTGCGAAACGAGAACGGGCGCTGGCTGATCGTCAAGCCGAGCGCGACCCTCTATCGCGCCATCGGGGTCGGAGACATCCCGCCGCAGGTGCTGGCGCCACCGTAGCTCCCCGGTGAAGCGTCGGCCGCGCGCTTGGGCTAGCGCTTGACCGAGACGATCTTCGGCCCGCCACGCCCGATCAAGGTGACGAAGCCGCGCCGCGCCGAGAGCGAGGTGGACCAGAGGTCGCGACCCCTGCTGCGTGAATAGATTTTGTGCCCGCGCCCCCTGCGGCCGATCCGCTTCAGCATCAGGCTTTGGCGAAGCTTCGGCACCCTGGTCGCCTGCGGTCCATGGCGAGCACGCTTAGCCCGCACGTAGAGGAGGCGTTTTCCGAACGCGGACGGATTCGAGAGCGCCACGGTCCGGGAACGGACCTCGGTGCGTCGCTTGCCGGTCTGAAGGTTGCGCCGCTTGATCGAGTTCCCGCCTCGCTTCGAGACCGCGTAGAAGACGCGGCGGCCGTCGATGCTCGGATGGCCGATCTGAGCCGGGCTCGAGACGGCGGCGATCCGCTTCGGCTTGCCGGGATTCGCGGGACGCCTGATCCGGCGGGCCCTCAGCGCGTAGCGTCCGCGCTGGACCGTCAGGTAGGCGAGCCACCCCTCGGAGATCGCCACGGCCTTCACGCCCGGCGCGCCGGCCGAGCCCAGCAGCTGCCGGTTGAAGCGATTCAGGATCCTGATCTGGTCCCCGCCGAAGATCACCGCCGCATACGACCCGCCGATCGCCGGGTCTCGCCCGGGAAGCCGCGAGCTTTGGCCGCGAACTCGCAGGATCCCGCCCCGATCCACGCGCTGGTAGGCAAGCGCCTTGCCGGCGGCGGATGGGTCGGCTCCCGTGGGAACGTCGGTGCGGGCCGCGGTGGCGCTGCCGGTCGTGGTCAGCGCCACGGCGACGATGCCGAGGGTGACGGCGTCACCAAGCCGGAAGAGCGCGATAGAGGGCGGGCCGCTCGGCCATCAGCTCGACGCACCTGACGCCAAGCGAGCTGTCCACCGCCGGGGCCACGAGGACGACCGGCATCGCTCGCCCGATGCCGAATGCCGCGCCGATCACCAAGCCCGCGTGCGGATCGCCGAGCGCGAACCCGATTCCGGCCAGCGCCCAGACGCCGAAGCTGAGCACGAAGGTGGTGAACCCGAGCCCCAGCAGGACGCCGTACAGCGCGGCGGCGAGCGGCATCGGCATCGTCCACCGCCAGCGCTCGGGGAGCTGGCGCCGGATCTGGGGCACGATTCGCGTCCCGCGCGCTTCGGCCACCGCTGCGGCGACCGCGATCGTGGCGGCCACCGCGTACGCCACCGCTCCGCCAACACCGTGAACCAGCTCCCCCAGCGCGGACAGCATCCCGAAGGTGGCGACGCCGCCCAGGACCGCGCCCGGAGCGAACGTGGCGCAGGACGCGATCGTGGTCCAGCGCCGGGCGCCGTCCCCGGAGAGCCCGATCGTCTCCACCATCGAGAACCCGCACGGCGACCAGGCGCCGGTCAGGCCGATCAGGAGCGCGGCAGCCGCGAGGCTGAGCTCGACGCCGCTCACGGCCACCTCGTGCTCAGCATGGCACGTTGGTCTGGAAGTAGGTGACGCAGAAGACCTTGCGGCCCCCGTAGCAGTACCCGTGAAGCGCGGCGTCGCCGTTGATCCGCCGGTCGTGGCGCGAGCAGCAGTCCCAGAGCTTGCGGACCCTTCCCCCGCAGCAGCGGTACCAGGCGCCCTGGAGGCGCGCCTCGATGCCATGCGCTTTGGCGGTTTGGTCGCAGACCTTGGTGCGCGGCGCCGGCGGCAAAGGCAGCCCGTCAGGGTCGCGCTTCACGCTGCCGTCGTCGTGGATCGGCAAGCCCTGCTTGTTGACGAGCCGGCCGATGTTGTCGACTGGGCGGCCGTCGCTGGGGTGAATCGGGTAGCCCCGGGCATCCAGCCGCGGAAGCCCGAGAGGATGCGTGCAGGAGCCGGTGGTGTAGATGTGGCCGCAGAAGTGGAAGGCGTCGGCCTCCCCCGGTTTCACCACTTTCGCCACCACGCCCCCCGCCGTCGCCGCCATGAGGCCGGCGCCGATTCGCGCCAGAAAGCCCCGCCGCGAGCTCTCCCCGGCAAGCGAGTCCAGCGCCTCTCCGATCCGGTCCCGCTCGGCCACCTCAGGCCCCCGCCACCAGGCCCGCCCGCCGACGGGTGGCAGTCGCCAGCACGCTCTCGAGCTGGGCCAGGTTGTTGAACGTGCCCTTGGCCAACACGGCGCCATCCGGACCCAGGGCGATTGCGAACGGGCTGCCGGGGATCCCCAGCTCGCTCCAGGCCTCGGCATCGGCGACCTCGTCGAAGACCTCCACCGCGACCGCGGGATCGCCGGCCAGGTTCGCGATGGCGGGCTCCAGCCCGCGGCAGACGTGGCAGCCCTCCGAGGTGAACACTGCGAGCGCCAGCTCGCTTTCGGCCCGGCGCTCGAAGCGGTCGATCAAGTCCACGCGCGCGCCGAGCTCGGGGCCCTCCTCGGGGATCTCCAGGGCGGCGGCGGGGCCCAAGCGCAGCCGCAGCATCCCGACCTCGCGGGCCAGCGCCAGGACCGCGACCGCGAGGCCGAGGCTCACCAGCAGCGCGACCCCCAGTCCGAGCCCGAGCCATTCATCGGTGGACAGGCTTCGCTGGGGCAGCAACGGCAGGGCGGCGAAGCACCCGGCGAGCGCCAGGTTGCGCGCCACCGATCGCCAGCCCACGGTCGACCGCGAGCCGAAGCAGGCGCAGGGCGCGCCGGCGCGCCCCCGCAGCAGGGCCCCCAGGAGCGCCGCCGCGAACATGGCCATCAGCGCGGCTGCGAGCAGGGCAGCCTCGTCGCTGCCCGCGGCGATCCCGGCGGCCAAGCCGAGCTCGGTGGCGACCAGGAGCCCCCAGGCGAGCCAGCGGGTGACCTCGCCCTCGATCCCGAAGGTTCCCAGCGAAGCTCGGCTGGAGCCGGGACTCGCCAGCTTCAGCACCGCTGACCCCGCCAGCACGAGAGCCAGCCCGAAACGGGCAACTAGCCCAAGCACGCCTTCAAGCTACCAGGCAGCCTCTTTGTCTTCCACGGGCCCGGCCGCCGTGGAGCGGAGCACCCGGCCGCTATCCGATCTGGATCATGCGCTCGATCGGCACCCGCGCGCGCTCGGCGATCCGGGGCGGAACCTTGACCTCGACCTTCAGGTCGCGCAGCGAGTCGCGGAGCTTGGGCAGGGTGATCATCTTCATGTACTTGCAGAAGGCCATCCGGTTGGCCTCGACCAGGCGCGCCCGCGGCGCCGCCTGCTGGAGCGGGTACAGCATCCCGGTCTCGGTGGCGACGATGAACTCACCCTCGGGGTTCTCGGTGACGTGGCGAAGCATGCCCGAGGTGGAGAGCATGTGGACGCCCTCGGCATCGACGTCGCCCGAGGCGACGAACTCCATCGCCTGCGTCGAGCAGCCGCACTCGGGGTGGATCAGGAACTCGGCGCCGGGGTGCTCGGCGCGGGTGCGGTCGATGTCCTCGGGGCGAATCCCTGCGTGCACGTGGCACTCGCCGTCCCAGACGTGGAACCGCGCGTAGCGCTCGGGGTCGTCGGTGAGCCCGGTCTCGCGGGCGACGAAAGAGCCCAACCACATGTCGGGACCGAACAGGATCTCCGTGTCGGGCCCGTGCTCGCGCCAGATGTGCTCGACCACCTGGACGGCGTTCGAGGAGGTGCAGCAGTAGTCGGTTTCCGCCTTGACCTCGGCCGATGTGTTGACGTACATCACCACCACCGCTCCCGGGTGCTCCCGCCTTCCACTCACGGAGCTGCGCGGCGGTGATCGACTCCGACAGCGAGCAGCCGGCGTCGGGGTCGGGGATCAGCACGGTCTTCTCCGGGGACAGAATCGAGGCGGTCTCGGCCATGAAGTGGACGCCGCAGAAGGCGATCACGTCGGCGCCGGTGGCGGCCGCCTGGCGCGAGAGGCCGAGCGAGTCGCCCATATGGTGGGCCACGTCCTGGACCTCGGGCAGCTGGTAGTTGTGGGCGAGGATGACCGCGTTTCGCTCTGCGGCCAGCGCCCGGACCTCGTCCGATAGGCGTTCGACATCGGCCGGCGACAGATCGGCGGGCGGGTTGGGCTGGACTACCTGGAGATCCTGCATCGCGGTGCTCCAATCGCCCCGGCGACCCGGAGCTCTAATCCTATGTTCGCCGGCTCGGCTGACCTTGCGGCCAGCCTCGAACCAGGCGAATGAACTGCCACAAGTCTAGCTGGCGCCCGCCCCCAGCTCTCGCTGGACGATCACCGACGGCAATGGACGACTTACTGCCGGATACCGGCAGGAACCCGCCCAAGCCGGGCGGCCTGGCACCCGCCCTAGGCTTTGGAGCGATGCCTGAACTTCCCGAGGTCGAGATCACGGCGCGCCGGCTGAGCGCCGCGCTGGCGGGGACCGAGGTGGAGTCGGCGCTGGCGCCGGGGATGGTGGCGCTGAAGAGCGTCGATCCCCCGCTCAGCGTTCTCGCAGGCCGGCGGATCGCCGCCGTGCGGCGGATCGGGAAGATGCCGGTGGTCGACTTCGAGCTCCACGCTCGGCCTGCGACGGGGGACGGCGCCGGTTCCGCTGAGCCGCTCTCCCTCCTCGTCCACCTGATGTCGGCCGGCCGCCTTCAGGTGTTCGAGAAGCGCGCCTCGCTTCGCGATCGCACCTCCCGGGTCCTGATCCGGCTCGCGGACGGCCGCGAGCTTCGCCTGCGCGAGTTCGGGACCAAGCAGCGCGCCTGGGCGAAGCTGCTGCGGGCGGGCGACGTGGAGGGCGAGGAGATGGTCGCCACGCTCGGGCCCGAGGCATGGCCGGCGCCGCCGCTGGAGGAGCTCGCGCGGCGGATAGACGAATCCCGCCATTTGCACCCGATGCTCCGCGACCAGCGGGTGATCGCCGGCATCGGCCGCTCCTGGGTGGACGAGATCCTCTGGGAGGCGGCCCTGTCGCCCTTCAAGCAGGGATCGGAGCTCGACGGCGAGGAGGTGGAGCGCCTGCACGCCGCCCTCCACGTGCTCGGCGACGCGATCGACCACTACGAGCAGGTGATCCCGGAGCAGGTGCCCGACAAGCTGCCGATGCCGCTCCAGGTCCACCGGCGCCAGGGCGAGCCCTGCCCGCGCTGCGGCGCCACCCTGGCCGCGGTCCACTTCGCGGAGCACGTCACCACCTACTGCCCCGAGGAGCAGACCGGCGGCCGGGTGCTCAAGGACCGGCGTCTGTCGCGGCTGTTGAAGTAGTCGCGGCCCGGCCTCAGCGCCGGAGCACCTGACGCGTCACGGCCCGGCCCACGGTCAGCGGGTGGTTGACCACGGTCGCCAGCCTGCCCCCCAGCGAGAGCGGGTCGCGGGCGATGCCCAGCTGGCGCAGCACGGTGTTGGAGTCGAAGTAGACGCGCTCGCAGACCAGCCGGTCCTCCTCGAACACGAACACCGCGCAGAAGCGCATCTCGAACTTCCGTCCCGTCGGGGGGAGCCCCCGGAACGGGCCATCATGGGTTCCATACAGGTTGGCCTCGACGATCACCGCGTCGTCGGAGTGATGGAGGGCGATCAGCTCGTTGCGCTGGTCGGGGAAGGCGGTGCGCGTCTCCTCGAAGTAATGCGCCACCGCCTGCGGCCCGTCGTAGACGTCCCCGGTGCCGATCAGCTCGTAGCGCGGATGGTCGAACGTCTCGATCGTGGCGTCGAACTCGTGCCGGTTCTCCGTCTCCATGTGCTCGATCACGAGCTGCTCGCGCTGGCGACGAAGCTCCTCGCTGATGGCCACGGCGCCAACATACACCAGCTGGACGCTGCCGACGGCCGGTCGGGCTCGCCGGATGCGGCCCTATTCTGGCCCCGGTGTCACGGAACCCGGTTCCAGCGGAGACGGCGCGCGAGCTCAAGGCGCGGATCGAGGCCGAGCGCCGAGGGGCGCCGTTCCTCGTCTACCGCGACGCCCAGGGGCAGCAGCTGATCCGCGAGCTCGATGGAGGCCGTGACCAGCTCACGGTCGGGAGAAGCGAGGCGGCCGACGTCAGCCTCGAGTTCGACCCCGAGGTCTCCCGCGTCCACGCCGAGCTCGAGCGGCTCGGCGACGACTGGACCCTCGCCGACGACGGGCTGTCTCGAAACGGCTCGTTCGTGAACGGCGAACGCGTAGTCGGCCGGCGACGCCTGCGCGACGGCGACGCGCTGCGGTTCGGCGACACGCTGGTCCTGTTCCGCTCCCCCGCCCAGGCCGGCGGCGAGGAAACGGTCCCCGCGACCGACCGCCCGGACGTGAGCCGCGTCACCGATACTCAGCGGCGGGTGCTCGTCGCGCTGTGCCGGCCGTTTCGCGAGGGGAGCGAGTTCGCGAGCCCGGCGACCAACCAGCAGGTCGCCGACGAGGTCTTCCTGAGCGTCGACGCGGTCAAGGCGAACCTTCGCGCCCTGTTCGAGACCTTCGAGGTCGGCGACCTGCCGCAGAACCAGAAGCGCATCCGCCTCGCGGAGCTGGCCTTGCGCAGCGGCGTCATCTCGCCGCGGGACCTGGAGGGCTGACCGCCAAAGCGAGTCGGGGAGTGGGCTGGGCTCAGGGCCTGACCTTGGTCACCGTCGAGGCGTCGAAGTCGGCGGTCCAGACGGCCCCCTTGCCGACGGCGATGTCGGCCGGGTTCTTGCCGACCGGGATCGGTGACCCGGCGGGAGCGCGCGGCCTTCGGATCGATGCGCGTCACCGTGCCGTCGCCGCCGTTGGCGACCCAGACGTAGCCGAAGCCGGTCTTCACGCCGCGAGGGTGCGAGCCGACCTCGATCGTGCTCGCCGACCGTCTCCAGGGATTGCGGGTCGACCCGCGTCAGGGTGCCGCTGAATACGTCGGTCACCCAGACGTAGCCGTAGCCGACCGCGAGGTCATTGGGCCGCTGGCCAATCGGGACGGGCTTGCCGACCGTGGTCGCCCGTCGGGGGTCGATCTTCGACACCGACTGGCCGTCGATGTTGGCGACCCAGACTGCGCCCTCCCCGGTCGCGACCGAGCGCGGGCCGTCGCCAACCGGGACCTTCTCGTCGGCCCTGTTGGTCGCAGGGTCCACTCGCGACACGGTGTCGGATTCGCCATTCGTCACCCACACCCACCTGCGGTCCACTGCGACGTCGGTCGGACCGGTCGCCGACCGGGATGCTGGTCGGCGCCGCGCGCTTGGCGGGATCGAGCCGCACGACCGTGTCCGCGCTGTTGTTGACGACCCAGATCGAGCCGAAACCGACCGCGACCGAGACCGGCTGGCCCCCGACCGGGATGGGATTGCCGGCCAACCGGTCCTTGTCGGGATCGATGGCGTCGACGGCGCGGGCACCGCGTACTCGCCACCCAGACATTGACCCCACCCACGGTGATGGCCGTGGGGCTCCTTCCGACCTCGATCGCCGCGATCGCCTCCGGCTGGGGCCCCGCCGGCGCCTCACTCTCGGACCCGCCTCCGTCGAGGAGCGCCAGGGCCGCCGCCACGGCGCCCGCGGCGAGCACCGCCAGCGCCCCGATCGCGAGCGGCCTGCGGCGGCCGGCTCGCCGCAGGCTTCGGGTTGGCGCCGCCTCGGCGGCCGGGTGTGCGGTCGCGCGGGCGTCCGGGCGGGGGCCAGGTCAGGCGCGGGTTCCCCGAGCGCGGCCGCGGCCGCCGCGGCCAGCTCTCCGGCCGACCCGTAGCGATCCTCGGGGCGCTTCGCCATCGCCTTCGCGACCACATCGTCGATCGCGGGCGGCAACGCGGGTACCACCTCCGAGGGGCGTGGGCGCGGGGCGTTCGCGTGCGCGAACAGCTTCGCGAGCTCGGTGTCGCGTGGAAAGGGCGGCTGCCCGGTGAGCAGGAAGTGCAGCACGCCGCCGAGCGCGTAGACGTCGGTGCGGCGGTCGAGCTGCTCGCCCTCGATCTGCTCCGGCGCGACGTAGTCGACGCTGCCGATGAGCTCGCCGGTGGTCGTCAGGCTCTCCTCGCTCCCGGCGAGCCGGCTGATCCCGAAGTCGGTCAGGAACACCCGCTCGCCATCGCCGTTCGGCTCGATCAGGACATTGGCCGGCTTCACGTCGCGATGGATGAGGCCTTTCGCGTGCGCGGCGTCGAGGCCGGCGGCGATGCCCGACAGGAAGCGGACGGCGCGGGCGGGATCCAGCGGCCCCGACGCCTGCACCAGGCTGCGCAGGTCGACGCCGTCCACGAGCCGCATCGCCAGGTAGAGCTGGCCGCCCTCCTCGCCCGCGTGGTGCACGGTGATCACGTTCGGGTGCTCGACCTGCGCGGCGAGTCGCGACTCGCGCTTGAAGCGCTCGCGGAAGCGCTGGTCGGCCGAGAACATCGGCGCCACCACCTTCAAGGCGCGCTCGCGCTCGAGCGCCAGATGCCGGGCGCGGTAGACGACGCCCATCCCGCCGCCTCCGATCACCTCCTCGATCCGGTGGCCGGCGAAGGTCGAGCCCGGCCGTAGGGCGTCGATGTCTCGCGGTGTCTCGCTGTCGTCGCTCATCGCTCCGCAGGGCTCAGGCGGGAGCCAGGAGCATGCTGAAGTCGAGCGCGGACGCCGAGTGGGTAAGGGCGCCGACCGAGATGAAGTCGACACCGGTGGCGGCAACCTCGGCGACGTTGTCGAGGTCGATCCCGCCGGAGGCCTCGAGCGTGGCCACCGGGCCGTGCGCCCTTCCGGCCGCGTCGCGAACCGCGACCGCTGCCCGCAGCTCCTCGGGCGTCATGTTGTCGAGCAGCAGGCGCTCGGCGCCGGTGCCGAGCGCCGCCTCGACCTGCTCGGCGGTGCGGCACTCGACCTCGATCTCGCGCTCCGGCTCGGCCTCGCGGGCACGGCGCACCGCCTCGGCGAGCCCGCCGGCCACGGCGATGTGGTTCTCCTTGATCAGGATCGCGTCGTGCAGGCCCATGCGGTGGTTGCGCCCGCCGCCGGCCGCGACCGCGGCCTTGTCGAGCGACCGCAGCCCGGGGGTGGTCTTGCGCGTGTCGAGGATCGTGGCCCCGGTCCCGCGGACGGCGTCCACGAACCGGGCCGTGAGCGTCGCCACCCCGGACAGGTGGCAGAGCAGGTTGAGGGCGGTGCGCTCGGCCGCCAGCAGAGCGCGAGCAGGCCCACTTGCCAGCGCGACGTCCGCGGGCACCGAGTCGCGCCACTCGCGCTCCCCCTGGAGCCGCTCGAACCCACCCGCGCCTGCCTGCGCGAACGCCTCGGCGGCGACCTCGAGGCCGAACAGGACGCCAGGCTGCTTCTGCACGATCCGCGCGGTCGCAACGGCGTCCGCGGGCACCACCGCCTGGGAGGTGACGTCGCCTGCCCCCAGGTCCTCCGCCAGCGCCCGGGCGACGAGATCTCGCAGCTCCTCGCGATCCGCCATCCGGGCTAGTCGGCCGCGAACACGGCCATCGTCGCCGTGAAGCCGTGGAGGAAGTTGCGGCCGCCAACCGGGCCGATCTCACCAGCACAGAAGAACCCGCCGGCCGGGACGCCCAGGGCGTCCTCGACCGCCCTCGCGTCGTGATCGGCGATCTCGAACATGTGCGAGCCGCGCCCATTGCAGGTGAACAGAAGCGCGCCAGCCGCCTGCGCGGATCCGAGCGCCTCGGCTTGCGCGCCGAGCGCGGCGCGCAGGTCCTCGTCGGCCGAAGCGCCGTCGCGGATGTGCATTCGCACCGTCTGCCCGACCCGGATCCGCTCGCCGAGCGCGATCGTGCCCGCCTCGCCATCGGCGGCGATGATCGGACGCACCAGGAAGTCCCCGCGCACATACTCGGGCTTGTTCTCGTCGATCACGATCCCCAGCATCAGGCCGGAGGCGGCGAGTTGCTGCTCGCGCGCATCGAGGCCGGCGATTGCCTCGTGGAGCCGCTCGATCGCCGGCCGGGACGCCAGCTCCTCGATCACGTTGCCGTGCGCGGCGGTGATCGTCATCTCGGGGCCGACCGGCGCGGCGCCCTGAGAGACGCACGGCAGGATCGACACGCCGGACAGCGAGCAGGCCACGGCGCCGCCGTTGAGGACGTCGCCGTCCCGAAACAGGGAGGCGGAGCCCACCGCCGAGGCGCTCGCGAGGCCGCCCAGCACGGGCATGCTCGGCCTCAGGGCGTCGAGCCGTTCCAGCAGGGCTTCGGTCGCGAAGCTGTAGGGGTCGGCGAGCACCACCATGCAATCACCCCGGCCGCTGCGCGGCTCTTCATGCGCGACCGCCGGGCCAGGGCCCGAGCGCTCGGGGCTCAGCGACTCGAGACCCAGGACCCGAAAGCCCTCGTCGTCCTGCTCGACCTCGAAGTGATGGGTCGAGATCTCCGCGCCCGGCATCGACGCCGCCCAGACCACGGCGGCCGGCCCTTCCTCGATCTCACGGCCGGCGCCGACGACGCCTCCGGCCCCGCAGCCGATCAGGTGACGTGGCTCCAGATGCTCGTGGACGGCGGACAGGATCCACTTGCCGTGGCCCAGGTGGGGGGCGCCGGCGAACAGCACGCAAAGATCGCAGGGGCCGCCCAGCTTCCGGGCCGCGTCCCGGGACGCCTCCGAGAACGCCTCGACCGGGTCGAAGCTCTCGGAGAGGCCCACGGCGATGGTGACGGCCACGCATGAAACGTAGCGCCGATGCTGCGGACCCGGCCCGAGGCGGCGCTAGTCGCTGGGCCAGAGTCGGAGCCGGCACTCCGCAGCAGGTACTCGCGCACGAATCCGTCCAGGTCGCCGTCGAGGACGCCCTGAGCGTTGCCGACCTCGTGGCCGGTTCGGTGGTCCTTGACCCGCTGGGAGGGATGCAGTACGTAGCTGCGGATCTGCGAGCCCCAGCCGACGTCCTTCTGCTCGCCACGCTCGGCCGCCAGCTCCTCGGCCCGCTTTCGCTCCTCCAGCTCGAGCAGCCTGGCGCGCAGCAGGCGCATGGCGGTCGCCTTGTTCTGCGCCTGGGAGCGCTCGTTCTGGCACTGGACCACGATCCCGGTCGGCGCGTGGGTGATCCGCACCGCCGAGTCGGTCTTGTTGACGTGTTGCCCGCCGGCGCCCGAGGCGCGGTACGTGTCCACGCGCAGATCCTCCTCGTCGAGGTCCACCTCCACCGCATCGTCGACGAGCGGCCCGACATCCACCTCGGCGAAGCTCGTGTGGCGCCGGTGGGCGGCGTCGAAAGGCGACAGGCGCACCAGGCGATGGACGCCGCGCTCGGCGGCGAACAAGCCGTACGCGTTCTCGCCACGGGCGATCAAGGTGGCCGACTTGAGACCGGCCTCGTCGCCGGGAGAGGCCTCCTTCATCTCCGCCTGGAAGCCGCGCCGCTCTGCCCAGCGCAGGTACATGCGCAGGAGCATCTCGGCCCAGTCCTGCGAGTCCGTGCCGCCGGCCCCGGACCGCACGGTGACCACGGCGTCGCCGGCGTCGTAGCGGCCGTTGAACAGGCGCGCCTCCTCGAGCGTCCCCAACCGCTGCTCGAGCGACTGAAGCTGGGAGTCGAGCTCGCCGGCCAGTTGGGCATCGTCAGCAGCCAGCTCCGCCAGCTCCTCGAGGTCGGACAGGTCCGACTCCAGTGAACGGAACGTCTTCAGCCTGCGCTGGGCCGCTGCGTGGGCAGCCGAGGTCCGGGCCGCCTGCTCGGAATCGTCCCAGAAGCCGGGCCGCTGCATCTCGGTCTCGAGACGCTCCACCTCGGACTCGAGCTTGGCAGGGTCAAAGGTAGTCCCGGAGCAGCGTCAGGCCCTCGCGGACCTCCGCAAGCCGCGCGGACAGGCTTTCTCGGGAGACCGCCTCGGCCATCTCCCAGAGCTTAGTCGGCATCGATCCCCGCGGTTCGCAGCGCCGCGGTGCGATCGGGAAACGGCTGCCATCGGACTATCCGCCCTTCGCTCACCGTGAACAACGCGGCGACGTCGTTCTCCTCCGCCACCTCGTCGCCGTCCTCCCAGCGCCATTGCTGGCGAAGCAGCGCCACCACCTGGTCGTCGCGTCGCAGCAGGTCCTCGATCACCAGCCGTTGCTGGAGGCCACCGGGCTGCTTGGTCGCCCAGCGCCGCGCCTCCTCGTGGCCCGTGATCAGGCCGAGCTTCAGCGTGTGGAGCTCGACCGCCGGATCGAGAACCGACAGGAAGAGGTCGAAGTCCTGCTCGTTGAAGCCGTCGATGAAGGCCCGGACGGCGTCGAGGTCGCGATCCGGCACGGCGTCAGGGGCGGAGTTCGCCGCTCAGGCCCCGTGGCACTTCTTGTACTTCTTGCCCGAGCCGCACCAGCAGGGATCGTTGCGTCCGATCTTCTCGCGGTCGGACTTGACCACGGTCGCCGGGTTCTCGTCCAGCGGCCGCCCGTCCCCCACTCCATCGCCCCCGAGCCTCGGCGGGGTCCGCCCCCGGCACGGTGCCCGCGGCCGCGGCCGCCGCGGTCGCCTGCCCTGCCGCCTGCTCAGGGCGGAGGGCTGCTCCGGGCCCCCGCCGGCGTACTGGAGCTCCTGGGGCTGCGCTTCGGGCTCCGGCTCGAAGTCCGCCGGCTCTACGTTCACCTCCACGTGGTAGATGATCCGCGCGAACTCTCCCCAGATCGAGTTCATCAGCTCGCGGAACATCGTGAAGCCCTCGTTCTTGTAGGCGACAAGCGGGTCGATCTGGGCGAAGCCGCGCAGGTGGATGCCCTCGCGCAGGTAGTCCATCTCGTACAGATGCTCGCGCCAGCGGTAGTCGATGATCTGGAGCAGGATCTGGCGCTCCAGGTAGCGCATCAGCTCCGGCGCCCAGCTCCTGCTCGCGGCGGCCGTAGGCCGCCAGGGCGTCCTCGGTCAGGACGCTGGCGATCTCCTCGCGGTCCGAGCTCGACGCGTCGAGCTGTCCGAGGTCGACGCCCAGCGGCCAGAGCTGGGCCGACTGGGTCTGTAGGCCGGCGAGATCCCAGTCCTCGAACACCTCGCCGGGCGTGTACTCCTCGACCAGCCGCGCGACCACCTCGCCGATCTCCTCGCGGGAGACGTCGGACATGTCGCGCCCCTCGAGGATCTCGCGCCGGTACTTGTAGATCACCCGGCGCTGCTCGTTCATGACGTCGTCGTACTCGAGCACCCGCTTGCGGATCAGGAAGTTCTGCTGCTCGACCTTCTTCTGGGCGTTCTCGACCGTGCGGCTGAGCATCTTCGCCTCCAGCGGGTACTCCTCGCCATGCTCGTCGACGGGGCCCAGCCGGTCGAGGATCTTGTAGATCCGGTCGCCGGCGAAGAGGCGAATCAGCTCGTCCTCCGCGGAGAGGAAGAAGCGCGACTCGCCCGGGTCTCCCTGGCGCCCGGAGCGGCCGCGGAGCTGGTTGTCGATCCGGCGGGATTCGTGGCGCTCGGTGCCGCAGATGAACAGCCCGCCCGACTCGATCACCTTCTCGCCCTCGGCCTCGCACTGCTCCCGGAACCTGGGCAGAAGCTCGGCCAGCTCCTGCTCGTAGCTCTCGTCCTCGGGGGAGAGGCCCAGCTTGCGCAGCTCCGCCTTCGCGAGCTGCTCGGGATCGCCGCCGAGCTTGATGTCCACGCCGCGGCCCGCCATGTTGGTGGCGATCGTCACCGCACCCACTCGCCCCGCCTGGGCGATCGTCTCGCCTTCGCGCTGGGCGTGCTCCGGCTTGGCGTTGAGGACCACGTGCTCGATCCCCTGGCGGGTCAGCTCGCCGGAGAGCATCTCCGAGACCTCGACCGAGATCGTCCCGACGAGGGTCGGCTGGCCGGCCTCATGGCGCTCGGAGATCTCCGAGGCGACCGCCTTCCACTTGCCGTTCTTGGTCTTGTAGATCTGGTCGTTGTGGTCGTCGCGGACCATCGGCTCGTTGGTCGGGATGTCGACCACCGGTATCTCGTAGATCTTCATGAACTCCTGCGCCTCGGTCAGCGCGGTGCCGGTCATCCCGGCGAGCTTGTCGTAGAGGCGGAAGTAGTTCTGGAGCGTGATCGTCGCCAGGGTCTGGTTCTCCTCCTTGATCGGGACGCCCTCCTTGGCCTCGATCGCCTGGTGCAGCCCCTCCGACCAGCGGCGCCCCTCGAGGATGCGGCCGGTGAACTCGTCGACGATCTTCACCTCTCCGTCGATCACCGCGTAGTCGTCGTCGCGGCGGTACAGCGACTCGGCCTTCAGCGACTGGATCAGGTGGTTGACCAGGGTGCCGTGCTCCGACACGTAGAGGTTGTCGACGCCCAGGAACCGCTCTGTCTTCGCGACCCCCGGCTCGGTCGGGGCGACGGTCTTGTGCTTCTCGTCGTACTCGTAGTCGTAGTCGGCGTCGCGTGGTGTCGCGGTCCTCGCCGAGCGACTTCAGCTTCTCCTTCGCGGGCACGCCGACAAGCTGCTTGGCGAGCCGGGCGAAGGTGTAGTAGAGGTCGGCCGCGGCCTCGGGGGCGCCGGAGATGATCAGCGGCGTGCGCGCCTCGTCGATCAGGATGTTGTCGACCTCGTCGACGATCGCGTAGGCGTGCTCGCGCTGGACGCAGTGCTCGAGCGAGGCCGCCATGTTGTCGCGCAGGTAGTCGAAGCCGAACTCCGAGTTGGTGCCGTAGACGACGTCGCAGGCGTAGGCCGCGCTGGCGGATGGCGGGGTCGTGCGTGCGACTGGATCACCCCGACGCTGACCCCCAGCGCGTCGTAGATCGGCCCCATCCACTCGGCGTCGCGACGGGCCAGGTAGTCGTTGACGGTGACCAGGTGGACCGGCGTGCCGGCGAGCGCGTTGAGGAACACGGCCAGGGTGGCGGTCAGGGTCTTGCCCTCGCCGGTCTTCATCTCGGCGATCGCCCCGTCGTGCAGCACCATGCCGCCGATCAGCTGCACATCGAAGTGACGCTGGCCGAGGGTCCGCCGCGCCGCCTCGCGACAGAGCGCGAACGCCTCGGGCAGCAGGTCATCGAGCGACTCGCCGTTGCGCGCCCGCTCCCGGAGCGCGTCCGCCTCGGTGCGGATCTCGCCGTCGGCGAGCAGCTCCATCTCGGGCTCGACGCGATTGATCGCCGCGACCCGCCGCTCGTACTCCTTGAACTGGCGCGCCTCGCCGAGGCGCAGCGCGCGATCTATCAGGCCCTTAGCCACAAACGTTGAGGGTACCGAGGCCCGGAGTAACTCCGCCGGAAGCCTCGGCGTTCGGCCTACGTTTCCGGCGGGTTAGGGCGCCGACCGGACGGCAGGTCCACACATGCCTACCGCGACTTCGTCGCTAGCCCGGGCGCGGCTTGCGCGGAGTATTCAGGCCGGGCGGCCGCGGACGCGGGCCATCAGGCGGCGGGTCTGGGTGCGCTTGCGGCGCTTGTCGCGGTGCCGCTTCACCTGCCGGCGGAGGTCCTCGGCCAGCGCGTGGATGGAGTGGAGCATCTCGGGCGATGCCTCGCGGGCGCGCAGCGTCACCCGCTTCAGGTGCAGGGTGGCCTCGGCAACCTGGCTGTCGGCGATCGATGGATTGCGCTCCTCCCTCAGCTCGACCTCCAGCACCGCGAGCTCGGACACCTGCTTGCCGATGCGCGCGAACCGCTTCTCGACGTGGCCGCGAAGCTCATCGGTGACCTCGGTGTTCCGTCCCCTGACCTCGATCCGCATGCTCCCTCCTCTCATTCGGGTGCGGGCCGCGACGGCATGGCCCGTGCCGCGTCGGATAGGGTCGCGCTTCCGGGGGCGAAAAGCAAGTCGCCGAAGGACATTCTCAGGCGGGCATCCTGGACTGGGTGGCCGGATGTCCCGAGCGGGCGAACGTCAGCGCCACGACGCGGCCGCAGCCGCCGGAGCGCAGCGCCCGCGCGCAGGCGCCGAGCGTCGCTCCCGTCGTGACCACGTCGTCCACCAGGACGGCGGCGCCGGGCGGCGGTCCCGCGAGGCGCACCCGGGGCGGGGCGGCCAGGCGCTCCCGCCGCGGCCGCCCGACCTGCCGCCTCCCCTGCGAGCGCCGCAGGCAGGCCCGGAGCGGCAGTCCCGCCTCGACGCTGAGCGCCGTCGCGATCGTCTCCGCCGCGTCGAACCCGCGCCAGCGCCGGCGCACCGGGGCGGGCGGGACCGGGACGATCACACCCTCGAGCAGGCCGGCCGGCGCTCGTTCGGCGATCTCCCGCGCCCGCGCGCCTGGCCAGCGGCAGCCGCGCACCGAACTTGAGCGCCACCACCAGATCCCGGGCGATGCCCTCGTAGGGCGCGGCCGACCAGGCGGCGTCCAGTCCCGGAATCGCCGTCGAGCACGGCGCGAGCCGCACGCAGCCCGGACTCGCATCGCTCGCAGAGCTGCTCGCCGCAGGCCACATTCCTGCGCGCACAGGGCGCAGCGCGGCGGCACGACCAGGCCGAGAAGCTCCGCGAGCATCGGCGACGATCGTCGACCCCGGCCTCGCGCGCGTGGCGCGCAGACCGCGACGAATCTCACCCCGATGTGAGTCGCCCGAGCGGCTAGTCGAAGACGGCGCGCTCCACCGCCCCGACCTCCGCCTCGCAGCCCGATCACCCCGGGGGCTTTGCCGAGCGCCGTGTCGGGGTCCTTGAGGCCGTGGCCGGTGAGCACGCAGAGGACCGAGCTCGGCGGCTCGCCGTCCTCGGACGCCGGCAGCCCGTGAGCCAGGATCCCGGCCACGGACGCCGCCGAGGCGGGCTCGCAGAAGACGCCCTCGCGCGAGGCGAGCAGCCGGTAGGCGTCGAGGATCTGCTCGTCGGAGACCGCCGCGATCCGCCCCCGCGAGCCGGTGACCGCGTCCATCGCCTCCTCCCAGCGCGCCGGGTTGCCGATTCGGATCGCCGAGGCGATCGTCTCCGGCTCGGCGACCGGCTTGCCGTGGACCAGAGGGGCGGCTCCCTCCGCCTGGAACCCGTACAGCACCGGCGACGCCCCGTACTCCTGGAAGCCCTGCCACCAGGCGGTGATGTTGCCGGCGTTGCCGACGGGGATCGCGAGCGCGTCGGGCGGCCCGCCCAGCTCGTCGCAAGCCTCGAACGCGGCCGTCTTCTGGCCCTCGATCCGGTACGGGTTGATCGAGTTGACGAGCTCCACCGGGTGGCGCCTTGCCAGCTCGCGCACGATCTCGAGCGCCTGGTCGAAGTTGCCGCGCAAGCGCGATCACGCGCGCGCCGTGCATCAGCGCCTGGGCAAGCTTGCCGATCGCGATCTTCCCCTCCGGAACGATCACCGCCCCGCGCAGGCCGGCCCGCGCCGCGTACGCCGCGGCGCTCGCCGCGGTGTTCCCGGTGGAGGCGCAGATGATCGCCTCCGCGCCCGCCCCCTTCGCCCGCGACACGGCGACCGTCATCCCCCGGTCCTTGAAGCTCCCGGTGGGGTTGGCGCCCTCGAGCTTCAGGTAGACGCTGACGCCGACCCGGTCGGAGATCGCCGGAGCCTCGATCAGCGGCGTGGAGCCCTCGTTCAGGCTGACGACGGGATCGCCCGGCTCAAGCGGCAGCCGCTCCCGATACCTCTCGATCAGGGGTTGTGGCATGAGTGGATGGGCTAGCGACGAAGTCGCGGTAGAGCGACGTGCAAACCTGCCGCCCCGATCGAGGCCCAAACCCGCCGAAAACGTAGGCGAAGCCGAAGGCTTTCGGCGGAGTGATTCACGACAAATTCCTCCTCGATCACCCGGATCGCGCGTGGCTGACCACGGAGGAACTCGAGGGTCGCGATCTCCTCGAGCGCCTTGAAGAACCGCGACTCCGGACACTCGTGCATGACCATCACCAGTCGCGCCTCGTCCCCGAGCCCACGCTGGACGACGCTCTGCACCGAGACCTCGTTTCGCCCCAGCACGTCCGCGACCTGCGCCAGCACCCCGGGCCGATCGGCGACCTCGAGATGGAGATAGAAGGAGGAGCTGATGTCGCGCACCATCTCGAGCGACTCGCGAGCGACGTGCACGGGAGCCCTGCCCGAGAGGATCGAGACGACGTCGCCCAGCACCGCGGAGGCGGTCTCGATCCCGCCCGCTCCCGGCCCCGACATGGTGATCTCGGTGATCGCCGGCGCCTCCACCATCACCGCGTTGAACGGCCCCTCGATCGGTGCAAGCGGGTGTCTGGGATACAGGAAGCAGGGAAACACCCGAACGCTGATCCCACCGTCGCGCCGCTCGGCGACCCCCAGCAGCTTCAGCGACAGCCCGAGCTCCTTCGCGTAGGCGATGTCGTCGGGCTGGATCTCGGTGATCCCGGCATAGGAAACGTCCGCGAGCGCCACCGGCACACCGAAGGCGAGCCGCGCAAGGATTGCCATCTTCGCCGCCGCGTCGGCGCCGCCAACGTCGTCGGAGGGATCCGCCTCCGCGTAGCCCAGCTCCTGGGCGCGCCGCAGGGCGTCGGCGTAGGAGGCGCCGGTGCTGGCCATCTCGGAGAGGATGAAGTTGGTCGTCCCGTTGACGATCCCGAACACCTTGGTGATCTCGGTCGCCGCGAGGCTCTCCTGGATCACCCGGATCACCGGCACCACGCCGGCCACCGCCGCCTCGAAACGCAGCTGAACGCCGGCCTCGCGAGCGGCCTCGAACAGCTCGTCGCCGAACTGCGCGATCAGCTGCTTGTTGGCGGTCACCACGTGGCGGCCCGCCCGCAGCGCCCGCAGCACGTAGTCGCGCGCGGGCTCGGTGCCGCCGATCAGCTCGACGACGATCTCCGAGTCCTCGAGGATGGCCTGGAAGTCGCCCTCGGAGCGGCGCAGCACACCAGCAATCTCCGGCCGCCGCCCGGCGGCGGCGGCGACCGCCTCCGCGCGCTCGGCAAGCAGCTCATGGAAGGCCTTCCCCACCGTGCCACGACCCAGCAGCCCGATGCGAACCGGGTCGCTCACTCGACGTCCCGCGCCATCAGATCCTCATACGTCTCCCGACGCACCACCAGCCGCGCGTCGCCGTCCTTGCAGAACACGACCGGGGGGCGGGGGACTCCGTTGTAGTTGCTGGCCATCGCGTGCCCGTAGGCGCCGGTGGCGGGGGTGACGAGGAGGTCGCCGGGGCGCGGGTCGGCGAGCATCACGTCGGTGATCAGGATGTCGCCGGACTCGCAGTGCATGCCGGCGACCGTCGCCAGGGTGTTCGGGGGCTCGCCGGCGCGGTTGGCGACGATCGCCTCGTAGCGCGAGCCGTACAGCATCGGTCGCAGGTTGTCGGACATCCCTCCGTCGACCGAGAGATAGGTTCGAACACCCGGAATCTCCTTCACGGTGCCGATCTCATAGGCGGTGACGCCGGCGTTGCCGACCAGCGAACGCCCGGGCTCGATCAGGATTCGCGGCACCGGGTCGAACACGCGCTCGACGCCGCGGACCTTGACCTCGACGTAGCTGTCGATCGAGGGTGGCTGATCGGCGGAGGTATAGGCGATCCCCAGGCCACCGCCGACGTTCAGGATGCGGCACTCCCATTCGCCGTCGGCGAGCTCGGCCAGCGCCTCGATCGCCGCAGCGTAGGGCTCCAGCTCGAAGATCTGGGAGCCGATATGGGCGTGCAGGCCGACCAGCCGCAGGTGGCGGGAGGACCGCACCTCGGCGATCGCCCGCGCCGCCAGGCCATCCTCGAGCCCGAAGCCGAACTTCGAGTCGAGGCCGCCCGTCTGCACGTAGGAATGGGTTGAGGGCAGGATCCCCGGGGTGACGCGGATCAGGACGTCCTGGGAGCGATCCAGGAGGGCGTCGAGGCGGGCGATCTCGCCGAACGAGTCGACGATCAGGTGACCGACGCCGGCCTCGACCGCGTAGCGAAGCTCGGCCTCGGTCTTGTTGTTCCCATGCATGTAGATGCGGGCCGGGTCGAGGCCGGCGGCGAGCGCCAGGTGGAGCTCCCCGCCCGAGGCGACGTCGACCGACAGCCCATGCTCGGCGCACAGCCGGTAGATCGCGGTGACCGGGGCCGCCTTGCTCGCGTAGAGGACCTCGAAGTCGTCGGTACGGGCCCGGAAGGCGTCGAGGTAGGCGCGAGCCCTGGCGCGAATGTCATCCTCGGCGTAGATGTAGGCGGGCGTTCCGAACTCGGCCGCGACCTCGACCACGTCGCAGCCACCCACCTCGAGGTGGCCTCGCTCGTTGACGCGGCTGCCCCGCGGGTAGACGGGCGAGTTCTCGACGATCGAGCTCTCGGTCGTGGCGCTCATGGGATCGCCATTGTGACGTGGCATCGATGGTCGAGCTGCGTTCCTCCATGCGGCGCAAGTCGGCCATCGGTCGCGGGGCTCGGCTCCCGCTAGGGTGCGGACGATGAGCCGGCAAAGCCTCCGCTCGCCCCAAGCGCCGAGCGAGACGGGCGTCCACGAGGGGCGGCCGTACATGCTCTGGCTTCCCGAGTCGGCTCCGCCGTGGCCGGGGATGGTGATCGTTCACGGCGCCGGGTCGCGCATGGAGAACCACGGGGACTTCGGACGCGCCTGCGCCGCGAGCGGCTGGGCAGCGCTCGGATTCGACCAGCGCGGACATGGGGCCTCAGAGGACGGGATGAGCCCGGCGGCCCTCGGCGACGTGGGCAAGATGGCACGCTTCCTGGCCGGGGTGGAGGGGGTGGACGCGACGCGGATCTGCGTCCGCGGCTCGAGCATGGGCGGTTTCATGGCGATCCAGGCCGCGGCGACCGCCGAGCCGATCGCGGCGGCGATCGCGATCTGCCCCGCGGGGGCGGACCATTTGCGGCGTGGACTTCGCGCCGGCACACTCGAGATGCGGATCGATCCCGACGCGGCGACGGCGCTGGAGGCATGGCTCACCGAGCACGACCTGCGCCAAGCGGTCGAGCTGATGGGCTCCAAGCCACTGCTGCTGATCCACGCCCGCGGCGACGACCAGATTCCGTGGGACTGGTCGGAGCAGCTTTACCTCCGTGCCCGCGAGCCGCGCAAGCTGATCCTCCTGCCGGGGGGCCATCACCGCTCCGCCCAGCACGACGCGGAGCTCCACGGCGTCGCGCTCAGATGGCTGGAGCGAAACCTGCGGTAGGGCGCGATCGCAATCGCCGCGGGGGCGGGAGCGCGCGGAGGATTCGGAGCTGGGTGTCTAGCCGAGCAGGCCGGCTGGCTGACGCCGTCGACCGCCCGGGTGACCCTGCCTGTCGGCCCGGACAGGTTGGTGCCGGCGGCGTCGTCGACGCGCCGGACGGCGCCGCCGACGGGGCCGGAAACCGAGGGCAGGTTGGGCACTGACGGAAGGTTGATTCGAGGCGGGTTGACGTCCCTGGGCGGGTTGGGAATCGAAGGGACGTTGGGAATCGAAGGGACGTTGATTGGCGGCGGATTGACGCCCCCGGGCGGGTTGGGCAGTGACGGAGTAGAGGGCGGGTTGGGCACCGAGGGGCGCAGACCCGGGGGGCGGAGTGGCTCCGGGGCCTCCCGGATCGGTTGGACCCTCCGCCGGGACCGCCGGATCCCCCGCCCGAGGAGCCGCCGCCGGAGGACTTGCCGCCGCCGGAGCCGCCGGCGCCGGAACTGGACTTGACGGCTGCGCTGGCCTCGCGGGATCCGCGGACCGGATCCCTCGCCACCGCGCCGGGGGCCGTCCCGAGGGCGGCTCCGGTCGCCGTGGGCGCGGCGCCGGCGGTCGAATCGAGATAGGCGGCCCCGACACCGTCGCCGGAGCCGGTGAATGACGGAAGCCCGTTGAAGGCCACGAAGGTCGCCATCGAGAGAAAGGCCACGACGGCTCCAGCAGTCAGCGCGGCCGTGGCGCCCACGCCGGCCAGGTAAGCGCTCACATGACTCCGCAGGTGAGAGAAACGTGGAATGGCGTGGACCAGGGTGGTCATCCGACTGAATCGAAGCTACCCGCATCGATCGGGCGCTAAGCGGCCGCGACGGGCGCCTACCGGCAAGCCTTAGCCAGCTCCGGTGAGTTTCCGGCTGGCGCCACCCCGATGGTCAGATTTATGACATCAGGAAGGGCAAGGGCGTTCGGACGCCGGCCCCCCCGCCGGCCCGTGGATTCGCAGTCGGTGGGCTAGCCGCCGAGCAGGCTGCCGGCCGGCCCGCCGCCGCGGAGCGCACCGCTCACGGCCCCGCCGGCCCGGCCGACGACGCCCGAACGACCAGCGGCGCCGCCGGCGCGGTTGAGGACACCGCTGGCGGCGCCGTCGACCGCCCGGGTGACGCCACCGGTCGGCCCGGACAGGTTGGTGCCCGCGGCGGCGTCGACGCCCTGGACCGCCCTGGTGACGGGACCGGAAGTCGAGGGCAGCGGCGGGACGGCGATTGGGGGCGGAGGGATGTTCCCCGGGGAGGGCGTGCCACCGGGCTCGGTCGGACGGCCGCCCGAGCCGGATGGGCCCTTGCCGGAGGGATCACCGCCGCCGGAGCCGCCGGCGCCGGAGCCGCCGGAGCCGGAACTGGACTTGACGGCCGCGCTGGCCTCGCGGGATCCGCGGACCGGATCCCTCGCCACCGCGCCGGGGGCCGTCCCGAGGGCGGCCGCGGCCGCCGCGGGCGCGGCGCTGGTGCCCGAGTCGAGGTAGGCGGCCCCGACGTCGTCGCTGGACCCTCCGAACGGAAGTCCGTTGAAGGCGACGAGCGTCGCCAGCGAGAGGAAGGCGACAAGGGCGCCGGCGGTCAGCGCGGCGGTCGCGCCAACCCCCACCAGATAGGCGCGCAGGTGACTGCGCGGACTCGATGCGGCATGGGTGTAAGTGGTCATCATCGCGGCTCCCTCCCCGGATACCTAGATTGACCGGAGCGTACACCGGCAGAACGAGCCGTAAGCCGCTCGAAAAGGCCTCTACCGAGGTGCCGTAGGGGCTTCGATCAGCTTTTGGAGGCTTCGGTCAAGTTGGCCGCTCGCGGCCTTCGACGATCAGCCCGATCGATGCTCTGTATTCGAGGCCAGGCGCAGGGGCTAGAGGTAGCCCATCGGGTCAACCGGGGACCCGTTGACCCGCACTTCGAAGTGCAGGTGGTCGCCGAAGCAGTGACCCGTGCAGCCCACCGAGCCGATCACCTGGCCCTGGCTCACGGACTGACCCGAGGACACCGCGTACGAGGACTGGTGGGCGTAGCAGGTCGAGACGCCACCGCCATGGTCGATGCACGTGTAGTTGCCGTAACCGCCAGTGGAGGCGGCCAGCACGACGGTCCCGGACGCTGCAGCCCGTATCCCAATGCCGGCCGGCACCGCGATGTCGATTCCGGCGTGCAGCTGCCCCCACCGCATCCCGTAGCCGGAGACGACAGGGCCGCTGACCGGCCAGATGAACCCCGCGGAGCTCTCGCCCTGGATCGGCCCGGCCGGCTGGGCCGGAACCGACGACTGGGCCGCCTGAAGCTGCGCCTGGATCTGGCCCTCGAGGTCGCCGATCTCGCCCTCGAGGTGCTGCTGGGTGTCCTGGACCTGCGCCAGGGCCTGCTGATCCTGCTGGCGGGCCACGGCCAGGTCGCCCTCGCGGCTTTCGAGCTCGCTCCGCGTTCGAGCGAGCTCGGCGCGCTTGGCGGCAATCTCGTTGCGCGCCGCCCGCACCCGCTCGACGGTGTCCTTGGTCTGGTCGCGAAGGTTGCGGACGCGCTCCGCGATCGAGGCGTCCTGGGACTGGATCCGCTTCAGGTACTCGTAGCGACTGAGCACCTCATCGAACCCGTCCGAGTTCAGGATCACCGTGAGCGTGTCGGGACTGCTCGACTCGTAGATCGCGATCAGCCGCTCCCTCAGCACCTCGAGCGAGCGCTTGAGGCGGACGCGGAGGACGACGAGCCGATCCTTGGCCCGCTTCAGCTCCGCCTCCTTCTGTTCAGCTCCGCCTGGACGATCGCCTCGCGGTTGCGAAGCGTCGCCACCTCCCCGCGGAGCTGGTCGAGCTGCTCGCCCAGACGCTGAATGGTGCTCGACAGCACCCCCTCACGCGAGTTGGCCTGCTCGAGCTGCGCCCGCTTGGAATCGAGTTGAGACTGGAGGTCCTGGGCGGGGGCCCCAGCCGTGACCGTGAGCACGGCCACGATCGCCGCCAAGGCGGTGAGGGCGATCACCGCCACGCGGGGTTCGGGGCATACTCGTTTGTCGGCTCTCATGTCTTCCTCGCTCGCCTGCGGGGTTAGCTGACGGGCTCGCGCGGAGGAGTCGCGCTGGGCCGCTGGACCACCTGGGCCCTTGGGCCTTTCGCCCCGGGGATTTGGTTCCCCCGCTCCGCTCGCTCACCTACGGGCGGATTCGGCACAAATGCGGGGCGGCAGGGTATCAGGCGCCGCGAGATTGTGAGCAGTCGTTAACAGTCGTTACGCCTGCTGCAAGCAGGTTTTCACCCCATCGACCCCGGCTTTGCGACCGGCTCGGGAGCCGCGGCTAACTCGAGGGAGGATGTGTCTGAACCTCGAGCAGGGCTTCGTCGTCGGCCTCTTCCTCCATCTGGAGCGTCGTGTGCTCGATCCCGTAGCGGTCCCGAAGCACGAACTCGGCCTCGCGCCGGGCGCGATCGCGATCCGCCCCACGGGCGACGACGACGTGGGCGGCAAGCGCTTCGAATCCCGGCGTCACCGACCAGACGTGGAGGTCGTGCACCGCGAGCACGCCGTCCACCGAGCCAATCGCCCGGGCGACCGCTTCAACGTCCACTCCCGGGGGGGCGGCCTCCATCAAGACGTCCAGCGGATCGCGCACAAGGCGGACCGACGAGGCGAGGATGAGCACGGCGATCGCGATCCCGACCAACGGGTCGATCGGCTCCCAGCCGGTGGCCAGGATCACGGCCCCCGAGACGATCACCCCCAGCGAGCCGAGCGCGTCCGCGGCAGAGTGACGGAGGACGGCCTCCAGGTTGAGGTCCTCACGCTGCCCCTGGCGAGCACCCAGGTGGCCGCCGCGTTTCCAGCGAGCCCGACCACCCCCAGAACGAGCACCCCGGCGCCCTTCACCTCCGGAGGATCGCCCAACCGATCGACGGCCGCGACCACGATCAGCACCGCGATCGCCACCAGGGTCACGCCGTTGAGCAAGGCGGCCATCACCTCGCTGCGCTGGTAGCCGAAGGTGCGCCGGGGTCCGCCCGATCGCGCCGCGAGGGTCGCCGCCACCAAGGCAAGCGCGATCGCGCCGAGGTCGGAGAGGACGTGGCCCGCGTCCGCCAGCAGGGCGAGCGAGCCGGTGAGGATGCCGCCGACCACCCCCGCGGCGAGCAGCGCCCCGTTGATGGCCGCGGCGACCACCATTCGCCGCCGGTTTCCCTCCCGGCGCGCGGCGAGCGCGTCCGACTGGCCCGGCACGGCGCCGCGCTCGATTCCCCGGCCATGGGCGTGTGCCTGCGCCATCGACCCGAGCTTAAAGGCCGGAAGCCGACCGGCTCGCGCTGGTCAGGCCGCGCTGGTGGTCCGCTCCTCGGCCGGCTGGCCGGCGCCGTTCTCGGACCCGGCTGCCGCGACCGCGCCGTCGCCCGACGCGCGCGCGCCGTTGCTGGCGCTGGAGGCGGATTCGATCGCCTCCGCCGCGATCTCCACGCCTTGCTTGAAGCGCTCCCGGTACTCGGTCGCCTGCATCCGCGAGATCACCATGCGCTGGATCTCGGCGGTGCCCTCGAACAGCTGGTAGATCTTCGCGTCGCGGAAGAACTTCTCCAGCGGGCAGTCCTTGGTCTGCGCGTACGGGCCGACCAGGTCCATGCAGGTGCGAGTCGCCCACATGGCGACGTCGCCGCCCTTCAGCTTCGACATCGACCCCTGGCCCCCGGTCATCGGGATCCCGTTGCGGCCCATCCACGAGGCGCGCTGGACGAGCAGCCGCGCCGCCTCGATCTCCGTGGCGACATCAGCGAGGCGCTGCTGGATCGCCTGGCGCTCGAGCGGCGGCCGGCCCGCGGTGGAGCTCTCGTCCAGGTACTCGCCGATCGGGTCGCGGGAGCCGCCGTCGTCGAGGTAGGAGAGCGTCCACTCGTAGGCAGCCTGGGCGATCCCAAGCGCCGACGCGCCCACTACCGGCCGGGTCAGCTCGAAGGTGGCGAGCGCGTTGGAGGCGCGGCCGCTGGACTCGCCAGAGCGGGCGCGGGCGAGCTTTCGCTCCAGCTTCTCCATTCCGCCGAGCAGGTTCTCGACCGGTACGCGGCAGTCCTCCAGGATCAACTCCGCGGTGTGAGAGGCGCGAATGCCGAGCTTGGACTCCTTCTTCCCCTGCTCGAGGCCTGGCGTGTCCTTGGGGATCACGAACGAGGCCTGGCCTCGGTGGCCCAGCTCCGGGTCCACCGTGGCGACGACCACGTGGACGTCCGCGATGCCGCCGTTGGTGATGAAGACCTTGGTGCCGTTGAGCACCCACTCGTCGCCGTCGAGCTTCGCCGTCGTTCGGAGGCTCTTGACGTCGGAGCCGGCCTGCGGCTCGGTGACGGCGTAGGCACCGAGCTTGAGCGTCGCCGTCCGGCCCGAAGCACTCGGGAACCCACCTGGCGATCTGCTCCGGAGTCCCCGACGCCGCGAGCCCGGCGGCGGCCAGGGCCGAGCCCGAGATCGCGAGGGCGATGCCGGCGCAGCCCCAGTGCAGCTCCTCGGCGTAGATGACGGAGATCTGGCCGTCGGCGTCATTGGCCATCCGCTGCAGGTGCTCCATCCCATGCAGGCCCCACTCGCGAGCCGCCGCGATGACCTCCCACGGGGTCGATTCCTCGGCGTCGTGCTTGGCCGCCACGGGGCGGATCACCTCGGCCGCGAACCTGCGGCACAGAGCCTGGAACTCCCGTTGCTCGTCGCTCAATCCGAAGTCCATCTGCCCTCCGTCCTCGCCGCCGGCCACGCCGGCGGCGCCGAAGCTCTCGTCATTCCGATTGACTGGTCAGTCAGCCAAACGCCAGTCTACTCCCCGGCCAACCTGGAAGGCGCCGGTTCGGCTCGGCCACGCACAGGGCGGCCGCCAGGAGGCGCCGCTATGTTCACGCAGTGGCCGACCACCCCAGACGACGCCTCGCCGTGGTCGCAGGGATCCTGGTGGCGCTCGGCGGAATCGGCGTCGGCGTCTACCTCGGGCTCGACTCGTTGGGTGGCAACGAAGAGTCGCCGGCTCCCGCGCCGCGCATCGTCGTCGACGAGCAGCAGCCCGCGGCGGCCGAGGACCTTGGCTTCCCAGCCTTCGCGACCAAGAACACCACCCGCGTCGCCGGCCCCGACCCTGCCACGGACGCCGCCGGGGTTGCCCTTGCCGTGTTCCCGTCGACTGGTGGCGTCGAAGCGCCCCATCGCGGCCAGCCTCGTCGAGGACGACGATTGGCCCGCCGGGCTTGCCGCGGCAAGCCTGGTGGCCGAGCCCATCCGCGCCCCGATCCTGGTCACCGGCAGCGACGAGGTCCCCGACGTCACCGTGGACGCTCTGGAGGCCCTCGCCCCCACCGGCTCGGCCAAGACCGACGGAAAGCAGATCTTCACGATCGGGTCGGCGACCGCGCCTCGCGGTCTTCTCACCCAGCCGGTCAGCGGATCCAATCCTGCCGAGGTCGCTGCCGAAGTCGACCGGCTTCGCCAGAAGCTGACCGGCACCCGCCCGCGGCACATCCTGCTGGCGAGCTCCGAGCAACCGGCGTTCGCGATGCCCGCCGCCGCCTGGGCGGCCCGCTCGGGCGATCCGTGCTCTTCCTCGAAGAGAGAGCGGCGCCCAAGCCCACGCTCGACGCGCTCCGCCGCCACAAGGGCGTCCCCGCCTACGTGCTCGGCCCGCCTTCGGTGATCTCCGACAAGGTGCTCGAGGCGGTCCGGAAGGTGGCCCCGAGCGTGGAGCGGATCGACGCCAAGGAGGACCCGGTCGAGAACGCGATCGCCTTCGCGCGCTACGCGAGTGGAAGTTTCGGCTGGGACATCAACGATCCGGGGCACGGATTCGTGATCGCGAGCGCCTCCCGGCCGCTGGACGCGGCCGCTGCCGCACCGCTGTCCGCCAGCGGCAGCTGGGGACCGCTGCTGATCACCGAGGATGCGGCTCACCTCACCGCCGCGTTGCGTGGATACCTGCTCGACGTCAAGCCCGGCTATCTGGGCGATCCGACCCGTGCGGTCTTCAACCACGTCTGGGTGATCGGTGACCAGGGCGCCGTCTCCGTCGGCTTCCAGTCGCAGGTCGACGATCTGGTCGAGCTCGTACAGATAAGGTCCGGTCGCGGGGCCCAACTGGGACCGCCGCCCGGAACGCCGGAGCACGAGCGGGGACTGCCGTGACCGCGATGAGAAGCGACAAGTGAGCGAGGCCGAGCGGCCCGACCGGCTGGCCGGCGGGCACCGGGTGACCGTCGAGGAGATCCACGCTCTGGCCGGCCCCGCCACGCCCCACTTCGCGCTCCAGATCCGCAACCGCATCCAGCGCCTGATCGAGCTGCTTCCCAGCGACGATCCGGTGCGAATCGAAGGCGAGCGTCAGGTCGAGCGCCTCACCGAACTGGCACGGCACTCCGGCGAGCCGCGTGGCATCGGGCCGGGCGCGCCGGCCATCCACTGAGGCCGGGGGCATGGCCACCGCCGAACGCGCCAGCGCCGAGGGGGCTCGCCGTGCGCGCGAGCTGCTCTCGGCCGAGGCGGCCGCAAGGGCCACGGACCCGGAGGCGAGCGCCGCCGGATACCTGGACCTGCTCGGCGACGAGCTGGAGTCCACGGGCGCGGTGCAGGACCTGATGACCACCCGCGTGGTGCCGGCGATCTACGAGCGCTACTGGCGCCCAGCGCTGGCACGGGCCTTCAAGGGGGTGACCGGCCCGGGGATGGCCGAGGAGGTACGGATCGCGCGGCTCCTGCTCGGCCTCGGGCCCGGGGATGTCGTGCTCGACGTCGCCTGCGGGCCCGGGAACTTCACGCGCGAGTTCGCGCGAGCGGTGGGCGACGGCGGCCTCGCGGTCGGGATCGACGCCTCGACAACGATGCTCGCCCGTGGCGTGGCCGAGCTCGAGGCTGCCGGCCTCGCCAACCTTGCCCTGATCCGCGGCGACGCGACTCAGCTCCCGTTCGCGCGACGACACCTTCGACGGCCTCTGCTGCTTCGCCGCCCTGCACCTGTTCGCCGATCCGTTCGCGGCGCTCGACGAGATGCGCCGGGTGATCGGCCCCGGCGGGCGCATCGCGATCATGACCTCGGTGCGCCGTCAGCTGACCCTGCCGCCGCTGAAGCCGCTGATCGAGCGAGCCAGCGGCATGCGCCTCTTCGAGTCGGACGAGATCGTGGCCGCGCTTCAGCAACGGGGATTCGAGAACGTTCGCCAGCGCCTGGCCGGCATGGTGCAGTTCGTCGGCGGCCGGCTGGCGGACGCTTGACGGCCCGAGCCACGGGCTCGGTGCACCCGACCCGGTGCGCTTAGCGCATCGCATGCGGAACAAACCGACCCTGGGGCCGGATGTGGACAGCCCGCTTGGTGGTGGCGCCGCCGGGGGCGAACGCCTCCACGATGAGGCGCTGGTACTCGGCGATCTCGGCGGGCGGGATGAAGTACGAGGGCGGGGTCAGGAAGACCCCGTCGCCGCGCTCGGCCACCTCGGCCACGCGCGCTCGGACCTTGTCGAGCGGGCCGGCCGCGCAGTAGGCATCGACCATCTCGTCAGGCACGTTTGACGGCATGGCGGCGAAGTCGCCGGCCCGAAACGCCTCGCCCACCGCGGTCGCCACCTCGCCGAAGCCATGCATCTCCCACAGCGGCGCGTAGGTGCGAACGGTGGCGTAGAAGCAGATCGTCCGGCGTGCCGCCTCGTAGGCGGCCTGCTCGTCGTCGGAGATCGCGCAGCAAACCGTGGGGATGAAGTCGAAGTCCTTGCGCTCGCGACCGGACCGCGCCAGCCCCTGCTCGAAGTTGGCGACCAGCACCTCGTCGAGCCAGCGCAGCGAGCAGATCGGGTGGCCGATCAGTCCGTCGGCGCAATCGCCCGCCATCCGCGCCATCCCCTCCCGCACCGCGGCGGTGTAGATCGGCACCGATTCGCGAGCCGGCGGATGGGGGCGGACCCAGCCCTTGATGTCGACGTCGTGATAGTCGCCCTCGAACCGGATCGGCTCCCCGGCATGCGCCTTCTGCATGATCAGGCGCACCGCTTCGACCGTTTCGCGCAGATGCGGCGCCGGGCGCCCGTACTCCACGCCGTGCCAGGTCTCGTTGAGGCGCTTCACCCCCGCGCCGAGGCCGAGGCGAAACCGCCCGCCGGACATCTCGTCGACGTCCAGCGCGGAAACGGCGAGGATGAACGGGCTGCGGGTGAACGCCCAGGCGATCCCGGTCCCGACGGCGATCCGCTCGGTCGCCGCGGCGATCCAGGTGGCCTGAGTGACCGAGCTGCGAAAGAGCTCCGGCGCCCACACGCATTCGATTCCGGCCTGCTCCGCCTCGCGCGCCTGGACGCTGAGGTCGTCGGCGGTGGCGCCGAGCGCCACGATCGAGATTCGGTCCAGCGCGCCCATCTAGCCCGGGACGTTGTCGAGCGATCGCCACAGATAGAGACAGGCGAGCGTCCGGTGGGGACGCCAGGGCTCGGCGATCCGCTCGAGATCGTGCGGGCCCGGCAGCTCATCGAGGCCGTAGGCGATCTGCACCGCGCGGCGGATCCCGAGGTCGCCGGTGGAGACCACGTCGGGGCGGGCCAGATGGAAGATCAGGAACATCTCGGCCGTCCAGGCGCCCACGCCCTTGATCTGAATCAGCTCCGCGATCACGTCCTCGTCCGCGAGCTGTGCCAACCGCCCCAGATCCAGCTTGCCCTCCTCGATGCGCTCCGCCAGGTCGCGAAGGAAGCCGACCTTGGACCACGAGAGGCCGGCTTCGCGAAGGGACTCCGGGTCGGTCGCGATCAGCTCGGCGGGTGGCGGAAAGGAGCCGTCGAACGGGGCAATGAGGCGCTCCCAGATCGAGCCGGCCGCCTTGGTGGAGAGCTGCTGGCCGACGATCGCCCGGGCGAGCGCCTCGTAGCCGTCCGGGCGGCTGCCGCGCCGGTCGCCGTCTGGGTCGATGGGGCCGCCCTCGTCGATCAGTCGCCTGATCACGTGATCGACGGAGCGCAGATGCTCGTCGGCGGCGGTCAACCGATCCACTGGCCCGGGCTAGCGACGAAGTCACGGTTCAAGCGGTCAAATCTGCCGGGTCAGGCTGGCGCCCAAGCCCGCCGACACCGGACGCGAAGCGGAGGATGTCGCCGGAGTTGTTCACCGGACGCGAAGCGGAGGATGTCGCCGGAGTGATTCCCGGGACCCGAACCGCCGACGTAGGCGGCCAACTCAAATGCGCTGAATGAGGGTCCCGGTGCCCAGGCCGCCGCCGCAGCACATCGTCACCAGGCCCCACTCCTTGTCGGAGCGCTCCAGCTCGTGCAGCAGCGTCGTCACCAGGCGCGCGCCGGTCGACCCCAGCGGGTGCCCGAGCGCGATCGCGCCGCCGTTCACGTTCACCCGCTCCATGTCGGGCTCGAGCTCGCGCCGCCAGGCAGCGACCACCGAGGCGAACGCCTCGTTGATCTCGATCAGGTCGAGGTCTCCGATCTGCATCCCGTTGCGGTCGAGCAGCTTCCTGGTGGCGGGGATCGGGCCGGTCAGCATCATCACCGGGTCCACGCCCACGGTGGTCTCGTCGGCGATCCTGGCCCGCGGCTTCAGCCCCAGCTCGTCGGCCTTCTCGCGCGTCATCAGCAGCACGGCTGCGGCGCCGTCGGAGATCTGCGACGAGTTGCCGGCGGTGACCTTCCCGTCCTCCTTGAAGGCGGGCTTCAGCTCAGCCAGCTTCTCGATGCTGGTGTCGGGGCGGATGCCCTGGTCGGTGACGTGGGTGTCGCCGTTGACCGAGAACGGGATCACCTCCCGCTCGAAGCGGCCCTCCTCGGTCGCCTGGGCGGCGCGCTGGTGGGAGCGCAGGCCGATCTCGTCGAGCTCGGAGCGGGGGATCTCCCACTTGTCGGCGATCATCTCCGCCGAGATCCCCTGCGGGACGAGGTTGTAGCGCTCGAGCAGCTCCGGCGAGAAGGCGAGACCATGCTCCTGCTGCACGGACATCCCGTCGGCGAACGAGAGATGGCCCATGTGCTCGACGCCGCCGCCGATCGCGGCGTCGTGCACGCCGGAGGCGATCAGCGCGGCGGCGAAGTTGACCGCCTGCTGCGCGGAGCCGCACTGGCGATCGACCGTCGTCGCAGGGGTCTCGATCGGGAGGCCCGCCTCGAGCCAGGCGTTGCGGCCGATGTTCAGTCCCTGCTCGCCGAATTGCTGCACGCAGCCGGCCACCACGTCCTCGACCTCGGAGGGCTCGATCCCGGCGCGGTCGACGAGCTCCTTGAAGGTCGTCGAAAGCAGGTTGGAGGCGTGGACGTCCTTGTAGTAGCCCTTCTCCTCGTGACCGCGGCCAATCGGGGTGCGGACCGCCTCGACGATCACCACCTCGCGACCCTGGAACTTGCCGTTGCTCGCCATCCGGTACGCCTCCGTTCGGTCGTTTGAGATGCCTCGATGGACGATAGCCGATCGGTTGACTGACCAGTCAACCAGGGCGCATCGCCGCGCCGGAGCTCGAGCCCGCTCGCTACTTCGCGAGCTGCGGCAGCGTGACGGAGAGGTTCGAGACCCTGACCGAGAAGGCCCCGTTGCTGGCCTGGTAGTAGGGCGCGTCGCGCCCGAGGAGCTGGAGCGCGACCGTGTGGCCCTGGCCGAACCGGTAGCCGTTGCCGTGGAGCTGGAAGACGATCCGCCCACTCTGGTTGTTGTTCAGGGCGTACACGCCGCGGTCGACGAGGCGCTGCTGTCCGTTCGGCATCAGGTCCCACAGCCTCGCCGCGATCTGGCCGAAGTTGCCCGTTGTCTGGACCTGGGCCCGCACGGTCGGCCGGCCGAGCATCGTGAAGGCACTATTGACGGGGCGCCTGTAGGTGGCGGTGTTGGGCTCGTTCGTGGTGCTGATCGTCTTGCAGGCGTCCGAGGTGCCCCCGATCGGATCGAACTCCGCCGCCACCTGCTGATTGCCGCCGGCCGAGGTGAAGATCTTTGCGGCGTTGGAGCCGAACACCACACTGCCGGCCTGGATCGCCCGCCAGCTCGAGGCGTTGAACGGGCCGCCATCGGGGACGCTCGAGGGACAGGTCTGGGTGAAGGCCGTCACCGAGCCCGGCGGCGGAACGCGGCCACCCTGCTTCAGGTACGCGTTGAAGAACCGCGCCGCTTGACCGAAGAAGCGCTGGTTGGTAGCCGCCTTGTTCGAGCCGCGGCTGTGGCCCAGGTCGCCGAGCTGAAGGCTGACGGGGAAGCCGGGGAACTGCGAGCGAAGGAAGTTGTACGGGCGCAGCGCGTGCTCGGCCGGGAACAGGTCGTCCGTCCAGCCGTTCTGGATCAGCAGCGGCGCAGGCCGCGAGAAGCCGTCCACGAAGCGCAGGCCGTAGGCGCTGTTGTGGTGATACCTGCTGCGAAGCGAGGCCAGGGCATCCGCGGAGAGCGGCTTGCCCGCTTGGATCGCGGCGAAGTCCTGCGGAAGGTTGGCGTCCCGGTCGGTGCACGGGGTGGAGGCCGGCGCGGTCCCGCAGTAGTAGCCGCCGATCGAGCCGAGGGCGAAGAGCCCGCTGATGTAGCTCTGAATCGGAACGCCGACCGGATTCAAGCTCTGTCCCCGGGGCGCGACCTGGGTGTCGAGGAAGCGGCCATTGGGGAGCAGGGCGGCGATGAGGTCGGACCACGGCCAGCGGGGGTACGCGGCGGCGATCTGGAGGCGCTTGCCATTCGGGCTGCGCCAGGGCACCAGGGCGTCGTCTTGCCTGCGGATCTTGTCGCGCAGGAAGGCCAGCTCCATGCTCTGTCCTCCGCCGTAGGAGACGCCCGTGACGCCGATCCTCCCCGGCTTGACGATGCCCTGGTCGACGAGCTTGCCCAGCAGGTACTGGGTGTCACGGACCTCGAAGCGATTGTCGGCCAGATGGATGTAGCCCTTGCCGCAGGGGCCGGAGTGGTCGGGCGGCGACGCCCCTCCGCAGGAGTCGCCCCAGCCGCGGGCGGTGTAGTTGAGGACCGCGTACCCCTGGCGGGCGAAGAAGTTGTTGCTGTATCCATCGGCCGGCGAGCTCGACTCGAAGTTGGTCTTGCTGCCGCCCCAGCCGTGCAGCATGACGATGGTCGGAAACGGCCCGTTCCCCTGAGCCGGAAGGGTCACGTCGACGTCGAGGGGAACCCCGTCGAAGGTCGGGACCCGTTCCGCGCGGCTGGTGGTGGGGCAGAAGCGCACCCCGTTCTGGGCCTGGCACGAGTGCCCGAACGGCTGCGGCGGTGCGGCGAACGCGTCGGCGGTCAGCGCCAGCGTCGCGATGACGATCGCCGCGACGGCGACAGCCCACCGGCCCCGAATGCCGCCGGACTGTGCGAGTACCCCTCCGTGCACGAGGTCGAGCATACCTGAGGCCAAGCTTGCCGGTCAGAATCGCCGCCGCTGGCGCGAACGGACCCTGGCCGCTACTGACTGGGGAGCGGCGAACCCGCGGCGACGAAGAACCAGACGAACATCGCGACCCCGGCCAGCAGCACGGAGGCGAGGATGACGGCCTCGAGCACGTTCATGCCCCGGTAGCCCTCTCGCTCGTCGCTGAGGCTCTTCCGCCACGCCGGCAGGTAGCGCGTCGGCAACTGGGTGGTGCCCGTGATCCGCACGTAGAGGCGGTTCAGCCGCGACAGCACCCAGGCCATGGCGAGGATCGAGCAGACGATGCCGAAGAAGACCACCATGTACGGGCCGCCCGAGGGCTGCTGGGTGTCCGGAGATCATCGACCCGATCCAGATCCAGCCCCAGCGGGATCACCGTCCACATCGAGAAGGCGCCGAGCACCATCACGGCCACCACGAACGTGGCGGCCACGCTGGCGCCGGCCGCCGCCGAAGCGTGTCGCCTCGCAGTACGCCATGTGCGCAGGGTACGCCGCGGCGGGCCTCGGCGTGAGCACCTAGCCTGACCGGCCCGGTCGCGGACGGGGGCGTGATAGTAACCACCGTGGGGTGAGCGGCTCGGATGGATACACGCGTCCGGCGGTGGCGGGCAGCGGGGTGATCGGCTGCGCCCTCGCCGCCTGCGCGACGGCGCTCGGCGAGGTCCGGCTGCTGGCCAGAAGCGACGTCTCGGCCTGGCGAGCCGAGGAGCGCGCCCAGGCGGACTGCTCGAAGGTCGACGGAGGGATCCCGGATCGGATCCGGGTGACCACCGATCCAGCGGACCTGTCCAACTCCGACCTGGTGGTCGAGGCGGTGATCGAGGACCTCGACGCGAAGTCCGACCTGCTACGCGAGCTCGGCGACGTCCTGCCCGCAGGCCGACCTGGCCAGCACCACGTCGTCGCTTGCCGGTGGCCGAGCTGGCGACGCGGAGCGGCCATCCGGACAGGGTCTTCGGCTTTCACGTCTTCAACCCCGTGCAGCGGATGGAGCTGGTGGAGCTCTGCATCCCTGAGCACGTCCGCGACGGCGTGCGCGAGCGCGCCCGCGGCTGGGCGAGGGCGCTTGGCAAGACCGTGATCGAGGTTCCCGACCAACCCGGCTTCGTCGTCAACCGGCTGCTCTTTCCCTACCTGTTCGACGCCGTGCGCCTGATGGAACGCACCGGCATGGAGGCCACCGATGTCGACTCGTGCATGCGACTGGGCGCGGGCTATCCGATGGGGCCCCTGCGCCTGCTCGACTTCATCGGGCTCGACGTTGCGGCGTCGATCGGCGAGAGCCTGTTCAACGACACCGAGGAGCGCCGGTATCGCGCCCCCGGGCTGATCGAGGAGCTGATCGGCCAGGGCAAGCTCGGTCGCAAGAGCCAGGCCGGGTTCTACGAGTACGACTGAGCCGCCTCAGGCGGCGGTTCGCTTGCGCTTCCCGGCCAAGTCCCAGATCACGTCGGCCTCCGAGATCCCCTGACGGCGAGCCGTCTCGGTGACGTCCTCCCACGGAAGGTGCGCGTCGGGGAGCTCGTCCCACCGGGCCAGGTCCAGCGATTCCAGCGCCCCCCGGAGTGCGGGCCCCAGATGCTCCTCGGCGCGAAGGACGGCCTTCAGGACCTCGAGCTGCTTGTCGGTGAGCTTCACCACCCACATGGCTGCCCCCTAGGTAGATGAGCGCTGACCGCCCGCAAGCTAGAGCCGTTCGCGGACGGAAGCAGGGGGCTCCGAAAGCCGCTAATTGCGGGTCTCAGAGCCGCCGGTGCCGGTCTGACGGGGGAATTCGCCGGTGGCTGACGTGTGGATGCGAACCGCCACGATGCGGTTTTCGCGCACCGACTCGACCCTGACCTCGTAGCCGTTGGCCACGATCCTGTCGCCCCGCTTCGGCAGGCGGCCAAGCTCCGAGAAGACGTAGCCGCCGATCGAGTTGAAGGCGTCCGAGGAGACCGGGAGCTGGATCCCCACGTCCTCGAGGTCGCCCAGCGACACGTGGCCCCGCACGTACCAGTCACCGTCGGTGAGCCGCCGCATCGAGGCGGCCCGCGGGTCGGTCTCGTCCTCGATCTCCCCCACCACCTCCTCGAGGATGTCCTCGACGGTGACGATGCCGACGGTGCGGCCGTACTCGTCCAAGACCACCGCAATCGAGCTGCGCTGCGCTGCAGTTCGGCGAGCAGGTCGTCGAGCGGCTTCGTCTCGGGGAAGATCGGCACCTCGCGGATCGCCGGCTCGATCGAGGTGTCCGGCCCCGCGTTCATGTACAGGCGGGCGAGGCTGTTGTTGTGGACGACGCCGCGCACCCGGTCCGGGTTGTCGTCCTCGATCGCGATCAGCCGGGTGTGGCCCGAGGAGACACAGCGCTGCAACGCCTCCTCGACGGTCTCCGAGGCGTTGACGGTGATCACGGCGGGGATCGGGGTCATCACCTCGCGCGCTTGCTGCTCGTGCAGGTGGAAGACGCCGCTGAGCATCCCCGCCTCTCCCGGGTCCAGCGAGTCGCCGGTGCCCGATTGGGCCGATTGGCGAATGATCGCCTTCACGTCCTCCTCGGTGTGCTGCTCCTCCAGCTCTCCGGGGCGGACGCCGAACAGGCGCACGACGGCGTTGGCGATCTTGGTCAAGGCGACCGTGAACGGGCCGCTGAGCGCGCGGAACGCCGCCAGCGGCCGGGCCAGGAGGCGGGCCGTCCCCTCGGCCCGGGTGATGGCCAGTATCTTCGGCACCTGCTCGCCGAGCGCGATGTGGATCGAGGTCACCAAGGTGAAGGCGATCGCCACCGAGATCGCCACCGCGACGCCGTGCGAGAGGCCGCCGAAGATCGGCTCGATCAGGCGGGCCAGGGACGGCTCGCCCAGGAAGCCGATCCCGATCGAGGCCATCGTGATCCCCACCTGACAGGCGGACAGGGACTCGTCGATGCGGTCGAGCTGCACCAGCGCCTGCTGGGCGCCGCGCGTGCCCTCGCCGACCATCGCCTCGAGCCGCGAGCGCCTGGCCCTGACCAGCGCGAACTCGGCGGCGACGAACAGCCCGTTGATCACCACGAGCAGCAGCAGCACGATGAGGAGCAGGACGCTCACGGCCGACGCGAACCAGGCTCGCCCGGGTTACGGGCGTCGCGTATGTCGCTGGTACTTCGAGGAGGGCGGTCGTCGTCCATGAAGGACGGTCCAAAGGTACCAGGGCTCTGGGGACGTAATCCGGCCCGCCGGTAAGGGGCTCTAGAGTCCCAGGCCGATGTCTGGGGACGCTCTGCCATCGGCGACGGGCGCCGGGCGCCCGGCGGCGGGGCGCACGCGAGCAGGACCAGACTCCCTATCTCGACGCGATCGTCCAGTACGCGAAGCGCAGGCCCGGTCGCTTCCACGTCCCCGGCCACAAGGGGGGACACGGAGCGGACCCGGCGGCAATCGAGGCGCTGGGCCGGGCGGCATTCGACCGTGGACATTCCGGCGGGGATCGAGGGCATCGACGTCGGCCCCGACTCCCCCTTCCAGCGGGCTCAACAGCTGGCCGCCAGGGCGTGGGGCGCACGGCGCAGCTGGTTTCTGATCAACGGCGCCTCACAGGGCAATCACGCCACCTGCCTCGCGCTTCGCCACGACGGCCGCAGCGTCGTCGTCCAGCGCAACGCCCACTCGAGCACCATCGACGGGATCATCCTCGGCGGGCTGGAGCCGACCTTCGTCGCCCCCGAGCTCGACGCCGAGCTCGGCGTCGCCCACTGCCTGACCCCGGAGTCGCTCGCCGCGGCGCTCGACCGCTCCCCGGACGCCGTCGCGGCGTTGACCGTCTCCCCCACCTATTTCGGCGCGGTCGCCGACATCACCGGGCTGTCCGAAGTCTGCCACGACCGAGACCTGCCGCTGGTCGTCGACGAAGCCTGGGGCTCTCACCTGCGGTTCTCGCCGCTTCTGCCCGCCGAGCGCCCTGGAGTGCGGTGCCGACCTCGTCCTCTCCTCGGTGCACAAGCTGCTCGGCAGCCTGACCCAGTCCGCGATCCTCCACCTCGGCCCGGGGGGCCTGCTCGACGAGGACGTGGTCGACCGCTGCGTGACCCTGACCGAGTCGACCAGCCCGAGCGCGCTGCTCACCGCCTCGCTGGACGCCACCCGCCGATACGCCGCGGTCCATGGGGCGGAGCTGCTCGCCGAGACCCTGGCGGCCGTCGAACGGGCCCGGGCCGAGGTCCGGCAGATACCCGGGCTCGACGTCCTCGACGAGCGGCTGGTCGGTCGCCCGGGGGTGCACGGCTGGGATCCCCTGCGCCTCTCGATCGACGTCCGCGGCACGGGCAGCACCGGGACGCGGCTCGCCTCGCTGATGCGGGAGCTGGACGACATCAACCTCGAGCTCGTTTCCGAGAACGTGATCGTCGCCGTCTTCGGGATGGGAGAGGACGCTGCCCTGAGCGCGGCGCGCTTCGTCGCCGCCATTCGCAGGGCGGTCGAGGCACTGGGGGCAGAGGCCGAACTCCCGAAGCGGCCATTCACGCCGCCGCCGCCCTGGGGGAGCCTGGAAGCCGCGCCGCGGGACGCCTTCTTCGGGCCGCAGGAGGTGGTGCCGTTCGATCAGGCCGTGGGCCGAGTCGCCGCGGAGTCGCTCGCCGCCTATCCGCCCGGGATCCCGAACGTGCTGCCCGGGGAGCGTCTGACCCAGGCCACGGTCGACTACATCCGCGAGGTGGTCGAGCATGGCGGCTGGGTCAGGGGGGCGGTGGACCGAAGCCTGCGCACCATCCGGGTGGTCAGGGAGTGAGCGACGGCCCGACGGCGCCCGCGCGGCCCGAGGCTTCCTGGGGCGTCGACTCCGAACACGGACGACTGCTCGATGTCCTTGTCTGCGCGCCGGACAACTTCCGCTGGCTGCCGACCAGCGCGATCTCCCGCGCAACCCTGGAGAGCGGGCGGCGCTTCGACGGCGAGCTGGCGTGCCGCCAGCACGCTGCGATGGTCGAGGCCTACGAGGAGGCGGGCGTCGGGGTCCACTTCCTGGAGACAGATGCGGCGCTTCCGTACCAGGTCTTCGCTCGCGACTCGAGCGCCATGACTCCGAATGGGGCGGTGATCGCGCAGCTCCACCAATGGTGGCGCCGCGGCGAGTACGCGCCCACGATCGCCTTCTGCCAGCAGAACCAGATCCCGATCCGCGGCATGATCACCGCCGGCGCGCTGGAGGGCGGCGACGTGATGATCCTCGAGCCCGGCTGCGCCGTGATCGGCGCCTGCGAGGCCCGCACCCAGGAGCGGGCGGCCAGGCAACTTGGGGGCTGGCTCGCCGAGGATGGCTGGGAAGTCCGGGTGGAGCCGATCCCGGAGCGCTTCGTGCACATCGACGTGCTCTTCGCGGTGCTCGCGGAGCGGCTGGCGGCCGCGTGCACCGACGTCCTCTCGGCCGGCTTCGTGAGCTGGCTTCGCGGTCGGGGCTTCGAGCTGATCGAGGTGCCCGCGGTGGACGCGTTCGAGCTGGGCGCCAACGCGATGTCGCTCGGCGACGATCGCGTGCTCTCGGTCGCCGGAGCCGATGCCCTGAACGCGGCCATGCGCGCTCGGGGGCTGAGGGTGCGCGAGCTGGACCTGTCGATGTTCACCTTGGGCGGCGGCGGCGCCCATTGCCTGGCGCAGGCGCTTCGCCGCGAGCGCCTGGCGGGCGCATGAACATCCCGCCGTCGATCGACGCCCGCCGCGTGATCGCTGACCTGCGCGAGCTCGATCGCCGCACCGGCGGGCCCGACGGTGCTCAGCGCCTCTGCTGGGGCGACGGATGGCGCGAGGCGCGCTCGCTGCTCATTGAACTGCTCGGCGAGATCGGCCTGACGGCCAAGGCCGACGCTGCGGGAAACCTGTGGGCCTCGCTCGAGGGCGAGCAGAAGCCCGCCCTGGCGCTGGGCTCGCACCTCGACTCGGTTCCGGACGGTGGCTGGCTGGACGGCGCGCTCGGGGTGATGGCGGCGCTCGACGTGCTCCGGGCGTGGTCCGAGGCGGACGTTCGCCCGCCTCGGACCCTGACGCTGGTCGACTGGGCCGACGAGGAGGGAGCGCGGTTCGGGCGGAGCCTGTTCGGCAGCTCCGCGTTCTCCGGGACCCTCGTCCCCGCCGAGGTGCGGGACCTGCGCGATCGCGAAGGCAACCGGCTCGCAGACGTGCTGGCGGAAAACGGCGTCGATCTGGATCTCGCGCCGGGGGCGGCGAGCCGCGTTGGGCGGCTCGCCGCCTACCTCGAGCTGCACATCGAGCAGGGTCCCGTGCTCGAGGACGAGGGTTTACGGGCCGCTGCCGTAAGCGGCTGCGCCGGGGTGGAGCGCCACCGCTTCCGGTTCACCGGCCAGGCCTCGCACGCCGGGACCACGCCGATGGACCGCCGGCGGGACGCCGGCCTCGCTGCCGCCGAGCTCGCCCTGCGGGTGGAGGAGATCGCAGTCCGCCACGCCGGCGTGGCGACCGCGGGCGCGCTGGACCTGCGGCCCGGGATCCCCACCGCGGTTGCGGGTGAGGCCGAGCTGCTCGTCGACCTGCGGCATCCCAAGGCGGACGAGCTCGCGACCATGCTCGACGAGACGCGGGCCGCGGCCCAGGCGGTGGCGGCGGAGCGTGGATGCCAGCCCGGATCAGAGCCGGTCTGGGCGATCCAGCCGATCCCTTTCAACCCGCCCCTGGTCGCGTTGGCGCGCGAAGCCTGCCGCGAGGCGGCGGGCTCGGACCGGGAGCTGACAAGCGGCGCGCTCCACGACGCCGCCGAGGTGGCGCGCGTCCTGCCGGCGGCAATGATCTTCTGTCCCTCGGCCGGCGGCATCAGCCACACCAAGCAGGAGGACACCGCTGAGCCCGACCTCGCGGCCGGGATCGAGGCCTTGGGCGCGCTCGCGAACCGGATCCTGGCCCAACCGTAGTGACGGCAGGGGGCGCGGCCTGCTGTCACGACGGCGACGGCCCGAGCGGCGCGACCCGGAAGCGCTGCTCCGCGATTCGCTCAACGCGGGTCCCGAGCGGCTCGCACGCACCCGCCAGCCGCTCCGCGATCCACCTCGCCTCGTCGCCAATGGCGAGCCGGGTGCGGCAGTAGTCGAGGTAGAGGCCGACCAGCTCCAGCTCGACCTCGGGATCGCCGGGCCGCCAGATCGCCAGCACGCCCAGGTCGTTTCTCAGCCTGGGGTCGACCGCGTAGTCGTCGAGGGCGTCGCCGAGGTCGTAGAGCAGCGGGCCGCGCCGACCCCATCCGGCGCCGTGGAAGACGTGCGCCGAGTGCCCGGCGACGAGATCGGCGCCCGCCTCCTGTAGCTGCTCGGCCGCCCGGCGCTGCCAGCGCGCTGGCTCGGTGGTCATGTTGGGGCCCCAGTGGGGAAAGGCCACGACGTGGTCGCACTCCCGGTCGAGCCGCGCCAGCTCGTCGGCCAGCCAGTCGGGAACGGTCCGCTTCAGGTCGCCGTAGGCGATCCCCGGCGAGTCCCGGTCGGCCGCGAACTCGCGCGGGTGGTCGGAGACGGCCACCAGCCCCAGCCGACGGTCCCCGGCCTCGACGATGGCGCCGCGGCGCGCCTCGGCCTGGCCGCGGCCCGAGCCGGCGACGGCGATCCCGGCCTGGCCCAACAGCTCGAGCGTCTCGATCAGCGCCTCGACCTCGTAGTCGAGGGCGTGGTTGTTGGCCAGGCCAACCGCCCCAACGCCGATCGCCTCGAGCGATCGCACCGCCTGGGGCGGCCCGCGGAAGAAGAACGGCTTGTGCCGGACGCGCTCGGTCGGCTCCCCGCCCGTTGAGATGCAGCACTCGAGGTTGCAGATCACCAGATCGCAGGAGCGGCACAGCTCGCGAACCTCGGGCGCCCACACCTCCTCGGGCGGCACCTCGGCGAGCCGCTCGGCGACGGCGCGCCCCAGCATCACGTCGCCGAGAACTGCGATGGTCGGGGTCACACGGTGCGGCTACCCGCCATGGACTGCGTCGCCGCCGTGCTCCTCCAGCGTGTTGCCGATCGGCGGGATCGGGTTGTCGCGAATGATTCGCGCCATGTGCAGGAGGTTGTGCGCGCACCACGAGCTGGTTCGCTGCGTGTACGGGTGGTCGGGACCGCCGGCATCGAGGTAGGAGGGGCCGGGGCCGGCGTCGCCCACCCAGTAGGTGTCAGCGTTGGGCGGCACCACGCAGCCCAGGTGGGTCATGTTGAACAGCGTCGATTCGGCGCAGGCGTGGGCGCCATCCTCATTGCCGGTCACGACCACGCCGGCGACTTTGTTGTACAGCGGGTACTGGCCGACGTCGTTGCGCTCGTTGTACGTCCCGTCGAGGCGCTCGATCACCAGCTGGGCGACCGAGGAGCGGTGGCCGAACCAGATCGACATCCCGATCAGCAGGATGTCAGCCGCCTTGATCTTGTCGAGGACCTGCGGCCACTCGTCGCCATCGCCTTCGTCCGAGGTGACCCCGAAGGCGATCGCGTAGTCGACCGGGCGCAGGATCTCCGTCTGCACCCCGTGCTCGGAGAGCAAGCTGAGCACGCTGCCCATCAGCGCCTCCGTGTGCGAGGTCTCCGGCGACTTCTTCAGGGTGCAGTTGATGCCCAGCGCCGTGAGGCCGGCGCCGGCATCCGCGTCGAGCTCCGCCAACTCTTCCTCTCCTTCCTCTCCGGCTTCACAGCCGATGCGATCGTGGCTTGCACGCAACATATCCGGAGTCCCGCAGGCAGCGGGATCGTTTCGCCGCCTTGCCAATAGCCTTGGGGCCGTGAGCGCGTTCGAGACTCTCGTCGACCTGTCGGTCGAGGTCTCCTCGTATGAGCTCGAGGGCCATGACCGCCAGTACGGCTCCTTCACCCGGCCCTCGACGATCGTCCGGCTGCACGGCGGTGGGCACGAGGGGATCGGGGAGGACGTCGTCTACGACGTCCTCGACCACATCGCGCACCGCGACGCCGGTCCGGTCCATGACCTCAGCGGCCCGAGGACCCTGGGCGAGCTCTGCGCGCTGCTCGCGGAGCTGGACCTGTTCGGCTCGGCCGCGCCGGTGCGCGAAGCCTCGCGGCTGTACCGCCGCTGGGCCTACGAGAGCGCCGCGCTCGACCTGGCGCTGCGCCAGAACGGCGTCCCGCTTCACGAGGCAGTGGGGCACGACCCGAAGCCCGTCACCTTCGTCTGCTCCACGCGCCTCTCCGGCTCCGGGGACGACGACTCCCGCTCCACCACCGAGCCGGTTCGCCGGCGGCTCGCCAAGCACCCGAGCCTGCGGTTCAAGCTCGACCCCGAGAACGACTGGGATGCCGAGCTGATCGCGGAGCTGGCGGAGATCGCGGGCGTCGACGTGCTCGATCTGAAGGGGCTGTACCGCGGTACCCCGGTCGACGTCGAGACCGACCCGGAGCTCTACCGCGCCGTCGCCGAGGCGTTCCCGGAGGCATACCTCGAGGACCCCGATCTGAACGACGAGACTCGGCCGGTGCTCGAGCCGCACGCCGATCGGATCACGTGGGACGCGCCCCTTCACTCCGTCGCCGACATCGAGGCGCTGGAGCGACAGCCGGGCGCGATCAACTCGAAGCCGTCGCGCTTCGGCTCACTGGGCGAGTTGTTCGCCGTCTACGAGCACTGCGAGCGGGAGGGCATCTCGATCTACGGCGGCGGCCAGGGCGAGCTGGGCCCCGGGCGAGGCCAGATCCAGTACCTGGCCTCGCTCTTCCACCCCGACACCCCGAACGACACCGCTCCCTCCGGCTACAACGACCCGGCGGTTCCCGACGGGCTGCCCTCCAGCCCGCTCGACCCGGCGCCCTCGGCGACCGGCTTTCGCTGGGGAGAGTGGGCGGACCGCTAGCCGGCCGTCGTCCGAGAGGCGGCGCGGATAGCCTGGGTCGGGAACGAGACGAGGAGGTCCGATGCCACAGAAACCTTTCGCCGATGCGCTGAACGAGCAGATCGCCAACGAGTTCGGCGCCCACCAGCAGTACATCGGCGCCGCGGTGTACTACGAGTCCGAGACCCTGCCCCGCCTCGCCGCCTTCTTCTACCGCCAGGCGGTCGAGGAGCGAAACCACGCCATGATGATGGTCCAGTACCTGCTGGACGCCAACCAGGAGGTCCGGATCCCCGACATCGAGGCGAAGCTGACCCGCTTCGACGACGTCGTCGCACCGGTGCGGATGGCGCTCGACCAGGAGCAGTTGGTCACCGAGGAGATCAACGCCCTGTTCAAGCTCGCCCGCGAGAACGGCGACTACCAGGCCGAGCAGTTCATGCAGTGGTTCGTCAAGGAGCAGGTCGAGGAGGTGTCCACGATGACCGACCTGCTGACCGTGGTCGAGCGCTCCGCCGACAACGCGCTTCTGGTCGAGGAGTACCTGGCCCGGGAGAAGCTCGGCGAGGGGCAGGCCGACCCCACGGCCCCGCCCGCGGCCGGCGGCGGGCTCTAGGCTGCGCTTCGAGGAATTAGCCGCGACCCCGAACCGAGGCACCGATGGCGATTTGGATCTTCGAGCCCGGCCACACGGAGATCGAGTTCCGCGCCCGCCACATGATGGTCACTTGGGTGCGTGGGCTCTTCAAGGACATCCACGGCCGGCTGGACTTGGATTGGGAGAGCTGCCTGGAGGCGACATTCGAGGGCGAGATCGATGCCACCAAGATCTGGACCGGCGAGCCTGACCGCGACGCCCATCTGCGCAGCGCCGACTTCCTGGACGTCGAGCATCACCCCAAGATCACCTTCAGCGGCCGCTTCGTCGAGCGCACAGGCGACACCCACTTCAAGGCCACAGCCGAGGTGACGATTCGCGGCAACACGAGGCCGGTGGAGCTCGACGTTGCCTACCTGGGCCAATGGGAAACCCCGTTCTGGGTCGGCGACGAGAACCGCGGCGGGATGCGCCGGATCGGTTTCGAGGGCCGGACCAGAATCAACCGCCACGATTTCGGCGTCTCCTGGCAGGACGAGCTACCGGGTGGCGGGCGGGTCGTCAGCGACGAGGTCGGCCTCGTGCTGGACGTAGAGGCCATCCATCAGGGCGACCTGGAGAAGACCGGCGCGATCCAGTACTACCGCTGATCGCCCGTCTTGAGAGCATGCCGAGGCCGATGACCGACTTCCTCGTCAAGCGCGACGACCTCCGCGAGTGCCGCATCGCCGAGTCCGAGGCCCCCGAGCTCGAGCCCGGCGCGGCGCAGCTTCGGGTGGACACGTTCGGTCTGACGGCGAACAACGTCACCTACGCGGTGTTCGGCGAGATGATGTCCTACTGGGACTTCTTCCCCGCCGAGGACGGCTGGGGCCGGGTGCCGATGTGGGGCTTCGCGGAGGTGGAGCGAAGCGAGGCCCACGGCGTCGAGCCCGGGGCGCGGCTGTACGGATACCTGCCCCCCTCCTCACATCTGGTCGTCAGGCCCCTCGACGCCGACGAGCGCGGCTTCGTCGACGCCTCGCCGCACCGGGCGGCGCTGCCCTCGGCCTACCACCGCTATCTGGCAACCGATGCCGACCCCTTCTACCGGGCGGACACCGAGGACATGCAGATGTTGCTGCGCCCGCTCTTCTTCACCTCGTTCCTGATCGACGACCTGCTCGCTCGGGAAGGATTGCCCGCGCGTGGGCCGATCGTGATCTCCAGCGCCTCGAGCAAGACCGCAATCGCCGCGGCGTTCCTCTTGGCGCAGCGCGAAGGGGTCGAGCTCGTGGGGCTCACCTCGCCGCGGAGCGCCGCGTTCGTCGAGGGACTTGGGATCTACGGCCGCACCGTCCCCTATGACGCGATCGACTCGCTCGAGCCAGGGACCGCCACCTTCGTGGATATCGCGGGCGATCGCGAGGTTCGGCTGGCCGTCCATTCGCACTACGGCGACGCGCTCGTCCACAGCATGGCCGTGGGGGTCACGCACTGGGAGGAGTTCGGCGCAGACCAGGACGAGCTGCCCGGGCCGACACCGAGCGTCTTCTTCGCCCCCGATCTGGTCGTCGAACGCTCGGCGGAGTGGGGCTCCGCCGGCCTCGAGACCAGGGTCGCGGATGCCTGGCACCCGTTCTGCGAGTGGACAGCCGGCTGGCTCGACGTCGTCCGCGGCCAGGGTTTCGACGCGGTTCAGAGCGCCTACCTCGATGTGCTCGAGGGTCGGGTCGACCCGAAGACGGCGCACATTCTCTCGCTCGAGTAGGGCGATGAATCGGCGACTCTCGACCGGTCTAACCGGTAAAGCGCGCATCGATAACGTGGTGGCGGCTCGCCTGGAAGTCACCTGGAAGAGGAGGTCGACGTGAAAGCACTCGCATCGATCGTGACCGCACGCCGGGGCAAGTGGCTGGTCCTCGCGGTCTGGGTGATCGCGTTCGCGGCGCTGATGCCGCTGGGCAGCAAGCTCTCGGACGAGACCAAGGACGACACGGCCTCCTACCTGCCCGAGAGCGCCGAGTCGACCGAGGTGGTGCACATCCTCGATCGCGAGTTCTCCGCCGGCGAGACGACCATCGGCCTGATCGTCTACCAGCACGAAGGCGGACTTACCGATGCCGACAAGCGGATCATCGCCGCCGATGCGAAAGAGATCGAAGCTGCCGGCAGCGAAGTCCCGCTGACGCGGCGGCCGGCGGTCCCGTTCACGCCCGGGGCTCCACGTGACCTGGTCTCACCGAACGGCGACGTCGCCTACACGGTGCTCACCGTGCCCACCGACTTCGACAAGTCCGCGGACTGGGGCAAGGAGGTCCGCGAGATCACCGGAGAGCGGGCTGACGGGATGCGGATCCTCCTTACCGGCGACCTCGGCTTCTCCGCCGACGCCCAGGAGGTCTTCGGGGATCTCGACGCCAAGCTGCTGGCGGCGACGGTGTTGCTCGTCCTCGTCCTCCTCGGGTTGATCTATCGCGCCGTCCTGGTTGCCCTCACCCCGTTGCTGGTCGTGTTCTTCTCCTACACGGTCGCGACGGCCTTCGTCTACCTCTACGCCAAGTCCGGCGCCTCCGTTTCCTCCAACGGCACCACGATCCTGATCGTGCTGATGTTCGGTGTGGGTACCGACTACAGCCTCTTGCTCGTGTCCCGCTACCGGGAGGAGCTTCGCCGCATCGAGGACAAACACGAGGCGATGGGCCGCGCGCTGCGCCGCACAGGCCCGACGATCCTCGCGAGCGGGCTGACCGTTTCCCTGGCGATGCTCGTGCTCGCCCTGGCCGACACCCGGCTCACGAGCTCGCTCGGGCCGGTGGCCGCGATCGGGGTCGCGTCCGCGATGGTCGCCGGCCTCACCCTGCTCCCGGCGCTGCTGACGATCTTCGGGCGGGCCGGATTCTGGCCGCGTCGCGCCCTGGTCGAATACGACCCCGAGCACCCCGAGACCGGGCGCCAGGGTCTGTGGCGGCGCTTCGGCGACAAGGTGCTGGAGCGGCCGCTTCCCGCTTTGATCGTGACCGTGCTGGTGTTTGCCGGCGGGCGCCCTCGGGCTGGCCGCCTACAAGGTCGACTACAGCACCACCAACTTCTTCAAGGAGTCGGTGGACAGCGTCGAGGGGTTCAACGTGCTTCGCGACTCGTTCCCGGCCGGGACGCTGGCGCCGACCACGGTGCTGGTCGAGCGCTCGGGGGGAACCGTCACCCAAGAGGACGTGGACACGGCGGTGCAGAGGCTCGAGCCGGTGAACGGGGTGGCAAGGGCGACTCCCACCGGGCTCAGATCGAACAACGGTGCATTCGCGTCGATCGACGTGATCCTCGAGGGCGACCCCTACAAGGAGTCCACCCTCGACGTCGTGCCGCTTATCCGCGACAGCGTCGCGAACCTCGGCCCGGGAGTGCAGGGCCTGGTCGGCGCGGGAACCGCGATCCAGTACGACTACGACCAGGCGATCCAGGACGACCTGAAGCTGATCGTGCCAATCGCTCTGGTAGTGATCGCGATCATCCTCGCGGTGCTTCTGCGGTCGCTGGTCGCACCCCTGGTCCTGATCGCGAGCGTGATCCTCTCCTTCTTCTGCACCCTCGGGCTCTCGATCCTGTTCATCCGCTTCGTGGTCGGCGACCCCGGCTTCGACGCCTCGCTTCCCACCTTCGCCTTCATCTTCCTCGTGGCGCTCGGGATCGACTACACGATCTTCCTGATGGCGCGGGTGCGCGAGGAGTCCCGCCTCCACGGAACCCGGGAGGGCATGCTGCGCGCGCTCGCGGCCACCGGCCCGGTGATCACCAGCGCCGGCATCATCCTCGCCGGCACCTTCGCCGTCCTGATGACGCTGCCGGTCACCTACACATTCGACCTCGGATTCATGGTCGCGCTCGGGATCCTGCTGGACACGTTCATCGTCCGCACGATCATGGTTCCGGCCGCAGTGGAGCTGCTCGGCGACCGGATCTGGTGGCCGTCGACGGCGAGCCGTGGTGGCGCCCTGCGCGAGCGCCAGGAGGCCGAACCGCAGCCCGAGACGGCGCCCGCCGGTTCTTGAGCGAGCAGCTCGTAATAACTCAGCGCTACCGGGGTTCGCCGGCGTCGCCCTAGGGCTGGAGAACTGGGGCGCGGCGGGCCGCTCCGCATAGCCTCTCTGGGGAGAGAAGATGGCGGGAGGGCGATCCCGTGCGGCGCGTCCCGCCTGGACAATCGCCCCCCCAGCGTCCCAACGCTTCGGGTGCTCAAAAGTTGCTGCGGTTATCGCATCAATCGCAGGTGGGGAGCGCCGCCTGCGATGTTTGCAGGCGACGCCCCCGGAGGAGGCGCCATCCCGAAAGCGGAGGCGACCCCTCAATTCCCGCCAAGTCCTGCATCTTCGACGGCGCCCGAGTCGGTCCTCTTCGTCCGCCTGCGCCGCGGCAAGGATCACTGAGCCCCGGCTTCCGACTGCACCTGCTCGCTGAACGTCGAGGCCGGGAGGCGAACATCCGGCCCGACGGTTAGGCTCGCACCCGCTCAGCCGGCCAAAGGAGGGGTTTTGAAGCTCGTGATCGGCATCGTCCGACCGGAGAAGGCGAACGACGTATTGGAGGCCCTCTATCGCGCGGAGGTGCGCGGGGTCTCCCTGAGCCGGGTCCAGGGACACGGAGGCGAACTGGACCGGGTCGAGACCTACCGCGGCACGACCGTGCAGATGGGGCTCGCCGACAAGGTCCGCTTCGAGATCGCCGTCTCGGACCCCTTCGTCGAGCCGACGATCGAGGCGCTGTGCGCGGGCGCCCGCACCGGCGAGGTCGGTGACGGCAAGATCTTCGTCGTTCCCCTCGAACGGGCGGTGCGGATCCGCACCGGTGAGACCGACCACGGCGCCGTGACGCCGGTCGCAGGCTGATCGGGATGCCGAATCTGATCGCACAGGCGGCACCGATCGACACCGGCGACACGGCCTGGATGCTGGCCGCAACGGCGCTGGTGCTGATGATGACCATGGCGCTGGGCCTCTTCTACGCGGGCCTGGTGCGCTCCAAGAACCCGCTCAACACGTTCATGATGTGCATCGCGGCGATCGCCGTCGCCACCGTCACCTGGGCGGTAGTGGGCTACTCGTTCGCCTTCGCCGAGGGCAACGCCATCATCGGCGGCTTCGACTACGCCTTCCTCAGCGACGTCACCCTCGAGCCCCGTGAGGGGTCGACGATCCCCCATCTGCTCTTCTTCGCCTTCCAGGCGACCTTCTGCATCATCACCACGGCGCTGATCTCGGGCGCGGTCGTCGAGCGGATGCGCTTCAGCGCCTTCCTGGTCTTCTCGGCGCTGTGGTCGGTGCTCGTCTACGCCGTGCTGGCCCACTGGGCCTTCGGTCCCGGCTGGCTGCTTGAGGGCGGAACCCTCGACTTCGCCGGCGGCGTCCCGGTCGAGATGGGCTCCGGGTTCTCGGCCCTGGCGGCGGCGCTGGTCGTCGGCGCTCGCAAGGACTACGGGCGGCAGGCGCTGCTGCCCCACAACACCGTCTATGTCCTCGTCGGGGCCGGGCTGCTGTGGTTTGGCTGGTTCGGCTTCAACGGCGGCAGCGGCTTCAACACCGGGGCCAACTCGGTTCTCGCCTTTACCAACACGCTGCTCACGCCTGCGGCGTCGCTGCTGGTCTGGTTCGGGCTCGACGCGATTCGCGGTCGCAGGGTGACCGCGGTCGGCGCGGCGACGGCGATCATCGTCGGCTGCGTCCTGATCACTCCCGCCGGCGGCTTCATCAGCCCCGGCTACGCGCTGCTGCTCGGCGCGCTGGGCGCTCTGCCCTGCTACGCGGTTATCGCCTGGCGGCCGCGGACGCGGGTCGACGAGACGCTCGACGTCCTCGCCGTGCACGGGATCGCCGGCTTCTTCGGGATCCTTTTCATCGGCTTCGTCGCCCAGGTCGGGTGGAACGGGGTCTCGGACGGTCTCTTCTACGGCAACGCGTCCCAGCTCGGCGACCAGGCGCTGGCGGCGCTGGCGGCGCCCGCCTATGCCTTCGGCGCCACCTATGTGCTTCTGCGGCTGATCGGAGCGGTGATGCCGCTGCGCAGTAGCGAACGCGAGGAAGCGCTGGGGATGGACGTCGTCTACCACGGCGAGGAGGCCTACGCGAGCGGCGAGGGAGCGATCCTGATCACGCCGGAAGCCGGCGTCGAAGAGGACGTGCCGGTCGCCCAGCCCTGAAGCCATACGGCGTCCTGAACGGGAGCGACGGGACTCGAACCCGCGGCCTCCGGCGTGACAGGCCGGCGCTCTAAACCGACTGAGCTACGCCCCCGAGCAGGGTTGATTCTACGGGGCGCCGGGCCTCGCGAGCCGCCGGAATAGGATTTCGCCATGGGCCTCGTTGAGGAAGCCGCGGCGAGGTTCAGTCGCCGCCAAGCCCTCGCCGGAGCGGGAGCCGTGACACTCGCCAGCGTCCTTGCCGCGTGCGGCTCGGATGAGGAAACCACCGACGTTGTCACCACCAACGGTGGAACCGCCACGGTTCAGGGGAAGACAGACGCGCGCGGCGGGGGCGAACGAGCTCTTCGACGAATCCGCCTCCTGCTCGCTGACACCGGAACAGACGGAAGGCCCCTACTACTTCGATGTCGACAGGATCCGCAGCGACATCCGCGAGGATCGCGATGGGACGCCGCTGCGCTTGGCGTTGCGCGTCCGCGACGCCACCAGCTGCGAGCCGATCGAGAACGCGGTCGTCGAGATCTGGCACTGCGACGCGCTGGGCATCTACTCCGGGTTCGTGGCCGCTTCGACCGGCAGCGGCACCGGAAGGGACGATGAGACGTTCCTGCGCGGCGCTCAGGTAACCAACGGCGACGGGATCGTCCAGTTCAAGACCGTCTATCCAGGCTGGTATCGCGGTCGGACGGTCCACATTCACGCCATGGTGCATCTCGACCGGAGCAGCCTCCTGACCAGCCAGCTCTACTTCGATGACGAGTTCACCGAGCGGATCCATGCGGTCGCGCCCTACTCGCAGGCCGCCGGACGAGACACCTTCAACTCCGATGACTCGATCTTCGATGAGGCGCTGCTACTGACGCTCACCGGGGACAGCACAGGCGTCACCGGCGCGATGACCTTCGATGTCGAGAGTGCGTAAGCGATCGAGATGAAGCTCGTCAGCTATCGCTCCGAGCGGGGGGTCCGGGCCGGGCTGCTGCGCGAGGACTCGGTGGTCGACGTCTGGGACGCGCTCGGCGGCGACGGATCGAGCGTCCGCGACCTGCTCGTCTCCGGCCGCCTCGCGGAGGCGACGCGAGATCTCAGGCGACGAGCCGGTGACGCTGGCGCAGGTCGAGCTCGAGCCGCCGGTCCCCGATCCGGAGAAGATCGTCTGCATCGGGCTGAACTACCGTGCCCATGCGGCCGAGGCCGGGATCGAGCCGCCGCAGACTCCGACCTTCTTCGCCAAGTTCCGCAACGCGCTCGCGCCGCCGGGCGCCGCCGTGGCCCTGCCCGCGGCAAGCGCCAAGGTCGACTTCGAGGCGGAGGTCGCGTTCGTGGTCGGGCGCCGCGCCAAGGACGTGGCGGAGTCCGACGGGCTCGATCACGTCGCCGGCTACACGCTGCTCAACGACCTCTCGGCCCGCGACCTCCAGTTCGCGACCCCGCAGTGGATGCCGGGCAAGGTTTTCGACGGCTCGGCGCCCTGCGGCCCGGCGCTGGTGACGCCCGACGAGGCGGGCCCCGACGACGGGATCTCCTTCTCGCTGACCCTGAACGGGGAGCAGATGCAGGCGGCTTCCACCGACGACCTGATCTTCTCGGTGCCGGCGCTCGTCGCCCACCTGTCCAGCCTGATGACGCTCGAGCCCGGCGACATCGTCTCGACCGGAACGCCGGCGGGCGTCGGCAGCACCCGCAAGCCCCGCGTCTGGCTGAAGCCAGGCGACGAGATCGCGATCAGCTCGCCGACCCTGGGGCGGCTGGAGACGACGATCGCTTGAGCCCGTCGCCCCGCTGGGCGACGAACAGGGCCGCCAGCACCAGCGGCAGGAACCAGACCACGTAGAAGTAGAACCAGTGCGTCGCCCCGAGCTGGACGGCGATCAGCACCGCCGCGGCCAGGGCGGCGACCTGGGCGGGGGTCTTTCGCGCCGGCCAGAGCGCCACTGCGAAGGCGAGGGCGATCGCGCCCGCCCGCTCGATCGGCCGCAGGAAGTCAAGCGAGGGCGCCTGTCCCCAGACGCTGAACGGCGAGCTGCGCGTGGCCTGGTAGCCGAGGGTGCGATCGTAGAGCTCTCGCAGGCCGCCGTCGGGCAGGAAGGGCAGGACCAACAGCGCGCTGACCGCGAGGAAGGCGATCCCGAAGACGATCGCGGAACGCCACCGGCGCTCGCCGGTGCCGGTCGCGAACAGCGGCGCCAGCGCCGCGGGGCCGAACTTCGCTCCCGACCCCAGCGCCACCATCGCCCCGCGGGCGGGAGGCGAGGCCAGCACAAGCATCGCGCCCACCCCGATCGCCGCGATCAACGAGTCGTTCGCATTCGCGTTCATCGTGTACAGCGTGAACGGGTAGGCGAGCCAGCCGAACGCGAGCGCGATCCCGAGCGTCCTGCCCTGCTCGTCGGGAAGCAGCCGCCGCCCGAGCGCGAGCAGGCCGAGCGCCGTGAGCAGGTCGAAGGCGATCGCCGCCGCGTGGGCGGCGGGCACGTCGCCCCAGTGGCCCTGCCACGGGAAGATGGCTTCGAAGGGCAGATAGGCGAGGTAGGTGAAGGGCCCGTAGACGTCGCCGCGGATGCCGACCCCGGGAGCGAAGCCGCCGTTGTAGAGCTCCTGCCCGTGGCTGATGCGATCGGCGCCCACGACGCCGGCGACGCCGATGTCGATCACCTGTGAGTCGACGACGTTCAGGGCGATCCGCGCGCCGGCGAGGACGACGGCGCCGACCGCCAGCCAGCTCAGCGGAAGCACCGGGATCAGGGGACCGGGCCGATCGCGGGGTCGCACCCCCGCCCACAGCATGCGCCCGAAGACGTAGCCCAGCACCGGGTAGATGAGCGGCACCGACGCGGTGACCTCGCCGCGATTGAAGAACCAAAGCGAGACGCCGAGCCCGAGCAGCACCAGGAGGTCCAGGTGGAGGAGGCGGAAGGGTCGCCGAGGGTCGATGAAGGGCGCCAGGAACAGCAGGCACAGCGGCAGCCAGATGTAGGGGGCATTCACCTTCTGGGCGACGGCGCCCGAATAGCCTCGGGCGAGCGGCGCGCCCAGCTGCTGGTCATGCCAGGCGCCCAGCACCCGGCCGGTGTCGTCGTCGACGACCGCCTGGGCGACCTCGGTCCGGCTGGGTCCGGAGCCGGTGAAGTAGCTGACCTGCCAATCGTCGCCGCGCTCGAATGCGACTGGCTCGCATCCGCGGGCTCTCGGCGCGCTCCTCGCGTACCGCCTCGGCGCCATCGGCGATCCGGATCGCCTCCCGCGCGCTGAGTTCGAAGCCGGGTGGCGGGCGCCGTTCGGATCCAGGCCTGACGAGCGGCGGCGGCAGCTCGCCGCCGAAGGGGGGCTCGCTGGCGAAGTCCTCGTTCGCGGCCGCCGGCGCCGGCGCTGCCAAGGCCGCCGCCAACGCGGCGAGCGTGGCGATCAGCAAGTCAGATGGAGCGCCGCCGCGACGGCTGCCGGGTTTCGGGTCTCCAGCTCCTCGAAGCGGGCGACGGCATCCGCTGTGGGCAGCGCCTCCAGCTTCACCCCTCGCTTCTTGAGCGCCTCCACCACCGAGGGCTCGGGCTGGAGCCGGCTCGAGTACCCGCAGCCGACGATCAACCGCTCCGGGAGCTCGTCGAGCACGTCCTCGAGATCCTGGATCACCAGCGAGTGCCCGTCCCGCCGCCACCAGTTGGGCAGCACGCGGTGCGGAAGCACGATCACGTCTCGATTGAGCTCGACGCCGTCGATGACGACGCGCCCGGGGCTGTAGTTCTCAATCCGCGCCACGATCGGCCTTCGGCTCGATCGTAGCCGGTGATGGCCCATCGCTCCGGGACGGCCTCCCGCCGGGGGGCGCAGGTCCGCCGAGCAGGCCCACCCGGAACAAGAGCGCGTCGGTGGCGGCGGCGTCGAGCGGCGCGGAGAGCAGGTGACCCTGGCCAAGATCGCAGCCCAACTCGAGCAATCTCTCCCGCTGCTCAGGCCGTTCGATTCCCTCCGCGATCACCTCGAGGCCGAAGATGTCGGCCAGGTCGACGATCGCCCGGAGCAGATCCGGCTCGTCGTCCGAGCGGCCGATGCCTTCGACGAACGACTTCTCGATCTTGAGGTTGTCCAACGGCAGACGGCGCAGGTACCGCAGCGACGAGTAGCCGATGCCGAAGTCGTCGATCGCCAGGTCAACGCCCAGCCGCTTGAGGGCGTCGAGCTGCTCGATCGCCGTCTCCACGCTTCCCATCAGGGCCGTCTCGGTGATCTCGAGCGTCAGGCCGGAAGGGTCGAGTTGGGCCATGGCGAGCGCCTCCGCCACCTCCTCCCGGAGTCCCTCGCGCAGCTGCGCTCCGGAGACGTTGATGCCGATCCTGAACCCCGGATGGCCCGGGTACTTGGCGCGCCACAGCGCCCCCTGGTGACATGCCGTCCGCAGCACCCAGCGTCCCAGCTCGCGAATCACGCCACTCTCCTCGGCCAGCGGCACGAAATGCTCCGGCAGCACGAGGCCCCGCGTGGGGTGCTGCCAGCGGACCAGCGCCTCGACGCCCGCCACCGCTCCGCTTCGCAAGCTGAAGATCGGCTGGTAGGCGAGCACCAGCTCGTCGCGCTCGATCGCGCCCTTCAGGTCGACCTCGAGGTCGAGCCGCTCGACGATCGCGGTGTGCATGCCGGGCTCGAAGATCGCGTAGCGACCCTTGCCGCGGCTCTTTGCCCGGTACATCGCCAGGTCCGCGTCCCGCAAGAGCGTCTCCGCGTCCTCGGTCCCGGTCGCGATCCCGATGCTGGCGCTGATGAAGAACTCTCGCTCGCGCAGCTCGAACGGCGGCTTGAGCGAATCCAGCAGACGCTGCGCGGCGCGAGCCGGCGACGCCAGGCTCGCCAAGCTCCTCGAGCAGGACCGCGAACTCGTCGCCACCCAGGCGGGCCATCGTGTCCGTCGGCCGGAGGCAGTCCGAAAGCCGCTCGGCAACCGAGACCAGCAGGCGGTCCCCGGTGCGGTGCCCGAGGCTGTCGTTGACGGTCTTGAAGCCGTCCAGGTCGCAGAACAGGACCGCGACGGGGGCGCCGCTCCGCTCGGCGCGGGCGACCGAATGGCGCAGGCGGTCGAGGAACAGCGATCGATTGGGGAGCCCGGTGAGGGAGTCGTGAAGCGCCTCGTGCACGGCTTCCTCGATGGCTCGGGCGTGGTTGAGCGCGAGGCTCGCGTGCTCGGCGAAGGAGAGCAGTACCTGCTGGTCGCGTGAGCCGTACTCGCGCCCCGGTTGGCGCGAGCCAACCCCCAGGCTGCCGATCGGCTTGCCGCGCCTCGTTCACGGGCGCGGCCATCGCCGCCGTCAAGCCGTCGGCGGGGAAGTCGCGCGTCGCCTCCGGCGATGCGATCCCGCTGACCGCATCGGCGAGGACCACGCCACGCTCGCGCATCGCGCGCCCGCCGAGCCCGGCGGCGACCGGCTGGTGGCGGCGTTCGGTCAGCAGTTCCCCGTCCGGCGCCGATCGAGGCGACCAGCATGGTGTGGGACGGATCGTCGGGATCGGTCAGCCGAAGCACGCCGACTGTCGTCGCCGAGCAGCTCGCAGGCACCTTCGACGGCGGCCTCCAGCACCTCATGGACGGGCAGCCGGTCGACGATCCCCCGCTGTAGCTGTGCGAGTCGCTCCAGCAGCACCTGCCGCCCTCGCAGCGCCTCGAGCAGGCGGGCGTTCTCGTCGGCTTGGCGCTCGGAGTCCGAGCGCAGCGCGCGCTCGTTGGCCAACAGCCTCAGGTTGCGCAGCGCGAGCGTCAGCACCCGGCCCATTCCGCGCAGCAGGCCGAGCTCCTCGCTGGTGAACGGCTTGTCGCTGCGCGCGAGCGACGACCAGGTGCAGCGGGCGCTCGTCCTCCAGCGGCACCGCCGTTGCTTGGCACTCCCCCGTGCCGGGCACGGCGAGCGTCCCCCAGCCCCCGTCGGCCACCGCCACCAGGGACTCGGTCGGGACCTCGCCCTCGGCGAACCCGACCGTGGCGATCACCCCCCCGCCACGCACGAGCGCCGCGGCCTCGGCGTCGAGCACCTCCGTGACGTGCTCGATTCCCCTCCTCGTCGCCGTGGCTTCATCGTTGAAGGAGGAGATCAGCGCCAGGAACTCCGCCAGCTGCTGGGTCGGCCAGCTCGCGGGCGGCGGCGAGGGCGGGCCGGCGCCCGCGCCCTCTGGTTGCTCGGACCGTCGTCGTCGGGCTCGGCCAGGCCGCATCAGCTCTCCACACCTACCACGCGAAGATCCTCTCACCAGCCGGTCCGCCCTGCGCCAGTAAGCGTGGGCCTGGATCTGGAGCTGCGAGATCGGCTTGCCGGTCGGGTCTACCGCTCGGACGGGGGCGGGATCTCGTAGCGCACCGCCGGCAGGGAGGCCGAGCGTGGTGCGCCGGCGGCCTGGCGCTTTCGCGGCGCGGCGCGAGCGCTTGCTGGACCAATCGACCATCCGCGGCTCCACGTCGAGCAGGGCCCGCCAGGTTCCGGGCGCCGATGCGCCCGTCGTCGACGTAGCCCTTGGCCCGCTGGAAGCGTTTCACCGCGCGCCGGGTGATGTTGCCGAAGTAGCCGGTCACCGGAACCGCGCTCGCCCGCGCCCCTCAGGTGCTCCTGGGCCCAGACGACCAGGTCGCCGCGGCTGCCCTTCGAGAGCACCGGGTAGCCGGCGCCGGACCGGCCGGCGCCCGGGACGCCCGTCTTGAAGTCCCGTCCCAATGCTCGCCACTCACGCCTGTCGGTCTCCTGCCACGACCACCAGCTCACGCCGCGGAGCTCATACGAGATGGCCATCCGCCGGAAGCGCCGGATCTGGCGGATCGGCGGATCGTCGTAGGTCTGCCCGAGCGGATAGATCCCCCGCCGGTAGACGCGGTTGAAGCGGAAGGTGTGCTCGTAGCCCTCGCCGACGCTGACCCCGATCGTGTGCCAGTAGAGCTGGGGCAGGTTGTACCGAGCCCCGCCCGGCCCGAGGAAGACCGAGTACGGGAAGCCCGGGGTGGTAGTCGACGAATGGAAAGCTGGTCAGCGCGGTGGGGAAGCGGCCGCCGATCTTGCGGCGCAGCTTGTCCACGTAAGTGTCGGCCGCCGCGTAGCGGCCCTCGTACGTCGACTCGGCGTCGACCACCAGGCAGTCGGCGCCCTTCCGGACCGCCTCCGCGCCGCGCCGCGCCTCGGCGCCGGGATGGATGCCGTAGACGAACTGCCAGGCGCAAACCCTCACGCCGCGGGCGTGCAGGTAGGAGACCAGGCCCCGGGTGAACTGGCTCCAGGAGCTGCTCCCGTCGGAGCTCTTGATGTAGACGGTCTCGATCCCGCGGCGGCGCGCCTTGCGCGCGATCCGGGCCAGATCGCCGCCGCTCGAGCGGCTCACGTACCAGATCCACATCCCGTCGCCGCGGTAGGGGTTGGTGGAACCCGCTCGCTGGGAAACGTGCGAGGCGCTCGTTGCCCCGTCGGAGGCTCCCGCGGCCCAGCCAACGGCGGCCAATGCGCTCAGCGGCGGCGAGCAGCGCGGTCGCCACCGCCGCGAAGCCTCCCGCGTCTGTTCGGGTTGGTGCTGCGGAGCGTCCATTTCTCCTTCGGCGAACGGAGACGCGCTTGCCCTCGCCCCGACCGCCTCGCGCGGAGCAGTATGGCGAGATCTTCTCCGCGGGCGTCGCTGAGAGCGGCCCACCTGGCGCCGCGGGCGCTAACCCCCGCCCAGCAGATTGCCGAGCGCGCCCTTGGCGCCGCCCGAGCCGGCCGCCGCGACGCGCCCCTCGGACGGCTGGAGCAAGAGCCAGCCGGAGCCGGAGAACGACATCTGGATCGTCTCGCCGGAGCCCCGTCCGATGAAGGTCTTCAGGTTCACGTCGGTCTTGATCGAGGTGCGACAGCCCGCTCGACCAAGTGATCGCTGCCTGCGGATCGGCGAACGTCTGGTCGCCGTCGATCTCGATCAGCACCGGAGGGCCGTCGGAGACCAGGGCCACCCACCCGGTGCCCCCCAGCTCCATGTTGTAGAGGCCGCCCGCCAGCGCCCCCGAGGCACCCTCGACGCGCTTGATGTCCCAATCGATGCCGGCCTCGAAGGCGAGGACGTGGGCGCCGTTGGCGGTGATCCGGTCATCCTCGAGCCTCAGCAGCTGGATCTCCTGGGCCATGTCGGCCAGGAACACCTCGCCGCTGCCCGAGATCTTCATCAGGTCGGTGCCCTCGCTGGTCACCGCCTTCTTGATCATCCGCGACACGCCGCCGGACCCCGCGTGCTCGAACCGGACGTCGCCCTGGTAGGCGACCATCGAGCCCAGCTTGGCCTGGATCGTCACGTCCGCCAGCTCGACCTTCAGCAGCTTCGAGTTCTGAAGCCGGAACGCCTCCCCGCCCTCGGTCTCCTTGAACTGCGCCAGCGCCTGCTCTACCGACATCGCTTCTCCCTTGGCTCGATTTCCTCTGCGATGGGCGGTGCCGGGCTCGAACCAGCGACCTCCTCGGTGTAAACGAGGCGCTCTCCCAACTGAGCTAACCGCCCGGGTCGTGTGATTATGCCCGCCGTCTACCCGGCGATGGTCGGCGGAGTCGACGGGTTCTCGACCTCGAGCCCCAGCCGGCGGTAGGCCGAGACCGAGTAGGCCCGGGCGCGTGCGTGCAGGATCGGGTCGTTGGAGAGCTCGATGCCGTCGACGACGCGGATCGGGTCGAAGACCTCGATGTGCTCGTCGGACTCGGGGTCGTCGACGATCTCGGTGATTTCGAGCCGGCCGGCGACGACCAGCTCGCGCTCCTCGGGCCAGATGGCTGTGGGGTCGTCGATGGGATCTCCCTCGGCGGCGACCTGGAACAGCAGCTCGAACCCGGCGGGGGCGTCGCGAAGCCGCTCGGCGAGCTCCTCGCGAAGGTAGTCGCGGCCGCGCTCGTGGGCCTCGTCGTCGGGGATCTGGGCCTCCCCCGCCTCCGGACGCCAGCGGTAGCGGACCCAGGTGCCCTCGCCGGCGGCGTCGACGAGCTTGAACGAGTGCGGGGAGTGGTAGGTGACCTGGGCGAGGCTCGCAGGAGGCTCGGTGTTGATCGTCGCCTGGATCGCCGGCTGTGACTCCGGGTGAGCGGCGAGGAAGGCGCCGAGCTTCTCCAGTCGGGCTGGCCGGTCTCGGGGTCGGGCGGCGGAGGCGCAGCAGCTCGAGGAACTCCTCCGGCGTCCGGGTGGCGAAGCGGGGTTGCTGGTGCCGAGAATGTCGGTCTCGTCCCCGGCCTCGGGGCGGAGCTTGACCGCCATGCCCGCGCGCCTCTCGCGCGGCGTCGTTGGACTCGGGGTCGCCGCTGCCATTCGAGAAGCGGATCAGGGCCGGAACCGGGTCTCCCTGGAAATGGGGGGCGCGGCACAGCTGTCGCGGCCTCGGGGGTCGCCGTGAAGGTGCCCTCGCACCAAGTGCCCTTGGCGTGGAGCGGCGCGGCGGTGCGGGTGAGACCCGTAGATGGCGTTCGCCGCCTCGACCAGCTGCTCGTAGAGGTCACCGTCGCTGGCATCGAGCCCACCGTATCCGACCGGCGCCCTCGCTGGCCACCGGATAGCGTCCGCCGGCATGGAGCTCGGGATCTCCGGGAAGACCGCGCTGGTGATGGGCGCCAGCCGCGGGCTCGGCAGGGCGATCGCCGCGGCGCTCGCCCGCGAGGGCGCCAGGGTGGCGATGGCGAGCCGTTCGCGCGAGCGGCTCGACGCAGGCGGCCGCCGAGATCGAGGGCGAGACGGCCGTCCTGGTTGCGGACGCCTCCGACCTCGATCGTCTCGCGGCGCTGCCCGCGGAGGTCGAGCGAAGCGCTGGGCCCGGTCGAGATCCTGGTCACCAACACAGGCGGCCCGCCGCTGGGCGGGGCGCTCGACAACCCGCTGGCCGAGTGGGAGCAGGCGTACAGGTCGCTGGTGCTGGCGCCGCGGATCCTGATCGAGGCGGTGCTGCCGGGGATGCGCGAGCGGGGCTGGGGACGGATCGTCAACGTCGGCTCGACGCTCGGTGCGCGAGCCGATCCCAGGACTGGCGCTCTCCAACTCGCACCGGATGGCCGCCGTCGGCTTCTTCAAGACGCTGGCAAGCGAGGTCGCCGCCGAGGGGATCACCGTCAACACGGTCGCCACCGGCCGCTTCGCGACCGACCGCTTGGCCTCCAACTGGGGGTCCTGGGAGGAGATGGAGCGCGGCGCCCACGAGGGTGTCCCGGCGGCACGCCTCGGGAAGCCCGAGGAGTACGGCGACCTGGTCGCCTTCCTGTGCTCGGAGCGCGCGGCCTACCTGACCGGGGCGGTGATCCCGCTCGACGGCGGGCTGCTTCGCGCGCGTCTGAGGGCCGCTCCGCCCTGACGGCGCTGATTTGATTCGCCGCCGTGGACCTGGATCGCGATCCCCTTCGGCGCCTTCGTCGATGCTCGGCACGTTCGCCGGCGGCTGGCTGGGCCTGCGCCTCGCGCACTCGCTGCCGACCGTGATGGCGCTGACGCGGCGGCATCGTGGTCGCGGTGGCGCTGCTTCGACGTCCTTCCGGAGGCGCTCGGAGCGCTGGACGACCCAGACCAGTCGGCGCGCTTGTCGGCGCGGGCTTCCTCGGCTGCTTCCTGATCGAGCGGCTGCTCGTCCTCCACCATCGCGACGCACCCGAGCAGGCCCGTGCGCACCAGCAGGTGGGCACGGCGGGCGCGCTCGGGCTGTCGATCCACAGCTTCATCGACGGGCTCGGGATCGGGCTGGCGTTCGGGGTCGAACACGGCGACGGGCGTGCTGGTGTTCATCGCCGTCGCGGCCCACGACTTCGCCGACGGGCTCAACACAGTGAGCTTCGTGCTCAGCCAGTCGGGCGACCGGCGCAGGCCATGCGCTGGTTACGGATAGATGCCATCGCGCCGCTGCTCGGCGCGATCGTGGGGGCCTCGCTCAGCGTCTCCGAGGAGTTCCTCGGCCACGTCCTCGCGCTCTACGCCGGCTTCTTCATCTACCTGGGCGGCGACGGACCTGCTTCCCGGGCTCACCAGCATGCCTCCTGGACGCGGGTCGGGTTGACGGTCGCCGGCTTCGCTGCTGATCTTCGCGGTGGCGCGGATCCTCAGGGGTCTGAACGCGGGCTCAGGCGGAGGCGGGCACTCCTGGCAAGCGTGCCGCGCCGCGCCTTCGCGGCGAGCCAGGCTGCGCCGACGGCGATCATCGCCAGGCTGAGCAGCTGGGCCTGGGTGAGCCCGAGGAGCACGTCATCGTTGCGGCGGAGGAACTCGACCAGGAAGCGCTCGGCCCCGGCCAGGACCAGGTAGATGGCGAAGAGGACGCCGGGCTGGAAGCGGTCGCGAAGCCGCCAGAGCAGGTAAGCGACCAGTCCCATCGAGAGGGTCTCGTAGATCGGCGTCGGATGGACCGTCTCGTCGATCGGCTCGGTGCCGTCGGGATAGGCCATCGCCCAGGGGCCATCCCAGGTCTCGCCGTAGTCGCCGTCGCCGGAGACCTGGCAGCCGATCCGCCCGATCGCGTAGCCGAGTGCCAGCGGCGCCGGCGCAGAGGTCGAGCAGGGCGACGTTGAGCATGCCGCGCCGCCATGCCCACAACCCGACGCCGATCGCGCCGCCGATCGCGCCCCCGTACCAGACCAGCCCCGAGCCGGAGAAGATGTTGCCGAGCAGGTCGTCCTTGACCGTGTCGTAGTTCTCGACGATGAAGTTGAGCCGGGCGCCGACGAGGCCGCCGACCAGCGCGGCGAGGATCAACTCGTAGGCCCAGTCCGGGGGCTTGCCCCACTCCTGGAGCCGCCGCGCGACCAGCGCACCGGCGGCGATGAAGCCGAGCGCGAACATGATCCCGAAGGTCTGGAGGGTGAGCGGGCCTAGGTTGATCTCGGGTTGCATGGGGGGGCGCAGGTGGCTGAGTAGCCCCGACGCGGATCGAACGCGCGCTTCCAGGACGAAAACCTGGCGTGCTGCCACTACACCACGGGGCCTAGACAAACGCCAAGTCTAGGGTTCGACTACCCGCGTCTCGTCCATCCATGCCGTCCGCCGCCATGACTACGCTATCGAACATGTGTTCGTAGAGGTGGGACCGGGAATCGACATGAGACCAAAGCACGCTGAGAGGCGAGAAGCCCGTTCACTTCGCCGTCGGCATGGCCTGCCGATCAAACAGATTGCCAGAGCAGCTGGGCGTTTCACCGTCAAGCGTCCACCTGTGGACGCGCGAGATCCAAATCACCCAGAACAGCGGGCCCGAAACATCGCAGGATCCGGAACGGCGTTTTCGGAGACGTGGCGTAGAAAGCACCGCGAGAGGCGCGCCGCTTATCAAGAGGAGGGGCGAGTAGCTGCGCGCGACTGGAGATCCCTTGCACCTTGCCGGATGCATGCTCTATTGGGCCGAGGGATCGAAAAGGCGGAGGCATCGGTGCGCCTCACGAACTCTGATGTCCACATGCTCGCCTTCTTCCGCCGCTTTCTCACGACATGCTTCGACGTCGACCCGCACGACCTGAGGCTCAGCCTGCACATCTACCCGGGAACGGGCTCTCGATCCCACAGATCGAGGCGTTTTGGTTGAACGCTTTGGAGCTGCCCCGGCCCTGCCTCCGGAAGCACTCGGTTGACACGTTCCCCACCTCCAGTAGCGGCAAGAAGAAGAACAAGCTCCCTTACGGTGTCTGCACCCTGACCTTGTACAGCCAGCGGGGTTCATCGAACCCTGCGTACTCCTGTATGGCGCCGAAGATGTGTTGGGCGATCCGCGTGGCTGGACGGGCCGCCGATCGAAGGGACGCCCGCCGCAAGAAACACACCGCGACCACCGAGGCGGGCGCGTTCAGCGCACCAGGAGCTCGAGCAGCGCCTTCTGGGCGTGGAGGCGGTTCTCGGCCTGGTCCCAGACGGCGGAGCGCTCGCCGTAGAGGAGCGTCCTCGGTGATCTCCTCGCCGGGGTGGGCGGGGAGGCAGTGGAGGACGATCGCCCGCTCCGAGGCTTCCGCGAGCAGCTCGGCGTTCACCTGGAACGGAGCCAGGTCGGCGCGACGGCGCTGCGCCTCGCTCTCGTCGCCCATGCTCACCCAGACGTCCGTGTAGATCGCGTCGGCGCCGTCGCGGCCTGGCGCGGGTCGCCCGTGTCCAGCGCCGCGAGGCCGGGCTCGATCCGGTAGCCATCGGGGGAGGCGACCCTGACCTCGACGCCGGCCGTCCTACCCACGACGGCCAGCGAGCGCGCGACGTTGTTGCCGTCGCCCACGTAGGCGACCCGCAAGCCGTCCAGATCCCCGAAGCGCTCACGGAGCGTCAGCAGATCGGCCAGCGCCTGGCAGGGATGGTGGTCGGGCGTCAGCCCGTTGATCACCGGCACCGCTGCCCCGTCGGCCAGCTCCGCGACCACCTCGTGCGAGCCCGCCCGCACGACGATCGCCTGCACGTAGCGGGACAGGACGCGCGCCGTGTCCCCCACCGACTCGCCGCGCGAGAGCTGGAGCTCGTCGCCGCGCAGGATCAGGGGCGTGCCGCCGAGCTCGGCCACCCCGACCTCGAACGAGACGCGCGTGCGCGTCGAGGGCTTCTCGAACACCAGCGCGATGCTCTTGCCCGCCAGCGCGTCGGCGCCCTCGCCGCTCGACCGCCCAGCCTTCAGCTCAAGCGCGCGGTCGAGCAGCGCGCTCAGCTCGTCGCGGGTCAGCTCCTCGCCGGTGAGGAAGTCGCGTGCCATCGGAAGCGGAGCATGGTACGCCGCTGACCGCCCCGATACTTCATGCCGTGGAGATCGGCGCCATCACCTGGAACCTGTTCCACGGCCGCGACTTTCCGCCCGACCCGGCGCTTCACACGTGGCGCTCGCGCCTGGGGCGGGCGACCGAGCGCAACGCCACCCACGTCCAGGTCAACCGGGAGCTGCTTCGGGAGTTCGCCCAGGTTCTCTGCGCCGCGCGCTGGGACGTCGCCCTGCTGCAGGAATGCCCGCCGCGCTGGTCCGCCGCGCTGGCCGCCGCCTGCAAGGCAAGCGCCCACCGCTCGCTCACCTCACGCAACTGGCTTGGCCCCGTCCGCGGCATCCTCGCCGCGCTGGAACCCCGATCTGCTCGGCTCCTGGGAGGGCGGCTCGAACCTCACCCTGCTCAGAGGGCTGGGCGCGGAGGCCTGCTCGACCAGCGAGATCTCGTCCTTCGCCGCCTTCCCGAGCGACGCACGATGGCCTTCGCCAGGCTCGACTCGGGGCTCTGCGTCGCGAATCTGCACGCGAGCACGCAGCCCCCCTCGGCGGCGGCGGACGTGCGCCACGCCGCCGAGACGGCCGTCGCCTGGGCAGGCGAGTCGCCGCTGATCCTGGGCGGCGACTTCAATCTGCGCCCCAGACCAGACCCCGCTGTTCGAGGAGCTGGCGCGGCGGTTCGGCCTCGGCGCCCCGACCGGCCCCGACTCCATCGACCACATCCTCGGCCGGGGGCTCGAGATCGTCGACCCGCCGAGCGCCTGGCCACCCGAGGCGCGGGAGCTGCCCTGCGAGGGCCTCCGGCTGCGCCTCAGCGACCACGCCCCGGTCGAGGCCCGGTTCGCGCCAACGGCCGCTCGACGGTTGACCCACGCGGGCCGCGGGAATGAGATAGTCAGTCCGCCCAGTCAATCGCGGGAACGCGAAGGAGGAGATTCGATGGCGACGAGATCGGGCGGTTCCAGGTCAGGCAGATCGAGCGGCTCGAGGTCGGGCGCCAAGCGTGGCGCCGGCAGCGGGCGGAGCGGGCTCAGCCCGGCGCTCCGCCGCGACCGCGCGCGGCGACAAGGGCGTGGAGGCGTTCCGGGATGCGCTCGAGCGAAGCGTCACCCTGTCGCGCGATCGGCTTCAGGAGGTCATGGACGACGCGGTCCAGCGCGGTCGCATGACCCGCAACGACGCCAACGAGCTGGTCAGCAACCTGGTCACGCGGGGTCGTCACTACACCGACGACCTGGTGAAGGAGCTCGAGCGCCTGCTCGACCAGGCGCGGCGAGAGCTCGAGTCGCGGACCCGCCCGACGCGGCGCCGCGCCACCCAGGCCGCCGGTCGAGCCGCGCGAGTGGCGCGGGACGCCGCGGACACGCCGCTGGCCCAAGCCGATCGCCTGCGCCGTCGGGCGGGGGTCTCCGCCGGTGGGCCGATCACGGCCTATGACCAGCTCACGGTGAGCCAGATCAAGTCACGCCTCGGCGACCTGAGCGCGGCCGAGCTGCGCGAGCTGCGCGCGCGCGAGCAGCGCGGCAAGGCGCGCAAGGGGGTGCTCGCGGAGATCGAGCGCCGGCTCAAATAGGCGCAGGCAGCGAGCCCGTCACGTCCAAGTACGCCGGCACTCGCGGACGCCGCCCCTAGCGCGGGAGCGCGTCGACGTCCAGCGGCGCGGTGATCCCCTCCCACTCGGGGCGGTGGCGAAGGCGCCGCGTGTCGCAGTAGATCTCGACGCCGTGGCCATCCGGGTCCGAGAAATAGATCGACTTGGAGATCCCGTGGTCGACCGCCGTGAACTCGACGCGGGCCTCGCGAACGCGATCGACGGCGCGGGCCAACTCCGCCTCGTCGGCCACCTCGACTGCGAAGTGGTACAGGCCCAGCGCCTCGGGATCGGCTGCCGGCGCGTCCGGATGTCCCTGGAGGGCGAGGTCGTGATGGGCGTCCCCGAATGACATGAACACGAAGCTGTCCCCGACTCGCTCGCTGACCTCGAGCCCGAGTGTCTCCCGGTAGAAGGCCGCCGAGCGCTCGAGGTCGGAGACCTTCAGATGGACGTGTCCGACCGCCGGCATGCCCAGAGCATATGAGTCCGAGTCAGCCGGCTCAGCCGGCCGGCCTGGTGAGCTCGGCCGCCACCACGGCGAGGTCGAGCTCTCCCCCGAGCGTCTCCGCGAGCAACTCGTCGGCGTCGAGGCGCTGGCCGTGGCGCCATAGCGAGCGCAGCCACTCGCCGGCCTCGGGGACGGCGAACCAGCGCGAGCCGAACCGCTCCTCGAGCGCGGCCCGCCAGTGGGTCTCGAGCGCCCAGGCGCGCAGGTAGCAGGCGGCGTAGAAGCCGCCGTCGACGTCCGCCAGCCAGCTCGCCCGCGGCCAGGGGACGCGGGTCGCCTCGGTCAGCAGCTGCGCATAGCGGCCGGGCATCTCCGAAAGGGTGGCCGGGGCGCCATGCAGCTCGAGCTCGTAGGCGAGCTTGGCCGCGTAACGCCGCAGCATCACCAGCTCGAAGGCGCGGGCGTGAGCCGACCGCCGGCTCGGGGTCCTCCACCCCGAGCTTGTCGGCGAAGCCAGTCGGCGGTCTTCGACCAGGTGCTCGATCAGGAACGCGAACGACTCGGTCACCGAGTTGTCCCCCAGATGCCGGAACTCGAACGCCAAGGCCGGGTCGGTGTTCGCATAGTGCTCGGCGTGGCCGCCCTCGTGGAACAGCGACGACGTAGTCGTCCCGCCCACCGGTCGGCGCGATCACCAGATACACCTCGTCAGGCACCCGCGGGGTGGAGCAGAAGGCGCGAGGTGACTTGGTCCGGCGAGGTTCGGCATCGAGGTGGACGTTGGCCTGGCCGCGCAAGTCGATGCCGAGCCCATCGAGGGTGTCGGCAAGCGAATCGACCAGCCGGTCGGCCGGGAACGCCGGGTCGAGGTCTGCGGCGCGAAAGAAGCGCGGCAGGTCGGAACGGCGAAGCTCCCCCAGCGCGGGCAGGCCCACGCGACCCAGCTGCGGATCGGCGACGGCCGCGTAGACATCCTCGGTGGCGTCGAGGAAGGCGGCGCATCTGGCGAGCCAGCGCCTCGAGGTCGATCGCGCGGAGCTCGGCGTAGGCGGCAGCGTAGGTCGGCCAGCCCAGCGCCCGGCAGAGCTCGTGGGCGCGCTCGAGCGCCGTCAGGTAGAGCGGGTTCAGCCGCTGATCGAGGACGGCGTTGCGCGCCTCCTCGAGCGCCGCCCTGCCGTTCCGCCTCCGGCTCGTTGGCCTGCTCGATCGGCACCGCGCGATAGGGAACCGGCCCGTCGCCCGGGTCGACCTCGAGCGAAGCCTCCAGGCCGGCCAGCTCCGCCGACTCCGCACGGGTCTCGAGGCCGAGCAGCCCGTCGAAGGCGAACTGGAGCAGGTAGCGAAGGCGGCGCTTCTCGTCGTCGCCGACCGCTGCTCCGCAGAGCTCCCTCAACCGCTCGACGTCCTCCCTTGCGAACAGGTCGGCGTAGCCCTGGTAGATGGGCTCGATCTCGAGCTCGGGCTTGTGACCCGCCAGGTGCAGGTAGTACTCGCGGCTCAGCTCCTCGCTGAATCGCTCCGCTCGCCGCCGGTAGTCGTCGAGGTCGAAGCTCAAGGGGCTGCAACGATAGGGCTCGATGACACAGCCGGCGACGAAAAAGCTCCGCGACCAAGACAGGGCGAGGAGCTGGTGCTCGAGGTCGACTCGATCGCCCAAGGCGGTCGCGGCGTGGCCCGGGCGAACGGCTATGTCGTCTTCGTCTCGGGGGCCCTGCCCGGCGACCGCGTCCGCGCCCGGCTGACCAGCGCCAAGCGCAGACTTCGGGGAGGCGCAGGCCGTCGAGCTCGTCGATCCCAGCCCGGACCGCGTCGCCGACCGCTGCCTTCACGACGGCGAACCCTGCCCCGGCGCACCCTGGCAGGGGTTGCCCTACGAGCGCCAGCTCGAGGAGAAGACGAGTCAGGTCGATGCCGCCCTGCGCCGCCTGGGCGGGCTCGAGGGGTTCGAGCTCGAGCCGGCCGAGCCCGCGGCCCTCGAGTGGCGCTACCGCAACAAGCTCGAGTACTCGTTCGGCGAACGCGACGGCCGCCTGGCGCTCGGCTTCCACCGCCGCGGCAGCTGGGCCGAGGTGATCGACGTCGAGGACTGCCTGCTGGCCTCGGAGCGCAACAACGCGGCCCGCAACCGGGTCCGCGACTGGGCGCGGCGCGAGGGGATTCCCGCCTACGACAGGCGCGAGCAGCAGCGGGGTGCTGCGCAATCTCGTGGTCCGTGAGGGCCGCCGCACCGGGCAGCTTCAGACCCGGCTGGTCACAGCGCGGGCGAGCTTCGCCAAACCGCCGGTCGATCTGCACACCGTGGTCGACGGCCCCGGCGGCGGCACCGAGGGCCCGACCGGAGTGCTCGGCGAAGAGTTCCTCGAGGAGGAGCTGGCGGGGCTGCGACTGCGAGTCTCGTCCTCGGCCTTCTTCCAGACCAACACCGAGACGGCGGAGCGCCTGTACGCGATCGCCGCCGGCTATGCGGGGCTCTCCGGACGCGAGCGGGTCTTCGACCTCTATTGCGGAGTCGGAGCGATCGGCCTCGCGCTCGCCCCCCAAGCCGGCGAGGTCTGGGGGATCGAGACCGTCCACGAGGCGGTCGGCGACGCCGAGGAGAACGCGCGACGCAACGGGATCGCCAACGCCCGCTTCGTCGCCGCCGACGTGCGCCTCGGAGCTCGGCCGCTGCTGGAGCGAACCGGCCGTCCCGACGTGGTCGTGGTCGACCCGCCGCGCGCAGGGCTCTCGAAGAAGGTGATGCGTCGGGTGATCGAGTGCGGGGCGCGGCGGATCGTCTACGTCTCCTGCAACCCGACCACGCTGGCCCCGAACGCCTCGCAGCTCGCTGACGCCGGCTATAGCCTCCGCCGGGTGAGGCCGGTGGACATGTTCCCGCAGACCCCCCACGTCGAGTGCGTGGCGTTGCTGGAGAAGTGAGCCAGGCTCGTGGCTTCGGGGTGGCCGCCGGGCTCGACCCGGAGGTCGCCGCACCCCTCGCCGAGCGCTGCGAGGAGCTCGGCTACTCGTCTGTCTGGTCGAACGACACCCCGATCGGCCAACGGGCTCGACACGCTGGCGGCCTTCGCCGAGGGCTCCGATCGGCTCGAGCTGGGCGTCGCGGTGATGGCGCTCGATCGCCACCAGCCCGCCGAGATCAACGAAACGATCGAGCGGCTCGGCCTCGACCGCCGGCGGCTCTGGATCGGGGTCGGCGCCGGCTTCTCCGAGCGGCCGCTGACCACGATGCGCAACGCTCAGGAGACGCTGCGTGAGGAGATCCCCGGCGTCAGGCTCGTGCTCGCGGCGATGGGGCCGAAGATGTGCGCGCTCGCAGGCAGCAGCTTCGACGGGGCCTTCTTCAACTGGATGACCCCCGAGTTCGCGGCGGGCGCGCGAGATCACGTTCACACCGGCGCTGGCGAGGCTGGTCGCGAGCCGCCGCCGGTGCTGGGCTACGTGCGCACGGCCGCCGGCCCCGACGCCGCGGAGCGACTCGCCAAGGAGGAGTCCTTCTACCGCGACCTCCACGACGGCTATCGCAACCACTTCGCGCGCCTCGGCGAGCCCCAGGGCACCGTCGGCGTCGCCGGCGCCGACCGCGACGGGGTCCAGGCCGAGCTGTCCGGCTACACGGCGCTCGACGTCGTCGTCGTGCGGGGCCTGGCGAGCGCCCGACTCGAGGCGATGGCGACGCTCGCCGAAGCGGCCGCGCCCCCTAAATCGGGCTAGTAGACGGCTTCGCCGTCCTCGGAATCCTCGTCGCCGATCGCGATTGCCTCGGCGGCGCAGGTGGTGCAGAGCGCGAGGCTCGACCCCTCGTCGAGGATCCGCTGCTTCTCCCCCGCGGTAAGCGTCGCGCCGCAGTTCCCGCAGCGCTCCGGCAGCTCTTCGATCGACCGCTCCTCCAGCTCCATCGCCGCTCAGTCTAGTTGCGACCGGCGGCAGTTGGACCCTCAGTACGGCGGCAGGTCCGCGTACCAGTCGCCGAGCACGCGGAAGGCTGCCCAGAACTCGCGCTTGGACTCCTCCGAGTCGAGCGACTCGTCGATCTCGGGCACGTACAGGGCTTCGATCGTCGGCGTGAAGCCCTGGACCTCTCCGGGTCGCGGCTCGAGCGAACTGGAGAGGGGCACGTCGACCTCGTTCAGGGTCTCGAGCGCGCGCTCTCCCATCACCACGATCATCCGCGGCTGCACGATCGCGAGCTCCTCGACGATGCGCTCGACGCACTCCCCACCCGCCAGCGACGGGTCCGCGACCGGGCACTTGACGCACAGCGTCCCGTAGACGACCAGGGGATCGATGTTGAGGCGTTTGAAGCTCTTGCGCAGCGCGTTGCCGGAGCGGCCGTAGAACGCCACCCCCTCCTCGATTTCCGCCGCGGTGGGAGCGAACTTGAGCAGGAAGATGTCGGCCTGGGGGTGGCCTGAGCCGAGCACCGGCATCAGGTTGCCGCGCGGGCAATGCGAGCACTCCTGAAGGCGATGGGTCAGATCGTTCAGCTCGCGAATCGCTCGCTCCAGATACTTCTCCTGGATCTCGTCGTCTGTCGTCGGCAAGCCGGCTCCTCGTCTGGGCCCGGTGGCGGGACCTCGGGCAAGCGCCTTCTTTGACGGCCCCGGCGCCGCTCCTTCAGCGTGCATCAGGGCTTGCCTCGGGCGCGCCGGCTCTTCGCCCGCCGTGAGGCGGCGGAGCGGCGGGGGCGCGGCCGGCCGCCCTTGACCGGCCGGGCGCCGACCGATGCCGCGGCACGGCGGGTTCCGCTCGGCCTGGAAGCCTGGAGCAGCTTCAGGGCCTGGACGTAGATCAGGTTCTTGTGCTTTCGGACGATGTCCGCGTCGCGCATCGCCTCCAGGAACTCCTCGGGGCCCTCGAAGTCATGGACCCGGATCATCACGCTCCCGAGCCCCTGGGCGACGTGGCTGTCCGACCCGGCGCCGGGGACGATCCGGTACTTGGCGGCGAAGCGCTCGGCCTCCTCGTTGAAGGCGGTCAGCGCGACCCTCGGGTTGAACACCTCGAGGATGTCGATCTCCTCGACCATCTCCAGGAGGTGCTCGTAATCGGGCACGGAGTGGAGCCGGTCGAACGGGTGGGGCACGTAAACGAGCCCTCCTTGACGCCGGATCTCGGCGATCGTCTCCTCCATCGTCATCCCCCTGGGGATCTTCCGCTCGAGGAAGAGGCCGATCACCTCGCCCTGCTCGGCGGTCTTCACCTCCTCGGCGACGATCACCTTGATCCCCCCCATCTCCTCGGCAACGTCACGCGCGGCGAGCGCGCCCGAGATCTCGTTGTGGTCGGTGATCGCGATCGCGCCGAGCCCACGGTCGCGGGCGGTCGCCAGCAGCACCTCGACCGGGGTGGCGCAGTCCGGCGAGTGGTCGGTGTGCATGTGGAGATCGACGTGAATCGAGCGCCGCCGCGAGAGCTGCCCGCGCAGGGCCGGGTTGCCGCGGGGATCGTGGCGGCGGGCGCACAGCGGCAGGTAGATGTCCTCCAGCTCGCCGGCGACCTGCTCCCAGTCGGGGACCGCGTCGCGCCCCTCGCGCACCAGCTCGGCGCGCAGCCGAGGCTCCGCGATCAATCTGGAGAGCTGTCCCGCCAGGGTGATCGCGTCCCCGGGCGGGAACAGCAGGCCCCGCTCGCCGTCGCCGGTCAGCTCCTCGTACAGGGAGAGCCGGGAGGCGACCGGGACCGTGGCGGAGGCGAGCGCCTTCCGAACCAGGCCCGGAGCCAACCGGGGGCCGCCTGAGGCGACGCAGGCGATATCGGCTCCCGCGATCAGCGCCTCGGGCGACGTCTCGCGCGGGCCAACCGGGTGGACTCGGTCGCGCAGCCGGCGCGCGATGCGGATCTCGTCGCCGCTGGCACGCCAGATCGCAGCCTCCCAGGCCAACCCCAGCGGCAGGCGCCGGAGCGCTCGAAGGAAGAGCCGCAGCGCACCCCGCTCCTCCTGAAGGCAGAAGGCGATCCGTACGGGCCGCTCGCGATCCGCTTCCGCGACCACGTCGACATCCCGCCGCCGCGGCCACCATCCCTCCACCTCGCGGTCGGCACCCGGCGTGACCAGCTCGTAGGTGCCGGGAAAGAAGCGCTCCATCAGGTCCGAAGTGGTGCGGCAGCTCGCCGTGCGCGCGTCGAGCCGGCCGAAGAAGATCTCCACCAGGGGGCGCGCCACCTGGGTGGAGAGGATGCGCTCGCTCGGATCGTGGAAGCTGCCGACGTTGAGCGAGCGCGAGTGGCGAAGCGCCACCGAGGCCGCGCTGGGCGCGAATGGATCGTGCACATGGACGATGTCGAGCTCGACCCCGCCGAGCAGCTCCTCGAGCGGGCGGCTGAGGTCGATCGGCACGGGGGCCGCGCGCGGGGCCGGGCCGCGCGGCATTGCCAGGCTCGAGCCCACCGCCAGCACCGGCGGCCCACCATCGCCGCCGGCCCGCTCCCCCGTCCAGGAGCCGTCGAACAGCGCCGCGGGCCGCTCGCGGGCAGCCCGGATCGCACGGCGCGACTCACGAACCGCGGACCGGGAGGCGGCGGGTGCCGCCACCACGACCCTGTGTCCCCGCTCGGCCAGGCCGGCCGAGACCCGAGCAACGAACTCGTTGACCTCGTGCGGCGCTCCCCACGGGTGGGGGCTCACCTGGGCGATCGAGAGGCGCTCGGAGGCCACGGGGGCAGGATAGAAGCGGCGCAGCGGCGCCGCCGAAACGGAAGCTGGCCGCAGGCTCCCCGGCCGGGCTGGTGGGCCGTCCGGCCCGCTACGCCTCGGCCTTGAGCTCGGCCGCCCGCTGGCCAGCGGTCTTCCGCGCGTGCTCGCGAATGAACTCCTCGGTCAGCTCGCGGGCCTCGTCGTCGGGTCGCTGCGTGTGTGGCGACTTCATCAGGTAGCTCGACGGCCCGTCGAGCTGGCCCCCGATCCCGTCGTTGAGCGCCAGCTTCACGATCCGTGTCGCGTCGATCACGATCCCGGCCGAGTTCGGCGAGTCCCATACCTCGAGCTTCATCTCGAGGTTGAGCGGCACGTCACCGAACGAGCGCCCCTCGAGCCTGATGTGGGCCCACTTGCGGTCGGTCAGCCAGGCGACGTAGTCGGAGGGGCCGATGTAGACGTCGTCGGCCGGCAGCTCGTGGCCCATGATCGAGGTCACGGCGTTGGTCTTCGACTCCTTCTTGGAGGCCAGCCGCTCGCGCTCGAGCATGTTGTAGAAGTCCATGTTGCCGCCGACGTTGAGCTGTGAGGTGCGCTCGACGCGCACGCCGCGGTCGTGGAACAGACGCGCCAGCTGACGGTGGACGATGGTGGCGCCGACCTGCGACTTGATGTCGTCACCGATGATCGGCAGGCCCGCCTCGCCGAAGCGCCCGGCCCAGTAGTCCTCGCGGGCGATGAACACGGGCAGGCAGTTGACGAACCCGACGCCCGCCTTCAGCGCCTGCTCGACGTACCACTTGGTCGCCTGCTCGGAGCCGACCGGGAGGTAGCAGACCAGCACATCGGCCTTCGTGTCTTGGAGAATGCCGACCACATCGTCGGTCGGGCCGGGCGCCTTGGTGATCTTCTCCTTCAGGTACTTGCCGAGCCCGTCGTGAGTCATGCCCCGGTGCACGGGCACTCCAAGCGGCGCCACGTCGGCGAACTTGATCGTGTCGTTCTGGCCGGACCAGATCGCCTCCGAGAGGTCCTTGCCGACCTTCTCCGCGTCGATGTCGAACGCGGCGACGAACTCGATGTCCCGTACGTGATAGCCGCCGAGGTCGACGTGCATGAGGCCGGGGACCTGCTCGGCAGGGTCGGCGTCCTTGTAGTAGGTGACGCCCTGGACGAACGCGTTGGCGCAGTTGCCGACGCCGACGATCGCCACGCGAACCCTGCCGTCATCGACGCGGTGGCCGTTGGTGCTGGCCCCATCGTGTGCTGCTTCGTGTTCGGTGGTCATTGCGTGCGAAGTCCTCCTCGCGGCGGGGTCGGGGTTCCTACTACCGCCGCAGCCGCTCTACGGTTACACCTCTTCCATGGAGCTGAGTTGGCGCCGCACGTGCCACACACGCTGCCCCACGGTGAGCGCGGTGAGCGCCGCCATAGCGTAGATGGAAGGCGCGAGCAGCTCGATGTCGAGCACTCCCGCCCCCTTTGCGAACACCAACCCGATCGAGAGGATGACCACCCGGACCGGCCTGGTGGCGATTCCCACCTTGCACTCCACCCCGAGCGCCTCGGCCCTGGCGCGGGTGTAGGAGACCATCAGCGAGCCGAGCACCGTGATCACACAGGCCGCGGCGGCGATCGCGTCGCCTGAGTCGGCGAAGTACCAGGCGACGGCGGTCAGCACGATCCCCTCCTCGATCCGGTCGAGGGTCGAGTCGAGGAAGGCGCCGAACAGCGTCCCCTTGCCCGACATGCGCGAGTACCGGCCGTCGAGCGTGTCCATCACCGAGCCGACGATGAAGGAGACGCCGGCGAGGAAGAAGAGCCGTTGGGTGACCAGCACGGCGGCGGCCAGGTTGAGGATCAGGCCGCTGAGTGAGATCGCGTTCGGTGTCAGGCGCGACTCGATCAGCCGGCCGCGCGCGTAGGCCCGAAAGGACACAGCTCCGGCGTCCTCCCGGGCTGCGCCTCTGGGAGCGGCCGGTTCAGGACGCGAGCTGATCGCCGACCTCAGGCGGGCGCCTCGTCCGTCGCCTCGCCCCGCCAGGACCAGGCGTGCGGGCGCAGGCGCGCGAGCTGATGCGCCGAGACCGCCGCCAGGCAGGCCACGGCGGCTCCGGCGGCGGCGTCGAACCAGTAGTGGTTCGCGGTCACCGTGATCACGAAGAAGACGAGCAGCGGGTAGCCGGACCACAGGACGCGCGCCCAGATGCTGCGGACGAGGCTCATCGCGGGCACGGCGATCATCAGCGAGAAGGCGATGTGCATGCTGGGCACGGCCGCGTAGGGGTTGACCAGCACGCTGTTGAAGGAGGAGTCCTGGTTCATGTTCGTGAACACCTCGATCGTGTCGGTGAACCCCGCCCCCGGGAACATGCGCGGCGGAGCGGTGGGGAACAGGGCGTAGCCGATCAGGGCGATGCCCATCGCGACCATGAACATGTTGCGGACGAAGTTGAAGTTCTCGTTGCGAAACAGGTAGAGCCAGGCGAGGAACGAGATCGTGATCACGAAGTGGCTGTTGAAGTACATCCAGTTGGCGATCTCGATCACCCACTGATGGGCGAGGAACGCCTGCTGGAAGCCGGGCTCGAAGAAGGCGCCCAGCGAGCGCTCCAGCTGCATCACGTGGACGCCGTTGGCAAACGCCACGGCATCACGGCCATCGGCGATTCCCCGCACCAGCTGGTAGCCCTGATAGGCGACGAAGAAGAACGCGAACTGGCGCAGCAGGTCACCCCAGCCACGAGGCAGGCGTCGGCCCAGGGCGCGGACGAGGCGGGGCACGGTGTAAAGCACGGGGCGCACGGGGAGGTGGCGGGATTGTAAATGGCGACTTGCTGCCGACGCGTCTGGCGCCAGGCCACGGCTTTCGCCGTGGGCGGGACCACACCTGCCAAGGTAGGGCGGAGATGAGCTGGAAGCGCCCCGCGAAGCGCCGCGTCCGCGCCATCCGCGACCGGCTGCGCCAGCTCTATGGGCGGCCGCCGGACCACCCGCACGGCGATCCCGTGCACGAGCTGGTGAAGACGATGCTCTCCCAGAACACCAGCGACACGAACCGGGATGCCGCGTATGAGCGCCTGCGGGACCGGTTCGACTCCTGGGAGGAGATTCGCGACGCGCCGGTCTCGGAGGTCGTGGATGCGATCCGGCCGGGCGGGCTGTCGGTGACCAAGGCGCCGCGGATCCAGGAGGCGCTCCGGGGCTGCGGCGACCCGATCGACCTCTCCTGGCTGCGCGCCGCGCCGCGCGGCGAGGCGCTCGACTTCCTGACCTCCCTGCCCGGCGTGGGGCGTAAGACGGCCGCCTGCGTCCTGCTGTTCTCATTCGGCCGTCCCGAGATCCCGGTGGACACGCACGTCCACCGCGTCGGGGGACGGCTGGGGCTGATTCGCGACCGCGCCTCGTTCGACCAGGCGCATGACGAGGTGCTGCGCGTGGTCGACCCCGAGGACGCCTACGAGCTGCACATCAACCTGATTCGCCACGGCCGCGGCGTCTGTCGGCCGAGACCGCGGTGCGACGAGTGCGCGCTGCGCCGCATGTGCCCGTATTGGCGACAGCTCGCCGCGGAGCGGCTCGGCGCCTCGGGCGCCGGCGCCAAAGAGCGCTAAGGATTCTTCGCTTCGACAAGGTGCCCAGGCCCAGCCGCGAGCACCGGATCCCAGGGTCTATATTGGGCATTCGGAGGCCAGGAGAGGAGGCCAGCTTGAGTGAGGATGCGTTCGCCCGCCTGCCGGCGCCGGCACCCGGCTGCCCGGGCTCTTGGGCTCCGACCACGCCGGGGTGTTCAGCACGCTGCGCCTGCGCCAGGCGCCGCCGGCGCGGGTTCCGCGTCGAGGAGTGCTGAGGCTGACGGTGCCTCCTCCAGCCTCAGCGCCTCGGCGCGGAGCTCGGCCGGACGATCGGTGCAGACCGCGTCCGGCAGCGCCAGCTCGCTGACGCGGGCGAGCAGCTCGGGGTCGTTCACGGTGCCGGTGCTGACGCTCAGGCCGGCGAGCCGGAACACCCTGACGAGCTTGGGCGCCAGCAGGAAATGCTCGACCGAAACCCCCGTGACCCCACGGCTGACGGCCCACGCGGCGAGGGCCTCCGGCGCATACTCGGCCCAGACCACGAGGCGCGATCGCAAGCCGTAGGCCGCAGCGGTGGCGCAGGCCGCCGAGTGGAAGCTGATCACCTCGAGGCGGCGCCGCTCGGGGCCACGCCGGTAGCGCTCGCAGAGGATCCGCGCGGTGTGCCGAGCGAGCTCCGGGTCGGCGTGCGCCTTGACCTCGACCTGGATCGGAAGGTCGCCGGGGGTGGCGGCGAGAAGCTCGTCCAGCGTCAGCGGCCGCTCGCCAGTCGGCTCGCGATCACGATCGAGGATCCGAGCGCGAAGGATCTCGGCCGCGCTGCGCTGATGGGCCCAGCCGTCGAGCGTGGTGCCCAGCGTGAGGAGCGGATCGTGAAGCAGGACCAGCTCGCCGTCCGAGGTCGAGCAGACGTCCGTCTCGAGGCCGTCGATCCCGGCCGCCAACGACCCGGCCAGAGCGGTCGCCGAAGAGTCGGGTCCATAGGCACGACCCAGGCGGTGGGCATAAAGCGCTGGAATTTGCATACAAACATGGCACTAAACACCGGCGCCGCCGGTGTTACGCGAGTGTGATCGCGTCACTCGTCGGCGACCAGCGTGCCGATGATCCGTGGGTGGCCGTCGATCACCGGCGTGCCGACGATCTCAACCCGGCCAAACCCGGCGTGGCGGGCGAGGCGGGCCAGGCTCTCGCCGGTGAAGCCCCAGTAGATGTAGTCGTCGCGGGCGTAGACCTCGCCCGCCTCGCAGACGTGCACCGCCGCCTCGTGCTCCAGCTCGGGGTTGGCAACCCCGTAGGTCTCCAGGAGGACGCGACCGCCGACCGCGAGCCGTGCGGCGCAGCACCTTGAGCAGGCCGAGCGGGCTCTCAACCCGGTGCAGGATCCCGAAGCAGAAGATCAGGTCGAACAGCTCGTCGAGCTGGTCGAGGTCGAACGCGTCGAGTCGCCGGTACTGGACCGCGGAACCCAGCAGCTCGGCGATGGTGCGGAAGCCCTCGCCGCCCTCGAGCTCGACGCCCCATCGAGGGAGCACCCAGTCCCGGTACTGCTCGTTGTCGACCGCGACCACGCGCCGCGCCCCCCGAGCCTCGGCGAGGAATGCATAGAAGCCGTCGAACGTCCCCACGTCGAGCACGCTCTTGCCGCTGAGGTCAGCGGGCAGGACGGGAATCCGGTAGCGGTGGTCCCGCGCCACCCCCGGCGTGTACAGGGCGCCCCCGTCGAGCGAGAAGGTGTGAAACCACAAGGGGACACGCTCCAGCGCCGCGCGGGCCGCCCCCTCGTCGGCGCCGATCGGCAGCAGGTCCGCCACAGCGCGCTCGGCACGGCTGGGCTGCGGCACTCGTTCGCGGATTGTGATCTCGTCTTGCAGCGTCTGCTGCATGACCGAATCCAGCACCCAAGCTAGGTATATCGCAGGCCGTCCGGAATCCCAAATCGGCCCTCCAGCGCCGGGTACGGAGCGCGTTGGGAGCGGCGGCGGCTTGGGCGGTTAGTATCTCGGCGCCCCCGAGCGGCGTCGGCGGAAGCGAATGAGCAAACGGCCCTTCGTCATCTTCGGCATCTTCGCGGTCATCTGCCTGGTCGCGCTGCCGTTCTGGGCCCTCGCCAAGGTGGGGTCGAGCGATGCCTCGCCAGAGGGCTCCGTCCCGGCCTCGGAACAGCAAGGGCTCGAGCTGTTCCAGATCAACTGCGGCGCGTGCCACACGCTGGCGGCCGCCGGCACCGACGGAGTCGTAGGGCCCGACCTCGATTTGCTGCTCGGCGGCGCCGCCGAAGAGCGCCGACACGGTGAGCGGGAACCGAAGAATCGCGTCTACAGCGCGATCATCCAGGGCGGTCGGCGGCAGGATGCCGAAGGGGATCCTCGAGGGCGCCCAGGCGAAGGCCGTCGCGCAGTTCGTGGCCGACAACGTCCAGTACATCCCGGGCTCCTGAGCAACGATTCCCTGTCGGCCATTGCGGCTGCCGCGGAGCCGCGTCGAGGCTGGGTGGGGGCAGGGGAGCGGGGCCGCAGGTGCACTTTGTGCGTCCATAGCACGTCGAAACTCATAAGGATCCGGCGGGCCTGGGCGCCCCCTCGGTGCAATTGAGCCCTGCGGCAGACATCTGCTAGCCTGAGACTCAGATTTCTTGTAGGAGCGATTTAGAAGGAGCGCCCATGGCAAAGACGATCGGCATCGACCTCGGTACGACCAACTCCTGCGTAGCCGTGCTCGAGGGCGGCGACGCAGACGTGCTCGAGAACGCCGAGGGAGGGCGCACGACCCCATCGGTCGTGGCCTTCACCGACTCCGGCGACCGCCTGGTCGGAACGGCTGCCAAGCGGCAGGCGGTGATGAACCCGGAGAACACGATCTTCTCGATCAAGCGCTTCATGGGCCGCAAGGAGGCCGAGGTGAAGGAGGAGGAGACGATCGTCCCCTACAAGGTCGTCGCCGGCCCCAACGGCGACGTCCGCGTGGAGGTGCGTGGCGAGCAGTACTCGCCGCCGGAGATCTCGGCGATGATCCTCCAGAAGCTCAAGGCCGACGCGGAGGCCAAGCTCGGCGAGACCGTCGACTCGGCGGTGATCACCGTGCCCGCCTACTTCAACGACGATCAGCGCCAGGCGACCAAGGACGCCGGCAAGATCGCCGGCCTCGAGGTGAAGCGGATCATCAACGAGCCGACCGCCGCCTCGCTCGCCTACGGCCTGGACAAGGAGTCCGACCAGACGATCCTGGTCTTCGACCTCGGCGGCGGCACCTTCGACGTCTCCGTGCTGGAGATCGGGGACGGGGTGTTCGAGGTCAAGGCGACCGCGGGCGACAACCACCTCGGCGGCGACAACTGGGACAAGGCGATCGTCGAGTGGATGGTCGCGGAGTACAAGCGCGACCAGGGAATCGACCTCTCCGCCGACAAGAACTCGCTCCAGCGCCTGTACGAGGCAGCCGAGAAGGCGAAGATCGAGCTGTCCACCACGCAGGAGACCCAGATCAACCTGCCGTTCATCACCGCCGACCAGAGCGGGCCCAAGCACCTGGAGATGAAGCTCAGCCGGGCGAAGCTGAACGAGCTCACGTCCGAACTGCTCGAGCGCATCGTCTCCCCCGTCAAGCAGGCCCTGTCCGACGCCGGCGGAGCCGACATCGAGCACGTGGTCCTGGTCGGCGGCATGACCCGGATGCCTGCGGTGCAGGAGAAGGTGAAGGAGCTGACCGGCAAGGATCCGCACAAGGGCGTCAATCCCGACGAGGTGGTGGCGATCGGCGCCGCGATCCAGGCGGGCGTCCTGGCCGGCGACGTCAAGGACGTGCTGCTGCTCGACGTCACACCGCTGTCGCTGGGGATCGAGACCAAGGGCGGGGTGTTCACGAAGCTGATCGAGCGCAACACGACGATCCCGACCCGCAAGTCGGAGATCTTCTCCACCGCGGACGACAACCAGCCGTCGGTGGAGGTCCACGTCCTCCAGGGCGAGCGCGAGATGGCCGCCTACAACAAGTCGCTGGGCAAGTTCCAGCTGACCGGCATCCCCCCGGCTCCCCGCGGCGTGCCGCAGATCGAGGTCGCCTTCGACATCGACGCCGACGGGATCCTCAGCGTCTCGGCCAAGGACCTGGGCACCAGCAAGGAGCAGAAGATCGAGATCAAGGGCGGCTCGGGCCTCGCCGAGGAGGAGGTCGACCAGATGGTCAAGGACGCGGAGGCACACGCCGAGGAGGACCGGCGCCAGCGCGAGGTCGCCGAGGCGCGCAACCTGGCCGAGAACGCCGCCTATCAGGCCGAGAAGCAGCTCGCCGAGATGGGCGACAAGGTCGACTCGTCCGCGAAGGAGGAGATCGAGAAGGCGATCGCCGACGTCAAGGGCGTGCTCTCCTCCGAGAACGTCGAGGAGATCAAGGCGAAGACCGACGCCCTCCAGGCCGCCTTCCACCAGGTCTCGGAGCAGATCTACCAGGCAGCCGCCGAGCAGCAGGCCGCCGGCCAGGCACCCGGCGGTGACGGGGCCTCGGCGGACGGGGGCTCCGCGGAGGCCGAGGAAGAGGTCGTCGACGCCGAGGTGGTAGATGACGAGCGCTCGTAGACCCGCAGGCACGCCCGACGGCTGGGAGGAGCGCCAGCCTGCCGGGCGCGCCGGGAGCAGGAGCAGAGGAGAGCGGCCGGCCAGGAAGAGGCCACAGTGGACGGGTTGTTGCCGGATAGCGGCAAGAACCCGTCCCGACGAGGTCGATAGCGAGTCGGCCGCCGCCGTCGACGCCGACCTGGATGCCCTACTCGCGGACGTCCGGCGTGAGCGCGACGAGTACCTGGAGATCGCCCAGCGCGCCCGCGCCGACTTCGAGAACTACCGCAAGCGCGCCGCACGCGAGACGCAGGAAGCCGAGCGGCGCGGCAAGGCGGGGCTCGCCCGCGAGCTGGTGCCGGCGCTCGACAACCTGGAGCGCGCCCTGCGCGCCGCGGGGATCCACCCGGACGCCGGGACGACCTCGGGCCAGGAGGGGGAGGCGCCCAGCGAGGAGGTCTCCGCTCACGAGGCGCTGGCTCGCGGGGTGGCGCTGGTGTACGGCGAGTTGCGTGCGGCACTGGAACGCGCCGGCGTCGAGACCTACGACCCGACCGGCGAGAAATTCGACCCTGCGACCTGTGAGGCCCTGTCCGTCCGTGCCGGCGGCGACGGCATCGATCCGGGAGTGGTGATCGAGACGATCGCCAAGGGCTACCGCCTCGACGGCCAGGTGTTGAGGCCCGCGCGGGTGGTGGTGAGCGAGTAGGGGGGATCGATGGCGTCCCGCGACCTGTACTCGGTGCTTGGGGTCTCCCGCGATGCGACCGCGGACGAGGTCAAGGGCGCCTACCGCAAGCTGGCGCGCAAGTACCACCCTGACCGCAACCAGGGCGACAAGGAGTCCGAGGAGCGATTCAAGGAGGTCCAGGAGGCCTACGACACGCTCTCCGACCCCGAGAAGCGCAAGCAGTACGACGCCGGCGGCAGGTTCTCCGGCTTCGGCCCGCGCGGCTTCGGCGGCGGGGGCTTCACCTCCGACCTGGGCGACATCTTCTCGACCTTCTTCGGACGCCGCGGCGGCACCCGCCAGGCCGCGGCCCAGGGGCGTGACCTGGAGACCGAGGTCAGGTTGTCGTTCGAGCAGGCGATGGAGGGCGCCGAGGTCGCGGTGACGGTGCCGAAGCAGGCGACCTGCCCCACCTGCCATGGCAGCGGTGCGAAGCCCGGCACCTCGCCGACCGTCTGCCCCCGGTGCGGTGGGCGGGGCATCGATACCGAGAGCCAGGGTTTCTTCTCGATCAGCCAGCCATGCCCGCGCTGCGGCGGACGCGGTGAGGTGATCGAGAGCCCCTGCGAGACGTGCGCGGGCTCCGGGCTGACCATGCAGCGCAAGCGCTACCGGGTGAAGATTCCCCCGGGGATCCGGGACGGCAGTCGCGTTCGCGTCGCCGGCAAGGGCGAGGACGGGCCGCGCGGCGGACCGCCTGGCGACCTTTACGTCACCACCCGGGTCTCGCCCTCACCGGTCTTCAAGCAACGCGCCGACGGCAACCTCGATGTGACGGTGCCGATCACGATCGCCGAGGCGATCCAGGGGGCGACGGTCGAGGTCCCGACGCTGAGCGGGACCAAGCGGATTCGCATCCCGGCGGGGACCCGAGCACGGAACCGTGCAGCGGCTGCGCGGCGAGGGGCCGCCGCGGCCCGGCGGGCGTGGGCGCGGTGACATCCTCTACCGGCTCGAGATCGAGGTCCCGCACGACCTGACCCGCGAGCAGAAGGACGCCCTGGGCGACTTCGCCGAGGCAATGAACGACCATGATCCGCGTGAGCGCCTGCTCCGCGAGGCGTCCGCACGAGGGTCCAAAGTAGGCAAGTCGTGACCACCGGTGGGGACAGGAAGCCGCGCCGCAGCCGCGCCAAGGCCGAGGAGGGCGCGTTCGACGAACAGCGCGGCGTGTTCATGATCTCGGTCGCCGCCGAGCTCGCCGAGATGCATCCGCAGACGCTCCGCATGTACGAGGCCCGGGGGCTGATCACCCCGAAGCGATCGGCGAAGAACACCCGCCTCTACTCGTTCGAGGACGTCGAGCGATTGCGCCGCATCCAGCGGATGACGGCGCAGGAGGGTCTCAACCTGGCCGGGGTCGTGACCGTGCTCGAGCTCGAGCAACAGCTCGAGCGCACCCGGCGCGAGCTCGGCAAGATGCGCGACCGGGCGGCCGAGCTGGAGCGCCAGATGCTGGCCGAGATCGATCGGGTGAAGCGATCCTTCCGAGCCGAGATCGTCCCCTACGGCGCCTACGACGCTCGCGAGATCGTTCCGGCCAGCGATGGGAGGCGGGTCAAGATCCGGGTCGAGCGGCCGGCCCGCGGGTCTCGGAGCCGCCGCTCGTAGGCGCTCCGACCTGGGAGCCGTCGTCGTATTCGGGATAGCTCGCGCGGTAGCCCCGCAAGCGAGCGAGGGCCGCGAGCGGCGGGAAGAGCAGGCGCTGCACGATCGGCGGTGGCCGGGTGACAACGAAGTAGTCGCGGACCTCCCACAGGGTGAGCACCGACTGGAGCAGGCGCGGCCTCCCGTGCTTGCCCAGCTTGCCATCGGCGGCGAGCCCGAAGAAGGTCGCAAAGAAGGTCTCCACCGACTTCAGACCCGGCCGGTACTCGCTGATCATCACGAGTTCCTCGCCTCCCCCGTTTCTGAAGATGTGCGAGATGCCGACCGGTACGGTGACCACGTCGCCGGGCTTCGCCGTTCGCTCGGTGCCCTCGATCCGGAAGATCGGGGCACCGGACACGACCTCGAACCGTTCCTCCTGGAGAGGGTGGAAGTGGTCGGGGCCCACCCAGTCCGCCGGTCCCGGCCTCACCCGGATCTCCATCCGGGTCAGCTCCCCGTCCGTGTCCTCGGCGATCGCCAGCAGCGTTATCCGCTCGCCGGTGTGGGGATTGTGGAACTGTCGCGCGGGTACCTGCACTGGGACGCGAGTATCGCTCATCTGCCCTCTCCACGCAAGGCTATATCTAAGTCGCCATGATGTAGATTTCCTTTACAAGCCGTTATAAAGCCGGTAAGCTTCCAGGCCATGCAACCGGACCGTTTCACGATCAAGTCCCAGGAGGCCGTCGCCGCGGCCCAGCGGCTCGCGTCCGAGCACCGCAACACGGAGGTCGCTCCGGCGCACCTCCTGCTCGCGCTGCTCGACCAGGAGGACGGCCTGGTCGTGCCGGTGCTCCAGAAGCTCGGCGGCGACGTCGGCTCGATCCGCCAGCGGACGCTCGATGCGATCCAGGGCCTGCCGCGCCTGAGCGGCGATGCCGAGCCGGACCTGCGCCCCTCGCAGGCATTCGTTCGGGCCCTCCAGCGGGCGGAGAAGGAGATGGCCGGGCTCGGAGACGAGTACATCTCCACCGAGCACCTCCTGCTCGCCCTCGCCGACAAGGCCACCGGGCTTGCGGACCTGCTCCCCGACCGCGACTCGCTCCTGAAGGGAGTCTCCGAGGTCCGCGGGCCACACCGCGTCACCTCGCCAAACCCCGAGGACACCATGCAGGCGCTGGAGAAGTTCGGCCGCGACCTGACCGCCGAGGCCGAGCAGGGCAAGCTCGACCCGGTCATCGGCCGCGACGAGGAGATCCGCCGCGTGATCCAGGTGCTCTCGCGGCGAACGAAGAACAATCCGGTGCTGATCGGCGATCCCGGCGTGGGCAAGACCGCAATCGTCGAGGGCCTCGCGCAGCGGATCGTGGCCGGCGACGTCCCCGAGAGCCTTCGCGACCGCCGCGTGGTGGCGCTCGACATCGGCGCCCTGCTCGCGGGCTCCAAGTACCGCGGCGAGTTCGAGGAGCGCCTGAAGGCGGTGCTGAAGGAGATCCAGGCCGCCGAGGGCCAGATCGTCCTGTTCATGGACGAGCTCCACACGATCGTCGGCGCCGGCGCCGCCGAAGGCGCCGTGGACGCCGCCAATCTGCTGAAGCCGATGCTGGCGCGCGGGGAGCTGCGCGCCGTCGGCGCCACGACCCTCGACGAGTACCGCAAGCACATCGAAAAGGACGCCGCCCTGGAGCGCCGCTTCCAGCCGGTGATGATCGGCGAGCCCGACGTGGGCGACGCGATCGCGATCCTGCGCGGGCTCAAGGAGCGCTACGAGGTCCACCACGGAGTGCGGATCTCGGATGCGGCCATCGTCGCGGCGGCGACCCTGTCGGAGCGTTACATCGCCGACCGCTTCCTACCCGACAAGGCGATCGACCTGATCGACGAGGCCGCCTCCCGGCTGAAGATCGAGATCGACTCGATGCCGACCGAGATCGACGAGGTCGAGCGTCGCATCCAGCAGCTCGAGATCGAGCGCGAGGCGCTGAAGAAGGAGAAGGACGACGTGTCCGTTGCCCGCCGCGAGGCGATCGAGTCGGAGCTCGCCGAGCTCCGTGAGCGCTCCGGCGAGATGAAGGCCCGCTGGCAGAACGAGAAGGGCGCGATCCAAGCGATCAAGGAGGCCAAGTCCCGGCTCGAGGAGGCTCACCGCGAGGCGGAGCGCGCCGAGCGCGACGCCGACCTGGAGCGCGCCGCGACGCTCCGCTACGGCGAGATCCCCGAGCTCGAGAAGACGGTCGCCGAGCAGCAGGGGCGGCTGGCGGAGCTGCACCGCGACGGCGGCTCCATGCTGACCGAGGAGGTGACCGAGGAGGACGTGGCCCAGGTGGTCTCAAAGTGGACGGGGATCCCGGTCTCGCGCCTGATGGAAGGCGAGGTCGAGAAGCTGATCCACATGGAGGAGCGCCTGCACGAGCGTGTCGTCGGCCAGGACGAAGCCGTGGAGGCGGTATCGAACGCTTTGCGCCGCTCGCGTGCCGGCCTCTCCGACCCGAACCGGCCGATCGGGGTCTTCCTGTTCCTCGGGCCCACCGGGGTCGGCAAGACGGAGCTCGCCCGCGCCCTGGCCGAGTTCATGTTCGACTCCGAGCAGGCGGTGGTGCGGCTCGACATGTCCGAGTACATGGAGAAGCACACCGTCGCCCGCCTGATCGGCGCGCCACCCGGTTACGTCGGCTACGAGGAGGGCGGCCAGCTCACCGAGGCCGTGCGCCGCCGTCCGTACGCGGTGGTCCTTCTCGACGAGATCGAGAAGGCCCATGCGGACGTCTTCAACGTCCTGCTCCAGATCATGGACGACGGCCGGCTCACCGACGGCCAAGGCCGCACGGTGAGCTTCACCAACACGATCCTGATCATGACCTCGAACGTCGGCTCCGATCTGATCGCAGCGCAGGCTGCCACAGACCCCGCCGCCCCCGGAGGCGCAGCCGAGGAGGCGGGCCTTGGTGTGGGACGGGACCAGATCGAAACTGTCCTTCAGCAAACGTTCAAGCCCGAATTCCTGAACCGGATCGACGACACGGTGATCTTCCACCGCCTCAGCCGGGAGGACCTGGGCCGGATCGTCGAGCTCCAGGTCGACCAGCTCGCCGGCCGGGTGCGCGAGAAGGGGATCGAGATCGAGCTCACCGACGACGCGCGGACCCTGCTGGGGAACCTCGGCTACGACCCCACCTACGGGGCCCGGCCGCTGAAGCGCGTGATCCAGAAGCAGCTCATCGACCGCCTGGCCCTGAAGCTGCTCGAGGGCGAGTTCCGCGAGGGGGACACGGTGCGCGTTGACGCGGAGGGCGGTGAGCTCGCCTTCGAGAAGACATCGGCCGCCACGCCCCAAGAGGCCGCCGCCTGAACAGCCACCCGTATGGGCGACGGCCGGCCGTCGCGCTAGGCGGGAGCGGCAAACAGGCCGGGAAGCCACCCGGGGTGGATCAGGACCAGGGCTCCCCAGGCCATGAAGAAGATCCCGGCCACGGGCACGGCGCGCTCCCCGGAAGGCGCCGTCTTCTCATAGACCATCAGGGCGGTCAACGCCGCCATCCACCACAGGCTGGCGACCCCAGCGGCGAACATGACCAGCATCAGCGCCCAGCAACAGCCGAGGCAGAACACGGCGTGGGCGCGACCGAGTCTGAACGCCCCCGCCGCGCCGCGCTGGTAGTGGCGCAACAGAAACGCCCCCGGATGCCGGCAAACCGTCAGGCAGCGATCCTTCAGCGCGGTGAACTGAAACGCTCCCGCAAGCAAGAGGATTCCGCCGGCGACCACCCAGCTGTGCTGTTGGAGCCACGGGGAGCCGTCGACGCCTGCGTGGACCACCGCGTCGCCCACAAACGCAAGCCACCCGAAGGCCGTCCAGACCACCGCGTAGCCCGCCAGGAACGCCACCATCGCCAGGCGAGGGTGGGGCTGGCGAGCGGAGGTGATCGCGAACAAGCGCACCAAGGGCAGGCTGGACGGCAGCATCATCGAAGCGATCATCGCCTGCCAGGCGACGACGAACAGGCCGAGCGCGACCCCGAACGGCAGCTCCCCCTCGATCAGCGCGTCGTGATGCAGGCCGGCAGCGCCGCCGCTCAGCTCGGCGATGATCGCCACGATCCAGGCGCCGGCAATGGCAACCAGGACGGCGGGGGGCACCCGGCCGATCCGCGCGGCTCCGACCGCGGCTAGTCCGCGTCCCGGCTGAGCGGATGCCTCGATCGCTTCACCTCAACGCGTGCCTCTGCCGGGCGGTGGCCCGTTCAGCCGGCGTGCGAGAGCTTGTAGTCGGCCTGGATCGCGTTGCGCCCCTCGAACTCCCAGACCATGTCGTATTGGGGCAGGTTGACCGTGTGCTGGTCCGCGATCGACACGTAGGCCGGGGAGCCCGGCACTGTCGAGAACAGCGAGTCACGCAGCGTCGTAGTCGTTCCATCCGGCCCCTGGTACGGACGCATCTCTGAGTAGAGGACGCCGTCCCCGACGCTGAGCGTCCCGGCGCCATCCTTGAGATCGTGCTTGATCGGAGCGCGCTCCACGGCCAGCGTCTCCTTGATCAGCCCCGCGAGATCGGCCAGCGGCCCGCCGTACTTTCCGTCGTAGGCGTCCACGATGGCCTGAGCCTGCTCGTCGGTCGCGTCGTCGTCTACGAAGACCACCTGGGTCCAGCTGTTCGGCGCCAAAACGTTGCCCGGGATCCTGACCACGCGGATGAAGTTCAGCCCGCCTACGTCGACGCCGCCTATCGTGCCGCTGTCGAAGTGGTAGGCATTGAACGCATCGCACTTGCCACCGTCGGGATCCTCCCCGATCCAGCAAGGACACAGGACCCCGCATGAGCATGCCTCGAGCAGGGTGCCATCGAGCTCGTACCCGCCGTTCCCGTCAGCCATCGTTCCTCTCCTTTCGCCAGCTTCTCACCCGCCGCGATCCTATTCCTGGCGGACGGGCCGGTCAACCCGAGCTGCCCCGCGGACCATGGGCCGGACGATCGGCGGAGCCTTGGGCAGCCGGTCCTGCACAAGGGACTCGGGTTCGAGCCCCGCGGCTTCGAGCTGAGCCACCGTGTCGCGATTGGGGTGACAGCCCGCGCCGAGCCATCCCCATGGGCGCTCGAGGCGATCCTGCCAGCGCGCGAGGGCGGGGTCGCCGCTGCGGACGTGCTCCAGGTACAGCAGCCGGCCATCGGGCTTGAGGACGCGAGCGATTTCGGTGGTGGTGCCGTCCGGCGACTCCACCGAGCAGAGCACGAGCGTCGAGACCACCGTGTCGAAGCTTTGATCCTCGAAGGGCAGTTGCTCCGCCGGCGTCTCGACGACCTCTACGCGATCGGGAGCGGGCGGCTCCTCGTCGAGCCGCCTGCGCAGCCTCCGGGCCATATGGGGATCGGGCTCCGTGAGCACCAGCTCGGTGACCGCACCGGTGTAGTGGGCGAGGTTGAGGCCGGTCCCGGCGCCGAGTTCCAGCGTCCGCCCCCGTGCCCCGGCCAAGAGCGCTGCCCGCATCTCCCGAAGGCCGGCGCGCTCCGTACCGCTGAGCATTCGGTCATACAGGGCAGCGAAGATGCGATGCCCACGCAAGGTAGGCTCAGCCTAACCGAGTCGAAAGGAGCAGCGGAGATGCCCGTCTTCATCATGCTGACCAGGCTGACCTCGAACGGCGTCAAGACGATCAAGGACAACCCGGGACGCGTCCAGGAGGTCAACAAGGAGGTCGAGCAGCTCGGCGTCAAGGTCGTCAACCAGTGGGCGACGCTCGGCGAGTACGACTTCGTGAGCGTGGTCGAGGCACCCGACCAGACGACGATGGCCAAGGTCTCGGTCGAGCTCGGCTCACGCGGCACGACCACCAACGAGACCATGGCCGCGATCCCGGCCGAGGAATTCACCAAGGCGCTCTAGCCAGCAACCCCGACGGGTCGTCGCTGGTGAGGATCCTCGTAGTCGGAGGCGGCGGGCGCGAGCACGCGATCGTCCGGGCCCTGGCGCGGTCGGCTCATGCGCCGGAGCTGCTCTGCACGCCCGGCAACGCCGGGATCGGCGCCGACGCTCGCTGCCTCGAGGTCGCCGCCGAGGATGTCCGCGGAGTGGCCTCCGCGGCGGCGGCCGAGCGGGTCGACCTGGTCGTGGTCGGCCCCGAGGCGCCGCTGGTCGCCGGGCTCGTCGATGCCCTCGAGGCGGCGGGGATCGCTGCCTTCGGCCCCCGCGCGGAAGGCGCGCGGATCGAGGGGTCGAAGGTTCACGCCAAGGAGCTGATGGCGGCGGCGGGCGTACCCACCGCTTCCCACGCGGTGCTCGGCTCTCGCGAGGAGGCGCTCGAGCACCTGGCCCGAGCGTCCTATCCGGCGGTGTTGAAGGCCGACGGGTTGGCTGCCGGCAAGGGCGTGATCATCGCGGCCACCGAGGCGGAGGCGAGGGAAGCCGCGGACGTCTTCTTCGTCGAGCGCCGCTTCGGCGACACCGAGGTCGTGCTGGAAGAGCACCTGGAGGGCGAGGAGCTCTCCGTGCTGGCGCTGTGCGACGGCGAGAACGTGGTGCCGCTGGCCCCGGCCCAGGACTACAAGCGGATCCTCGACGGCGATCAGGGGCCGAACACCGGCGGCATGGGCAGCTACTCGCCTGTCCCCGGGTTCGATCCTGCTGGCACTGAGGAAATCAGTGACGCCGTCCACCGGCCGATCGTCGAGCTCTTGCGCCGCCGCGGAGTCCCCTACCACGGCGTGCTCTACGCGGGCCTGATGATTACCCCGGCGGGGCCGAAGGTGCTGGAGTTCAATTCCCGCTTCGGCGATCCCGAGACGCAGGCCGTGCTGCCGAGGTTGCGCTCCGACCTGGTCGAGCTCTGCCTGGCATCGCGTCGAGCCGGGCGGGCTCGCCGGCGCCAGGGCGGAGTTCACCGAGGAATGGGCGGTGACGGTGGTGGTGGCCTCCCGCGGTTACCCCGCCTCCTCTTCGACGGGAGACGTGATCTCAGGTCTCGCCGACGCGGCGGCGCTCGACGGGGTCGAGGTCACGCACGCCGGAACGGCGATCCAGGACGGCGAGATCGTCACCGCCGGAGGCAGGGTGCTGAACGTGACCGGGCTCGGCCCGACGCCCGGTGAGGCGCGCGACCGGGCCTATCGGGCGGCGGGGCTGATCGCCTTCGAGGGCATGCAGATGCGGACCGACATCGCGGCTCGAGCGGTCGAAAGGGCCGCGGCCACCTAGACAGCCGGACGTCGCGCGAGAATCCGCCGGGAACGAAGGGAGATGGATCGATGGAGATAGCGGAGCCCGAGCGCCCAACCGGCGGCGAGGCCGAGACGGCCACCGCCGGGACCATGCCCGAGGTCGAGGCCGCGTTCGAGGAGATCGAGGTCGATGCCCCCCTGGTCGGGATCATCATGGGCTCGGCCAACGACAAGCCGAAGATGCAGCCGGCCGGCGCAGCGCTGCACGAGGCGGGCATCCGCTACGAGGTGCGGGTGATGAGCGCCCACCGCGATCCGGAGATGGTCCGCGAGTACTGCCACGCGGCACGAATGCGGGGCCTGAGGGTGATCATCGCCGGCGCCGGTATGTCGGCCGCGCTTCCGGGGGTGGCGGCCGCGCACACCGACCTGCCCGTGATCGGCGTCCCGCTCACGGGCAAGAGCCTTGGCGGGCTGGACGCCCTGTTGTCGGCCGTGCAGATGCCCCCCGGGGTTCCCGTTGGCTGCGTTGCAATCGACGGGGCGAAGAACGCCGGCCTGCTTGCCGCCCGCATAATCAATGCGTGATTGAGCGCTACACGCGCCCCGAGATGGGCGCGTTATGGACGGCCGAGCGGCGAATGGAGGCCTGGCTCGAGGTCGAGCTGGCCGCACTCGACGCCTGGGCCGCTGAGGGCCGGGTGCCGCCCCAGGCCGCCAAGGCCTGTCGCGAGCGCGCCTCGTTCACGGTCGAGGCCGTCAACGAACGCGAACGGACCACGGGTCACGACGTTGCCGCCTTCGTCGACGTGGTCGCATCCCAGGTTGGAGAGGAGGGTCGCTGGATCCACTATGGCCTGACGTCGTCCGACGTCCTCGACACGGCGCTGGCGCTCCAGCTCCGCGCCGCGGGCGAGATCGTCGTCGCGGGCGCGCGCGCATTTCGCGACGCGCTGGTCGAGCGTGCGCTGGAGCATCGCGACACCCTCTGCGTCGGCCGGACCCATGGGATCCACGCCGAGCCCACGACCTTCGGGCTGCGGCTGGCCAGCTTCGCCTTCGAGGCCGACCGCAACCTCGCCCGCCTGAAGGACGCCTTCGATCAGATGGCGGTCGGCAAGCTGTCGGGCGCCGTCGGCACGTACGCGTCGGTACCGCCCCCGGTGGAGCGCCGGGTGATGGACGCGCTGGGGCTTCGCGCCGAGGACGTGTCGACCCAGGTGGTGCCGCGCGACCGGCACGCCGTCGTTTTGGCGCGAATCGCGATCGCAGGCGCGGGGTTGGAACGCTTCGCAACCGAGGTCCGAAACCTTCAGCGCACCGAGGTGGGCGAGGTACAGGAGCCGTTCGGCGCCGGCCAGAAGGGATCGTCGGCGATGCCGCACAAGCGCAACCCGATCCTCTGCGAGCGGATCACCGGGCTCGCCCGGGTGCTTCGCGGGTACGCCCAGACAGGCCTTGAGAACGTCGCTCTGTGGCACGAGCGCGACATCTCCCACTCCGGCGCCGAGCGGGTGGTCCTGCCGGATGCCACGATCCTGCTCGACTACATGCAGCACCTGGCCTCCCGGGTGGCGCGCGAGATGACCGTGCACACAGAGAGGATGCGCCAGAACCTGGAGCTCACGCATGGCGCGATCCACAGCCAGAGGGCGCTGACGGCCCTCGTGGAGTCCGGAATGGACCGTAACGCCGCCTACGGGATCGTCCAGGAGTCCGCGCAGCGGGCCTGGGACGAGGGCACCAGCTTCCGGGACCTGCTCGCTGAGCAGCTCACCACGAACCCCGCCGCCCCCGCATCCGGCATTGATCTGGACACCGTCTTCGAGCCCGGCTCTTATCTCGCCCACCTGCCCGAAGTCTTCGACCGCCTCGAGCGCCTGCGGGACTAGGAGGCCAGGATCGCCGGGGTGCCGTTGCGCGGCGACAGGGTGACGTTTCGGCGCACGATCGGCTCCGGCCGATCCGTGGCCGGACGGAGCTTGGCCTGGCCGAGCACCGTTCGCAGCACGACCCGCATCTCGAGTTGGGCGAAGGCGGCGCCGATGCAGCGGCGGGTGCCACCGCCGAAGGGGATCCAACTGAACGTATCCGGGCGCGACGAGGCGGCGTCGGCTGATGACTCCGGTCCCCCGTCGAGGAACCGTTCGGGTCGAAACGCGTAAGGCTCGGGGTAGAGGTCCTGGCGAGTGTGGGCGAGGTAGATCCCCGCCATCACGATCGTGTCCGCGGGCAGCTCGTGGCCTCCCAGCTCGGCTGCGGCGCTCAGTTTGCGCCCCACCCATGGCACCACGGGGCGAACACGAAGCGTCTCCTCGATCACCGCGTCCAGATACTCGTGGCCGCCCTCCGCGATCTCGGCACGCAGGCGCTCCAGGCTGTCTGGCGTGCGAAACAGGAGGTCGAACGACCAGGCGAGCCCGGTTGCCGTGGTCTCGTGGCCGGCCATGAGCAGGGTGATCAGCTGGTCACGCAGCTCTGCGTCACTGATCGCCGAGCCGTCCTCGAAGCGCGCCCCCACCAGCAGCGAGAGGATGTCGTCGCGGGCGGTGAGATCGGGGTCGGCGCGGCGCTCTTCGATCTCGGCCAGCAGGATCTGGTCGGTCTCGGCGATCATTCGCCTGACCCGGCGGTAGGCGGGGAGGCGACGCAGGCTGTCCACGGTCATCCCGAGCGCCCGCGGTGACTGCGTGGTGGCCAGGATCCCGACCAGATTGTGGCGCAGGTCCTCTCGCCGCTCGTCGTCCTCGACCCCGAACACCGCGCGCAGGATCACCTCGAGAGTGATCGACTGCATCCGAGGATGGAGGGAGAACGGGCGCCCGACCGGCCATGACCAGAGCTCCCGCTCGGTTGCCTCGGTCATCACCCTCTCGTAGGCGCGCATCCGTTCGCCGTGAAAGGGCGGCAGCATCAGCTTGCGCCGCTGCAGGTGCTCGTCGCCCTCGAGCAACAGGAGCGAACGTTGGCCGAGCAACGGCGCCAGCACGATGTTCCGGCCGGGAGCGATCGTGTTCTGGCGATCGGCCCCGAACAGGCGTTTCAGGGAAGGGGGGTCGGAGATGAAGACGATCGGCCCGATGCCGAGGAAGCGGGCACTGAACGTCTCTCCGAATCGCCGCCGGCAGCGCTCGAAGAACGACACGGGGCGGCCGATCAGCTGCGCGGTCTGAAGCGCCGCGGGCGCCTTCGGCCCCGCGGGCAGCGTCACCGCGTGCGCGCGAAGCGCTCGACGGCGGCCAGAAGCTCGCCGACCTTCTCGTCGGCGTCGCTGCCGCCGCGCTCGACTGCGTCGCGAACGCAGTGGTTGGTGTGGTCGCCGAGCAGCTTCAGGGCGACCCCGTCAAGCGCTTTTTCGACCGCGGCGATCTGGGTCAGCACGTCGATGCAGTATGCCTCCTCGTCGACCATCCGCCGCAGGCCGCGCACCTGGCCCTCGATCCGCGAAAGACGGCGCAGAACCGCCTCCTTCTCGTCGACGTAGCCGGCCTGGGCAGTCTTGCTCATGGCCGCAGTATATACGGGTAGGGGGTATGTCTTCCTCGAGTAGCTGCCGGAGCCGTTGTTAGCATCGGCCGCGTCGCATGCCTAGCGCCTTAGCCGAGCTTCGCCTCCACTCCAGCGGCAAGGTCCGCGAGATTTACGAGTTCGAGGGCGACCTGTTGATGGTGGCCTCGGATCGGATCTCGGCGTACGACGTGATCATGCCGAACCCGATACCCGACAAGGGGCGGGTGCTGACGCAGATGTCGCGGTTCTGGTTCGAGAGCACCGGCGGAATCTGCCCGAATCACTTCCTCTCGGAGGAGGTGCCCGAGGAGGTCGCGGGCCGAGCGATTCGCGTGCGGCGGCTGGACATGTACCCGGTCGAGTGCGTGGTGCGCGGGTACCTCTCGGGCTCGGGATTGCGCGAGTACCGCGAGTCCGGCTCGATCTGCGGGATCGGGCTACCGGACGGCCTGCGAGAGTCCGACCGCCTTCCCGAGCCGATCTTCACCCCCGCGACCAAGGCCGACGTGGGTGACCACGACGAGAACATCGACTTCGAGCGCGCCGCCGAGATCATCGGCGACCGTCCCCTGATGGAGGAGCTCCGGCGGGTCTCGATCGAGCTCTACGAGCACGCCGCTGGGCACGCCGAGGCGCGCGGCATCATCCTCGCCGACACGAAGTTCGAGTTCGGCGCCTCGCCCGGCGCCGAGGTGGTGCTCGGCGACGAGGTCTTCACCCCCGACTCCTCCCGCTTCTGGCCCGCCGACGAGTACGAGCCCGGCCGACCGCAGCGCTCCTTCGACAAGCAGTATCTGCGCGACTGGCTCGATCAGATCGGTTGGGACCACACCCCGCCGGCGCCGGAGCTCCCGGACGAGGTGATCGCCGACACGCGGGCGAAGTACCTCGAGGCGTACGAGCGAATCACCGGCCGAACCCTGGAGTAGATGGTGCGACTGGTGGCGCGGCAAAGCTGAGTACCGGCTATTCCACCTCGTAGCCGAGCTTCTTCAGCATCTTGCCGGCGACCGACTCGAACGCCGCCCGATCCTCGGGCGACATCTCGGTCCGCCAGCGGCCGGTGCGGCTCGGACTCGGCGGGCGGCTGACCAGCTCGTGCTGGCGGGCTCGTTCGGAGGCGGTGATCGTGCCGCCCCCCAGCGGCTTCAGCGTCCGGCTCATCTCGCGGCTCATTCGCTGCTCCGCGTGGCGGTGGTAGTCGAGCATCGCCTCGTCCCACGGCAGGTCGACAAAGTCGGTGACCCTCCGCAGCACAGGCTCCGGATCGGCCACCAGGTCCTCGTAGCGCAGCTCCACGTAGGTCCCGCGCGCCAGGCCCGCGGCCCGCTTGCGCGCCCGGCGCAACTCGCTGACCCACTTCTCGGCCGCAACGGTGACGTCGCCGGGCCCCCAGCTCACCTCGCTCAGCGACAGCGCCACGTCCCGCCCGTCGCGGATGATGTGGACGAAGTGCGCTTCGGGAAGGGCCCGCTGGATCCGCTGCGACTTCCAGGTATACGGAGGTGACTTGTCGCCCCAGCGGGGCTTGCCCTCGCCGGCGGCATAAGCCTCGTAGAAGGAGCGGATCGCGTCGCCGGGGGTGAGCGGATCGTGGCGTTCCATCCGCTGGCGCACTTCGTCCTCGGAGAGGTCGAAGTCCCCCCAGCGCGGGTGCGTGGTCATCGTCTGGAGCGCTTGCTCGCGTATCTCAGCCGTCGACGCTCCATCGGCCACGAGGCGCTCGCAAGTGTTCACGACCTTGGGGACGAAGTGGGTCTCGGGCGGGATCGTCAGCTGCGGGTGTGCGTCGAGCATCAGCCGAAGCAACGTGGTCCCGGACCGCGAGACGCCGACCACGAACGGGGCCGGCTGGCGACCGTCAGCATGGGACCGCCACCGAGCGAGCGCCAGCTTCGGCGATCGGAGCCTCATTGGAGCCTAGTCTGGCAGGCTGCAGCCTCAGATCGCCAGCGGGGCCCACCGAGCGGATGGGCAGAGCGGCATTACCCTTAAGCGGCTCTGAAGTCATGAGGCCCTGGCACGCACCACTCGAGATTCCGGCCTGCCCGGAAGGCTGGACCACCGGTCCGCCCGACTACGTGGGGATCGGCGCGCAGCGTTGCGGCACGAGCTGGTGGTACGACGCCATGCGTCGTCATCCGGCGATCGAGCGCTCGCCCCTGGGCAAGGAGGTCCACTACTTCGACCGCTTCTGGCATGGCGACGCGCCCGACGACATCGCGGCCGAATACGCGTCGCTTTTCCCACGCCCGCCGGGCAGGATCACGGGCGAATGGACGCCGCGCTACCTGGCGGCCTTCTGGATCCCCCCGCTGCTGCGAAAGGCGGCTCCCGACGCGCGGCTCCTGATCATGCTGCGCGATCCCGTCGCCCGCTACCGATCGGCGATCGCTCGGCTGCACCGGCTGGCTGAGGAGCGGGGCGATCGCGTCCTGCTGGCGTCCGTGCACGATGCGACGTGGCGCGGTTTCTACTACGAGCAGCTCCGCCACGTGTTCGACCTGTTCCCCCGCGAGCAGGTCCTGGTGCTCCAGTTCGAGCGCTGCGTGCAGGACCCCGTCGGGGAGATGGAGCGCACCTGGCGGTTCCTGGGCACGGAGCCACCGGAGAGGATCCCCGGTCGCCTGATGAAGCACAAACAAGCCGGGCGGAGCACCCCGGAGCTCTTGCCCGCGGTCAGCCAGGAACTGGCCGAGCGCTACCGGGAGGACGCCATCCGGCTCGCCGAGCACTGCCCGGAGATCGACCTCTCGCTGTGGACGAGCCTCGCCAGCGCCAGTCGGGGCGTCCCGGCGCGTGCCGGAGCCCGCTAGCCGGTTTCCAGCCCATGACGCTGGTGATGACCCTCAAGGTCCGCGACGAGGAAGACGTGATCGAGGACAACCTGCGCTTCCACCGGGCGCTGGGGGTCGATTTCTTCGTCGTCATGGACAACGGCTCGGTGGATCGGACGCCCGAGATCCTGGCGCGTTACGAGGACGCGGGACTCGCTCGCGTCCTGCGGGACGAGAGCGGCGACCTCCGGACCCTGGGCGCCGAGTGGTACACGCGAATGGGGAGGATGGCGGCGACGGAGTTCGGCGCCGACTGGGTGATTCACAACGACGCCGACGAGTTCTGGTGGCCGCTGACCGGCAACCTGACCCAGGCTCTAGCCGCTGTCCCGGAGCAGTTCGGCGCCGTCGTCGTCCCGCGAACCGAGTTCGTGGGGCGGCCCGACACGCCGGGCTCGTTTGCGGAGCGGCTGGTGGTGCGCGAGGCGCGCTCGAGCCTCCAGCCCAAGGTCGCCCACCGCGCCGATCCGGACGTCGTCGTGCTGCACCGGGGGGCCCACGACGTCGCGGCGGCGGCGAACGGCGACCTGTGGCAGGCGCTCCGCCCGCCGGGGCGGGCGGTCCATCGCAGCGTCCGCATGGGAGAGGAGGAGCCTGGCCGAGGCGAAGAGGACATCCGGCTCGTCTGGGCGCCAACCTGGCCGCTTCGCATCTTCCATTTCCCCGTGCGCTCCTTCCAGCAGTTCCAAAGGCGGACGGAGATCTCGCTGCGCCACGGCGGGTTCCGCGACACGGGCCGCTTCCGGCGCCTGCGCTACCACTACGAGCAGGGTCGCCTCGAGGAGCTGTACGCCGAGCTGATCTGGGATGACGCGGCGGTCGAGGAGGGAATCAGAGACGGGGAGCTGGTCCGCGACGAGCGGCTTGCGAAGCTCCTGCCGCGCTGTCCTGATCCGGTCGCGGGCGGCCAGGCGGCTGAGGTACGCGTGGCTCCCTCCGAGTCCCAGCTCGAGCGCGAGCGGGCGGAGGTGGAGCTCGACGCGATGCGGCTGATTACCCGCACGCAGCGGTTCACGATGCTGCGCCTGGACCTGGCTCGCGAGCGACTCGACGAGCTGCATGCCAAGAACGACCACTTGCGGGAAAAGCTCGGCCGCACCCTTGGCAGGCGCCTCCTGAAGCTGGTCCGAGGCCTGCGAGCGCGAGATGGCCACCCCGCGGCCGAGGCGGCGGAGGACGCCCCCGCGGAGCGCCGGCCGGACCAGACCTAGGAACTTCGCACGACGCCTTTGGCGGGCAGCGCCCGCAGGAAGTCCCGCAGGCGCGTGTCCTCGACCAGGTCGGTGCGCCCGCCCTCGGCGACCACGTTGCTGTCGTAGTGGTCCCGCAGCCTGCCCTCCTCCCACGCCTCGTATAGCCGCCGCCAGGTGCGGCCCGTACGCTGCGGCAGCTCGCGGTTCCGCCCGTACGCTCGGCCGCCCTTGACGATCTTGTTCTCGAACTGCCGGTAGGTGCGCATCGGGAAGTGGAGGATCTCGATCGAGCCGTCGTCCAGGCGCTCCCCCAGCTCCACGCCCTCCACCTTGTGGTTCCCCTGCGCCACCGCGATCTCGGGGTCCGCGCGGTGGGCCAGCTTGGGCGGCAGCGGCTTGCCAAGCGGGTTCAGCGACTCGCGCTCGCGAAGCGTCATGCGCTCCCAGAACGGGCGCCCGTCCTCCTGCCGAGGGACGAAGTTCTGGCGGCGGGCCACCACCAGGCCGACCTCCTCGCCGAGCCGCTCGAAGACGGACTTCAGCGATCCGGCACGGGGCCACCAGAACTCGTCGGCGTCGTTGTTGATCACCCAGTCGGCGCCCTCGGTGGCAGCGAGCCGGGCCATCCTGGTCACCCAGCGCCCCTGCGAGTAGTCGTCAGTCGGCTCGAACAGCAGCCGCGCGACCCCCCGGGATTCGTACTCCCGCAGGATCTCCACGGTTGCGTCCTCCGAGCCATTATCGGTGACGATCACCTCGTCGACCCCCTGAGCGAGGTGGAAGTCGAGGTTCTCGCGAACGATGTCCTGCTCGTCGCGTACGAGCAGGGTCATGACCAGCTTCATCGGCCGACGATTGGTAGCAGTTTGGGGGCAGGACGCACGGCCCTAGAATGCCCCTCCTTGCCGGACCGCCCATCCTCAGACCGAAGACCGCGCCTGGTGATGGCGCTCAAGGTCCGGGACGAAGGCGACATCCTCGAGGCCAACTTCCGCTTGCACCACGCGCTCGGGGTGGACCAGTTCGTGGTCACCGACAACGGATCCACCGACGAAACCCCCGAGATCCTCCGCCGCTACGCCGACGCGGGGCTCGCCCACGTGATCAACGAGCCGGGCACGGACTACAAACAGCGCGGCGCCGAATGGCTGACGCGGATGGCCCGCTTGGCCGCCACGGATCTCGATGCCGACTGGGTGATCCATACGGACGCGGACGAGTTCTGGCTGCCGGCGCGGGGCACGCTGGTCGACGCGCTCGACGCGATAGCCGAGCCCTACGGCGTCGTGGTCGCGCCACGCACCGAGTTCGCGGGACGGCCCGATGGCCCCGGCTCGTTCTCCGATCGGCTCACCGTGCGGGAGTCGCGCGCGCGGTTCCAGCCTAAGGTCGCGCATCGGGCGGTGCCCGACGTGGTCGTTCTCGACCGAGGCGGCCACGACGTGGCGGTGGCCGGAGCCAGCGGCGACGTGGCCGAGACGCTTCGCCCCCCTGGCCGTCCGGTGCACCGCACGGTTCGCGACCCGAACGGAGGCAAGGCCGCGCCGGGCGAGGAGAAGATCAGGCTCGTCTGGGCACCCACCTGGCCGCTCCGAATCCTTCACTTCCCCGTGCGGTCCTTCGCGCAGTTCAAGCGCCGCACCGAGATCGCGATCTTCGAGGGCCGGTTCCCGGACTGGGGGCGCTTCAGGCGTCTTCGCGAGATGTACGAGGAGGGCCGGTTCGAGGAGCTCTACGCGGATCTCGTCCTCGACGATGGCGACGTGGAGGACGGGATTCGCGCCGGACGCCTGGTGCGTGACGAGCGCTTCGCGCGCCTCTTGCCACAGTGCCCCGATCCGCTCGACGGCGGCCCGGCCGGGAGCCTGGGGGTGGAGCCGTCGCCGGACGAGCTCCAGCGAGAGCAGGCAGAGCTCGAGTTCGATGCGATGCAGCTTCTGGCCCGGACCGAGCGCTGGCTGGTGGTCCAGCGCGATCGCACGCGCGAGCGGGTCGACACCCTGGAGTCGCAGTACAAGGACGCCGTCCGGGAGCGGGACGCCGCGCGGCGAAAGGTGGAGCGGCTTGGCCGCAACCTCGACGAGAAGCGCGAGCGGGTGCAGAAGCTGCGCGCGGAGCTGCGCGCGGAGCGCGCCCGTCCATGGGCGAGGTTGCGGCAAGCGGCCCGGCGTCTCCGCGGGTAGCCTGCTCCGGCGTGCGGCTGGCGATGACATTGCTCGTCCGCGACGGTGCGGACGTGATCGACGCCAACCTCCGCTACCACCGAGCGCAGGGGGTCGACATCTTCGTGGTCGGCGACCACGGATCGACCGACGGCTCGCTGGAGCTGCTCGAGCAATACCAGCGCGCCGGGCTGATCACGGTCGAGCGGATTTCGGGGCCGGTGCGCGAGGCACAGGGAGAGGGCCGCACGAAACTGGCCCGGCTGGCCTGGGAGCTCGGCGCCGACTGGGTGTTTCACAACGACCAGGATGAGTTCTGGTGGCCGCTCACCGGCAACCTCAAGCAGGCGCTGGCCGAGATCCCGGAGCGTTTCGGCCTCGTGCTGGCGCCCAGAACCGAGTTCGTGGGACGGCCGGGAGAGAGCTTCTTCGGCGACCGGTTGACCGTCCGCGAGGCGCGGTTCCGGCGCCCGCCGAAGACGGCACACAGAACCCACCCCCAGGTGATGATCTCGCAGCCCCACCCCACGCACATCTGGGTGGACCGCGGCGTCTCGCCACGCCAGGGACTGGTCGGCAGGCCGGTTCGCCGGGCCCAGGCCGAGCACGCCGAAGAGGGCGAGCTCGAGCTCCTTATGGCTCCCACCTTTCCGCTCGCCGTCCATCACATTCCGATTCGGTCCTTCGGGCAGTACCGGCACATGGTCGAGCTGGCGCTGGCCAACGACCAGCTCAGGGAGGGCGACAGGGTGCGGAGCGCCTTCGAGGCAGGCCGTCTCGAGGAGATCTACTCTGAGCTGACGCTCGATGACGAGGCGGTCGGCCGGGGGATCGAGGAAGGCTGGCTGGTCGAGGACGCCGAGTTTCGCGACTACCTGGCGGCCTGCCCCGAGATGCTCGATGGGGGTGGAACGCCGCCTGCCGGTTCGCGGGCCTGGTCCGAGGAACGTCGGCGGCAGGAGCTCGACGAGCTCGAGGTCGATGCGATGTACGCGCTGAGCCGTTACTTCCAGGCGAACGCGTACAAGCTTCAGACGCGGCACCTGGAGCACCGTGGCCGCCCCTCAAGGCGCCAGTTGGAGCGGCGCCTCGCGCAGCTGCGTGACCGTTTCGAGCGCCAGCGAGAGCGTCTGCGAAGGATCGAATCGAGCCGTTGGTGGCGCCTTCGTCCCCGGCTGCCCAGCGCCCTCTCCAGATCACGCGCGGCGAAGCGCCGCCGCTAGCCTCCGCCCTCATGCGCCTGGCGATGACTCTCCTGGTCCGAGACGTGGCAGACGTCATCGAGACCAACCTCAGCTACCACCGCGCCCAGGGGGTGGACTTCTTCATCGTCGCCGACAACGGATCCACGGACGGCACGGTCGCGATTCTCGAGCGCTACGAGCGCGCCGGCCTCGTGAAGCTCGAACATTTCCCCGGCTCCGTGAACAAGGCGTGGACCGAGGGTCGCACCAGGATTGGCCGGCTCACCCACGAGCTCGGCGCGGACTGGGTGATCCACAATGACGGGGACGAATTCTGGTGGCCGCTCACCGGCGATCTCAAGCAGACGTTGGCGGCGATCCCCGAGCGCTTCGGAATGGTGATCGCGCCACGGACGGAGTTCGTCCCCCGACCGGGTGAAGCCCCTTTCGCGGAGCGATTGACCTTTCGCGAGGCACGATGCCTCCAGCCGCCGAAGGCGGCCCACCGGACGCACCCTCGCATCGCGCTCGATCACCCCCACCCCACCCGGATCTGGATCGAGAACTCCTCAGCCCCGGCCCGCGCAGGCAGGCCAGGGCTCACGATCTCGCAGGCCGGAGAGTCGGCAAGGGCGGAGCAGGAGCTCGTCTTCGCCCCCACCTTTCCGATCCGGGTACTGCACTTCCCGGTCCGAAGCCCAGCGCAATACCGGCGCCGGGTCGAGATGGCCGAGGGGGCCGGGATGCTGGAATCGAGCTGGCGGGCGGACCTTCTGGCCGCCTATGAGGGCGGGCGCCTCGACCAGGTCTACGACCAGCTCACGCTGTCCGACCAGGAGGTCGCGCGCGGCGTCGAGGATGGCTGGCTGGTGGAGGACACGGACTTTCGCGACTACGTCGCCGCGTGCCCCGATCCGCTCGAGGGCGGGGCATCGCCGGCCGGCTCGCGTGCCTGGTCCGAGGAGCGGCGGCGGCGGGAACTCGACGAGCTCGAGGTCGACGCGATGGACGCGCTGACCAGATACGTCCGGCGCCGTGGCACCAGCGCCGTCCGGGGTCGGTACCAGGAGCTGAAGGAGAGCGAGCTGAAGCTGCGGCGTCGCCTGCGCCGTCGCGAGCGGCACCTCGAGAGCATCAGGTCGAGCCGCTGGTGGCGACTTCGTCCCCGCCTGCCCGCCGGGCTTCGGCGCCGATCCTGATCAGGCTGGCCCGCCGCGCAGGGCACTAACGTTGAGCCCATGAAGGCCAAGGTCCTGATTCGTCCCAAGCAGGGCATCCTCGATCCGCAGGGCAAGGCGATCGAGCGCGCCCTCCCCGCGCTTGGCTTCGACGGCGTCTCGCATGTACGCGTGGGACGTCTGGTGGAGCTCGAGGCCGATGACCCCGACCGCCTCGCCGAGCTCTGCGAGAAGCTGCTCGCCAACCCGCTGATCGAGGAGTACGAGATCGAGCTGGACGGGGAAGCGGCCAAGGCCTAGGAGAGAGGCCGCGGGCTCTTGATCACCTTCGGGGTTCTCCAGTTTCCCGGCTCCTGCGACGAGCGCGACGCGCTCCTCGCCTGCCGCCGGGTGGGCGACGCGCGGCTCGTCTGGCATCAGGAGACCGACCTCGATGGCGTCGACGTGGCGGTCGTGCCGGGAGGCTTCTCCTACGGCGACTACCTGCGGGCGGGGGCGATCGCGCGGTTCGCGCCGGCCATGGAGGCGGTCGCCGAGCATGCTGCCGCCGGCAAGCCGGTGCTGGGGATCTGCAACGGGTTCCAGGTCCTCTGCGAGGCGGACCTGTTGCCGGGTGCGCTGCTGCCCAACGACTCGCTGAGGTTCGTCTGCCGGCAGGTCGAGCTGGTGGTGGAGAACGCCGAGACGCCGTTCACGCGTCAGTGCCGCCCCGGACAGCGGCTCTCGATCCCGGTCAAGCACGAGTCGGGGCGCTACTTCGCCCCGCCCGACCAGCTCGACGAGCTCCAGGCGCGCGGCGGAGTCGTGTTGAGCTATGCCGCGGGCCAGAACCCGAACGGCTCCGCCCGCGAGATCGCAGCGGTCGTCAACGAGGGCGGCAACGTGATGGGGTTGATGCCCCACCCTGAACACGCCGTCGATCCACTGACCGGGTCGACCGACGGACTGGGGATCTTCGCCTCCCTGGCGGCACTGGCGGCCCAGCCCCAGGAGGTCAGCGGGTAGCCGAGAGCTGCTTGGCGTCCTCGAGCACCACCGGGGCCTTGATGGTCGCCAGCTCGCCACCGCGGTCGGCATCGATGAGCTGGAGATAGAACTGGTCGTCGCGCTGGATCAGGTCGAAGACCTGCTCGTTGATCTGGGCCAGCTCCTCGCCGAGCGCCACGCGGTAGCGGCGCACCGGGTCGATGAACTTCCGGAACCTGCCGGCAATGCCCTGTTTCGACAGCCTCGCGGCAAGCCGCCCCCGCAGCGTGGCGTTCAGCCTGTCCTCGGCCGCCGCTCGCCACAGCCTGCCGCCAGCGGTGAGGCGGAAGCCGCCGCCATGGTGATAGACGAGGTCCCCATAGACCCCGAACTGGAGCGGGTGGGGGTTGACCTTGTTCGTGCGCAGGAGCGGGTACCAGTCGATGCCGCGCTCCTGAAGCAGGTGGTGCAGGTTCCCCCCGACGTCCGTGACCTCCTTCCCCTGAGGGTTGACCCAGGTGGCGCCGCGCCGCCAATCGCCGGGCAGCTCGCGCCACAGCCCCGCTCGCATGACGCAGAACGACGGATGGGGCTGGGGATCGCCGTTGTTCTCGTCCCGCCGCACGGCGACGATCGGGTAGCGCTCCAGCTTCTGGCGCAGGAAGGGGGCGATCGGGGCGATGGGGAAGGCGTCCCCGTCGATGAACATGATGATCTCCTCCGGCTCGGCCGCCTGGGCGACGATGTCGCCGAGCAGGGTGAGCTTCAGCTCGTGCTGCTTGATCGGCACGTCGGTGCTGTAGAAGAACTTGCGCGCCTGGTCGCGCATCTCGGCGTCGAGCCAGGCGTAGACCTTGAAAGGCTCGTCGATGTTGCGCTCCAGGTAGCGAAGCTGGATGTCGATCCAGCGGTCGCTTCGCCAGTGGACGGTCGCGATGTGGATCATCGGCGGGTAACGTAGACGAGATGCCTCTGTTCGGCGCCCGGACGCCCGCGGAGCTGCGCGGCAAGGGAATCGTCGCCATTCTCGGGATGCACCGCAGCGGCACCTCGGTGACCGCCGGCATGCTGGCCGACCACGGTGTCGAGCTGGGCCCGGTCTCGGAGCGGAACCGCTTCAACCCGCGCGGCAACCGCGAGATCACGAAGCTCAACAGGCTCCACGACCGGGTCCTGGAGCGCAGCGGCGGCTCTTGGTGGGACCCTCCCGCGAGCATCCGCGCCCGCTCGGGCGACTATCGCCGGCGCAACGCGATCCTCAGCACGATCCCGGGCCAGACCATCGGGGTCAAGGACCCGCGGATGCTGCTCGTGCTGGAGCTGTGGCGCGATCTCGACCTGAGGCCGATTGGCGTGATCCGCAATCCCGTGGCCGTGCGAGAGTCGCTCGAGCGGCGCGCACATGAGCGCCAGAGGCGACACCCGCAGCTCTCCGCGGCAGCATGGGAGGAGCTCTGGCTGATCTACAACCGGGCTCTGCTGGCCGAGCACCGCCGCCGCCCGTTCCCCGTGATCGACTTCGATCGCCACACGGACCTCGACGCCCAGGTTCGGGCCGCGCTTGCCTTCCACGGCCTCGAGCGGCTCGGCGGAGTCCGGCTTCTTCGAGCCCGAGCTGGTCGGCCCGAGCGCCGATGACTGGCGCTCGCGGGCGGGGTCGAGCGAGGCGCTGGAGCTCTGGGACACGCTGGCGGCCCTCGCCATGGCTTAGGCCGTAGCGCCGCCCGGATCGAAATACTGATCTCGATGGTCGTGTCCAGCGAAGCGAGGCATCGGGAGCTCGGCCTCACCGACTCGGAGTACGAGCGCATCGTCGAGCTGCTCGAGCGCGAGCCGAACGGCGTCGAACTGGCGATGTTCTCGCTGCTGTGGTCCGAGCACTGCGCCTACAAGCACTCGCGCAAGCTGCTCCGCCGTCTGCCCACCGAGGGCCCGCGCGTGCTGATGGGCCCGGGGGAGAACGCCGGCGCGGTCGACGTCGGCGCGGGGCACGCTATCGCGTTCAAGGTCGAGTCCCACAACCACCCCAGCGCGGTGGAGCCGTTCCAGGGAGCTGCCACCGGGGTTGGAGGAATCCTCCGCGACGTGTTCGCGCTGGGGGCGCGCCCGATAGCGGTGCTCGACTCGCTGCGGTTCGGCGAGCTGGAGTCCGAACGCTCCCGCTACCTGCTCGACCGCGTGGTCGCCGGGATCGGGCATTACGGGAACTCGATCGGGGTGCCGACCGTGGGGGGCGAGATCTACTTCGAGGCCCCGTACGAGCACAACTGCCTCGTCAACGCGATGTGCGTGGGGCTTGCCCCCACCGAGCGACTCGTGCGCTCGGCTGCCGCCGGGGTCGGAAACATCGTCCTGCTGCTGGGCGCATCGACGGGGCGCGACGGGATCGGCGGAGCCTCCGTGCTCGCCTCGGCGGAGCTCGCCGAGGGCGCCGAGATGCGGCCCAGCGTGCAGATAGGCGACCCGTTCGAGGAGAAGAAGCTGATGGAGTGCTGCCTGGAGCTGCTCGATCGCGGCTTGCTGGTGGCGCTTCAGGACCTGGGCGCGGCGGGCCTCACCTCCTCCTCCGCCGAGATGGCGGCCTCAGGCGGGGTGGGAATCGACCTCCACGTCGACCGGGTGCCGCTGCGCGAGGCGGACATGGAGCCGTTCGAGATCATGATCTCCGAGTCGCAGGAGAGGATGCTCGCCGTGGTTCAGCCCTCGAGGCTCGGTGACGTCCTGGCCGTGTGCGAGCGGTGGCAGACGGGGGCCGCGGCGATCGGCGAGGTGACCGAAACGGGCCGGGTCCGGGTGCTGGCCGGCGACCAGGTCGTCGGCGACGCGCCGGTCGCCGCGTTGATCGACGAATGCCCTCTGTACGACCTCCGACCGGAGGAGCCGAGCGAGTGGCTATACGGCAACAGCGCGTCGCTGGATCCAAGCGCCGAGGCAGGCGAGATCCTGCTGACCCTGCTCGCCTCGCCGAGCATCGCCTCGAAGCGGTGGGCGTTCGAGCGCTACGACTCGATCGTCCAGTCACGCACGGTTCGGCGCCCGGAGACCGCCGACGCGGCGGTCTTGAAGCTGGAGGAGACCGGGGGCGCGATCGCCGTCGCGATCGACGGCAACGGGCGTCGCGTCGCATGCGATCCGTACCGCGGAGCGGTGGAGGCGGTGCTCGAGTGCGCCCAGAACCTCGCCTGCGTGGGCGCCGAGCCCCTGGGCCTGACCAACTGCCTCAATTTCGGCAACCCGGAGAAGCCTCACGTCGCCTGGCAGCTCGATCGCTCGGTGCAGGGGCTCGCGGACGCATGCGCGGCCCTCGGGGTGCCGGTCGTCGGCGGCAACGTCTCCCTTTACAACGAAACGGATGCGGGACCGATCTATCCCACCCCCGTGGTCGGCCTGGTCGGCGAGCTGCCCGACCCAGGCCGCGCCGGGGGTATCGCGATCAGCGGGGGTGACGCGATTGCCCTGGTGGGGCCGTTCGCGCCCTCGCTGGCCGGCTCCGAGCTGGCGAAGCTGCGCGGCGACCTCGGACCGGGGCTGCCGGGCGTCTCGATCGAGGCGGTCCGCGACGCGATCGAGCTGGTGCGCGAGGGGGTGCGGTCCGGCCGCCTGACGGCGGCCCACGACGTCAGCGACGGCGGCCTGGCCTGCGCATTGGCCGAGTGCGCGATCGCTGGCGGGGTCGGCGTTCGCGCCGACCTCGACTCCCTGGTGGAGCTGCGCGGCGGGTCGGGCGAGTCCTGTCTGTTCGGCGAGGGAGTGGGTGGGTTCGCGGTCGCGGGCCCGGCGCCGGAGCTGGAGGCCCTCACCGCCCAAGGCTCACAGCGCGGCGTCGATGTCCTGGTGATCGGGGAGGCGGGTGGCGAGCTGCTGGAGATCTCCGCGGCCGAGGCCGAGGTCGCGCTCCCGCTGGCGGATGCCGAGCGTGCCTGGCGCTCGCTCGGACCCACCTAGGCGATTGCTACCCTGCGGTTGCAGGCGGACTCCGCCTGCCTCGCCAGCTCAATCTCTCAAAGCAGAGAAGCCCACATGAACCCGACCGAGCGGCCTGCCCCAGACCGCGAAGGCCCGCGCGATGAGTGCGGGGTGTTTGGCGTATACGCGCCCGGACACGACGTGGCGCGGCTCGCCTTCTTCGGCCTGTACGCGCTCCAGCACCGTGGTCAGGAGTCGGCGGGGATCGCCACCTGCGAGGGCGGCCACATCACCACCCTGCGCGACACGGGGCTCGTCTCCCAGGTCTTCGACGAGGAGAAGCTGCGCGCGCTGGAGGGCGACATGGCGATCGGCCACGTCCGCTACTCAACCACCGGCGGCGGCTCCTGGGAGAACACGCAGCCCGTCTGGCGCGACGACGGGCGCGAGCTGGCCCTTGCCCACAACGGAAACCTGACCAACGCCGTCGAGCTCTATAACGAGCTGCGCGAACGCGGGCTGGAGTTCCGCGGCACGTCGGACTCGGAGATCATCGCCACGTTGCTCTCGGTGGAGGAGGCACGGCCGATAGAGAACGCCGTAGCGGCGGTGATGCCGCGGCTCGAGGGCGCCTACTCGACCGTCGTGATGACGAAGCGGGCGGTGGTCGCCTTCCGCGATCCGCACGGCGTGCGGCCGCTGTCGCTTGGCAAGATCGGCGACCGCTACTGCGTCGCCTCGGAGAGTTGTGCCTTCGACATCATCGGCGGCGAGCTGCTGCGCGAGGTGATGCCCGGCGAGCTGATCTCACTCACCGAGGACGGAATCGAGACGCGGCAGGTAGTGCCCTCGAACCGCCCCGCCCACTGCGTCTTCGAGCACATCTACTTCTCGCGGCCCGACTCGCGGCTTGAAGGCCGCGTCCTGCAGCAGGTGCGCGGGCGGATGGGCGAGATCCTCTGGCGCGAGTCGCCGGTGGACGCCGACCTGGTGATCTCCGTGCCCGACTCGGGCAACCCCGCGGCCAACGGCTTCGCGCGGGCGTCGGGCATCCACCAGGACGACGGGTTGATCAAGAACCGCTACGTGGCGCGGACATTCATCCAGCCGGGACAGGAGCTGCGCAAGCACGGCCTGCGAATGAAGTTCAACCCGCTGCCGGAAATCGTCGCCGGAAAGCGCGTCGTCGTGGTCGACGACTCGATCGTGCGCGGCAACACGACGCGCCAGATCGTCGGCATGCTGAAGGACGCCGGGGCGAAGGAGGTGCACCTGCGGATCTCCTCGCCGCCGATTCGCCATCCCTGCCACTACGGGATCGACATGTCGACCAGCGAGGAGATGATCGCCCACAACCGCACGGTCGAGCAGATCGCCGACGAGCTCGGTGCCGACTCGCTCGCCTACCTGTCGATGGAGGGGGTTTACGAGGCGGTCGGCACTCCCGCACAGCACCATTGCGACGCCTGCTTCAGCGGCAACTACCCGCTCGGCGACGGCGGAGAGGGCAACGGCAAGTTCGCGCTCGAGGTGCTCACCACCGCCGGCGCCTCCTCGGCTTCGCCTGCGGAGCCGCCGGGTTAGGGCGCCACGGTGGCGGCAGGTCCACACGAGTGAACCGCGACTTCGTCGCTAGTGCGAGCGGCGGCCGCTCCTGAGTGGCCTTCCGGATCGCCGTTCTCGCCTCCGGCACTGGGACAAACCTCCAGGCGATCATCGACCGGCTGCACGGCCAGGATGGGATCGAGGTCGCGTGTGTGGCCTCCAACAGGCCGGGGGCGAGGGCGCTGGAGCGTGCCCGCGAGGCCGGGATCGAGACCGGGGTGTTCGAGCGCTCGGGGCATCCGGACCGGGCCTCGCGTGACGCCGCGATCGCCGACTGGCTTGCCGAGCGGGACGTCGACCTGATCGTCCTCGCCGGCTACATGGAGCTCTTGTCGCAAGACTTCGTGGGCCGCTTCCGCCACCGGATCGTCAACGTGCACCCGGCGCTGCTTCCCTCGTTCCCGGGCCTCGATGCGATCGGCCAGGCGCTCGCGCACGGGGTGCGCGTGACCGGGGTGACCGTGCACCTGGTCGACGAGGGGGTGGACTCGGGGCCGATCGTCTTGCAGCAGGCGATCGAGGTGCCATACACTCGCGACCGCGCCCAACTGGAAGAGAAGATCCACCGGGCCGAGCACGAGCTGCTTCCCAAGGCGATCCGCCTGATCGCCGCCGGGGCGGTCCGGATCGATTCGGAGAACCCGCGACTCGTTCATGTCGATGCCGAGGCAAGCGAATAGGCATGGCTGATCCGGTGACCACCGGCGAGAGCACGGAGCCCTCGGTGGCCGCGGAGGACGCGATCAGGGTGCGCCGGGCGCTGATCTCGGTCTCGGACAAGACCGGAATCGTCGACTTCGCCCGCGGCCTGGCGGGAATGGGGGTGGAGATTGTCTCCACGGGGGGCACCGCGACAGCGTTGCGTGAGGCTGGCCTGGACGTGCGCGACGTCGCCGACCTGACGGGGTCGCCGGAGATCCTCGACGGGCGCGTGAAGACGCTGCACCCGCGGCTGCATGCGGCGCTGCTCGCGGTGCGCGACGACCCCGACCACATGGCCACGCTCGAAGCCGAGGGGATCGAGCCGATCGACCTCGTCTGCGTCAACCTCTACCCGTTCGAGCGCACCGTCAGCCAGCCGGAGGTGAGCGAGGCCGAGGCGGTCGAGAGCATCGACATCGGCGGCCCGACGATGGTCCGGGCCGCGGCCAAGAACCACCGCTTCGTCGCGGTGGTCGTCCAGCCCGAGAGCTACGACGCGGTGCTCGCCGAGCTGGAGGACTCGGATGGCCACATCTCGTCGGAGACCAGGCACTGGCTGGCCAACGAGGCGTTCGCGTTCACGGCCCGCTACGACGCGGCCATCAGCCGCTGGTACGGGCTGCGCTACGAGGCCTACCCCAGCCACTGGGTGATGCCGCACGAGAAGTTCCTCGACCTCTCCTACGGCGAGAACCCGCACCAGAAGGCGGCGCTGTACGTGGAGGTGGGCGCTCGTACGCACGTGCTCTCACGGGTGGCCAAGCTTCACGGGAGGGCGCTCTCGTTCAACAACGTGCTGGACCTGGACGTGGCTCGCCGCCTGGTCGACGAGCTCGAGCCCGCCGCCTGCGTGATCGTCAAGCACAACAACCCGTGCGGCGTGGCCGTGGCGGAGCAGATCGGCGACGCCTACGAGAAGGCGCTCGCCTGCGACCCCATGTCGGCGTTCGGCGGTGTGATCGCGCTCAACCGCTCGGTCGATCGGGCGTTGGCCGAGCGGCTGCACGAGCGCTTCATGGAGGTCCTGATCGCGCCTGCGTACGACCAGGATGCGCTCGAAGTGTTGAAGCAGAAGGAGGCGGTGCGGCTTCTGGAGGCGACCGAGCAGCGCGGCTACGAGCCTCGCGAGCGCGACGTGAAGCGGGTGCGCGGCGGTCTCCTCGTGCAGGATCCCGACCGGATCGACGAGAGCCGGGAGTCGATGCGGGTAGTCACCGCCACCAAGCCCGAGGAGGGCCAGTGGGAGGACCTTTGGTTCGCCTGGAAGGTGTGCCGCCCCGTGCGCTCGAACGCGATCGTGATCGCCAAGGATGGGGCAACGGTGGGGATCGGCGCGGGGCAGATGAGCCGCGTGGATTCGGTGAGGATCGCGATCGACAAGGCGTACCAGGCTCGCCGCGAGGATGCCGAGGGGCTGATGGCGGGGTCGGTGGTGGCTTCAGACGCGTTCTTCCCGTTTTCCGATGGGCCCCGGCTGGCGATCGACGCAGGGGTGACGGCGCTGATCCAGCCCGGCGGGTCGATGCGCGACTCGGAGGTGATCGCCGCCTGCGACGAGGCGGGCGTGGCGATGGTGTTCACCGGGCGCAGGCACTTCAGGCACTAGTCGCGGGCGGCGGCTGCGGCCATGCTGGCGGGCGCACCCGGACCGTGTTCATTGGTGGTTACAGTCTTGACCGGGGGGCGTAGCAAACGTTGGTTTTGCGGCAGACTTTTAATCTGCATAAACGCGGGTTCAATTCCCGTCGCCCCCATGTCGCAACGCGGAGGCTGATCAACGCAGAGAGCGCGAGCCATCGGCCTACCATGAGCCCGCGATGGCGAGCCGGAAACTGAGTGACTACGAGAGGAAGCGCTCCTTCGAGAAGACGCCTGAGCCCCGCGGCGGCAAGAAGTCGAAGCGCCCCAAGAAAGCGAAGGGCAACCGATTCGTCGTCCACGAGCACCACGCGCGGCGGCTGCACTGGGACCTGCGACTGGAGCGCGACGGCGTGCTGGCCTCGTGGGCGTTGCCGAAGGGTGTCCCCCAGGACCCGAAGGGGAACCGGCTCGCCGTCCGCACCGAGGACCATCCGCTCGAGTACCTCGACTTCAGGGGGGAGATCCCGAAGGGCGAGTACGGCGCCGGGACGATCGAGATCTGGGACCGCGGCACCTACGAGGCCGAGAAGTTTCGCGACGACGAGGTGATCCTCACCTTCACGGGCGAGCGCGTGAAGGGGAAGTACGCCCTCTTCCAGACGAAGGGCGACAACTGGATGATCCATCGCATGGACCCGCCGCTCGACCCCGAGCGGGAGCCCATGCCCAAGCAGCTCAAGCCCATGCTCGCCACCCTCTCCACCCGCCTGCCGCGCGACGAGGAGGCCTGGGCCTACGAGGTCAAATGGGACGGCGTTCGCGCGATCGCCTACAGCGAGGCCGGCCGCCTGCGGCTCGAGAGCCGCAACCTGCGCGAGATCACCTCGCACTACCCGGAGCTGCGCGCGCTCGGCGGGGAGCTCGGCGCTCGCGAGGCGGTATTCGACGGCGAGGTGGTCGCGTTCGGCGAAGACGGCCGGCCCAGCTTCGAGCGGCTCCAGAGCCGCATGAACCTCGCCTCCGAGTCGGCCGTTCGCCGCCGGATGGCCGACTGCCCCGTCACCTACCTGATCTTCGACCTCCTCTTCCTCGACGGCCGCTCGCTCGTCGACCTCCCCTACGCCGAGCGCCGCGAGCGGCTCGAGGGGCTCAAGCTCGACGGGCCCAGCTGGCAGACGCCCAGCCACCACCGCGGCGAGGGAAAGGCGCTGCGGGACCTCACCAAAGAGCGCGGCCTCGAAGGGCTGGTCGCCAAGCGGCTCGACAGCCGCTACCTGCCCGGGGCGGCGCAGCCGGGCCTGGCTGAAGGTGAAGAACACCCGCAGCCAGGAGCTCGTGATCGGCGGCTGGCTCCCCGGGCAGGGGCGCCGAGCGGGGACGATCGGCGCCATCCTCGTCGGCTACCACGAGGACGACGACGCAGGGCGGCGGCTGCGCTACGCCGGCCGGGTCGGCAGCGGCTTCACCGAAGCGGAGCTGCGGCGCCTCGCCGGCCTGCTCGAGCCCCTCCAGACATCCGGGAGCCCCTTCGAGGGCCGCCAGCCGCCGAAGCAGGCCGTGTTCGTGGAGCCCCGTTTGGTGGCCGAGATCGCCTTCCGCGAATGGACGGCGGCCCGAACCCTGCGCGCCCCCGTGTACAAGGGGCTGCGAACCGACAAGGACCCGGCGGAGGTGGTCCTGGAGCGGGAGGAGGCCCCGCCCGCACCCACGTAGGCCGCGCCCCGGCCCTATTAGGCGAGAATGGGCCGGTGAAGGTCTCGGCGAAGACGGACTACGCGGTGCGGGCGATGATCGAGCTCGCCGGCGCCACCGAGGAGCGCCCCGTTTCGGGCGAGCAGATCGCCGGCGCCCAGGAGATCCCGCTGCGTTTCCTCGGCCCCATCCTCACCGAGCTGCGGTACGCCGGGCTCGTGCGGGGCCGGCGGGGGCGGACGGGGGCTACTGGCTCGGCCCGGCCACCCGGCGAGCTGACGCTGGCCGAGATCATCAGCGAGCTCGATGGCCCCCTGGCCAGCGTTCGCGGCGAGCCTCCCGAGGAGCTCACCTTCCCCGGCGATGCGAAGCCGCTACGGGAGGTCTGGATCGCGTTGGGCGCCAGCATGCGCGAGGTGCTCGAGGCGGTGACGGTCGCCGACGTCGCCGGCCAAGCTCCCCGAGCCGGTCCGCAGGGTCGTCAGCGATCCGGCGCCTGGAGGCTCGCTAGCTGTCATCTGCGAGCGAGCGGGATGGCCTGGACGCGTATCCCCGCGGAGCGCTGGCTCGCTCGTTGACCTGGGCGCCGGCGGGGGCTCGACGGGGCCATGGAGGAGCGGGTCCTCCGTCTGGGCCATCCACCTCGTCGAGCGCTCGCGCAGCGGGCCGAGCACTTCCAGGGGCGGGATCGGCGGCGAGGTTCGAGGCCTCGGTCGGATCGAAGACGAGGTCATAGAGCTGCCCGGCCCACCTGCTCCGCCAGCCGTGTCGATCAGCAGGTCCTTGTGGCGCTGTCGTCGCAGTTGGGGAGCACCGGATGCCCGTAGTCGTCGAACCGCCGGATGTACTTCCAGCGCTCCGTGCGGACGGCCGCGCATGGGCTCGTAGGCGGCGTGGAAGGTCATCTCCGCGAAGATCTCCGTCGTGGAGATGCTCCGTCTCCTCGCGCACCAGCGGCAAGAGCGAAGTCGCCCTGGAGCCACGGGGGATGCTCGACTCCCGCCAGGTCGCAGATCGTCGGGTAGACGTCGAGATGGGTGACCATGGCGTCGAACACCTGGCCGCCCGCAAATCCGCCCGGGCCCGCGCAGCAAGCAGCATGACGCCGAGGCCGCGATCGAACGAGCGTCGCCTTGGCCCCGGGAAAGGCGAGACCGTGATCGGTGGTGCAGATGATCAGCGTGCTGTCGGCGAGACCGCACGTCGTGGATGCCCGTGCAGCACCGCTGCCGATGCCCTGATCGAGGGAGCGCGCGCTGGCTTTGAAGGCGGCCATGTCCCGCCGAGTGCCGCAGGTGTGTCGGGAAGGTTCGGCGGCGGGAGCGAGTAGAGGGTGTCGCGCACGGAGGTGGGCGCCGAGAACTTCCGGTGGGTCTCGAAGAACCCGACCGAGAGGAAGAACGGCTTGGGGCACTCGCGCATCGTCGAGATCGCCGATCGGGGCGACGTCGCCGGCGTGGTTGCTGTCGACCTCGACCACGTCGTCGTAGCCGATCACGCCCGTATCCCGGGAGATGTGCTGCTCGCCGATCAGGGCGGAGTAGTAGCCCGCCGAGCGTGAAGGGGATGGACGAGGTGCTGCGCGGTAATCGTTCAGGGACCAGCCGCGATGCGCCAGTCCGAGCATGCCGTTGTTGTGGCAGTACTGGCCCGTCAGCAGGGAGCGCGCGGCTTCCTGAGCAGGTCGGCGCCGCGCAGAAGGCGGCGCGGAACAGGACGCCTTGGTCGGCCAGCAGCTGGATGTTGGGGGTCGGGACCTGGTAGCCATAGGGCTGGACGTAGCGACCGGTGTCGTGGGAGTGGATGTAGAGGATGTTCGGCGGCTGCGCGTTGCGCCGCGTCCCAGCGCGCTCATGCGGGCTGCGGCATGGCCGGCACTCAGGTCGAACTCGGTTCCGAGCTTGATCTCGCTGTAGCGGCTGCGCCCAGTCGTCGTTCAACTCGTCCGACTGCCGCTTCATCGCGCAGCTCGAAGCTGAAGCTCGTCGGGCGGCGCGAGCTCCAGACGCTCGAGGACGCTCAACGTGCTGACCTCGGGATCGGCGGCGAAGTTCTCGTAGAGGACCAGCAGCGGCTTGGTCCGGGAATGCTCGAAGAACGCGTCCCAGAAGGCCTCCTCGACCAGGATTCGGCTCGAGCAGGTGCTCGATCGCGCGGTAGTGGAAGCGAAGCTGGGGTCGGTGCTCCTCGATGAAGGCTCTTGTAGGGAGGCGTGTCGCCATCGTCGACCGAGGGGCCATCGCGATCGTGCTCCTGGCGCCTGGCGCCATCGCGCCGTCTGGACCGCCTTCCACAGCGAGACGGCCTGGCGAACCTTGTCCGCCCGAACCACCCGGATGAAGGTCAGATTCGGGAACGCATCCGGCAGCAACTCGGCCAGCGGCAGGTCTCGATAGCGGGGGACGTTGCGAAGCAGGCTCACGAAGTCACCGAAGTAGCCCCACATCAGCTTCGCCCCGAAGACGCCGTTGGGGGTGGTGCCGGCCTCCATCGCCCACTCGAGATAGCGGTCGTACGCGGTGCGGCTCCAGAGCGGCGAGCGAGGCGGCGGATCGTCCGCCGATCCCGCGCTCGCCCAGGTGATCGAGGATCGACCGATCATCCACGCCGCGCGAAGTAGTCCTCCGGACGGCGAGCCCTGCCAGCTGTGCAGGAGCGCCTCGAAGTACTCCTCCGGCGTTCCCGCGACACGCGTGGCCTTGAGCGCCTGGCAGACGAGCGTGCTTCCGCTACGGGGAGTGGCGCAGACCAGGTACGAACGCACCGGAGTCATGCCGACTCACCGGCAACCATGGCCCGATCAGGCCGCCGCCAACTCCTTCGTGCTCGACTCGCCGTTCGGCTCGAACACCTTGGATCGCCGCGGCCGCACGTACACGATCTGGCCCTCGGCCAGCTCCATCAACTCCGCCTCGGCCAGGGTCATCTGGGCCCATATCTGCTCGCCGTCGGCGAGCATCAGCTCGACCCGGGCCTCGAAGCCGAGGTGGACGAGCCGCTCGATCATCGCCTCCTCGGCCTCCGCCGCCGGCGCCACCAGGATCTCCAGGTCGTGGGGGCGGATGAACAGCGCCCCGCGCCGGTTGACAGGGCCCACGAAGCCCATGACGAACTCGGTCTTCGGATGGTCGTACAGGTCCCGCGGGGCCCCGGTCTGCTCAACCCGACCCTCGTTCATGACCACGATCTGCTCGGCCACGTCCATCGCCTCCTCCTGGTCGTGGGTGACGAAGATCGTCGTCACGTGGACCTCGTCGTGGAGGCGGCGGAGCCACACGCGAAGCTCCTTGCGGACGTTCGCGTCGAGCGCCCCGAAGGGCTCGTCGAGCAGCAGCACTTCGGGCTCGACGGCAAGCGCCCGGGCGAGCGCCATCCGCTGGCGCTGCCCGCCTGACAGCTGCGACGGGTAGCGATGGGTGAAGCCCTCGAGGTGGACGAGGCGCACCAACTCCTGCACACGCTGCTCGATCTCCTCCTTGGGCCGCTTTCGGATCGTGAGGCCGAAGGCGATGTTGTCGCGCACCGTCATGTGCTTGAAGGCGGCGTAGTGCTGGAACACGAAGCCCACACCTCGGTCCTGAGCCGGCACCGCGGTGGCGTCACGATCCGCGATCAGGACGCGGCCCGAGTCGGGACGCTCGAGGCCGGCGATCACACGGAGCAGGGTCGATTTACCGCTGCCACTGGGGCCGAGCAGGGCCGTCAGCGAGCCCGACGGGACGTCGATCGAGACGTCGTCCAAGGCGACGAAGTCACCGAATTGCTTGCGTGCTCCTTCAACCGAGATGGCCATCAGGCTTCCTTTCTCTTGAACGCGTTCATCGCCAGCAGCGTGCCGATGGCGATCAGGGCCAGCACAAGCGACGCGGCATAGGCCCCCGTCAGGTTGAACTGCCCAAACTCCCGCCACACCCAAAGCGGCGCGGTTTCCGTCTCGTTGACGACCCGGCCGGAGACAATGGCCACCGCCCCGAACTCACCCAGCGCGCGCGCCGTGGCCAGCACCACTCCATAGGCGACCCCCCAACGGATCGCCGGCAGCGTGACTCGCCAGAACGTCTGCCACCAGTTGGCGCCGAGCGTCTGTGCCGCCTGCTCCTGCTCGTCGCCGATCTCGTGCAGCACCGGCACCACCTCGCGAACGACGAATGGCAGCGAGACGAAGATCGTCGCCAGAACCATCCCCGGGAGGGAGAAGAGGACCTGGATCCCGCTGTCGAGCAGCCACCCCCCGAACCAACCCTCGCGTCCGTAAAGGAGGTACAGCGAGAGCCCGATGACGACCGGCGAGATGGCGAACGGAAGGTCGACGGCCGCGTTCAGCAATGCCTTGCCACGGAAGTTGGTGCGCACCAATAGGAGGGCGCACCCGACCCCGAAGATCGTGTTCGCCGACACGGCGATTGCGGCGATCAGGATGGTCAGATAGAACGCGTGGAGGGCTTCGGGGGTCGTAACGGCCTCCAATGCCGCGGCCGCGCCATCCTCGAACGTCCGGAAGAAGATCATCGCGACGGGAATCAGGAGCAGCAGCGACAGGTAGCCGAGCGCGAAGAACCGCAGGCCGAGCCTCGAGGCGGTCCGACTAGCGGGCATGGCGAAGGCTCCAGTGAGTGAGGCGCCCGATCAGAAGCAGGACGACGAGCGCGATCACCAGCAGGGTGACCGAGACCGCCGCCGCGCCAGTCGTGTTGCCGCTTTCGATCTGAGAGAAGATGAACAGCGAAGAGACCTGGGTCTTGGGCAGGTTCCCGGACAGCAGGACCAGGGAACCGAACTCGCCGACCGCGCGCGCGAACGCGAGCGCGGCGCCGGACAGGATCGCCGGGGTGAGGTTCGGGAGGATCACTCGGCGGAAGGTGGTCAGCGGCCCGGCGCCGAGCGACGCGGCGGCCTCCTCCATCTCACGGTCGAGCTCCAGCAGCACGGGCTGCACCGCGCGGACGACGAACGGGAGGGTGACGAACAGGAGCGCCGTCACGACGCCGACCCGGGTGAACGCGATGTCGATCCCAAGCGGGCTGTCGGTCCCGTAGAGCGCGAGCAGGGTGATCCCGGCGACAACCGTCGGCAGGGCGAAGGGAAGGTCGATCACCGAGTTGACGATCCGCTTGCCCGGGAAGCTGTCCCTGACCAAGACCCAGGCGATCGCCGTGCCCGCGATCACGTTGATGACAACCACGATCGCCGACGCGATCAGGGTGAGCTTCAGGGCCGAAACAGCCAGAGGAGAGCTCAGGGACGTCCAGAACGCCTCGAGCCCGCCCTGCGGTCGATTCGGCGACCAGGGCCGCGATCGGGATCAGCACGATCAGGCTCAGGTACGCGGTCACGAGACCACGCCCCAGGGCAGCGCCCCCGATGCGTGGCCAGGCGACCCCCCGAGGCGCCTCGGCTCGAGCTCCCTGCGCTGCGGGCGTCACCCGGTGGAGACCCCCAGATCGCTCTGGATCTCGGCGACGCTGCCGGTCTCGGGATCGAAGAACTCGGCGTTCACCTTCTCCCAGCCGCCGAGGCTCTCGATGTCGAACAGACCAGGAGGCACCGGGAACCTGTCCTCGTTCTTGGCCAGCACCGACTGGTCCACCGGGCGGTAGCCGTCGTCCGCCCATAGCTGCTGCGCCTCCGGCGTCCACAGGTACGTGAGGAAGTCCTGTGCCTGCGTCGAGGCGTCAGTCGTGGTCGCGGCCGGCGTCTCGATCAGGATCGTGTCGTCCGGGACCACGTAGTCGACCTCCTCGCCGGCGTCCTGGGCCTTGATCGCCTCGCTCTCGTAGGACAGCAGGACGTCGCCCTTGCCGCTCGTGAACGCGGTCAGGGCATCGGCTGCGCTCCCCGGCTGGACGACGGCGTGCTCGAGCACCGACCGCAGAAACTCCAGCGCCTCCGCCGGTGACTTGCCCTGGTTGATCTGCGCCCCATAGGCGGCCATCAGGTTCCACTTCGCGCCTCCCGAGCTGAACACGTTCGGGGTCACGACCTCGACGCCCGACGCCACCACGTCCTCCCAGGTCTGAATGTTCTCCGGATTCCCCTTCCGGGTCACGAACACCACGACCGAGTTCTGGACGATGCCCTTGTACTGGTTGTCCTGCCAACCCGAGTCGACGATCCCGGCATCGACGAGTGCCTGCATGTCGGGCTCGAGCGACAGGTGGGCGTAGTCGGCCGGCTGGCCCGCGATCACCGCCCGCTGCTGGTCGCCCGAGGGACCGAACGAGTTCTTGAACGTCGCGCCATCGCCCTGCGAGGTCTTCTGGAAGCCGGGGATGAGCGCCCCGTCGTAAGCCGTCTCAGGGGTCGAGTAGGCGACCAGATTGACCTGTCCCGAGTCGCCGCCCGACGAGTCGCCGCAGGCGGCAACGCCGAGGCCGAGAGCGAGCGCCAAGGCCGCGGCCAGCCCGATCCGACCGGGCTTGGAGGAGATCGCGTCCTTGACGCCGCGTCTAGGGCGGCTGACGAGCGGGGGAAAGAGATTCATTTCAGTTGTTGCCTTTCTCGATTATCTTAGTTTCCCGATGATCTTAGTTCAGAAAGCAGGGTGCACCGTAGCACACACTTTCGGGGGACTAGGTGGGATAAGGAGCGACGCCGCGATCGGCGCGTCCGCGTGCAGCGCCTGCCACGCCGCTTTGCCCGCCATCGCGCCGAGTCGAATAGCGTTGGAGGGGTGCCTCTCCACCCGGCCGAGAACCGCGGCTATCGGGAGCTCTACCTCACCGGCCGCCAGGCCGTGAAGCGGCTCGGGCGCCTCGCCGTCGCGTTCGACGGCACCCCGGCTCGCGAGCTGCTGGACAAGGCGGCCGACTCGATCTCCCGGCTGCTGGAGGAGCTCGGCCCGCTCACCGTCCGGCATGACCTGCACGGAGGCGTGGCCGCGCAGGGAAGCGGGGCCAACCTGGGGACGGTGCGGGGCGCGGTATTCGACCGCTTCCTGGAACGCAACCAGGCGCTCCGCCTCGCGGTCGAGGACCTCGAGCATGTGACCACCCTGCTCGGCTACCTGGCGCGCGTCAGCGAGACCCGCGGCGACGCGAAGCTGCCCGACTTCTGCCGCTCCTGGGAACGGCGGCTGCGCCGCCAGGTGAACGCCGTCCGCAAGGCCGCCATCGAGCTTGGCGGCGACCCGGACGGCGCGGTCGAGCCGCTCGACGACTCTCCCGCCGGCCGGGCGGCGCATCGCGTCGCCTGGACGCTCGGCTCGCTCGGCGAGTGGACCGACCGGCAGGCGGCAAGGCGAAAACGCCCCTAATTGGTAGATCTCTCCACACTTTTGTGTAGGGATTAGTAGGCTTAAGCAGCGAGTTTGCGAGGGGGAGAGTCAGTCAACCCAAGCGAGGAGTGCCCCGGATGGGCTTCCGCAGCCGCTAGCACATCCCGCCCAGATCCCCACGATTGCCAGCCGATCAGCTAGGCTGCTGACTTAGGCGTGCGCTGGATGATGTGCGCCCCGAACGGATGCGAGGCAGCGCGCTGGAGACATTGAGACGCTGGTGCCCTAGCGGGGCAACTCCCGCTCGCACCCGCCTGGCCATCGCCGCGAACCTCGCGCCGGCGGCCGCCGCGATCGCCCTGTTCGTCCTCCTTTCCCCGCCGACGACCTGGGACCAGCCCGTGCTCCTCGGCGCTCTAGCCGCGATCGCCGCGATCGCCTTCCTCGCCGAGGTCCGGCTGAAGATGGCGGCCGGGGCATACTTCGACGCCAGCATCGTGCTGGCCCTCCTGGCGCTCGCGATCGCCGGTCCCCTGCCGGCGCTCCTGGTGTGGATCGTCCCTGACGCGATCAGCCGGCTGGTAATCCGTCAGGACCCTGTGCTCACACCCGGCCTCGTCGCGACTGTGAGCAGCTTCGCGCTCGCGGTCCTGGTGGGATACGGGGTGCTTCAGCTCGCCGGCGCTCCCTCGATGGTGGCGGCGACGCCCGCGCTCTACACGACCGGCCTGCTCATCTACGCCGTCAACTTCCTCTTCGCGCGACTCACCTTCGCGCCCTTCTACCAGGGCTACCGGCCCAGCGTTCTGATTCAGACCGAGTTCCGGGAGATGATGCCGCCCTTCGCGGCCATGCTCGCGCTCGGAGTGGCAACGGCGGTGCTGGTCGAGCCGCTGGGCGTGTTCGCGCTGGCGCCGCTCGCGCTCGTCGTCGTCGTGCCGCAGCTGGCGCTGGCGCAGCTGGGTCGCGATCGCTCCGTCACCCGGCTGAGCCAGCCTGAGGCCACGACGGTCTACGCGGCGGCGATCGCCGACGTCCTCGACCTGCCCCGCCGGGAGCGGCGCACGATCGCCGACGCCGCCGCGCTGTTGGACCGCGCGAGCCCCAAGGCGCTCGAAGCCGACAGGTGGCGTCTCGAGCATCCGCACGGCGCGGTGCTGGCGGCCTTCCACGTCCACGAGCGGTGGGACGGGACGGGATCGCCGGCGGGCCTTCCCGGCGCCTGGACGCCGCTCGCCAGCCGCGTGCTCGCCGTCGCGCGGGCCTGGAGCGAGCTGACCGCGGGCGGCACGCTGGAGCTGTCGCACTCCGAGGCGATGCTGGACCTGTCCCTCCGTGCCGGTGAGGAGCTCGATCCCGCGATCGTCAACGCCGCCGACCAGGTGGTGGCGGAGGAGCAGGCGTTCGTCCGCGCCCCCGGATTTCAACCGCGCCTTCACAGCCTGCCCCTGCCTCGGACCGTCCGCCGGGCGAAGCTCCCCACGGTCCTCGCCCATTTGACCCGGCCGGCGTAAGAGCCCGGCCAGGCCCCAACGCCCACTCGGGTCAGCCGAGCTCGGGCAAACCCTCGTCGGGCGTGGACGCCTGGGCGTGGAGCTTGCGCGGGATGCGACCGGCCCGGCGGGCCGCGTAGCCGGCCTCGACAGCCTGGCGCATCGCCTCTGCCATCCGCTCGGGGTCCTTGGCGCGGGCGACGGAGCTGGACAGGAGCACTCCGTCGCAGCCCAGCTCCATCGCCAGCGCCGCGTCGGAGGCGGTACCGATGCCGGCGTCCAGGACCACCGGCACCGAAGCGCGCTCGACGATGATCTGGATGTTGTAGGGGTTTCGGATTCCCATCCCGGAGCCAATCGGCGACCCCAGCGGCATCACGGCCGCGCACCCGGCGTCCTCCAGGCGGCGGGCGAGAATCGGGTCGTCGTTCGTGTACGGCAGCACCGTGAAGCCCTCGTCCACGAGCTGCTGGGCGGCGTCGATCAGCTCGACCGCGTCCGGGAACAGCGTCCGGTCGTCCCCGATCACCTCGAGCTTGATCCAGTCCGTCTCGAACGCCTCACGCGCCAGGTGCGCCGTGCGCACGGCGTCGCGGGCCGTGTAGCAGCCCGCCGTGTTCGGCAGGGCGAAGAGCCCGAGGCGGTCGATCACCTCCAGCGCCGAGCCGCGAGCCAGCGGATCGACTCGCCGCAGCGCGACCGTGGCGATCTCGGTCCCGCAGGCAACCAGGGCCCGCTCCATCGCCTCCAGCGAGCGGAAGCCGCCGGTGCCGACGATCAGTCGCGAGCCCCAGGTGCGCCCGCCAAGCTGAACCGGTCTGCGAGAGTCGAGTGCGGTCTCGACGCCGACCGGTCGCTCGGTCGGCGGTTGATTATCCACCTTGGACCGCACGGACCACCTCCACGTTCTGGTCTGGCTCCAGCTTCGTCTTCCCCCACTCCGCTCTGCGAACCACCTCGCCATCGACCGCCACCGCGACGCCGCGGCTGTCGCCGTCGGCCCCCGCCTCGATCACCGCGTCGGCGACCGTCGCGTCCGCGGGCAGCTCGACCGTCCGTCCGTTCAGCTCGATGATCACGGTGGCGCCTCCTCGGTGGTCGGTGCCGCCACCAGACCGGGGGCGGTCTCGCCGGCGAAGCGGCCTGGGTGGGCGACCTGGGCCTCCGGAGGCAGCGGGTCCTGGGCAAGCAGGGCGGCGACCGCCTCGGCGGAGATCGGCGTCAGCAGGATGCCGTTTCGGTAGTGGCCCGTTGCGAGCACCAGGCCATCCAGCGCGCCGGGACCGACGAGCGGAGCGTTGTCCGGCGTTCCAGGTCGCAGGCCCGCGAGCGTCTCGACCAGCTCCAGCTCGGCGACATCGGGCAGGGCGCGGTAGGCCTCGCGGAGCAGCTCGAGGACGCCCCCGGCGGTCACCTGGACGTCGAAGCCGCGCTCCTCCACGGTCGCCCCGACGATCAGGCGACCGTCGGGGCGGGGCACCATGTAGACGCGCTCCGAGGCAACGATCCGTCGGCAGACGGGTTGGTCGGGATTCCCGCGGAGGGTGAGGATCTGGCCCTTCACGGGGCGCACCGGGGGTCGCGCCTGGCGGCGGTAGCCAAGCGGCAGCTCCCGACCAGGCGCCGGCGGCCAGAACGACGTGCTCGGCCCGGTGCTCCTGCCCGTCCGCGGTGATCACCCCGACCAGGCGACGGTCTTCGGTGAGCACGTCCGTGACCTCGGCCTCGACCAGCACCTGGCCGCCGCAACGCTCCACCGCGGCGGTCAGGGCGGGCAGCAGCAGATGGGGGTCAACGGCCGCCTCAGCCGGCGCGTGGACGCCTGCGGCGCAGGTTGGGGCGAGGCCGGGCTCCAGGTCCCTACAGGCGCGCGGGTGCAGCCACTCGACGCCGAGGTCGAGCGATTCCATCAGCTCGAAGCGGCGGCGGAGCTCCTCGGCCTCGTCGCGATCGAGGGCGACGTGGAGGGCGCCACAGGGCTCGTAGCCGACCTCCAGCTCGCTGTCGGCGGCGAGCTCGGCGGCGAACCGTGGCCAGGCTCGGGCCGAGGCCAGCCCGAGGCGCATCAACGCCTCCTCGCCCCAGTTCGCCTCGCCGACCGGAGCGAGCATGCCCGCGGCGACATGCGAGGCCCCCGCGCCGGGGCGGTCGCGCTCCAGGACACGAACCCGCACCCCCCGCCGCGCCGCGCGCCAGGCGCAGGCCAGCCCAAGGGCCCCACCGCCGACCACGAGCGCGTCCAGCGTCTCCGGCCCGTCGTCTCGCGAGCGAGACCTCTTCAGCGGCACGACGACCTCGTCGTGCTGCTCGGCGGAGCTTTGAACGTCGTCGGGCACGGTCGCTTTCCTCTTTCTGTCGGGCGAGCGTTCCGCGCCACCATCCCTGCGCCGGCATTACCCGGATCAGGTTCAGACGGTCGGCGGCCCGGATGCCGCCCTCTCAGCCCCAGCTCACAGGGGCTCCCGTTGTGGTTCATGGTACTCCCGCGGCTGCGCGGTACCCCGCAGCCCCTCAAGAGGCTGCGCGATACTGCGGCCGATGGCGCACCGACCGCGATCAGCGGCTCCTCAGGCTGGAGGCGGCGCGACTCTACTTCGTCTGTGAGGGCCTTCCGGGAGGCCGCGATCCCGGCTCGCTGCTCGCTGCGCGCCCTGCGAGGCGGCGCGGACATCGTGCAGTTGCGGGAGAAGGCCCAGCGCGGCGCCGAGGAGCTGATCGCCCTCGCCCAGCCCTTCCGCGACGCGGCCGCCCAGCATCGGGCGCTGTTCATCCTCAACGACCGGGCGGACCTGGTCGCCGCCTGCGGGGCGGACGGCGTCCACGTGGGCCAGGAGGACGTGTCGGTGGCAGAGGCGCGTCAACTGGCCGGCCCCGAGGCGCTGGTCGGGCTCTCGACCCATTCCCGCGAACAGATCGAGGCGGCCTGCACGGCCACCGGGGCAGACCGTCCCGACCAGATCAGCGTGGGGCCGGTGTGGGCGACGCCGACCAAGCAGGGCCGGCCCGGCACCGGACTCGGGCTGATCGAGTACGCCGCCGGCGAGGCCACGATCCCCTGGTTCGCCATCGGAGGCATCGATACTCGAAACGTCTCCTCGGTCGTGGCCGCCGGCGCCGAGCGGATCGTCGTCGTCCGCGCGATCCGCGACGCCGAGGATCCGGCGGCGGCCGCGCGTCACCTGCGCGATGCACTCGGGGCCGGCGTCGGGGCTCCGCGCTGATGGCCAGCCGAGAGCGCAGGCGCGCGAAGCGCTCCAAGCGCAAGGCGCGCTCGGTCGAGCGGCGGAGCCAGATCGCTGCTCGCTATGAGGAGAGGAACCGCGCCGCGCGGGAGGCCCTGGAGCCGCTGCCGGAGGGCGAGCGTCCGCCGGTCGTCACCGTCGGGGCGGCGATCTCAGGCTTGGTCGCAGCCTCGGTCGTGATCGCCTACCTGGCCGGGGCCGAGGTCAACGGGGAACGGCCCCCGCTTCTCCAAGTGATCCCGTCAGCCGCGCTGATGGGCGTGATGTCGTTCGGGCTGTGGCGGTGCCGCTACTGGGCGGTGCTGGGGTTCCAGGCCATCCTGGCGCTGCTGATCCTGGCAGCGGCGCTCGGGCTGGTCGGAGCCGGGAGCGCCGCGCAACTGGCCGGCAACCTGACGCTGATCGCGATCGCAGGCACCCTCTTCTACTTCATGATCAAGGCCCTGGCCCGGATCCAGATGCCCGAACGCGCCCCACGCGGAAGCTCGAGAGGGCAGTTCGCTCTCCGCTGATGAACGCGGGTCATCCACGTGGCCGTCCACACGGCAACACCACATGGACCGCCACCGAGTGCGGTAGTCGTGCATGGGCCTGCCGGGTCAGGTCTACGCGCCCAAGCCCGCCGAAAACGTAGCCGTAGGCGACGCTTCGCGGAGGTCTTTGGAGTCGAAGACGAGGAGGCGTCGGATTCGTTCTTATAGAGTCGAGGGGATGGCCGATTCCTACGACGTGATCGTGATCGGAGGTGGCCCGGGCGGCTACGTCGCCGCGATCCGCGCCGCGCAGCTCGGCCAAAGGACCGCCGTGGTGGAGAAGGACAAGCCCGGCGGGCGCTGCCTCAACTACGCCTGCATCCCGGCGAAGACCATGCTCCACACGGCGGAGCTCTACGACCACGCGCTCAATGGCGCCGAGCTCGGCATCAAGGTGGAGGGGGCCAGCCTCGATTGGAAGGCGCTCGGCGCTCGGCGCGCCAAGGTGTCGGAAACGCTCGCCGGCGGGGTGAAGATGCTCTGGGACAAGAACAAGGTCGACGATGATCGAGGGTGAGGGCGCGCTGACCGGCGACGGGAACGTGAAGGTCGGCGGCAAGACCTACGAGGCGGGCGCGGTCGTGCTCGCCACCGGCTCGGTCGCGATGACGATCCCGGGGGTCGAGTTTGGCGAACGCGTGGTCGACACCTGGGGTGCCTGGTCGCTCGCCGAGCAGCCGAAGAAGATCGCCGTGGTCGGGGCGGGCGCCTCGGGCGCCGAGATCGCCTCCGCCTATGGACGCTTCGGCACCGAGGTGATCCTGATCGAGATGCTCGACCAGATTCTCCCCGCCGAGGACAAGGACATCGCGAAGGTGGTCGAGCGCGCTTTCAAGAAGCAGAACATCACGATCTCGACCGGGACCAAGGTCGAGGGCGTCGAGGCCGGTAAGAGGCTCGGTGAAGGTGAAATACGGCGATACCGAGGCCGAGGTCGACTACCTCTGCATCGCCGGCGGGCGGGCGCCCGACACCGAGGCGCTGAAGCTCGGCGAGGCCGGGGTGGAGACCGAGGAGAGCGGGAAGATCAAGGTCGACGAGTACCAGCGCACGTCGAACCAGAGGATCTACGCGATCGGCGACCTGGTGGGAGAGAAGGCGCTCGCGCACAAGGCATCCGAGGAGGGCGTCGTGGCCGTCGAGCACGCCGCCGGCGCCGAGACCCATCCCGTGGACGAGAACCTGGTGGCCGGGGCCACCTTCTGCCACCCTCAGGTCGCCAGCGTGGGGGTGACCGAGGCGCAGGCGAAGGAGGCCGGGCGCGAGATCAAGGTGGGGCGCTTCAAGCTCGGCGGGGTGGGCGCCGCGGCGGTCTACGACGACCGGGAGGGATTGGTGAAGATCGTCGCGGACTCCGAGTACGGCGAGATCCTCGGCGCGCACATCGTCGGCAATCGCGCCTGCGACATGATCAGCGAGCTGGTCGACACGATGGCACTCGAGGGCGGATACCAGGAGCTGGCCCGGATCGTCCACCCGCATCCGACGATCTCCGAGGCGGTGCTTGACGCCGCCCGCGCGGTCGACGGCTGGGCGATCCACCAGTAGCCGCACCACCACGCCCGTCCGGCCGCCTATCTTGGACCTCGTGAGCGAGCGCTCTGATCCGTACACCCTCCCGCCCGACCTACCTGAACCTATCGACGACGGTGGCGCCGATCACCTTGAGGGGCTCGCCTTCCCCTCACTGACTTTCCCGTCGGCCTCGGGCGAGGACGTCGACCTGGCGGCCGCCGCGCAGGGCACGTTGGTGCTCTACTGCTATCCCCGCACCGGCCGCCCGGGCGAGCCGCTGCCTCCGGGCTGGGACCAGATCCCGGGAGCTCGGGGCTGCACGCCACAGTCATGCGCATTCCGGGACCATTTCGCCGAGCTTGAGACGCTGCGGGCGCGCGTGGTCGGCCTCAGCGCGCAGTCGCTGGACGACCAGATCGAGTTCGCTGAGCGTGTCGGCCTTCCCTACCCGCTGCTGAGCGATCCGGAGCTGGCGCTCGCCGGCGCGCTGCGACTTCCCACCTTCGAAGTCGCTGGCATGCGCCTCTACCGCCGCCTCACCCTGATCGCTCGCCGCAGCAAGATCGTCAAGGTCTTCTATCCCGTCTTCCCACCGGACCGAAACGCCGCCGACGTCGCCGCCTGGATCGCGGCCAATCCAGGCTGATGAAGGACCCCGATCGCCCCCTCTTCTTCTACGACCTCGGCTCGCCCTACGCATACCTGGCCGCCGAGCGGGTCAACGCGCTGTTCGCCGAGGCCCGCGGCGAGCCGCCGGAGTGGCGGCCGATCCTGCTGGGTGGCCTTTTCAAGCGCTTCGGCCGCGACTCCTGGGCGAGGGGGGAGGGACGCGACCAAGGGATGCGCGAGGTCGAGCGCCGCGCCTCCGCCTACGGCCTGCCGCCGATCAGCTGGCCGGAGCCGTTCCCGGGCAACACGCTGGTCGCGATGCGGGCGGCAACCTACGCGAAGGAGATCGGCCGCGCGCCCTCCTTCTCGCTGGCGGCATTCCGCCAGGCCTTCGCCGCCGGCCGCGACCTGACCGAGCCCGACAACGTGTTGCTCGCCGCCGCGGCCGCGGAGATCCACCCTCGTGCCCTGCTCTCGGCGATCGAGCGGGATTCCGTCAAGCGCACGCTCCGCGAGGCGACCGAGCTTGCCGGCGACCTGGGCGTGCGCGGCGTGCCCAGCGTGGTGGTCGGCGGGCAGGTCTTCTGGGGCGACGACCGCCTGGAGGAAGCCGCCGCGTTATCGTGAGCGCCAGTGGCGAAGGAGCGCACCAAGACCGCGTGAGCCTGACGTAGCCAGCGATGGCAAGGGGGCCGCCGCGCACCCGCTCCCGGACCAGGACACCTGCCGCGAGCTGCTCGAGACGATGGCGCTGATCCGCCGCTTCGAGGAGGAGGCCGGGCGCCAGTACCAGCAGGCCAAGGCCGGCGGCTTCCTGCACCTGGCGATCGGCGAGGAGGCGACGATCGTCGGCACGACCTCGGTGATGCGCCCGGACGACTACCTGATCGGCACCTACCGCACCCACGGCCACGCGATCGCCCGCGGCACCGACCCGAAGCGGGTGATGGCGGAGCTGTTCGGCCGCGAGGACGGCTGCTCGCGGGGACGGGGCGGCTCGATGCACATCTTCGACCTCGAGCACCGATTCATGGGCGGCTACGGGATCGTCGGCGGCAACCTCCCGCTCGCCGCCGGGCTCGCCCTGGCCTGCGACTACACCGGCTCCGGACTCGGTCACCGTCTGCATGTTCGGCGACGGTGCCTCGAACACCGGCAACTTCGGCGAGACGATGAACCTCGCGGCGCTGTGGAAGCTGCCGGTCGTCTTCCTGGTCGAGAACAACCTCTACGGCATGGGGACGTCGATCGAGCGCCACTCGGCGGTCACCGACCTCTCGCGCAAGGCCGAGGGGCTGGGCGTGCCGGGGGTCCGGGTCGACGGGATGGACGTGCTGGCGATGCGAGAGACGGTGGCCGAGCACATCCGGATGGCCCGGGAGGACCGGCAGCCGACCCTGGTCGAGGCCTTCACCTACCGCTACCGCGGCCACTCGGCAGCCGACCCCGAGGTCTACCGGACGAAGGAGGAGGTCGAGGAATGGCGCGAGAAGGACCCCCTGAAGGTCTTCCGGGACCGTCTGCTGGCCGACGGCGTGATCTCGGAGGACTACCTGGAGGAGCTGCGCGAGCGGCTCGAGCAACAGGTCATGGACGCGGTGGAGTTCGCCGACAACTCGCCCGAGCCGCCGCTGGAGTCGCTCTACGACCACCTGTACGTGGTCGGCGACCAGGTACGCGGCTGGTACGCGGTGGACGAGCGCACCCCCGAGCCGCACCGCGGCGAGAAGGAGCGCGAGGTGGGCGCGGCGCGGCGAGGCGCGAAAGCTGGCCGAGGCCGGGGCAGCCTACGCCGGACAGGAGAGCCCGAGGGGACGCAGGCCCGCCGGCGCCCGCGCCGCGCAGGAAGCCGAAGCCGAGCAGCCCGAGCGCATCGTTCGTGACCGGGACGGGGCCGAGGCGCTCGAGGATGAGGATGAGGGCTAGGTCGCCGTGCCGGTGATGAGGATGCGCGAGGCGCTCAACCAGGCGCTCGCCGAGGAGATGCGTCGGGACGAGAGCGTCTTCATCATGGGCGAGGACGTCGGGGTCTTCCAGGGCGCCTTCAAGGTCACCGAGGGCCTGCTCGACGAGTTCGGCGACAAGCGCGTCCGCGACACGCCGATCTCGGAGAACACGATCGTCGGCACGGGCGTCGGCGCGGCGATGGCGGGGCTGCGCCCCGTGGTCGAGCTGATGACGGTCAACTTCGCGCTCTTGGCGATGGACCAGATCGTCAACCACATGGCCGCGATCCCCTACATGTTCAACGGCCAGGTCCGGGTGCCGATGGTGGTCCGGATGCCGGGTGGCGGCGGGCACCAGCTCGGCCCCACCCACTCGCACAGCCTCGAGGCGATGTTCCAGCAGATCCCGGGCTTGCTGGTCGCCACCCCCTCGACCCCGGCCGACGGCAAGGGGCTTCTGAAGGCGGCGATCCGGGACGACAACCCGGTGATCTTCATCGAGCACGAGACCCTGTACGGCATCCGCGGCGAGGTTCCGGAGGCCGACGGCGGCGACCACATCCTCAACTTCGGTGAGGCGGCCGTGCTGCGCGGAGGGCAGCGACGTGACCATCGTCGCCATCCTGCGGATGGTGGACGTGGCCGAGAAGGCGGCGAAGACACTCTCCAACGAGCACGGGGCCGAGGCGGAGGTGATCGATCCGCGCACCCTTCGCCCGCTCGACCTCGACACCATCCTCGACTCGGTCCGCAAGACCAACCGGTGCGTGATCGTCGAGGAGGGCTGGCCGCATGGCGGCGTCGGCGCCAACATCGCGGCGCTGATCCAGGAGCAGGCCTTCGACCACCTCGACGCCCCGATCCAGCGGGTCACCGGCGCCGACGTCCCGATGCCCTACGCGAAGCGGCTCGAGCAGGCGGCGATCCCCCACCCCGAGCACGTCGTCAGCGCGGCCCTGGCGACCCTGGAGGGAGCGCTTTAGTGGCAACGGACATCGTCATGCCGCGGCTCTCCGACTCGATGGAGGAGGGCACGATCCTGCGGTGGCTGAAGTCGGCCGGCGACCAGGTCGCGCTCGGCGAGGAACTGGTCGAGATCGAGACCGACAAGGCCAACATGGTCTACGAGGCACCCGCCGGCGGGACCCTGATCGAGATCCTCGCCCACGAGGGGGACACGCTGCCGATCGGCCAGGTGATCGCGCGGGTGGGCGAGCCGGCGAGCAGCCATCCGGGGACGGCGCCGCGGCGAAAGCGCGGAGCCCGGAAGCCGCTGCGGAGCCGGCCCCGTCCGAAGCCCGCTGTGGAGGTGCCACCAGCCGAGCGCCCCCGTCCCGGCGGCCGCGGCGACCCCGACCCGCGGCCGCGACCGGGGACGGGAGGGTCAAGGCCTCTCCCCTGGCCCGCCGGATCGCGAGCGAGAAAGGGCTCGACCTGGCGGCGCTCTCGGGCTCGGGGCCGGGGGGCCGGATCGTCAAGGCCGACGTCGAGCGGGCGATCGCCGCCGGCCCCGCGCCGGCGGCGCCTGCTGCCGCGCCCCGCCGGCGCCGCCCGCCGGAGCCCACCCCGGGAGCTGCGCGAGCGCCCGGAGACGGCCAAGGGAACGGTGGCCCACCGAGGACCTGACGAAGCTCCAGCAGACCGTCGCCCGGCGGATGGCCGAGTCGAAGGCCACCGCGCCGCACTTCTATCTCTCGGCGGAGATCGACATGTCGCGGGCGGTGGCGGCGCGAGCACGGATCAAGGCGGCGGCGAAGGAGAGCGAGGCGGTGCCTTCGTTCAACGACATGGTCATCAAGGCGTGCGCGATCGCGCTTCGCGAGCACCCGCGGGCGAACGGCGCCTATCGCGACGGGCGGTTGGAGCTGTATTCGCGGGTCAACGTGGGCGTCGCGGTCGCCGCGCAGGACGCGCTGGTCGTGCCCGACGATCTTCGACGCCGACCTGAAGGGCCTGCGGCAGATCGCCTCCGAGGCGCGGGCGCTGGCGCAGCGGGTGCGCGAGGGCACGGTGACCCCGCCCGAGCTCTCCGGCGGCACGTTCACCGTCTCGAACCTGGGGATGTACGGGATCTCGAACTTCCAGGCGGTGATCAACCCTCCGCAGGCCGGGATCCTGGCCGTCGGGGCGATCACCGAGACGCCCGTGGTTCGCGACGGCGAGATCGCCACCGCCCACCTGATGGCGGTCAACCTCGCCTGCGACCACCGCATCCTCTACGGCGCCGACGGCGCCGTCTTCCTCGACCGGATTCGCGCGGCTGCTCGAGGAGCCGCTGGGGTTGGCTCTTAGGACAGCCGCCCTCGGCGGTTAGCGCCGGCGGAACGCGCGCCCGCAGCCAGATGAGCTCCTTGAAACGCCCCGCGCCGGCCCCTAGAATCCGGTAGCAGTTGATACATAGGGGAGGAGGGGCGGAACCCTCTGCCTCCCCGGTCCGTAGGCACCGCGACCGGAGATCCCGTAGCGGTGGCAAACGGCCCGGTCGGTGGAGATCCCACCGCCCGGCCCCAACGAAAGGCGGACAGGAGATGGAGACGAGCGACGCGAGCGCTGTCGCTGATCAGCGCGCTACGCGATCTCGCGCCGGGTGCCCCTGACGCGGCAGGATCGCGCGAGCCTCTTCCGCTACATGGTGATGATGCGCGCCTGCGAGGAGCGGGCGCTGACTCTCTACAAGCAGGGCAAGGTGCCGGGGTCGTTCTACGACGGGCGCGGCCAGGAGGCGATCTCGGTCGGCGCCGCCTTCGTCCTCGGTCCCCGGGACCGGATGTGCATCCTGCACCGCGACCTCGGGGCTCATCTCGTGCGCGGGGTGACCCCGGACCGCTACCTGGCCAACTACATGGGGCGGGCCGGCGGCGTCACCGGGGGGAAGGACGGCAACATGCACTTCGGCGACCGCCGCCTGGGATGCGTGGGGATGGTCTCGATGCTCCCCGACATGGCACTGGTCGCGACCGGCATGGCGCTGGCCTTCAAGCTGAGGCGCGAGCCGCGGGTGGCGATGACCTTCTTCGGCGAGGGCTCAACCGCGAACGGGCAATGGCACGAGGCGATGAACTTCGCCGGCATCCACCGCCTGCCGGTGGTCTTCGTGCTCGAGAACAACCGGTTCGCCTACTCGACGCCCAACGAGCTCGAGTTCGCGGTCGATCCCGTGGAGCGCGCTCACACCTACGGCTTTCCGGGCGTCAACGTGGACGGCAACGACGTGGAGGCGGTTTTCGACGGCGGCCCGCGAGGCGGCCGAGCGCGCCCGCGGCGGCGACGGCCCGACGCTGATCGAGTGCCAGACGATGCGCATGCACGGCCACGGGGCCCACGATGACATGCGCTACGTGCCCAAGGAGATGTTCGAGGAGTGGGAGCGGCGCGACCCGATCGATCGCTACGCCGAGCGGCTGGTCGCCGACCACGGCTTCTCGCCGAGGAGGTCGAGGGAATCCGCTCCGAGGTCCGGGCCCAGGTCGAGGAGTGCGCGGCCAGGGCGCTCGCCTCGCCGATGCCGGATCCTCGGCTGGCGACGCGAGGGCGTGTTCGCGGACGCCTGGGAGCCCCTGGGCGACGGCGAGGCGCCGTGGTCGCACTGGGCGCAGGGCGGCCGCCGAACGGGACGGCGCCGGCGACCAACGGAGGGGGCACCTGCATGAGCAGCCGCCACGGCCAGCGCGACCGGCGAGGTCACCTACCTGGAGGCGATCTCGGATGCGCTTCGCCACGAGATGGCGCGTGACCCCTCCGTGTTCTGCATCGGCGAGGACATCGGGGCCTTCGGCGGCGCGTTCAAGGTCACCGACGGGTTCGTCGAGGAGTTCGGCGCCGAGCGCTGCATCGACACGCCGCTGGCCGAGAGCGCGATCATCGGGACCGCGGTCGGCGCCGCCGTCGAGGGGCTGAGGCCCGTCTGCGAGATGCAGTTCGCCGACTTCATCTCCTGCGGCTTCGACCAGCTCGTCAACGTCGCGGCGAAGCTCCACTACCGCCAGGGGATCGCGGTTCCGATCGTCGTCCGCCTGCCATCGGGAGGCGGCTTCTCGGGTGGGCCGTTCCACTCCCAGAACCCGGAGGCCTGGTTCCTGCAGACGCCGGGGCTGAAGGTGGTGGCCCCGGCGACCGCCGCGGACGCCAAGGGCCTCCTGATCAGCGCCATCCGCGACCCGAACCCGGTCTGCTACCTGGAGCACAAGGGGCTCTACCGGCACGTCAAGGGCGAGGTGCCGGAGGGCGAGCACACCGTGCCGATCGGCGAGGCGCGGATCGCCCGCGAGGGGAGCGAGCTGACCGTGATCGCGTACGGCTCCAGCGTCCACCTGGCGATGCAGGCGGCGGAGGAGCTCGGCGAGGACATCGAGGTGCTCGACCTGCGCTCCCTCTGCCCGCTCGACCGCGAGGCGATCCTGGCCAGCGTCCGCAAGACGAGCAAGGCCCTGGTCGCCCACGAGGCGACGCGCTCCTGCGGGGTCGGGCGCCGAGGTCGCGGCGCTGATCAGCCGAGGAGGCGTTCGAGGACCTCGACGCGCCGGTGCGGCGACTGACCGCGCCCGACGTGCCGATCCCATTCAGCCCGCCCCTGGAGCAGGCGGTCCTGCCGCAGCTCGACGACATGAAGGAGGCGTGCCGTGAGCTCCTCGCCTACTGAAACGACGCGGCCAGGCTCGACGCTCAGGTGACGATGCCCCAGATGGGCGTTTCGGTGGCCGAGGGGACGATCGTCGAGTGGCGCAAGCGGCCCGGCGACTGGGTCGAGGCCGACGAGCCGGTGTGCGACGTGACGACCGACAAGGTGGACGTCGAGATCCCCTCGCCGGCCAGCGGGCGCCTGGAGCGGATCCTGGTCGAGCCGGGGGCCACGGTCCCGGTGGGCACGCCGCTGGCCGAGATCGACGCGGCGGCGAAGCCCGGCGAGGCGCACCCGGAGGAGCACCTCGGACGCGAACGGCGGCGAGGCGCCGGCCGCCCCCGGCGAACGGCGAGGCGGATCGGTCCGGCTTCTACTCGCCGGTGGTGCGGCGGATCGCCGAAAAGCACCGCGTCGACCTCACCCAGGTGACGGGCACGGGGATCGGCGGGCGCGTGCGCAAGAAGGACGTCCTGGCCTACATCGAGTCAGGGGCAGGGCGGCCGCTGACGCCTTCGCCCGAGCCCGTCCTGCACATCGAGTCGCCCTACCAGCGTGACGGAGGCGGGCGCTTCCGCCCCGCGGCTGGTCGAGGAGCTGGCGCCGGGACGGCGCCAGCCGATGTCGCCGATGCGCCAGGCGATCGCTCGCCACATGGTCGAGAGCCGCCGCACGGCGGCTCACTGCACGACGATCGTCGAGGCCGATTTCTCGCGGGTCGCCGCGCGGCGGCGGGAGCTGCGCGGAGCAGATGCGGCGCCGCGGCGTCAACCTCACCTATCTGGCGTTCGTGGCCCTGGCGACGGTCGAGGCCCTCCAGGAGCACCCGAAGCTGAATGCCTCCGTGGACGGCGAGCGAGATCGTCTACCACGACGACGTCAATCTGGGCATCGCGGTGGCGCTCGAGGACGGGCTGATCGTGCCGGTGATCCGCCAGGCGCAGCGGCTCAGCCTCGAGGGCATGGCGGCCGCGATCGCCGACCTCGCCGAGCGCGCCCGGGCGAAGCGCCTGGAGCCCGACGAGGTGCACGGCGGCACCTTCACGATCACCAACCCGGGGCAATTCGGCGCCGTGCTGGCAACGCCGATCATCAACCAGCCCCAGGTCGCGATCCTCGACCTCGAGGCGATCGTCAAGCGGCCGGTCGTGATCGAGGGCCCCGAAGGAGATTCGATCGCCATCCATCCGATGACCTATCTGTGCATGTCCTGGGACCACCGGGCGCTGGACGGCGCCGATGCGGCCCGCTTCCTGGGGTCGGTCAAGGAGCGGCTGGAGAGCTGGGAGGTGAGCCGGTGAGCGTGACGGTGAAGCATCCGACAACGGGCGGCCGGCGGCGCGGACGTCCGGCGGCGCTCGCTCGGTCGGCCGTCGCCGGCGCGTGAGGGACGACCGTCCCGCCGGTCTCCTTCGACCACGAGGACCTGGTGGTGCGGAGGGGACGGCGCAGCGGCCGCGTACGTGATCGTCGCCATCCACTCGACCGCGCTGGGACCGGCGCTCGGCGGGGTGCGCCTGTGGCACTACGAGGCCACCATCGACGGCGCGCGCGACGCGCTCCGGCTGGCGAGGGGCATGACCTACAAGGCGGCGGCGGCCGGGCCTCGACCTCGGCGGGGGCAAGGGAGTGATCTGCGCCCGCAGCGGAGCGCCCCCCACCGGACGGGACCGCGCGCGCGCTGCTGCTGGACTTCGGCGACCTGGTCGAGTCGCTCGGCGGCCGCTACATCACCGCCGAGGACGTCGGCATCGCCGCCGAGGACCTCGTGGCGATCGGCGAGCGGACCCGCCAGGTGACCGGGCTGCCGCCGGATCACGGCGGCTCCGGCGACCCGAGCCCGTTCACCGCGCTCGGCGTCGAGGCCGCGATGCGCGCCTGCGCCCGCGAGCGCTTCGGCTCTGCCGGACCTGGCCGGCCGGCGGATCGTGATCGCCGGCCTCGGCCACGTCGGCTCGAAGCTGGCCCGGCTGCTGGCCGATGCGGGCGCCGAGCTCGCGGTCTCCGACATCGACTCCGGCAAAGCGCAGCCTGGCAGCCGAGCTCGAGGCCGAGTGGATCGAGCCTTCGGAGGAGATGCTGGCCGAGTGCGACATCCTCGCCCCCTGCGCGCTGGGCGGCGCGATCGACGCCGCCAACCTGCCGCGGCCTGCGCTGCCAGATCGTCTGCGGCTGCGCCAACAACCAGCTCGCCGACGAGGGCCTGGCGGACGCCCTGGCCGAGCGCGGCATCCTGTACGCGCCCGACTTCATCGTCAACGCCGGCGGCCTGATCCACGTCTACCGGGAGATCCGCGGCCACTCCGAGCAGGAGGCGCGGCAGCTCGTGCTCGGGATCGAGGCGCAACCTGAGCGGCGTCCTCGCCGCCGCCGGCGAGCGCGGCGATCACGCCCCTGCGCGCAGCCCGCGAGCTCGCCCAGGAGCGCCTCGACGCCGCACGGCAACAGCCGGCGCGCGTCGCGTGAGAGACTGAGCCCCGTGGACGAGGTTTGGACCGTCCGGGCCGGCCAGGTTCCCTACGAGGAGGCGCGCGCGGCGCAGAAGCGCCTCGAGGCGGCGCGGCAGGCCGGCGAGGTCCCCGACCTGCTGCTGCTGCTGGAGCACCCGCCCGTCTACACCAAGGGCCGCCGCTCGACCCCCGACGAGCTGCCGATGGGCGAGGACTGGTACCGGATGCAGGGGATCGAGGTCACCGACACCGACCGCGGGGGCCGGGTCACCTACCACGGCCCCGGCCAGCTCGTCGGCTACCCGATCATCAGCCTGCAGCCCTCGACCGCGCCGCTCACGGCGAGTCGAGCGTGGCTCGGACCACCGGTCGCCTCGACTACATACAGGCGCGATGGAGAGGGTCGTCATCGGCACGGCGCTCGCCGATCTGGGCAGTTGAGGCCGAGACTGGTCGACGGCCTGACCGGGGTCTGGACGCCGGAGCGGCGCAAGGTCGCCTCGATCGGCGTCCACGTCAACCGCGGCGTCACCACTCACGGCTTCGCGATCAACGTCAACAACGACCTGCAGCCGTTCGAGTGGATCGTGCCCTGCGGGATCGAGTCCTGCCGGATGACCTCGGTGGCGCGCGAGCTCGGCGCCGAGCAGGACCTGGACGCCTTCGCGACCACCGTCCGCGACCGCTTCGGCGAGGTCTACGAGCGGGCGCCGGTCGAGGTGGACGCCGAGGAGCTCCCCGAGCGCCTGTGGGAAGTCGACGCGCTTGCCGGAACGGCGGCGGCGCTACGGTAGGAGCGGTGGGAGCCAAGGCGACACTCGGACGAGCGTCTCCACGTGACGCGCTCCCGCGCCCGTCCGGGCGGCTGGCGGGTGGTCGAGGGGCGCCCCTTCCGCGATCGCAAGCCGCCCTGGCTGAAGGTCCCCGCCCCGGGCGGCCCGACCTACCGGCACCTCAAGTCGATGATCCACGAGCAGAACCTGCACACGGTCTGCGAGGAGGCCAACTGCCCCAACGTCGGCGAGTGCTGGGAGCGCGGCACCGCCACCTTCATGATCCTCGGCGACGTCTGCACGCGCCGCTGCGGCTTTTGCAACGTCCAGACGGGCAAGCCGACCTGGAACGACCCGCTCGAGCCGATGCGCGTGGCGGCGTCCGTGAAGCGGATGGGCCTGCGGCACGCGGTGGTCACCTCCGTCGACCGCGACGACCTTCCCGACTACGGCGCCGGCGCCTTCGTCGGCGTCATCCGCTCGATCCGGATGCTGGCGCCCGGGTGCAAGGTCGAGGTGCTGACTCCCGACTTTCGCGGGCAGGAGATGCCGCTGGCGAAGGTGGTCCACGAGCAGCCCGACGTCTTCAACCACAACGTCGAGACGGTGCCGCGCCTCTACCCGAAGGCGCGCCGCGGCTCGGACTTCATGCGCTCGGCCAGGGTGCTTGAGGCTGGCCAAGGAGATGGGCGGCGAGGAGGTGATCACCAAGTCGGGGCTGATGGTCGGCCTCGGCGAGAGCTTCGAGGAGATGGTGGAGGCGTTCGGGATCCTCCGAGAGCACCGGGTCCAGGTGCTGACCGTGGGCCAGTACCTGCGCCCCACCGAGCAGCACCTGCCCGTGGTCCGCTACTGGCACCCGGACGAGTTCGCCGCCCTCGAGCAGGCGGCCTACGGGCTTGGCTTCGAGTCGGTCGCCGCCGGCCCGCTCGTCCGCAGCTCCTACCACGCGGACGAGAGCGCCCGCGAGGTGGCGGAGCGGCGGCGAGCCGCGGCCTGACGCAGCGCGATCAGGGCGCGAGGCGCTCGAGCACGGTGGCCGTTTACTGGGGCTTTTGCCCCGCGAAATAGGCTTCGGCCTCCCCTGGTCCCGCTCAAGGACAACATCCCCACGACGCGGTTCCCGATCCTCACGGTGCTGCTGATCGTCGCCAACATGGCCGTCTTCGCCTGGCAGCTCAGCTTCTCCGGCGACCACGCCTCGAACCCCGAGCTGCGCGAGCTCGGCGTCCCGGAGCGGGACGAGAACACGCTCGAGTACGGCGCCATCCCCTACCGGCTCACTCATCCCGGCAAGGACTGCGCCGTCGGGACGCTGGTCAACCAGAGCGGTCCGCGTCGCCGAGGTCGTCTGCCAGGGGACGCCTGAGTACAGGGAAGCCGAGGCGCTCGCCGTCGAGCAGGGCGCGCCCTTCCAGCCCCTCGACGCGCCGCCCTGGTGGGTAACTGTGCTCACCTCGATGTTCATGCACGGCGGCATCCTGCACATCGCCTTCAACATGCTCTTCCTGTGGATCTTCGGCAACAACGTCGAGGACTCCATGGGCCGGGGGCGATTCGTGCTCTTCTACCTGCTGGCGGGGATCGCCGCCGCCTACGCGCAGGCGCTTCTGGACACCAGCGCCACCGTGCCCGCGATCGGGGCCAGCGGCGCGGTCGCCGGGGTGCTGGGCGGCTACTTACTCCTCTATCCCCACGCCCGCGTGTTGACGCTGGTGTTCATCATCTTCTTCGTCACCCTGATCGAGATCCCGGCGGTGGTCATGCTCGGGATCTGGTTCGCGCTCCAGTTCCTGCCGGCGATCGGGCAGCTGGCGACGCCGGACGTCTCGGCGGCGGGCGGCGGCGTCGCCTACTTCGCCCACATCGGCGGCTTCGTCTTCGGACTGGCTGCGATCAAGCTGTTCGCGAACCGCTACCGCGCGGCCCGGCCACGAGTATGCGTAGCGCGTTCCTTGATAGTCGCGCTCGTGTTCTGCGTGGGGTTCGGTGGGATGACGGCGGCCGTCGCCGCCGATTCGGGCTTCGACATCCTCACCGCCGTCTCGTTCCTGATCGTGCTCATGCTCATGCTCGCGGTTTTCGGCGCGCTGCGAAACCCGCCGGGCGACTAGCGGCCGTGAGTTGAGGCCGTCGCACGCGACTTTGATGGAGCCAGCCGGGCTCGAACCGGCGACCTCGGCTTGCAAAGCCGGCGCTCTCCCAACTGAGCTATGGCCCCAGGCAGTCAATTCTAGGTCGCGGCCGTACGGAGGCGGGACGCTCCGACGCCTCCGCGGCAGGGATTGGCGCCTTGTCGTGGCCACGCTTGTGCGAGGATGAGCCGGCAAGGAGCCGACTCCGGAGATTTTGATGGCCAAGACGGAGACCGAGACCCCGGTAGGCGAGCGAGAGCAGGTCGACAAGTCGCCGCAGGCGGTCCAGGAGGCCGAGGTCGAGGCGAAGGCCGCCGGCGACGCGAAGCCGGGGCAGCGGGCCGAGGTCTCGAACCTCGACATCGTCCGCCACTACTTCGAGATCGGCGCCGACCGCCTGAAGCTCGCCGACGACCTGCGGGTCGTGTTCTGGACTCCGTACCGCGAGGTCACCGTGCAGATCCCGGTGAAGCTCTCCGACGGCAGGGTCCACGTCTTCTCGGGCTATCGCATCCAGCACAACGGCGCCCGTGGCCCCTACAAGGGCGGCGTCCGCTTTCACCCCGAGGTCGACGTCGACGAGGTGCGCGCGCTGGCCTCGCTGATGACCTGGAAGACCGCGGTGGCCGGGGTTCCCTTCGGGGGCGCCAAGGGTGGCGTGAACTGCCCCGCCGACCAGCTCGATCGCTCGGAGCTCCAGAAGATCACGCGCTCGTTCATGGACAAGGTGGAGAAGGTGCTCGGGCCCACCCGCGACATCCCGGCGCCGGACGTCAACACCAACGCCCAGGTGATGGCCTGGATGATGGACGAGTACGGCAAGCTCCACGGCCACACGCCCGCGATCTGCACCGGCAAGCCGATTTCCCTGGAGGGCTCGTACGGTCGCGAGGCCGCCACGGGGCGCGGCTGCGTCTACATGTTCCGCGAGGCGGCGCCCCACCTGGGCCTGAGCCCGGCCGACACCAGCTTCGTCGTCCAGGGCTTCGGCAACGTCGGCTCCTGGGCGGCGCGAATCATGCAGCAGCTCGGGGCCAAGATGGTCGCCGTCTCCGACGCCAACGGCGCGATCCGAAACGACGCCGGGATCGACGCCATCGCCCTCCAGGACCACATCGCCGCCGCCGGCAAGATCACCGAGTTCGAGGGGGCCGAGAAGATCGACCCCGACGACCTGGTCGCCGTTCCCTGCGACGTCTTCATCCCGGCGGCGCTCGGCGGCATGATCCACGAGGGAAATGCCGCCCGTATGGAGTGCAAGGTGATCGTCGAGGGCGCGAACAGCCCAACCACTCCGGCGGCCGACCAGATCCTCCAGGACAAGGACGTCTACATCATTCCCGACGTGATGGCGAACGCCGGCGGCGTCGTCGTCTCCTACTTCGAGTGGGTGCAGAACCTCCAGCACTTCCGCTGGGACGAGCGCGAAGTGAACGACAAGCTCGGCACCATCATGCGCCGCGCCTATCGGGAGGTCTCGGCGCGCGCCCGCGAGGAGGGCATCAACCTCCGCGAGGCCGCCTACCTGGTGGGAATCGAGCGGGTCGTCGAGGCCGCCCAGACCCGCGGCTACGTCTAGCTAGAAGTCGAAGTCCTTCGGTTTTCCCTGCTCGAACCAGAGCTCGTCGTCTTCGGGAGCGTCCCTGAGGAACTCCGGCGTGTCGGCGAGCACGTCGTCGTCCTGCTGCTCCGACTCGCCCTCATGCGAGGCTTCCTCGTCCTCGACATCTAAGGCTTCCTGTTCTTCTTCCTCGGCCGCCGGTTCCGGCTCCTGCTCGGAGGGCTCCGGCTCGGAGCCGGGTTCCTCGGACGGCGGCGCCTCCGGCTGGGCCTCCTGCTCGGGCATTGCATGCTCGACCGTGTCGAGAGCCTCGATCGGTGGCTCGCCGAGCTCCAGCTCGGCGTCGGGCCCCTGGTCGTAGATCGTGGTCGGCTCCTCCGACGCGCCCTCGTCCGGCTCCGCCGGCTGCTCGGCCAGCTCGCCTTCGTCGGGCGTCTGGGCCGGCGGCTCCGAAGTCACGGGGGCCTCGGCGATGGCGCCCTCGCGCGCGACGCCGTTGCCGGACTGCTCCGCCGACTCCTCCTGCTCGGGGAAGTCCGGCTCGCCAGGCCGGCTGGGAGGCCCAAACGCCTCGTCCTCGAGGCGCTGAAGCTCGGAGTCCGTGGCGCCGCGCTGTCGCTTCAGCTCGAGGTGCTCGCGAATCGCTTCGTCGAGGATTCCCATCGCCAATCGGGAAAAAGACTACTGACCTGCCCTGGGCGTGCCGGCACGCTTTCCTGCATGGTCGCCAACGCCCGAATGCGGGCATTCGCGCCCGATCTCTGGCCGAGAGATCCGCTCCCCGGCCCCGCTCAGGAGCGGCCCGCGGCCTTCAGCTCGGGCGCGCTGGCGACCCGGTTCTTGCCAGCCCGCTTCGCCTCGTACAGCGCCGCGTCGGCGGCGGCGATCAACGCCTGCGCGCCGTCGGCCGAGCCGGGCATCGAGGCGGCGCCTATGCTCGCGGTGATGTTCACGGCGCCGGCACCGCCTGCGCGCGAGACCCGCTCGGATTCGATCCGGGCGCGGATCCGTTCCGCGAGATCGAGTGCGCCCTCGAGGCCGGTCTCCGGAAGGGCAACGACGAACTCCTCGCCGCCATAGCGTGCAGGCTCGTCGACGCCGCGCGACTCGAGGTGGAGGACGCGGCCGACCATGCGCAGCACGTTGTCGCCCTGTAGGTGGCCGTAGGTGTCGTTTATCTGCTTGAAGTCGTCGAGGTCGAGCATGATCAGCGACAGCTCGTGACCGAAGCGCCCGGCGCGTTCCGCTTCCTTGGTGATCAGTTCCTGGAAGCGGCGGTTGTTCGAGAGACCGGTGAGCTCATCGGTCACGGCCTGCTCTGAAACCTTCTCGTGCAAGGCGATGTTCTCGATCGACGACGACACCTGACCCGCCAGGTAGAGGAAGACCTCGCGCTGTGCGGGAGTGAACTGCTCTCCCCGGCGGGCGACGGTCATCACGCCCACGTTCTCAGGGGGCTCGCTCATCCGCCGCAGCGGACTGGCCAGCGCATAGACGCCGCCCTTCTGCCGCGAAACGATGTCGTCCTCTTCCAGCGCATCGACCTCGGCGGCGGCGGCAAGGTCCTGTATCGCCTCGGAGGGTTCCCCAGCCTCCGCCTCTGCTCCGTCATGGTCGCGGAGGGCGATCGTCCCGTATTGCGCCTCGCACGCATCCGAGCGCCGTCTCGACGACTACCTTGAGCAGGGGTTCGCGATCGAGGCCCGACGCGAACGCCTCGCCGATCCGCCGCACCGACCGATCGACCTCCAGCTGCTGGCGGCGCAGCTCCTCCATCTGGGCGCTGAGACGGTCACTCATCTTGTTGAACTCGCTCGCCAGTCCCGCCATCTCATCGTCTCCGAGCACCGGCACCTTGCGGCTGAAGTCGCCCTCGCCGATCCCCCGTGCGGCCTCGAGCATCGCCCGCACCTGGCCGCCGAGCATGCGCAGAAGCATGGTCACGAAGACCAGGGCGACGGCGAAGAACACCACCAAGGCGGCGATCACCGCGGGGCTGGAGGACAGGAACCCCCCTGACTCCACGGGGCCGAGCAGGGCGAGCCGGAGGTTGGCGGGATCGCGCAGATCGGCGCTCCTTGAGCGCAGGCTCTCTCCTTCCACCTCGACGTCCGCGGAATCGCCGCTGGCCGGAAGGTTCGGCGCCGTTCAGCGCCACGGTCGATGAGACGGCACCTGCCTCGTCCAGCAATGCGCCGTCGAGCCCGGTCAGGTGGCTCACCGTGTTGAGGTAGTCGGAGGCTGTCGTGGTCGAGACGGTCAGCGACCCCAGGCTGCCACTTGGATCGGTGAGGTTGAGCTCGTAGGTCGCGACGGGGTTGTCTGGCCCTATTCTCGCCAGCAGATCGCCGCTCGGATCGCGGATCTCGAGCGTTCGGATTCCGTTCTGGGCGGCCCGGCGGCGGGCCAGCGACTTGATCCGGGACGGATCACCCGAGCGAAGCGCCGAGCCCACGGCGCGCCCCCTGGCGAACCGCTTCGCGGCCCGCTCCGCCTCGGCGGCGGCGTCGCTGTAGGTCGCCCGGGCAGTGTCCAAGCCCGCATCCAGCCGCGCATCCGCCTTGCCGCTCTCCGACTCGCTGGTCACGTGCGTGACCAGGACGGCGACGGCGACCATCGGCAGAACGACGATCAGCAGGAAGAACAGCGTGAGTCGGCCCCGAAAGCTCATGCGAGATCCATCAGCTTAGATCGGCAGCTTCACACTCCATGCTGAACGCCGCACGGATGTTAGTCATGCAGGCACCGACCTACGGCGGTGTGCCACTGCGTGATCGGCCACGCTTCTGGCCGGCTATTCTTGCCGATGCGACGCCGGATTCGGCAGCATCCAAACGGCTGGCCGCGTCCGTCCAGTGCCAAACGTGGGGCTATAGCTCAGTTGGGAGAGCGCCTGGTTCGCAATCAGGAGGTCGCGGGTTCGAGTCCCGCTAGCTCCATCTCGATGGTCGCTTGCTTCTGAACGCGCGGCACCCGCAGCGTGGGGCCGATTAATGTGGCCCCCGGCCAAACCCGCAGCGTGAACGGCTACCGATAGGAGAGACCGTGCCGCAGGATCTGTTTAGACCGCAGCTCGGCGAGCCGCACCACCACGCCTATGTCGTCGAGAACATCGAGGCGACCGTGGACCGCTTGGTCGACCAACTCGGCGCCGGGCCGTTCTTCCTCGTCGAGAATGTGCCGCTGGAGAACGTTCTCTCGCGCGGTGAGCCGGCGGAGCTCGTCCACAACTCAGCTTTCGGCTGCTGCGGCAGGGGCGCGATCGAGCTGATGGAGATCATCAGCTCGGCGCCCGAGCGGGTCGAGGAGCGCTTTTCAGCTCCTCGTCCGGGAATCCACCACGTCGCCTACGTCGTGTCGCCGGCGGAGGTGCCCGAGGTGCGGAAATCGCTCGACGAGCGCGGTCTGCGGCAGTATCTGAGCGCTGAGCTCGGCGAAACACACAACACCTTCCATGACGCCTCCGCATCGCTGGGACATGACATCGAGATCCATGACGACGTTCCGGGGTTGCGCGGTTTCTTCGAGATGGTCAGCGGCGGCGCCGAGGGCTGGGACGGCTCGGAACCGTTGCGCCCGGTCGAGAGCTGATCGCTGGTTCGGTCACGCTCATGGGCGTAGTCAGCAAAGCGGGACAACTGTCGAACCCGGCACTCGCGCAAGCTCCACTTCGTCGATCTGCGCTTGCTAGGGAGCCTTCGTGGGGCGCGACGCGTCACGCCGCGGCTTGCTGCACCGCGGGCGTGGTGACCTCCACGACCACGAATTGCCTATTGGTCGCGTCGACCCATGAACCGTGGACCAAGGCGAGTGGTTCTCCTTCGCCGTGGAGCTCGTAGTAGAGAGCCTGACGCCGTTGACCTCTGCATCGGACATTCGCTCCTCCTAGCTCTCGGACCCGCTGAACGCTATCTGCCTCAGGTCAGATCCCAGCCGAAGTAGACCTCTGCCTTGGAGATCTTGTCGCCGTCGAAGGTGAGGATCTCTGTGTTGCGGAACCGGTTGCCGTCGGTCTTCGTGCTCTCGTAGGTGACGATCACCTCGTCGCCGGCCCCGATCAGGCGCACGAACTCGAACGATTCGAGCAGCTCCGAGTTCGGCCAGCAGCGCTCGAAGTACTTCGCGCGGTCAATTCCCGGATCCGGCGGACTGAAGAACGTGAAGTCCTCGCTCAGGGTCTCCTCGACGATGTTGCGATCACCGGACACATAGGCGCCGTAAATGTCGCGAGCCGTCTGAAGTCGGTCGTTCGCAGGCATGGCGCTCCCTCCTTCGCTCGTTTGAACCTTCAGACCGTCACGCAGGACCGCATTCATCGCATAGCCTGGATCGCACCAGCGGGTCGCAGGTTCGGGTCCCGCTAGCTCCATCGCAAGCCGCTCCAGGCGCGCCCGGCCGAGTCAGGTTTCGGTCAGGGGCCCTGCGCGGCTGGCCGGGCCTCAGGCGGGGCGTAGCGATGATGGATCGCCAGCGCGTTGCCGTCGGGATCCTCGAAGAAGGCCTGGTGGCAAACGCCCGAATCGAGAGTCTCCCCCTTGAACGTGACCCCCCGCGACTCAAGCTCGGCGCGAGCGGCTTCGAAGTCGTTGACGTGCAGTTCGATCGGATGATTGTTCGGGCGAAACTCGATGCCGAAGGCGTCCGATTGCATGAGGGCAATCGTCAGGTTGCCGGTTTCGAACTCACCAGCCGGCATCTCGCCCCATTGCTTGGAGAACGGTAGGCCCAGCACCTCGCCATAGAACGTCGCGGCGCGGTCGTAGTCCTGCGTCGCGACCGTGATGAAGTCGGTGCCGGTGATGAGCTGGGTCTGTGTGGTCATATCCGTGCTCCCGTGGTTCGTTCGCTGAGGCTCAGACCGTACATGCGCAGGCCGGCGACGAGCAGGTCGACCTAGAGCCTTCGACGCTCGACCAGGTAATAGTGAGCGGCGCCGCTGAGGAAGATCGCAGAGGTCCCGAAGTGGAGCAGAGCGTCTGCCTCGTTGTTGGGGAAATAGAAGAGGCCGGCCGCGACCTGAGTGTCGAGCAGTGCCCAGACCCCGGTGGCGATCAGGCCCCCGGCCGCCGCGAGGACGAATAGCGCCGCAAGGCGGGGCCGGGTGGCGACGAGCAGGCCGGGGATCGCCACCAGAAAGCCGGAGAGCGCGTGCCAGCCGTTCATGTCGACCCCGAGCACGCGCTCGGCGCTCGCCGCGTCCCCGGTGGCGAAGTCCGGATTGACGATCAGGCCCGGGACGCTCCAGACGAGCACCGCAATCGATCCCAAGACCGCCGACCACTGCACGACGGAGAGCGGCCGCTGCACCTCGAGCAGCGTCCCGTCGTACTTGTGTGTCGCGTCAACAGTTGCCACCGGACTTCACTTCCCGACCTAGCTGTCACCAGGAAGCAAGCCCTCGCGGTAGCGCATCGCCTCGCGCTCCGGGAAGCGCGCGTACGCCTCGTCGGGCTCGGTCGTCTCCTGATCCACGCCGGCACCATGTCGGAGAGCGGCCTCATCCACGGTGTAGCCGCCCCAACCGGCGCCCGTCTGGTGCTCGCGAGCGCCGATGGCGAGGATGCCGCACGGCCCGGCCCCGGCACCCACGATCATGTGCTTCGTCCCCACCGGACAGTGGACGAAATCCCACTGCTTCAACGGTCGCTCGTCGCCCTCAACGATCAGCAGGGCCGCGCCGAAGAGGACGAGGAAGTCCTCCTGATCGGCCTCCCAGTGGTACATCCCAATCGGTTCGCCGGGAGGGAGCACGAAGAGGTTGATTCCGACCTGCGGAAATTCGGTCTCGCCTTCGAACGACAGAAGCGCGCCGCGCCCCTCGCCGTGGAGCCAGCGCCCCTCGCGGGCGTTGAGAACGAACCAGCCCTTCCCGGTGGGCACGATCCCGGTCTCGGTCTGCTCGAGCAGGTCCTCGCGAACCATGGCCGGATCATAGGCCGAGCCTGCGGTTGATCCACTCGCTTCAGTGGGTGCTCCCCGAGTCGCGAGAGCCTTGTTCGCGTAGCCGGGGTGCCCCGTCAGCTCCTCGTCCATCCAGTCCGGTGGCTCGAAGGACTCCGGAGACTGTCCTGGGCTGAACTCGATCTCCGCGGTGATCAGGCCCTCGAGGGACCCCAAATAGACGTCCAGTTCGATCTCGCCCGCCTCTGTTGGCACGTAATAGCGCGCCTTTCGAAGCCGGCGGCCTGCGGTGAGTGGCCAGAGCGCTTGGAACTGCTCGGCACTCACCTCGACCTCGACCTCGCTCCTCTCTTGTCCGCTGCCGCGCTTGACCGTCAGATAGGTGCCGTCGCCGCGGCGGCGGAGGCGCACCTCGACCTCGTCCGCCTCGATGGCCAGATAGCCCTGCTCTATCTGCTCGACGCGACAGCTCGACAGCGAGTCGGGAACGCGGGAGACAAGGAATTTTCGCTCGATCTCGAGGGCCAAGCCGTCTCAGCCACCCACGCAAGCTGTCCGCTACCCGACTGGGGCCTCCGCGGTGGCGTAGACCTCGACGAAGCGCAGGTAGTTGTCGGCCACCTGCGCGGCGACCTCCTCCCGGGACAGGCTGCCGTCGATGAAGCCGTCGAGCGGGGCGCCCCAGATCGAGCGGCCGATCGCAAAGCCGACGTAACCCTCCACCGGGGCGCCCTGTCGCAGCCAGTGATCCACCTTCTCATCGTCGGCCCCGCGTCCAAGGACGACGCAGACAACGCCGTCGCGACCGCCCGCCCGGCACTGAGCCACTATGCGCTCGCAGTCGGCGCGCTCGTCGACGCCCTCGATCTTCCAGATGTCGGCCTCCACGCCGGCGTCCTGTAGCTCGGCGATCGCGCGGCACATCAGCTCCGGGCGCAGCTCGCCGTCGTAGCGGTCGGAGTCGCCGTCCACGGAGGCGAGCTGCCCCTGCTCGGCGGGTACCAGCAGCTCGAACAGGAACTTGCGATCGCGCTTCTGCAGCCACTCCGACAGGCGCCTCAATCGTTCGGCCTGCCGCCGATTAATCTCCGGCTCGCCGTCGGGGTTGTAGCGGACGAGCACCTTCGAGAAGTCTGGGTCGTAGTGCTCGACGTGGGCGCCAAAGTCGTCGCCGTACTCGAAATCGAACTCCGTCTGGCCGCTCTTCTCGACCGGCATGGCGAGCTTGATCCCCCGGGCCTTGGCCTGCTCAGGGACCTGGGTGGGGCCCCCGTACTGCTCGTCGACGAGCGCGCCGGTCACGGACGGATCGGCGCCGCGCTCGAGCGCCGCCTCGAGCCCCTCGAAGATGAGCTGCTTGCCGTCGGCGATGCGCTGAGTGTCCTCGGGCGTGGGATCACCCTCGATGCCGAAGCGCTTGATGAACGACCCGCGGTGGTCGAACGCCAGGATGTAGAGCTTGCCGTCGTAGCCCAGGCTCATGGAACCTCCAGGGGTCTGCATCGTTGGCGGGCGAGTCTATTGCAGTCGGTTCAGGCTCCGGAGCGTCGAGCGAACAGTCCAACGGTACGGTTCGTCCACTCCGTTGCCTCCTATCGTCGCGCGCGCCGACTGCCCGTCAACAGCCTGTGCCACGCTCCCGGATAGGGCAATCCGAAGACGGGAACAGTGACGCCTGGCCACCCGGGTCACAGGCGAGCCTCCACGGTGGTGAGGATCTCGCCTGGATCCTCCCCATCGCCCCCGGGAGGCCCGGCAGGCTCGTGCTAGTTTGGCGCGACCATGCGCCTTGCGATGACCCTGCTGACGCGAGACTGCGCGGACATAATCGAAGCCAACATCAGGTACCACCGAGCGCAGGGAGTCGATCTCTTCGTGGTCGGAGACGACGGCTCCGTGGACGGCACCCTCGAGATACTCGAACGCTTTGAGCCCAGCGGACTCGTGAAGCTCGAGCCTGTCTCGGGGCTGCTGCACGAGGTCTGGTCGAAGGGCCGGACCAAGCTCGCCCGGCTGGCTCATGAGCTGGGCGCCGACTGGGTCATCCACAACGACCAGGATGAGTTCTGGTGGTCCCTCACCGGCGATCTCAAGGAGACGCTGGTGGCGGTTCCCGACCGATTCGGCCTGGTCGTGGCCCCGAGAACCGAGTTCGTGGGCCGGCCCGGCGAGGGCCCATTCGCCGAACGGCTCACGATCCGCGAAGCCCGATTCCTGCGCCCACCAAAGGCAGCTCATCGCACACACCCCAGGATCGTGCTCGACCACCCACACCCCACCCGGATCGGGGTGCAGAAGCCGGAGGGGGAGCCGAGGTCGAAGAGCGAGGTATTCGCAGGCAGGCCAGGGCTTCGGGATTCCGCCGCCGACCACCCGGCGGAGCTCGAGGACGAGCTCGTCTTCGCGCCTACGTTCCCTGTCCGCGTGCTGCACTTCCCCGTCCGAAGCGCCGCGCAATACCGGCACCGGGTCGAGCTGACGGACAAGGCCGGCCTGCTCGAATCGAAGAATCGAGAGGAGCTGCGGACGGCGTATGAGGCTGGAACCCTCGACGATGTCTACGCAGACCTGATCCTGGACGACGAGGCCGTCGCGAAGGGCATCGAAAAGGGGGCCCTGGTCGAGGACACCGACTTTCGCGACTATCTGGCCGCCTGCCCGGACCCGCTCGGGGGCGGCGCCTCACCCCCTGGCTCGCGCTCCTGGTCGGAGGAGCGCCGCCAGCGCGAGCTTCGCGAGCTTGAATTCGACGGAATGCGCGCGCTCACCAGATACGTTCGGCGCCGCGGGGGAGGAGACAAGTCGCTGGATCGCCGCAGGCGGCTGAGGCACAAGCGGCGGATGCGGCGGCGGCGTGAACGCCTGGCGGAATCGCGGCCGGGTCGCTTGAGTCGCCGGCTCGCGCCGTCAAGGGTGATGCGCGCCCTGCCCAGGGTGAGGCGCGCCGCCCGATGGAGGCGGCGTCGCGCCTAGAGGATGACGCCGCAGCGCCCGGCCAGTGCGATCGCCGTCATCTGCTTGATTGGCATCGCCGGCGTTGCCGCGGGAAGCACGCCGCCGGGATCCGCAGCCGCGCAGCAGCCGCCGAACTTTCTCTTGATCCTGGTCGACGACCAGGCACGGAACACCTTCAAACCGCGGTTCATGCCGCGAACCTTCCACGAGTTCGTCGACCACGGCACGAGGTTCACAAACGCCATCGCCGCACCGCCGCTGTGCTGCCCCGATCGCGCGGGAATCATGAGCGGCCAGTACCCCCACAACCACGGCGTGTTCTCGAACCGCCCCGGATACGCGGATCTGCGTGACCCCCAGAACACGCTTCCCGTCTGGCTCCAGAACTCGGGCTACCGAACGGGGCTCTTCGGCAAGTTCATGAACCATTACAGCGACGTCGCTGGGGCCCTGCCTGCTCCAGGGTTCGATCGCTGGTTCGCGCTCCTGGACGGAAGGGGGTCGTACTTCGACTACCAGGTCAGCGACAACGGCACCGTACGCAGGTACGGCCACCGGCGCCACGCCTACTCGACCAACCTGCTGACGCGGAAGACGCGGCAGTTCATCAGGCAAGGCGCGAGCGGATCGCGACCCTTCTTTGCCTGGCTGGGATACCCCGCCCCCCACGTCCAGCGTGTCGCTGCCGGGCGTTGCCGGGGGCAGAATCCGCTCCCGCCCGGACGGGCGGCCTACCGGCGATTCCGCCACGTTCCCCTTCCGCGGTCGCGGGCGTTCAACGAACGGCGCGTTGCCGACAAGCCGGGCGGGATCCGCGCCCTTCCCCGGATGCGAAACCCGGGGATTGCGGAGATCGAGCGCCGTTGGCATTGCACGCTCGGGACGATTGTTCAGGTCGACCGCCAGGTGGGCCGCTTGATGAAGGGGCTGCGCAGGGACGGCGAGCTGCGGCGGACGATCGTCATCTACCTGTCGGACAACGGCTTCTTCTTCGGCCAGCACCGTCTCAGAAACGGCAAGGGATTCGTCTACGAGCCGGCGCTGAGGGTGCCCTTCGCGATGCGGGTTCCGCGCGCCTACGGCGGTTCCGCGAGTTCGCGGTCGGTGGACAACCTGGTCTCGAATCAGGACATTGCCCCCACGCTTCTCGGATACGTCAACGGCTACGGGGGCTCCGCTGACTCCTGCGCCTCACCCGGCGATTGCCGGCGGCTCGACGGGCGCACCCTGCAGCCGTTGCTTGGGGGCGCCGGCCAGTGGCGGCGGGAACGCGGCGTCCTGGTCGAGCTCGACTCGCGGCCGCCCGTGATGGGCAACCACCCGGAGTGCCTCTGCGCATACCACGCCATCCGCACGGGGCGCTATCTGTACTCGGAGCTCGTGGGCGGCGAGCGCGAGCTTTACGACCTCCGGTTGGACCCCGAGGAGCTTCGAAACAAGGCGGGCTCGGCCGCATACGCTGAGCGCGAACGGAGTCTCGCTTCGCGACTGGATCGCCTGCGCCAGTGCTCCGGCTTGGAGGGGCGCGATCCGCCGAGCGCCCATCCCGTACTGCGAATAGCACTGGGCAGGCCACCTCCCAGAGGGCCCCGAGGGCCCGCTCAGGGAACGTCGTATCTGAACTCGCAGTTCGGCTCGGCGGAGTCCCGACCGCCACCCCCGGCGCAGATGTCGCGGTCGCCCGGTCCGCCCAACAGGCGGTCGTCGCCGTCGGCCCCGGTGACGATGTCCGTGCCACCACCGCCCAGCGACTTCCCCGTCCCGGCTGGCGGCGCGGTTGTCGCCGTACAGAAAGTCGTTGCCCCAGAGGCCGTGAATGCGGTCGTCGCCGGCTCCGGAGGCCGCCCCCGTCTTGGTGTAGCTGTCGCCGACGATGGAGTCGGACTTGTAGTCGCCGTTCAGGGCGTCGTCGCCGCCACCCGAGGCCCTGCCCGAGGGTGAGTAGCTGTCGCCGACCACCAGGTCGCTGCCCTTCTCCGCGCAGATGTGGTCATCGCCCCCGCCGCTTGCCGTTCCGGAGCCGGTGACCGCGCTGTCGCCGATGATCGTGTCGCGGTTCGGTCCGCCCCCTCCCGGGCCGCGCCTGTTGGGGCACACCTCGTCGTCGCGACCGCCGGCGGCATCGCCTGATCCGTAGTTGTCGCCGACGATGTAGTCCCTACCTCCCCCGCCCGAAAGGGTGTCCCGGCCAACCGGGCCCATCGCGTCGCCGAACGGGTTGCGCTGATCGCCGACAAGGAGATCGTTCCCCCGATCGCCCTCGACGTAATCGCTGCCTTCGCCGCCGACCAGCTTCTCGCTGGAGTCGGAGCCCAGGATCCTGTCGTTCCCGGTGCCGCCGCAGACGATGTCGCCGCCGCGCCGGCCTTCGATCACGTCGTTGCCGCCCCTGGCAGCGATCACGTCCCTGTGATCCGTGCCCTTGATGTGATTGGACTTTGGCGAGCCCACGATGGTCGCGCGATGCCCGAGGCAGCGCGCCGCGCCGGCCGGCTCGGCGGCGGCCGCGAAGAGCCCGACCAGCACGGCAAGGATCGGTAGAAGGCGGAGTGTGCGAATGGTCATGGCGCGAAAAGTCCTGCGTATGCCTACCTGAGTTCAGGTAGTCAGGCAAGGTGTCGACACGCGCTTCGCCGCGCTTGAGCTGCGTCGCCGGCGCTGGCCGTTCGTCCACCCGCGCTCGGGTGCTGCCGCCGGGATCAGTCAGATGGAGACCCGCGGACGAGCTAGTCGACTAGCCGCAGTACTTGCCGCGCCGCGGGCGTGGATCGCGCCCGGGAACCCCCGAGCAGTTGTGGATCCTGGTCACGAGGCGCTCGAGGCGGCTCTGGAGGCGATCAGTGGGACAGCTCCCGCCGCCGAAGCACAGGTTGCGGAGCTGGTAGGGGTCGTCGGAGAGGTCGTAGCGCTCCCGCTCGCGGTTCCTCACGCACTCGCCGGTGACCGGGTCGCGCGACCCTTGTGTGCCTGACGAAGATCACCCCCGGCAAGCGCACTCCCGCGTACTTGCAGACCGCGTGCTTGCTGTTTGCGTTCGGAAGCTGAAGCTCGACGCCCAGGGGGCGATCGGCGGCCCATCCGGGGCTCCTTCCGCGCAGCAGCGCAAGCAGTGATCTCCCGTCCAGGACCCGGCAGCGACCCTTTCGTTGACACGGGCGGGCATGCGCAAGGCGGAGGATCGTCGGCGCGAAGTCGATGTTCGCCACCGGCTCGGTGACCACTGGCACCCGCCTGTTCCCCTTCCGGTAGCGGGCGGGGAGCCGGATGAACAGGGGGGTCCGGTCAGCCTCCTCGTAGGGGTAGAGCTTTCCGCCGCCGACCCGATGCTCGCCGAAGAAGACCCCGTTGTCGGTGTAGAAGATGAACACGGTCTTCCCGAGCTCGCCCATGCGCTTGAGCACCCTGAACAGGTGGCCCACCGTGCGATCCACGTGCTGGAGGGAGGCGAGGCCGCATCGATAGGCCCTGGTCCTCCGGTTGATGTCCCTCTGGGTGAGCCGCGGCTGCGTCTGCAGAAAGGAGGGCTTGTCGCTCATGTCGCCCTCGTTGAACGAGGGCGGGCGGGGAAGCTGCACGTTTCGGAACTTCCCCACGTCTCGGGGATCGGGCACCGCGTTGTTCCGGCAGCCCGTGCCCCTGCCTCCGCGGCCGGCATGGGGAGCGAGCTCGTCGACCTCCAGGTAGAGCGGCTTGCGGCGGGGCACGAAGCGGCGGATCAGGCGCACCGCGGACCGCTCGAAAACGCGTGGCGCGTAGTCGTTCTTCTTGTGGCCGTAGTGGACCTTCCTTCCGTTCTTGGACAGATCCCAGCCGTAGTAGGCGTTCTCGGTTCTGTCGAGCTGCGTGTACCACTGGTCCCAGCCCGGCGCGGGTGCGGTCTGACGGGCGTTGTGGTGGTAGCGGTTGAGGAACTTCCCCACGTGAGCCGTCACGTATCCCGCCCGGTGCAACCACGCGGGGAGCACGTTCCGCTTCTTGCGCAGGGAGGGATAGGTGTTCTTGAGCACGCCGTTGTTGTGCCCGTACTGGCCGGTGAGCAGCGTGGCCCGCGACGGACAGCACAGTGGGGTGGTCAGGAAGGCGTTCTGGAAGCTCGTGCCGCGATCGCGGAGCAGCCGGTTGATCTTCGGCAGGTACCGGCGAGTGGCTTGCGAGCGCGCCAGGTCGTCTGTCATCACGACGATGATGTTCGGCTGCCCCCGGCCGGCGTGCGCGGCGGCGTCCGCTCGCTCAGGGCCGCTGCGACGTCGCCAGGCCCAGGCAGGCCGCGGCAAGCAGCGCGGCGGCCGCCATGGCTAGCCTGCGATCTGGGAAAGCGGACATCGGCTAAAGAAGGGCAAACGCATCCGCAAGCCTTAAAGCCCTACGCCCCTGCACGGCGTGCGGAAGCGCGGAATGGTAGCGAACCTCCCCGGCAATCCCACCGCGTTACCATCCGCTGCTCGCTTGTTTTAGGCCACAGGCTCGCGTTCGTCGGCGCTGCGCTCCTCGCCGCCACCGGCCTCGGCTTCGCCGCCTCCCGCCCGGTGCCGGGTGCCCCGGAAGAGGCGGGCGCCGCCCGGACCGTACGACCGAACGTCATTCTGATTCAGACCGACGACCAGGCGAACAGCCAGTTCGCCGGGAAGGTGATGCCGAACACCAAGCGGCTACTGGTCAACCGCGGGACGAGCTTCAAGAGCTACATCGCCACCACCCCGCAGTGCTGTCCCTCGCGCGCTTCCCTGATCACCGGCCAGTACGGGCACAACCACGGCGTGACCTCGAACGAGGTGGCGTACCCGGGGCTCGAGGACAAGAGCAACGTACTGCCCGTCTGGCTTCAGCAGGCTGGCTACACGACGATTCACGTCGGCAAGTTCCTCAACGGCTACCAGCAATTTGCCGATCCGGCGTCGGAGGTAGCCCCTGGATGGGACGAGTGGCGCACCGTGATGGGCAACAGGTACTACAACTACGACTACTTCGTCAACGGCAGGGTCTTCCATCACGGCAGCCAGGCGGGAGATCACGTCACGCACGTCTTGAACCGGGACGCGACGCGGCTCGTCCACAGGTACGCGCCGCGATCGGCGCCCCTTCTACCTCGAGCTCGACCAGCGGGCGCCCCACGATGCGCGCCAGCCCGATCCCTTTGGCAGCTGCGAGGGCAAGCCCATACCGCAGCCCCGCGACAAGAGGCTCTTCAAAGACGCGACCCCACCGAAGCCGCCCTCGTTCAACGAGCACGACATGAGCGACAAGCCCGCATTCCTCAAGAGGAAGCCGAAGCTGGGCGCGCGCGAGCGGAGGAGGATCAAGAGGCGCTGGCGTTGCGCTCTCGCCTCTCTCGCGGGAGTCGACCGCGGCGTGGCCAACCTCCACCGGGCGGTCAAGGACGCCGGCGAGCTCGGGAAGACCGTCTTCATCTTCATCTCCGACAACGGCTTTTTCTCCGGACAGCATCGCCTCCCAGGCGGCAAGGTCTTTCCCTACGAGGAGGCGCTCCGCCTGCCGCTCGTGATCAGGCTGCCGAAGCGCTTTCGGGGCGGGGCGACGCGCGTGCCCGCGACCGGCAGGCCGGTCGCCAACATCGATCTCGCGCCCACGATCCTCGATCTCGCGAACGCGCGACCGTGCCCGCCTGCGGGGTCCTGCCGCACGATGGACGGGCGCTCTCTCGCGCCTCTGCTGACGCGGTCCGGCCGTTGGCCCGCCGGGCGCGCGCTGCTGACGGAGTACCGAGTGCCGGACCAGGGCGCCTATTCCACCTGCCGGTACGCCGGGATCCGGACCCGAAGCACGATCTACATCGAGCACTCACGAGCCGTCGATCCGTCCACCGGGCAGTGCGTGGACACCGACCAGCGAGAATGGTACGACCTCAATCACGACCCGCTCGAGCTCGACAACCAGTGTTTCGGCGGCAGTCCCGCCAACTGCCCCACAGGGACCAAGCGGCTCAAACTGGACACCCGCCTGACCCGGCTTCGCAACTGCGCCGGCATCGCCGGCCGTGACCAACGGGTGGGCGGGCGGCCGTTCTGCGAATGAGCTAGCTCGGCGCGCCGAAGCGCTGAGTGAGGCTCTGCTCGGTCAGCCACTCGGAGAGAGGCTCGCGGGTCGGCTCGCCAAGGGGCTCGCGTGGGTCCAGCTCCCTGGGCCGGCCGAGACGCCAGTCCCCGTCCGTGAACACCACCTCGGTCGCCAGCTCCGCCAGCTCTCCCCGGCCCCCCGGGCGCCCGAAGCCGAACACCAGCTCGGGGCCCAGGACCGCGTTGGCCAGTGCCCGGCCCTCGCACCAGGCGTCGGTAGTCGTTTCTCCCCAGCTCGCCGGCATGGGCATCCAGCGCGTGCAGGATCTGTCTGAGGCGCTCGGAGCCGAAATACGCGATCAGCGTCGGAAACGGCAGGTCCGCCCACAGGCCCCACATCCACCACGCCGGCGCCGTGTCCTCGAGCGGCGACAGGGCGTCGAGCGCCGCGCGGCCCACCACCTCGTGACCGGGATGGCGATCATGGGGGCTCGGGGAGAAGACGATGTCGACCGCCTCCTGGCGAACGAACTCGGCGATCAGCGTCGCCAGTTCCGCCTGCGCCGTGTCGAGATCGCCGCCGGAGCCGAGCGCCGCGGGGCGGCTCGGGATGACCAGCTCGAACCCGGTGCGACGGGAGGATTCCCGGGCCTCCGCTTTGCGGCGCTCCTGATCCTCCGGCCGCCCCAGGCTGCAAGCCAGGTTGATGATCCGATGGCCGCTAGCCTGGAGATCGAGCATGATCGCCGGGCCTCCCATCAGCTCATCGTCCGGGTGGGGCGCGAGGTGCAGGAGGGTCCGCCGGGCAGGCGAATTGCCGGAAATGCCGCTCGAGCCGCTCGCGATCATCCGCTCGCGCGGAGCCTATTTGTCACCCGAGCGAGGCCATGAACGAGCTCCTCCTCGTCCGGCACGGCGAGACCGAGTGGAGCGCCAGCGGGCGGCACACGAGCCGCACGGACCTGCCGCTCACCGACAACGGCCGCCGGCTTGCCGCGCTGCTGGCACCGCGCCTGGGCGACCGCCGCTTCGGGCTCGTGCTGACCAGTCCGCTGCGGCGCGCGGTCGAGACCTGCCAGCTCGCCGGCTTGGGGGAGGAAGCCGAGGTCCGCGATGAGCTGCGCGAGTGGGACTACGGCGACTACGAGGGCATCACAACCGCCGAGATCCAGCGTCGGCGCCCCGGCTGGAGCCTGTGGCGCGACGGATGCCCCAATGGGGAGGTCGCCGCCGATGTCGGAGCGCGCGCCGACCGCTTGATCGCCGAGGCGCGCGCCGCCCACGCCGACGCGATCGCCTTCGGTCATGGCCACATGCTGCGCGTGCTCGCCGCCCGCTGGCTCGGGCTGGCGCCAGAGGACGGGCGCCTGTTCGCGCTCGCCACCGGCACGCTGAGCAGGCTCGGCTACGAGCGCGACACCGCCGTGATCCTGAGTTGGGATGAGCTTCTCGGGCTAGGCCTCTACCATCCCCCGACCATGCGCATCGACGCGATCCTCGCCACCAAGCGACCCGTGTTCTCATTCGAGTTCTTCCCGCCACGGACGCCGGAGGGCGTCGAGAGCCTGTTCGAGACCGTCGAGGCGCTGAAGCCGCTGGAGCCCTCGTTCGTCTCGGTCACCTACGGCGCCGGCGGGGCGACGCGCGAGGGCACGGTCGAGATCGTCACCAGGATCATCAGCGAGCACCGCCTGGAGACGATGGCGCACCTGAGCTGCGTCGGCGAGACCAGCGAGGGCCTGGTCGAGATCCTCGACCGGCTCCAGGCGGAAGGAATCGACAACATCCTCGCGCTGCGCGGCGACCCGCCGCGAGGCGAGGCCGAGTTCAAGCGGCCCGAGGGTGGCCTGGACAGCGCCGCGGAGCTGGCGGCCTTCATCTCCGAGCGCTACGAGTTCGCGATCGGCGGCGCCTGCTTCCCCGAGGTCCACCCCGAGGCCCCAAGCCTCGGAGGCCGACCTGGCCTACCTGAAGACCAAGGTCGACATCGGGCGCCAGCTTCCTGATCACCCAGCTCTTCTTCGACAACCGCGTCTACTTCGATTTCGTTGCAGGCGGCGCGTGGGACCGGGATCGAGGTACCGATCATCCCCGGCGTGATCCCGATCGCCAGCTACGCGCAAATCGTGCGTTTTTGCGAGCTGTGCGCAGCCTCGATCCCACAGCCGCTGGCCGAGGCGATGGAGGCCCTCGGGGGCGACGCAGGACGCCGAGGCGGAGCTCGGCACCGCCTACGCTGCGCGTCAGTGCGAGGAGCTGCTCGCCGGGGGTGCGCCGGGCATTCACTTCTACACGCTCAACAAGGCGCCCGCGACACGCGCCGTGCTGGGCGCGCTGCGGGTCGCGCGGCCGTGGGAGCGGGCCGCGCTCGCGCCGGCCTCCGCACCGGCGCCCGCGCCCGCGGGGCTCAAATAGACTCCGCGGCCCTCATGGCTGACGCCAACGGCTCCTTCCGCTACCGCGGCCACCGCATCGCGTACGAGGTCCACGGCGAGGGCGACCGGGCGCTCGTCCTGATCCACGGGCTGCTCATGAACCGGCGCATGTACGACCGCCTGGCGCCGGAGATGGCGGCGCGCGGAAACCGAGTGATCACGGTCGACCTGCTCGGCCACGGCGAGTCCGACAAGCCCGACGACATGCGCATCTACTCGATGGGCTCGCTGGCGAGCCAGGCGGCGGCGCTGGTCGACCATCTGGGGCTTCGGGCTCCGGTGGTCGGGGGGACGTCGCTGGGGGCCAACGTGTCGCTGGAGCTCGCCGTCCACCACCCCGAGAGCGCCGGCGGGCTGTTCATCGAGATGCCGGTTCTCGAGGACGCGCTGCTGGGCGCCGCGATGATCTTCACTCCGCTCCTCGTGACCCTGCGCTTCGGAAAGCCGCTGCTGAGCGCCGCCTCGCAGGCACTCCAGCAGGTTCCCCGCACGCACTACCTCCTGGACATCGCGCTCGACTGGATGCGGCGGGACCCCGATTCCTCCCGAGCCGTGCTGGAGGGGGTCCTGTTCGGAGGCGCGGCGCCACCTCGCGAGGAACGCCAGCAGATCGAGCACCCGGCGCTGGTGATCGGGCATCCAAACGACCCGCTCCACCCGTTCTCCGATGCCGGCATGCTGGTCGAGGAGGTGCCCAACGCCCGGCTGGTCGACGCCAACTCGATCCTCGAGTGGCGCCTCAGCCCGGGCCGGCTGAATGACGAGCTGGCCGGCTTCCTCGACCAGGTCTTCGCCGAGCCCCGGCAGGGCGCCCGTCCAGCGCGGGCGGCAAGCGATCTAGCGGGTTAGCCGCATCCGCTAGCCTGGCCTGCCGGATGGCGACCCGCAAGGACGAGAAGACCCGCCTCCGGGCCGCGCGGCTGGAGGCCGAGCGCAGCGAGGCGCAGGCGGCGCGCAAGCGGCTGATCCTGGGCTACGGGGTCGCCGGGGTGCTGACCGCGGCCGTCCTGGTCGGGATCGTGATCGTCATCGCCGGCGGCGGGGGAGGCTCGAGCGCGGACACCCCGGCCGCCGCCCACATCGACCAGGTCACGGGCAGCATCAACGGGGTCGAGCCCGACGCCCGCGAGGGCGCCACCCCGCCGGCGATCGAGAACCTCGACCTGGAGAACGCCGCCGCCGAGGCGGGCTGCGACCTGCGGCTCGAGCCTCCCCGACGAAGGCGCCAACCACCTGGAGCCGGGCGCAAAGGCTCCGAATTACGGGACCAACCCGCCGACCTCGGGCAACCACGTCACCACCCCGTTCCAGCAGGCCGACGGCGCCTACCTGGAGAGGCCCGAGCTGATTCAGCTCGTCCACTCGCTCGAGCACGGCCGGATCGAGGTCCAGTACGCCCCTGAGCTGCCGGAAGCGGACCAGCTCGCCCTCAAGGGAGTCTTCGACGAGAGCCCGTCGGGGATGCTGCTGCTCCCGAACCCCGACATGCCCTACGAGGTCGCGGCCACCGCCTGGACCCAGCTCCTGGGGTGCAAGAAGTACGAGGGGGCAAGGACGCTGGACGCGATCCGGAACTTCCGCGACAACTTTCGCGGCCGGGGGCCCGAGGGACAGGTCCCCATCTCTCCGTAACGCGCCGGCAGGGTTCCCGCGCTCGGCACGGGCATCCCTGGCTCACATACCGCGCTGCCTCTCCTCCTCCCTGCTCGACCGCCGCTCGCGCAGCGTGGTCGCGACCGCCGACCCGAGCACGATCAGCACCGGCAAGAGGTACAGCGGCCAGAAGTACCAGTGGGCCATATGTGCGAGAGGTAGGAGCGTCGGGCGATTGTAGGAGAGCCAGCAGCCCGTCAGCGGGACCGGGAGGTGGGTTCACGGTAGAGCGGGAAGAACCCGGAGTCCTGGCGGCCGGCGCTGAGCCGCCCGTAGGCGTCGGGGTCGCAGACGATCTCGTGCGTGTGGAACGGGAGCTCGCGGTTGGCGAAGCCGCGCTTGAAGTCCTCCAGGCCGTCGCCCGGGCTGAACGCCGCCGCCGAGGTTGAGCGGGACGCCGAGCTCGCCCGCGAGCTCGATCATCGCCTCCACGACGTTCTTGAACGGGGAGTCGCCCAGGTGCAGCTTCGGCGGTGCCGCCGAGGTAGTAGTGGAGGAGACCGTCCGAGAGCGCCACGACGGCGCCCGCCGCGGTGGCCCCCTCCTGGCTGCGGCAGAGCAACAGCCAGGAACGCCCGAAGCCGAGGATGGTGCCGAAGTACTCCGGCTCGAAGAGGTAGCGCTCCGCCGCCTCCGCCCGCCGCATCGTCTGCGTGTAGACGGCGTGGAAGCTCGTCCGCTGCTCGACCGAGGTCTCCGGGCCCAGGCAGCACCTCGAGCCGGTAGCCGAGCTTGCGGTTGCGGCGGATCTGCTCGCCGAAGCGGGAGCGCAGGCTTCGCGGCCGCGACGGGTCGTGGACCTGGACGACGGAGCGCTCCGTCGCCCTCGCCAGGCAGGGCTCCTCCGCCAGCCGCTCGCGGGCGAAGACGCTCACCAGTCCGGTGCCCGACCAGTCGATCTCGACCGGGTCGGGGGCCGCGCCCCGCTGCTCCCGCACCGCGGCGCCGGGATACCCGTATGGCGAGATCGCATCGGACAGCTCGGTGCCGGCGATCTCGCGGGCCAGCAGCGGGGAATGCGATCGCCAACCCGCTGCCTTCGATCCGCAGCGTGTGGGTCACCCTCTCCGCGTCGTAGAAGGGACGGGAGCGGAAGAAGTCGTCCGTCTCGGCCGCCGTTCCCCGGTCGGCGACCAGCTCGGCCAGCGGCGGGTCGCGGTCTCCGATCAGCTCGGCCCGTCCTCGAAGCCTGTGAACTCCTCGGGCAGGAGGCCCCAGACCTCGTTGTCCACCGCTTCGTCGCCGCGGCGAATCGCCCGGCGCATCACCCCCTCGCGCTTGAATCCGAGGTGTGTGACCACCTTCTGGGCGGCCCGGTTGGTGGCCGGGATCTCGGCATGAATCCGGTGGACGCCGTGGTCCCGGAAAGCGTGCACGCACGCCTGGCGCTCCGCCTCGCGCGGCGACGCCCCTTTCCCCACGCGTCCGGGTCGCCGACCAGCGACCGCAAGCTCCGGCCCGGTATCGCGCTCGAGCCCGAACAGGGCCACGAAACCAACCGGCTCGGCGCCGCCGTCGAGCAGGATCGCCCACTTGCGGTCACGGCTTTGGTCCATCGCCCGCTCGACCCATCCACGGGCGTCGTCCTCCGTGAAGCTCTGCCGGCGGCCCACCAGGTCGGCGGTGACCCGCGGGTCGTTGAACCAGCGATGCACCGCCGTCGCGTCCCCGGGCTCGAAGTCGCGCAGCTCGATCCTCGCCGCCATTGCGCGAGCACCCTACCCCGTACAGCCCGTGGCCGCTGAGGCAGAAGGCGGGCGGTCCGAGCCAGGATGCGCAGGTCGAGGTGCCAGGGAGCGGTTGTCCACGTACCAGATGTCGAGCTCGATCCGCTCCTCCCAGGGAATCCCGGCGCGTCCGTTGACCTGCGCCCAGCCCGTGATCCCGGGCTTGACCTCGAGGCGGCGGCGCTGGCGCGCCGTGTAGAGCTCCACCTGGGCGGCGAGCGTCGGACGGGGACCGACGATCGCCAGCTCGCCGCGAAGCACGTTGACCAGGTTCGGGGACCTCGTCCAGCGAGATGCGGCGCAGCAGGCGCCCGACCCGGGTAACCCGGGGATCGTCCTCGAGCACCGGCGTCCCGACCCCCACCGGGTCGGCGCCGGGCCGCATGGTGCGGAGCTTGTAGACCTCGAACTGCCGGCCGTCCTTGCCCACCCGTCGCTGGCGGTAGATCACCGGGCCGCGCGAGTCGAGCTTGATCGCGACCGCCGCGATCAGCAGCAGAGGCGCGGCGGCCACCAAGCCGACTGTCGCGAGCACGATGTCCAGCGCCCGAGTCACCGTCAAGCCTGGGATCTCGTCCCCTCCGCCTTCTCCCAGGTCCGGGGCACTCCGCGGCGCAGATAGTCCCAGAGCCCCGCGGCGCTCGCCGCGGTAACCGCGACGTAGTAGCGAGCGATCCGGAAGGGGCGCAGCGGCACCACGGGCGCCAGGGCCGCGGCGGCGAGCAATGCGATCTGGGCGGCCAGGGTGACGGCGTAGAGCCAGCCGTGCCCGAGGAGCGCCAGGTTCGTCCCCAGCGCGATCAGGTGAAGGATCGGCGAGAGATAGCGCAGGGCGCGGTGGGAGAGGATCTGGAAGGCGTAGGCGGGCCCGTAGCCGCGCGGCGAGAGCATTCCGTGCCGCAGCATCGTCGCCCAAGCCCCGGCGAGCATCCGTCGCTTGCGCCGGAACTCCGAGCCCAGCGTCGTGGCCATCGGCTCGTCGAGCCACGGCCCCTGGCTCGAACACCGCGCGCCAGCCTCGCTTGGTGAGCTCGTAAGGGAGGGAGATGTCCTGGCCGCGGGTGGGCTCGAGCGCTATGTAGGCCTCGCGGCGCACCGCGTTGATCGCCCCGTTTCCGGCCGTGACGCCGGCAAGGCGCGATTCGAGTGCGCGGGCGGCAGTCTCGTAGCGCCAGTAGAGCCCTTCCTGGTTCTCGCCGCTCTCTCCCTCGAGGCGGAGCTGGCCGCAGACGTAGCCGATCTTCGGATCGCCGAACCGGGCCACCAGGCGCCCGAGCGCGGCGGGCTCCCAGGTCGAGTTGGCATCCGAGAAGGCGAGCACGTCGCCGCGCGCCTTCTCGACCGCCGCGTTGAGCGCGGCGACCTTCCCGCCGCGTGGCACCTCGAGGGTCAGGTCAGCGCCTGCCTCCGTGGCCCGGTCGAGTGTGCGGTCGGCCGAGCCGTCCGAGACGACGACCACCTCGAGCCGCTCGCGCGGGTAGTCGAGGGCGAGGGCCGAGCGGACCCAGCCCCCGATGCTCGCCTCCTCGTCGTGCGCGGCGACGATCAGCGAGACGCTGGGCGGCTCGGACGGCGGGCGCGGGGGCTTCGTGGGCGCCGCGAGCCCGCGCCAAGCAGCCACAGCAGCGCCGGGTAGCCGAGGTGCGTGTAGAGGAGCAGCCCGACCGAGATCCAGAAGGCGATCGCCAGGACGGTCACCCAACCAGCTCCTGGTAGAGCGCCACGGTCTGCTCGGCGACCGCGTCCCAGGAGTAGGGGCCGGTGGCGGCCTCCCGGGCGGCAGCCGATAGCCGCTCGCGGGCGGCCGGGTCGGAAAGCAGCTCGGTCAGCGCCGCGGCGAGCGCCTCGCGATCGCCGGCGGGCACCAGCCGCCCGGCGCCGTGCTCGGCGACCTCGCCGAAGCCGCCGACGGCGCTCATCACGATCGGCTTCGCGAAGGCGAGCGCGACGTAGAGAACTCCGGACTGCTCGGCATCACGATGGGGAAGGACGACCAGGTCGGCGCGGCGGAAGTAGGCGGGCAACTCGCGGTCGGAGACGAATCGGGGCACGAAGCGCACCCGGCCCGGAGCCCGCGCGGCGAGCTCGCGAAGGGAGTCGAGAGAGACCCCCAGCGGCCTGCCGACGATCCACAGCTCCGCTCCCTCGACCGAGCGAAACGCCTCGAGCAGCAGGTCGACGCCCTTGTAGGGCCGGATGCAGGCCGAAGCACAGGATCACGGGCCCCTCGACCTCGGCCAGCTGGTCCGGCAGCGGCAGGGGGTCCGGAAGCCGCGCCAGGTAGTCGAAGGCTCCATGCGGGATCACCCGGACCCGCTCGGCAGGGATCCCGGCCTCCTCGACGAGGCGACGGGCTCCATGCCGCGAGAGTGTCACGACCGCGTCCATACGCTCCCAGAGCCGGCGCAGCCCCCGGCCAGGGCGCTCCCGCCAGGCCTCCTCGCGCAGCCAGCCGTGGGCGGTCAACACACGGGGCCGAACCGCCGGCAGCAGGAGGCTGTCGAGCGCCGGCACGGTGAGCCACTGGTAATGGATGAGGTCGGCGCGTCCCCCGTCGCGGCGGTAGCGAAGCATGTCGGCGAGGTGCTCGGCGAGCTTCAACGCCCGGCGGCCACGCGTCTGGGGGCTCGCCCCGGCGGAGCGTCGATAGAAGCGCTCGCTCACCTCGTAGCCCTCAGCGGCCGGCACCGGCCCATGGGCGAAACGACTCGTGACCAGCTCGACATCGACGCCGGCCCGCGCCAGGGCGGCGCACAGCGAACGGTCATACGGCGGCGTGTATGCCGGCGGATCGACGATCTGAACCCGCATCCGCGAGGATTTTGGTCGATGGAGCTCTCCTACTGCGTGGTGAACACCAACGGCCGGGAGCTTCTGCTCAGCTGCCTGGAGGCGATCCGCGGCACCCACCCCCCGCAAATCGAGCACGAGATCCTGGTGCTCGACAACGCCTCCGACGACGGCTCGCCCGAGGCCGTCGCGCGGCGCTTTCCGGAGGTCCGGGTGATCGCCCGCGACCGCCGCGCCGGCCTGGCAGAGAACAACTCGCTGCTCCTGCGCGAGGCCCGCGGGCGCTTCTGCCTGCTCTTGAACGAGGACTCGGAGATCCTCGAGGGTGGAGCCGAGGCCCTGCTCGAGGCGCTGAGGGCCGATCCCGAGGCGGCGGCGGCGGGAGCTCAGCTCCTGGACGCCGGCCGCCAACCGATCCCCTGCGCCTGGCGGTTGCCCGGCCTCGGCACCGCCCTGGCCCAGGCGTTGTTCCTGCACCGCCGGCTGGTCACCCAGGACGCGGGCACCTCCGGGGGCAACAAGGAAGGGATGCGGGAAGCAGTCACCTCGGCGCGTGGCGACGGCGGCCTGCCGCGCGAGGTGGGATGGGTGCAATCGGCGGCGATGCTCGTGCGGCACGAGGCCGCGCAGCGGGTGGGCTACCTGGACCCCGACTTCTTCGTCTACTCGGAGGAGGTCGACTTCCAGAAGCGAATGCGAGACGCCGGCTGGCGCATCCTTCACGTGCCCGCCGCCAGGGCGATCCACCACGAGCAACTCGCCACCGACCGCTCGGCCGGCGCCCGCCGGGTGGTGCAGTTTCACCGCGGCCGGGCGATGTACATGCGCAAGCATCACTCGCGGCCGGTGGCCTTCCTGGCCCGCATCCTCTGGGCGTGGTCGTACGTTCCGCGCGCCGTCGCCGCCATCTTCATGCCCGGACACCAGTCCGGCTGGTACTGGCTCCACGCCCGCCAGGCGCTGCGTCCCACCCGTGGCGAGGGGATGCGCGAGGCGGCCGAGGCATACAACGCCCGGCTGGCATCGACGCTGGCGCACAATCCCGCGTCTGGCTGAGTGGGATTCAGGCGCCTCCGCGGTCCTCGTCGCGGGCGGCGGCCTCGTAGACCTCGGGGCCCAGCCCGGCGCCCTTTCCCGTTCCGGGGTCGGTGCCGGCGGGTCCGCCCTCGGCGCCGGCGGGCGCCGTGGCGGCACGGAGACTGCGGGCCCGTGCGGCGATCGCTGAAGGCCGGAGCGTCGCCACCAGGCGCGAGCGCTCCTCCTCGTGGAGGAACCCGAGCCGAGTACAGAACCGCCGGGTAGGCGAGCCAGAACACAGCGCGGCTCGCCAAGCCGATGAACCCCGAGGTCGGCAGCAGGGCCTCGCCCACGCCGATCAGCGCCGCCGCCGACAGCACGATCAGCGCCAGGCGTCGCCACTCATACGGGACGGGGAACAGCCGCTGGGTGAGCACGTACATCAACACCACCACCACAAGGTAGGAGGCGACCAGCGCCAGCCCCGCCCCGACGATGCCAAGCGGCGGGACCAGGATCAGGTTGAGCACCACGTTGGTGGCAGTGGCGGCGATCGTCGCTGGGAAGCTGAACTCGGTGCGGCCGGTGCGTCCCAGGATGATCACCATCGCCAGGTAGAGGGCGTAGAGCGCGATGCCCGTCGCCAGCAGTCCGACCGCCTTGTGCGAGCCGAAGAAGTCGGGGGCCGCGAGGAGCCGCACGATCCAGCGCGACTCGAGCCACAGCCCCGTCACGCCGAAGGCGAGCACCACGGCGAACCAGGTGAAGATCACCGCGTAGGCGCGACGCGCCTCCTCGTCGTCCTGAATCGAGTAGGCAAGCGGCGGCCAGGCAAGCTGGATGCCGCGAGCGAGTACGTTGATGCCCTGGGCAAACTTGACCGCAAGCGCATACAGCCCGGCCTCGGCCAGCCCGACCAGTCGCACCAGGATGATCCGGTCGATGAAGTTGAGCGAGTAAAGCGACAGCTCCGCGGGCATCGTCGGCAGCCCGAAGCGAAACATCCGCCGCAAGAGCGCCAGGTCCGGAACCAGCGACAGCCGCCGTCGCTGGCGCCACAGCATCCAGACGGTGAACGCGGCGCCGGTTCCGAAGGTGCCGAGAAGGATGCCGCTTGCACGCTCCCCCTGGACGACGATCAGCCAGACCGTGAACGGGATCGTCACGAGGACGTTGGCGACCGTGATTCCGAAGTAGGCGCGCGCCCGCTCATCCAGGCGGAGCAGCGTCAGCGCGTACTCGTACAGGGTGAGGGTCCAGAGACCCAGGATCGCCAGCCGTGCCAGGCCGGCGTCCTCCTGATCGAGCAATGCCTGCGAGATCGGGCCGGCGAAGGGCAGGGCGATGGCGGCGGCGACCGTGGCGCCCCAGAACAGCGACGCGAAGCCCGTCGAGACGACCCGCTCCGGGCGCTCGCCGGCGAGGTAGTAGAAGCGCAGGATGGCCTCGATGACGCCAAGGCGGACGACGATGCTCGCCGCGATCACCGAGGCGAGCATCACCTCGGCGGCGCCGTAGTCGCTGGGGGTCAGATAGTGCGTGTAGATCGGCAGCAGGAAGACCGCGATCAACTTCGAGAGCACGCTGGAGGCCGTATATGCGGCCCCCGTCGTGGCCAGCCGCCGCAGGTACTCGAACACCTAGTGGGACGGGGTCATGGCCGACCAGTGGACCGCTAGGCGGCGGCGGGTCGCCGATTGCGGGCAGGGAGGGCGCCGCGCTCGCCGACGGCGGCGGGGGCGGCGGACTGGACGGGCCGCGTGCGCCGCAGCGCGACACCCACGCCCAGCAACGCCCAGGTGGCGGGGTCAATCGCAAAGCCCGCATAGCTGAGGCTGTGGACGAGCATCGCCACGAAGCAGGCCGCAACCGCAGCGGTCCCCGCCCAGCCGCCACCACCACCCAGCAGAACGGCCAGGGCCAAGGCGACCAAGGCCACGTAGACCGCCAGCCCAATCGCCCCCTGCTCCGCGGCGACGGTGATCGGCTCCGAGTGGGAGACCGTGGTGTTGGCGCGCTCGATGTGACGCGAGAACGCCGCTCCGAAGGACCCCGAGCCCCATCCCCAGACGGGCCGGTCCTCGGCCAGCTCGAGGCCGCCCCTCACCAGGCCCACCCGCCCGCTGGTGGTCGTGTCGAAGTCCCTCGCCGAGCCGAGATCGCTCTCACCGGTGCCGCTGACAAGCAGGAAGATCGCTCCGCAGACCAGGATCGCCGCGCCGCCGGCGAACGCCCAGCGCACGCCCCAGCGCAGCGCCGCAACCACCAGCAGCCCCGCAAGCAGGGCAGCGAGGCTGGTGATCGAATAGCTGAGCGCCAGGGCCCCCAGCAGGACGGCCGCGACGGCCGCGGCGACGGCCGCGACGCGGGCATCGCGAGCCCACGCCATATAAGCGCCGAGAGCGACCAGGACGAGCGCCAGATAGCGGCCGAAGACGTTGGGGTCGTAGAACAGCGAGTTGACCCGGAAGTAGAGGTGCAACTGGTTCGACTGGAGCAGGTGCCCCCTGCTGAGCAGCAGGTCGCGCGCGGCGTACTCCCAGAACGCGACGCCGGCGAGCACGAGGCCCAGGCCGGCCACGGCCGCCAGAACCCCGCCCAAGATGCGCGGAGTCCAGCTGACGTCGCTGAGCAGGACGAACAAGACCGCGAACGGCACCAGGAAGAAGGCCGCGTTCTCGATCGCATTCGAGACGTGGGCCGAGTACGCGGTCTGGACCGCGTAGAGGACCAGGGTCGCGGCCAGCGCGCGATAGAGCCAGGTGATGAGGGGCGTTTCGCGGTTCGCCGGATCGCCCTCGACCGGAGCCTGCGTGGCGCCCCGCTTGCCGTGGGTGAGGACCCGGTAGGCGAAACACACGAACCCCGCCGCGATCACCAGGTAGAGAGGCACCAGCAGGTGCGAGGTCTCGCCGCCGAGCTGTACGGGGACGCGCAGGGGCAAGGCCGCGAACGCGCTGACCGGGAATGCCCAGGGGAGGCGATAAAAGACGACCGCCGCGCCGCCGACCGCGGCCAACCACACCGCGATCACGACGACCAGCTTGGCCGGGTCGTGCCGCAGGTCGACGAAGCGCTCCGTGTGCCACACGTCACCCGCCACCAACGCCGGCGCAGCCACCAGCGCCACCGCGACGGCTCCGTAGCGAAGCCGCGGATCGCGCGCCAGCAGAGCCGCCGCGGCGCCCCCGCAGGCCACAAGCATCCCTCCGAATTCGAGCGGCGAGGCCGTCATTCCGGGCTCTCCGGGCGCAGCGAGATTCGCCGCGGGTAGATCATGTCTCGATCCCGGTTGGGAAGCAGCACCCTGAGCCGGTAGCGGTCGTCGGGATCCGCAATGGCACCCGAGCCGGTGCGACCGTTCCACGTGAACGAGACCGGCTCGTTGGCCACCAAGGGCTGTTCGGCCAGCGTGCGGATCGGCTTCAGGTCGGGCCCCACAATCTCCACCGTCGCGTCGGGGTCGCTCTCGCGCACGAAGAAGCGGATGTGCGCTACGCGGTCTTTGGCGTCGCCCGTCGGGTCGATCTCCCTGGTCAGCCGGGTCACCTCGATCGCCAGGTCCGGGGAGCGCGCGTGGATGACCGTCGCCGCTACGACGACGGAGGCAACCAGCAGCGCCACGAACAGAGCGGGGGCCGCACGGCTCACGGCTTAGGCGCGATCCGCGCCGGCGATCACGACCACATCGGCGTCTCCGGCCGCCTGCTCTGTTTGGCGATCGATCGGTTGCAGCGGCTTCACCCCGAGATCGTGCGCCACCTTCCTGGCGGCCCGCTGCTGCCCCCGCCCATACATGACGACGGTCTGGTCGAACTGGTCGCGGCTGTTGGTCACAGCGCCAAGCCTGAATCCGTTCACCCGCACGTCGTCAGCCACCTTCGCCGCCAGCCCCGGCACCGAGGTCCCGTTGAGCACAGCGACGTCGACCTCGGCGGGGACGACCGCCCCCGGCTTGGGTCCCTGGCTCGACTCCCCGCCGCCCTTCAAAAGCTCCTCGGAGCCAAAGATCGCCGCCAGGCCGAGCAGGACCGCGACCGCAGCCACCGCGGAAAGCACGCGTGGCTGGCTGACCCGGCCGACCAGCCGGCGCCAGCGCGGATGCGGCAACAGCGCGGCGCGCTCCATCGTGATCCGCTCCAGGGCCGGGCGCTCGGTCGTCACCCGCCGCGCCGGTGCAGGCATCACAGGGGTCGCCGGCGCCGGGGGGGCGACCGCGGTGGGCGCCGCCGCCTGCTCGCCTGCCTGCTCACCGCCCGGCGGCGCCGGCTTGGGGGCCAACAGGGCCTCCAGCTCGGTCTCGGCCCGGTCCAGGAGAGCCTCGCTCGCGGCGATGTCCGCCTGCGGATGGCCCGGCTCGCGCCCCATCCAAGCCTGAAGGCGCTGAAGGTCTCGTCGCTGCGAGAGGTACAGGGGCAGGAGCACGGCGCAGGCGAGGGCGGCCGCAAGCGAAACGTACGCCGGCAGTTGCAAGGCGAGGTCGACCACCAGGTCGTACAGGTCCGCGACCGGCAGCAGCCCAAACGGCCCCTCCACTAGCCGCTCCCCGCCCCGAACTGCGAGTCGTCGAGCCCCACGCCGAGCGCCAGCGGTGCGCCGCCAGCCCGAGCCTTGACGTCCGTCGTCATCGCCTGGGTGGGCGTCTCCCCGAGCCCCGACTCGATGGCCTTCGCCAGCCTCTTCGCCTGCGCCTCGTACCCCGGCGCAAACATCGCCACCGTCTTGGCGAAGCTCGAGCCGGCGTTGTCCACCGTGCCGGTCTTGTACCCGGCCTCCCTGACGACCTGCTCGTCCACGAGCGCCGCAAGGCCGGAAACGCCCGTCCCGTTCAGGACCGCCACGTTGGGCTTCGAAGAGGCTACGCCGCGTCTATGGCGCTTGCCGTCTTCGTCGCCAAGGACGCCGAAGCCGCTGGTCAGCGCGCCCGCAGCGACCACCGCAATCACGGCGACAGCCAGGATGTAGCGCCCATCAACCGGAAGCCTGCGCTCAAACCGGGACAGACGCGGAACCACCGCTTCCTTCAACCGCCCCCAGGCCGCGCTGAGCCTTCCCGGCGCGGGCACCTCGGCCGCGGGCGCCTCCGCCTCTCCCTCGCCCGCTTCCGCGTCGCCACGGGACGCGTCACCCGCCGCCTGCACGGCCTCGGCCGCCTCCTCGGCGCGCTCGGGAGCCCTGCCCGCCCACTCGCGCAGGCGGCGAAGGTCCCGCCCCTGCTGGAAGAGGAAGAAGGCCAGTGCCGCCAGCCCCACGAAAGCGACGATGCCGAGTACGGGCCCGATCGACTCGATGAAGTGCATCAGTGCGGGCGCATCTTAGGACTCGGGGAACCCGTGCCCGGGACGCGGACAGGTCCTCAGTGCTGGGCGTCGCGCGTTTTGGCGCGGCGTCCGCCTAACTGGGCGCGCGTAGACTCAGCGGTCGTGGCGGACGCAATCCGCGCATTCGACGACAACCTCGAGGCGACCGAGGCCTGGAACGGCCCGCTGTTCGACATCTGGATCGAGTACCACGGCCTCGTGGCCGAGGGGTTGCGCGATCACGGGGAGGCGGCGCTCGCGACCAACCCGCCACATGAGGGCGATCGCGTACTCGACATCGGCTGCGGGCTCGGCGACACGACGGTGCGGCTCGCCGACCTCGTCGGCGCCGCCGGCCACGCGCACGGGGTGGACGTCGCCGAGCGGATGATCGAGACGGCAATCGAGGAGGCGTCCGGGGTCGAGAACGTGAGCTTTGCGGCCTGCGACGTCGAGGTGACGGAGTTCGACCAAACGTTCGACTACGCGTACTCACGGATGGGGACGATGTTCTTCGCGAACCCGGTGGCGGCGCTTCGCAACGTGCACGAGACGCTGGCGCCCGGCGGTCTCTTGAATATGGTGGTCTGGCGGCGCAAGCTCGACAACGCATTCATGCACCGCGCCGAGCAGGTCGTCGCGGAGTACCTCGAGGAGCCGGAGGAGTACGAGGTGCCCCGCTGCGGACCGGGGCCGTTCTCGATGGCCAACGCGGACACCGTCACCGACGTGCTGAAACACGCGGGCTACGAGGACATCCGGCTCGCCCGCCAAGACCTGCCCTACAGGATCGGCAACGACATCGAGCACGCGGTCGCGTTCAATATGGCGCTGGGACCCGCGGCCGAGGTGCTGCGCATGTGGGGTGAGCGGGCGGACGACATCAGGCCGAAGATCGCCGCCGACCTGCGCGCTGCGCTCGCGGATTTCGTCGTCGACGACGGCGCTGTCGTCGCCCCGGCATCGACTTGGGCGGTGACCGCGCGGGCGCCGCGGTAGCTCAGCGCGGAACGTCGGTGCCCGAAGTCGGCGACTCCGCGCTACCCGAAGTGGGCGACTCGGCGGGTAGCGCCGAGGAGTCCGAGATTCGCTCGGTGACCACCTCGACCACGCGATCGGCTAGCCCCGCCTCGTCGCCGCCGGCGACGAGCGCTTCGAGCCGCTCGACGGAGCGCTCAACCCAAGCGGGGTCGAGCGGCTGCGTTCGGACGGCGCGGACGATGCGCTCGGCGAGCGTCGGCTGCGCACGCTCATCGACGTTGAAGAGCTCCTCGTGAATCTTCTCGCCCGGGCGGGGGCCGACGAACTCGATCGCCACGTCCTGGTCGGGCTCGTAGCCCGCAAGATTGATCATGTTGCGCGCGAGATCCAGGATCCGCACCGGCTCACCCATCTCGAGCACGAAGACGTCCCCCGAGCTGGACCCGAGGTCACCGGCCTGGATCACGAGCTGCACGGCCTCCGGAATGGTCATGAAATACCGGGTCATCTCGGGATGCGTGACGGTGACCGGACCGCCCTTCTCGATCTGGGCGCGGAAGATCGGGACGACGCTGCCCGACGACGCCAGCACGTTGCCGAAGCGGACGATCACGAAGTGGGTCGCGGGGTGTTTGTGCCCGGCCGCCTCGACGATCCACTCGGCCATCGCCTTGGAGGCCCCCATGACGGTCCCGGGGTTGACGGCCTTGTCGGTGGAGATCAGCACGAACCGCTCGGCGCCGGCCGCCGCGGCCATTCCCGCGGTCACCCGGGTGGCGATCGCGTTGTTGCGCACCGCCTCCAGCGGATTCGCCTCCATCAGGGGTACGTGCTTGTAGGCGGCCGCGTGGAAGACGACGTCCGGCTTGAAGCGCTGCATCACCTCGAGCATCCGATCGCCCTCCTTGCAGTCGGCAAGCACCGCCTCGACTCGGGTGAAGTGCCACTCGTCGAGCATCTCGCGGTCGATCCGGAACAGGTTGTCCTCGGCGTGGTCGAGCAGCACCAGGAGCTTCGGCCGCACGCGAGCGATCTGGCGGCAGAGCTCGGAGCCGACCGAGCCGCCAGCGCCGGTGACCATGACGATCTTGTCCTCTAGGTAGGCGCCGACCCGGTCGAGCTCCATCACCACCGGGTCCCGTCCCAGGACGTCCTCGACCCGGACCTCGCGCAGCTGGCGGGTGAGCTGGACGCCGCCGCGCAGCAGCTCGAACACTGTCGGCAGGGTGCGGACCGTGACGTCGCGCTCGCGACACGCCGCCACGACCTTGGCCCGCAGCTCTCCTGGCGCCGAGGGGATCGCGATGATCACCTCATCGGGCTTCTTGCGATCCAGGATCTCGCCGATCTCGCCCGTCGAGCCGTGCACCTTCAACCCGACCGCATGCATGCCCCGCTTGCGCGGGTCGTCGTCCACGAAGCCGATCGCACGGGCCCCCAGGCGCGGATTCAGCCGCAGCTCGCGCACCACCATCTGCCCGCCCGAGCCGGCGCCCACCACCAGCACGCCGCGGGTGCGGCGGCGGCGCGTGGCGCGATCGGGTCGCTCGGCGATCATCCGCCTCGCGAGCCGGGCGCCGCCCACCAGGACGATGGTCAGCAGGAAGTCGAACACGACCACCGACCTCGGGAGGTTGTAGGAGTACGGCTTGGCCAGGGTGAAGACCGCCACCAGCAGCCCGCTCGTCACCACGGCGGCCCGCACGACTCCCCAAAGGTCGGGGAGCTGGAAGTACCGCCACCACTTCTGGTGCAGACCCAGGACGCTGAACACGATCGCCTTGCCGACGGCAACGAATGCGATCGTCCCGACGAGCATCGTCCAGTAGCGTTCGGGAATGCCGCCCGGCGCATCCAGGAAGCGCAGGCGAAACGCCAGCGCGAAGGCAGCGGCGGCCAGCAGGGCGTCGGCTCCGAACTTCAGTATCCGGCGGCCTAAGACGTGATCCATCTCCCACCGGCGAAGGGAGGCCCACATACTGCCGCCCCCAGGCTGTCGCGAGCCGTCGTCCTCGCTCGCCGACGTGTCACCGAGGCGGGGCATCCCGGCGAGTGTAATGCTGACGACGCATGACCGATGCCATCCTCGACCCAATCGTCAACGCCGCGACGGACGTGATCGACGCCACCGGGCTGGCGGGCATATTCGTGCTGATGACCCTGGAGAGCGCCTGCATCCCGGTGCCCAGCGAGGCGATCATGCTGTTCGCGGGCTTCAACGTCTCCGAGGGCGACCTGACAATGTTCGGGGTCGTCGCCGCCGGCTCGCTGGGAAATCTCGCCGGCTCGCTGATCGCCTACGCCGTGGGCTACTACGGCCGCATGGAGCTGCTCGACCGCAACAGGCTGATCCACATCAGCCGCCGCCACCTCGAATGGGCGGACCGGTGGTTCGAGCGCCACGGCTCCGCCACGGTGTTCTTCACCCGCATGATGCCGATCATCCGCACCTTCATCTCCCTGCCGGCCGGGGTGGCAAGAATGCCGCTTGGGCGGTTCGTCGTCTTCACCCTCGCCGGCTCGATCCCCTGGGTGCTGATGCTCGCGATCATCGGCCGCGAGGTCGGTGAACGTTGGGAGGAGTGGAGGGACTACCTGCACTACGCCGACTACGCGGTGATCGCCGCGGTCGTGATCGGCATCGCCTACCTGCTCATCAGGCGGCGTCGCGGGAGCGCCGAGTGGGAGCCGACGCCCCCGGCCTGAGCCCCACCCGTGCGGTCGCGTTGGGGGCGGTTCAGGGGCCTGCCGAGCTGCTCCCGGTCTCCAGCTCGGCTCACCTCTCGCTGTTGCCCTGGCTGGCCGGCTGGCAGTGGGACGAGCTCGACCCTGAGGCCCGCAAGAGCTTCGAGGTGGCGCTCCACGCGGGGGCGGCCGGCGCCTTGCTCGTCGGTCAGCGCCGCGTGATCGCGGAGGAGCTCCGCCTGTTCGACGCGAGGCGCGCGGCGGTGGTCGCTCTCTCCTTCGTGCCGCCGGCGATCGTCGGCTACCGGTTCGAGCGTCAGATCGAGCGGCGCCTTGGCGGCCCCCGCGCCACCGCCGTGGGCCTGGTTGCCGGGGCGATCGCGATGGCGATCGCCGACCGCCGTCCTCAGGATCGCGGGCCCGGCGATGCCGCCGCCGCCGACGGCCTCGTCCTCGGTCTGGCGCAGGCCACCGCGCTGGCTCCGGGGGTGTCGCGCAACGGCGCCACCCTCGCCGCCGCTCGTTGGCGACGGTTCACCCGTCAGCACGCCAACCTCCTCTCGCGCACCATCGCTCTGCCGGTGATCGTCGGCGCGACCCTGCTCAAGGGCGCCCGCCTGCGCAGCCGGGGCATCGACCCCGGCCTCCGCCGGGCGATGTCCGCCGGCGTCGCGGCCTCCTTCGTCTCCACGCTCGCCTCCCAGAAGCTGATCGAGCTGGTCGAGCGAGACCGCGCCCTGTGGCCGTATGCCGCCTACCGCATGGCTTTCGCGGGGGCGGTGCTCTATAGGCTCGGACGGCGATGAGTGACGCCTACGAGCGCGCCGGGGTAAGCCAGACGGCCGCCGATGGCGCCGTCGAAGCGCTGGCGCGAAGCCTGCGGGCAATCGACACGGGAAAGCCGTCCCGCGTGGTGCCGCTGCCCGGTCACTACGCCAGCGTGCTACGGCTCGACGACGGCACCGGGCTGGCGCTGTCCACCGACACCGTTGGCACCAAGATGATCGTCGCCGAGCGCCTCAGCCGTTACGACACCATCGGGATCGACTGCGTGGCGATGAACGCCAATGACGTGATCTGCGTGGGGGCGGAGCCAATCGCGATGCTCGACTTCATTCTCACCGAGCGAGCAGATCCCGCCATCTGCGAACAACTGGGAATCGGGCTGGCGAGGGGAGCGGAGCTCGCCGGGATCGAGATCCCGGGCGGTGAGATCGCCCAGGTGGCGGACGTGGTCTCCGGACATGAGCTTGGCGGTACCTGCGTCGGCCTGGTCGATCTCGACGCGATCGTCACCGGCGCCGCGGTCGAGCCGGGCGACCCGGTGATCGGCCTTCCGTCCTCCGGCCTGCACTCGAACGGCTACACGTTGGCCCGCAAGGCCCTGGCGGATGTCGCCCTGGACGACGGACGCCTTGGCCGACCGCTCGGTGAGGTGCTGCTCGAGCCGACCGAGATCTACGTTCGGCCGGTACTCGAGCTGCTCCGCTCGCCGGTCGACGTCCGCGGGCTGGTGCACATCACCGGCGACGGGCTCAACAACCTGCTGCGGCTCGAGGCCAGGTCGGCTACGAGATCGGCGACCCGCTTCCCGTGCCCCCGGTCTTCGACCTGATCCAGGAGCTCGGCCGGGTCTCGGACGGCGAGATGCATGAGGTCTTCAACATGGGCTGCGGGTTCTGCTGCGTGGTTGCGGGGGCGGACGAGAGCTCCGCGCTCGAGTTGCTGCGCGGGCACTACCCAAGCGCCAGGCGGATCGGCCGCGCCACGGCGGATGCCGGGGCCGTCGTGCTGGGGTAGCGCCCATCCGGTGTGACCTCGCGCTCGATAGCGTGGGCCCATGCAGATCGCGATCCTGATCTTCGACGGCCTCACGGCCCTGGACGCGATCGGCCCTTACGAGGTCCTGTCCCGCCTGCCCGGGGCGGAGCTCCGCTTCGTCGCCAAGGAGGCGGGGCCGAAGCGAACCGACACCGGCGCCCTCGGCGTGCAGGCCGACCTGGCGCTCAGCGACCTGGCCTCCCCCGAGGTGGTGCTGGTGCCTGGCGGCATCGGCAGCCGGCCCCTGATGCGGGACCCGGAGGTGCTGGACTGGCTTCGCGCCGCCCACCGCGGCTCCACCTGGACCACGTCGGTCTGCACTGGCGCCCTGGTGCTGGGCGCGGCCGGAATCCTGGAGGGCAAACGCGCCACCACCCACTGGGCATTTCTGGACCGCCTGCCGGAGCTCGGCGCCGAGCCGGTCACGCAGCGGGTGGTCGAGGACGGCAAGGTGATCACGGCCGCCGGGGTCTCTGCCGGGATCGACATGGCGCTGACCTTGGCGAGCAGGCTGGCCGGCGACCAGGTGGCACAGGCGATCCAGCTGGGGATCGAGTACGACCCGGACCCGCCCTTCGACAGCGGCTCGCCCGCCAAGGCCTCCGCCGAGGTGATCGAGCTCGTCCGCGCGGCCGGGCGCCAGGAGTCGAGCTAAGCCCGCTCCCAGATCGTTCCGCCGAGGACGGTGAGGGGGCGAAGCTTCCAGTCGCGGGCCAGTCCCCAGAGCTCCGCCTCGAGCACGGGCGTGGCTTGCCCGTGAGCTCCTCGAGCTCGCGGGTCGCGCAGCGGCCGAAGCGCTCCAGCGCCTCGAGCGGCTCGGGACGGCGATTCCCCACCACCGCGGCCCCCGCGGCCAGGGCCGCCTCGCGGTACTCCTCGTACGGCCGCCAGCCCCAGACGCCGCGGCCCGAGCCGTCCGCGCCTGCGAAGACCGCGGAGGGAAAGCTGAGCCGCTCGTGCCCCTCGGTCCGCGAGACCTTCCCCGCCTCCCGGGCCTCGGCCGGCGGGTCGCGCACCTCGTCGAGGTCGGCGGCGAACGCCTCGGTGATCGCGTGGGAGGAGAGGTCGATCCGGAAGCGCTCCACGTCGAGCCCGGCCGGTCCCGCCTCGCCGACCAGCGCCTCGACGTGGTCGAGCTTCTTGCGCTCCATCATCAGCCCCTCCCGGAGGCGGCGCAGGTAGCGGTAGGCGGCCTCGGGCCCCTGCTCGACCGCCGCCTTCACGGCCTGGCAGGCGGGATAGGTGGAGGAGATCGGGTTCTGGCTCCAGATCCGGGCGTCGATCGGCATCCCGGTCGCGGCCTCAACGTCGAGCCAGTGAGCCATCAGGTCCGTGAAGCAATCCGCCCCGGAGCCGATTCCGGCTTCCTGATCGCGATAATCGGGGCCATACTGACGGGCAAGACCGCCCATCACCCAGGTGATTCGGAGCTCGTCGCCGAATTCCCACATCAGGCGGCGCAGCTTCGGCTCCGTGCCCCAGGACCACGAGCAGGCAGGATCCGTGTAGTAGCGAACGCTTATGGCCATTCCTCGAAGGCAGCGTAGTCTCAGCAGATGAGCCAGGAGGCGACAACTGGGCTTGCGACCAGCCTGATCGGGACCGTGCTGTCCGGGCGTTATCGCCTCGAGTCCAAGCTCGGCAGCGGCGGGATGTCGACGGTCTACCTGGCGCGCGACGAGACGCTCCAGCGCTGGGTCGCGGTCAAGGTCATGCATCGCGAGATGTCCGACCAGCCGGACCAGCTCGAACGATTCCGCCGCGAGGCACGCGCCGTGGCCCAACTCTCCCACCCGAACGTGGTCGCCGTGATCGACGCCGGCGAGGACGGCGGCTACCCCTACATCGTCTTCGAGCACGTCGAGGGCGAGACCCTGAAGCAGCGGATCGACCGGCTGGGGCGCCTGCCCGTCATCGAGGCGGCCGCCTACGGGATCGAGGTCGGCCGCGGGCTCGCCGCGGCGCACGCCCACAAGCTGATCCATCGCGACGTCAAGCCTCAGAACGTCCTCATCGACGCGGAGGGCCGGGCCAAGGTGACGGACTTCGGCATCGCACGCTCGCTCGAATCCGACGGGCTGACCAAGACGGGGCGCGTGCTCGGAACCACCGATTACGTCGCGCCCGAGCAGGCCATGGGCCAGGCGGTGGACGCCCGATGCGACATCTATTCGCTCGGCGTCCTGCTCTACGAGATGCTGACCGGCGAGGTCCCATTCCAGGCGGACACGCTGGTCGGCGTGGCGATGAAGCACGTGAACGAGGAGATGCCGGACGTCCAGAAGCGCTGCCCGGGGATCTCCTCGGCGCTCGCCGCCGTGATCGAGCGGGCGACGGCGAAGGACCCCAAAAAGCGGTATCCGGACATGATCGCCATGCTGGCGGACCTCGAGGGGGCGCTGGAGGTCGAGGTCGCCAGGGGCGGGGCCGCGCAGGGACAGGCGACCAACGTGCTGGACGCCGTGCCGGAGCGCCGCAAGCTCCTGACGCGGCGACGCACCTCGGCCGCCGGGGTCCTTCTCGTGCTCGCCGCGGTCGCCGCTGCGCTGCTGATCGCCGCGTTGACGGGCAGCGACGAGCCGAGCGGGGGCGGAGGGGCGCCCCAGGGCGGGACGATAGATCTCACTCAGGCTCAAGCCTTCGATCCCCCGCCGGGCGACGGGGAGGAACACGATTCCGAGGCGGGCTTTGCGATCGATGCGAACCCGGACACAACCTGGACCACCGAGAGCTACCAGGTGTCACCGGTCATCGAAGACTCCGTCTCCGGCAAGAAGGGCGTCGGTCTGATCGTCGATGCTGGGCGACCCGTGACTGGCAGGAACCTGACGATCCGCTCGGATACGGGCGGCTGGAGCCTCGAGGTTTATGGCGCCGCCTCCGGACCGCCAACCACGCTGCAAGGCTGGGGCAGCCCGATCGGGGAGTTCTCCGACATGAGCACGGAGCAGACTGTCGAGCTCACCGCAACCGACCCCTCGCGCTACTTCCTGATCTGGATCACCGAGGTCGCCTCCACAGACAGCGGCAACAACGTCGCAATCGGCGACGTGCGGCTGTCCACCTGACCCGCCGCGCCGAATCCGTTACTCAGAATTCGAAGCGGCGCTGGTTGTCGTAGCGCTCGATCCCGAGCCGAACCAGGCGGTCGCAGAGCTCGGGGTAGGCCAGGCCGTCCGCCTCGAACAGCTTCGCGAACACGCTGGTGGAGGTGAAGCCCGGGATCGTGTTCATCTCGTTCACCAGGACCTCGCCGCCGTCGCGGACGAAGAAGTCGCAGCGGGCGAGGCCGGAGCCGTCAACCGCCCGGAAGACCCGGGCGGCCAGCTCGCGCACGCGAGCCGTCTCGGCCTCTCCGATCCGGGCCGGGACGATCAGGTCCATGCCGCCCTCGGTGTACTTGGCCTCGTAGTCGTACCAGTCGGCGTGGGCGACGATCTCACCGGGGGGCGAGGTTTGCGGCACCTCGTTGCCGATCACCGAGCACTCCACCTCCTTTCCGCCTCCGTGCGCCTCGACGATCACCCGTGGGTCGTGGCGACGGGCCGCCTCGACGGCCTCGTCCAGCCCGCGCTCCAGGCTGGTCACCTGCGAGATCCCGACGCTCGAGCCCAGCCGCGCGGGCTTCACCCACAGCGGCAAGCCCATGGCCGCCGCCTGCTCGCGCCAGCCATCCTCGCCCGCCTCGCAGAACTCGACCTGGGGAATGTCGTGGAAGGCGAGCACCCGCTTGAAGATCAGCTTGTCGATTGCCACCGCCGCGGCCAGCACGCCGGGGCCGGCGTAGGGAAGGTCCAGGCACTCGAGCAGGCCCTGCACCGTGCCGTCCTCGCCGAACGGCCCGTGCAGCACCGGGAAGGCGAGATCGGCGTCGAGCAGGCCACCCCCGGCGCGCAGCTCGATCTCCTCGCCGTCTCGCGTCCAGCGCCCGTCGCGCTCCAGCAGGACCGGGATCACCTCGTGGCCCGCCGCTTGCAGGCCAGCCGCCACCGAGGCGCCCGATTCGAGCGAGATCTGATGCTCGCTCGAGCGCCCTCCGCTGAGCACCGCGACCCGCATCAGGGGCTGGCCGGTGGCGTGGTCGGCGTGGTGGTCGCCGGCGGCTCGGAGAACTTGCCCACGAAGACGGTCACGAACTCCCCCCGGCGAAGCCGCGTCCCGGCGGTGGGGGATTGCTCGAGCACCTGGCCGTCCTCGTTCGGATCGCTGGTCGTCCGCTTGACGATCCGGACGCTGAGCCCGGCATCCCTGAGGGCAGCTCTGGCCTCATCGTCTGACTGCCCGACCACATTCGGCACGATCGCCGACCCGGCCCCGGTTGAGACAACGACGGTGACCGTGGTGTGCCTCTTCACCGTGCTGCCGCCCGCCGGGTCCTGGGCGATCACCTCCCCCTCGGGCGCGTCGGAGTCGCGCTGCTCGATGTCCGGGATCAGGCCTTCGCCACGGAGCGTGCTCTCGGCAAGGTCCTGCTGGAGGCCGACCACCGAGGGAACCTCGACGAGCCTCGGCCCGCTCGAGATCAGCAGGGTCACGCGGCTCCCCCGCTCCACTTCGGTTCCCGCCGGCGGCTCCGTGCCGATCACCAGGCCGGCCCTCACCGAGCTCGACGGCCTCTGATCCTCCCGGACCTGTAAGCCCTTGTCCGCGAGTGTGCGCCGCGCCTCTTTGGACCGCTGCCCGGTCACGTCCGGCAGCACGACCGTACCGAGACCGGACGACACACTGATCGTGACCGTCGAGCCTTTGTCGACCTCCTCCCCCGCGCGCGGGTCTTGCTCCAGGACAGTCCCCTCGGGCGCGTCGTTCGGGACCGACGTGACCGCGACCTCGAACCCGGCGTCGTCGAGGATCGCCTGTGCCTCCGCTTGCTCCTTGCCGAGCACGGTGGGCACGAAGACCCTGTCTGGCCGCGTGAGCGCGTAGGCGATCACCCCTCCGAGCAGGAGCAGGAGCAGCGCCATGGCGATCAGCCTCGCGGGGGTGAAGAAACCCCGGCGCTCGGGGGGGACCTCGGGAGGCGAGGTCGGCGGCGTCCCGGCGGCCGCCTCCACCGCCGCGAAGGAGGCGGTGTCGCCCATGGCCGCGCCGCTGGGGTCTGCCTCGGCGGCGTCCAGCGCAGCCAGGAACTCGTCTGCGGACCCGAAGCGGTTGGCGGGGTCCTTGGCGAGCGCCTTCAGCACCACCGCGTCGAGGGCGCGGGAAACGGCCGGATTGAGCTCGCTGGGCGGTCGGGGGCGCTCGGAGACCTGCTTCAAGGCAACCGTCACCGGCGACTCCGCCTCGAACGGGACCCGGCCGGTGAGCGCCTCGTACAGCAGCACCCCGACCGAGTAGATGTCCGACGCCGCCGTGACCGGCAACCCCTGCGCCTGCTCCGGCGAGAGGTACTGAGCGGTCCCCAGCACCGAGCCGGTCTGGGTGATCTCGGAGACGCCCGCACGGGCGATGCCGAAGTCCGTCACCCGGGCGCGCCCCTCGGCGTCCACCAGGACGTTCTGGGGCTTCAGGTCACGGTGGACGATTCCTTGCGCGTGCGCGTAGCGCGCCCCGCGCAGCACCTGGCGGACGATCTCAAGCGCCTCACTGACCGAGAGGCCGCGCTCGATCAGGTCGTTGAGCGAGGCCCCCTCGACGTACTCCATCGCGATGTAGTGGCTGCCGTCGAAGGTGCCGCGGTCGAAGACGCCGACCACGTTCGGGTGCTGGAGGCCGGCAGCGGCCGACGCCTCACGGCGGAACCGCTCCACGAACTGCTCGTCCTGGACAAAGCGCTCGTGCAGGAACTTGAGCGCCACGCGGCGGTCGAGCATCGTGTCCTCGGCGCACCACACGTCCGCCATCCCGCCCGAGCCGAGCTTGCCCAGCAGCCGGTAGCGCCCGGCGATCCGCGTCTCCGCCTCGAGCTTCATCGGTTCAGCAGGCTCTCCATCACCTGGGTCGCGATCGGGCCCGCGATTTCGCCGCCGAAGCAGCCCGTACACCGCTCGAGCATCACCGCCACCGCGACCTGGGGATCGTCGGCCGGCGCGAAGCCGATGAACCAGGGCCGGTTGATCCCGCCTCGGGATCGATCTCGGCGGTGCCGGTCTTGCCCGCGAATGCCAGCCCTCCGACCGTCAGGCCGGCGGCGGTTCCCTCCTCCGTGACGTTGGTCATCATCTCGGTGAGCTGGGAGGCGGTCTCCTCGCCTACCACCGTCGACTGCTCGTGCGGGTCGAGCTTCTGAACCGTGCGCCCGTCGGGATCCGTGACCTGCTGCACGAAGGTCGGCCGCATCAGGACGCCACCGTTGGCGACCGTCGCGGCGACCTCGGCCATCTGAAGCGGCGTGCACCAGCAATCGCTCCTGGCCGATCGCGACCCTGCCGATGTCGATCGCATCGCCGGGACCGAGCAGCCTGCCCTCGCTGTAGACGCCGCTGGGTGCCATCTGGCCGTCCGGGTAGCCGAGCTCCGGGTCCCGGTTGAACCCGAACCGGTCCAAGTACTTGAACATCGTCTCGTTGCCCAGCCTCTCCCCAACCTGGGCGAAGTAGACGTTGACCGAGTTGGTGAGCGCGGTGGTCATGTCGATATCGCCGAACTGCTCGTCGCCCGCGTTCGACAGCGGCACGCCGCCGATCTCCTGCGGCGAGGCCCCGCTGAGCACCGTGCCCGGGGTGAACTCGCCCGAGTCGAGCGCCGCGGCCGCCGTCACCACCTTCATCGTCGAGCCTGGCTCATAGGTGCTCTGGGTGGGCCGGTTGACCAGCGGGGCGCTCCGGTCCCTGTTGAGCTCCTTGAACGTCGCCGTGTCCTTGACCAGGTTGGGATCGAAACCGGGCACCGACGCCATCACCTCGACCGCTCCGGTGGAGGGGTCGAGGGCCACCACGGATCCCCCGGCGCCGCTGGCTCCGGCCGTGGAGGCGATCGCCGACTGGAGCGCCTGGGTGGCCACCCGCTGCGTCTGCGCGTCGATGGTCAGGGTCACGTCGTCGCCCTCCTGCGGGACGTCGCGGAGCTGGTCGATGATCGAGGTGAACTCGTTGCGCTCGCCGGCCAGGAACCCGTTCTCCGCCCGCTCGATCCCCACCCGGCCGACCTCGATGAAGCTGTAGCCGACCGGGTTTCCGAACTGGGAGCCCTGCGGGTATTGGCGCACGTAGACCGGGTTCTTGCCGCCACCCACCGGGAAGCTCTCGGCGATCGTCACCCCGTCCGCGGTCTCGATGATCCCGCGCTCCACGGTCTGCTCGGCGATCAGCGGGCGGCGGTTCTGGTCGTTGTCCTTGAGGTTGTCCGCGTCGAACACGGCCCAGTAGGACGTGAAGCCCACCAGGGCCGCGAACAGCAGCAGCATCAGCCCGTAGAGCCGGACGATCGGCGCGTTCACGCCGGCACCGCCTCCCAGTCAGGCTGCCTCTCGGAGGGCGGGGTGGGTGGGCGGCGTGCATCGTTGGAGATCATCAGCAGCAGCCCCAGCAGGATCATGTTGGCGATCACCGAGCTGCCCCCGAAGCTGACGAACGGCAGCGTCACCCCGGTCAGGGGGATGAACCGCACCACGCCGCCGATGATCACCACCGCTTGCAGCGCGAACACGGCCGTCAGGCCCGCTGCCAAGAGCTTCGAAAAGCCGTCGCGGGCCATCAGCGCGGTCTTCAGGCCTCGGGCGGCGATCAGCGCGTAGACCACCACCAGCGCGGCGCCGCCGAACAGGCCGAGCTCACTGACGATCAGGGCGTAGATCTCGTCGGTGTGCGGCGCCGGCAGGATGCTGCCGCAGTCTGGGAACGGCTGCACGCAGTCGGGGGCGAAGGGCCCCGGCAATCTCAGCAACGACTCGCCGAGGCCCTGGCCGAACAGGCCGCCGTCGGCCTGGGCGAACAGCGACTGCTGGATCTGGCCCGCCCCGGCGGGCGCGTCACGGCCCCACGGGTCGAGCCAGATATCGATGCGCTCGCCAACGTGCGTGACCGCGTGCTCCATCACCCATGCGCCGGCAAAGAACAGGGCGAAGCCGACGACCACGTAGGAGAGCCGCGCCGTGGCGATGTAGAGCAGGGCCAGGAAGGCGCCGAAGAACATCAGCGAGCTCCCCAGGTCACGGATGTAGACGAGCATCAGCATCGACGCGCCCCAGACCACCAGCAAGGGCCCGAAGTGCTTCAGGGGCGGGATCGTCAGCCCGGCGACGCGGCGGGCGGTGATCGTGAGCAGCTCCCGCTTCTCACGCAGGTAGCTGGCCAGGAAGATCACCACGCAGATCTTCGCCACCTCGGCCGGCTGAAATGACAGCGGCCCGAGGTCGATCCCCAGGTAGGCGCCGTTGACCTGGTCCCCGATCCCGGGCAGCCGCGGCGCCATCAGCAGCAGGATGCCGACCGTCGCGATCAGGTACCGGTAGCGCTCCAGGACGTGGTAGTCGCGGACGAGCAGGATCGTCACCGCCAGCAGGCCCGCGCCGCCAACGAAGATCGACGCCTGCTTCAGGGCCAGGTCGTCGTTGATCCGGAACAGCATCACCAGGCCGATCGCGGCCAGCAACGCGCAGAGCGGAAACAGGTACGGGTCGGCATGGGGCAGCCGGGCTCGGATGAACAGGTGGACGCCCAGGCAGACGGCCAGGAAGTAACCGCCGTAGATCAGGCTCAGGTCCCCGATCCGGCTCGACTCGACGATGAACACCGCGGTGAATCCGCCGGTGACCAGCACCGCGACCGGGAGCAGCGCGAAGAGCTCGCGGTTGCGTGCGCTCACTGCCCTGCTCCGCCGCCCGCGCCGCGATTCTGCGGGGAGCGCTGTTCCCGCGCCCCGCCCTGGCCAGCCTGCTTCTTCCCGCCCTGGCCGGCATCCTGCTGGCCGCCCGCCCCCCGCCGCTTGCGAACCGGCGGCTCCGCGGCCTGCTGGAGGTCGGCGAGCAGGTCGGCTGCGTCGTCGTGGGAGCGCAGGGTGTGATCCGTGGCGCTCTCTCGCCGGCTGGCCGGGATCGCGGTCACCTGGACCGGGGCGGCATAGACCTCCGAGTAGAGCTCGATCCCCAGCGGGAGGTCATACGGAAGGCCGCGGTAGAGCGCGGCACGCCCCCCGGAATCGGTTCCGAGGAAGTAGACCTGGCGCAACCCGTAGACGGCGCCGACGACGATCGCCGCGAGGATCGCCACCGCGGCAAGGGACTTGGCGAGGCGCCGGGGCCACCTGTGAGGCCGGGCGGGGACCGCCGCCCGCTCCTCAGGCGTCGCCGCCTTGGCCTCGGCGGCCTCCGCCATGGCCCCCGCCGTCAACCCCGCCTCCTCGGCGGCGGGGCCGATCAGCGTCGGTTCCTCCTTCGTCTCGGCCGGCGCCTCGGCCTCCTCCAGCCGGAACGCCACCACGGTGACGTTGTCTCGGCCCCCGGCCTCGTTCGCCTCGCGGACCAGGCTCGAGACGGCGTCGTCGAGGCTCTCTGTCTCGGCCAGCGTGGCCGCGATCCGATCCTCTCGGACCATCGTCGTCAGGCCGTCGGAGCACAGCAGGTAGACGTCCCCGGGCCGCGCCCGGTAGGTCATCGTGTCCACCTCGACCTCGCGCTCAGGCCCCAGCGCCCGGGTGATGATCGAGCGCTGTGGGTGGTCCTCAGCCTGCTCGTCGGTCAGGCGACCCTGGCGGCGGAGCTCCTCGACCAGCGAGTGATCGGAGGTCAAGAGCTTCAGCTCACCGTCGCGGAACAGGTATGCGCGGCTGTCTCCCACGTGCGCGAAGCTGACCTCGTCGTCCTCGACCAGGGCGGCCGTGAGCGTGGTCCCCATTCCCGAGCGGGAGGAATCGGCTTGGGCAAGTCGATGGATGCGGGCATTCGCCGTCCTCGCGATCGCGCGCAGGTAGGCCTCAGGCGATTCCTCGCCGCGCTGCACGGGCTCGAATGACTCTGTCGCCAGCTGGGAGGCCACCTCGCCCGCCTGCGCGCCACCCATTCCGTCGGCGACCGCGAACAGCGGCCCGCGGGCGAAGTACGCGTCCTCGTTGGCGTTGCGCTGGCGCCCCGTGTCGGTGCGGTGAGCGTGCTCGGCGACCCGGAGCATCAGGCCACTCAGTGCCCCGGAACCTCGAGCTCGAATCGGAACTCGGTGTCGCCGATCCGCAGCTCGTCGAGGTCGCTCAGCTCCGCCTCCCCGCGTAGACGCCCTCCATTCAGAAACGTCCCATTGGTCGAGTTCATGTCCTCAACGTAGTAGTTGGCCCCGCGGGAGTAGAGGCGCGCGTGCACCCCCGAGGCGAAACGGTCCTCGATCCTGACGTCGGCATCAGCTGAGCGCCCGATCGAGATCCCCCCGAACAGGTCGAAGCGCTCGCCGGGCTCCAGGCCCCCGCCCCGGGTCACGACCAGCGAGGCGTCGGTGGCGGCGGCCCGGCCACCGGGGCCGACCGGGTGGAAGCCCGTCGCGTCGGGTGCCGGTGCGGTCGTGCGGCGCAGCTCGCGAAAGGCGCTTCGCGCCACCCAGAGCAGGAACAAGTAGAGAACGGCGAGGAAGCCGAACTTGAGCGCTACCGCGATCGGCTCGGTGTCCATCGACGGTTAGTGTCCTATTGCTCGATGTCGAAGGTGAACCTCGTGGTCCCGAGCGTGACCTCGTCCCCGGGCGAGAGCCGCGAACGGTCAACGGCCCGGTCGTTGACCTTGATGCCGTTGGTCGAGCCCAGGTCGACGATCTGCCAGTCCCCGGTGGAGCCACGGCGCAACTCCGCGTGCTCCCGCGAGATGTTCGGGTCGGAGAACACGCAGTCGCATCCGTGCGAGCGCCCGAGCACCGCCACCGGGCCGTCGAGCACGTAGCGGCGGTCGTCCATGGTGACGATCGCCTTGGTCTCGGTCAGCCGGCCGGCCGGCCGGCGCCGCTCCTTGCGCGACTGCTTCGGTGGAATCGTGTAGACCATCGTGTGGCCCTCCTCCCCCTGGGATGGCTGCTCGCCCTGACGGGCGGGCGGCTTCACCAGCCGGGTCTGGATCCCGAACTCCCCGAGTCGCAGGCGCTCGTCGGTCTCGAGCTTGACCTCGGGACGCGTCAGCAGGGCGTAGTCGTGGCGGCGCGCGTGCTCCAGGAGGTATCCGGACAGCTCCTGCTCCAGCGAGCGCTCATATCCCTCCAGCCGCTGCCGGTCCTCGGTGGAGAGCCAGACCGTGTACTGGTTCGGGACGTAGACGCGGGACACGGACGCGGTCCGATGTGCATCCATCTCCTTGGCCAGCTTGCGAGCGAGCTCGACAGGCTGTACCTGCGACGAGAAGGCACGGCTGAACACCCCTTCGACGAGGTTCTCGATTCGCTGCTCGAGATTTCGAAGAACGCTGATCCGAAAGCTCCTTGGGCGGGCCGTGGGCGGGGCACGAGCCTGCGCGACTCCAGCCGAGTGCGGGCCGTGACAATCCTAAAGTGCTCTCAGGGCATTCCGCCCGAGCCCCCACCCTGGATCGCCGGCTGGGCACTGGGGATCGGCGCCGGCCGGCCGGCCGGCTGCGGTGGGCGTCGGCGAAACTCGACGATCACGGCCACCAGCGCCGCGGCCCCAATCAGCAGCGGGCGGCCGCTGAGCCCGCCCCCGGCGACAAGCTGCAGCCCCGCCTCGAGCGCGGCCGACCACAGCAGGGCTCCGAGCAGCGCCAGGGCGACATGCCCCGCCCGCAGAATCGTCCCCAAGAGAACCGAGGCCAGGGCAAAGACCATGGCGCCGAACAGGGCCTCCGGGGTCAGGAGCGGCGACAGCAAGGCGCCGGCTGCGTCGCCCGTGGAGCGGCTCCAGCCCTGCGGCGCCGTGTGAATCAGCCCGAGACGAGACCCCAGCCCGAGCGTCGCCGCGCCCACCAACAGCCAGCACCAGCCGAGCGCCCCCAGCACTCCGCGCTCCAGAGCAGTCCCACGCGACCCCGCCGCGGCCGGGTAGACGGGGGCGGCCGACAGGGCGCCGAGAAGCGGTGCCAGGACGGGCAGGGGAGCCCACGCCAGGCGCGAGACAACGAGGATGGCCGGGGCGGTCAGCCCGCCGAGCACCAGCGCGAGCCCCGGCCGGCCGAGGACCGCCGCCACCAGAGAGACAGCCAGGCCCCAGGCGGTGAGCGCCACCAGCTGGGTGGCCCGGAGCCGGCCGGCCTGCCGATCGCGAGGCTCCTGGCGCGCGCGCCGCGGGAACGGGGCGGCGACCGTCCAGCGACGGAAGCGCAGCTTCGAGGGAGCGGTGCAGCTCCGCCAGCGAGGGGCGCAGCTCCGGCTCCGGGCGCAGGCAGGCGTCGACACAGGCGGCGAGGGGCTGGGGGAGGTCCGGGCGGTACTCGCGAAGCGAGGGAAGCGGCTGGCCGATCTCCCTCGCCGTGTGGGCGGGGGTCGCCCGCGCCACGGGATTCGTCCCTGCCCACAGCTCGAACAGCGTCAAGGCGAGCGAGTACGTGTCCGCCCGCTCGTCGGCGGCCTCGCCCTCGGCCTGCTCCGGCGCCATGTAGGCGAGCGTCCCGACCACCTCGCCGGTCGCCGTCAGAGCCGGCGCGCCGGCCAGCGACGCGATCCCGAAGTCCATCAGCTTCGCCTGTCGGCCGACGCCTTCGTCGGCGCGCACGACCACGTTCTGGGGCTTGACGTCCCGGTGGATCACGCCGCGCTCGTGCGCGTGGGCCAGCGCCTCGCAGAGATCCGCGCCGAACTCCGCGGCCTCGCGATCGCTGAGGCCCTCGGACAGAGCCAGCTCCGCGAGCGTCGCGCCTTCGACGAGCTCGCTGACCAGCAGCGCCCGGCCATCCTCTGAGCCCAGCTCGTAGAGCGTCGCGATGCCTGGATGGTTGAGGCGGGCGGCCGCCTGGGCCTCCCGCAGGACGCGTCGCGCATCGGCCCCCGCGATCTCCTTCAGGGCAACCTGCCGCTGGAGTCGCTCGTCGAAGGCCCGATAGACGGTGCCCATTCCTCCCGAGCCCACGCGGTCGAGGACTCGGAAGCGTCCCATGACGAGCTCACCGACCATTCCGGCTCCAGCTTCGCCGTCGGCCGCCCGGACCCTCCCGGCAAGCCGCAAGGGTTCGTGCGTACTCGCGCCTGTGGGCCGGGCCCGCCGACGCAGGGGGCATACTCTCGGCGTTGCGCGCACATAATCTCGGCGTTCAAACGCACGGTCCCGAGGCTTGAGCTTGGCATTCCTCGACGAGGAAGACGCACTCGCACCCGCTGGCGGCGGCGAGCCGCCGCTCCGCCATGGGCGCGATCACCAGCGTCAGATCATGGTGCGCCGCGCCATCGGCGTTGGGGTGATCGTTCTGCTTCTGATCCTGATCGTGCTGGGGATCAGGGGGTGCCTGGACGCGCGGAAGGAGCGCAGCTTCGAGAACTACGCCCGCGACCTGAACGCGATCACCGCCCAGGCGACGCAGCTCTCGAGCGACTTCTTCGATCGTCTGAACGACCCCGGCAACCTCACCCCGTTGAGCTTCGAGGCCGAGGTCAAGGCGGCTCGCGGCAGCATGGAGAGCCTCACTGGCCGGGTCGCGAGCCTCGACACCCCGGACGAGCTCGAAGGGGGCGCAGAGCGAGCTCGAGCTGGCCTTCCAGCTGCGCAGCGACGCCCTCACCGGGATCTCCGACCAGATCTCCACGGCGCTCGGCGACCAGGGGCGCAACGAGGCCGTGAACTCGATCGCCGGCTACATGAACTACTTCCTCGCCAGCGACGTCCTGTATGAGCGGGCGTCGACGGAGATCAACGCGGAGCTCCAGGACCAGGGCATCAGCGAGCAGGTGCCCGAGAGCGTCTTCCTCACCCAGCCGGAGCGCTGGCTCGACCCGCTCCAGGTCTCATCCGCCCTTGCCCGGGTCTCCGGCGGCAAGCAGGCGACCAGCGGTACCCACGGCCTGGCGCTCTACCAAACCACCATCCAGCCGGGCGACGTGGCCCTCGATCCCAGCACCGCGGCGACGATCAGCGGCACCGGTTCGCCCGAGATCGACGTCCAGGTGCAAAACCAGGGCGATTCCGAGGAAGCCGACATTGCGGTCAGCTTCGAGCTCACCGGCGGCGCCCAGTCGATCTCCGGCGACGCAACCATTCCGCGGATCGCCGCCGGCGAGATCCAAACCGCCTCGATCCCGATCGAACCGGCGCCCGACCCCGGCCAGCAGCTCACGCTCGAGGTCACCGTCCAGCCCGTTCCGGGCGAGCAGATCGCGGACAACAACCGCTCGACCTACCAGGTCACCTTCGACTAACAGCCAACGTCAGGGTGGGCAACCCTCGCCAGCCGACGACCGGCGGGCCTCCATACACTCGTGGCGCAGTGGCGATACGCGTCGCATTTCTGGGTCCGGCCGGGACCTTCTCCGAGGACGCTCTGCGCGCTGCGGTCGCCGACGCCGAGATCGATGCGCAGCCCGCGCCCACCGTGTATGAGGCGATCCGGGCCGTGGCCGAAGGCGAGGCCGAGCGGGCGCTGGTCCCGTTTGAGAACTCGATCGAGGGCGCCGTCCGCTCCACTCTCGACACGCTCGCCTTCGACGCGCCATCGGTGACGATCGCCGGCGAGCACGACCACCCGATCACGAACAGCCTGATCGCCCGCCAGCGGGTCCCCCTGGAGCGGATCGAGGTGGTGCTGTCGCACCCCCAGGCCAGCGCACAATGCGCGCACTTCATCCGCGAGCAGCTTCCGCAGGCAGCCGTTCGCGCCGCGGCGAGCACGGCGGAGGCGGTGCGCGAGGTCTCCGTCAGCCCGGAGCCGTGGGGCGCCCTGGGAGCGGCGTCCGCGGCGCGGATCTACGACTGCGTGGTTCTCCGCGAAGGAGTCGAGGACACCCCAGACAACGTAACCCGCTTCGTCTGGATCGCGCCCACCGGCACCAGGCCGGGCGGGGATGGGCCCTGGCGCACGACGCTGGTCTTCTCGGAGCTCGGCGCCGACCACCCCGGCGCCCTGGTGGAGGCGCTGACGGAGTTCTCGAGGCGCGACGTGAACCTGACCCGGATCGAGTCCCGCCCGCGGCGGCGAGGGCTCGGCCGCTACATGTTCTTCATCGATCTCGACGGGGCCGAGGACGAGCCGGCGGTCGCCGAGGCGATCGAGGGGCTGCAGCGAAAGGCGGAGTCGGTGCGAATACTGGGCAGCTATCCGGTCGCCGCCAACGGGATCCCGGGTATCTAGACCGTGAGGACGGCAAGGGGGCGCCGTCTACAATCGTGGCGCTATGGACACGCCAGCCGACCCTCACGTACAGCTCCAGAGCGCCAGGGCTCGCGGAGCGTGAGAGGGTTGCGCCGGCGGCTGGGGAGCTGGCGGCCAACGGCCACCGGCCCAGTCTGGCCGCCAACGGCCACCGGCTGAATGGGCACCGGCCCCACGTCGGGATCGGTGGCCGGGTGTTGGTCCTGAACGCGAGCTACGAGCCGATCAACGTCTGCAACATCCGCCGGGCTACGGTACTGGTGCTCAAGGAGCGCGCCGAGATCATCGAGCGGGGCGAGGGCGCGCTGCACTCGGAGCGCCTCGTGTTCGACCGTCCCTGCGTCATTCGCCTGATCCGGTACATCCGCATCCCGCGCGACGTCCATCGCCGCAAGATCACCCGCAAAGCGGTGCTCGCCCGCGACGCCTGGACATGCCAGTACTGCGGCCACCAGGCGGCGGGCTTGACGGTCGACCACGTGATCCCGCGCAGCCGCGGCGGCGAGTCGGTGTGGGAGAACATCGTCGCCTCCTGCGCGCCCTGCAACCGGAAGAAGGGCAGCCTGACGCCGCGGGAGGCGCGGATGCACCCCCGCAGCCGTCCGCGCCCGCCCGGCCCGACCGTCTTCATTCGCCTCGCCAGCCCCAGGATCCCGATCGCCTGGGAGCCGTATCTGGTCGCTGCCTAGTGCCCCGTCAACCAACGGTGGACGCGGCACAGCGAAGGGCCGCCTCTAGAGGCGGCCCTTCGCCAAGGTGCGGTTGGGAACGAGATGGGGATTCAGGGCGGGGCGGGACGGCTCCCCACCTCCCCAGCTCGCCGGTGCCCGGGGTGGATTCCGCCGGGTGGCCCGCACGAGGCCGCCCATCTCGGCGGCCGCGGGGGCACCGTGCCCCCGGCCTCCTAGCGGCCCTGCACCTCCGGTGTCCCAAGGATCATCTGACTCAAAGTTAGGACCACCTCCTTTCTCCGGTGATTCGATTGAAGCAGATGCGACGGTCGAGCGCCGAGCGGGGATCCAGGGTAAAGTGCTCGCCGCCGTGGGCCCGAGGCACTACATCGAGGTGCTCGACTTCGTCCATACCCAGCTCCTGCCGCGGACCTACGTGGAGGTGGGGGTGAACCGCGGTCGCTCGATGGCGCTCGCGCTGCCGGGAACGGCCGCGGTCGGCATCGATCCCGCGCCCCGCGTCCAGAGGCCGGTGCCCCGCTCCGCCAAGGTGTTCAAGGCGACCAGCGACGACTTCTTCGACCGCCACGACCTGGACCGGATCCTGGGAGGGCCCGTGGACGTCGGGTTCATCGACGGCATGCACCTGTTCGAGTACGCGCTTCGCGACTTCATCAACCTGGAGCGCCACTGCACGCCCGACTCGGTCGTCCTGGTGCACGACTGCTACCCCAGGGACGAGGCTACCGCCGCCCGGGAGCCAACCCCGGGGTGCTGGAGCGGCGACATCTGGAAGCTCGCGGTCTGCCTTCGCCAGCAGCGGCCGGATCTCGAGTTCGTGGTCCTGGACGCCTCGCCGTCAGGACTCGGGATAGCGACCGGGCTCGACCCCGGCTCGACCGTCCTCGCGGAGCGATACGAGGAGATCTGCTCCCGGTACGTGGAGCTCGAGTTCGATTACCTCGCCGATGGCAGGGATCAGAAGCTCGGCAGGGTCGCGGCGGACTGGGAGGCCCTGCGCGGCCTTCTCCCCGAGCGGCCCTACCGGCGCGGCTTTCGCCCGATCCTCAAGGTCGGGCGCCGCGCGCGCCGGTGGCGAAAGCGGGCCATGCGGTCGGCGAAGCGCCTTCGCCGCAGCGCCGCGGCCTGACGAGCGCCGCGGGTTACAAGCGCTCCCGCACTTCGGCAAAGCGACGCGCGAAGTCCACGGACCGCCTGCTGCGGGACACCCTGGTCATCGCCCGGGGGAAGAAGGTGCTGAGGAAGATCAGGGGTCGCGTGGGACCCTTGGCGACGATCACCTCGGGAAGGTTCTTGGCGATCGCTCGCACCACGGCCTCGCCAACGCGCTCGGGCGGCAGGGTGCCGAGCCCCGGGGGGTCGCCGACCTGCTTTTCCCAGCGCCCGTACATCCCCACTTGGCTGATGAACCCGGGACAGATCGCAGAGAAGCTGACCGGCTCGCTTCCGTACTCGTGGCGCAGGGCATGCGTGAAACCCACCACGCCGTGCTTGGTCGCGCAGTAGCTGGCGAGGTAGGGGACCGAGGCCTTGCCGGCCAGCGACGCCATGTTGACGACGTGTCCGCGCCCGCGCTCCTGCATTCCCGGGAGGGCCGCGAGAGTCAGCACCATCGTCGCCAGCAGGTTGACGTCGAGGATCGCCTCGAGCTCGTCGGCGGTGGTGCGAAGGAAGCTGCCGCCGAACTCGAGCCCGGCATTGTTGACCAGGATGTCGAGCGGGCCGATCGCCTCCTCGGCCCGCCCAACCAGCGCGTCGAGCTGCTTTCGATCGGTCAGGTCGGCGCCCACCGCCTCGGCGCGCACGCCGCGGCCCCTCGACTCCTCGACCAGCTCATCCAGCGAGGCCGATGGGAGGTCGGAGAGAGCCAGGTTCGCGCCTCGGTCGGCGAGCGCTCGGGCGATGTAGCCGCCCAGGCCGCCTCCGGCGCCGGTGAGGAGGGCGTTGCGGCCGCGAAGCTCCACGGCCGCGGAGACTAGCCCAGCGCCGCGTCCACCAATGGTGGCCCGCTTCAAGTGGCGCTAGCGCTGCTTCCGGGGTGAGCCGCTTGCTGGAGGCGGGCTTGCCCGCGGGCTTGCCGTCGGCCTTCGCAGCCTGCGGCTCCGGCCCAGGGCTGTCGGCGGCCAAGGCGTCGTCCCCGGAGGCGTCGTCCTCCTCTACCGCTGCGCCGGACTCCACCACCAAGGCAACCGCGCTGACCCGATCGTCGTCGCGGAGGTTCATCACCCTGACGCCCTGGGTGGCGCGGCCCATCTGGGAGATGCCGCCCGCCCGAGTGCGCTGCACCATGCCGTTCTCCGAGATGAACAGCAGGTCCTGGTGCTCGCGGACGATCAGCGCACCTGCCAGCCCGCCCTTCTTCGAGGTCAGCTTCATGGTCAGCACGCCCTTGGTGCCGCGCCCCTTCACCGGGTACTCGGGGATCGCGGTGCGCTTCCCGTAGCCGTTCTCCGTGACCACGAAGAGCTCGGCGTCGTCGCGGGCGACGTCCATGGCCAGCACGCGGTTGGCCTCCCGCCCGATCTTGCCCGCCACGTTCATGCCCTTCACGCCGGAGGTGTCCCGCCCCATCGGGCGTACGGCCTTCTCCGAGAAGCGCGAAGCATGGCCCGACTTCGAGACCAGCAGCAGGTCGTCGTCGCCGGAGGTGAGGCGCACCTGCACCAGCTCGTCGCCATCGCGGACCTTGATCGCGATGATCCCGTCGGCCCGAATCGGGGTGTTGTAGGCGGTGAACTCGGTCTTCTTGACCAGTCCCTTCGCGGTCGCGAAGACCAGGTACTTGCCCTCGCTGAAATCGCGAGTGGGCTTTACCGCCATCACCCGCTCACGGTCGCGCAGCGGCAGTACGTTCACCAGGGCCCGGCCCTTCGAGGTCCGCGAGCCCTCCGGCAGCTCGTAAACCTTGAGCCGGTAGACCTTGCCGCGGTTGGTGAAGAAGAGCATCCAGTCGTGCGTCGAGCAGATGTGCAGGTGCTCGATGTAGTCGCCCTCCTTCAGGTCCATCCCCATCACGCCGATGCCGCCGCGGCGCTGCTGGCGGTAGGTAGCAAGCGGCAGCCGCTTCACGTATCCCGACCGCGTGATCGAGATCACCATCTGCTGGTCGGCGATCATGTCCTCGATGTTCATGTCGCCCTCGAAGTGGGTGATCTCGGTGCGGCGCTCGTCGCCGTAGCGCTCCTCGAGCGCCTCGAGTTCCTCGACAACGACGCCGTCGATCCGCGCCGGATCCCCCAAGATCGCCCGCAGCGCGGCGATCCGCTCGATCAGCTCGGCGTGCTCGGAGCGAACCTTGTCGGACTCCAGCGCGGTGAGCCGCGCCAGGCGCATGTCGAGGATCGCCTGCGCCTGCTCCTCGGAGAGCTCGAACTTGTCCATCAGGCCGGCGCGGGCGGCGTCGGTGTCGGCCGAGGAGCGAATCAGCTCGATCACCGCGTCGAGGTTGTCGAGCGCAATCAGCAGCCCCTCGAGGATGTGAGCGCGCGCCTCGGCGCGGCGCAGCTCGTACTGGGTGCGCCGGGTGACGACCTCGCGCTGGTGAGCTACGTAGTGGTGGACCAGCTCCTTGAGGCTGAGCGTCCGTGGCACCCCGTCGACCAGGGCAACCATGTTGAGGCCGAACGAGGCCTGCATCTGGGTGTGCTTGAAGAGCTGGTTCAGCACCACCTCGTACGGGTCGCCGCCGCGCTTCAGCTCGATCACCAGCCGCATCCCCGAGCGGTCGGACTCGTCGCGCAGGTCGGAGATCCCGTTGATCTTCTTCTCCCGGACGAGGTCGGCGATCTTGGTGATCAAGCCGCCCTCGCCGCCCTTCTTGACCATGAACGGCAGCTCGGAGACGATCACCGCCTCCCTGCCGCCCCGCAGCGGCTCGATGTGGGCCCGGGCGCGAATCCGAACGCTGCCGCGCCCGGACGCGTAGGCGTCGCGAATGCCCTCGGCGCTCATCAACCCGCCGCCCGGGAAGTCGGGGCCCTTGATGTGCTTCATCAGCCCGGCGAGATCGATCTCGGGGTTCTCGATGTAGGCCTTGACGGCGCCCACCGCCTCGCTCAGGTTGTGGGGCGGGATGTTCGTCGCCATCCCGACCGCGATCCCCGCGGTGCCGTTGACGAGCAGGTTCGGAAACCGGCCCGGCAACACGAGCGGCTCCTGCTGGGACTCGTCGTAGTTCGGCCCGAACTCGACGGTGTCCGCCTCGATGTCGCGCAGCATCTCGGTCGCCAGCCGCGCGAGGCGGGCCTCGGTGTAGCGCATCGCCGCTGGCGGGTCGTCGTCGATCGAGCCGAAGTTCCCCTGCCCGTCCACCAGCGGGTACCGCAGCGAGAAGTCCTGCGCCATGCGGGCGAGCGTGTCGTAGATGGCGGTGTCGCCATGGGGGTGGTACTTGCCCATCACCTCGCCGACGATGAAGGCGGACTTGCGGTGCGGCCGGTTGGGCTGAAGCCCCAGGTCGTGCATCGCGTAGAGCACCCGGCGGTGGACCGGCTTGAGCCCGTCGCGGACATCGGGGAGCGCTCGGCCCACGATCACGCTCATCGCGTAATCCAGGTACGACGAGCGCATCTCCTGGGTGAGCTCGCGTTCCTCTATGCGCCCCGTGAGGGCCTCGAGTCCGCCGCCTTCCATCAGACGTCCAGGAACCTCACGTCCTTGGCGTGCCGCTCGATGAAGTTCTTGCGCGGCTCGACCTTGTCGCCCATCAGATCGGCGAACACCCGCTCCGCTGTTGAGGCGTCTTCGATCGTCACTCGCTGAAGCGTCCGGCTCGACGGATCCATCGTCGTCTCGCGAAGCTGCTCAGCATTCATCTCGCCGAGGCCCTTGAAGCGCTGCAGCGCCACCCCCTGTCGCGCCAGCTCGAGGACCGCGCGTCGCAGGCCGTCGAAGGAGGGCGCCTCGCGGCGCTTGTCGCCGAGCGTGACCTGGAACGGCGGCCGGCCGACCTGCTTGAGCAGCTCGCCGTGGACTTCGACCAAGCGGCGGTAGTCGTTCGACGTGAACAGGGCCGCCGTGAGCCGGTGGGTGCGGGCCAGCCCGCTCGCCCGGTGGACGGCCTTGACCACGAGCTCCTCGCCGGCAGACGAGATCAGCTCCGTCTCGTAAGGCTCCTCCACGGGATCGTCGGCATCGATCAGCTTCTTGACGCCGGCGAGCGTCGCCGCGCCGGCGTCGAGGATCTGCGACTCGGCCAGGAAGTTGACCGTCTCATGGCCGAACTGGGCCTGCACGGAATCGGTCCAGCCCTCGTACTCCTTGAAGCGCCGGCTGAAGCGCTGCCAGCGGGCCTCCGTCAGCTTGCGCGACTTGCCGTTGGCGTCGATCAGCTCGAACTGCTCGAGCTTGTCGCGCAGCAGGATCTCCTCCAGCTCCGACTCCTTCTCGACGTAGGTCTCCTGCTTGCCGTTGCGCACCTTGTAGAGGGGGGGCTTGGCGATGTAGACGTAGCCCGCCTCGATCAGCTCCGGCATGTGCCGGTAGAGGAAGGTGAGCACGAGGGTGCGGATGTGGGCCCCGTCGACGTCGGCGTCGGTGGACAGCACCAGCTTGTGGTAGCGGGCGTCCTCGAGGTTGAACTCCTCGTCGCCGACGCCGGTTCCGATCGCCGTGATCAGCGCCTGGATCTCGGCGTTCTGGAGCACCTTGTCGATGCGGCTCTTCTCGACGTTGATGATCTTGCCGCGCAGCGGCAGCACGGCCTGCGTGTTGCGATCGCGGGCCTGCTTCGCCGAACCGCCGGCGGAGTCGCCCTCGACGATGAACAGCTCGGCAAGCGTTGGATCGCGCACCGTGCAGTCAGCGAGCTTGCCGGGCAGGGTCGAGTTCTCGAGCGCCGACTTCCGCCGTGTCAGGTCGCGGGCCTTGCGCGCCGCGTCGCGGGCGCGGGCCGCGTCGACGGCCTTCTGGAGGATGCGGCGGGCCTCGCCCGGGTTCTCCTCCAGGAACTCGCCCAGCTTGCGGTTGACGGTCTCCTTCACGAGGCCCTCCACCGGCGGGTTGCCGAGCTTGGTCTTGGTCTGGCCCTCGAACTGAGGGTCCTGGAGCTTCACCGAGATCACGGCCGTCAGCCCCTCGCGGACGTCGTCGCCGGTCAGGTTCTCGTCCTTCTCCTTGAGCAGTCCCTTCTGGCGGGCGTAGGCGTTCAGCGTGCGTGTAAGCGCCGCGCGGAAGCCCGACAGGTGGGCGCCACCCTCGTGGGTGTTGATGTTGTTGGCGAAGCTGAACACGGACTCCTGGTAGGAGGAGTTCCACTGCATGGCCACCTCGACCTGGCCGTCCTCGGTCTCGTTCTCGAAGAAGACGGTCTTCCGGTGCAGTACGTCCTTGTTCTCGTTCAGGTGGCCGACGAAGTCGACGATGCCGCCCTGGTACTGGAAGGTGTCGTGCTGCCCGGAGCCGCGCTCGTCGACAAGCTCGATGCGCAGGTTTCGGGTCAGGAATGCCGTTTCCCGCAGCCGCTCCGAGAGCGTCTGGTAATCGAAAACGACATCCTCGAACACGTCGTCGTCGGGGAAGAAGGTGACGATCGTCCCCGTGCCCTTGACCTTCTCGCCGCGCTTCAGGGCACCCTGAGGATCCCCGCGCACGTAGTCGTGAGTCCACTTGTAGCCGTCGCGTCGCACCTCGAGGTGGAGGCGCTCCGAGAGCGCGTTGACGACCGAGACCCCCACCCCGTGCAAGCCGCCTGAGACCTTGTAACCGCCGCCGTCCCCGAACTTGCCGCCCGAGTGCAGCGTCGTCATCACCACCTCCACCGCCGGACGCTTCTCCTTCTCGTGCTCCTCGACCGGGATGCCGCGGCCATCGTCGGCGACGGTGACGCTGTTGTCCGGGTGCAGGGTCACCGAGACCTGGCCGCAGTGGCCGGCGATCGCCTCGTCCACCGAGTTGTCCACCACCTCGTACACGAGGTGGTGGAGGCCGCGCGGGCCCGGTCGACCCGATGTACATCCCGGGGCGCAGGCGAACGGCCTCCAGGCCCTCGAGGACGGTGATGTCCTTGGCGCTGTAGCCGTCGCTCGCGGCCCGTCCCCTGGTGCCAGGCTTCGCGGCCTTCGTCGGGGCCTTCTTAGCCTTCGGAGCGGGCTTCGCGCTATCGGCGCTGCTGGCCTTGCTTTTCGACACTCAATCCTTTCCGTTCGCGGGCGCCACCAGAGACCCTGGCGACATGAGAAACCCCGGACCGACAGGCAGGCCGCCAAGCGGGCTGGCCAGCGGTTCGGGGTGGGCGACCAAGTTCACATAAGGATATCAGGAAAGGCCCTCGGAAAACCCGCGCATTTGCAACGATTTACCTGCAAAGCACGCATAAATGCGCTCCCGGCCCTCAATCGACGTGCCGGGCGCGGTCGGCGGTAAAGCGAAGCGCCCTGACGGGGGGCTCGCCGCCGCGCCGACCCGCCTCGGAGAGCTTCCGGTTCAGCCTCTCGAGAAGCTCCGGCTGGAGCAGGTCCAGCTCCTGTGCCCAGGTCGCCGACCGGCAGGCGACCGTGACCACCCCGTCCCGCTCCGCCACCGGCTCGGCCTCGGCCGCCACTCGGGCGCCGGCGGCAGCCGGCCAGGCGCTCTGGGCCGCCGCAAGCAGGGTCAGAGGCTCGGCGCTGACCCGTGCCGAGCGGAGCGCGGCGGCGAAGGGGCGCGGCGATCGGCGAGGGCTCACGGCCCGCCCGGAGCGGGAGCGCCCGGAGGCGAGACGATCGCCTCGCCTCGACGTAGCGCCACCTCGGTGCGCTCGCAGCCGCCCGGTAGGTGGTCCGGCTCGGTTGCGGTGAGCACGGCTTGGCCGCCCTCGGCGAGCCGCTTCGCAAGCTGGGCCCGCCGGCGTGCGTCGAGCTCGCTCATCACGTCGTCCAGGAGCATCAGCGGCGCTCCACGACCCGCCTCGAGCAGGGCACGGCGCTCAGCGAACAGCAGCGCCAGGACCGCCGCGCGTTGCTCACCCTGCGAGCCATAGCGGCGCAGCGAGCGTCCGTCGAGCGAGACCGCCAGCTCGTCCAGGTGCGGCCCATGGGCCGTGTAGCCGCGCGCCAGATCTGAGTCGCGGCGCTCGCGAAACTCGGCCGCCAGCTGCTCTGGGGCGGTCGGCGGCGGTGCGCGGCAGGTAACGAAGCGCGGCCGCGCCAGGCAGGCGCAACTCGGCAGCCGCCTCCACGAACTCCGGGGCCAGCAAGCCCACGGCCTCGCGCCGGCTCGCGATCAGCTCCAACCCCACCGCCGCCAGCTCCTGCTCCCAGGCAGCGAGCGAATCGACCGGCGCGGCGCCTGACCGGACCCGGCCCAGCAGCGCGTTCCGCTGGGCGAGCGCCCGCCCGTAGCGACGCCGAGCTTCGGCGCGCGCCGGCCAAAGCGCGGCGCAGAGTCGGTCCAGATGGGCCCGCCGCACGGCCGGGGGTCCCTTCACCAGCGCCAGGCGGTCGGGCAGGAAGATCGCCAGCGGCGGCCGAAGCTCGGCGTGCTCCGGCGTCGCCGGGCTCTCGTCCACGAGCTGCCGGCGCTCCCCGGACCGGTCCAGCGACCAGAGGAATGCGTGCGTCTCGGTTCCGTCCGTCACCTCGACTTCGCTTCGCGCCAGTGGCTCGTCGAAGGCGATCGCCTCCCGCTCGTTGCGGGTCCGGGTGGATCGCCCGCTGAGGGCCAGGCAGGTGGCCTCGAGTGCGTTTGTCTTGCCGGACCCGTTTGGCCCCCACAACAGGGTGATGCCCTCACCGAGGTCCAGCCGGCCCGGCATCAGGTTGCGAAAGCCGAGCGTCTGGAGCGCGGCGACCCGCATCGGCCGGCCCCTCAGACGTTGAGCCTGATCGGCATCACGAGGTAGCTGAAGTCCTCGCGGCCGACGGGCTGAAGCAGGCCCGGACGCAGCGGCGAGCTCAACTTGATCGCCAGCTCGTCACCGTCGACGCTCTCCAGGCCCTCGATCAGGAATTGCGGATTGAAGGCGATCTCCAGCGGCTCACCCGAGTAGGGGGCCGGCAGCGCCTCGCTTGCGTCACCTACCTCTGGCGTCTCCGCGGCCACGGTCAGCTCGCCCTCGGCGAACGCGAACCGCAGAGGGGCGTTGCGCTGCGCCAATTGGCTGACGCGTCGAGCCACATCCACGAGCTCTGCGCGCGGCAGCCGCACCTCGTGCTCGAACGATTCGGGGATCAGCTGGCGCCAGCTCGGGAATTGCCCCTCGATCAGCCGTGAAAACAGGACCACCGGGCCTGCCCCGAACACCGCCTGATTGGGCGACAGCGAGATCGATACGTCCTCCGGTGCCTCCTGAGCGACGATCCGCGCCAACTCCCGCAGCGCTCGGGCTGGGACATTGGCCCCGATCGGCGCGGGGAGCGCCCGCTCGAGCTCCGTGTGCTTGACGCTCAGCCGGTAGGAGTCGGTAGCCACCATGGTCAGGGTTGAGCCATCGGCTTGCAGGAGCACACCGGTCAGAATCGGCCTGACCTCATCCCGCGACGCTGCCCTGGCCACTCGGTCGATGGTCTCCGCCAGCGGCGCAGCCGGCAGCGTGGCGGCGTCGTCCTCGACCGCCGGGAGGCGGGGAAAGTCCTCCAGCGCAAGCGTCCGCAGATGAAAACGCGCGCTGCCGGCCGTCAACTCGACGTCGCGTTCCTCGGTTCGAAGAGCCAGGCTCACTTCACCACCCGGGAGATTCCGCACGACGTCAGCCAGCAAGCGGCCGGGCAACAAGAGCGTTCCCTCGTCCTCCACCGCGAGTTCAGAGACCGTCATCGTCAGCCCCACCTCGGTGTCGGTGGCCGACAAGGTCAACTCATTCGTGGTCGCAGCCAGCTTTATGCCACCGAGCGATGGAATCGCTGCGCGGCTCGAAACGGCACGACCAACCACTTGAAGAGCACCCAGAAAGATGTCACGCGAGATGGTGAGCTTCATAGAAGGGTCTTGCATCTTCCTATCTGTCTCAGATGTATTAAGGGCGGTGGATGATTGTGAAGAAGTAGGGCTCATGGCAGAGGATCGCCGGAAGGACTGGCAGGGGAGCTCGGTGGAGAGGCTCCATGGTCGTGGAGAACGGGTGTGTTGGGGATTAGGGAACCCGGCGCGACTGGGAGTAGTTCACGCGTGCGGTGGAGAAAAGCGGTGGTCTCCGACCCGGGCTCGAGGCGGCCGGACACGGTTCGGACGGCGTGCAGAACGGTGCTGTGATCACGGTTGAACTCACGCGCTATCTGGGCAAGCGAGAGGGAGGTCTCCTTGCGTGCCAAGTACATGGCGAGCTGCCGGGCGTGAGAGATCTTGGCATTGCGCTTCGCGGACAGCAGGTCCTGGCGGGAAACGCCGCGTACGGAGCAGACCGCCTCCTGGATCGCGTCGACGCTCGGGGAGCCGCTGACAGTGGTAGCTGGCGTCCGTGAAGGCGCCTGGGAGTCGTCAGGGAGTGATCTGGCGAGTGCTCGGTGTGCCAGGGGCGTCGTCACGGGCTCGCCGAGCATGGACGAGAACGCCGCGACGCGGGTCATGGCACCTTGGAGGCCGCGGACGTTGCCCAACACCCGGCTGGCGATCTCCTTCAGCGCCGCGGGGTCACCCAGCTCGAAGGGGCCTTCCAGGGTCATCCGCCACAAGAGCGCCGTGCGGGTGGGAAGGTCAGGGCGGCTCAGCTCGGCACAGAGGCCCCAGGCGAAGCGGTCGCGCAGGCGCTCGGCCACGCGCGTGATCGCCTCCGGCGGGCGATCGCTGGAGAGGACGATCTGCTTGCCGGCGGCGTGAAGGGCGTTGAAGGTGTGTACGAACTCCTCCTGGGTTTGCTCCTTGCCTTCGAGCACCTGCACATCGTCGATCAGCAGGGCATCGAGCTTCCGGTAGCGCTGCTTGAAGCGCTCCGGGCCGTCCTTGCGGAGCCCGCCGACGAACTCGGTTGTGAATCGCTCCGCGGTCGTGTAATGAACGGTCAACTCGGGGCGACGGCGCCTCAGGTAGTCGGCTATCGCGCCCAGCAGGTGCGTCTTGCCGAGCCCCGGGGGCCCGTGCACGAACAGCGGGTTGTAGGCCTCGCCGGGTAGCTCGGCGACGGCGAGAGCGGCTGAGTGGGCGAGCCGGTTGCCGGCGCCGATCACGAAACGCTCGAAGGTGTGGGCGGGATCGAGCGGCAGTGATTGGACGGAGGCGGCCCAGCGCTCGGCTGGCGGCCCCTGGGTGGCACCCTGGCCCTCGGTGAGGAAGATGACGCGCTCGAGCCCGGGGGCGGTGGCCCGCAACGCGACTCGGATCGCTGCGGAGTAGCGGCGTTCGACCCAGGTGCGCGTGGTCTCCGGGGCGGCGAGGTGGAGGGTGTTCCCCTGAGCGCAGACAGGCCGCAGAGGCTCGATCCAGAGTTGAAAGGTGGTGCTTGGGACGTGAGCCCGAAGCTCCTCCCGGACGCGCTCCCAGACGGAGGCGAGATCGTCGGGGAGGGCTTCCGGGGCCACGGCGCGCGATCATAGATCGGCCCGCGGGCCGCGCCGAGGGGGGTCGCGAGGCGAGCCCGCATTACGCGCGAAAAACAAATCCGGTCGTTTGGAGGAGGCCCGAAGGGGGGCAGCCGCCGGCTCGTATACTGCCTCGCCGGTCGTGAAGCGGACCTACCAGCCCAAGAAGCGCAAGCGCGCCCGGACGCACGGGTTCCGCGCCCGTATGCGTACCCGCAGCGGGCGCCAGGTCATCAAGCGTCGTCGCCGCAAGGGACGCAAGCGGCTGACGCCGTGACGCCCGGCGAGCGGCGCAGGCGCGGCCGCCTGTCGCGGAGCGGCGATTTCGAGCGCGTCTATCGCGAGGGCCGCTCCCACGCCAACCGCTTCCTGGTCCTCTACGCCTTCCCGCGCCGCGAGTCGGATACCGACGATGACCAGGGTCAGGTTCGCCTCGGGATCTCGGTCAGCCGCAAGCTCGGAGGGGCCGCGGACAGAAATGCGGTGAAGCGCGGCCTTAGAGAGGCATTCTGGTCGTTCGACGAGAGGCTCCCGCGCGGTCACGACTTCGTCCTCGTCGCTCGTCCCGACGCTGCGGGCCTGGTGGAGCGCGAGGGTCCCGGCGCCGTCGCGACCGCCCTCGAGGAGCTGATCTCGGAGGCCGGGCTGACGGGCGGAACCGTCTAAGTTGGGAGCGTAAAACGTGAAACGCGCGCTCCTCGCAATCGTCCTCGCTCCGATCCGCCTGTACCAGCGCTTGATCTCCCCGGCGCTACCGCGTCGCTGCAAGTACGAGCCGACCTGCTCCGCCTACGCGGTGCAGGCGATTCGTGAGCTGGGCGTCCTTCGCGGCTCGATCCTCGCCGCCTGGCGCCTCGCCCGCTGCAACCCGTTCAGCCACGGGGGCTACGACCCGGTGGAAGCGCGCCGGTTGTTCAAGCCGAAGCCCGGGGTGCCCGCCTGATGCTGCTGCTCGCGGCCAACCCCCTACAGCCACTGATCGACATCGCCAACGCCGTGTTGACGTTCTTTCACGACGACGTCGGGGTGGGCTGGGGCGTGTCGATCATCCTGCTCACGTTCGTCACCCGGATCGTGATCCTGCCGTTGTCCCTGAAGCAGATCCGCTCGATGCGCTCGCTCCAGGCTCACCAGCCGGAGATCAAGAAGATCCAGCAGAAGTACAAGGACGATCGGCAGCGGATGCAGCGCGAGATGATGGCCTTCTACCAGGAGAACAAGATCAACCCGTTCGCGTCCTGCGTGCCGCTGCTGCTTCAGCTCCCGGTCTTCCTGGCGCTCTTCTACCTCCTGCGCAGCGATGAGTTCAAGGACGAAATCAACGCGCCCGGGAGCAACCCAAACTTCTTCGACATCCCTCTTGACGAGGCGGCGACCGGCGGGGCGCTGGTCATCCTCGTGGTCCTCTACTTCGTGACGATGGTCGGCTCGACCTCGATCATGGCCGCCTCGGCCGAGGGCAACCAGAAGCTGCTGATGTACGCGTTGCCCGTCTTCTTCACGCCATTCATCATCAGCTTTCCCGCGGGCTTGGTGATCTACTGGATCACCACCAACGTGTGGACCATGGGTCAGCAGTGGGTGGTCAAGAAGCTCATCCCGCCGCCGTCTCAGCAGGCGGAGGAGCAGGAACAGGCCGCGAAGCCGCCCCCGCCCCCGCCGCGCAAGAAGAAGCGACGACGCTAGTCGAACCCTTCTGCTTCGACGCGCCCCCCCATTCTCCTGCCCTCCCCTCAATAGACTCGCCCGGTGGCGAGCGACGACGACACCGATCTGCCGGCCGAGCCAGCCGAGCGGGTGAGGGCGATACTGGAGCGGGTCGTCGACGCACTGGACGTCGAGGCCAGCGTCGAAGTCGACGAGGACACCGAGCAAATCGTCGGCCGCGTTGACGGAGAGGACGTGGGCCTGCTGATCGGGCGCCGCGGCCAGACGATCGACGCGGTGCAGCTGCTCTGCTACCGGGCCGCGTTCCGGGGGCTTCAGGAGCGGAAACGGGTGGTCGTGGACGCTGCCGGCTACCGGGAGCGTCGGCAGGAGGCGATCGAGCGGCAGGCCGATCGTGCCGCCGAGCGGGCGCTGAAGAGCGGGAAGGAGATCGAGCTCGAGCCGATGACCCCGTCCGAGCGCCGCGTCGTGCATCAGCACCTCAAGGATCGCGCCGGGGTCGAGACCTTCAGTGAAGGCGAGGAGCCCGAGCGCTGTGTGATCGTGGCCCCCCTGCTCAGCGATTGAGCGCCGAGTCTGGCGCCTCGCTCCAGCTCTCCGACCAGGCGCGTGGGGCGTTGCGCACGATCCTCGAGCTCCTCGCCGACGCGAGCGGGCGGCGCCGAGCTCCGTGCGTGACCCCGAGCAGGCGTGGCGCGTCCACGTCGCCGATTCGCTGACCGGCCTCGAGGTCGAGGAGCTGCGGGCCGCGCGGCGAATCGCCGACCTGGGAGCGGGCGCCGGCTTCCCCGGCCTGCCGATCGCGGTGGCGCTGCCCGAGGGCCGAGTCGACCTGATCGAGTCGACCGGACGCAAGTGCGAATTCATCCGCCTGGCGATCGAGCGAGCGGGGGTGGCGAACGCACGGGTGGTCTGCGAGCGTTCGGAGAGCTGGGCCGCCGCCCCGCCACCCGCGGGAGGGCGCGAGGGGTACGACGCCGTCGCCGTCCGGGCGGTCGGACGCCTCTCGACGCTGGCTGAGCTGGCGTCACCGCTGCTGGTCGAGGGGGGCGCCCTCGTCGCCTGGAAGGGACGCCGGAACGAGGAGGAGGAGGCCGAGCTGGAGCGGGCCTCAGCGCGCCTGGCGATGGAGCCGTCGGAGATCAGGTGGGTGGGTCCCTACGCGGGCTCGCGACATCGCCACCTGCACGTGCTGCGAAAGACGGGGCCGACCCCCGGCAACCTCCCCCGGCGCCCCGGGATGGCGAAGAAGCGCCCTCTGGGTGGCGATTGAAGGCTGGCGTCGGAGGCCCTGGGTAAGGTCGCACCGAATGGGCTCCGTGTACGCGATCGCGAACCAGAAGGGCGGTGTCGGCAAGACGACGACGGCCGTCAACGTTGCCGCCTGCGCCGCGGCCGGCGGGACCCAGGTGCTGCTGTGCGACCTCGACGCGCAGTGCAACGCGACCATCGCCCTCGGCCTGGGCCGAGAGCTTCGTCCCTCCTCCTACGACTGCCTGATCGGCGAGTGCTCGGTTGCCGAGGCGGCACAGCCCGCGGGTCCCGACAACCTGTGGATCGTGCCGGCGAACCGCGACCTTGCGGGCGCCGCGGTCGAGCTGCCCCGAATCAAGCGCTCGGAGCGTCACCTGCGCCGCATGCTCGGTCCGGTCAGGGAGCGGTTCGGGATCACCCTCCTCGACTGCCCCCCGTCGCTGGGGCCGGTGACCATGAACGCGCTGGTGGCCGCCGACCGCGTGATCGTTCCGGTACAGGCGGAATACCTGGCGCTCGAGGGGCTTGTGCAGTTCCTCGACACGGTCCGCCTGCTGCGGCTCAAGCTGAACCCGGGCCTGGTTCTGACCGGCGTCGTGATCACCATGCACGACGAGCGAACGAAGCTCGCCCAGGAGGTCGAGCGCCAGCTTCGCGATCACTTCGCCGAGCTCATGTTTCGCACCGTGATTCCCCGCAGTGTCCGGGTCGCCGAGGCCCCCAGCTTCGGCGTGCCGGTGGTCGAGCATGCGCCGGCCTCGCGTGGCTCGGTCGCGTATCGCGAACTTGCACTGGAGCTCGCGGAGCGGGAGCGGGCCGACCGGGTATCGGTCGAGCGCGTCCAGGGCGCTCAGGCTGACGTGGGGGTGAAGGCTCATGGCTAAGCCGGGGATGGGGCGCGGACTGGCCGCGATCCTGCCGGAGACGCCGCTCGAGGAGCCGGAGCTTCGGGAGCTGCCGGTGGAGCTGATCCGTCGCAACCCGCGCCAGCCGCGGACGCGCTTCAGTCCCGACTCGATCAAGACCTTGGCGGCGTCGCTCGCCGACGCCGGGCGTGGTCCAGCCGCTGATCGTGCGTCCGATTCGCGACGGGCGCTACGAGTTGATCGCCGGCGAGCGCCGCTGGCGGGCGGCGCGGGAGGCCGGTCTACAGACGGTGCCGGTGATCGTCCGCGACGAGAGCGAAGCCGAGCGCCTCCAGACGGCCCTGATCGAGAACATGGCGCGGGAGGACCTCAACCCCGTGGACGAGGCGCGCGCCTGCGCGGCGCTGGTCGAGGATCTGGGTCTCAGCAAGAAGCAGCTCGCGCGGCGTCTCGGCCGCAGCCGCCCGTCGATCTCGAACCTGATCCGCCTGCTCGATCTTCCCGACGAGGTGCTCGACCTGCTCGCCTCAGGAGAGCTCAGCGAGGGTCACGGCCGGGCGATCCTCCAGGCGCCGGACAACGACGCACGCCGCGCGCTCGCCCGCGAGGCCGCCGCGCGCGGTTGGTCGGTGCGCGAGACCGAGCGGCGGGCGAAGCAGGCCGATGCTCCAACCCGCCCCAAGCTCGTCCCCCACCCCGATCAGGAGGACGCGTTGGCAAGCGCCGAGGAGGCGCTCGAGTCGGCGCTGGGCACCAGCGTCCGCGTCCGTCCGGCCCGCCGCGGCATCCGTGTCGAGCTCCGCTTCGACGACCTGGACGAGCTCTTGGCCTTCGCGCGGGAGCGGGACTCCGGAGGCTAGGGCGCCAGGCGCAGGATCCGCCAGCCGTCTCCGTCGCGCGTATACAGGAAGCGATCGTGGAGGCGGGCGGCCTGGCCCTGCCAGAACTCGATCTGCTCGGGGCGAAGCGCGTAGCCGCCCCAGAACGGTGGGCGGGGGATCTCGGCGCCGGAGAAGCGATTCTCCACCTCGTCGACGCGGGCGTCCAGGGTTGCGCGGTCGGGCAGCGGCTCGCTTTGGGGGGAGGCCCAGGCACCGATCCGAGCCTCGCGGGGACGGGTCGCGAAGTACTCGTCCGAGGCCGCCTCGGGCAGCCGTTCGACCGGGCCGCGGATCCGCACCTGGCGGTCGAGCTCGCGCCAATACAGCACCAGCGCCGCCCGCGGCGCGGCCTCGAGCTGCCTCGCCTTCGCTGACGCGAGGTTGGTGAAGAACCGAAATTCCTCCGCCTCGAACCCCTTCAGCAGCACCATGCGCGCGTCGGGCATCCCATCGGCGTCCACGGTGGCCAGGGTCATGGCGTGGGCCAGGGGGACCTCGCGCTCGGCGTGCGCGTACCAGTCGCGGAACTGCTCGACGGGGTCGTCGGCAAGCGCCGCGCGCTGGAGCGGCGGCATGTCGGGCCGGCGAGGCATCGCGCGGCAGCCTAATGCGCGGCGGTCGGCTATCGACGCCATGAGCGACGAAACTCGACCATCGATGAGAGCGGGGCTTTCTACAATGAGCCGCGCGGGGCGATTAGCTCAGTCGGTCAGAGCGCCTCTCTGATAAGGAGGAGGTCCCTGGTTCGAGTCCAGGATCGCCCATCCAGGTCGCCCAGAGGACGCACGCCTGCTCGGACGAAAGGCCTTAACCTGCGTCGCGAATGACCGCGGCTGACGCGCCCGTTCTCATCGCTTACGACGGCTCGGATACGGCGCGCCGGGCCGTTCGCGAGGCAGCCAAGCTGTTCGGCTCGCGCCAGGTGTTGGTGGTGACGGTATGGGAGCCTGCCCTGGCGTACGAGACTGCGATTGCGGCGACTGATCCGGGGATAGAGCCGATTCCGGTGGACGTCGAAGGGGCGCGCGAGGTCGAGGAGGAGCTGCATCAGCGCGCGCGGCGCACCGCACACGATGGAGTTGAGCTTGCCCAGTCGGTGGGGCTCCAAGCCAAGGGACTCGCGGTGGCGGACGAGGTGCACGTGGCGGACGCCATCGTCGGGCTGGCTCGCAAGCGAGGGGTGGCCGCGATCGTCGTCGGCTCGCGAGGGCTGAAGGGGCTTCGCGCGAGACTGGAGGGCAGCACATCGAAGGCGGTCCTCAAGGACGCTCCCTGCCCAGTCGTCGTCGTTCACGACGACTGAGCGCTACACGCGGGCGGCTCGCTCGCGTGCGACGCGCTGCATCGCCTCGACCGACTGCCGGAGCCAGCTCCGGAAGTAGCGCTTGCCCGCGACGAGGTCGAAGACTCGGTGCTGGAGCTTGGCCGGCTCCATCCCGAATCTGGCGTCCACGAAAGTACCTTCCTGCGCCTCCGTAAGCAGCAGATGGACGAAGGTGCCGGTGTTGACACAGCGGATCAGGAGCTCCTTGCAGTCCTCCATCTGATCCACGCGGAGCAGCATGTCGTCCTTGCCGACTGGGCCTTGGACCACCTCGCGGTACGTGCAGCCGGGCTCGAAATCATCGTCACATTTGACCTCGAGCACCCGCGGCCACCACTCCGAATGCCGGTCGACGTCCTCGAGCAGCTCCCAGACCACGCCGACTGGAGCCTCGATGAAGGCCTGCTGGCGAGCCTCGGACACGGGTCGATTATCGCCCTTTTGCCCCTGTCCCGGGGTCCCAGACGGGCCCCCGAGCGGTGGCGCCAGCGCTCCGGTCACCGTGCCGACCCGCTCGTATAATGGCTCGCAGGCCTGGCGCGGCCCGGGAGATCACCTTGCAGCAGATGCAGATCTACGGCGTGAGCTTCGACATGGTCGGCAAGCAGCCGATCGTTCTGTTGAAGACGGTGGACGGGAACCGGTTCCTGCCGATCTGGATCGGCCACCCCGAGGCGGCGGCGATCCTGATGAAGCTTCAGGGCGCCTCGACGCCGCGACCGATGACCCACGACCTGCTCTCGGACCTGCTCGAGCAGGTGGACGCAAAGTGCGAGCGGGTGGCGGTCACCGAACTTCGTGACAACACCTTCTACGCCTCGATCACGATCTCGATGAACGGCTCCGAGCTCGAGATCGACTCCCGTCCCTCGGACGCGATCGCGCTGGCGGTGCGCACCCAGGCGCCGATCTTCGCCGCCGACGACGTCATCGACGAGTCCTCGATCGAGTTCGAGCACGAGGTCGAGGACACCGAGGAGGTGGTCGAGAAGTTCAAGGACTTCCTCGACCAGGTGACGCCCGAGGACTTCGCCAAGGGCGAGGAGTAACTCCGCCGGAAGCCTCGGCCTACGGCTTCGTTTCCGGCGGGCGCGGGCGCCGGCCTGACCCGGCAGGTCTACACGCAGCTACCGCGACTTCGTCGCTAGCCCCGACCGGGCAACGGCCAGGTCGACGATCCGCGCCACGAGCTCCTCGAAGCTGATCGCGGCGGCGTCGGCCGCCATCGGGAACAGCGAGGTGTCGGTGAGGCCGGGGATCGCGTTCGCCTCCAGCACCTGGGGGGTGGAGTCGGCGTCGAGAATCAGGTCGACGCGGGCGAAGCCGGTGCAGCCGAGCGCCTCGTAGGCGCGAGTCGCGACTCCCTGCACCTCGGCGGCCTCGGCAGCGGCCAGCTCCGCCGGGCAGACGTACTCGGTGCGCCCGATCTCATAGCGGGCCTCGTAGTTGAACCGGTCCTCTTCCTTGGGGCGCACCTCGACCACCGGCAGCGGCTCGCCGTCCAGCAGCGAGACCGCCAGCTCTCGCCCGGCGACGTGGCGCTCGAGCAGCACCCGGTCGTCGTAGCTGAACGCCGCCACGAGCGCCTCGGGGACGTCGTCGCGCGAGGCGGCGAACCGGACCCCGAGCGCCGATCCCTGCGCCCCGGGCTTGACCACCAGGGGGAAGCCGAGCCTCGCCTCGATCTCCTCCAGCGCGTCGGCGGCGCCCAGCTCTCGGAAGGCGGTGGAGTTGAAGGCGACCCAGTCGGGCGTCGGGATCCCGGCGCCGCGCAGCAGGTGCTTGGCCAGCACCTTGTCCATGCAGCGGATGCAGGCGGCCACTCCGGGGCCCGTGTAGGGGATGCCGAGGATCTCGAGCAGCTCCTGCGGGGTGCCGTCCTCGCCGCCGGGGCCGTGCAGGGCGATGAAGGCGACCTCGGGCGCCTCCTCCTTCAGCCGCCGCACCAGGTCGGCACCGGCGTCGAGCGGCACCACCTGGTGGCCGAGCGACTCGAGCGCGTCCTCGACCCGCGCCGCGGAGCGCAGCGAGACCTGGCGCTCCAGCGACCTGCCTCCCTTCAGCACCGCGACCTTCATCGACCGATGCTAGGTCTCCTCGCGCGTCGGCGCAGCGGGACCACGTGCCCTCCCTCTTGCGCGAGCTCGCCGGTGCCGGGCTCCGGTCCGCGGGAGGGCCCGGGCGGCAATCGGTGCTCGCCGGTGATCGTCTCGTACAGCGCCACCTGCTCGCTCACCACCTTGCCGATCCGGCGGATCCCCTCCCGGATCTGGTCCTCGTCGAAGCCGGAGAAGTTGAGCCGCATCGAGCTCGTCCCCTGCTGCCCGTCGACGTAGGCGGCGGCTCCGGGGACGAAGGCGACGTTCTCGCGCAGCGCCTTGGCGAGCAGGTCGGAGGTGTCGATGTAGGAGGGCAGGGTGGCCCAGACGAACATCCCGCCCTCCGGCCGGGTCCAGGTCGCCTGCTCGCGGGAAGTGTCGCTCGAGCGCCTCGAGCATCGCGTCGCGCCGCGAGCGGTAGATCTCGCAGAGGCTGTCGACGTAGGCGCGCCAGCGATCCTCGGCGAAGTACTCGAGCGCGAAGTACTGGGCGAGGGTCGAGGTGCAGAGGTCGGTGGCCTGCTTCCCGAGCGCCATCTTCTCCATCACGGGCGGCGGGGCCACCGCCCAGCCCAGGCGGATCCCGGGCGAGAGGATCTTCGACAGCGTGCCGATGTAGATCACGTAGTCGCCGCCGTCGAGGAGGTAGAGCGCCGGCTGGGGCTCGCCCTCGTAGCGCAGCAGGCCGTAGGGGTTGTCCTCGACCACCAGCACCTCGCGCTCGCGCGCCAGCTCGACGAGGCGGTGGCGGCGCTCGGCGGAGAGGGTGACCCCGGCCGGGTTCTGGAAGGTCGGCACCGAGTAGATGAACTTCGGCCGCCGCCCATCCGCCTCGAGGCGGTCGAGCAGGGCCTCGAGCTGGTCGACCTTCATCCCCGCGTCGTCGATCTCGATCTGGTGAGTCTCGGCCTGGTAGGAGCTGAACACGGGGACGGCGCCGGGGTAGGTGGGCGCCTCGCAGATCACCGGGTCACCGGGATCGACGAGGGTCTTGGTGATCAGGTCGATCGCCTGCTGGCCGCCGGTGGTGACGATCACGTCCTCGGGGTCCGGCGCCATCCCCTCGGCGGCCATCACGCCGCGGATCGCCGCCTTCATCGCCTCGAAGCCCTCGGTGGGCCCGTACTGGAGCGCCTCCGCCGACGACTCCTGGGCGATCCGGGTCATCTGGGCGGCGAAGGTCTCGGGCGGGAAGGTCGAGGTGTCGGCCTGGCCGCCGGCGAGGGAGATCACCTCGGGCCGCGCCGTGATCGCCATCAGGTCGCGCATCGCCGAGGAGCGCATGACCCGGGTGCGCTGCGCGAACAGGTCCGCGTAGCGCTCCAGGTCGTGCGCCGTCTGGTGGGCGCGGCGGTGGGCGGGGAGGGGGCGCTGCTCGGGCGGGGTCGGGGAGTCCTGCTGCTCCGGCATCGGCCAAGTGTGCCGAAGCCGCCCGGCCTCTGCTCAGCCGGGCGCGCGACGCGCAGCCGGCGCACGAAGCGGCACGGCTCGGATAGAGTGCGGGCGTGCTCAGGGTGCGGGTGGGGATCGGCATGGTGCTCGCTTGCCTGGTGGCGGCGATCGCGCTGTGGGGCGGGGCGGCCGCCGCAGCGGCTCGCTGTACCAGGGCCCGGCCCCGCGGCCCGGCCCCGACATCCTCTACCGCCCGCCGGCCCAGGCGCCGCAGCTCGAGAACGGCGGCATCTGGCGCGCCGAAGCCGATCCTGATCTCCGGCGCGAGCGCCTACCGCGCAGGGCGAGTTCCTCTACCAGGACTTCCTCTACGACGACCACGGCGCCCGCGGCGCAGTCCGCGACCCGGGCGATCCTCGCACCGGGGAGCGACACCTTCTCGCGCCCGAACGGCACCTACACCTATCCGACCAACCCGGTCTACGCCAACAACGCCGCCGACCTGGTCGAGCTCCGGGTCAAGCCGCTCGCCAACGCCACCGCCTTCCGGATCACCCTCAACACGCTCAAGGACCCGGCTTCGGTCGCGACCACGATCGCGATCGGCGGCTCCGCCGCAGCCCCGCCACTTCCCCCACGGGGCCAACGTGACCGCACCGGCGGCGCTCTTCCTCACCGTCCACGGCCGGCAGGCGGACCTCGTGCGCGCCAGCGACTCGAAGCCGATCAGGCCGGCGCCGCAGGTGTCGATCGACGAGCGGCGCCGCCAGATCCAGGTCCTCGTCTCCCACCGCGCCTGGGACCCGGGCCGGCGCACGGTTCGCCTCGCCGCCGGCGTCGGGCTCTGGAACAAGGCGGCCGGCCGGTATCTCGTGCCCGGCGACGCCGCCACCGCCACCCAGCCCCGGCGGCGCCGCCGGGCTCGCCAGTCCCGACCGCCTTCTTCAACGCCGCCTTCCGCTTCCGCGAGCCCTGGCAGCACACGTTCCCGCCCGACACCGTGTTCAGCGACCCGGCCTGGTGGCGCGACCGCCAGCAGGGCAACGCGCTCGCCGGCAAGCGACCTCGCGCCCGTTCCACGCCAAGGTCGACTTCGCCAAGCTCGAGGCCGGGGTCACGGACAACCTGCGCGGCAAGCCCGGCGGCGTGCCGCGCACCGGCCCCATGGACCGGATCCTCGCCAGCCATTTCGAGACCAAGCAGGGCGCCGACTACTCGAGTCGACCTGCGGCAGCCCAACGACTGCCAGGGCGAGCTGCGCGGGCGGCTCCAGCCCTATGCGATCTACGTTCCCAAGGACGCCCGCTCCGCCGGACGGCTACGGCCTGACCCTGCTGCTCCACTCGCTCGGCGCGCAACTACAACCAGTTCGGCGACAGCCGCAACCAGTCGCAGTTCGGCGAGCGGGGTCCGGGGTCGATCGTGATCACGCCCGAGGGCCGCGGCCCGGACGGCTGGTACTACGGCCACGCCGGCGCCGACACCTTCGAGGTCTGGGCCGACGTCGCCAGCGCGCTACCGGCTCGATCCCGCGCTGGACGGCGATCTCCGGCTACTCGATGGGCGGCTACGGCACCTACAAGTTCGCGACCCAGTACCCGGACCTGTTCGCGCGGGCGAACCCGGTCGTCGGCCCGCCGGGGCTCGGGGTCTGGGTGCCGCCCGTCCCCGCCGCAGCCGGGCGGCGAGGCGAGCAACACCAACCGCATGCTCGCCTCGGTGCGGAACATCCCCTTCCTGATCTGGAACGGAAGCCAGGACGAGCTGGTCCCGGTCGCCGGCCCGGTCGCGCAGGCCCAGACCTTCGACGATCTGGGCTATCGCTACAGGTTCGACCTGTTCACGAGCGCGGACCACTTCGCGCTCGCCGTCAACGACCAGTACGCCCCGGCGGCGGCCTTCCTCGGCACCCAGAGGTCAACCGCAACCCGGCCCACGTGACCTACGTCGTCAACCCGACCATGGACTTCCCCGGCGCCGGCACGGTCGCCGACCACGCCTACTGGCTCTCGGGGCTGAAGCTGCGCGACTGCGCGGCAACGCGCCCCTTGGGCAGGTGGACGCCCGCTCGGAGGGCTTCGGGCAAGACGACCCGCCGCAGAATCCGACCCAAACCAACCCCGGGACGCTCCAGGGAGGCAACCTCGGCCCCATGGCCTACGACGAGCGGCGGAAGAGCTGGGGGCCGCGACGCAGGCCGACTGCCCGACGACGTGCTGCATCTCGATGCCGAGAACCTGGCGCGGGTCGTCGTCCACCCCGCCCGCGCCCGCCTCAGCTGCCACCCGCAGCTCGACGTCACCACCGACGGGCCGCTGACGCTGACGCTGGCCGGTTGCGGCCGCACGCTCGGCTTCGGCGGCGCGTAGCGACTTCGCCAGGCCGGCGACCGCAGCCGGGAGCGAGCCGGCGCACTCGCTAGCCTTGGCCGCTCGCCGATGGACCTCTTCCTAGCCACCTGCCAGGGGATCGGGCTGGCGCTCGCCGCCGGCACCTTCGGCGGCGCCTCCGGGCGCCGCGGGGTGGTCGGCTTCCTGCTCGCCGCCGCGGCCGCGATCGGCGGCGGGATCCTGTTCGGGGCCTCGCTGGCCACGGCCGACCACCCGGCCTGGCCCGGGCTGGCTGGTGGGGGCGGTGATCGCCGTGTTCACGTTCGGGATCGTCAACGGCGTCGTCGCGGGCGCCCTGGCGCGGCACGAGGGCGCCTCGTCGATCGGGCTGATCGTCGCCCTGGGCGCGCTGGTCCTGGCCGCCGCGTCGCTGTTCGTCGAGCCGGTCGCCCTGGTCGCGCTGGTGGCCATCGTCTGGCTTGGCTCCGCCCGCCGCCGCCGCGCCCAGCGCAAGTACGAGGGGCTGCGGGTGCTCCGGTGAGCCACCCGCCTTCGCCGCCGTCAGACTCAGGTACGATCGCAATGCCCGCCTCGCGCAAGCTCTGCCTGATCGTCGTCGACTCGCTTCGCACCGACATGCTGCTGCGGGCGGTGGCCGACGACCTGGCGCCCAACTTCGCCGCCCTGCTCGAGCGCGGCTCGCTGATCGGCGACTGCGTCTCGTCCTTTCCCTCGGTGACGCCCGTCGCCTGCTCGGAGATCGCCACCGGCGTCGGCCCGGACCGGCACGGCATCAGCGGCATGAACTGGTACCACCGCGCCGAGCAACGCTACGTCGAGTACGGCTCCTCGCTGGAGGCGACCCGCGCCTTCGGTCTCTTCAGGACCCTCTACGACACCGTCTACAACATGAACATGGCCCATCTCTCGCACGAGGTGGAGACCGTGTTCGAGCGCCTCGGCGACGCCGGGGTGCGGACGGCGGTGACGCCGTTCTTGATCTATCGCGGGCGCCGGCGCCACGAGCTCAGCCTCGAGGGGCTGATGCGCAGGGTGGCGGTGGCCGCCAAGTTCCGCCACGCGGTCTGGGGGCCCGACGAGCTCTTCTACGGCGAGCTTTACGCGAGCCGCAGGGTGCCCTGCAAGCCCACCCTGGCGCGCCCGGGAACCCGCGACACCTACTCCGCCTGCGTGGGCCGCGAGCTGGTGCGGGAGGACCTGTACGACTTCCTGCTCTTCTCGCTCCCCGACAACGATCACCACACTCACACCCACGGGATCGACGCGATGCTCGACTCGATCTCCCACGCCGACCGCAGCTTCGGCGAGATCGTCGACGAGGCGGGCGGGATCGACGCCTTCCTCGACGCCCACGCCGTGATCCTGATGGCCGACCATGCGCAGACCGACGTCGAGACGGCGGTGCCGCTGGCGGCGGCGCTGGGCGAGGAGTGGCGATGTGCTGGCGGCGAACGCCGAGCGGCCCGGAGTCGGCGGAGCTTGCCGTGAGCCCGACCGCGCGGGCGGCCGGGATCTACCTGCTGGCGGAGGACGGACGCCGCGCGGCCACCCACGCCGGCGTGCGCGGCCGCCTCGGGGCCTGGACGGCGTCGACCTGGTCGCCTGGCTTTCGTCCGACAACGGCCCCGGGCCCGAGGCGGTGGTCGAGAGCGCGCGCGGCGAGCTGCGCTTTCGGCCCGGCTCGCAGCTTTCCGACCGGCGCGGCGCGAGCTGGGACGCCGAGGGTGAGCTCGGTGCGCTCGCAATCGAGCTGCGCGACGGCGCGGCTGGACGACGCCGTCTATCCGGACGGCCTGGCGCGGCTGTGGTCGGCGCTCACGGCCCCGACACGCGGGCGACCTGCTGGTCTCCCTGGAACAGGGCTACGAGTGCGTGGACTGGGGCGGGCCGACGCACGTCGGCGGCGCCAGCCACGGCGCCCTCCTGGCCGGCGACTCGCTGGGCCCGCTGGTCCTCTGCGGCTTCGAGCCGGGAGTCGAGGAAGCGCGCGAGCAGTGGGCGCTCCGCGACATCGCGGCGCTGGTCCTGGGCCACTTCGGTGTCGACGACGACGACAGGCATGCGTGCGCCGGAGGCACGGGGCGCGACCGAGGCCGAGCTGGAGGTCGCCCGGTGAGCCGAGTCGAGGAGACCCAGCATCCCCGGCGCCCGCGGCCCTCCGCCGGACCGAGCGCGCGCGCGACGCCACCGCCCGCGCCGCCGACTGGACCTGGCAGCTCGCTCTTCGCATCCATCTCGGCACCCGGAAGCCCGAGAACTGGGTCCAGCTGTTCAAGTTCGGCGTGGTCGGCGGCACCGGCTACGTGATCAACCTCGCCGTCTTCGCCGTCCTGGCCGAGGCCCTCGGCGTCCACCACATCCCCTCCGCGGTGGGCGCCTTCTGCGTCGCCGTGACCAACAACTTCCTCTGGAACCGCCACTGGACCTTCCGCGCCACCGACGGTCACCCCGGCTTCCAGGCGGCGCGCTTCTTGACCGTCAGCGTCCTGGCGCTGGGCGTCAACCTGGTCCTGCTCTATCTCCTGGTCGACGTTGCCGGCGCCCCCGAGCTTCCCTCCCAGGCCCTCTCGGTGGCCGCCGCGATGCCGTTCAACTTCATCGGCAACAAGCTGTGGACCTTCGGCGCAGAAGGGCGCTGAGACGCGCCCTCCATCGCCTCCTCACGCGTAGAGTCGGCCTGAGCCGCGCGGCGCTCGTCGCACCCGTCACTGATCGCCCTCGCGCTGCCCGCCGCGGCGCTCGGGCAGGGAACCCCCGCGCCCGGCTCGACTCCAGCGGCGAAGGCGGGGTCGTCGACGGCCACAGCCACGCCAGCCGCGAGCCGGCGAGGCGGCGACGAATCTTGACCGAGGCCCGGGCGATTCGCATCGCCCGCACCGACCCCAAGGTCGCCGAGCAGCGCCGGCGCTACGGGCGGCTCAGCGCCTCGGCGCAGGCCAAGCCCGGCACCTGGCAGGTGGACTTCTATGCCACGGGGACGGAGCGGGTGCAGGTGATCGTCGACGACGCCACGGGGACGGTGCGCGAGTCCTGGACCGGCTACCAGATCGCCTGGCAGATGGCCCGCGGGTACCCCGACCAGTTCGGCCACAAGCTGAACGCTCCCTACGTCTGGTTGCCGCTCGCGGCGATCTTCCTGCTCGGCCTCCTCGACTGGCGCCGCAAGTGGCGGGTCGTCCACCTCGACCTGCTGGTCCTGCTCTCGTTCGGCATCTCGGCGATCTTCTTCAACGCCGCCAACATCGGCGTCAGCGTGCCCGCTGGCCTATCCGCCGCTCGTCTATCTGCTCGCGCGGATGCTCTGGGTGGGGTTCCGTGGCGCCGGGGAGGGGCTTCGGCCGTCGGCGCCGACCGCCTGGCTGGCGATCGCCGGCGCCTTCCTGCTCGGCTTTCGAATCGCCCTCAACATCGCCGACTCCGGCGTCATCGACGTCGGCTATGCGGGCGTGATCGGCGCCGACCACATCACCCACGGGCAGGCCGTCTGGGGCCTGAACGCGTTCCCCTCCGACAATCCCTTCGGCGACACCTACGGCCCCTTCAACTACTACGCCTACATCCCGTTCGAGCTCGCGCTGCCCTGGCACGGCGCCTGGGACGAGCCTCCCCGCCGCCCATGCCGCCGCGATCGTCTTCGACCTGGCGACCGTCGCCGGGCTCTTCGTGCTCGGGCGCCAGCTCGGCGGGGCCCGCCTCGGCGTCATCCTCGGCTTCGCCTGGGCCGCCTACCCGTTCACCGACTACGCGCTCCAGTCCAACTCCAACGACACTCTGATCGCGGCGCTGCTCGTCTGGGCGCTGGTCGCCTTCGGCTCGCCGATCAAACGCGGCGCTCTGCTCGCCCTCGCGACCCTCGCCAAGTTCGCTCCCCTGGCGCTCGCCCCGCTGTTCGCCGCCGGCGAGCGGGGTCTTCTGGACCGAGGCGACGAGCGTCGACCGCCAAGCGCTCGCGCTGCCGAGGCTCCGCGCGCTCGCCTTCTTCTCGGTCGCCTTCATCGGCGGTCTCGCCCTGATGCTCGCCCTTCCCGCCATCGAGCCCGGCCTCGCCACCTTCTACGAGCGCACGGTCGAGAGCCAGCTCGACCGCAGCTCCCCGTTCAGCATCTGGGGCCAGACCGACTCGCTCGAATGGCTCCAGACCGTGCTCAAGGCGCTCGCGGTCGGCCTCGCCCTGCTGGTCGCGCTTGTCCCCCGCCGCCGCTCCCTGCCCCAGGCCGCCGCCCTGGCCGCGGCGATCCTGATCGCCGTCCAGCTGACGGCGGAGCACTGGTTCTATCTGTACATCCCGTGGTTTCTCGGCTTGGCGATCACGGGCCTGGTCCGGCCGGGACCAGCACCTGCTCGATCGACTCCGCCAGGCCGTCGTCGCGGACCTCGACCACCACAGCGTTGATCCAGACGTCCTCGTCGGCGGTGTCGAACTTGACCGGCATCTGGGTGCGAAAGGCCTCCAGCGCCTGCTCGCGCCGCACCCCGATCACCCCGGCGCGCGAGCCGGTCATGCCGACGTCGCTGATGTATGCCGTGCCGCCGGGCAGGACGCGGGCGTCGGCAGTGGGGACGTGGGTGTGGGTGCCGAGGCAGGCGGCGACCCGCCCGTCGAGGTGCCAGCCCATCGCCACCTTCTCGCTCGTCACCTCGGCGTGGAAGTCGACGATCACGGCGTCTGCCTCACCCTCGAGCTTGGCCAGCTGGGCGTCGGCCTCGGCGAACGGAGAGCGGGCGACCCGTAGCTGGACCCCGCCGCTCAGGTTGAGGACGGCGACGCGCCTCCCCGCGGCCTCGACGGTCGTTGCGCCGCGCCCCGGGTTTCCGGCCGGATAGTTGGCCGGGCGCACCACGCGGTCGCTGCGATCCAGGAACTCGTAGACCGCGCGGTGACGGTAGACGTGGTTGCCGGTGGTGATCACGTCGATGCCGATCTCGAACATCTCGGTGGCGGTCTTCTCGGTGATCCCCAGGCCACCGGCCGAGTTCTCGCCGTTGGCGATCACCAGGTCGGGTGCGTGGCGCTGCCGAAGCTCGGGCATCGCCGCGGCGAGCCCCGCCCGGCCGGGGCGGCCGACGATGTCGCCGATGAACAGGACTCGCACGGGCGAGGGAGCCTAGTAGGCCGTGCCACCAGCGGCGGTTGACCCCGGCGCGCGGCTCGAGCCGGCGCGCCGATCCGTGCGGTCCCCCTGCCGGACCGCACGGATCGGCTCGCTTCGGCGTTAGTTGATCGGCGGTCGGTAGCCGGCGGCGCCGGCGAGCTCGTGCCGCACGAGCTTGGCGAGGCCCTCGGCGCTCCTCGCGTTGCTGGCCGGCCAACGCTTGGCCACGGCCAGGTAGAGCCCGCTGGACGAGTCGTCGGCGACATGGACCGGGTCCCCCAATGCCGCGAAACACCCTGGCCGGAAGCCAGCAGCTCAGCAGCCAGTCATCGCCCACCAGCATCTGCACCGGCTCGAAGACCGAGGTGCCGCTGTGGCCGTTCGTGGCTGCCTCCGTTGGTGCCCGAATGCCGGTGGCGAATCCGAAAGGCGGATGTCGCCACCACGTCGCTGTCGCGGTAGCTCCCCCCGACCGCGAACCGCTGAGGGGTGATCAGGTCGCGGACCATCTTCTCCGTGAGCTCGCCCGCGGCAGATGGGGCCGAGCAGCGCCAGCACCTCGCCGTTGCTCAGGTCGCCGCCGTAGATGTCGACCCAGCGGAGCGCATCCGACTCCTCCAGATCTTGCAACGGCAGCGGCTCAGGACGCCTGGCGGGGCACCCAGGCGCTGGCTTGCCGGATCAACCGCGGCCGCTTTGCCCTGCTCGGCCGGCTCGCCTGGCTCGGCTGCTCAACCCGTTGTGATGCTGTCGCGCTCATCGGTCCTCCGTACCTCGCCCCCACTAACAAGCGGCGGGGGTGGAAGTTGCGCCGCCGGCCGGCGTCTGGGATGGCTCCGCCGAACCCGGGTTGGGCCGCCGATATTGCCGACCCGGGCGACCCACTAGCTTTCCTCGGCGTGTTCGGCGAATCCGCCACCACCGGTCGGTCGACGGACGGCGAGGTCGTGGTCGAGACCCGCGAGCTCGTCAAGCGCTTCGGCGACCGCGAGGCGCTCAAGGGTGTCAGCTTCGACGCCCACCGCGGCGAGCTGCTCGCAGTGATCGGCCCCAACGGCGCCGGCAAGACGACGCTGCTGTCGATCCTCGCTGGGATCAGGCGCCAGGACGGCGGCACCGTCAGCCGGCATCCCGGCGAGATCGGCTGGATCCCGCAGCAGGCGGCGGTCTACCGGCGCCTGACCGTGGCCGAGAACCTGCGCCTCTTCGCCCACCTCGAGAAGGTGCCCGACACCGACGCCGCGGTCGAGGAGATGCTCGACCAGACCGGACTCGCCGACCGCCGGGACGACCAGGTGGGAACGCTGTCGGGCGGAAACCAGCAGCGGATCAACATCGCGATCGGCCTCCTGGCCCGCCCGCTGGTCCTGCTCCTCGACGAGCCCAGCGCCGGGCTGGACCCGCGTCAGCGGGAGCGCCTCTGGGAGTTCGTGCTGGGCCTCGCGGGCGGCGGCACCACGGTGATCTTCTCCACTCACAACATCGCCGAGGCCGAGCGTTACGGCCAGCGGCTGCTGGTGCTCGCCGATGGCGAGGCGCTGTTCGACGGCACCTCAGCCCAGCTGCACGCGGCGGTTCCCGAAGTCGGGCGCGCGCGACTTCGAGCAGGCGTTCGTCGCCTTTCTCCGGGATCGAGGACATTGATGCGGATCGGGCGAGACGCAAGGCCCGTTGAGGTACCGCTAGTGCGCTGGCTGTTCATCAAGGACCTTCAGATCCTGCGCCGCTCGCCGCTGGTGACGGCGCTGCTGATCGTCTATCCGGTGGTGATCGCCGTGCTGATCGGCTTCGCGCTCTCGCGCGGGCCCGAGACGCCGCGGGTCGCCTTCCTCAACCAGGTCCCCCAAGAGCAGCCGTTCGTGCTCGCCGGCACGAAGTTCGACATCGCGGGCGCCCGCAGCGAGCTCTGCTCGCGGATCGAGTGCATCCCGGTCTCCAGCGAGGAGCAGGCACGGGACATGGTCGAGTCGGGCGACGCGCTGGCGGCGCTGATCCTGCCGCCGAACCTGGTCGACGAGCTCGAGTCGCTCGGCTCGCTGACGCCCTCGCAGCCGACCGTGCGGGTCCTGGTCAACGAGGAGGACCCGGTCAAGGCGCGGCTGGTGGACGACCGGATCAGCTCGCTGGTCACGGAGGCCAACCTGAGGATCTCGGAGCAGGTGACGCGAGATCTCCGCCAACTACCTGAGCCTGCTGCTCGAGGGCGGGAGGTTCAGCCTGCTGGGCCAGACCTTCAACGTCCTCGGCCTCAGGAACACCCAGCGCATCCTCGAGGCGCTGCGACCGGAGCTGCCCGCGGGCAGCCCGTTCGCCGGCGCGCTCGACCGGGTGATCCAGTTCTCCCGGCTGGCGCGCCAGAACCTGAACCTCGCCAATCCGCTGCTGAGCGCGATCGCCCACCCGATCGAGGTCGAGAAGGAGGTCGTCTCGGGCTCCCCGCCCAGCCTGGACTCGTTCGCGATCTCCGTCGCCGCGACGGTGACCCTGATGTTCGTCACCGTGCTGCTGGTGGCCGGCTCGCTGGCGCTGGAGCGCGAGGAGAACGCGTTCCCGCGGCTGACCCGGGGGTTGGTGGGGCGGACGGCGCTGCTGGTCGAGAAGGTGGGGCTCGGGGTGGCGCTGTCGATCGTGGTCACGCTCCTGATGCTGGCCGGCCTGTCGCTGTTCGTCGACATCGACTGGGGCCGCTTCCCCTTGTTCGGAGCGGCGATCGTGGCGGGCGGCGCGGCCTTCGCCGCCTTCGGGGCGGCGATCGGCGGCGCGGCCCGCGAGGTCCGCGCCAGCTCCCTGCTCGCCTTCATGATCTCGCTGCCGATCGCCTTCGTCTCCCTGGTCGGGTCCGGCACAGTGAGCCCCGCGCTGTTCGACGTGATCGAGGTGATCCGCGCGCTGTTCCCGTTCGACCCGGCGCTCGACGCGATCTCGGGGGGCCTGGACGCCGCCGGGCCCGGGCTCGGCGTGCCGATCCTCCACCTGGCGATCCTCGCCGCCGCCTACGGGGTGCTTGCCCGGCTGGCGTTGCGCCGCTTCGCCTCCTGAGAGCGCTCCCGAACGCTTTCGGGAGGCGGCACCTAGAATCACCTCGTGAGCTTTCCCGCCACCCGCATGCGGAGGCTGCGGCGAACCAGGGCCCTGCGCGAGCTGGTGCGGGAGACCGAGCTGTCGCCGCGGCATCTCGTGCAGCCCCTGTTCGTCGTCGCCGGCGAAGGGGTGCGCGAGGAGGTGCCCTCATGCCCGGCATCGAGCGCTTCTCGATCTCCGAGCTGGTGGCCGAGGCGACCGAGCTCCAGGCGGCGGGGATCGGCGCCGTGATCCTGTTCGGCGTCCCGGCCTCCAAGGACGAGGCCGGCTCCGGCGCCTACGATCCGGAGGGCGTCGTCCAGATGGCTGTGCGGGCGCTCAAGGACGCCCATCCCGACCTGGTCGTGATCACCGACGTCTGTCTGTGCGAGTACACCTCGCACGGCCATTGCGGAGTGGTCCGCGACGGCGAGGTCGACAACGACCTGACCATCGAGCTGCTCGCCAAGACGGCGATCTCGCACGCCGAGGCGGGAGCGGACGTGGTCGCGCCCAGCGACATGATGGACGGCCGCGTGGGGGCGATCCGCTTGCAGCTCGACGAGGAGGGTCACCCGAACGTCGCGATCATCGCCTACAGCGCCAAGTACGCCTCGGCCTTCTACGGGCCCGTTCCGCGAAGCCGCCGAGTCCACCCCGGAGTTCGGCGATCGCCGCGGCTACCAGATGGACCCGGCGAACGCGCTCGAGGGCGTCCGCGAGGCGAAGCTCGACCTCGCCGAGGGCGCCGACGTGGTGATGGTGAAGCCCGCCACTCCCTACCTCGACGTGATCCGCCTCATCAAGGAGGAGACCGGCGCCCCGGTGGCCGCCTTCCACGTCTCCGGCGAGTACTCGATGCTCAAGGCCGCGGCCCAAAACGGCTGGCTCGACGAGCGGTCCGCGGTGCTCGAGACGCTGACCGCGATCCGGCGCGCGGGCGCCGACCTGGTGTTCACCTACTACGCCAAGGAAGCCGCGGCTTGGCTTTGAGCGGGGCCAGCGCGCCGCTCCGCAAGCCGCGGCCCAAGGTTCGCTCGCGCGAGGCGGGCGCAGCGGTGCCGCTCGACGCGGCCGACAAGCTCCTCTTGAACCTGCTCCAGTCGAGCTTCCCGCTCGAGCGCGAGCCGTTCGAGGCCGTCGCGCGCCAGGCGGAGCTGCCGGTGGATGAGGTCGAGGCCCGCACCCAGCGGCTGCTCGACGAGCGGATCATCCGCGAGATCACGCCGATCTTCGACACCCGGGCGCTCGGCTATGCGTCGATGCTGGTCGCGGCCAAGGTCGATTCCGAGAACCCCCAGCGCGCCGCCCGGATCATCAACTCCCACCCCGGCGTCTCCCACAACTACCTGCGCACCCACGAGTTCAACCTCTGGTTCACCGATCGCCACGCCCCCGGACTCCCGGCTGGGGCTCGAGCGGCACCCTGGACGTGCTGAGGGCGGAGACGGGCGCCGAGTCGATCCGCCAGCTCCCCACCCTGACCCTGTTCAAGATCAACATGAACCTCGAGATGGAGCAGGGGACCGAGGCGCTGGCGGCCACCGTCGACGCGGCGCCGCCGCGCGAGCTCGACGCCCAGCCCTACGACGACACCGACGTCGCCGTGATCCGCGCTCTTCAGGGGCCGATGGCGGTCACCGACCGTCCCTACGACGCGCGCGGCCGAGCGGGTCGGGATGCCCGTTGACCGGTTTCTGGAGCACCTCAGCGAGATGGTGAGGCGAAAGCTGCTGCGCCGGGTGGCGGCGATCCTCTATCACCGGCGCGCCGGGTTCTCGGCCAACGGGATGGGGGTGTGGCGGGTGCCCTCCGACCAGGTGCTCGAGGTCGGCAGCAGAATGGCTGCCGTGCGTGGGATCTCGCATTGCTACCAGCGGCCCACCTACGCCGACTGGCCGTACTCCGTGTTCACGATGGCCCACGGCCGCTCCAAAGAGGAGTGCGACGCCGTCCTCGACCGGATCGCCGACGAGCACGACCTGCATGGCGACGACCGCGCGGTCCTGTACTCCTCGACCGAGTTCAAGAAGGTGAGGCTTCACTATTTCACCGAGGACTACGCGAACTGGGAGGCTCAGCACTCCTGAGCGCCACAGGCTCCCCGGGGCCCGAGGTACGAGGCATCAGGTCTGAGGAGCTCTATCGCCGCGCCCTTGGCTTGATGCCGGGCGGGGTCAACTCGCCGGTGCGGGCGATGCGCTCCATCGGTCGCGACCACCCGGTCTTCGTCGAGCGCGGCGAGGGCTGCGAGCTGGTCGACGCCGACGGCAACCGCTACGTCGACTGGGTCTGCTCGTGGGGACCGCTGATCCTGGGGCACGCGCATCCGGCGGTGGTGGAGGCGGTGCAGCGCGCAGCCGAGCGGGGGACGAGCTACGGGGCGCCGACCGTGGGCGAGGTGGAGCTGGCGGAGGAGGTCTGCGAGCGGTTCGGCTCGGTGGAGATGGTGCGGATGGTCAACTCGGGCACCGAGTCGACGATGAGCGCTCTGCGCTTGGCGCGTGCCGCCACCGGCCGCGACAAGGTGGTGAAGTTCGCCGGCGCCTACCACGGCCATGTCGACGGGCTGCTGGCCGAGGGGGGCTCGGGGCTGGCGACGCAGGGGATCCCGGCGAGCCCCGGGGTGACCGAGGCGCAGGCAGCCGACACGATCGTGGTGCCGTGGAACGACCGCGAGGCCGTGGCCGCGGCAATCGCCGAGCACCGGGTGGCGGCGATCCTGGCCGAGCCGGTGCCCGCGAACATGGGGGTGGTGCCCGCGGCCGAGGGCTTCCCGGGCTTCCTGAGGGAGCAGGCCGACGCGGGCGGGGCGTTGCTGGTGCTGGACGAGGTGATCTCTGGCTTCCGGGTGGCGCGCGGGGGCGCCCAGGAGCTCTACGGGGTCGATGCCGATCTGACGCTCATGGGAAAGGTGCTGGGCGGGGGCTTGCCGGCCGCCGCCTACGGCGGGCGCCGGGAGCTGATGGAGCAGGTGGCCCCCGCCGGGGACGTCTACCAGGCGGGGACGCTGGCCGGCAACCCGCTTGCCGTGGTCGCCGGGTTGACGACCTTGCGCGAGCTCGGAGGCGATGCTTACGAGCGGCTGGGGGCGATCACCGACAGCCTCGCCAGCGCTCTCCGCGAAGCGGCCGGCGACCGCCCCGTCCAGGTCGTCTCGGTCTGTGGGCTGGTGACGCCCTTCTTCAGCGCCGAGCCGGTGCGCGACTTCGCGGACGCCGCCGCCTGCGACCTGGACGCCTACGGTCGTTTCTGCCGGGCGCTGCTGGACCAGGGCATCTACCCGCCGGCCTCCCAGTTCGAGGCCTGGTTCGTCTCCCTGGCCCACGATGAGGCGGCGATCGCGAAGACCGCGGAGGCGGCCTCGGCGGCGTTTGCGCAGGCGCTGGACTAACGACAGGCTAGGCGGGCTCCGCGAGGCGCTCGCCTGCCGGCGCCCTTCCGAGCTCGACGTGAGCGCGGCTGTCGCGGCCGCGGATCAGCACCAGCGTCAGCACCAAGCCGAGCAGGGCAATCACCGCACCGCCGAGGAAGGCCGACTGGAACCCCTCGGTGAGCGCGTTCGTGAGCGCGGAGGGATCTCCCCCCGCCGATGCCATCACGCTGTCGGTCCGTGAATTGGCGATCGTCGCCAGCACGGCCAGGCCCAACGCGCCGCCGATCTGCTGCGAGGTGTTGATCAGCCCGCTTGCGAGGCCGGATTCCTGCTCGCGAACCCCGGAGACCGCGGCGATCGTCGTCGTCACGAAGCCGAATCCGAGGCCAGCGGCCGCCAGCAATGACGGCCCGAGGATGTCGGAGACGTAGCTCCCGCCGACCGAGACCTGCGAGAACCAGAGCAGGGCGGCGGCGATCATCGCCATCCCGGCTGCGAGCACGGGCTTGAAGCCGATCCGCGTCACCAGTTGCGAGGCGATCCCGGACGCGATGATGATCGACACCGCCAGCGGCAGGTAGGCGAGCCCCGCCTCGATCGCGCTGTAGCCCAGCACCTGCTGCATGTAGAGCGTGATGAAGAAGAACATCGAGAACAGCGACGCGCCGACGAGGAGGCCGACCACGTTGGCGCCGGTCAGGGTCCGGATGCGGAAGATCCGGAACGGCATCAGCGGCGCTTGCGAGCGTCGCTCGATCGCGATGAAGGCCGAGAGCAGCGCCGCGGAGACGCCGATCAGGCCGAGCGTCTGAAGCGAGCCCCAACCTGCGTCGGTGGCGTCGACGATCGCGTAGACGAGGATCGAGAGGCCGGCGGTCACGCTCACCGCGCCCGCGGCGTCGAAGTGGCGCGTGGCGGACTCGGAGCGGCTCTCGGCGATCAGCCGCGGGGAGAGCGCGGCGACCACGAGCGCCACCGGCACGTTCACCCACAGCACCCACTCCCAGCCGAGGCCGTCCGTGAGGATGCCCCCGAAGAGCACGCCGGCTGCGCCCCCGCTCCGGCGACCGCGCCCCAGGCGCCCAGCGCCTTGTTGCGCTCCGCGCCATCGCGGAACGTGGTGGTGACGATCGACAGCGCCGCCGGCGAGATGATCGCCGCGCCCAGGCCCTGCGCCGCGCGGGCGGCGATCAGCTGCCCCTCCGTGGCGGCGAAGCCGGCAGCCAGCGAGGCCGCGGCGACGAGCAGGAGCCCGGAGATGAAAACGCGCCGGCGTCCGAGCAGGTCGGCCATTCGCCCGCCGAGCAGCAGGAAGCCGCCGAAGGTCAGCACGTACGCGTTCACGACCCAGGCGAGGTTCTCCTGCGAGAAGTCGAGCCCCTCGCCGATGGAGGGCAGAGCGACGTTGACGATCGACGCGTCGAGGACGACGATGAACTGGGCGAAGCAGAGGAGCGCCAGGGCGGTCCAGCGCCGGCGCTCGAACTCCTGGGCGGTGGTCATCATTGGTGTCTCCTGGGTTACGTGGCCTACGGTTGTGCGATAATCGGAAGCTGAGTTCCGGTTTCGGTACGCGCACTATACGGAATCATGGTTCCGGTTGCGTGCTCGTCGTCACAGATACGACGAATCGCCAGCAAGAAAATCGACATGACCCCCCAAACAACCGCCAGCCCAGCTCCCGCCGTAGAGGTCAGGCAGCGCGCCGACGCCCGCCGGAACCGTAAGCGCGTCCTGGACGCCGCCCGCCTGCTGCTTGCCGAGCATGGCCTCGACGTCCACATGGAGCGCATCGCCCGCGCGGCAGGGGTGGGCGTCGGGACCCTGTACCGGAACTTTCCGACCAAGGAGGATCTGCTCCAGGCCTTGGCCGACGAGCGCTTCGCCTTCTTCGCCGAGCAAGCGCGAGCGGCGCTGGATGACCCCGACGCCTGGCACGGGTTCAGCGAGCTGATGCGCGCGTGCGCCCGGGTGACCGCGGAGGATCGCGGACTGTCGGAGGCCATGGACCAGCTGCCCGGCCTCTGCGGCACGGCAGCAGACAAGGCGGGCCTGAACGAGCTCACGGGCAAGCTGATCGAGCGCGCCAAGGCGGATGGAGCGATGCGGGCCGATTTCAGCGTCGACGACATCCCGAGCATCATGTGCGGACTTGCCCGCGCCACCGCGCCGCGCCAGGATGGGCCGCCGGCGATGAGCTGGGAGCGCTACCTGGAGATCATCATCGCCGGCCTCCGGGTGCCGGCCAGCGCTCCGCTTCCGTAATCTCGCCCGCCTATGAGTAGGCCCGAGGCCGCGCTGGTGGCGCTGGCGGCGCAGCTTCGCGCCGACGAGTCGGTGATCTCACCACAGGTCACCGATCCCGGGAAGGCTGAGCCCGCGCTGGGCCTGCTGGCTGCGGCCGGCCCGCGCGCGGCGCAGGCGCCGGGCGAGTACTCGTTGCTGGTCGAGTCGGTTCGCGAGGGTTACCTTCTGCATTACGGGGAGCCGCGGGTCGTGGTCGGCGCCGACGCCGACCTCGCGCTGCTGGCCGGCGATTACCTCTACGCCCTCGGCCTCGAGCGACTGGCCGCGCTCGGTGACCTCGAGGCAGTCCGCGAGCTCTCGGACCTGATCTCACTCTCGGCGCAGCTTCATGACGCACGGCCGGATGACGCGGCAGCGGTTGGGTGGGCGGCGAACGCCCTCTGGCTGGCCTCGGTCACGGTGGTCGCCTCGGGCGTCACGCCTGAGCACGAGCAGGGGAAGTCGGCCCTTCGCGAGGGACGTCCCGATGCCGCGTCGGCGCTCTGGCAGGCTGCCCACGCGCTGGCCCAGCGGTCCGGCGTGGGCGATCGGTTGGGGCAGGCAGCGGAGGCGATAGGCTTCGAGTCCCACCAGGATTTGCCTGCCTGAAACGTGGCCGACGCCGCCGACAAGAGCAACGGTTCCGCTGGCGCCGGCGGTCTCCCGACGCCGGATCCGCCCGGCTACTTCGAGGGCGAGTCGATGAACCGGCGCAAGGCGCTGACGGTGGCCGGACAGGCGGTCGGCGGTATCGCGGGGGCGGTGATCGTCCTGCCCGCGGTCGGCTTCGCGGTGGCGCCGATCTTCGACAGCCCGGAGGAGCGCTGGGAGAGCGTCGGCCCGGTCAGCCGGTTCCCCGCCGACACCTACAAGCCGGTGGTCTTCACCTTGGTCGAGGGCATCGGCGAGGCTGGCAAGACCACCGCCTACGTGCGGCGTGGCGATCCGGACACATTCTCGAGCGAGAGCCCCGGCACCTACATCGCGCTCTCGACCCGCTGCGCGCACCTCGGCTGCCCGGTGAATTTCGTCCCGGCGGCCGGCAACTTCATCTGCCCCTGCCACGGGGGCGTCTACGACTTCGAGGGCAAGGTGATCGGCGGCCCGCCGGTGCGTCCCCTCGACCGCTTCCAAACCCGGGTTCGCAACGGCCAGGTGCAGCTCGGCCCCCGCTACAGCGTCACCTCGCAGCTCGAGCCCGTTCGCTACCGCGACCCAGGCGAGTTCACGGGCGGAATCTGGGAAATCCTCTATCCGCCGCGGCCCTCAACCCCTCCGCCGCCGTGATTGAGAGCACGCGATGAAGTTCCCCGACATGCTCATCCCCGGCGCGCTGAAGAAGCCGCCGAAGCCCGGCGCAGGCGACGGCGCCGGCCGGGCGGACCGCCGCCCGCCGCCCGCCGCCGACCTGGTCGGCTGGGTCGACGAGCGCACCGGCGGCGCCAGCTTCCTCACCGGGATGCTCTACCGGAAGGTGCCCAAGGGCACCAACTGGTTCTACACGCTGGGCTCGGCGACCCTGTTCGCGTTCACCGTGCAGGCCGTAACCGGGGTCTTCCTGGCGATGTTCTACACGCCGTCCTCGACCCAGGCCTACAGCTCCATCGTCCACCTGACGAACGACGTCTTCCTGGGCGAGTTCGTACGCGGGATGCACAAGTGGGGCGCCAGCGTGATGATCATCCTGATCTGGCTCCACATGGCGCGCACCTTCATCTTCGGCGCCTACAAGTACCCCCGTGAGCTCAACTGGGTGATCGGCGTCGTGCTGCTGATCCTGACCATGGTGATGGGCTTCACCGGCTACCTGTTGCCCTTCGACCAGCGCTCTTTCTGGGCCACGGTGGTCGGCGTCAACATCACCGGGACCGGGCCGGTGCTGGGCCCTTACCTGGCCGACTTCCTGAGAGGCGGCGCCGAGTTCGAGCAGACGACGCTGGCCCGCTTCTACGCGATCCACATGCTGCTGGTGCCGGGGCTGATCATCGCCCTGATCGGGGCTCACCTGTACCTGGTGGTGAAGCTCGGCACCACGGCGCCGCCCTGGCTGGAGCCGAAGCGCACCAAGGCGACGGTCAAGGAGGAACGGGTTTGAACCGGGCGGAGAAGGAGGCCTACCTCCGCGATTACGAGCTGCTGAAGAAGGAGGGCAAGCCCTTCTTCCCCTACGCGGTGATGAAGGACTCGACGATGGCCCTGATCGTCGTCCTGATGATCGCTTTGATGGCGCTCGTGCTCGGCGCCGAGCTGGGACCCAAGGCCGACCCCACGACCACCACCTACACGCCGCGGCCCGAGTGGTACTTCTTCTTTCTGTTCGAGGTGCTGCGGGTGATCAAGCCCTACGAGTTGGTCCCCCTCGCGACAATCGGCGTGCCGACGCTCGGGATGATCGTGCTGCTGCTCCTGCCCTTCTTCGATCGCGGCCCCGAGCGGCGCCCCGAGCGGCGCCCAATCGCGATGGCCGTGCTGGTCCTGACCGTGATCTCGATGGCCTATCTCACCTACACGGGGGCCATCGCAGGGCCGCCGACGAAGATCGACATGGAGGTGGCGCCGCAATACGAGGCCGGCAAGGAGCTGGTCGCCCAGACGGGCTGCCTGGCCTGCCACACGATCGGCGACAACGGCAACGGGACCCTGGGCCCGGAACTGACCGAGATCGGCGCCCGCATCCCGCGCAGCGCGATCCTGCGCTCGCTCGAGGCGGGGCCTGGGATCATGCCCGCGTTCCAGGACTTCTCGCAGAAGCAGCTGAACCAGATCGCGGACTTCCTGGCGTCGCTGAAGTAGCGGCTCAGCCCGTGGTCGGTGCTCCCTCAGGTCCCGTGGTCGACCGACCGTCACGTTCCTCGCCGGAGTTCGCGAGCCAGGTGCGGACGATGTTCGACCGCATCGCGGGCGTCTACGACCTCATGAACACCGCGATGACCGTCGGCATGCACCATCGCTGGCGCGCGCGGGCCGCAGACCGCGCCGAGCTGGGAACAGGCGGCGCCGCTCTCGATCTGTGCTGCGGCACCGGCGACCTGGCGCTCGAGCTGACCCGGCGCGTCGGCCCCGACGGCTCCGTGGTGGGCTGCGACTTCTCGGAGCGGATGCTGGAGCTGGCGCGGCAAAAGGCCGCGGAGCGCGGCGCGTCGCAGGCCCGGTTCGAGTGGGCCGACGCGCTGGAGCTTCCCTACCAGGAGGGGTCGTTTGACGCCGTCACGGTGGGCTTCGGGGTGCGGAACCTGGTGGACCTGGAGCGTGGGCTGGCCGAGATGGTCCGGGTGCTGAAGCCTGGTGGCCGAGCCGTGATCCTCGAGATCACCCAGCCGCGCCGGCGTCCGCTGTCGAGCTTCTACTCGCTGTGGTTCGACCGGATCGTGCCGCTGCTCGGCACCGTGGCGGGGGACCGCGACGCCTACACATACCTGCCCGAGTCGGTGAAGCGCTTCCCGTCCCCCGAGGGCCTGGCGACGATGATGGCCGGCGCCGGGCTGGAGCGGATTCGCTACCTGTTGCTGGCCGGCGGGATCATCGCCATCCACTCCGGGGAAAAAGGGCGTTGAACCGGACCGCGGTCCCACCCCCGGTTACGCTGGTGCTGGAGGCCGCCGACGCCTGGCTGCCCGCTCGCATGGAGGCGGTCGAGGAGCGCCTCGGGCGCTTGGTGGAGGGCCACGGCGACGCCCTCGCCGCCGATGCCGGGGCGACGCTGGCCGCAGGAGGAAAGCGCCTGCGCCCGATGCTGGTCCTGCTCAGCGCCGGGCCACGGGGGGGTGAGGGCGCTATTTGCGCCGCGACCGCGATCGAGCTGGTCCACATGGCGACCCTGGTCCACGACGACGTGCTCGACGCGGCGCCGCTTCGCCGCGGCCACGCGACCGTGGTGGCCCGCTCCGGCCGCGGCCGTGCGCTGGCGGTGGGGGACCTCCTGTTCTCCCGCGCCTTCGCCGAGCTCGGCAAGGACGGCAGCCGAATGCAGGTGGAGCTCCTCTCCAAGGCCTCGGTGGCGTTGGCGCTTGGCGAGCTGGCCCAACGCCGCGACGCCTTCGACGGCTCGATCTCCGCCAAGCGCTACCTGGAGCGCTGCGAGCTGAAGACGGGACGCCTGTTCGAGTGCGCCTGCCTGATCGGAAGGGTGGGCGGCTCGGGGGCCGAGGCCGCCGGCCGCGACGATCCCCACGTGGCCCTTCAGATCTTCGGTCGCGAAATCGGACTTGCCTTCCAGCTCCTCGACGACGTGCTCGACGTCACCGGCCCGCCGGAGCGGACGGGCAAGGCTCGGGGAACCGACCTGCTGGACGGAACCGTGACCCTGCCCTTGATCCTCGCTCGCGACCACGATCGGGGCCTGGTGGAGCTGAGGCTGCGAGGACTCAGCGCCAAAGACGCGGAGGCGGTCTGCGACCGGATCGGCGCGACCGGCGTGCTCGACGAGGTGAGGGCCGGTGCCCGCAGGCGGGTGGAGCTTGCCAAGCGTGCCCTGGGGAGCTCGGGGCTCGACCCGGACCAGCGCCAGCTGCTCGAGCTGGTCGCCGACGGAGTCGTCGAGCGGTACTCCTAGAAGTCTTCGGGGAGGATGTGGTCCGCGCTGAGCGCGGAGGCGAAGCGGTTGATCTGGTCCTCCATGTTCGCCCGTGTGAGGACGCTCAGATCCTCCAGCACCGACTCGGTGCCCCGCTCGAGCGCCTCGTCGAGGCGGTCGACGACCTCCTGGCCGTAGCTGCCGCCGCCGTTCCACTCGCACTCGGGGCAGCGGAGCGCCACCTGCCAGTGCCGATCGGCGGCCGGCGCCCAGTCGGTCGGATAGACCAGCTCCGAGTTGCAGGAGGGGCAGATGTGGAGGTCGTCGTGACGCCGGCGGGTGGTGGTCACCAAGCGCGTTTCGAAGATGCTGGGCTCGAGTCCTCCCTCGAGGGCTGCCGCGCTGCGCCGCTTCTGAGTCTGCCTCTCCGCCACTTCGGGTGCTCTATCGGCGGAGGGCCTCAGGAGCTTTAGGGTGGGGACCCCACGCGCAGAGCGGGGCATCCCCGTGCCTGCGAGGCGAGCCGGGGACGGTGGCGGGCGGGAATAGACTGGCTCGTCGATGGTTCTCAGCGACCGCAGCATCAAGGCGGAGATCGAGGCCGGGCGGATCGTCATCGACCCGTTCGACGAGGCGATGGTGCAGCCGTCGAGCGTGGATGTGCGCGTCGACCGCCGCTTCCGCGTCTTCCACAACGCGCGCTACCCGTTCATCGACGTTCGCCAGCCGATGGAGGAGCTCACCGAGGCGGTCGAGATCTCTGACACCGATCCCTTCATCCTCCACCCGGGCGAGTTCGTGCTGGGCCAGACGCTCGAGCGCGTTCAGCTCCCTGACGACATCGTTTCCAGGCTCGAGGGCAAGAGCTCCTTGGGCCGTCTCGGCCTGCTCATTCACAGCACTGCCGGTTTCGTAGACCCGGGCTTTGCAGGGAACCTCACGCTGGAGCTCTCCAACGTCGCCAACCTGCCCGTGACCATCTACTACGGAATGCCGATCGGGCAGATCTCGTTCATGCGCATGGACTCCGCCGTCGAGCGCCCCTACGGCTCGGGCGAGGCGGGCAGCAAGTACCAGGATCAGGCAGAGCCCACGCCGAGCCGCTTCTACCTCAACTTCAAGCGCTAGCGGCCGGCGCCGATACCATCTGTCCTGATGCCAAACGTGGGACCCCTCGAGCTGGCAATCGTCCTCATCATTGCCCTGGTGATCTTCGGGCCGAAGCGCCTGCCGGAGCTGGGACGCTCGATGGGCCGCGGGATCCGTGAGTTCAGGTCCTCGATCTCGGGCAAGGGCGACGACGAGGAAGAGTCGTCGCAGCCCGTGCAGATCGAGGGCGCGGAGAAGTCCGGCGAGCCCGTCGAGAGCGAGGTCGTAACCGACCACCGCTCCTAGGTGCTCGCCGGCGGAGAGCACTAAGTGGCCTCCCCTCGCCTGCGAGCCGCGAAGTTCGACGAGCAGATGACGCTCGTCGAGCACCTCGACGAGCTGCGCAACCGGATCATCGCCTCGGCGGCGGTGCTGCTGGTCGCCTGCGGGCTCTGCTTCTGGCAGAACGACCTGCTGCTCGAGATCGCCAACAAGCCGCTGCCCGGGCGACCGGGTGCCGATCACCTTCGGCGTCACCGAGCCGTTCATGACCACGCTCAAGGTCTCGATCTACGCCGGGATCCTGATCTCCCTGCCGGTCCTGCTCTACCAGGCCTATGCCTTTCTGCTGCCGGCGCTGAAGCCGACCGAGAAGCGGGTCGCGTTGCCCTTCCTGCTCCTGGTCCCGGTGCTGTTCATCACCGGCGTTGTCTTTTCGTACTTCGTCGTCGTCCCGGCGGCCACCGAGTTCCTGCTCAACTTCAACGAGGACCAGTTCAACATCCAGGTGCGGGCCAGCGAGTACTACAGCTTCTTCATCCTCACCTTGATCGCGCTCGGCTTGGTGTTCCAGGTGCCGATGGGGATCGTCGCGCTCACCCGGCTCGGCATCGTCACCCCGCAGCAGCTCTCGCACAATCGCCGCTACGCGTACCTGATCCTGGCCGTGGTGGCGATGTTCCTGCCCGGCACCGATCCGGTGACGATGCTGATCGAGCTGGCGCCCCTGCTGGTGCTGTTCGAGCTCTCGTTGCTCCTGGCGCGCCTGGTGGGCACACCGGCCGAGCCGGCCAGGTCGCCCCCCGAGCCCGAGCCGCCCGCAAGCCCGGCGAGCTAGGCTGCGAACGTGCTCTTCGACCTCAGCGGCAAGCGCAAGCGGCTCGTCCAGGTCGTGTACGCCACGCTGGCGGCGCTCTTCCTGGTCGGCTTCGTCGGCTTCGGTATCGGCGGCAGCGGCGCTCGGCGGCCTCCTCGACGGCCTCGGGCTGGGCGGAGACGGCAGCGGCGGCTCGCTGAGCGGCCAGTACGACGATCAGATCGACAGCGCCAACCAGCGGCTGGCAAAGGATCCGAACGACACCGCCGCGCTGGTGAAGCTCTCCAAGTACGAGTACTTCAAGGCGAAGCAGGGCGTGACTCAGGACCAGACCACGGGCGAGATCAGCGTCAGCGAGGACGCCCACACGGAGCTCGGCACGTCAGTCGACGCCTGGGAGAGGTACCTGAAGGTCAACAAGGGCGAGCCGAACCCCGCGCTGGCCGCTCAGATCGTGCAGGCCTACTACTTCCTGAACGACTTCGGGGGCGCCGCCGAGGCCCAGCGGATCGTGGCTCGAGACCAGCCCAGCTCGGGCACCTACGGGCAGCTCGCCTACTACCTGTACGCGTCGCTGGACATCTCCGGAGGCGACCAGGCAGCGAAGAAGGCAGAGGCGGCGGCGCCGAAGTCGCAGCGCAGCCAGGTCGAGCAGCAGCTGGACCAGATCCGCAAGCTCGCCGTGAAGGCGAAGAAGCAGCAGGCGAAGGCGCAGAAGAACGCGCCCTCCCCGACCACCCCCGGCGCCAACCCGCTCCAGAGCCCGTTCGGGCGGCACCGGCACCGCGCCCGTAGCGGCCGGCGGTCGCACCCGCCGCTACCATCCCGATCGTCCGGGCCGTTAGCTCAACTGGTAGAGCAGGAGACTCTTAATCTCAAGGTTGAAGGTTCGAGTCCTTCACGGCCCATCGCGGCAGCACCAAACCGTAAGCGTTGTTCCTGGTCCGGCCGTCCAGCTAGCGTTTGGGATCCGTGTCCGTGACCAGCGGACGGCGACTGCGCAATAGCGCTCGGCCGAAGGTTCGACCCAGGTGAACCGGGTGGGTTGCTAGCGCTGTTAGTTGGCCCGCGACGGAGTTCGGGTCGCGTGCGATGCCCAGTCCTCGCAGAACCGTGAGCAGGTCGTAGTAGACGCGCTCGCAGACGAGCTGGTCGTGTTCGAACACGTAGATGCCACACACTCGGACCCGAACGAAGCGGCCTGTGGGCGGCAGGCCATGGTAGGTACCTAGGTGTGTGCCGGAGACCCACGCCTCCTCGGCGACTGCATCCTCGCCGTGATGAGCCGCGATCGGCTCGACCGTGAGATCGGGGATGCCGGCGAAGTTCTCGCCGTGGTAGCGACGGACGGCGTCCTCCCCGTCGAATATCTCACCGGTCGGAACGATCTCGTACCGGGGGTGGTGGAAGGTGGCGATGACCGCGTCGAGATCGTGCGCGCTTTCTGCGGCGGAATGCGCCTCGAGGACCGCCTCGCGCGTTTGCCGGAGCTCCAGATCAGTGACAGACAACGCGCGCGATCCTATTGCAGGGTGGGTGGGCAACAGATGGGCAACACACCCTATGGGTGACCGGTGGGGTCGTCGGCAAAGGAGCTCGCGATGCCGGTCGCGGCCTTGGCCGTCCCCCAGATTTGCTCCGGTTATCCGGCCGACTGTGTCCCGGGCGGATCTTCCTCGTTGTGCCGGGCGCGTCTGGTGGCGCTGTGCTCTTCGCGCATCCTTATGAACCCGACGCCGAGTTGGCGTGCCAGCTCGACCAAGATCCCGATGCCGGTCAGGACGTAGAAGGCGGTGAAGATCTTCAGCGCCTCGCTGGTGAGTGTGAGATCCGGATCAGCGATGCTCGACGTGGTCAGCGTGCAGACGGCGAAGTAGAACCCGTTGGCCACATTCCAGCCCTCGCCGAGCGAATAGGTGACCGTCCCGACCAATACCAGGACGATCGCGGCTCCGATGACGGCGGCGAAGCTTTCTTCCTTGGCGGCATGCTTGATCGCCCCGAACATGCGCCGGAACATGAGCGCAACAGACATCATGTCGTGAAGGCTCGCACCCCTCGCGGACGGGCCGGGAGTGCGATGGTTGGCGCCCGGGCCTTCACCGCAGGAGCCTGGACCGACGCTTAGAGTAGACACGGCGTGAACGAGTCCTCTAGCGACGCCGTGCGGACGCAGCTGGCAGGCGAGCGGACTCAGCTTGCCTGGTGGCGGACCGGTCTCGCTGCGCTTGCGGTCTCACTTGCCGTCGGGCGACTTGTGCCGGAGCTCAGCCACGCCTCATCTCAATGGCCTTACACGGTGATCGGTGTTGGCTTCGCTCTCTATGCGCTGGTGCTCGTCGTCCATGGCACTCTGCGCGCCAGGGAGGTCGAGGCATACCTCTCGCGCGGCGATCAGATCCCGTCGCAGGGCTGGCTGATCACCGGGCTGAGCGGCGCGGGGGTAGTCCTCGCCCTCGCTACTGGGGTTCTCATCATCGCCCAGTAGGGCTTCTGCTGGAGCCCAGCGCGTCCGCGGCGGCGAACGCAGCCCCCTCTGCATGGGCGCGGCTGGTTTCAAACCCGCGCCCAGGGCGCGGGCCCTAGTTCGCGTCCTCTCGGGCCGCCGCGTCGATCTCGCGCTTGAGCTCGTCAGCGTCGGCATCGATCTGCTTCTCGATCAGCTTGTTGGCCCGCGTCACCGCCTTCTCGAGCTGCTCCTCGATCTTCGACTCGCCGATCACGATCACCGCGGCGCTGCCCGCCTCGAGCTCGTCGCCGAGCTCTTTCAGGTCATCGCGCGAGACTCCGCCCCTGAGGTGGCCGATCAGACCTCCGGCACCCGCACCGACGACCGCCGAGCCGATGATCGCGGGCGGGAACAGGATCCCGACCAGCGCTCCGACGCCGGCTCCGGTCCAGGCGCCGTGCTGGGTCGGCTTCTCGGTCTTCGTGACCCGGACCTTGCCGTCCTCTTCCTTTCGGATCACCGCCGAGTCGAAGGTTCCGATCGCGCCAGCCGCGTGGAGGTCGAACACGGCCTCGTAGTCGGCTTCGGCATCGGCGATCTCGTCGTAGACGGCGGCGTAGAGGAACACGGGTCTGTCGGACATGCGGACTTCCTTTCGAACGGGGGAGCCTGATCCAGGCGTCTGCAAGTGTCCACCCTAATAGACCGGGGGCGGCCTTCATCATCCGGAAGGGGATGATTCGGTTTCGGCCACGACGCGGGGGTTCGTCGTCCGTCCGAGGCGCAGGGGTGGACTGGAAATGATGCGTTGGCGCCTGCGACGGGGACACCAAGACGACGAGCCCAGCCGCGAACCCGATCAGCACATCGAGATCGACGCGCACCAGTTGACGGATATCTTCGTCGTCCCGCAGTGGCTGCGCGACGTCGGCCTGACGGCGTGGCTGCTGGTCGGCGTCGCGGTGTTCCTCGCTGGCGCCGTGTGGCTGCTCTCGCTGACGGAGGTGATCGTGCTCCCGGTGCTCACGGCGGGGATCGTCGCCGCGGTCGCCTCGCCGCTGGTCTGGTGGCTGCGCAGGCATGGAATCCCACGCGGGCTCGGCGCGGCGCTCCTGATGCTGGCGATGATCCTCGTCGCCGTCGGGATGACGCTGGTGGTCGTCGGCGGGATCATCGGCGAGGTCTCCGCTGCCGAGTCCAATCTCTCCGGCGCCCAGGACAAGATCACCGGCTGGCTCGAGGACCTCGGCGTCAATCCCGGCACGGCCGAGGACGCAAGGGCGCACACCAGCTCCGCGGTGACCGACAGCGTCACGGCGCTGCTGCACGGCGTCATCGGCGGGCTGAGCGCGCTCTCCTCGATCGTCTTCTTCCTCGCGATGACCGCGCTCAGCCTCTTCTTCCTGCTCAAGGACGGTCCCACGATCCGGGCCTGGGGCGAACGTCACCTGGGCGTTCCGATGCCCGTGGCCCAGACGATCAGCCAGCGCGTGCTCGGCTCGCTGCGCGGCTATTTCCTCGGGACGACGATCGTCGCCGCATTCAACGCGGCCGTGGTCGCGATCGGCGCCTGGATTCTCGGGGTGCCGCTGATCGGGACGATCGCCGCGGTCACCTTCGTCGCCGCCTACATCCCCTACATCGGCGCCTGGTCCGCAGGAGCGTTCGCGGTCCTGATGGCGCTCGGCGGCGCCGGCACCGACGCCGCCGCCGGGATGATCGTCGTCCAGTTGATCGCCAACAGCGTCCTCCAGCAGCTCGTCCAGCCGTTTGCGATGGGTTCCGCGCTCGGCATCCACCCGCTCGCGGTGCTGATCGTGACGATCGCGGGCGGCGCCATGTTCGGCACGATCGGGCTGATCCTCGCTGCGCCGCTGACCTCGGCGGTGGTCAGGATCTCGGCCGATCTCGCCCAAGCCCGGGCGGAGTCGGAGCCGACGCCCGGCGAGCCGGGCCCGCAGGTCGCGACGGGCGAGACATGAGTCGGCACATGCCGAATCGGCCGCGGTTCTTGGCTTAGGAGGGCCCGCTTCTGGAGGAGATGATCTTCTCCGATCACCCACGCGATCGCAATCAGGACGAAGAGGATTCCACCCAGCTGTGTTGCTGAGAAAGAGAATGCCTGCGACCGGAATCGCCATCTGACACCGAACCGTAGCGGCATCTCGCAGGAGGGTTTTAGCGGGCGAACGCGAAGCCCCTCGCCTGAGCGTTACTTCCAGACGAAAGGGAGACTGATGGCAACTCGCGATACGACCAGGGAGCCGTCCTACTGGGTGATCTTCGCCGGCGTGATGATGATCCTGCTCGGATTTCTGAACTTCTTCTACGGGCTCGCGGCGGTCTTGAATGACGACGTGGTGGTCGTCGGAGGCCAAGGGGCGATCATCGCCGACCTCACGACCTGGGGCTGGGTGACGATGATCATCGCCGCCATCCTCGTGCTCACCGGCGGGGGGCTGCTGACCGGCGCAGAGTGGGCGCGTTGGGTCGGGGTCTTCGTCGTCGCGGTGAACGCGATTGAACAGGTCTGGATCTTCCCCGCAGCGCCCCTGTGGGCGTTCATCGTGATCCTGCTCGACGTGATCATCATCTACCACCTCACGGCGCGTTGGACGGGGGCAACTGCCGTCTAGCCGATTCGGTCCCACCAGGGACTTCGGTCGTCCAACTGGAGAGGCGAGCGGGCAGCGCTCAGCGCGGCCGGCTCGCCTTTCCGCATCTCGCTCCCGCCGGCGCGAGATACAGCGTGGGCGATAGCCGGCTCATGACGCGGGAGCTGCCCGGCCGTGGTGGCGGCGGCGGTGGAGTGTTACGCCCACAAGCCCGAGCGGCAGCGGCAGCCAATACGAAAATAGGCGATAGGTGAAGGTTGCGAGCAGCGCGTCGCCGGCTTGGACCCCGGCCAGGGCCAGGGTGGCGGTGAGCCCCGCCTCGACAAAGCCGAGCCCGCCGGGCGTGATCGGGATCTGAGCCAGGACCTGTGCGGCGCAGAAGGCCAGCAGAACGAGCGCCGGGCGCGGGTGGGACCCGACTGCCGCCAGGGCGGCCAGAAGCGTTGCGTAGTCGAATGCCCAGCGCCCCGCGCCAGCAAGCAGGGCTCGCTTCCAGCGCGGGCCCAGGGTGCCGAGCAGCCGATCCCGCTCGCGCATCAGTCGCTGCGGCAGGCGGGTGAGGGGCGGAGCGTGGCGCCGCAGCCGGTTGCGAATGCGCTGCACGACCCGGCCGATCCAGGCGAGCGGGCCGTCGAGTGCGAGCGCAGCCACCCCGAGGGCCAGCAGGACCGCAAAGGCCACCAGGCCGACCACGGTTGCCTCGACCAGGCTTCTGGGCACCGCGCCACGGATGATCGCCGGCGCCACCAGGACCGGGAGCGCGAGCACGATTGCGAAGGTCAAGAGGTTCGCGGCCGTCAGCCCTGCGATGGCGCGGCCCCGCTCGATCCCGGCCTGGACCAGCATGCGGTACTGCAGGGCGGCGCCGAGGGCTCCACCTCCGGGCGCAATCTTGGCCAGCGCGTTGCCGGCCAGCTGCGAGTCGATGACGTCGCGCCAAGCCGCCCTCTTCAAGGCGACTCGCTGGAGCACCCACAGGCAGGCAAGCCCGGCGCCCTGAAGAGCGGCCATCGCCGGAAACCAAGCGAGGGCGAGCTGGGAGAGATCGCGCCACGATCCGAGCACGTCGATCAGGCTCGGGGCCACGACGTAGAGCGAGATCGCGGTGACCGCGAGCCAGAAGGCGGTTCGTGCCAGGCCGCGCGCCGGTCGAGTCTCCGCCTCGCCCCGTTCGATCTCACGCTCGGCGTCGGCGTGATCCTCGATCGCCCGCTCGATGAGATCGCCGATCGAGGGGGATTTCGGCGTCACCTCAGTCGGCTCCGACGCTTAACGACCAGGAGCCGACTGACCACAGGGCCATAATCGCGAACGGTGGCGATGAGACGAGGAGGTGGGTTGATCCGCGGCCGCCTGCGACGCACAAAGGGGGACGGTGGTCGCCAGGGGCCCGAAGACGAGTTCGTGGAGATCGATGCGGCGGAGCTGACCGGCGTATTCGCGGCACCTCCTTGGCTTCGCGACATCGGGCTCACGGCGTGGCTCTTGGTAGGGGTCACCCTGTTCCTGGTCGGAGCCGTGTGGGTGCTCTCACTGACCCATGTCATCGTGACGCCGGTGATCACCGCGGCGGTCGTCGCTTCGGTCGCCTCCCCGCTCGTCGGCTGGCTTCGGCGCCATGGTGTACCCCGAGGCTTGGGCTCCGCGCTGCTGCTGCTGGCCATCGTCGCATTGGGGGTAGGGGTCATCGTGACCATCATCGCCGGGATCACCAGCCAGAGCTCCGACGCGGGTGCCCACCTTTCCGACGCCACGAGCACGATTGAGGGTTGGCTCAAGGACCTGGGTGTGGACCCGGGCACGGCACAGCACGCAAAGGACCAAGCCAGCTCCACGACCACCGCCGCCGTAACCGGTCTGCTCGACGGGCTGAAGACCGGGATCACGGCGCTTTCCTCGCTTGTCTTCTTCGGCGTTCTCACCGCTCTCAGTCTCTTCTTCCTGCTCAAGGACGGGCCGGAGATCCGCGCGTGGAGCGAGCGGCACCTCGACCTCCCCGCGGCCGTCGCTCACCTGGTCACCCAGCGCATCCTCCACGCACTGCGTGGCTATTTCCTCGGAGTGACGATCATCGCCGCCTTCAACGGGGTTGTCGTTGGTTTGGGGGCGCTGCTGCTCGGCGTGCCGCTTGTCGGGAGTATTGCTGTGGTTACCTTTCTCGCGGCCTACGTCCCCTATCTGGGTGCGTGGAGTGCCGGCGCGTTCGCAGTCCTGATTGCGCTGGGAGGCTCCGGGGTCGAAGCGGCGGTCGGGATGATCGTGGTCCAACTGCTGGCGAACGGGGCTCTCCAGCAACTCGTGCAGCCCTTCGCATACGGCGCCGCGCTCGGCATCCACCCGCTGGCGGTGCTCGTGGTCACGATCGCCGGCGGTGCTCTCTTCGGGGCGGTGGGCCTGATCCTGGCGGCCCCGCTCACCGCCGCGGCGGTCCGTATCTCCGCGGATCTATCGCGTGCTCGGCGTCCGGAGGAGGGCGACCAGGCGGGCCCGTCCCCGGAGGCAGCGCCCGCCTAGCCTCCAAGCGGCAGCGTTGCTTGGGATGAGTCAGGCGTGCAAGGGTTCCGCGACGCCGGCCCGATCGCTCCAGAAGCTCTCGTTCAGCTCACGCGCTCGGCGGCGGAGTTTCCGCGCGTGGCGATAGGGAAATGTCGTGTTCACCGAGACCAGCAAGACCCGCTCGCGCAGGGCTTCCCGATCGTCGGCCATGATCGCGGTATGGCACGCATGGCAGGCTTTCCACCCATCGCCCTGATGGGCCGGGTAACGCCACCGCGCTGTCGGCGATTCGCAGAAATCGCAGCGAACAGCCGCATCGTTCGATGGCCGGGCAGAACTCCGGCCCCGGCTATGAAGCGAATCGGCGAATAGAGCTGCACCGAGGCCCCGCATTCAAGTTCTCCCTTCGTTCCCGCTCAAAATCGGTTCTCCGGTTCCCCTGACGACGCCGCAGCGTTCTGGGGTTCCCTGCGTCGTGTCTATCGGAGCCCGCCGCCGAGGCCTGAACATGCTTGGCCGAATGGACGATGGGCCCGGGATCAGCCGCCACACACGGCGGGAGGGCTGCAGCTCCTTGGCTCCGGCCTGCGGTTCACGCCGCGGGCGAATCTGCCGATGAATGGTCGAGATGACGCTTGGGAGCCGATCGGGCGCAGGGCGGCTGCTGGTCTGGGCCCTGCTGGCGGGAGCCACCTGGTGCGCCGCCGTCTACGCCGGGTACATCGCGGCCGGCGAGCCGGCTGAGCTGCTCGACGCCGCGGAGATCTGGCTCTACCACGCGACCCTCTTTCTCGCCAGCTTTGCCTGCTTCGTACGCGCTGCGCTGATGCGCGACCAGAGAGCCGCCTGGGTGGCGATCGGCCTTGGGCTGGTCTGCTGGACTGCCGGTGACCTCTACTGGACGCTCGCGCTCTCCGAGGTCAAGGGAGCGCCGTACCCGTCGATCGCCGACGTTGGCTACCTCGCCGCTCTGCCGTGCTTCTACGTGGGGATCGCGCTCCTGATCAAGCGGCGGATCGGCCACTTCACCGTCGCCAGCTGGCTCGACGGGGCAATCGGTGGGCTCGCCGCGGCGTCCGTCGCCACCGCCCTGCTTGCGCCCGCGCTGGTCGGACTGACGCATGGAGACCCGGCCGCGGTGTTGACGAACCTCGCCTATCCGCTCGGCGACGTCCTCCTGATCAGCTTTGCCCTCGGCGCCCTCGTCGTCAGCGGCTTCCGGGGCGCCGGCGGGCTCCTGGGGATCATTGCCGGCCTGATCGTCTGGACCCTGGCTGACGGTATTTACCTCTACGAGGAGGCGACCTCCGGTTACCAGGGCGGCTGGCTCGACGAGCTGTGGCTGGTCGGCGCACTCTTGATCGCGGGCGCTGTGGCGCTTTCCTTCACCCACCAGTCCCGGCAGCGCCGGGTCTACAGCTCCCCGATGATCTTCCCTGCCCTGTTCGCGACGATCGCAGTCGGGGTTCTGACCTGGGATCACTTCAGTCCTCTGCACGAGATCTCGATCTGGCTCTCCGCCACGACGCTCGTTGCGGTGATCGTGCGGATGGGGATCAGCTTCCGGGAGAACACCGCCCTGATGGCGGCGCTCCACGACGACTCGGTCACCGACGCGCTGACCGAGCTCGGTAACCGCCGCAAGCTGATCGACGATCTCGAGTCGGTGCTCGAGCGAGGGTCGGGTGCCCAAGGCAGCCACGTCTTCGTTCTCTACGACCTGGATGGCTTCAAGTCGTATAACGACAACTACGGCCACGCAGCGGGGGACAGCCTGCTCCGCCGGCTGGGAGCGAAACTGGCCACGGCGGTCGAGCCCGATGGCCGCGCCTACCGCTTGGGGGGTGACGAGTTCTGCACCCTCGTGCCGTCAACCGTCGCGCCGATCGAGCGGATCCTCGAGGCGGGACGGGACGCTCTCACCGAGCAGGGGGAGGGATTTCAGATCAGCGCCTCCGGGGGCAGCGTCCTGCTCGCCGGCGAGGCGGCGGCCGCGGGCGATGCTCTGCGGCTCGCCGACAGGCGCATGTACTCGGAGAAGAGCGCTCGTGGCGGGCGCGTCCACGCCCACCCCCACGAGTTGCTGCTCACGCTTCTGCACGAGCGCGAGCCGGAGCTGACCGACCATCACGAAAAGGTCTCGGGCCTCGCGGTTGCGGTCGGCCGCGAACTGGGGCTCGATGCCGAGGAGATCGATGTGCTGCGGCGCGCGGCCGAGCTCCACGACATCGGCAAGATCGCGATCCCCGAAGAGATCCTTCGCAAGCCCGCACCGCTCGACGAGATCGAGTGGGAGCTGATGCGCAAGCACACGCTGGTCGGCGAGAGGATCCTCGGCACCTTCCCGTCGATGACCCCGGTCGCCCGCCTCGTCCGCTCCTCGCACGAGCGCTGGGATGGCGAGGGCTACCCGGACGGTCTTGCCGGCGAGGAGATCGCACTTGGCGCCCGGATCATCTACATCTGCGACGCCTTCGATGCGATGCAGAGCGAACGTCCCTACTCGACCGCACGTGATCTGCAAGGCGCGCTCGCGGAGATCCGGCGCAATGGCGGCGCCCAATTCGATCCGCACCTGGTCAAGGTCCTATGCCGAATGGTCGAGCGCGGGGCCCACGATGAAGGTCGGCCCGTTCATGGCCATTCGGCCTCGCCTGGCTTCAGGGAGTCGTTTTCCGGTTCACGAAGGGCCGATAGGCCCGGCACGGCTCGCCTCTGAGGCCGGGGCATGGCGGCAGCCCGGTGGGAACGTTCACGCCCGGCACCTCCGGGAGGATGAGACTCGACGGCATGCTCGGGGAGTGGGCGATCGAGACCGTCGCGCGCCCCTTCGGCTGCGTCTCGGCCGAACGACCAGATCGGCTGGTCGCCGTTCGGGGCGGTGATCGTCACGCGGATGCGCGAGCCGGCGCGATAGGCGTGCCCCTGGTAGTAGAGCGGGATCGTGACCTTGACGAAGCGGTTGGATGGCATTGGCGATCACGTCGGCGGCCCGGAGGCTCAGGACGGGCTCGAGCAGCGTGCTCTTTCGAGCGTCGAGCTTGCGCTCGTTGCCTCGCACCCAGCCGTTCTGCACGAAGGTCTCCTTGCCGTCGGGCCTGACCTCGGTGACCGTGGCCTGGAGGTCGACGTTCGGAGTCGACGAGCGGACCCAGGCGCGCACGGCGCCGGCGCCGATGACGCTCGATGTTGCGGCGCAGCGCGCCCGTCAGGTAGGAGCGCCGCGCTGCCGGCCGGTGGCCGCCGCCAGTCGTAGGGCGGCGTCGCGGTCCACAGGCCGTCCTCGCCGGCGCCCGTGTCGCCCGTGAAGTTGGTCAGCGGCCGGGCGTGGGGGTTCCAGTCAAACGAATCGGCCCCCGCGCGAGCGGGCGGCTTGGTGCGGAGCGCGCCCTTGGCCGCGAGGTACCAGAAGCGGGCGGTGGTGCCCGGGATGGGGAAGCGCGAGAAAGACTGCTCGAAGCCGGGATACGGCTGCGCCGGCCATCGGAGCCGCCGGCACCGTTGTCGAACAGGACGCGGATCGGCTTGAGCTGCTCGAACGCGGCCTTCGCCCCCGCGTAAGTGGGCTGCTGCTGGATCGGGTCGGGCGGCATCGTCACCCCGGAGATCCCCATCGCCACCTGGTAGATCACCGGCGCGGCGGCCTGGATCGCCGCGGACCTGGTGATCGGCGCCTGTCTGGCGACGTAGAGCTGGAGGAAGTCGTACCAGCGGTTGAAGGTCTCCGGAGCGAGCGAGTCGACGTGGGTGCCGTTCGTGAACGTGAACCACTTGCGCTGGGTGCCGGTGAAGTGCTTGGCCAGGGTCGGGCAGTGACCGCCCGTCTGCTCGTCCTGAACTGGCAGGCCATGAAGACCGGCCTCTTGATCTTGTTGACGAACGTGATCGGCGCCAGCGGGTCGGCGACCTTCGGCACGTAGTGGTCGTTGGCCCGGATCTTGGCCAGGAGGTTCGCCGCCTGGCCGTGCAGGGCCTGGTTGGCCTTGCATGTCTGGTCGCCCTGCTGGATCCGCTGGTAGGCCCAGGCCTGTCCCCGCGTTTGGGTCCAGCCGGCTTCGCGTCGTGGACTCGCTCCTTGGCCCAGTTCAGGGCGAATCCCGTGTTCAGGATGCCGCCCGGATAGAGGGTCGTCTGCGTGGAGTCGAGCACCGAGAGGGGCGAGATCGCGGCCAGGCTCGGCGGATTCGTCTGCGCGGTGAAGAGCTGGCTGATCCCGCCGTAGGAGATGCCCATCATCCCGACCTTGTGATGCATGACCCACGGCTGGCGGGCGATCGTCTCGATCACGTCGTACCCGTCGAGGTTCTGCAGCGGCTCGAAGAAGTCGAACGCGCCGCCCGAGCAGCCGGTGCCGCGCATGTTGACGTCGACCACCGTGAACCCCATCAGGTTGGCGAGGATCGAGATCCCGCTCTGCGGACCCGCCGGGTTCGCGTACCCGTAGCCCGAGTACTCGATCAAGGTCGGTGTGGGACCGTGCGGGATCGGCGGAGGAGTCAGCGCCCGGGAAGGCGTTCGTTACGTCCTCCGGTGGATGCACGTTGATGGCCAGCTTGGTGCCGTCGCGGGTCCTCAGATAGCCGTAGCCGTCGGAGGGGATCGTCTGGTTGTAGATGTCTGTGTGTTCGGGGGCGCCGGCCGCGTCGAGAGCACCGTCAGCGGCCGGCGACGTCGCACCTCCGCCGGAGAGGCGAACGCGGTACCCGGTTCCCGGCGTGACGTTGCGAAACAGAAGGCCGCCCTGCGCGTTGGCTCGCTTCGTGGCGATCGTCCGGCCCGCGCGTTGACGAGCGACATCTGCGCGCCCGGGGCCAGATGGGTCACATAGACCTGCCCGACGCTGCCGTGCGCGCTGAACGCCTGGGCCACGCCCGCTCCGGCCATGAACGCGATCGCTAGGGCGGCGCCACCAACGGCGAGACGGACTCTCCAGGCCATGTCCGCACTTAATCATGCCTTGCCATCCCGCGTCGCCACCACGGCGAGTCTCCCGCGCGCGACGTCAGCCGAGAATTGAAGGAGTAGTGGATGGCCAGCGATCAGACTTCGCCAATGGCGCTGCCTTCGACTCCCACGGGCCGCGCGCTGCTTGGCGCGCGAACCGCCCTGGGCATCTCGACGCTTCTTGCGCCGCGGCTTGCCGGCAGGGCGTTCTTCCTCGATCCCGATGACAACCCTCAGCTGCCGGTGATCGGCCGCATGTGGGGCATCCGCAACCTGTCACTTGCCGCCGGGATGTACGCGGCGACGGGCGCTAACCGCGCGCAGTGGTGGCGGCTCCAGGTGGCCGTCGACGCACTCGACTTCGTCGCAATCGCGACGGAATGGCGCCGCGGCGCAGTCCCCGGTCCGGCGGCAGCTTTGATGGCAGCCACGGCCGTCGGCGCGACCACGCTCGGAGCCCTGTCCGTCGCCGGCGAGTCGGAGCAAGCGCGAGCTAGCGTCCCGCTCGCTAGGCTGGCTGGCGTGACCCAGGAGGAAAGGGGAGCGGCCTTTCGAGCCCTGCACGAGGGCGAGCCGTTTGTGATCCCGAACCCCTGGGATGCGGGCTCGGCCAAGGTGCTCGGGTCGCTCGGCTTCAGAGCGCTGGCGACGACCAGCGGCGGGTTCGCCTTCACCATCGGGAAGCTGGACGGCGGCGTGACGCTCGACCAGGTGATCGATAACACCCGGGTTATCGCCGCGGCGACCGAGCTGCCGGTCTCGGTGGACCTTGAGAACGGCCATGGGCATTCTCCGGAGGACGCCGCGCGGGCCATCACCCGGGCCGCCGAGGCAGGCGCGGTCGGCGGCTCGATCGAGGACTGGGACCGCGAGGGCGCCATCTACGAGCTCAATCACGCGCGCCGAGCGGATCGCCGCGGCACGCGAGGCGGCCGACGGCCTCGGCTTCCCCTTCACCCTCACCGCGCGGGCCGAGAACTTCCTGCACGGCAACCCGGATCTCGACGACACGATCGCCCGCCTTCAGGCCTACGAGCGGGCCGGCGCCGATGTGCTCTACGCGCCCGGGCTCGGGAGCACGGAGCAGATCCGGGCGATCTCCGAAGCGACAGGCAAACCGCTCAACGTCCTCGCCCGCTCGGGTCTCTCGATGCACCGAGATGGCGGAGGCCGGCGCTCAGCGAGTCAGTGTCGGATCCCGGCTTCTCTGGGTCGCGGTGGCCGCCATGGTCTCGGCGGCGGAGGCGATCCGCGACTCTGGCGACTTCTCCCAGCTCGCCGTGCGTGTGCACCCGGATGAGTGGCTGGGCTAGAGCTGTCAAGCGGCGTGAGCCAAGCGATCTCCCCCGTCATCCTGATCACCGGTGCTGGGCGCGGCATCGGGCGCGCGACCGCCTTGCACCTGGCCGCCTCCGGGGCGCGCCTGGGGCTCCTGGCGCGTGGCGCGGCCGAGCTTGAGCGGACCTTGGCCGCGGTCACGGGCGCCGGCGCCGAGGGAGTCGCTGTCACGGCTGATGTCACCGACGAGGAAGCGGTCGCCCGCGCCCACCAGCAATCGAGGAGAGCCTCGGGCCGGTGGACGTGCTGGTCAACAACGCCGGCGTCGGGGGACCGATCGGGCCGATGTGGGAGGTCGACCCGGGGCAGTGGTGGAGGACGGTCGAGATCAACCTTCGCGGAACCTACGTGTGCTCGCGGGCGGTCCTGCCGTCGATGGTCGAGCGCGGTGGGGGACGGATCGTCAACGTGGCGAGCCACGCCGGGGTGCATCGCTGGCCCTACTTCACCGCCTACGCGACAGGCAAGTCGGCGGTGATCAAGCTCACCGAGAGCCTCGCCGCCGAGACGCGCGAGCACGGGATCGCCGTCCTGGCGGTCCACCCCGGACTCGTCGACACCGGAATCGGCGATGCGTCGCTCGGGAACGGGCCGCCGACCCCGCCGCGTGGTGAGCTCGCAGAGCGCGTGAGCTCGTGGTTCGAGCGCCAGCGCGCCGAGGGCCATACCGTTTCGGTCGAGCAGGCGGCGGTGCTGATCGTGGACGTCGCATCGGGGAGGGCCGATGCGCTGTCCGGGCGCTACATCGCGATCGAGGACGACCTAGACGCGCTGATCGAGCGCGCCGAGGAGGTGCGCCGCGACAACCTCCAAGCGCTCAAACTGGAGCGCCTTGGCCCCGACCGCGATCGGCGCTAGCTACGCACGCCACACGAGAGCCACCGAACCGCCGCGGGCGCAGCAACAACAGTGGTCCGGGCGGCACGCGGTCGCGGTAGGGCACGTACTTCGCCTGTAGTGCGGCGAGCGCCTGCGGGTGGTCGGCTACGTCCGCGACCTCGACAGGCCCGAGCGCCTGCACCCAGGCGAGCCGCGACCAGTCGTCGTCGTAGTGGTCGACGGTGAGCGCCGCCGCCGGACGGCGCCGCAGCCAGCGCACGCGCGCGAGCTCCACTTCAGGCGCGCGCTTCGGTTTCTCGTCCACCGCGCTGGCCAGCAGGCCGCCCGCCAGGGCGAAGGTCACCGGCAGCACGCGCGGATACCGTCGCCGTCGATAAGTCCGAGGTGCCCGGCGCGTTCGCGCTCGAGCAGCGCGCGAGCCCACGGCGGCAGATTGTCAAGATGCGCGGAGCTCACCAGCCCCGACCAGGAGGATCCATGGACATCACGATAGGGCTGCCCAACACGGTCGCCGGCGTCACTCGACCTTCGTTATCCGGGCTACGAAGCGCTCACCTCGCTGGCGCTGCCGCCGCGGTCACCGAGCGCGTGCGTCTGACCAGCCAGGGCTGCTTGGCCGCGGCGGCTGACGCCGCGCTGCTGGCCAAGCAGGTCGCCACGGTGCAGACCGTCCAACGGTCGGATGGTCCTCGGCATCGCTGGGGGACGCGAGGACGACTACACGGCGAGCGGCATCACGACGGAGGGCCGCGGCGATCGGCTGACCGAGATGATCGAGGAGATGCTTCGGATCTGGGAGGGCGAGGACGGGGTACCGCTGGGGGGATCGGCCCGCCGCTCGACGACGTCGGCCACCCCAGATCCTGGTGGGCGGTGGAGTCGAGGCGTCGTTTCGCTGGGCCGCGAAGCTCGCGGCGACGGCGGGCGGCCGCCTGACGTCCACCGTCGCTAGCGGCTCGCCTGGCGCCAGGAGGGCCACGGGTCCCGCGCCTGACGGCGCTCGCTACTTCGGCCTGGGCCCGACTGGGTGGAGGACGCTGAGCATGACCTGAAGCACTACTACGCTCTGGGCGACGAGCTGGCGTCCATGATCGCCGGCTCGGCGGCCACCGACGAGGACGGCGTGCGGGCCTACGCCAAGGCGTTCGAGGATGCCGGCTGCGACGAGCTAGCCTTCTTCCCCACCTCCGCCGACCCGCGGCAGGTCTACCTGTTGGCCGACGCTATCGGACTTTAGGTAGCGCGGGACAGCGCTTGGTGTTGGCACCTGCTGACGATCGAGGCGCTGAGCAGCGGGCGTTGCGACTCGGCGATGATCACCGAAGTGACCGCCGCGACAACCGGCGCCGCCGCGGCTGCCGCCAACGCGTATGGGCAGCACGTTCAGAATCAGCTCGCCGATGCCGGGATAGTTAACCCGCTTGATCGACGTCGACACAGGCTCCTTCTTCGCCATCATGGTGGTCGCGGCGCTGGCCGCAATCACCGTGACCGTGTTGCCGGGCAGGTTTGCTCCGCCGGTCGTCGTCATCGAGCTGCTGCTGGGGATCGTGATCGGCCCGGAGGTCCTGGACCTCGCCGCCAGCGACGATTTCATCGACTTCTTCTCGAACCTCGGGCTTGGCATGCTCTTCTTCTTCGCCGGCTACGAGATCGACTTCGAGCGCATTCGCGGCCGGCCCCTGGCGCTGGGCGTCTCGGGGTGGCTGATCTCGCTGGCCCTCGCCTACGGAATCGGCGGGGTGCTGGCAGCCGCCGGGATCATCCTGTCTCTCCTCTACACGGGCTCGGCGCTGGCCACGACCGCGATCGGGACGCTGATTCCGATCCTGCGCGACAACCGCGAGCTGGATACCCGGTTCGGCTCCTACCTGCTTGCCGCCGGGGCGGTCGGGGAGTTCGGCCCCATCCTCCTCGTCACCCTCGTACTGTCGACGACCAACCCGCTGCACGAAGCAGCGATCCTCGCCATGTTCATCGTCCTCGCGATCGTGCTGGCGATTGCCTCGATGCGGCTGGCGTGGCGCGGCTTTCCCGCTCTGGAGCGGACCTTTGAGTCGAGCAGCCAGTTAGCGGTCCGGATCGCGGTGCTGCTTGTGTTCGGGCTCCTCTTCCTGGCGGGGGACCTGGGCCTGGACATCCTGCTGGGCGGCTTCGTGGCCGGGATGATCACCCGGGCCGCGTTCCGGGGTCGCGAGGTGACGGTGTTCGAGTCCAAGCTGACGGCCGTCGGCTTTGGCTTTCTGATCCCCTTCTTCTTCATCGAGAGCGGAATCGAGTTCGACCTCGCGGCGCTGGGCTCGGCGTCGGCGCTGCTCGAGCTTGCCCTTTTCTTCGGGCTCTTCCTGGTCGTCCGAGGCATCCCGGCGATGCTTCTCTACCGGGGCGTACTCGCTCTGCGCGACCGCACCGCGCTGGCGTTCTTCTGCGCCACCGAGCTGCCGCTGGTCGTGGCGATCACCACGATCGCCACGGAGACGGGACATATGCGCACCTCGACCGCCGCGGGGCTGGTCGGCGCCGCGATGCTGTCGACGCTGGTCTTCCCGTTCGTCGGGCTGGGGCTTCGCAAGGGGCGGTCGAAAGGCAGCCCTGAGCAGCTCAGTGGGTGACGCTGGTCTTGACCCGTTTGCGCTCCGACTCGCTCACCGGCCCCTTCTCCTCGAGCGTCTTGATTGCCGCGGCGATGTCGTCGTCCAGCGTGTTGACCAGCGAGCGGCTCAGGTTGAGCTTGACCAGGGCGCGCATCATCTTCACGTCCTGGGCGTTCGGCGGCATCGTGTAGGCGGGCACCATCCAACCCCGCTCGGCGGCCAGCTGGAAGGCGATGTCGAACTCGTCGTAGGGATGCTCCTCGGCGAGGTTGAAGGCGACCAGCGGCAGCGTTTCCTCGCCCGCCCCGACGATCTGGAACTTGCCGATGGCCTCTATGTCCTTGGCCAGCGACTGCGCGTTCTCCTGCATGATCTCCATGATCCTGCGGTAGCCCGCCTTGCCGAAGCGGACGAAGTTGTAGTACTGGGCGAGGACCATCGAGGAGCCGGTCGAGAAGTTGAGGGTGAAGGTTGCGTCGGTCTTGCCCAGGTAGTTCTCGTAGAAGACCAGGTCCTCAGCGAGATCGGACGTCTCGCGGAAGATGAGCCAACCGATGCCGGGGTAGACGAGGCCGAACTTGTGACCGGAGGCATTGATGGAGCGCACCTGCTCGAGGCGGAAATCCCACTCGGTGTTCGGATAAAGGAAGGGCCAGACGAATGCGCCGCTGGCGCCGTCGATGTGGAGCGGAACGTCGAGACCCTTCTTGTCCTTCAGCTCGACCAGGAAGTCGTTGATCCCCACCACGTCATCGGCGTGACCGGTGAACGTTGTGCCGACCACCGCCGCGACGCCGATCGTGTTCTCGTCGACGTGCGGCTCGATGTCCTCCGGGCCGATGGTGTACTTCCCCGCCTGCAGGGGCACGATCCGCGGCTCCACGTCGAAGTAGCGACAGAACTTCTCCCAGACGACGTGGACGTCGCCGCCGAAGACGAGATTCGGGGCGTCGGTGGGCTTGCCGTCGGCCTCGCGGCGCTGACGCCACTTCCACTTCAGCGACAGGGCTCCGAGCATGATTGCCTCCGAGGAACCCTGCGTGCTCGTGCCCGTGGTTTCGCCCGGCGCATGGAAGAGCTCGGCCAGCATCCGGATGCAGCGTTGCTGGATCTCGAAGGTCTGGGGGTACTCGGCGTGGTCGATGAAGTTGCGATGGAGGTTGTCGTCGATCACCCGCCGCGCCTCGGGCTCCATCCAGGTGGTGACGAAGGTGGCCAGGTTGCGCTCCGGAATGCCCTCCACGGCGAGCTCCTGCTCGACCAGGCGCATCGCGGCGATCGGCGTCATCGGGTCCTCCGGGATCGCGTGGTCGGGGGCACCCTCGGTCAGGAAGGCGCCGGGCGCCGCCATCTGGGGAAGATCCGCTGTGTCGCTCATCATGACCTCCTCATCGCGTAGGCATCACCCTATCCGGGTGATGCCCGTGCCCCCGGCCAGGAGGCACGATCTCGGAAGCCTGCGATAGAAAGGACATCCAGATCCCCGACCAGCCCGACACCTCCCGCTCCGAGCGCGCCCCGTCCCGCACCCGAGCCGAAGCGGCGTCACCGCGCGATCGTGTGGTCGCTGATCGTGCTCGCGTCGCTGGTCCTGGTTCTCTCGATCACTGCGAACTGGGTTCAGCGCGAGACGCTGAACACAGACGAGGTGGTGAACACGACCGACGAGATCCTCGAGGACGAGGACGTGCAGCAGGCGCTCGCCACCTACACGGTCGAGCAGCTCTATGCCAACGTCGACGTCCAGGCAGAGATCGAGAAGAAGCTGCCCAGTGCCGCCCAGCCGCTCGCGGTTCCGATCGCGGCGGCGACCAGGCAGCTGGCCACCAACGTGGCAGAGAGGGCACTGGCAACGCCTCAGGTTCAGAATCTCGTCTCCACCGCGGTCGATCGGGCGCACGGGCAGTTCGTGAGCCTGATCGAGGACCAGGGCGACTACGTCTCGAGCACCGGCGGGGACGTGACGCTCGAATACGGGAGCGTGGTCGCCGACCTTGCCGTGCGACTCGGGGTGGACCCGGCGACGATCTCCCAGATCCAGGGCGTCGTGCAGGACTTCTCGCAGGACCTCCAGCAACGGTTGACCACGGCCCAGACCCAGATCGAGTCGGTGCGGGCGACCCTCTCCGGGTTGCAGGCGGGCGAGCTGAGTCCGGAGCTGCGAGGGAATCTCCAGGCGCTCAACCAGAACGCCGCCGAGCTCCAGGCGACGGTCGCGAGCCTCCAGAAGAAGATCAAGGGGGTCAAGGGGAAGGTCCCTGACCAGCTCAAGGGCCGGCTCTCCGACCTCGAGGGCCGGCTGTCCGATCTCGACGGCCGGCTAACCGCACGGGAGCAACAGACCGCCGCCGTGCTCAAGGATCCAAGCCAGGCGAACGTCGAGAACCTCGACACCTCGCTCGCCTCGCTCGAGGCACGAATCACCACCCTGCTCGGCCGCCAGGTCGTGCAGCACCCCGGCGAGCTCGTCTTGATGGAGTCCAGTCAGCTGAGCGGACTCCAGGACCTGATCAGCGCGTTCCGCAACCTCGGCTACGTGCTGCCGCTGCTGGCGCTCTTGCTCTACCTCGGCGCCCTCTATCTGGCCAAGGGGTGGCGCCGGGAGGCGCTGATCGCAGCTGGAGGCGGGATCCTGGTGGCGACGCTGGTCGTCCTTTTGGCCCGGCGCCTGATCGGCAGCGGAGTGGAATCGGTGGCCAGCTCCGAGACGGTCAAGCCGGCCGTCACATCCATCTGGGACGTCCTTTCCGGGGGCCTTCGCCAGCGGGCGCTGTTCGTCCTCGTGATTGGACTGGCGTTCATCGGCGGGGGCCTCGTGGCGGGACCCGGCCGCCACGAGGTCGCGGTGCGACGCTTCCTCGCACCGTACCTTCGCGACCATCCGGTGGCCGTCTACTTGGTGGTAGCGGTGTTGTTCCTGCTTTGGCTGTCCTTCATACCCGGAATCAACAACCTCGGGCAGGTCCTGGTGATCGTCGTGCTTGCGGCGCTGGCGGTGGTGGGCGTCGAGATCCTGCGCCGGCAGACGGCGCGGGAGTTTCCGCCGGGTCCGAACAGGAGTTCCTGATCAGCGGGAGCCCGCTGTGGCTGCGGGCTCCCGCGACCGTCAGCTCAGGCTCCGGGGGCTCCCGGGGTTCTCTCTTCCTCGCCGAAGACGACGAGGCCGTGGACCACGTACACGCAGAGGGCGAAGACCCCCAGCGACCACCACGGGTGGAGCCTCCGCCGATCGACAGCAGGGCTCCGATCGCGCCGAGGCTGCCGGCGACGATCCCGATCACCCGCCCGTAGACTCCGCCGCCGAACAGGGAGAAGCCTGCGGTGAGCTGGATCACCCCGAGGATGATCAGAACCCAGCCCAGGGTGTTGAGGTTGGTGAAGATGTACCGCTGGTCGTTGACGAAGACATTGGCATCGTCCAGGGCGCCTATGCCGTAGATGATGTTGATCGTGCCCACGAGCAGCAGCAGGATGGCTGCAAATACGACGCGTCCAGCACCTCTCACTTGTGACTCCTTTCGCTAGCAACGGGTCGAGGCCGGCATGGGGCGAGCGTAGCCTTCGCCTCGGTCGCCAACTTCACCCAGATTGGGTGATTGGTCGCCGAGATCCGGATCACCCGGTGTGGATGATGCGTAGCGCCGGGTTCCCGTGTCTCATGCGTTCATCACGGCTCGACCAGGAGGAAGCCAGCTGATTGGCGGCCCGCGAGGCCTCCGTCGCGCGGCGGGGGTCGCGATCCGCGGCCTCGTCCTCTGGGCCCTGGTCGCACTGGTCTTCTGGGCGGCGGCCGGACTCATCCCGGGGATCGACGTGCCGAGCTTCGGCGCGGCACTGCTGACCACCGGGCTGATCGCCCTGATCAACGCCGTTGCTGTGGCCGCTGGTGATTCGCGTCGTCCTTCCTCTGACCGTGCTCAGCTTCGGCCTCGGCTCCCTCGCGCTAAACGCTGCCGTGGTGGCAATCGCGATCGAGGTGGTCGACGGGAACTCGCCTCCCTTCCTGAGCGCGATCGCCGCGGCATTCGTGGTGTCGATCGCCCTGATGCTGCTGGCTCCGGCGCTGAGCTTCGACGATGACGCCCGCCAGCTGCGGATCGTTCGCCGCAGGGGGCGTCGCGTGCGCGACGCCAACCGGACTGAGGTTCCGGGGGTGATCCTGTTCGAGATCGACGGTCTGGCGGAACCGGTCCTGCGCCGGGCGCTTCGCGAAGGTCACGCGCCGAACATGGCACGATGGCTCGAGCAGGGAACCCATCGCATCGTCCCATGGGAGTGCGACCTGTCCTCGCAGACCGGCGCCAGCCAGGCCGGGCTGCTGCTGGGCAGCAATCACGACATGCCCGCCTTTCGCTGGTACGAGAAGGAGAGCGGGCGCACGATGGTCTCCAACCATGGCAAGGACGCGACCGAGATCGAGCAGCGGCGCTCCGACGGCGGGGGCCTGCTGGCGGTGGATGGCGCCAGTCGCGGCAACATGTTCTCCGGGGACGCGCCGCGTTGCGCGGCGACGATGAGCGTGATCAGAGACCGGCGGCGCTCGAGCGCGGGGGAGTACTTCGCCTACTTCGCCGACCCGTATGGGCTCACCCGGACCATCGCCCTGTATTTCTGGGACGTCTTCCTGGAGCTGAGGGCAGCCCGCCGCCAAAGACGACGAGGCGAAGAGCACGTCGCACGCGGCGGGCTATATCCCCTGATGAGGGGGGCGATCACCGTGATCATGCGGGACCTGAATGTCGCCATCCTGCTCGGCGACATCGTCGAGGGCGTTCCGGTCGTCTACTCCACCTTCGTCGGATATGACGAGGTCGCCCACCACTCGGGAATCGAGCAACCCGACGCCTTCGCGGTGCTGAAGCAGCACGATGCCCAGCTCGCCCGCCTGGAGCGAGCGGTAGAGCAGGCGCCGCGCCCCTACCACCTGGTGGTTCTCTCCGACCATGGCCAAAGCCAGGGCCGCCCGTTCCGGCAGCGCTACGAGCTCGAGCTGGGCGATCTCGTCCAAGGCGCACTCCGGGATGGCGACGTGTTTTCGCCCGCGGCTTCGGACGAGGGATTGAGCACCGTGGGCGGCGCACTCACCGATGCCCGTAACGAGGACAACGCCGGCGCGAGGATGCTCGCCCGTGCAACCAGCGGCAACTTGGTCGACGGCGAGGTCGTGCTTGGGCCGAACCGCAAGGCCGTCGAGGAGGAGAAGTCGGACGCCTCCGAGCACGAGGCGGTTGTGCTGGCATCAGGCGGCCTTGGCCTGATCTATCTGACCGAGCGCTCCCAGCGGATGACGATCGGTGAGATAGATCAGCTGCACCCCAGGTTGATCTCCACCTTGATCGGCCACCCCGGAATCGGCCTCGTCATGGTGCGCGCCGACGAGGAGGGTGCGATCGTGCTCGGGCCACGCGGGTCACGGCGCCTTCGGGATGACGCGGTCAGCGGCGAGGACCCGCTGCGCCACTTCGGGCCGAACGCGGCCGATCATCTCCGGCGCACGGACGGGTTTCCTCACTGCCCGGACCTTCTGGTCAACTGCATGTACGACCCGGAGGCAAACGAGGTCGCGCCGTTCGAGGAGTTCATGGGCTCCCATGGCGGCATCGGCGGCTGGCAGAGTCATCCCTTCGCCTTGGTGCCGACCACGTGGAGAGAGGTGAACGGTCCGATCGTCGGCGTGAGGGCGATGCACGATGCGCTTCGGGGCTGGCTCACCGAGACCGGGCTGGAGCTCAAGCCGCACGCCGCCGAGGAAACGGCCGGCGTCATCCGAAATGGATGAAAGCAGGCAGCGTGTCGAGTCAATTCCGACGTTGACGCGCGTAAGCCGACCCGGTTAGGCTGCTTACAAATGGCAGCACAGACGCCGACCGGTTTCGACCGGCAGGCGACTTTGAAGCCGACCGCAACGGTGGACCTAGCCGCGGGACTCGCGGTCGAGTTCGTGCCTGAGGATCGGCCTACCTTCGGCC
>CAVUDI010000011.1:0-89051 GCA_963740145.1 uncultured Actinomycetes bacterium
CGGCCTCGGTGGGCATTGCGGGGCTCGAGATCGGGGAGAAGCCCGAGCCGGTGCTGGCGGCGGCGAGGTCGGCCGGGAGCAGGCAGCGGGCGGCGGTGGCCAGGCCGCGGTCCGGCGGCGCCTCGAGAATGGCGAGGCCGTGCTCCACGTGGGCCATGGAGACGTCATCGTGGCGCTCGCCTCCGCCCTCCAGGAGCGCGACCGGTACACGGGAGAGCACTCGGAGAACGTTGTCGACCTGACGGCGCGTGTCGGGGACGCGCTCGCGCTGGACACCGACGAGATCAGCCGTGTCCGAACGGCGGCGCTGCTGCACGACATCGGCAAGGTCGGTGTTCCGGACGAGATCCTTCACAAGCCGGGCCCGCTCACCGAGCCGGAGTGGGCGATCATGCGCCAACACCCCGCGATCGGCGAGCGCATCCTCCGCGCGATCCCGGGATTGGGGGGGTCGCTCGCATCGTCCGCCACGAGCACGAGCGCTGGGACGGGACGGGCTACCCGGACCAGCTCGCGGGTCCGGCGATCCCGGTCGGCAGCCGCATCATCCTCGCCTGCGATGCCTACCACGCGATGACCTCCAACCGGCCGTATCGCGAGGCGATGCCGCACGCCGACGCGATGGCCGAGCTGACGCGCAACGCCGGCACCCAGTTCGACCCAGACGTCGTGCAGACGCTGGTCGGCTACCTGTTCGGGCGCCGCCAGGCGGGCCTGGCCGCCGTCTGATCACCCTGTCCGCGCCCGCGGAACGACCGCGACGGCCTCGGGCGGACCCGAGACCGACGCCAGCCGGTGCCTGGAGGCGGACCTACAGCTTGCCGATCTTGAAGATCTTGGTGCCGCAGTCAGGGCAGGTGCCCTGAATCGCCGGGCGACCGTTCTTCATCGTCACCTGGGTGGGATTCTGGATCTCCACCTTCTTGCGTTCCTTCACGCAGTAACCGGTTGGCATCTGAGTTGATCTCCTTTCAGGAGCCGCGCTCTGTGTGCGTGCCGAAGGGCGGCTGCGATCTCTCGCCGTACCCGACGACGTCCGGGCGACCGTAGAGGACTGATCGGACGCGTGCAGGCACGCCACGTGCTGATCAGCACAAAAAGCGGCTCCCGCTCGTCTACGGCTGGGAGGCGGACGCCCCGCCGGCCTGCGCGCTTCCGGCGCCCGAGACCTCGGCTCGCAGCTCCCTGATGTCGTCCTGGATCACCTCCAGCTCGCGCCTCGAGGTGCTCTGTGAGGTGGAGATCCTGTTCACCTCGTCCTCGAGGTCGTCGAGCCGCTGCTCCAGCGCCGAGACACGGCTGTCGGCAGCCTCCGAGGCCGATTGCTCCACGCTGGAGATCTCATCGCGCAGCGCCTGGACGTCGTCCTCGGTCGCGGCGTCCTGCCTCAGTGACAGCACCAGCACCAGGGCGACGGCGGCGGCCGCGAGGGTCAGCACGGCGATCGCGGCGCCCACGTAGGTGCGTAGGCCGAGCTTGCGGTCAAGCTGGGCCAGCCAGGCGCGAAGCCCCTCCATGCGTTCTTGGGTGTCGGCGCTCGGCCGCGCTGCCGCGGGACCTTCCGGAGCCTGAGGCACCTGCGCCGCTGCGCCGGCCTGCGTCCGCGCGGGCATCGCGGCGGAATCCGACGCCGGCCCGGCCTGCTGCTGGGTGGGCGCCTCCGGGGCGCTGGAAGCCCGCCGACGCGCGAACGGAAGGCGTGGACGAGGCATCGTCAGGGCGCGCCTGGACGGGTCTCCGCCACCTCGCCGTCCGGGGGGTCGAGGGGCAGGCCCCGCTCGACCCAGGCTCGCAGGCCGCCCGCCAGGTTGCGGGCGTCCCAGCCGGCCTGTCTGAAGGCCGCGGCGGCCAGCGCGGAGCGGCTGCCCGAGCGGCAGTAGAAGATCACCATCCGGTCCCTGGGGATGGACTCGGCCTCGTGGGTCAAGCCGTTGACCTCGATGTGGCGCGCGCCGTCGATCCTTCCCGCCTCCCATTCGTCCGGGCGACGCACGTCGATCAACTCCGCCTCGCCGGCCTCGATCGCGGCCATGGCGACTTGCGGCTCGATCTCGGTCTCGGTGGCGGTGTCCTCGGCCACTCCGTCAGCTTAGTGCTCGCCCTATTCTCTGGAGGCCGAGTCACCACCCTGCCTCACGAAGGGAGACCTCCAGATGCCGGAAGCCGTAATCGTCGACGCCGTCCGCACTCCGATCGGACGCGCGTTCAAGGGATCGCTGGCGGGCCAGCGGCCCGACGAGATGGGCGCCTACGTCGTCGACAGGCTGCTCGAGCGAAATCCCGAGGTGACGCCCGATTCCGTGGAGGACGTCTTTTGCGGCTGCGGGCTGCCGCAGGGCCTGCAGGCGTTCAACATCGCCCGGATCATCGTGCTGCTCTCGGAGCACCTGCCGCAGGCCGTCAACGGGGTCACCGTGTCTCGCTACTGCTCCTCGAGCCTCGACGCGATCCGCCATGCCGGGAACGCGATCAAGGCGGGCGAGGGCGACGTCTACGTCGCCGCCGGCGTCGAGTGGGTGAGCCGCTACAACGAGCGCCAGGAGGCGGCGGGCGTGGCGGACCAGAACGAGCTCCTTCAGGGCGGGGACGGGCAGCCCAACGCCTACATCCAGATGGGCGACACGGCCGTCAACGTCGCCAAGAAGTACGAAGTCAGTCGGGCGGACATGGACAAGTACGCCCAGCGTTCGCAGGAGCTGGCGGTGGCGTCACAGGAGTCCGGGTTCTTCGACCGCGAGATCGTCCCGGTGAGGCTGGAGGACGGCACCGAGGTCGCCAAGGACGACGGACCGCGCCCGAGCTCGAGCCTGGAGAAGCTCGCCGAGCTGCCGGAGCGCCTTCGGGGGAGGAGGGGTCACGGCCGGGAACTCCTGCCCGCTGAACGACGGGGCGGCGGCGGTCCTGATCACCTCGGACACGAAGGCCCAGGAGCTGGGCCTGGAGCCACGCGCGAGGATCGTGACGGCGGCCACGTACGGCAACGAGCCCGAGTACATGGGGGTGGCTCCGATCGGAGCGGTGAAGAAGGTGCTCGACCGGGCCGGGATGACGATGGCCGACGTGGGCGTGGTCGAGCTGAACGAGGCCTTCGCGGCCCAGGTGATCCCGATCATGGACCAGTGCGACATCCCGCTCGAGAAGCTGAACACGCACGGCGGCGCGATCGCGCTCGGGCACCCGTTCGGGATGACCGGAGCGCGGATCATGACCACGCTCCTGAACGCGATGGAAACCGAGGACCATCAGGTCGGCCTGGAGACGATGTGCGTAGCCGGCGGCCAGGGCAAGGCGATGATCGTGGAGCGGCTCGGCTAGCTGCCGCCGATCACCCCGCCGCCTCGGCCTTGCGCGGGCGGCGGTGCGCGAAAGAGCGAGGAGAGCGGCCGCCAGGCTGGCGGCCGCGGCGAAAGCAAGGGCGATGTGGAAGGGGTTGCCGGCCATCAGGCCAAGGCTGGCCTCCATCGACTCGGGGTCGCCCGGGTCGACTCTGCGAGCCGGTCTCGATCCAGCCCTGGAGCAGGTCATGCGGCACGTACACGGGAGCCGTCATCAGGATGAGGAAGACCGGGACCTGCACCGCCGGCGCTGCCTGGAGGGACCCCATTCGCCGTCATCATCCCCGCCGCCAACAGGGAAGGAGGCGACGTTGACGATCAGGGCGAGGCCGACGAGCCCGCTGAGGCTCGATCGCCGCCGGCCACGAACTTCGAGCCCGGTGGGGCGAGGGCGATCGTGAAGACCAGCGCCCAGACGGACGCCGTCGCGAATCAGGGCTGCGACGCCAAACCCGGCGAGCACAGCTGAACGGTCGTGCGCGGCTAGAAAGAGACGCCGCGTGAAGCCGGAGTCGAAGTCGGCGGCGATCGAGAAGCCGATGAACACGCCCCCGAAGGCGGCCGACTGGAGCAGCACGAAGACGAACTGGAAGGCGTTGTAGTCGTAGTAGCCGAAGCCGGGCAGGTCGCCGACCGTCGAGAGCCCGCCCGCGAACGCCATGTAGAAGAAGAGCGGGAAGATGAGCGGCGGCAGGATCAGCGCCGGGCTGCGTACCACGGAGCGCAGGTTGCGCCAGGCTACCGTGCGCGCGACCGCGAGATATCGGGTTCGGCGGCTCACGTTCGCACCAGCCTCTCCCGCAGGGCTGCCGTCGAGGCGGCCAGGCCGACCGCGAAGATCGCGATCGCGATGCCGAAGGCAAGCGCCAGCGCTTCAGCGTCCCAGCCGGTGATCACCAGGCTGCGAATGCCCTCGATCAGGTAACTCACCGGGTTGATCGTCGCCACCGTCTGGAACCAATCCTGGGCGATGAGGTCGCGCGGCAGCGCCGCCGAGCTGAGGAAGAGGAGGATGAACATGAGCGGGAAGAGCCCCTGGACCGCCTCTCCAGAGCCCGTGCGGAGCCCCACCAGGAGCCCGATCGCGCCGAAGGCGGCGACGATCGACAGCGACAGGGCGAAGATCACGAGCACGCCCAGTGGGCCGGCCGCCATGTGCGCGCCGGCGGCGAGGCCGGCGGCGAGGAAGGCGATCGCCTGGATGGTCCCCACCAGCAGCACTCCGGTGAGCTGACCGGCGAGCAGCGAGGAGCCACGCATCGGAGTCAGCGAGAGGCGGTTGAAGAAGCCGCTGCCGATGTCCTGCGCGATGTTGGTGCCGGCCGTGTTGGTGGCGAAGATCGCCCCCTGCATGAAGGGGAAGGCGAGCACGAACGCGAGGTAGGAGTCGGCGGGGAAGCCCGGGATCTGCGTCGCCGCGTCGAGCCCGGAGGCGTTGATCGCGAGCAGGAAGAGGGGGAAGACGAGCGGCGGCACGATCACGATCGGCTGACGGGCGGTTCGGATCACCGCGCGCCACGCCATGTAGCGCGCCTGCCTGCGGAAGCGCGGCTGCCGCCGCCGGTGCGGACACGTCGAGTACCTAGGCGGCCGCCGGCTCGAGCTCGCCGGCAGTCTGCTCGTCGGCTTCCTCGTAGTCGCGCGCGCCCTCGAGCCGGCGGCCGGTCTTCGTCAGGAAGACGTCGTCGAGGCTGGGGGCGTGGATCTCGAGGTTGGCGATCCGGATCCCCTCGGCATCGAGCGCGCGAACGATCTCGGTCAGCTCCTCGACCCCATCGGTGAGGCGGATCGCGACCGCGCCGGGCGCCGCCGGCACCTCCTCGCCGAAGCGGCGAAGCGCTGCCTGGAGGCGTTCGGCGTCGGCACGGTCGTGAGGGGTAGCCTCGACGGTGGGGCGTCCGATCTCGGCCTTGAGGGCCGCTGGAGTCCCTTCCGCGACCAGCCGGCCATGGTCGATGATCCCGACGCGATCCGCGAGCTGGTCCGCCTCCTCGAGGTACTGCGTCGTAAAAAAGACGGTTACCCCCTCCTCGCCGCGCAAGGCGGGCGACCTCGTCCCAGAGGGCGGTGCGGCTCTGGATGTCGAGCCGGTGGTCGGCTCGTCGAGGAACAGGATTCGTGGCTGATGGACGAGCGCCAGCGCGAGGTCCAGCCGGCGCTTCATGCCGCCGGAATAGGTGCCGACGCGGCGTTCGGCGGCCTCGGCGAGACCGACCCGCTCCAACAGGGCGTCACCCCGGCGCCTGATCTCCGCCACAGGGAGGCCATGAAGCCCGCCTTGGAGCTCATGTGCTCGCTCCCCGAAAGCAGCAGGTCGAGCGCCGCTTCCTGGAGTGCGACGCCGATCGCGTCGCGGACGGCCGGTCCGTCGCGGACGATGTCGTGGCCGGCGACCGTCGCGGTGCCGGCCGTGGGGGGCAGGAGGGTGGTCAGCATGTGGACGGTGGTCGACTTCCCGGCGCCGTTCGGGCCAAGGAAGCCGTAGATCTCCCCCGGTGCGACCGCCAAGTCGACGCCGTCGACGGCCCGGGGCCCGTTCTTGAACTCGCGCACCAGGCCGTGTGCCTCGATGCCGTCCCTGGATTCGGTCTGCGCCATTCGACCCCCTTTCGCTCGCTGGTCTCCATTCAAGGTTTCGAGTGCCATGCTAATAGTTGAATCTATCAAATATCCAATTGATGGAGTATGATCGTCTCGTGGCAATCGAGACCAGCAGTCCTGACGCGTCTAGGACGGGCGCCGCCCCGGCGAAGCCGGATCTCGCCAACGCGGCGTGGTCGCTGCTTCAGCGAGTCGTCTTCTCGCAGCGCCCGCGCTGGATGGCGGCGATTCGCGAATACGACCTTGTGCCGCCCCATTGGATTGCCCTCCAGACCCTCGACGAGCCGAAGCCGATGGGCGAGCTTGCCAAGCAGCTCGCCTGCGACAGCTCCAACGTCACCTGGATCACGGACCGACTCGAGGAGCGCGGGTTGGTCGAGCGCCAGCCCGCCGAACACGATCGGCGGGTGAAGCTGCTGGTGCTGACCGAGAAGGGGCGGGCGCTGCGCGCCGAGCTCGAGATGCGCCTCTCGGAGGCCCCGCCGGCGATTGCCGCCTTGCCGCGCGATGACCAGCGGAACCTGCGCGATGTGCTGAGCCGCGCCGTCGAGAGCCTCGAGGCGGAGCGCTGACCGGGCTTCCCCTCAGTCGTCGAACAGCGCGTAGCCGTACTCGCCGCGCCTGTAAGCGAGCTTGGCGATCGCGGACATCCGCTCGTCGTCGTTGTGCTCGAGCTGGTCGAACCTGGAGCGCACGCGTCGGCGGCGCGGGTGCAGAAGGTCTCGGCGATGTAGCGCTCCTGGCCTGATGGCTCCACGCCCTGGTCCTCGAAGATCGAGCTCACCCTGGAGAGGACGGCGACCTGGGCATAGATGTCGGAGACCGAGTCGGCGAGGCGCTTCTGGGCGAACTGGCGGTTGACGATCTCCCGCTGGTGCTCGCGGAGCAGCGACTCGAGACGTCGCGGAGCTGCTTGACCTGTTCGGAAACGGCGTCGGCATGCTTCTCGAGCTCCGGATGCGCCTTGGTGACCCGATCCGGGCGCACCTCACGCTGGATCCGGCCGCCGAAGTAGTCGATCAGGACGCCGATCGAGCCGATCGGATCGGAGAGGCCGACCTCGCCGAGGCCCGAGAGCTTCTCGCCCAGCGGCTTCAGGCCGGAGAGCGCGATGAACGCCCGCAGCACGTCGTTGGCGCCCTCGAAGATCGGGAAGATGCGGATGTCCCGCAGCACCTTCTCGAACGGCTGGGTGCGCAGGTAGCCCTCGCCCCCCTTGAGCTGGAGGGTGCGGTTCGCCGCGTACCACAGGAACTCCGTCCCCGAGACCTTGCAGATCGCCGACTCCAGCGAGTAGTCGGGCACGCCGGCGTCGACCAGGCCGCAGGTCAGGTAGCACATCGCCTCGAGGCCGAACAGGTCGGAGACCATCCAGCCGATCTTGTCCTGGACGAGCTCGAAGTCGGCCAGCGGATGGCCGAACTGCTGGCGGTCCGTGACGTGGTCGATCGCCTTGTCGAGCAGCCACTTGGCGGCGCCCACCGAGCCCGTCCCCAGCCCGATCCGGCCGTTGTTCAGGATCTCCATCGCGATGTGGAAGCCCTCGCCGGGCTCGCCGAGCACGTTCTCGGGCGGCACCCGCACGTCCTTGAAGTAGAGGCGCCGCAGGTCGTTCCCCGCAGCCCCATGGTGTCGAAGCGCTCGCCGACCTCGAAGCCCTTCATCCCCTTCTCGACGATCAGCGCGATGTGGCGGTCCTTGCCGTCCACCTCGCAGCGGGCGAAGGTCGTGAACACCGAGCCCTTGCCCCCGTTGCCGATGTAGCGCTTCTCCCCGTTCAGCACCCAGGAGCCGTCGGCCTGCCGGACCGCGCGGCTTGAGATCTGGTAGGCGTCGAGCCGGCGTTCGGCTCGGTGAGCGCGAAGCCGGCCAGCTTGCGGCCGGCGGCGAGCTCGGGCAGGAAGCGCTCCTTCTGCTCGTCGGTGCCGAACATGTGGATGCCCTTGAAGCCGATCGACTGGTGGACGCCGAGGACGATCGACAGCGTGGCGTCGATCCGGGCCAGGGTCTCGAACACCCGCGCGTAGCCCGTCTGGGAGAGGCCCTGTCCGCCGTAGCGCTCGGGGACGTAGAGGCCGCAAAGGCCGCGCTCGCCGAGCTCCCGGACCACGTCGTCGCCGATCCAGCGGTCCTCCTCGATCTTGCGCGGGTCGAGCCGCGAGCCGAGCTCGTCGGCCGCCGCGATCAGCGCCCGCACCCGGTCCTGCTCGGCGGCGTCGGGCTGGGGCCACGGAAAGACCAGGTCCTCGTGGATCTGGCCCAGGAACAGGGACTTCGCGAACGAGGAGCACGGTTGCTCTGTCCGCGCTTGCTCGACCCTGGCCTCGGTCGCCGCCTCCATCAAACGCGAGGGTACCCTGCCGCCGTGCCACACATGAGGCCCGCGAGCGCAGGGCCGGCCAGCCACCTACGAGGCCTTGGACTTCGTGCACGTCCGGCTGCTGCCGAGGACCTACGTCGAGATCGGCGTCAATCGCGGCAATTCGCTGACGCTCGCCTTGCCCGGAACGCGAGCAGTGGGCATCGACCCCGAGCCTCGGCTCCGCCACCCGATCTCTCGCTCCACCAAGGTATTCCCATGGGACAGCGACACCTTCTTCGAGATGTGGGACCTCGAGGACGTGCTGGGCGGTCGCAAGGTCGATCTGGCCTTCATCGACGGCATGCACCTGTTCGAGTTCGCGCTGCGGGACTTCGCGAACCTGGAGCCCCACTGCACTCCAGAGTCCGTGATCGTCCTGCACGACTGTCTGCCCGCGAATCCGCGCGTGGCGGCGCGAAAGCGCCCGAAGAGGCGTTGGACCGGCGACGTCTGGAAGCTGGCGGTCTGTCTCAGGAGGTACCGGCCCGATCTCCAGACCACGGTGCTCGATGTCCCCGCGAGCGGGCTTGGGATCGTGCGCAGCCTGGATCCAAAGTCCACGGTTCTTCGCGACCAGCGTCGGGAGATCCTGCGTGAGCTCCTCCCACTGGACCTCGACTCGACAACCGGCAGGGAAGCCAAGCTGAATCGCGTGCCCGGTGACTGGGAGACCCTGGGCGCGCTCCTTCCTGAGCGGCCCTATCGCCGGCGGAGCAGGGGCGTCCTCAGAACGCAGCGGTACATGCGGATTGCGCCCGCGAAGCTCGCACGGCGCGCCCTCGGGCCGGACGCCCTTGCCTCACGCCTGCGGGCTCGGATCGAGGCGCCCGGCGTACCGGGCCCCCGCAGCTCCTCTTGACGAAGCCGCTCACTGGATCAGCCCAGCGGCCTCGTCCGCGATCAGGCGCGCGAGCGCGAGCGAGGAGGTGGCCGCGGGCGAGGGGGCGTTGCGAACGTGCAGCGCCCGCTCGGTGCGGTGGACCACGAAGTCGTCGACCAGCGAGCCGTCGCGGGCCACTGCCTGGGCGCGGACGCCGGCCGGCCCGGGACGCACGTCGGCCGCCCGCAGCTCGGGGATGAAGCGCCGTAGCTCGCCGACGAAGGCCTTGCGGCTGGCGGCCGGGCCGAGCTCGCCGACGGCGGTGCGCCAGTGATCGCGGAGCAGCCGCCAGGTGCCGGGCCAGGTGAGCGTGTCAGCCAGGTCGCGGGGGCTGACCCGCTCCAGGCGGTAGGCGTCGCGGGCGCCGACCAGCAGCGCCGAGGGGCCGGCCAGAACCTCCCCGTCGATGCGCCGCGTGAGGTGCATGCCGAGGAACGGAAGCTCGGGGTCCGGGACCGGATAGATGTTGCCCCGCACCAGCTCGCGGCGTTCGGGGCGCAGCCGAAGGTAGGCGCCCCGAAAGGGAACGATGCGGGGCTCGGCCGGGGCGCCGCAGGCGGCCGCCAGGCGGTCCGACCAGGCACCCGCACAGCAGATCGCGGCCGCGGCCCTCGTCGTGCCGGCCGCGTGGGCGATCGCGATTCCCGCGCCCTGGGGTGACAGCGAGAGGCCGGCGCATCCCGTGACGACGCGTCCGCTTCGCCGCTTCAGCTCGGCGGCGAAGCTCGCCGCAACCTGGGCGAAGTCGACGACCCCGGTCTCGGGCGAGTGAAGCGCCGCGATCCCGGTCGCGTGCGGCTCGATCTCGCGCAGCTCGTCGGCCCCGATCCGGCGCAGTCCCGGCACCTCGTTCTCCCGCCCCCTGCGCTCCAGCTCGTCGAGCGCGGCCAGCTCGTCCTCGCCCGTGGCGACGATCACCTTGCCGCTCTTGAGCGTTCGTATCCCGTGCCGCTCGCAGTAGGAGTACAGCTCGCGGGCGCCGGCCACGCAGAGCCGGGCCTTCAACGAGCCGGGCCGGTAGTAGATCCCCGCGTGGATCACGCCGCTGGTCCTGCCGCTTTGGTGAGCCGCGATCCTCGACTCGCGCTCGAGCACCACCACCCGCAGGCCGTCGTGGCGCAGGGCGAGCTCCCTCGCCGTGGCGAGCCCGACGATCCCCGCGCCGACGACGACGACGTCGCATTCCGGCGGCGGATCAGTCCTCGGCATCGGCGCGATCCTAGAGCGCCTTCCACGGCCAGATTGATTGAGTCGCTCATCTAGGATCGCGGTCGTGGCCCTGCCGCTGAAGCCACCCGTGCAACCCAGCTGGCGCTGTCCCGCAAGGCGATTCCCGAGGGCGAGGAGTGGGTGTATGAGCCGAAGTTCGACGGCTTTCGGGTGCTCGCGTTCGTCGACGGTGAGGACGTCTACCTTCAGTCGCGCTCGGGCAAGCCCCTGAGTCGCTACTTCCCGGAGCTCGAGTTCCCGCCCGGCCGCTACGTGCTCGATGGCGAGCTGGTGATTCTCGACGCCGACGGCCGAGAGGAGTTCGACGCGCTCCAGAACCGCCTCCATCCGGCGGAGTCGCGTGTGCGGATGCTGGCCGAGCAGACGCCGGCGCGGTTACGGGCGTTCGACCTCCTCGCCGAGGGAAAGGAGAAGCTGCTCGCCCGACCGTTTGCCGACCGACGCGAGCGCCTCCAGGCGCTGGTCGCCGGCGCTGGGCGGCAGGAAGCGCACGGCGGCCGGCTCAGTCGAGCTGACCCCGCTGGCGAACAACCTCGCGAAGGCCGCCCCATGGCTCGAGTCGGGCGAGGGGGTGGTCGCAAAGCAGCTGGACGCCCCGTACCGCCCCGGCGAGCGCAAGGGGATGGTGAAGGTGAAGCGGGTGCGAACCGCGGACTGCGTCGTGGTCGGCTGGCGGCCCGGGAAGGAGGAGGGCACCGTGGGCTCCTTGATCCTCGGCCTCTATGAGCGGCGGCAAGCTGCGGGTCGTCGGCCACACCTCGGGCTTCCGGGCCAAGGAGAAGCGCGAGCTGGTCGCCAAGCTGGCGCCGTACGAGACCGGCGAGCGAGGCTCGGGCGATCCGAGCCGGTGGGCGGCCGGGCGCGACCTGGAGTGGATCGAGCTGCGCCCCGAGCTCGTGGTCGAGGTCTCGTTCGACCACGTCAGCGACGGCCGCATCCGCCACGGCACCAAGGTCCTGCGCTGGCGCGACGACAAGGCGCCGGCCGCCTGCACGTTCGATCAGCTCGACTGACGCTTGCGGGCCTTGCTCGGCTGCACCCGCTTGCGGCTCGCCGCGCTGCTTCGCGAAGTGCGGCGGCCAGGGCCGGCAGTCGGCCTCGCGCGCCCGAGTCGAGCAGGCTTTCGAGGGACCCCGCGTGCTGTCGATCTCGGCCGACGGACGCCGACGTCCTTAGCCGTGCCGGGACCGTGTCGGGACGTAGCTCGGCCGGATCGACGGGGCACCGATCCCACGCGAGCGGGTGAGACGCGCGCGTCGGCGACCGGGCGCACGGTAGGCCGAGGCGGACCGGCGGTCGCGAGCGTTCTGGTTGTAGTCGACGAAGACGCCGTGGCGCTCCTCCTTCCACCACTTGCTGGTCGCCAGCTTCGGCACCGGCGCTCGACTTCGCGAGCGAGGGCGAGCGCCGCGCCGCATCGGTGAAGTCCTGCTCGAGGCTGCACCCGGACGTTGACGTGGTGCCGCGCGAGCTGGGGCTTGGGAAGCCCTCGAGGTCGATGCTCGGCGAGGCCCTCGCGACGACCATGGCCACCCGCGGACGTCGTCCCTGAGGCCTCCGGCGTCGGATCGAGGTCCACGCGCAGCTCGTCGGGGTGGTCGAGGTCCGCCCGGCGCCCGGCCACGGGTTAAGTCGATCACACCGAGGCACCAGACGAGGTGGGCGGCGTCGTTGGCGCACACTCGCGCGCGCTGCGCCCGCTCGGGAATGGCGGTGGCTGTCTGAAGCCATTTGGGCGCCCCCTTCGGCACCCGCTTCTGGAAGAAGAACTCGCCGCCCGCCCCGTCGACGAACCGCTTCAGGGTCGTCGGCCGCTCGCGCAGGTGCACCAGGGCCGCGTCAGCGGCCTCGAGGTAGTAGTTGGCGAGGTCGAGCTTGCTATGGCCTGCTTGGGGGAAGAAGACCTTGTCCGGGTTCGACAGCCGCACTTCGTGCCCGGCCGCCTCGATCGTGGTGTGCCGCCCTTTCGTCGCCATGGGTGGAAGGATCGTGCCGCATTCGACCGAGAGGAGCCGCATGGAGACGCTCAGCACGATGACCTACGAGCGCGACGGGAGGGTGGCGCGGATCACACTGGACCGGCCGGAGCGCGGCAACGGGATCACGCTCGAGATGCCGCGCGAGCTGACCGCGTGCGTCGAGCGCGCGAATCTCGATCCGCGGGTGCACGTGCTCGCCCTCGCCGGAAACGGCTCGGGCTTCTGCGGCGGCTACGACCTGGTCGCCTCGGCCGAGGCGATGGGGAGGAGTTCGGGGGCGACCGAGGCGCCCCAGGGCTCGGCGCTCGATCCCGCCGTTCAGGCCGCAAACCACGACCCGGATCGCGTCTGGGACCCGGTGATCGACTTCCAGATGATGTCGCGGAACGTCCGCGGCTTCATGAGCCTGTTCCACTCCGAGAAGCCGGTGCTGTGCAAGGTGCACGGCTTCTGCGTCGCCGGTGGCACCGACATGGCGCTGTGCTCGGACCTGCTGGTGATCGAGGACGAGGCGAAGATCGGCTACCCGCCGGCTCGGGTCTGGGGCGTGCCGACGACCGCGCTGTGGTCCTGGCGTATCGGGCCGGCGCGGGCGAAGCGGCTGCTCCTGACTGGCGACTCGATCTCGGGCACCGAGGCCGTCGACTGGGGGCTCGCCGCGGAGGCGGCGCCCGCCGATCGCCTCGACGCCCGCTTCGAGGCGCTGCTGAGCCGGGTGGCGCGGGTTCCCGTGAACCAGCTCGTGATGCACAAGCTGCTCGTCAACCAGGCGGTCTACGCGCAGGGGCTGCACGCGACGCAGGTCCTCGGCACCTTCTTCGACGGCGTCGCCCGCCACACGCCGGAGGGCTACGCGTTCCAGCGCCGGGCGGCCGAGGCGGGATGGGGCGAGGCGGTCCGCGAGCGGGACGAGCCCTTCGGCGACGCCGGCCGCTCCACCTTCAAGGGGTAGCCGCAGATACGCTCCGCCGCCGTGTCCCAGGGCAATCCCGAGGTCACAGCCGAGGCGCTGCGCGCGCGGGTCGCGGACAGCTTCCCCGCCGACCTCGGGGTCGAGCCGCTCGAGATCACCGACGAGCGCACGACCGGGCGGATCGTCGTCGACAGGCGCCACCTGCACCCGGGCGGCCTCGTTCACGGCGGCGCCTGGGTCGCGCTTGCCGACTCGGTCGCCGCCTGGCAGACCTTCCGGCACCTGCCGCCGGGCCACAACTTCACCACCGTGGAGATGAAGCTGAACGTGTTCGCCGCCGGCCGCCCGGGCGACGAGCTGATCGCGACCGCCGAGCACCTCCATGCCGGGCGCACCACCCACGTGGTCGAGGTCCGCGTCCACTGCGCCGAGCGCCTGGTGGCGAACCTGCTCGTCACCCAGCTCGTGATCTCTCCGTAGTGGAGAGGCCCCACTCAGCTACGGCACCCGGTGGACCTCGAACAGGTTGGTGCCGAGCTCCTGCTGGGGCAGCCCGGCCGTGATCCCGATCAGGTCGCCGCTGCGGGCGACGCCCTGCTCCCTGGCCAGCCGGGCGCACTCGTCCAGCAGGGTGCGGAGGCTCGTCCAGTCCTCGGCGAGGGCGCAGCTGACGCCGAACAGGAGCTGGAGCCGGCGCACCGTCTCGAGCCGCGGCGAGACCGCCAGCACCGGCACGCTCGGGCGGTGCGCGGAGACCAGCCGCGCGGTGCGGCCGCTGCGCGTGGGGACGACCACGGCGGCGAGCCCCAGCGTGTAGGTCGAGCCAACGGCCGCTCGGGCGACCGAGCCGGCGACGTCCGACGGCTCGGAGGCGGCGCGGTTGAACAGCCAGTCGCCGTACGGGAGGTCGGGCTCGGCCTCGCGGGCGATCCGGTCCATCACCCGCACCGCCTCGACCGGGTACTCGCCGACCGCCGTCTCCTCGGACAGCATCACGGCGTCCGTTCCCTGGTAGATCGCGGCGGCCACGTCGGAGACCTCCGCTCGCGTCGGCCGGGGCGAGCCCACCATCGAGGCGAGCATCTGGGTCGCGGTGATCGACGGACGGGAGTGGCGTCCGGCCAGCGCCAGGAGCCGCTTCTGGACCACCGGCACCCGCTCGATCGCGCATCTCGATGCCGAGGTCGCCGCGGGCGACCATGATCCCGCCCAGCGCCGCCCGCATGATCGCCTCGGCGTTCTCCGCCGCCTGCGGCTTCTCGATCTTGGCGATCAACGGGATGTCGGCTCCGGCGGCCCGGACGCGGCGCTCGACGGGCTCCAGGTCGTCCGCGCGGCGCACGAACGACACCGCGAGCAGGTCGATGCCCTGCTCGACCGCGAAGTCCACCCAGTCGAGGTCGGTTCGGCCGGCGGACGGCAAGGGCATCTCCGTCCCCGGCATGTTCAGCCCCTGGTGCGAGGCGACCGCCCCGCCGACCTCGACCGCGCAGCGAACCTCGCCGGACGTCGCCGCGCGAGCACCCGCAGCCGGACGCGGCCGTCGGCGAGGTAGACCTCGTCGCCCTCGGAGACCGCCGCCGGAAGGCCCTCCCACGAGACCGGCAGCTGGTCGGCGTCGCCGATCTCCTCTCCGGTGGTCAGCGTCAGCTCCGAGCCCGCTTGCAGCTCGACCACGCCCCCCTCGACCTCGTCGAGCCGCAGCTTCGGCCCCGGCAGGTCGCCGAGCAGGCCGACCTCCTGGCCGGCGAGCTCCGAGGCCTCGCGCGCCATCGCCACGTTGGCGGCGTGCTCCTCGCGTCCGCCGTGCGAGAAGTTGAGCCGGAAGACGTCGGCTCCCGCCCGGATCAGCTCCGCCATCCGCTCCACGGAGCGCGTGGCGGGCCCGATCGTGGCGACGATCTTGGTACGTCGCCGCCCGGACGCGGCGGGGTCGGAGCGGGATTGGCTGGACTCGGCGGCCATCGCGGTCACGGCCTGGGCCCGGGATGCGGGCAGCGCCGTCTGCGTGGGAGGCTGCTCGCTCGCGTCGGCGGAGGCGGCCTCGGGGGTCGGCTCCCCGGCCGGCGGCGCATCGGCCGGCGCCTCGAGCGCCTGGATCTGGGGGAGCCGCCAGGCGAGCGCCGCCAGCACCAGCCCGACGGCGACCGAGAGCAGGCTCAGGAACCACTGGCCGGCCGACAGCAGCTCGAGGTCGAAGAACTCGCGTACCGGTGCGGCGGCGAGAGCGAGGGCGTAAAGCGCCCCAAGCCCGGCGACCATCGCCAGCATGTAGCTCTGGATCGTGATGTGCTCGCGGCCCGGCCCGCGCTCGAGCAGGAGGATGAAGCAGAGCCCGAGCACGATCAGGGTGGTGGTCGCGGCGGTGCGGCCCTCCGCCAGCGAGCCGGCGAATAGCTCGTCGACCATGTAGAAGGAGAGCAGCGAGCCCGCAGCGATCCCGACGCCCGCCGGCACCGCGAAGGCGGCCAGCGCGCGCAGCAGCCGACCCCGGTACAGGGGGCCCTCGCTCGGCGCCAGGGCGAGGACGAAGGACGGGATCCCGATCGTCAGCGTGGCGGCGATCGTCAGCTGCCGGGGGAGGAAGGGGAAGGCGCCGCCGAAGATCGCCGTGAACAGGATCAGGACCCCCGCGTAGACGCGACTTGGTCACGTACAGGCGCCCGAGGCGGTGGATGTTGCGGGCGATCCGCCGCCCCTCGGCGACCGCGCGCGGCAGCATCGAGAACTGGTCGCGCATCAGGACGATGTCGGCGATTCCCTTGGTGATCTGGCTTCCCGACCCCATCCCCACGGCGAGCCTTGCCTGCTTCAGCGCCGGGACGTCGTTGACGCCGTCGCCGATCATCGCCGTGAAGCGCCCGCGATCGGCGAGCGCCCCGACCAGCGCCTTCTTCTGCTCCGGCGTGATTCGGCAGAAGATCGTGTTGCGCTCGGCGGCGAGGGCGATCCCGGCCCTGTCGTCGGGCAGGTCCGGCCCCTCGATCACGCCGGCATCCGCCGGAACGCCGACCGCCGTGCGCGACGGCGGTGACCGTCTGCCGCGCGTCGCCGGAGATCAGCTTCAGGTCCACCCGCTGGCGGCGCATGAACTCGATCGTCTCCGCGGCGTCGGGGCGAAGCTGCTCCTCCAGCACCACCAGGGCGCGGGGCTCGAGCCTGGGCGGGGGCTGGCTCCCGGGGTCGGCCGGAAGGCCCGTCGACGCCTCCCCGAAGGCCACGACGCGCCGCCCCGCGGCGGTGTGCTCCTCGAGCGTGCGCTGCAAGCGGGGCGTCAGCTCGAGCGCCCCCGCCTGAGCGAGCACGTCGGGCGCGCCCATCACGTAGCTGCGGGTCGACCCCCGCCCATCGAGGGTGACGCCGCTCCACTTCCACGCCGAGGAGAAGGGCACCTCGGCGACGACGGGCTCCGGCTTGCCCGGATAGCGGTCGGCGATCGTCTGGAGGGTCCGGTTCCGCTCCCCGGTCGAGTGCGCGAAGCGGGACAGCGCCTCGTGAGCCACCGCAGGCTGGGTCTTGTCGGCCACCTCGACCGAGACCAGGTCGAGGGTGCCGTCGGTGAGCGTTCCGGTCTTGTCGACGCAGATCGTGTCGACTGCGGCGAGCGCCTCGGTGGCGGCGATCTGCTGGACGAGGGTGTTCATCCGCGCCAGGCGGACGGCGGCCACGGCCAGGGTGATGCTCATCAGCAGCACCAGGCCCTCGGGGATCAGCGTCACCAGGCCGGCGGCCGCCGTCTGCGCGGCCTCCTGGAGCTCGACGCTGCGGACCGAGAACGCGAGCAGCAGGAGCACGGCGAGGGGCACCATCACGATCGTGGTCGCGCTCAGCACGCGGTTGACCTCGAGCTGAAGCGGCGAGGGCGGGTGGCGGAAGGCCCTCGCCTCGCCCGCGACCTGCTCGGCGTGGCTGTCCTCGCGCACCGCGTCCACCTCGTAGTAGCCGGAGCCAGCGAGGCAGAAGGCGCCCGAGAGCAGCCGATCGCCGTCGTGCTTGCGAACCCCGTCGGACTCGCCGGTGAGAATCGACTCGTCGATCGTCAGGCCGCGCGTCGAGACCACGACGCCGTCGGCGACGAGCTGGTCGCCGGGCTCGACCCGGATCACGTCGCCGGGGACGACCTCCTCGGCGCGCAGCTCGATCAGCTCGCCGTCGCGAACGCGCCTTCGCCCTGGGCGCGACCAGCAGCGCCAGCTGGTCGAGCGTCTCCTTGGCCTTCAGCTCCTGGCGGATCCCGATCGCCGAGTTGACCACCGCGATCAGCCCGAAGAGGGCGTCCGCGAACAGCCCCAGCGCCAGGAGCAGGACGAAGAAGACGCCCAGGATCGCGTTGAAGAGCGTGAAGACGTTGCCGGCGACGATGCTGGCGACCGAGCGGCTGCTCGGCGGCTCCGGCGGGCCGAGATCGCGCAGCCGCCGCGCCGCCTCGGCGCTGCTCAGCCCGCGCGGGTGCGCCTGCTCGCTCATCCGCGTCCATCTATACCGGAGCCGGCTCGCTAGGATCGCCGCGAGCCAGTGTCCGCGGAGGCCCCAGACAGCCTCGATGGGCCCGCGGAGGCCCCCTCGGTCGCCTTCCGGCGGGTGACGAAGCGCTACCCAGGCGCGGACGAGCCGGCCCTGGCGGAGCTCGACCTCGACGTGCCGGGAGGCGAGATCTGCGTCTTCGTCGGGCCCTCGGGGTCCGGCAAGACGACCGCGATGCGGATGGTCAACCGCATGGTCGAGATCACCGAGGGCGACATCCTGGTCGGGGGCACCTCGGTGCGCGAGCGCTCGCCGGCCGAGCTGCGTCGCGAGATCGGCTACGTGATCCAGCAGATCGGGCTCTTTCCCCACCGGACGGTGGCCGACAACATCGCCACGGTGCCGCGCCTGCTGGGCTGGGACCGCGAGCGCGTGGAGGCTCGGGTCGAGGAGCTGCTCGAGCTGGTCCGGATCGACCCCGCCTTGCGCGACCGCTTCCCGGCCCAGCTCTCGGGCGGCCAGCAGCAGCGCGTCGGCGTGGCCCGCGCGCTGGCCGCCAACCCCGGCGTGATGCTGATGGACGAGCCCTTCGGCGCGGTCGACCCGATCAACCGCGAGCGGCTCCAGAACGAGTTCCTTCGCCTCCAGGCCGAGGTGCGAAAGACGATCCTGTTCGTCACCCACGACATCGACGAGGCGATCAAGATGGGCGACCGGGTCGCCGTGCTCCGCGAGGGCGGGCGCCTGGCCCAGTACGCGACCCCCGCCGAGCTCCTGATGGCGCCCGCCGACGACTTCGTCGAGGACTTCGTCGGCGCCGACCGGGCGCTGAAGCGCCTGGCGCTGATGCGGGTCGCCGACATCGACCTGTGGCAGGCGCCGCTGGCCTTCCTGGGCCAGGCGAGCTCGGAGGTGCGGGCGAAGCTCGAGGGCGCGGAGGTCCCGCACGCGCTGGTGATCGACGCCGACCGCCGGCCGCTGGGCTGGCTCTCGGACGACGACCTGCGCGCCGAGACCGTCCCAGCGCGCCCGGACACCAGCCCGGACCCGGTGCGTCGAGCTCGACGACGTCATGCGCGATGCGCTCTCCGACCTGCTGCAGGCCGAGACGCGCTACGCCCCGGTGGTCGACGCCGAGGGGCGGATCGCGGGGGTGCTGTCGGTGGAGATCATCTCCGAGTTCCTGACCTCGCCCGAGGCGCTGACCGAGGAGCACCCGGCCGCGGAGCGGCCGCTGGCGCGATGTGGCCGATGCCCGACTCCGACTGATCGCCCAGGCCCGGGCGCCGACTTCTTCCGCGATCGCCGCGAGTCCGAACTGCGTGCCAGGAGAACGGCGCCTTCTGCTTCGGCTGGGCTGCTCGACAACTTCGACCGCTACGTCGACCCCGACGCTCGAGCACCTCGTCCTCGTCGTCGTCTCGGTCGCGCTCGGCTTCGTGATCGCCTTCGCGATGGCGCTCGCCTCGCACCGGCGCCGCTGGCTGGTGCCCCCGTTCATCGGCGCGACCGGGCGTCCTGTACACGATCCCGAGCATCGCCTTCTTCTTCCTGCTGCTGCCGATCACCGGGCGGGGCACCGACACGGCGATCATCGCGCTGACCGCCTACACGCTGCAGATCATCTACCGCAACATCGTCGCCGGGCTGGCCAACGTTCCGGCCGAAGCCAAGGACTGCCGGCCGCGGGCATGGGGATGACCGACCGCCAGCTGCTGTGGCGGGTCGAGCTGCCGCTCGCGGTGCCCGAGATCATCGCCGGGCTGCGGATCGCGACGGTCTCGACGGTGGCGATTGCGACCCTCGCCGTCTTCGCCGGCGGCGGGCGGCCTCGGCTCGGAGATCGTCGCCGGCTCGAACCTCACCTTCAAGACCGGCGTCGTCACTCGCCGGCGCGCTGCGATCGGGATGGCGATCGCCTTCGACGTCTGCTGTTGCTGGTCGCAGCAGCGGCTGATCGCGCTGGCGGTCGGCGGGCGAGGTCGCGGCGCGGCGCGTGGACCTCCTCCACGCCCTCGCCCGGCGGATCCCGAGGACGGGTAGCGTGATCGTGCCGCTCGCCTTCCTCGACTCGTTCTCGGGCGCGATCGAGTTCATCTTCAGCCAGCGCGAGTCGGTGTCGGAGGCGGTACCCAGGTCGGCGGCCTCGGTCAGGTCGGCGAGCTGATGCTCGAGCATCTCGAAGGTGAGCGGCATGGCGCTCGGCGGTCTCGCTCGCGCTCGCGCTTCCGCTCGGCCTCGTGCTCGGCCACCGGGGCACGGGCGAGCTGCTCGCGATCGCGGTCGGCAACGCCGGCCGGGCGATCCCGGAGCTGGCCCTGATCGCCTTCTCGTCGGCCTTCGTCGGCGTCGGGCTGCTCAACGTTGACGATCGCCCTCGCGGTGCTGGGGATCCCGCCGATCCTCACCAACACCTTCGTCGGCGTTCGTCAGGTGGATCGCGAGGCGGTCGAGGCGGCGCGGGGAATGGGGATGAGCGAGCGCGCAGATCGCGCGTGCGGGTCGAGCTGCCGCTCGCCGCGCCGACGATCATGACCGGCGTGCGCACGGCGGCGATCAACATCATCGCCACCGCGACGATCGCCCCGCTGGCGGGCGTGCTGACGCTCGGCGACTTCATCCTCGCCCGCAACGTCTACGGCGACGAGGGGGTGCTCGCGGGCGCGATCCTCGTCGCGCTGCTGGCGTTGACGGTCGAGCTCACCCTGGCCGCGGTCCAGTGGGCGCTGACGCCGCGCGGGGTGCGCATGCAGCGCACGCAACTATCCGCATGACCACCGCGGGTGCGCATAGGATTGCGCCAGCGCCTCCGACCTGGGAGGGGCGTACACGAGAGAGGAACCGCCCGATGAGACACCGTCTTCGTGCCCTGCTTGCGCTGCTCGCCGCCCTCGTCCTCGCCCTCGGGCTCGCCGCCTGCGGCGACGACGACGAGGGCGACGGCGGCGAAACCACGGCCGGCCTGATCGAGGAGAACCCCGACAACAACGGGGTCGCGATCACGGTCGGCTCGAAGAACTTCACCGAGCAGTTCATCCTCGGCGAGATCTACGCCCAGGGGCTGGAGGCCGCTGGCTACGACGTCAGCACGGACCTCAACCTCGGCGACGAGACGATCGCCCTGAAGGCGCTCGAGGACGGTGAGATCGACGCCTATCCCGAGTACACCTCGACCGCGCTGACCTCGTTCTTCGACGTCCCGCCGGAGGAGGTGCGCCGGCGACGCGCAGCAGGCCTATCGAGGACTCGCAGGCCGAGTTCGAGCAGCTCGGCCTGGTCGCCTACCCGCCGACCCCGTTCAACAGCGCGAACGCGGTCGGGCTGTTGACCGAAACCGCCGACGAGCTCGGCGTCGAGCACGATCTCCGACCTCGAGGGCAAGTCGCAGGACCTGGTGCTCTGCGGCTCGCCCGAGTGCCGCCAGCGGATCGACTGCCTGCTCGGCCTGGAGCAGAACTACGGGCTCGAGTTCAAGGAGTTCACGCCGGTCGACATCGCCCTGCGCTACGAGGTGCTCGACAAGGGCGACGCGGACCTGTCGATCCTGTTCACGACCGACGCGCAGCTGTTCGTCGACCCCGACAAGTACACGATCCTCGAGGACGACCAGGGGGTCCTCCCGGCCGGGAACGTGCTGTTCGTCGCCAGCCAGGAGACGGTGGACGAGGCCGGGCCGGACTTCGGCGAGACGGTCGAGAGCGTGCAGGAGAACCTGACGCTCGAGGTGATGCAGGAGCTCAACGCGCGCGTCGACATCGACAAGGAGAAGCCGGCGGACGTCGCCCACGACTACCTGGTCGAGTTCGGCTACGTCGAGTAGCGCGAGCCTTCCAGCCGCGTTCACGGGCCGGGAGCGCCATGCTCCCGGCCCGCCGCCTATAGGGTTCAGCACGCGATGGCGCTGAAGCTCGGGCTCAACCTCGGCTACTGGGGCATCGGCCCCCAGGGCGAGGAGGCGGTCGAGGCCGTCCGGGCTGCCGAGCGCGCCGGGTTCGACTCCGTCTGGGTGGCGGAGTCATACGGCTCCGACGTGGTCAGCGTGCTCGCCTGGCTCGCCCCGCAGACCGAGACGATCCAGCTCGGCGGGGCGATCATGCAGGTGCCGGCCCGCGCGCCCGGCCGCCGCCGCCATGGCCGGCTGCACGATCGACGCGCTGTCCGGCGGGCGGTTCATCTTCGGCTTCGGTCCCTCGGGGCCGCAGGTCTCGGAGGGCTGGTACGGGGTCCCGTACGCCAAGCCGTGGGGCCGGACCCGGGAGTACATCGAGATCGTCCGCCAGATCGTCGCCCGCGAGGGCAGGCTGGAGTACGACGGCCAGCACTTCAAGCTGCCGCTTCCCGGTGGCGAGGGCAAGGCGCTGAAGCTCAACTTCCATCCGCTCCGCAACCGGATCCCGATCTTCGTTGGCGCGATCGGCCGCAAGTCGGTGGAGATGGCGGCGGAGATCTGCGACGGCTGGATCCCGATCTTCTCCTCGCCCGACGCCTTCGAGGAGACGTGGGGCGAGCACCTCGAGGCCGGGCTGGCGAAGGGCGGGCGCCAGCGCTCCGAGCTCGAGGTCTCGCCCACCGTGCAGGTGGCGATCGACGGCGACCTCGACGCGGCTCGGGCGATCGTCAGGGCCGGCCTGCTGCTCTATCTGGGCGGAATGGGCAGCCGCAAGACCAACTTCTACGTCGACCTGACGCACCGGTTCGGCTTCGGCGAGGTCGCCGACGAGGTCCAGTCGCTCTACCTCGACGGCAAGCGCGAGGAGGCCTACAAGGCGATCCCCGACGAGCTGGTCAACGCCACCTCGCTGATCGGCAGCGAGGAGGAGGTCGCGGCGCGAATCGACCGTTACGCCTCAGCGGGGGTGGATCGCCTGATCGTCTCGCCCATCAGCCCCGAGCCGGAGCAGCGCCAGCACACCCTCGAGCGCCTGGCCGAGCTGGCGGGCGTCGCGGCGCCCGCCTGACTCGACTCCGTTGAATAGGCTCTCGCGGCCTTGAAGGTAGGCGTGCCCAAAGAATCCCGGGAGGGCGAGCGCCGCGTGGCGCTGATTCCGGACGCCGTCCGCTCGCTGAGGGGCAAGGAGGTCGAGGTGGCGGTCGAGTCGGGCGCCGGCGAGGGGGCACGCCATGCCGACGCCGAGTACTCGGAGGCGGGGGCCAGCGTCGGGTCGGGCGACGACGCCTGGGGCGCCGAGGTGGTGGCCAAGGTCGCACTCCCCACCATTGAGGAGATCGGCCGGCTGCGCTCGGGCCAGGTCTTGATCGGCCACCTGGCGCCCCTCACATCCGCGGAGACCAACCGGGCGCTGGCCGAGGCGGGCGTGACCAGCTTCGCGATGGAGGCGATCCCGCGGATCACCCGCGCGCAGGCGATGGACGCGCTCTCCTCGCAGGCGAATGTGGCCGGCTATGCCGCCACCCTGCTCGCCGCGCGGGAGGCGGGTCGCTTCTTCCCGATGATGACCACGGCCGCGGGCACCGTGGCGCCGGCGAAGGTGATGGTGCTGGGCGCGGGGGTGGCCGGCCTCCAGGCGATCGCGACCGCGAAGCGACTGGGGGCCGTGGTCACCGGGTTCGACATCCGCCGCGCCGCCTGGGAGCAGATCGCGAGCCTGGGCGGCCGACCTCTGGAGCTCGACTTCATCCCGGATGCGGAGGCGGAGGGCGGATACGCGCGACCGCTGACCGAGGAGGAGAACGAGAAGGTGCGCGAGTCGCTCGCGGACGCCGCCAAGCGCCAGGACGTGATCATCACCACCGCGCAGGTGCCGGGCAGGCGGGCGCCGCTGCTGATCACCGCCGACGCCGTGCGGCGGATGTCGCCGGGCTCGGTGATCGTCGACCTCGCCGGTGACTCCGGCGGGAACTGCGAGCTGACCAAGCCCGGCGAGACCGTGGTCGAGGACGGGGTCAGGATCCTTGCCCCGCTCAACCTGCCCAGCGAGATGGCGACCCACGCCTCGCAGCTGTACGCCAAGAACGTCGAGAACCTGCTCGACCTGCTGGTCTCCGAAGAAGGGGTGCTCCGCCTGGACTTCGAGGACGAGATCGTCGCCGGCGCCTGCATCACCCATGGCGGCGAGATCAAGAACGAGCGGGCGCGGGAAGCTGCGGGGGCCTGCCGCCTGATGGACCTGATCACCGAGATCACGATCTTCGTCCTCGCCGCCTTCGTCGGCTTCGAGGTGATCTCGAAGGTGCCGACGACGCTGCATACGCCGCTGATGTCGCAGACCAACGCGATCCACGGCATCGTCATGCTCGGCGGGCTGATCGTGATCGGCGCCGCCGACGGCACGCTCGACAAGGTGATCGGGACGATCGCGATCGCCTTCGGGACGATCAACATCGTCGGCGGCTTCATGGTCACCGACCGGATGCTCGGCATGTTCCGCCGGAAACCAAGAGCCAGAGCCGGCTGTCCTCCGCTTCAGGGAGCGAGGCGACCGGTCAGTCGGCGAGCCGACTGCGGGCGCGGCGGTCTGAGGGATGACGTTGCCGGTCGCCGCGCTGTCTCCGAGCTCCGAGCTCGTCACGGCGTGCTACATCCTCGCCTTCTCGCTGTTCATCATCGGCGTCCGCCAGGGGACTCACCCGACCACCGCCCGCCGCGGCAACCTGATCGCCGCCGGCGGGATGGCGGTCGCGGTGGCGATCACGCTGGCGCTGGACGTGATCGGCAACGGCATCCTGATCCTGCTCGGGATCCTGATCGGGACCCTGGTCGGCGGGATCGCCTCGCGGCGGGTCCAGATGACCCAGATGCCGCAGATGGTCGCCCTCTACAACGGCGTCGGCGGCGGCGCGGCGGCCCTGATCTCGTGGGCCGAGTTCCGCCACCGCCTCGACCTGGGAGGGGACATCCCGCTGGACGTCCTGATCCCGGTCCTGTTCTCGCTGGTGGTCGGCTCGGTCTCGTTCTGGGGCTCGAACATCGCCTTCGCGAAGCTCCAGGAGCTGATCTCCGGGCGCCCGATCAGCTTTCCCGGACAGCACATCATCAACGGCATCCTGCTCGCGGGCATCCTCGCCGGCTGCGTCGTGCTCGCCGCCAGCCACGACTCCGACCCGTCGCAGACGCTGTTCATCGCCGTGCTGATCGCCGCGGCTCTGCTGGGCAACCTGTTCGTGCTGCCGATCGGCGGCGCCGACATGCCGGTGGTGATCTCGCTGCTGAACGCGTTCACCGGCCTGGCCGCGGCGGCAGCGGGGTTCGCGCTCGACAACGTCGCCCTGATCGTGGCCGGGACACTGGTGGGGTCCTCGGGAACGATCCTCACGCTCGAGATGAGCCGAGCCATGAACCGCTCGGTCGGCAACCTGCTGTTCGCCGGATTTGGCGCCGTGGCCACCGGCGCCGCCGCCGGCGGCGAGGAGCGGCCGGTGCACTCGATCGGCCCCCAGGACGCCGCGATCAAGCTCGGCTATGCGGACTCGGTCGTCTTCGTTCCCGGCTACGGGATGGCGGTCGCACAGGCCCAGCACGCGGTCAAGGAGCTCGCCAACGAGCTCGAGAGGCACGGGGTCCGGGTCAGCTACGCGATCCACCCGGTGGCGGGTCGTATGCCGGGCCACATGAACGTCCTGCTCGCCGAGGCGGACGTCCCGTACGAGCAGCTCAGGGAGATGGACGAGATCAACCCCGAGATGCCGCAGACGGACGTCGCGGTCGTGATCGGTGCCAACGACGTCACCAACCCGGCGGCCAAGGACGATCCCTCCAGCCCGATCGCCGGCATGCCGATCATCGAGGTCAACCAGGCCCAACGAGGTGATCGTGATCAAGCGCTCCCTGAGCCCCGGCTTCGCCGGCATCGACAACGACCTGTTCTACCGCGACAACACCTCGATGCTGTTCTCGGACGCCAAGCAGGCGGCCGCCGACATCGCGGCCGAGGTCGAGGAGCTCTAAGCGCGGGTCAGAACCGCGCGGCAGATCCAGGCGTCACTCGCCGCGCCTGCGATGGCGGACCAGCGGCCCGACGTAGCCGATCACAACGCCCAGGACGACCGCGATCAGGAGGGCGAAGATCAGCGGCGTCGTCGTGTCGACGAACAGGAACTTGACCTTCACCTCCTGGGAGTTCTGGGCGATGAAGATCACCGCCACGAGCACGGCGCCGGCGAGCGCCCAGGGCCGCCAAGAGCTCTTCTTGGCCTGCGGCTGAAGCTCACCGGGCTGTGCCATCTGAGGCGACTCTATCTCGCCAATCGGGTGTGGGAGTCCTACGGCGTGTGATCCACCGTGTAGCCGACTACAGTCCGAGCGATGACCGAGGCTGGTGGGCTGACGCTCGACTTGCAGTACCGGCTGTCCGCTCCTCCCGCGCGCGTGTTCACGGCGTTGACCGACCCGGATGAGCTGGCGAAGTGGTGGGGGCCCCACGGATTCACCTCTCCCAGCGTCGATTTCGATCCCCGTCTCGGAGACAGCTTCCGGATCACGATGCAACCTCCCGACGGCGAGGTGTTCCATCTCTCGGGAGAGTTCCGTGAGGTCAACGCGCCCGTCCGACTCTCCTACACCTTTCGGTGGGACGAGCCGGACCCGGACGATCAGGAGACGGTCGTCACGCTGACGCTCCGTGATCTGGGCGACGCGACTGAGCTGGTCCTCGCTCAAGCACCGTTTGTGACCGAAGGACGGCGTGCGCTTCACGAGCAGGGTTGGACCGATAGCTTCGAGCGCCTGGAACAAGTGGTCTCGGCGAGAGCCTGAGACTCTCTCCAATCGGGTGAGGGAGTCGTCACCTGACGTGAACCACTCGTGAGCCCGCCGCGCCTAGCGTCGGCGCGTGAGGGGCAGTCGCGGAGGAGCCGGCGAGAGGGGCCAGGCGACGGTCGAGTGGACTGGGCTCCTCGCGCTCGTCTCCCTGCTCCTGGTCGGGCTGCTCACCGTCACCGCGGCGCGTCTGCCGGCGACGGAGCTGGCGCGGGCGATCGCCGCGAAGCTGGTCTGCGCCGTGCGCCTCTCCGACGCCTGCTCTGCGCACTCGGAGCTGGTGGAAGCGTACGGCCCGGAGCTGGCCGCGCGGATTGCCGCCGAGGCACCGGAGATCGCCTACGAGGACGGGATGACGGCACTGCCGGTCGACTTCCGCTTCTGCCGCGGGCACGGCTGCGGGAACGGGCCAGAGTCGGGCGCGGTGTGGGCATCCCACACCGGCGAGCTCACCACGGCATTCGTGCACGTCGTGGACTGCCGCAGCGCCGCGGCGCGCAGCGATGCCGCCGCGCGCGGCCAGGACTGCTCAGAGGGCCGCGCCGGCAACCTCTACATCCAGTACTGGCTCTACTACGAGGACTCGACGAGTCTCCGCGACCTGCCCGGGAGGGTCGGCTTTCACGAGGACGACTGGGAGGGCTACCAGGTCCGGATCGGGCCCGACGGAACCGAAGCCAGGGCCACCTCCCATCACGGCTACAACTACGACGGCGGCCTCGGCAGCTGGCCCTCGGACGCCGGCCTCGTCCACCGTTCGGCCTGGGGGCCCTCCACGGGCCGCCTGTGGGTGTCGGGCGGCAGCCACGCGGGCCACGTCCACGAGCATCGCCGCCTGTCGATGCGCAGGATCGGGCGGGCCGGCGCGGGGGTGGGCGCCCGCGCGCTTGCGGCCGTCCGCGGGACGCGGACCCGGGTCAGGCTGCCGCGTCGCCTCACCGCGCTGCCGCCTCGGGCCCGTTGGACACCTGCGGATCGCCTCACCCTGATTCCGATCGAGACCCTCGACCCCGCCGCCCGGCGCACGCCCTTCGCGGTCGTTCCTCCCTGGCGCAAGCCCGTCTACCGCGATCCGGAGGATCAAGGGACCTGATCCGGGAACCGGGACTACCGCGGCGGCATCCGCAGGGCGCCGTCTAGGCGGATCGTTTCGCCGTTCAGCATCGGGTTCTCGACGATGTGGCGGGCCAGGGCGGCGAACTCCTCGGGCTGGCCGAGGCGGTTGGGAAACGGGATCTGGGCGCCGAGCTCGAGGCGCGCCTCCTCGGGCAGTGCCGCCAGCAGGGGCGTGTCGAAGGTGCCGGGCGCGATCGTCACCACTCGCACCCCCCGGCTCGCCAGGTCGCGGGCGGCCGGCAACGTGAGGCCGACGATGCCGCCCTTTGACGCGGAGTAGGCCACTTGGCCGATCTGTCCGTCGAAGGCGGCGATCGAGGCGGTGTTGACGCAGACGCCCCGCTCACCACCCGGGTCGGGGTCGTTGTCGACCATCGCCGCGGCGGCGAGCCGCAGGACGTTGAAGGTCCCGATCAGGTTGACCTTGATCACGTTGTGGAAAATCTCCAGGTCGTGAGGGCCCTGCTTGCCCGCTGTTCGCTGGGCCCAGCCGATCCCCGCGCAGCAGACCGAGATCCGCAGGCCGCCCTGGGCCTTCGCGGCGGCCTCGACCGCCGCCTGCACGGGCTCGGGCTCCATCACATTGGCCTCCACGAAGCTGGCCCGCTCGCCGAGCTCGGCGGCGAGCGCCTCGCCCTTGTCGGCGTTGAGATCGGCGACCACGAGCTTCGCGCCGGCCTCATACAGCGCCCTGGAGGTGGCGGCCCCCAGCCCGGAGGCCCCGCCGGCTACCAGCGCGCTCGCTCCCTCGATCCTCATCGGCGCGCCACTCTATTCCTCCCCAGCGAGCGCATGGCGTACTCGTTAGCCTGTCGCCATCTCAGCCCCGGTCCAGGCCCCCCAGAAGGATGCGATCGCGGAGCGCCTCGCCGAGGCGCGACGGCGAACTCTCCGGCTTCTCGATCCGCTGTCCGACGAGCAGCTGAACCGCGTGTACGCGCCGATCCTCAGTCCCCTGGCCTGGGACCTGGGCCACATCGCCAACTTCGAGGAGCTGTGGCTGGTACAGACGGTCGGCCATCGGGACCCGCTGCACGGTGAGCTGGGCCGCCTCTACGACGCGATCGAGAACCCGCGGGCGACCCGCGGCAAGCTGCCGATCCTGCGCGGCGACGAGCTTCGCTCTTATCTCGACGGGGTGCGCGAGCGCGCGCTGGAGGTCCTCGACCGCCTGGACCTCGAGTCGGCCGAGGACGCGCTGCTCGCCGAAGGCTTCGTCTACGAGATGCTGATCGCCCACGAGCAACAGCACAACGAGACGATGCTCCAGCTGATCCAGTTGATCGACGGCTACGAGCCCATGGAGATCGAGCCGGCTCCCCAGGCGGGCTCTGACGGGCCGGAAATGGTCCTGGTGGAGGGTGGGGAGGCGGAGATCGGCGCCGGCGCCGGCGGCTTCGCCTACGACAACGAGCGCCCCCGCCACACGGTCGACGTGAAGCCGTTCTGGATCGACCGCACGCCGGTCACCAACCGCGCCTACGCCGAGTTTGTCGCCGACACCGGCGCCGAGCCGCCGATGTACTGGGAGGCCGGTCCGCACGGGGGATGGTCGCGCACGGCGATGGGCCGGGTCGAGCCGCTTGATTTCGAGCAGCCGGTGGTCCACGTCTCCTGGCACGAGGCGCACGCCTTCGCCCGCTGGGCGGGCAAGCGGCTACCGACCGAGCAGGAGTGGGAGGTGGCCGCCGAGGGCACCGACCGAGATCGCGCCAACCTGGACCAGCTCGCCTTCGGCTGCGCGAGAGCCGGGGCTTACGGCGACGCTCCCTCCAACTGCGGCGCGGTGCAGATGCTGGGCGATGTCTGGGAATGGACTAGTTCCGACTTCGAGGCCTACCCGGGCTTCCAGGCCTTTCCTTATCGCGAGTACTCCGAAGTGTTCTTCGGCGACGTCCACAAGGTGCTTCGCGGCGGCTCCTGGGCGACCCGCCGCAACGTCATCCGAACCAGCTTCCGCAACTGGGACCTCCCCGAGCGGCGCCAGATCTTCGCCGGGCTGCGCTGCGCGAAGGACGCTGAACCGGGCGCGCGACGAGGCCGTATGGCAACGAATGGGGGGCGGGAGGAGTCTGAGGAGGCTGCGTCATGAATCCCATGGGTAACACGGTTGCTGAGCAGATCACGATGGACGTGCACCTCCCCCCAGGAGGCCCCCTCTCCGGGATGGCGGCGGACGTTCGGGCTGGTCTGACCAAGCCCTTCAAGGAGCTCTCCCCGCGCTACTTCTACGACGAGCGCGGCTCGGCCCTGTTCGAGGAGATCACCCGCCTGCCCGAGTACTACCCAACGCGCGCCGAACGGGCGATCCTCGAGCGCCATTCACCCGACATCGCTGCCGCAGCGGGCGATCCCACCACGCTGATCGAGCTCGGCTCGGGATCGGCCAGCAAGACTCGGGTTCTCCTCGATGCGATGTCCGGCGCCGGCTGCCTGGAGGCTTACGCGCCGGTGGACATCTCGGAGCAGATCACCCGCGAAACGGCCGAGGCGGTGGCCTCCGAGTACGGGATCGTCGTCCACGGCCTCGTCTGCGACTTCGAGCGGGACCTCGAGCGGATGCCCCTCTCCGGACCGCGCGTGATCGCCTTTCTCGGCGGCACGATTGGGAACTTCGAGCCGGCTCAGCGCGCCAGCTTCCTGGCCCGCGTTGCGAACCTGCTCGGGCCGGAGGACCACTTCCTACTCGGTACCGACCTGGTCAAGGACCGGGAATCGCTCGAGGAGGCCTACAACGACGCCTCTGGCGTAACTGCCGAGTTCAACAAGAACGTGCTCAGCGTGCTCAACCGTGAGCTCGATGCCAACTTCGACCTGGACGCGTTCGAGCACGTCGCCTTCTGGGACGCCGAAAACCTCTGGGTCGACATCCGCCTGCGCTCGTTAGCCCGCCAGGTGATCGAGATCGCCTCGCTCGAGATGAGCGTCGCATTCGGGCGCGGCGAAGAGATGCGGACCGAGATCTCGACCAAGTTCGCGCACGAGGGCCTCGCCGGAATCTACGCCGAGGCCGGCCTCGAGATGGTCGAGTGGTGGACGGACCCCGACGACCTGTTCGCGCTGTCGTGGCTGCGCCCTCGCACTAGCTCGCCGGGCGTCGCCCGGGTCCGGCGCAGCGCCTCGATCATCTCGGCCAGCCGGTCCGGCGTCGTGATCGGGGTCACCACCGGCAGCGTGATGCCGCCGGCCACGTATGCCTCCAGGCGCTCGCGAATCTTGCCGGGCGTCCCAAAGATGAATGTGTCCTCGATCAGCTCCCATGGCGCCGCGGCTACCGCGGCCTCGCGGTCCTTCTCCCTCCAGGCGGACACCATCGCGTCGATCCGGTCGCCGTAGCCGAGCCAGCGAAAGAACGCCTCGTAAACGGGCACGGTGGCGTAGGAGGCGAACATGAACCGGGCCAGGGGCTCCACTTGCTCGCGCTCGCCGGGCACGCAGAAGAAGCGGCACAGCAGCTCGAAGCCCTCGGGCGCCCCCTCGAGCTGCTCGGTGACCTTGGGAAGAGCAGCAAGGGGGAGGAAGTTGGTGAACGCGCCGTCGGCCTTCTCGACCGCCAGCCTGAGCATCTTGCCGCGCAGGGCCGCGAGCACGATCGGCAGCGGCTCCGTCGGCGCCCGCTCGAGCTTGAAGCCCGTCGATGTTCGTTCGCCGGAGAACGCGGCCCTCAGGAACTCGAGCGTCTGCGAGATCTTGGTCAGCGGCCGGTCGAATGGCATCTGGTTCCAGCCCTCGACGATGCGGTCCGACGAGGCGCCGATGCCGAGCACGAACCTGCCGTTGCTGGCGTCCGACAGGGCGGCAGCCTCCTGCGCCAGCAGCGCCGGCCCGCGGGTGAAGACCCCCACCACCCCCGTCCCGAGCCGGACCCGCTCGGTCCAGGCCGCGGACAGCGCCAGCGGCGTGAAGCCGTCGGACCCATTCGTCTCGCCGCTCCACATGTCCGTGTAGCCGGCCGCCTCGGCACGGCGCACGAGCTCAGCGTGCTCGCGCAGGGGAAGGCTCGGTAGCGGCAGCGTCAGGCCCCAGCGCGTCACGCCATGACCCTACCGCGAGGCTGTGGCGCAGCGAGTCTGGCTGGGATAAGCTCGCCCGCGATGGACTTCTCGAATCTGGATCGAAACCGCGTGATACTCGGCGCCGTCGGCGGGGGCCTGCTGCTGATCAGCCTCCTCTTCCTGCCCTGGTACTCCCTCACGGACACCCCGGAGCGGGCACGCAACAGGGCGCCTGGATCTGCGGCGAGGGCGAATTCGAGTGCACCGGCTTCGAGACCTTCCCGATCTTGCGCTGGCTGCTGCTGGCCGCTGCGCTTCGCGCCCCTGATCCTCGCCTGGATTCTGGTGCGCGGCCACAAGCTCTCGTGGGCGCCGGGCGAGGTGACGATGGTCGTCGGGTTCGCGGCGATCACCCTGATCGGCTACAACGGGATCATCGACAGGCCGGCGCCCGACGACGGCACCGAATTCGGGATCGGTCTCATGTACGGGTACTGGCTGGCGCTGCTGGCCGCGATGGCGATCGCCGCCACCGGCTTTCTCCGCTCGCTGGCGAGCGGAGGCCGTAGGGAGCGCAAGGCCCCCGGCACGGTCTAGGAGGCGTGGCCATGGAGGCCGACTCCACAGGCGTCATCTCGCACGACGTTCGCTCGGGTACGAGGCCGGACCGCAACCTGGCGTTGGAGCTCGTCCGGGTGACGGAAGCCGCGGCGCTCGCCGCCGCGCGCTGGGTCGGCCGCGGCGACAAGGAGGCGGCCGACCAGGCGGCGGTCGACGCGATGCGGCTGCTGCTCGACACCGTGCCGATGGACGGCGTGGTCGTGATCGGCGAGGGCGAGAAGGACGAGGCCCCGATGCTCTACAACGGCGAGCGGATCGGCGACGGGAGCCCGCCGGAGGTGGACATCGCCGTCGACCCGCTCGAGGGCACCCGGCTCACAGCCCAGGGCCAGCCGGCGGCTCTTGCGGTGATCGCGCTCTCGGAGCGCGGCACCATGTTCGACCCCGGCCCCTGCGTCTACATGGAGAAGATCGCCGGTGGCCCCAAGATCGCTGACTGCCTGAGCCTGACCGACCCGCTCGACGACGTGGTCCGGCGGGTGGCCGAGCGAAGGGGAGTCGATGTGGGCGACGTCACCGTGATCATGCTCGACCGACCCCGCCACGAGGATGCCGTGAAGCTGATCCGCGACGCGGGAGCGCGGATCCGGTTCATCGGCGACGGCGACGTCGCCGCGGCCCTGCTCGCGGTTACCCAGGGAACCGGGGTCGACCTGCTGTGGGGCATCGGCGGCACGCCGGAGGGGGTGCTTTCGGCCGGAGCGATCAAGTGCCTCGGCGGTCAGCTCCTGGGCAGGCTGTGGCCTCGTGATGACTCCGAGCGCCAAGCCGCGATCGAGGCTGGCTACGACCTCGACGAGGTGCTCGACGTCGATCGACTGGTGGGCGGGAGCAACGTCTTCTTCGCGGCCACCGGAGTCACCGACGGCGATCTCCTCCAGGGCGTCCGTTACCTCGGCGACGGCCACGCGACCACCGAGTCGCTGGTGATGCGCTCGCGCTCAGGCACCGTACGCACCGTGCAAGCGCGCCACGACAGGCCCAAATTGAGGGAAGTGACCGGCGGACGCTACGGATAGGGGCTCAGCTGGCCCGAACTGAGTTCAGCTCGCCCGTGTCGCGGAGCTCGTAGCGGAGCGCGTTGATTACGGCCCCGGCCATCAGGCCGAGGCTGACCAGGTAGAACCAGACCATCGCGATGAGGATGAAGCCGATCGTCCCGCCGACCTCGCCCACGTTGGCGACCTGCGCCAGATAGAAGGGGTAGACCGCGTTCGCGATGCCTGTGGTGACGGTGACGAACAGCGCGCCGGGCCAAACACCGTGCCAGGGCACGTGCCCCTTGGGCACGGTGTAGTAGATCACGCTGCAGAGCAGGAAGGTCCCCGCCAGCGCCGCGAGCAACAGCAACCCGCTGGCGATTCCGTGGATTCGCGAGAGGCCGAACGGAAGGTCGCTGGCGCTGGAGACGAGGAGGTGCTCCAGGGTGGGAACGACCACGCTCGCCGCCAGGAACAGCATGACCACGAGCAGCATCACGAGCGCGAAGCGCTTCTGCTCCAGCCAGCCGCGGCACTGGACGTGATAGATGCGGCAGAAAGCGGTGTCCATGGCGCCCCAGAACGAGGTCCCGATCCAGATCGCGCCGATCGCCGCCGCGACCCCGATCGTCGTCGAGCTCTCGCGGATACGGTCGAGCGTGTTCTGGAGGGTGGTCAGCTCCACGGCCGGGAACAGGCGTTGGAGGTCGGTGATCACGCTCTCCTCGACGCTGGCGCTCTGGATCACGCGCCCGAAGATGAAAAGGACCAGGAGGGCGAAGGGGAACAGCGCCAGGAACAGGTTGTAGGCGACCATCCCCGCCAGGCCGGTGATGTTCTCCTGGTAGGCGCGGTGCCAGAAGGCGGTTAGGTAGCGGGCTACCCGAGCCCGGCGCGAGACCTCGGTGCGGTGTGCCCAAGGTCGCGCGACGACGGTCAAGTCCGCGCTGCTTCGGGGCCGGCCGCCGGGGTCATCGGCGCTCAGGGGGCTTGCGCACCGCCTCCACGGCGCGGCTCAGAAGCCGCACACCGAGCGTCGCCGCCTCGGCAGCAACCGCGATCCCCGCCCATGCCAGGTCCTCCACGCCGCCGTGCTCGGCACCGGCGGGCGGTGGGGTCTCGGATTCGGCTGGCTCGGAATGCCCTGGTGGTGGAACGGAGCGGCTCGGGGGCGATCGAGGAACGCTCGGGCTGGGCTGGGCGGCGGAGCGAGGTTGCCTGCCGGAGCTTTTCGCGTCGCCGGCGACGCTTCGGCGCGGGCTTCGCACCCCCGGGCGCGTAGGGGGGAGGTTGCCGAACACGCCTCCCTGCTCGCCCGCGTCGTCGGGGGTCTCAGGCGTACCGGGGGTCTCAGGCGTACCGGGGGTCTGCTCGTGATCGACCATTCAGCCTGTATTCCATCGTGCCCGACGGACGCATGCGCCGCGCCCCAGTCTCGTAACTCTGGGCCCCCATCGGTGTTCCTAGGTGGGCACCCGGCTCCCTGGGCCGGCCTGGCGTGCGCGGGAATTCGGTGCACGAAGCAGCTTTTTCCCGCTCACACCGCGGAAACACTTGACTTCAGAAAATATAGCGATTACCATTCGGACGAACGTTTGAGAGCCCTCGGATTGGGAATGGACACTCCGGCGAGGGTCGCGCGGATCGGCCCTCGGTCCGCGTTTTTGTCGCAATGTCGGGATTCGAGGCGACAGCGCCGGCCGCGGCGACTCCCGGAATGAGGCCGGGTGCCCGATATGAAACCCGGGGGCGGGGACCAGGAAACAGCGCCGAACAGGTCCCGAAACGGTGAGCGAAGCAGCACGAGAGCGAACGAAATGCTAGTGGCGGAGATTCAAGAGCTTGACGAGGTAAAGGGCCTCGTCGTCAAGGGACAGCAGGATGGCGTGATCTCCTACGGCGAGGTCGCCACCGCGGTGTCCGAGGTCGACCTCGACGAGTCCGACATCGAGGAGCTCTACGCGTACCTCGAGCGCCAGGGCGTCGAGCTGGTCGAGGACGTTGACCCGGCCCAGGCCACCGCCCCAGCCGCCGAGGCGGAGGCGGACAAGCGCGGCAAGCGCCGCAAGGCCACGGCGCTCGATCTGAAGCCGGACATGACCACCGACTCCTTGCAGCTCTTCCTCAAGGACATCGGCAAGGTCCGCCTGCTGACCGCGCAGGAGGAAGTCGAGCTGGCGAAGCGGATCGAGCGCGGCGACCTCGACGCGAAGCAGAAGATGGTGGAGTCCAACCTGCGCCTGGTCGTCTCGATCGCCAAGAACTACCGCAACCAGGGCCTGCCTTTCCTCGACCTGATCCAGGAGGGGACGCTTGGCCTGGTGCGGGCCGCCGAGAAATTCGACTATCGCAAGGGCTTCAAGTTCTCGACCTACGCGACCTGGTGGATCCGCCAGGCGATCGCTCGCGCGCTCGCCGACAAGGCGCGCACGATCCGCATCCCGGTGCACGTGGTCGAGAAGCTGAACAAGATCGGCCGCGCGGAGCGCAAGCTGGTCACCGAGCTCGGTCGCGAGCCGACGCCGGAGGAGATCGCGGAAGTCACTGGGATCGACCCCGAGGAGGTCGATCAAATCAAGCGCTCGGCGCAAGCCCCGGTCTCGCTGGAGAAGCCCGTCGGCGACGAGGAGGAGTCCGAGTTCGGCCAGTTCATCGCCGACGAGAAGGCTGAGTCGCCGTTCGAGCGCGCCGCCGACCTGCTCACCAAGGAGGCGCTGCGCGAGGCGCTCGAGAACCTCTCCTACCGCGAGCGTCGGGTGCTCGAGCTTCGCTACGGGTTGGGTGGCGAGCACCCGCGGACCCTGGACGAGGTCGGGCGAACGTTCAACGTCACCCGCGAGCGAATCCGCCAGATCGAGAACCAGTCGCTGAAGAAGCTCCAGTCGCTGGCTGAGGCACAGAAGCTTCGAGAAGTCGCGTAGGACGCCGACCCGGCGAGTACCTTTGCCGATAGCGCCGAAGGCGCGGTGCGAGCGCGAAGCGCGAGGTCATCGGTCGCTCGCGTGCTGAGCACCGCCACGCCTGCTTACTTGCCCGGCTCGGTTCTCGCCGCTCAGCAAGCGACTGGCAGCCGTTTCGGTTGACAAACCAACAACAAAGAAGGAGGTTCCCATCAGCACCGCAATTGCAACCAGCGCTAGCCCGGCGCAGTGGACCTGCGCCCGATGTGAGATGAAGAGCACGTGGACGAACGGCCTCGTCGAAGGGTCCGCCCCCCCGCACTGGGCCCGCGACGCCCACGGTCGTCACTACTGCCTTGCCTGCCGACGCGAGCGGGCGATCGACGAGGCCCTGGAAGCGGCGGGCGAGGTCGGCATCGAGGCTCGTGCGAAGTTGCGCTCCAAGGCGGTGGTCAGGTTCGAGATCGCGCGCGACCCCGAGCGCACCGAGGGCGAGATTGCCAAGGCCGCCCGCACCTCGATCGGCGCCGTTCGCAACGCGCGCAAGGAGATGGCGACCTAGCTCTCCGTGGTCGCCGCCTAAAGCGCACCGGTGGCGGGCCCGATAAGGGTCCTGATGGCCTTCGACATCGATGCTGCGCTGCGCCACGTGGTCGAGCGGGAGGGCTCGGACCTCCACATCAAGGTGGCCTCGCCGCCGATCGCGCGGATCGACGGCGAGCTGTGCCCCATGGAAGGGATGGGGCCGCTCGAGCCCAAGGACACCGAAGGAGCCCTGCACCACCTGCTCGAGCAGGCTGACGAGCGCCTTTGGCACGAGTTCCAGGAGGAGGGGGAGGTCGACCTCGCCTACTCGATCCGAGGCCTGTCGCGGTTTCGCGTCAACGCCTTCCGGCAGCGAGGCTCCGTGAGCATCGCCTGCCGGGCGATCCCCTTCCAGATACGCACGGTCGACGACCTCGGACTCCCGAAGGTGATTCGCACGCTGGCCGCGGAGCAACGCGGGATCGTGCTCCTGACCGGGACCACGGGCTCGGGCAAGTCGACCACCCTCGCGGCGATGATCGATCAGATCAACTCGACCCGCCCCACTCACATCGTGACGCTCGAGGACCCGATCGAGTACCTCCACCGGGACAAGCGGTCGATCATCAACCAGCGCGAGGTCGGTAGCGACACCGAGAGCTTCGCCCGCGCGATGCGGCGGGTGCTGCGACAGGATCCGGACGTAATCCTGATCGGCGAGATGCGGGATGAGGAGACCGTCCGCACCGCCCTCGCGGCCGCTGAGACCGGGCACCTGGTGCTGTCCACCCTGCACACGCTCGACGCCACCGAGACGATCAACCGGATCATCGATTTCTTCCCACCTCACCTTCAGCAGCAGGCGCGCGTCATGCTCGCCGCGACGCTCAAGGGCGCGGTTGGCCAGCGATTGCTTCGCCGGCGCGGGGACCGCGGGCGCGTCGCGGTGTGCGAGGTGATGGTGGTCACGGGCCGGATTCAGGACCTGATCCTCAATCCCCAGGAGACGGGGCGGATCACCGAGGTGATCTCCGAGGGGGAGTACTACGGGATGCAGACCTTCGACCAGGCGCTTCTGAAGCTGATCATGGCCGGCCAGATCGATGAGGAGACCGCCTTCGCGGCGGCATCGAGCCCGCACGACCTGAAGCTGATGCTCGCCGCCAACGGTCAGCGAGCAAGCGGCATCGAGCAGCTGGGAGGCACGCTCAAGGGCGACGGCGAGGACCCCGAAGACTCACTTCAGTTCGTAAAGCATTGAGCTATACTGGGCTTTGGCGGTCGGGGCCTGTAGACGGATCCACTCCCCGTCCGATCTGAACGCAATGGCTGAGAATCCCTGTCCAGTTGGTTGCTGCGCGGAGATCATCTCCGGCAAGTGGACACTCCTCGTGATTCGCGATCTGGCTGACGGGAGCCAGCGCTTCTGCGAGTTGGAGCGCTCGCTGGAGGGGATCAGCCCGCGCACCCTGTCGCTGCGCCTGCGCGCGCTCGAGGAGCAGGGGATCGTGGAGCGGCGCACCTACCCCGAGGTACCGCCGCGGGTCGAGTACGGCCTGACCGAGAAGGGTCGCGCCCTCGTCCCGCTGATCGAGGACATGCGCGCCTACGGCCGGCGCTGGCTCTTGAACGGCAACCGGCGGCACGAGACCGCCGTGGCTGCCTAGCACCCAAGCGGTAGCTGCAACTCGGGTTGCAGGGGAGGAGCGGTTCGTGCCCGCGCGAAGCCTCCGGGCATGCGCGACCTGGTTGCTCCAGAGGCCCTGCAGACGATGGCGCGGGATGCGGCGAAGCGCTTCCGCGAGCTGGTGGCGACGGGCCACGAGATCCCCTACGACGTGCAGGAGCCGGGCAACGGCTCGCCTCTCCCGCGCTACGTCCCGCTTACCCACCGCTTCGTTCGAGACCACGCCCCGGCGTTGCTCGATCTCGATTCGTTCGGGTCGGCGTGCGCGGCGATCGAATCCGCCGAGCTCGCGGGCCCATACCTCGAGGAGTTCGGGATCAACGTCCCCCCTGATGGGCGCGAGCGGGCCGAGCTGGCGGGGACGGTGTTCCTGTGCCGCCTGTGGGCGGATTCCACCGACTTCTCACTCGACGGCGATCGGCTGGCCGAGGCGATCGCCGAGCTGCAGGCCGGCGGCGAAACCAGGGAAGACGAGATCGAGGTCGTTGTCCCGCTGCGGGGCCTACATATGCCCGTGGTGCGGCTGGAGCTTGCGAGCGCGACGATCGTTCGGGCCGACACGGTCGATGTCCCGGCCGAGGCCCGGACCTCGGAGGGGACCGGCGCCGCCGGCTGGGAGCCCACCTTCCTGGCCGCGGCCCGCATCAGCGCCAGCGAGACGAGCGAGGAAGAGGGCGAGAGGAACCCAGACGCCGGGGCCCGTTCCGTTCAGGCCTTCCGCCAGCTGATCAGCGCGCTCCGCCTCTTCCAGGCGGGTGGCGTGGGCTTGGGCCCATACGCGTGGACGCGGGCCGGCGCCGATCGCTGGCGGCGGATCGCGACGGGCGCCGGTCGCCCCAGGCGGGGCGGCTACCGTCTGGTCGAGGACGCGCTCGGCGAACTGACGACGCTCTCGCGCGTGCTCGCCTACCGCTCCACGGCGTTCGGTCGACCGGGGCAGGACGGCCCCGGCATGGCAGGTGCGGTGGCGCGCGCGATCTCCCGCTTCGAGGCGGGCCTGGAGCGAAACGTCGTGATGGAGGCCCTGAACGACTACCTGCTGGCTCTCCGGTTCGTGCTGGAGGGTGGCGGCCCGGCCGATCTCGGCCTGGCGATGCGGGTGGCCGCCCTGTGTGCCGAGCCCGAGCGGCGCTCCGAGACCAAGGCAATCGTGGACCGCGGACTTGCTCTCGAGCGTGAGCTCTGGAGCGGCGAGCCGGCTCCCGCGGCCGAGGGTGCCCCGACGGCTGCCGAGACGGTGATGGCGATCGAGGACCTGACGCGCGCCATCCTCAGAGACGCCGCCTGCGGCCACCTCGGGGGCGACCTGCGCGCGACCGCCGACGAGATCCTGCTCGCCGACGGGCTCGCCGTGGGCGAGGGGGAGGCCGAGCAGCGGGGCGGCGCCGAGGAGTGGGATCTGCCACCGGACGAGCAGGACGACAAGCCCGAGGAGCCGCCCGACGAGCATCGCCAACCCGATGCGCCGCCTGAAGAGCAGCTTTGGCTGGACGTCTCCGATGACCGGCACCGGGACGGCGATGCCCATGAGGACGACACGGCGATGCAGGTTCCTGAGCCCCAGGGTCGAATCAGGATCGAGTCACGTCCCCAGCCCGCAGGAGGAGAACGTGTTCGCTCACAGCCGGAACGCGCGCGAGGAGCGTCCCTCGATCGTCATCGACGGAGGCGAGCGGAGCAATGGCCGCGTCGCCGAGCTGCTCGAGGAGCCGCCGCCGGAGCAGGAGGTGTCTGACCGCGTCGCCTTTCTCTTCCCGCGCCCCGAGACCACTGAGTGGGACGTGCGCGAGCTGAGCTACGACCGCCGCCGGCGCGCTGGGCCGGGGGCGGAGCGCCGAGTCTCCTAGTCCGTCCAGGTTTCCTCCCCCGATCACCCAGTCCCCGGTCTCGGGCGTAGACCCGGGATCGGGGCTGCGCGGACGGCCGGCCGCAGGTCGCGACTCAGCCGGCCGCGATCACGGTCCGTTCCTTGGCTCCGGCCGCGAACAGGTAGCGGTTGATCTGCATCAGCCCCGACAGGTCGTGGACGTCGGTATCCAGGTGCGGAACCTCGATCACCGCTCGCGCCCGCATCTCAGCGGTCAGCCGCTTGATGTTGCGCCGGTCGCGGGCGCCGAGCGCCCGGTAGTCGTCGAAGTTCTCCAGCACGCGGCGCGCCAGGCCGTCGTCGCCGAGCGCCTCTTCGAGCTCGGCCGCGAATCCCTCGCCGTAATCGGGGAGCTCGCTTTCGTAGTGCACCTTGTTGACGATCACGCCACCGAACGGCAACTTTGCCTCCACCAGCTTGCGGTGGAAGTAGACGGCCTCCGTGACGGGCTCGCCCTGCGGTCCACAGACCACCAGGAAGCAGGTCTCGGGATTGGCCAGCAACTCGTTGACCCGTTTGGCCCGCTCGCGAAAGCCGCCCAGCATGCCGCTGAAGGCCTGGAAGAACTCCGACAGGTCCTCGAGTACCTCGACGCCGGTTACGCGGCGCAGGATCGAGAACATCATCGAGGTCCCCCGGCCGAACACCCGCATCCCGAAGCCGGTCGGGCGCATGAAGACCTGGAGGGCGCGTCCCTCGATGAACTGCATCAGGCGCCGGGGAGCATCCAGGAAATCCAGCGCGTTGCGGGTCGGCGGAGTGTCCAGCACCAGCAGGTCGTAGCGGTCCTCGGCGTGAAGCTCGAACAGCTTCTCCATCGCCATGTACTCCTGTGAGCCGGCCAGGGCGGCCGACAGCTGCTGGTAGATACGGTTCTCCAGGATGCGGTCCCGGCTCTCCTCGTCGGGGGCGTGGCGGCGCACCAGCTCGTCGAAGGTCGCCTTCGCGTCGAGCATCATCGCCCAGAGCTCGCCCCCCTGTGTCTCGATACCCGCTTCGGCGAACAGGGCCGGGTCGACTTGGCGCTCCTCGTTTCCGAGCTCGGGCAGGCCCAGCGAGTCCGCGAGCCGTTTCGCGGGGTCGATGGTCAGCACCGCGACCTTCTTGCCGCGCGTCGCCATTCCGGCCGCGATCGCGGCTGAGCTGGTCGTCTTCCCGACCCCGCCCGAGCCCGCGCAGATACAGACGCGCTTGCCATCCAGAAGCTCGGCGACGCCGGCCATCAGCCGACCGCCGCGGCAAGCTCGCGGATCTCCTCGACGCCCAGTTCAGGCTTGAAGACGAAGGGAAGAGTTCGCACCGGCGGGATGACCAGCTCCACGAGGCGGGCGAGTTGCTCGCGCTGAGCTGCGGCTCGGCGGCTCTCGCTGAGCGCCGCCCGATACGCGGCGCGCAGGGGGCCGTTGGCCTTCCCGCAGGCGCTCTCGAGCCGCTCCAGCTCCGGCCTGGAGAAGCGCTCCGGGTAGAGCCCGTTCATGTACACGCGATCAACCGCGACGTCCACCTCCTCGCTCAGTTGGCGTTCGAGCGCCACGGTCTCATTCACGGGCATCTCCTCGGGCAGGGCGACGATCGCCACGCCCGTCTTGCGATGGTTGACGATGAAGGCCTCGAGCGTTTCCGCCTGCGCCTTGATCGGGCCGACGCGAGCGATGTTCGCGAACGTGCGCGGCGTCTGGAGGAAGCCGACGCCCGCTCCGGTCGCCGGCGCATCGACGATCACGAGGTCGTACTCGCGCCCCTTCTTCACCTTGCGGTCCGGCTGGGCGACCTCCCAGATCTTCCCGATCGTCACCAGCTCGCGCAGCCCCGGGGTGGCCGCTGTCAGGTACGTGAAGATCCGTGAGCGGAACAGGAGGTCGCGCATCGCCCGCACCTTGAGCTGAAGCAGCACGTATTCCCGCATCGCCTCGTCGGGGTCGATCGAGATGGCCCACAGGTTCTCCGCCATCTCCACCTCGTGGAAGCCGACCTCGGCCCGGTGGAAGACGCGGGAGGCGTGCTCCTGCGAGGAGACCTCGCAGACGATCGTCCGCCGGCCGTCCTGTGCGGCGGCCAGGCCGAGGGCGAGCGCGACGGTCGACTTTCCCACCCCACCCTTCCCGGTGACGATCACCAGCCGCTTGTCGAGCAGCTCAGACACCGCAGGAACATACATGTGCCAAGCGAGCGGGCGTTAACCGTTCGCCGGGTTTGGGCTAGCGACGGAGTCGCGGTAGCAACGTGTGGACCTGCCGGCCCGCCGGCGCCTTAGCCGCCGCATCCGGCTGCGCCGGATGACGGGTGGCCTTCGGCTCCCAGTAGGTCGAAGGCCGAGGCTTCGGCGGAGTGATTCCGGAGGCGAAGCCGAGGAGCCGGCGGAGGATGCTCTTCATGGGGAGGAAACGCATGATCGCGTGCGAATAAGCGCGATCAATGGGTCTCTTCAACCGCGGTTTCAAGTCAAACGCGCCCGGGGACGGCCAGCCGTCGTCGGCGAACGGCGATGCGCCCCATGAAGACGTGCTGCCTCCACCGATACCGATCCCTGGGCATGGGAGGAGCTCGAGCCGGTGCTGCCCGAGGCCTCTGAGACCGAGGCCATCGAGCCCGAGCCCGTCGAGCCCGAGCCCGCCGAGCCCGAGCCTGTCGAGCCCGAGGCCATCGAGCCCGAGCCCGTCGAGCCTGAGACGGTGGAGCCCGAGCCCGTCGAGCCTGAGCCGCCGAGGGTGACCTCCCCGCCCCCGGTGAACCGGGCGGAGCCAGATCCCGATGACGACGTGCGGATCAGCGCTCACGATGCGCTGGCGCCCACCCGGGCTCCCGGAACCAGCAGACCTCCCGGCGCTCACATCGGCGACGAATCCGAGCGCCGGGGCAAGATCATCTCGTTTGCGAACCAGAAGGGGGGCGTCGCGAAAACCACGACGACGCTGAACCTCGCAGTGGCATTTGCCGAGTCCGGGCACCAGGTCCTGGTGGTCGACCTCGACCCGCAGGGCAACTTGACGATGAGCCAGGGCATCGACCCCGACAAGGTCGAGGGCAGCATGTACGACGTGCTGGTCGACCACATCCCGATCCGCGAGGTGATCCACCAGCGGGAAATCGACATCGCCGTGGCCTCCATCGACCTCGCCGGCGCCGAGATCGCGATGAGCATGCAGATCGGTCGGGAGCGGTCGCTTGAGAAGGCTCTGGCGGTCGTCGTGGACGACTACGACTTCATCTGCATCGACACGCCGCCGAGCCTTGGCCTGCTGACTGTCAACGCCCTGACCGCCTCGGACAAGGTGATCGTCCCCGTCCAGTGCGAATATCTCTCCATGCGCGGGCTCGTCCAGCTCCAGAACACCATGCAGATGATCCGCGAGAACCTGAACCCGCGCGTGCATATCGAGGGCATCCTGCCGACGATGCTGGACTCCCGCACCGTTCACGCCAAGGAGGCGGTGGAGATCCTCGAGGAGAACTTCGGCGAGCTGGTCTTCAAGTCGCGGATCCGGAAGGCGATCAAGTTCGCCGAGGCGCCTGTTCGGGGCTCGAGCGTGCTCAAGTACGATCCGAACGGCAACGCCGCCAATTACTACCGCGAGTTGGCCAAGGAGGTTCTGACGAATGGCGCGTCGTAAGCGGGCCAGCATGCGCGAGGGCCCGCTCGCCGACCTGTTTCGCTCCACAGCCCGCGACGAGGTAGAGGAAGAGACCCGAGTGACGGGCGACGCGGAGGCAAGCGCCGCCGGAACCCGCAGAGCCGGAGACCACTCGCCCCCGCCGCGAGACTGCCCCGCCGGACCCCGAGCGGGTGCGCGCCTACCGGGTCGAGGAGCGCGAGCACCTGATCCGTGAGCCCAGCGAGCGCCTCAGCCGAATCTTTGCTGACGAGGCTCACGACGTCGAGGGCCCGACATACGGCCGGGACGAGCCCGGGCTCGGCGACTACCACGGCCCGCCGCGCCCGCACTTGCCGGTGATCCGCGTGGTCGGCGTCGGCGGCGCCGGGGTCAACGCGATCAACCGGATGATCGAGGCGCAGATCCCGGGGGTCGAGTTCATGGCGATCAACACCGACCTCCAGTCGCTTCAGCAGTCGACCGCCGACGTCACCGTGCATCTCGGCAGCGGCGTCGCGCGCGGCCTCGGCACGGGCTCGAACCCGGAGCTTGGCTACCGGGCCGCCTTCGAGGAGCAGGACAAGATCAAGCGCCTGCTGAAGGGGTCCGACATGGTGTTCGTCACCGCCGGGGTCGGCGGCGGCACCGGAACGGGGGCGGCGCCGGTGGTCGCGCGGCTCGCCCGCGACGTGGGCGGGCTGACCGTGGGGATCGTCACCAAGCCGTTCCAATTCGAGGGCACCCGCCGCGCCAAGCAGGCCGAGGACGGGATCGAGGCGCTGAGCGCCGAGGTCGACACGCTGATCGTGGTCCCCAACGAGCGCCTGCTTTCGGTACTGGCCCGTACGACGACCATGGTCGAGGCCTTCCAGGTGGCCGACGACGTGCTGCGACAGGGCGTGCAGGGGATCTCCGAGCTGATCACCCTGCCCGGCCTGATCAACCTCGACTTCGCCGACGTGCGAACGACGATGCGCGACGCCGGCCAGGCGCTGCTGGGGATCGGGATGGGCACGGGAGAGACCCGCGCCGTCTCGGCGGCCGAGCGCGCCGTGTTGTCCCCGCTGCTCGAGACCTCGGTCGACGGCGCCCGCTCGATCCTGCTCTCGATCACCGGCGGCCCCGACATGAGCCTGATGGAGGTGTCCGAGGCCGCGAAGGTGGTTCAGGAAGCCGCGCACCCGGATGCCAACATCATCTTCGGGGCGAACGTCGATGAGACGCTTGCCGACCAGCTTTGGGTGACGGTCATCGCCACTCGCTTCGACGGCCGTGGCCGGCGCGCCGACGGCAGCGCCAAGGCCGAGCTGCGGGCTGCCGGCACCACGGCGACCGCCGTCCGCCGGCCGGCCGACCGCAGGGCTGGGAGCGCCCCGAGCTTCGAGTCGCGCCCGCGCGACATGTCGATCGAAGTTCCGGAGTTCGTTCCAGGGGGCTGACGTCAACCGGCGGCTGCTCGCCCGCCCCAACTACCTAGGCTGCGCCTCATGAGCACCCGAGGCGCGGTTGCCGCCGGACATCCGCTCACCGCCGAGGCGGGTGCCGCCGTTCTTCGCCAGGGCGGCAACGCCGTCGACGCTGCGGTGGCCGCGGTGTTGACCTCCTTCGTAACCGAGAGCCCGCTCACCGGGCTGGGAGCCGGCGGCTTCATGCTCGTCCACGCCCCGGAGGAGAACGTCCTGCTCGACTTCTTCGTGGCCGTTCCGGGCAAGGACGGGATCGAGCGGCGCTCCGAGCTGGATCCAATCCCGGTCTACTTCAGCGAGGACGTGCCGCAGATCTTCAACGTCGGCGCGGCCTCGTGCGGGGTGCCCGGAACCACCGCGGGCCTCTGGGAGGCGTTGCGGCGCTTCGGCTCGATGCCCATGGCGGAGCTGGTTCGCCCCGCGGTGGATCACGCGCGAGCGGGCGTGATGGTCAACGCCGAGCAGGCGTTCATCTTCAAGATCCTCGAGCCGATCCTCACCCACCGCCCCGAGGGGCAAGCGATCTATGCGCCCGGCGGTCGCAGGCTCCGCAAGGGCGACGTGTTCCGGTTCGAGGAGCTCTCGGAGGCGCTGGAACGGTACGGGTCCGAGGGCCCGGAGCCCTTCTACCGGGGAGAGCTCGCACGGGCGATCTCGGAATGGGTGGTGGAGCGCGGCGGGACCCTGGGGATCGATGACCTGGGCTCTTACGAGCCGATCGCCCGGTATCCGGCCCGTGGAGGCTTCCGTGGCCGTGACGTGCTCACCAACCCGCCACCCTCATCGGGGGGCATCCTGATCGCCTTCTGCCTCGACCTGCTCGACCGGCTCGGCGGCGCCGGGGTGGAGGAGATGGTGGCGGTGATGGAGCAGGCGCAGGCCGCCCGCACCGAGGAGTTTCACGCCGGCCTCTACGAGGACGGCTGGCTGGAGCTGTTCCTCGACGCGGCTCGGCTGGACGCGGCCGCCGATCGCGCCCGATCGCGCCTGGGCCCTCCGAGCGACGGGGTGGCGGGGCCAGGCGATCGGCTCGGCTCGACGACCCACATCACGGCCGTCGACGGTGACGGGCGCTGCGCCAGCGTCACCTGCTCGAACGGCACCGGCTCCGGCCTGATCGTCCCCGGAACCGGCGTCCACGTCAACAACATGCTCGGTGAGGAGGACCTGAATCCGTTCGGCTTCCACACCCAGTCGGCGGGTCGGCGCATGCCCTCGATGATGTCGCCGACGGTGCTGCTTCGCGAAGGGGAGCTGGAGGCGGGCCTGGGGAGCGGCGGCTCGAACCGGATCCGCTCCGCGGTCCTCCAGACGATCGTCTACCTGGTCGCCGAGGGGATGGAGGTTGCCGCGGCGGTCGAGGCGCCCCGCGTCCACTTCGAGGCGGGCGCAGTGCAGGCCGAGCCGGGCATCGACCCCGCTGCCCTGGCGCGCCTCGAGGCGCGCGGGTACACGATCGCCCCCTGGGCGGAGCGGAACCTGTTCTTCGGCGGAGTCCACGCCGTGTCCCGGGATCCCGAGACCGGCGAGCTGCGTGGGGGCGGCGACCCGCGGCGCGGCGGCGCGATCGCGGTCGTTTGAATCAGCCGGGTCCCTCGAGTGCGCGATTCACCGGAAATACTCCGGTCAATCACTCACTTCGCGCCGATCGCCTGCACGGGAAAGACGGATGGTCGCGCGGGAGTAGCATCGAGGGCACCGTGAAGGAAGGTCAAGCCATGGCCAAGGCCCTGCTGATCATCGACTTCCAGAACGACTTCACCTCCGGCGGGGCGCTCGAGGTGCCGGGCGGGGACGAGATCGCCGAGCCGGTGAAGCGACTGGCCGACCGCCTCGACCTGGTCTTCGCCACTCGGGACTGGCATCCGCCCGACCACGCCTCGTTCGAGACCGAGGGCGGCCCGTGGCCGGTCCATTGCGTGCGGGATACCCAAGGGGCAGCGTTCCATCCCGCGATGGCCGAGGTCGACGTCGACGCCGTTGTCGACGTCGGCCGCGAGCGCGAGGACGAGGGCTATTCGGGCTTCGAGAACTCCGACCTGGCGCAGATCCTCCGCAACCACGACGTGGACGAGGTCTACGTCTGCGGGCTGGCGACCGACTACTGCGTCAGGGCGTCGGCGATCGACGCCTGCCGGGAGGGCTTCGAGGTGACCGTGGTCGAGGACGCGATCCGCGGCGTCGAGGTCAACGAGGGCGACTCGGAAGGGCGCTAGCCGAGATGCGAGAAGCCGGCGCCCGGACCGCGACCTCGGACGAGCTCCTGGCGAGCACCGAGGCTCGCTAGGCGAGCCTGAGGCGGCTCCGCGGAGCTGCCGTTACCGGACCACGACCTTGCCGTTCATCCTCGCACGCTCGGCGATCTCGCCCGCGCGTGCGAGCGCCGTGACCAGGGCGCGCAGCGCTTTGCCCAGCATTCGCATCCGATCGGGCTCCGAGCGCAGCTCCAGAAGCGCCTGCTTGGTCTCCGGCGGCAGCTCCACCCGCGCCGCGATCCCGTAGGAGTTCTCCGCTTCCAGCTCGCCGGCTTCCGGCGGCTCGCCCGAAACCCGCTTGACCAGCTCGACGAACGCCTCCCGGGCAACCCCGGCCGCCTCGGGATCCTCCTGCTCGGGCTCGTCGCTGGCCTCGATCGGCACCACCTCGCCGGCGGGGAAATCGTCCGCTTCGAAGCGCTCCAGGACCTTGAAGGGCTGCTCGCCGGCGACCACGACGTTCATCCGCCCATCCTCGAACCGCTCCAGCACCTCGGTGACCCGCGCCATGCAGCCGATCCGGTGGGCGGTTCCCTCCTCGTCCCGGAACACGATCCCGAACGGCTCGGCGTTCTCCAGGCAGTGGCCGATCATCCGCTTGTAGCGCTCCTCGAAGATGTGAAGGGGCAAGAGCTCCCCTGGCAGGATCACCACCGGAAGCTCGAAGATCGGCAGCTCGACGCCGTCGTCCGCCATCAGCCCATTCTAGGAGTCGCTCCGTGAAACGCCCCGTCGTCCCGCGGCACTTATGCCCACTTGAGGTTGTCTAGCCAGGATCCTGCTTCGTGACGCTGCTCGTCCTGTTCGCGCTCGTCGCGGGGGCCGGCACGGCGCTTTCTCCGTGCGTCCTGCCGGTGCTCCCGGCCGTGCTGTCGGCTGGGGTCACGGGAGGCCGGCGCCGACCGCTCGGTGTGGTCTCGGGGCTGGCGATCTCGTTCACCTTCGCCACGGTGGCGTTGGTTTACGTGATCGAGGTGCTCGGCCTGCCCAACGACCTCACGCGCACGATCGCGATCGTCGTCCTGGCTGGCTTTGGCCTCACCCTCCTGATCCCGCCGGTATCAGATCGTCTCGAGGCCTGGATCTCCCGGGTGGTGCCGGGCCCTTCGCGGGCGCGCGGCGACGGGTTCGGCTCCGGCTTCTTGATCGGAGCCAGCCTTGGCTTCGTCTATGCGCCCTGCGCGGGGCCGATTCTTGCCGGCGTGATACGGTTTCGGCGGCCCAGGACTTCACGGTCGGCAAGCTGGCCGTCGCCTTCGCCTACTCGGTTGGCTCAGCCGCCGTCCTCTACGGTGCGGGTGCTGCTCGACGGCCACCCGATCCCCGACTCGCTCGCCGGCGAGGACGTCCATGACGCGGAGGCCGTGGTTTCCGCGCAACGCCTCTACCGGCTCGTCGACCTGCCGCGCGCAGGGCGCCATCTGTTGTCGCTCCGGTTCGCGCCCCGTGTCGCCGGCTACGCCTTCACGTTCGGGTAGCGCTCTTCCGCGCCGACAGCACCAGGTTGTAGAACAGCGAAGCCGGGAGGCGCGGCTCGAGCAGCGCCGCGTCCAGTCGCTGAAGGGCCAGGTAGCTGCGGAAGGCGAGCTTCCGCCAGCGGTCGGGGACCTGCTCGGGGTCGGCCGACCCCTCGAGCGTGCGGACCGTCCACCCGTAGACGTTGGCGAGCAGCTCCTCTCCGCGAATCCTGACGTCGTCGAAGCCCGCCTCGCGCAGGATCGCGTCAAGGGTCCCGGGGGCAAAGGCGTGAACGTCCACCTCGGGCTCGAGCTGGTGCCCGTCCTTGCGTTCGGCTGGGTCTCCGCGTCGCGCCGAGGCCCCAAGCAGCAGGCGCCACAGCGGCGCCACGAGCTGCGCGCCGTGCTTCGGCACCGCGGCCAGCAGGTCCCCGTAGCGCGAGGGCTCGCCGCAGAACGCCAGCGTGCCGCCGGGCCGCAGCACCCGGCGGAACTCGGCCAGCGCGGCAGGGAGATCGGGCAGGTGATGTAGCACCGCATGTCCGAACACCAGGTCGAAGCTTTCGTCCTCGAACGGCAGGCGCTCGGCGTCGGCCGCCTCGGTCTCCAGGTCGAGCCCGAGGCGCTCGGCGGTGGCGGCCAGCTCCCGAAGCATCCCAGGCGAGATGTCGGTCGCCACCAGCCGCCCGATCAGCCCGAGCTGGAGCAGGTTGAGCGAGAAGTAGCCCGTCCCGGAGCCGATCTCCAGCGCTTCCGGAAAGGGGCCCGTCGGGCCAGCCACCCAGCGCCTTCGCCACCTTGGCGCGCACCTGCTCCTGACCGATCGGCCCGAAGTCGATGCCCCACTTCGAGTCGTACCCGGCGGCCGCGGCGTCGTGGTAGCGGAGGTTGGCGTCCTTGACCCGCTCAGGCGTCGCGGAATGGCTCACCGGCATGCGTTGACTCTGACGATGCTGGCTACTTGACCTCGAGCTCGCCGAGCATGCCCTCGCCGATCGAATGCGGCGGACCACCCTGCCGATCGCTGACGAAGCAGAGCATCGCGTAGGTGCCCTGTTGCTTCAGATCCAGCGTCATGAGCTGGCTTCCGTCGGCATCGAGCGCCGCTGTCGCGACCGCAACGTTCCGCTCGAGAGGAGCTTGGCCCTGCTGGTTCTTCAGGAATGATCGAACGTCCTCGATGGTCTTCCCCTCGGCCACGCGCTGGGCGATGACGTGATGGGGCTGAGCACCGGCGTTTTCGAACGTGATCTCGTTCTCACCCACTGCGAGCTCTCCTTCGGTCTCGAACCCGTAGTCGATCGTCGTTACGGTGGCGTCAGTGTCCGGAAGCTGATCATCCGACGTCTCTCCGGTGACCTCGACCGCGGGCACGGAGTTCGGGTCGGGGGGCGGCCCGCTGCTCTGTGTGTCGAAGGCGTAGTAGGTGCCCGGCTCGAGCACCTGGGTGACCGTCTGGCTCTGGCCGGCGGCCGTGACTCCAGTCCCGCCTCCGGCAAAAAACCACTCGGGGAGGGGCTTACCCTCGAGCACCCCGTCCATCGCCTTCACGACCTCGGCGCTCGAGTGATCGCCCTCGACGCGCATCAACTGAAGATCCGCCGGCTTCTTCCCATCGTTGGTCAGCGTGATCTCGGCTTCCCCGGTGTCGGCGCTGGTGGGCCCGGTGACGCCCTGCTCGGTCCGGTCGAAGGTGAGGGTTTGGCCATCATCGTCGTCGCCGCAGGCTGCGAGCCCGGCGATCGCAAGGCCATGAGCGCGGCACTGGCGCTCGTGCGCTGCCACAGCCGGATTCGGCCAAATCTGCTCACGATCTTCACTCCTGCTCGCGTAGGTGCCACCCCTTGAAGGACGCGCACCCTATAGATCCTGCCGGTGGGCATTCATGTTCCCGTCACTAGGCTCTCGGCCCTGCACCACGTCCAGAGGAATCAGCCACCAGGAGTCCCCCCGCTGGCGCTCACCGGCGAGCGGACGCTGCCGGACGTCCCCGAAGAGAACTACTGGTTCCGGCGCCACCTGGCCGTGTACGAGTGGATCGCCGACCGGGTTGGCGGGCTCCGAGTCGCCGACCTCGCCTGTGGCGAGGGCTACGGCGCCGCGGTCCTGGCGCAGGCGGCTGCCGAGGTGGTGGCGGTGGACGCCAACCCGGAGGCTCACGAGCACGCCCGGCTGCGCTACCGGCTCGCAAACCTGCGCTTCGAGCAGGGCCTGGTGGAGCAGTTCGGAGGGCCGTGCGACGCGATCACCTTCCTGCAGACGATCGAGCACGTCTCCGAGCCCGAGCGGCTCTTGGAGCGTTTTGCCGCTGCCGCGCCGCTCGCCTACATCACGACGCCGAACCGGCTCACGCTCGCGCCGCCGGGCGCCCAGAAGTCCGACAACCCCTGGCACCTGCGCGAGTACACGCTCGCCGAGTACCGGGCGCTCCTGGAGCCGCACTTCTCGCGGGTCGAGGTGCTCGGCGTCTTCCACGCCGGCAAGCTGCGCATCCACGAGCTGGCCTTGCGGCTCGGCTGGGACCAGGCCCACCGCGCGCTTCGCCTCACGAAACCGTTCTACGACCGCTTCGTGCCGGCGATTTCGTCGTCCGATTTCAAGGTCGCCGCCGAGGGCGACCTCGACAGCGCCCTCGACTTCCTGGCCGTGTGCCATGCCTGAGCGGGTAGGCGACCTCGCCTTGGTGCTGCACTCGCACATGCCCTATGTCGAGGGCTTCGGGACCTACCCGTTCGGGGAGGAGTGGCTGTTCGACGCGGTGGGCCGTTCCTATCTCCCCGTTCTCGAGCGCGCGCGCGACCTGACGATCACCGTGACCCCGGTGCTCGCCGACCAGCTCGAGGCGCCCGGGGTGGCGGAGCGTACTGGAGGCGTTCCTGCGCCGCCACCGGCTGGAGGCCGCCGAACGCGAGGCGGTCCAGGCCCCCGGAGAGCTGCGTCCCGCGGCGCAGGCGGAGGCCGAGCGCTACCGCGATGCTCTGGGCCGCCTGGAGGCCCTGGGCGGCCAGGCGCTCGAGGCCTTCCGCCGCGCCGCGGCGGAGCGAAACGTCGCACTGATTCCATCCGCGGCCAGCCACGCGGTGCTGCCGCTGATCGCCACTGCCGCGGGCCGGCGCCTCCAGATCGACGCCGGGCTTCGCTCGCACAGGCGGCGGTTCGGCGCCGCGGAGGGCTTCTGGCTTCCGGAGTGCGCCTACCGCCCCGGAATCGAGCCGCTGCTCGCTGAGCGCGGCCTGCGCTTCTTCTGCACCGATCAGAGCCGCCACGAGCGACCGCTCGACGCGCTCACCCCGGCGCAGGCCGCGGCGGGCCTGGTCGCCTTCACGCTCGACTGGGAGACCGTGGAGCTCGTCTGGTCGCCGGACGGCTACCCGTCCGATCCGGCCTACGCTGAGTTCCACCGCATGTCCATGGGGGGAGCGCGCCTTTGGTCGATCGGCGGGGATCCGTACGACCCCGCGAGGGCGCGCGCCCGCGCTGAGAGCCAGGCAGTGGAGTTCGCCGACGCCGTCGCCGGGCGGCTGACGGCTTTCCGCGAGCAGCGCCGCAAGCCCGGCCTGATCACCTTCGCGATCGATACCGAGCTGCTGGGCCACTGGTGGTCGGAGGGCCCGATCTGGCTCGAGGCGGTTCTGCGCCTCGTTCCCGAGCGCGGCGTCCAGCTGCTCACTCTCCCCGAGGCCCTCGAGCGCCACCAGCCGGACGATCGACCGCTGCGGGAGTCGACCTGGGGCGAGGGCAAGGACCTTCGCACCTGGGACTCGCCCGAGGTCGCCGATCTCGCCTGGGCGGCGCGGCGCCTGGAGCTGCGCCTGCTGGCCGCGATCGACGCCGAGGCGCTCGCGCCGCAGGCCGCCGAGCGGGGAGCCCGCGAGCTGCTCGCGCTCCAGGCGAGTGACTGGGCGTTCCTGGACCGCCGCAAGCAGGCCGGCGACTACCCCTACCAGCGCTCCGCCGGCCATGCGCGGGCGCTGCTCGAAGCCATACACTCCCGCGAGCCTCCGGACCCCCGCATGCGAAACCTGGCCCCCGACCTCAGTCTCGTTCCCCTGCTGGAGCCCTAAGTGGCAAGAGGAGGCGCCCCGGGGCCGTGACTCGCGTCCTGATCCTCTCTTGGGAGTACCCGCCCCTGATCGAGGGCGGGCTGGCCCGCCACGTCCGCAAGCTGTCGGAGTCGCTGGTCGAGCTCGGCGTCGAGGTCCACGTGCTCACCCGAGGGGGCGAGGAGTCGCCCCCGGACGAGCATGTCGCGGGCGTCCACATCCACCGCGTGCGCGAGCCAACCCGGCCCACCGACCTCGGCGAGTTCGTGGCCTGGGTGGAGCGGATGAACGCCGACATGCTGGCGGCCGGCGTCGAGCTGGGAGATCGCTACGAGTTCGACCTCGTGCATGGCCACGACTGGCTCGTGGCGATGGCCTGCGACCATCTGGCGCGGCGGTTCGAGGCCCCCCTGGTGACCACCATCCATGCCACCGAGTACGGCCGCCATCAGGGTTGGGTGGACAAGCACCCGCAGTCGCACATCCACGGCGTCGAGCGCTGGATCGCCAACCGCGCCGACCGAGTGATCGCCTGCTCCTACTACATGCGGGAGCAGATCGCCGACATCTTCGCGGTCCCCGACGAGAGGGTGACGGTGATCCCGAACGGGATCGACCCCGACGACCTCCAGCCGTCCCACGCCGCCGAGCTCGCGCGCCTGCGTCTCGAGTTCGCGGCGCCGGACCAGCGGCTCGTGCTGCTGATCGGCCGGCTGGTCTACGAGAAGGGCTTCCAGCTCGCGCTCGAGGCGATGCCGGCCCTGATCGAGCGGCTGCCGCGGACCAGGTTCCTGGTTGCCGGCTCGGGCACCCACGAGCAGGAGCTGAGGCGCCAGGCCGAGCAGCTCGGGCTGATGGGGCACGGGACCTTCCTCGGGTGGATCGGCGACGACGTGCTGCATTCGCTGTACCGGATCGCCGACGTCTGCGTGGTGCCCTCGATCTACGAGCCCTTCGGGCTGGTGGCGCTGGAGGCGATGGCCTCCGGCTGTCCCTGCATCGTCGCCGACACGGGCGGCCTGCGCGAGGTCGTCCCGCACGAGGAAGCCGGGCTGCGTTTTCGCGCCCGCGATCCCGAGGCGCTGGTAGAGGTCGCCGTCCGCGTGCTCTCCGACGACGAGCTGGGAGGCCGCCTGGTCGCCGAGGCCTACGAGCACCTGCGCCGCTTCGACTGGCTCGACGTCGCCGAGCGCACCTCGGCGCTGTACGCCGAGCTCGACCGCGAGCGCGTTAGCTGAGCGTCGACCCGGCGTCGCGGGTCGGGCTCGACGGGTTGCGGCCAGCGAAGCCCCTTGGGGACCTCGCGCATGCGGATCACCTTGGCGGGGATCCCGCCCACCACCGCGTTAGCGGGGACGTCCGCGGTGACCACGGCGTTCGTGCCGATCACGGCGTTGTCGCCGACCTGGACGCCGCGCAGGATGCACGCGCCGTATCCGATCCAGACGTTGGAGCCGACGTTCACGTCGCGCTTGTAGATGCCCTGCTCGCGAATCGTCCGCTCGACGTCCACCATGCCGTGGTCGAAGTCGATGAACATCGCCCGGTCGGCGATCACGCACTGCTCCCCGATCCGCACGTGTTGGTAGGCGGAGATCGTGCACTCCTGGCCGAGCACGGTCTTGTCGCCGATGATCACCTCGCCCTCGTGGCAGCGGATCTTGGTCCCGTCGCCGATCCAGACGAAACGACCGAATCGCAACCGGCCGCGCTTGCCGATCTGGATCTGGAGGCCCTTGCCGAGGAACAGCAGCCCGTCCGTCTGCCAGCGCCAACCGGCGCTGGTCAGGAATCGCCGGCGGGCGTACCGCAGGGCGAGCCGCGCGTAGCGGGGGGTCAGCATGCGGTTGCGGGCCAGGAAGCGGATCAGCCGGACCACAGGGGCCGGACTGTAGATGGTGGCTCGCCGGGGCCGTGGGAAGCTGCATCTAGACTGGCGCTCCGTGGCCGAGGCGGCGAAATCGACCAAGGACTCGCTCGCCCAGCGCGTAATCGCCGGCGACAAGCGAGCGCTTGCCCGGGCAATCAGCCTGGTCGAGAATCGCGACGCCGAGGGGGACCGACTGGTGGCCGAGCTCTTCCCGCGTACCGGCAGAGCGCGGATCGTCGGCGTCACGGGGCCGCCGGGCGTCGGCAAGAGCACCCTGATCGGCGCGCTGACCGCCGAGCTGCGGAAGGCCGATCGCGATGTGGGCGTGCTCTCGATCGATCCCTCGAGCCCGTTCACGCAGGGGGCCATGCTCGGAGATCGGATCCGGCTCGCCGACCACTTCCTCGACCCCGGGGTGTTCATCCGCTCGATGGCGACGCGCGGCTCTCTCGGCGGCCTGGCGGAGGCGGCGCTTCAGGCCGCTCTGCTGATGGACGCCTCGGGAAAGGACGACGTGCTGCTCGAGACCGTCGGGGTCGGCCAGGGAGAGGTCGACGTCGTCGACCACGCCGACACCATCGTGCTCGCCCTGATGCCGGGCTCGGGGGACTCGATCCAGGCGCTGAAGGCCGGCGTGATGGAGATTCCCGACGTGATCGTCGTCAACAAGTCGGAGCACCCCCTCGCCGACACCATGGTCCGCGAGGTGCGAGCGGTGCTGTCGCTCGGCCCCCAGGGCGCCTGGAAGGTGCCGGTGGTGCGCACCGAGGCGGCGAAGGGCCAGGGGATCGCCGAGCTCCTGGAGCGAATCGACGCCCACCGCCGGCACATCGAGGACACGGGGTCGCTGGACGAGCGCCGGGCGCGCAACCTCCGCGCCGAGGTGCTCGGGCTCGCGGCCGTTCGGCTTCGTCGCCGGCTCGAGGAACGAGCGGGAAGCGATCCGGAGTGGGAGGGACTGATCGACAGCGTCGTGCGGCGCCAGACGGACCCCGCCACGGCGGCGCGGCGGCTGCTGGAAAAGTCCAGCGACGGCTGAGGGCGCTATCTCAAAGAGCGCCGGTTGCCCAGTCGAAAGGCGCGGTGGCGCCGTTCGAGGTGGCAGGCGCGGCGGGACCAACGATCACGCGAGTCCGGCGCCCTTCCGCTCTGCGCTCAACGCGGACCTCCGACCACTGCGCACACGGCGCGAAGGCGGCGGCCAGCTCCTGGGCGAGACGCGAGGGCTCACGCTTGCGCTGATTCGTCTGTCTGTCCATGGGATCCTCCAGGGAAGGTTCCGGTGACGGCCGCGACTCTACGTCCGCCGCCGGCCGGAATCGTGCGGTCCGTGACAATCAAGCCCCAATTTGGGCGGTCGTGCGGGTGAGGTCGCGGGCCAGGTCCACCAGCAGCCGCACCCCGAACCCGGTCGGGCCGGAGCCCACGTACTGGCGCCCCACGTCCCAGGCGGTCCCCGCGATGTCGAGGTGCGCCCATGGCTTGCCGTCGACGAACTCCTCCAGGAACGAGCCCGCGTAGATCGTCCCCGCCTTGCGCTTCGCCGAAGCGTTGGTGAGGTCGGCGTCCTTTCCCCTGGTCAGCTCCTTGTACTCGGGATGCAGCGGCAGGCGCCAGGCCAGCTCCCCGGTGCGCTCGGCGGCCGCCAACACGTGCTGGGCCCACTCGTCGTCGTTCGAGATCAGCGCCGCGTAGGTCGAGCCGAGCGCGATCAGCACCGCGCCGGTCAGCGTCGCGATGTCGACCACGCGGTCGGCGCCCAGCTCGCGCACGCAGTAGGTCAGGGCGTCGGCGAGGATCAGGCGGCCCTCCGCGTCGGTGTTGTTCACCTCCACCGTCTTGCCGTTGAGCTGGGTGATGATGTCCCCGGGCTTGGTCGCCGTCCCGCTGGGCATGTTCTCGGTCGCGGGGACGCAGGCGACCACGTTCAGCGGCAGGCCGAGCTCGGCGATCGCACCGACGCCCTCGAGCACCGCGGCGCCGCCCGACATGTCCATCTTCATCTCCTCCATCTTCTGCGCCGGCTTGATCGAGATCCCGCCGGTGTCGAAGGTCACGGCCTTCCCGACCAAGCCCAGAGTCTCGCCCTGAGCGCCGCCCCGGTAGCGCAGCGCGATCAGCCGCGGCTCCTCGGCGCTGCCCCTGGCGACGGCCGCCAGCCCGCCCATGCCGCGCTGCTCGATCTCCTCCCGGCCCAGCACCTCGGCGGTGATCGCCTCGTGAGCGTCGGCGATCTCGCGAGCGCGGTCGGCGAGGTAGCTCGGAGTGACGACGTTCGAGGGCAGGCCCTGAAGCTCGCGCGCCCGGTTGGCGGCCTCGGAGGCGACCCGCGCCACCTCGGCGGCCTGGGCGACCGCCGAGGCGTCGTCGCCGGCGGCCAGCAGCAGGCGCTCGAGCCTGGGCGGCGGCGGATCCTCGGGATCGCGGCTCTTGAAGCGGTCGAAGCGGTAGGAGGCGAGCACCGTGCCCTCGACCAGCGCCGCGGCACGGGCATCGGGCGCGGGATGATCGTCGGGGGCTTCGGGGAGCGCCCAGGCGATCGTCTGGGCCTCGTAGCGGCTGGCCTCCGCCACCACCAGGGCCGCGGCTTCGCGCAGCCGCTCCGCGTCGAGGTCCTCGCGCTTGCCGAGGCCGACGACCAGCAGCCGTTCCGGGCGCTCGGGCCGCAGCAGCGTGAGCTTCTTGAAGGCCGTCTTGACGTCCCGGGCGCCTGGCAGGTCGCGGTGCGCCTCCGGCAGCTCGTCGCCATCGAACAGGCCAGTCGCGTGCAGGTCGGCCTCGACGCCCGCGAACGGCTTGTCCGTCACCTCCACCTGCACGGAGGGCGAGTCTAGTTGGAGAGGCCCACTAGGATTTCGATTGACCCTCAGCGGCTCCGCGGGCCGCCGACCGACCCGAAGAAAGGCGTCAGATGTCGCAGACAGTCATCCTCGGCACCGCTCGCACCCCGTTCGCCAAGATGGGAGGGGCGCTGTCCTCGAAGAGCGCGGTGGAGCTCGGCGCAACGGCGATCGCCGCCGCGCTGGAGCGCTCCGAGGTTGCGCCCGACCAGGTCCAGCAGGTGATCTACGGCCAGGTGCTTCAGGCGCGGCCAGGGGCAGATCCCGTCGCGCCAGGCGCAGATCGAGGCCGGGATCCCGCGCGAGGTCCCCTCGGAGACGATCAACAAGGTCTGCGCCTCGGGCATGCGGGCGATCGGCCTCGCCGATCAGGCGATCCGGGCGGAGGACGTGGAGCTGGCGGTCACCGGCGGCATGGAGTCGATGAGCGGCGCCCCCTACCTGCTCCCAGGGGCTCGCTTCGGGTTCCGGATGGGCGACGTGCAGGCGATCGACGCGATGACCCACGACGGGCTGACCAATCCGTTCACCGGCAAGCAGATGATCAACGAGGCGAGCGAGGTCGCCGCCGAGCTGGAGCTGACCAGGGCCGACATGGACCGCTGGGCCGCGCGCTCGCATCAACTCGCCGCCAAGGCGACCGACGAGGGGCGGATGGCGGAGGAGATCGTCGGCGTGACGGTCAAGACGCGCAAGGAGGAGACCGAGGTCGTCCTCGACGAGGCGATCCGGCCGGAGACAACCGTCGAGGTGCTGGCGAAGCTGAAGCCGATCGGTGGTCCCGACGCCACGCACACGGCCGGCAACGCCCCAGGCGTCAACGACGGCGCAGGCGCCGTCGTCGTCGCCTCCGAGGAGTGGGCGAAGCGCCAGGGTCGCCAGCCGCTGGCTCGGGTCCTCTCCTACGGCACGGTCGCCGACGACTTTCCCTACCTCGCCCGCACGCCGGCGGGGGCTGCGAAGCAGGCGCTCGAGAAGATCGGCCGCTCGCCCTCCGACGTCGACCTGTGGGAGATCAACGAGGCGTTCGCCTCGGTGGCGATCAACTCGGTTCGGATGCTGGGCGTCGACGAGGAGAAGGTGAACGTGAACGGAGGCGCGATCGCCCTCGGCCACCCGATCGGGGCGTCGGGAGCGCGGATCGTCGGCGCCCTGGTTCACGAGCTGCGCCGGCGGGGCGGCGGGATCGGCTGCGCTGCGATCTGCTCCGGCGGCGGCCAAGGCGACGCCATCGTTCTCGAGGTGAACGGCGCCTACGCGGCGCTGCAAACGTCGCGTGGCGTTGTCTCGGCGATCGTCTGCTCACGACGTTTCAGTACGCTCGCTTCGCCGATCAGCCTGCGTCCTAGCCACGCTCGGTTTCGCGCCGTCGCGGCCATGAGCTCGCAGCCTTCTTCGACCTCGACCGCACCCTGATGGCGGGTTCGAGCGGCATGCACTTCGCCCGCGCCGCCTACCGGTCCGGCATGGTGAGCCGGGCCAGACTGGCGCGATGGGGGGTCGAGCACGTCCGCTTCCGGCTGCGCGGCTCGACCGACGCGCGGACGGCCCAGGTGCTGTCCCAGGTCAAGGAGCTCCTGGCAGGCGTGCCCGAGCGCGAGATCGAGCGCATGGCGCCGGACCTCCTGGCGGGGGTCCTGCCGCGCATCTACCCGAAGATGCTCGAAGAGGTGCGTGCCCACCAGGACGCGGGTCGCGCCACCTTCATCGTCAGCGGCGCGGGCAACGGACTGGTGGAGATGCTGGCGCGGGTGCTCGGCATGGACGGCGGCATCGGAACCCGCTACGAGGTCGACGCGGACGGCGTGCTGACAGGGCGCATCGTGGAGCCGTTCGTCTACGGCGAGGGCAAGGTTGCCGCCATGCGGCGCTTCGCGGACGACCACGAGATCGACCTGCCGGAGTCCTGGGCCTACTCCGACTCCGCCTCCGACCTGCCGATGCTGGGAGCGGTCGGCAATCCGGTCGCCGTCAATCCGGACGCCGAGCTGGCGAAGATCGCCGCCGAGCAGGGCTGGCGGGTGATGCGATTCGAGAAGCTCGGCAGGCGGCTGGCGATCGGCGGCGCCACGCTGGCGGCCGCCGCCAGCGGCACCCTGCTCGCGTCTCGCCGCAAGCATCCCCCGCGGGGACTCCGGGCCCGCGCCGCCCGGCGGCGACGCTGAGCGGGCCCAAAGCTGCTCTCAGCCGCTCGCCGCCAGCCTAGACTGTCCGGCATGGCGGTTGAGCCCGGAGCCAGGCGACGCGCCCACGAGTGGATGGAGGAGGTCTACTCGAAGCAGGCCGAGCGCGAGGCGCTGTTCGAGACCATCTCGGGACACGAGGTGCGGCCCCTCTACACCGGGGACGACCTCGCCGACTGGGACGCGGAGCGCGACCTCGGCTTCCCGGGCGAGCACCCGTACACGCGCGGCGTCTATCCGTCGATGTACCGGGGCCGGCTTTGGACGATGCGCCAGTTCGCCGGCTTCGGCACCGCCGAGGAGACCAACGAGCGCTTCCACTACCTGCTCGACCACGGCCAGACCGGCCTCTCGACGGCGTTCGACATGCCCACCCTGATGGGCCTCGACTCCGACCACGCCCGCAGCCTCGGCGAGGTGGGCGTCGAGGGGGTGGCGATCGACACCCTCGACGACGTGATCGACCTGTTCCACGGCATCCCGCTCGACCGGGTGACGACCTCGATGACGATCAACGCCCCGGCGGCGATCCTGCTCGCCTTCTACGTCTGCGCCGCCGAGGAGCAGGGCATCCCGCCCGAGGCGCTCGGCGGCACGATCCAGACCGACATCCTGAAGGAGTACATCGCCCAGAAGGAGTGGTGCTTTCCGATCGAGCCGGCGATGCGCCTGGTCACCGACATGGTCGAGTGGTGCGCCGAGCGGATGCCGCGCTGGCACCCGATCTCGATCTCCGGCTACCACATCCGCGAGGCCGGGTCGACCGCGCAGCAGGAGCTCGCCTTCACGCTCAAGGACGGGTTCACCTACGTCGAGTGGGCGCTCGAGCGCGGGCTGGACGTCGACGCCTTCGCGCCGCGCCTCTCGTTCTTCTTCAACGCCCACATCGACTTCTTCGAGGAGATCGCGAAGTACCGGGCCGCGCGACGGATCTGGGCCCGCGAGATGCGCGACACCTACGGCGCCCAACGCGAGGAGTCGCATGCGGATGCGCTTCCACACCCAGACCGCGGGCGTGTCGCTGACCGCGCAGCAGCCGCTGGTCAACATCGTGCGCACCGCGATCGAGGCGCTCGCCGGGGTGCTCGGCGGCACCCAGTCGCTGCACACGAACTCCTTCGACGAGGCGCTGGCGCTGCCCACCGAGGAGGCGGTGAGGGTCGCGCTCCGCACCCAGCAGGTGATCGCCCACGAGACCGGCGTCACCAACACCGTCGACCCGCTCGGCGGCTCCTACTTCGTGGAGGCGCTCACCGACGAGATGGAGCGAGCGGCCTACGAGTACTTCGCCCGCATCGACGAGCTCGGCGGCATGGTCGAGGCGATCAAGCGCGGCTTCCCGCAGCGCGAGATCGCCGACGCCTCGTTCCGCTACCAGCAGGAGGTCGACTCCGGCAAGCGGATCGTGGTCGGCGTCAACGAGTACCGCCTCGCCGACGAGGAGGGGCTCGAGATCCACCGCCCCGATCCCGCGGTCGAGCGAAAGCAGGCGGGCAGGCTGTCCGCGACCCGCGCCAGGCGCGACTCGGGCGCGGTGGAGCGGCGCTTGGCGGGCTCAAGCGGGCGGCGTCCAGCCGACGGCGAGAACCTGATGCCCTACTTCCTGGACGCCGCCCGCGCCCGCGCCTCGGAGGGCGAGATGGTGGCCGCCCTCCAGGAGGTGTTCGGCAGCTACACCGAGCAGCCGGTTTTCTGATCGAGCGACTCGCGCGACGCTACGCCGCGAGGCCGATCAGCGCGGCAGGAAGATCCGCGTCGTCGTCGCCAAGCCCGGGCTGGACGGGCACGACCGCGGCGCCAAGATCATCGCCCGCGCCCTGCGCGACGCGGGCATGGAGGTGATCTACACCGGCCTCCACCAGACGCCGGAGCAGATCGCGGCGACCGTGATCCAGGAGGACGCCGACGCGGTCGGCCTCTCGATCCTCTCCGGCGCCCACATGACCCTGGTGCCGAGGGTGGTCGAGCTGCTCCGCGAGCAGGGCGTCGAGGACGTGCTGGTCACGGTGGGGGGCACGATCCCCGCCGAGGACGCGCCGGAGCTGAAGAAGCTCGGCGTCGCCGAGGTGTTCACCCCCGGCGCCTCCACCGACGAGATCGTCGAGTTCATCCGCGGCGCGGTCGACGAGCGCCGCACGCTCGCCGCCGAGCCGTGCTGAGCGTCGCCACCACCGGTCTCCGGCTGCGCTGGTCGATGTTTTGCCCGGCCCCCGGACAAGAATCTCGACCAGCGCGGCTAGGGCGGGGCTCCGCGAGTGCGACGGCCTCCACCCCAGCGCGGCCTCCGCTGGGAGCCCTGCCCCCGGATGAGCCCCGATTGACTGGTCAGTCAATAAGCAGGGCGATCAATAAGATTCCCGCCGCCCTCTACTCCGACATGTCATCCCCGAAGGAGGGACGCACTTGAAGATCTGCTGTCTGGTGAAAGAGGTTCCGGACGCCGCCGTTCAGAAGCGGATCGACTCGTCGACGATGCGGCTCGACCGCTCGGGCGAGAAGAACCTCAACCCGTTCGACACCCACGGCATCGAGGCCGCGATGCAGATCCGGGAGGGCGGGCGGTGCAGGTGGACGAGATCGTCGCCGTGACCATGGGCCCGAGTCGGCGGTGCGCGCCCTGCACAAGGCGGTCGCGCTCGGGCGCGGACCGCTCCGTCCACCTGACCGACGAGGCGCTGGCCGGCTCGGACGTCTGCGCGACCGGCTACGCCCTCGCCAAGGCGCTGGAGTCCGAGCAGCCCGACCTGGTGCTGCTGGGCCAGCAATCCGACGACGGCGAGTGCTACACGATCGGCGCGGTGGTCGCCGACCACCTGAAGATGCCGTCGCTGACCCAGGTGATCAAGATCGAGGTCAGCGACGGCAAGCTCGTCTGCGAGCGCCAGGCGGAGTACGGCTACGACACGGTCGAGGTCGAGCTGCCCGCGGTGATCTCGGTGGGGGACGCGATCAACGAGCCCCGCTACCCCAGCCTGAAGGCGATCATGGGGGCGAAGAAGAAGCCGCTGGAGACCCACGCCACCGGCGACGTCGGCATCGAGGCCGACCGAGTCGGCGAGAGCGGCTCCAAGACTCAGGTGCTGGCGATCAACCCGCCGCCCGAGAAGGAGGCGGGCGAGATCATCGAGGACGAGGACACGAACGAGACGGTCGAGAAGATCGTCGCCTGGCTCGACGAAAGGAAGCTGATCTGATGGCCGGCGGAATACTCGTCTACGCCCTCCACGACGACGAGGGCAACTTCAACAAGAACTCGCTCGGAGCGATCTCCGAGGCGGCCAGGCTCGCCGGCGAGCTCGGCACGGAGGCCGCGGTGGTGGTCGTCGGCGAGGTCCCCGACGACGCGTGCGCGGGGCTCGGCGCCTACGGGGCGACCAAGGTCTACAGGGCCAAGTCGGCCCCCGAGGGCCTCGCCCAGCCGATCGTCGACGTGATGGCCAAGGTGATCGCCGACGAGGGGTTCTCGTACGCGCTGTTCGGCGGCGGCCTGCTCGGGTTCGAGATCGGCGCCGGGCTGACCGCGCGGCTGAACGCGGGCGTGACCATGGAGGTCACCGAGGTCAAGGTCTCCGACGGCAAGCTGCTCGCCGAGCGGCCGGTGCTCCAGGACTCGGCGGTGGTCGAGGTCGGCTACGTCGGCGAGCCGGGGATCATCATCGGCCGCCTGAACGCCTTCGACGTCGTCGAGCGCGACGGCGGGTCGGCCGAGGTCGTGGACGTCGACGTCGAGCTGTCGCGAGTGGTCGACGAAGGCGACGATGGTCACCCGCGGCGAGCAGCGCGGCGAGGACGTCAACATCGAGGACGCCGAGATCCTGGTCGGCGGCGGGCGCGGCCTTGGCGAGGCCGGCAACTTCAAGCTCGCCGAGGAGCTGGCCGGCGCGCTCGGCGGAGCGGTGGCGGCGACGCGCGCGGTGGTCGACGCCGGCTGGTACCCGTACGCGGCCCAGATCGGCCAGACGGGCAAGACCGTGGCCCCGAAGCTCTATCTGGCGGCGGGGATCTCCGGCGCGATCCAGCACAAGGTCGGGATGCAGAGCTCCGAGAACATCCTGGCGATCAACAAGGATCCGAATGCGCCGATCTTCGAGTTCTGCGACCTGGGGGTGGTCGGCGACCTGCACAAGATCCTGCCCAAGCTGACCGAGGCGGTCAAGGCCAAGAAGGGCGGCTAGAGCCGATGCCGCGATCGCGCCGCGCCGAGTTCCCGCCGCCGGTGAACGCGGCGGAGGAGTTCGTCACCGAGCCCACCGATCCCGAGGAGGACGGATCGAGGTCGGCGTGGCGATCGTCGGCGGTGGGCCGGCCGGCCTCGCCTGCGCGATCAAGGTCATGCAGCTGCTCGAGCACGAGCCCGAGCTGGCCGAGAAGCCTCGGCGAGGTGCCGGTGGCGGTGATCGAGAAGGGCAAGGTCGCCGGCGCACACCTGCTTTCCGGGGCGAACATGCGCCCCTCGGCGATGCGGGAGCTGTTTCCCGACCTGGATCCCTCCGAGTGGCCGGTCTACCAGGAGGTGACCAAGGACGCGGTCTACCTCCTGACCTCGAAGCTGGCCGTGCCCTTGAAGCCGCCCCCGCCGAACTTCCGAAACCACGGCAACTACGTGACCTCGATCTCCAAGCTGGGCCGGTTCCTCGGCGAGAAGGCCGAGGAGGCCGGCGTCTACCTGTTGACGGAGACCTCCGCCGACAAGCTCTTGGTCTCTGACCGGATCGTCAGGGGGGTGCGCTCGGGCGACAAGGGCCGCGACCGCGACGGGCGAGCCGCTTCCGAACTTCGAGCCGGGCTCGGACGTGGTCGCCAGGGCCACCGTGCTCGCCGAGGGGACCCAGGGGCACCTGACGGGCGCCGCGATCGACTACTTCGGGCTCCAGGGCCTTCAGCCGCAGCGCTGGGAGCTCGGGGTGAAGGAGATCTGGAAGGTCCCCAAGCCGCTCGATCGCGTCATCCACACGATGGGATGGCCGCTTCGCAAGGGCGCCAAGTACAACGAGTTCGGCGGCAGCTTCATCTACCCGATGGGCGAGGACAAGGTCTGCATCGGGCTGGTGGTCGGCCTCGACTACACGGACGCCACCTTCTCGGTCCACGACGCGCTCCAGGAGCTGAAGACGCACCCGTTCGTTCGCAAGATCCTCGAGGGCGGGGAGCGCGAGGCCTGGGGCGCCAAGACCATCCCCTCCGGCGGCTACTGGGCGCTGCCGCGAAAGCTGGCGGTGCCGGGAATGGTGATGTGCGGCGACAACGCCGGGATGTGCAACGTCTCCGAGCTGAAGGGCATCCACTACGCGATGCACGCCGGGATGTACGCCGCCGAGGAGATCGTCGAGGCGCTGAAGCGCGACTCGGTCAACTTCGACGCCTACGACGCGAGGGTCCGCAACAGCGCGATCGCCGAGGACCTCTACCGCTGGCGCAACGTGCGGCAGTCGTTCTCGAAGGGATTCTTCGTCGGCGGCGCTATCGCGAACATGGCCCTGCTCAGCGGTGGCCTACTGCCGCCCGGGCGCTGGAAGCAGCACGAGGACTCTGAGGAGCCGATGAGCCTCGGAAAGGCCGCGGACGGCTACCCGAAGCCCGACAACAAGTACACCTTCGACAAGCTCTCGTCGGTGTTCGCCTCGGGCAACGCGACCCGCGACGACGCGCCCAACCACATCCGGGTGCAGCGCGACGTCCCGCGCGAGGTGGCCCAGGCGTGGGTCTCGATGTGCCCCGCGCAGGTCTACGAGATCCCCGACGAGCAGCTCGCAAACGGCGCCCCGGTCGTCGACCTCAACATCACGCCCTCCAACTGCGTCCAGTGCGGCGCGATCACGGCCAAGGGCGGCCGCCTGACGCCGCCCGAGGGCGGCGACGGGCCGCTCTACCAGGAGACCTGACGGGATCGCGCCGGGGCCAGGACGATCAGCGGCCGCCGGCCGCGGCGGCGCCGCCTGGGTCTCACGGATGAACGTCGCGATCAACTCCGCCAGGCGCTTCGGCTGGTCGAGCGGGACGAACGTGCGTGCATCCTCGATCCGCTCCAGCCGGGCGTCCGGGATCGCATCCGCGAGGCGCTCGCCATTGCGGAGCTTGAAGAAGCGGTCCTCCGGTGCCCAGGCGATCAACGTCGGGTCGCTCGAATTCCCGCAGTCGCTCGGCGGCCTCCAGCGTGAAGCGGTTGTCGATCCGGCGCAGGATCTCCACAGCGTCGCGGCGGACCGCGGCATCCTCGAGCGAGGGCCGCAACCAGCTGTCCGCAGGTCCGAATCGAGCGGCCGGCGCTTGATCAGCCAGCCGAACCCGAGCGGGCTGCGCGCGCATCGGCGCCGAGCCGGAACGGCTGCAAGAGAGCGGCGGGGAGGCCCGGTACGCGGGCCGCGCACTGGAGGGGCCGGAAGGCCGGCGGCAGGAAGTCCTCGTACGCGTCGCAGGGGGTGAGCACGAGGCGGGCGAGGCGCTCCGGGTGATGCGTCGCGACGAGCTGGCAGATCGCGCCTCCGGTGTCGTTACCCACCAGCGTGACGTCGTCGAGCTCCAGGGCGTCGAGCAAGTCGGCGACGATCTGGCGACGCCCGGGGGGGAGAGGTCGGCCCTCGGCGCACGGGACTCGTGTGGGATCCCAGCGGAAGGTCCGGCACGATGCAGCGGTACTCGTCCTCCAGCAGCGGGGTCACGTCGCGCCAGAGGGCGCCGTTGACGAGCAGCCGTGGACGAAGACGATCGGGTCACCGGAGCCGGTGTCCCGGTAGCGGATCGTGCCCTGCGGAAGGCGGATCTCTTTCAGCTCGGCGGTGGGTTGGGCCATGTTGTCCTTCTGGCAGGCAGGCGGTGGGAAGCCTTGGAATCAATCATCGCCGAAGCGCTGCCGCCTCCTCCGAGCCCCCGGTCGCATCGCCGGCGCTGTAGGAGTGCGCGCCCGCTCCGGCCAGCGCGCCGCCCTCGACGATCAGGTACTCCTCGCGCATCGGGCGGCCGTCGAAGAAGCACTCGAGGATCTCGCGCACGCCGGCCGCGTAGCGGGCCTGGGCCGAGAGGCTGGTGCCTGAGACGTGCGGGGTCATGCCGTGGTGGGGCATGGACCGCCACGGATGGTCCCGCGGAGCCGGCTGCGGGAACCAGACATCGCCGGCGTAGCCGGCGAGCTGTCCGGTCTCGAGCGCCCGCGCGATCGCGTCGCGATCGCAGATCTTGCCGCGGGCGGTGTTCACCAGGTAGGCGCCGCGCTTCATCTTGGCGATCAGCTCGTCGTCGAACAGGTGCTCGGTCTCGGGGTGAAGCGGCGCGTTGATCGTGACCACGTCGCAGACCTCGACCAGCGACTCGACCGTCGGGTGGTAGGTGACGCCGAGCTCCTCCTCCACCGCCTCCGGCAGGCGATGCCGGTCGGTGTAGTGGAGGCCGACCTCGAACGGCTTCAGGCGCCGCAGCACGGCCGAGCCGATGCGCCCGGCGCCGACGGTGCCGACCTGCATCCCCTCCAGATCGTAGGAGCGCGAGGCGCAGTCGGCGATGTTCCAGCCGCCGTCGATCACCCACTGGTAGGAGGGGATGTAGTTGCGGACCAGCGCCAGGATCATCATCACCACGTGCTCGGAGACGCTGATCGAGTTGCAGTAGGTGACCTCGGCGACGGTGATCCCGCGCTCGATCGCGGCTTGCAGGTCGACGTGGTCCGATCCGATGCCGGCCGTGATCGCCAGCTTCAGCTTCGGGGCCTTGGCGATCCGCTCCGCGGTCAGGTAGGCGGGCCAGAACGGCTGCGAGATGACGACCTCGGCGTCCGGGAAGCTCGCGCTCGAACACCGAGTCCGGCCCGTCCTTGTCGGAGGTGACGACCAGCTCGTGCCCGCGACCCTCCAGGAACTCCCTCAGCCCGAGCTCGCCCGAGACGCTCCCGAGCAGCTCGCCCGGGCGTGAAGTCGATCGCCTCCGGGGTGGGCGTCGTCTGCCCGTCGTGGTAGCGCTCGATCGTCGGGATCTCGTCGCGCGGATAGGCGGGCGGGTAGCCGTCGACCGGGTCGTCGTACAGAACGCAGAGAATCTTGGACATGCTCCTAGCCTCCGGTTTGATCGTGGGAGTGCCCTCGACCAGGGTCCGACGACGGCCAGCAGCCGCCGCTAACATCAGTGAGATGAAGGCCGAGATCCACCCCGACTACGTGCTCGCCCACGTGCGTTGCTCGTGCGGGAACGAGTTCTACACCCGCTCGACGAAGCCGGAGCTGCACGTCGAGATCTGCTCGGCGTGCCACCCGTTCTACACCGGCAAGCAGAAGCTGGTCGACACCGGTGGCCGGGTCGAGCGCTTCAAGCGACGCGCGCGCGGAGCAGGCGCTAAGCCGGGAGTGCGCGTGAGCGCCGGACGGGGCTCCCGCGTCGGACGGCCGCGGCGCGCGCCGTCCGGCCGGACGGACCCGCTGCGATGCCGGATCGGACGCCTGCCGGTGGCCAGCCGCGACGCGCCGGTGGGCGGCCAGGCCGTGCTCGAGGGGGTGATGATGCGCGGCATCTCGACCTGGGCCGTGGCGGTACGCAAGCCGGACGGGCGAGGTCGAGATGACCTCGGAGCCGCTGGTCTCCTGGGCGAAGCGGCATCGGCTGCTGCGCTGCCCGTGATCCGCGGCGTGGTCGCGCTGGGGAGTCGCTGCGGATCGGCTTCCGGGCGCTGGCGATCTCGGCCAACGCCCAGCTCGAGCCCGAGGACGGAGAGGAGGAGCCGGAGCCGATCGGCGGCTGGATCTGGGGGCTGACGATCGCCCTCTCGCTGGTCCTCGCGGTCGGCCTCTTCTTCGTCATCCCGGTCGGGCGCGACCAGCCTGATCAAGGACGAGCTCGGCTCCTCGCTCCTCTTCTGGCTGGTCGAGGGGATCCTGCGCACGGCGATCTTCATCGGCTACATCGTCGCGATCAGCCGCCTGCGCGACCTGCGGCGCGTCTTCGAGTACCACGGCGCCGAGCACAAGACGATCTCCTGCTACGAGGCCGGGCGACCGGCTGACCCCGGCGCGGGCCGAGCTCTACTCGCGCCTGCACCCGCGCTGCGGGACCAGCTTCCTGCTGATCGTGATGGTGGTCGCGATCTTCGTCTTCGCGCCGCTCGGGCTGCCGGAGTGGTACTGGCTGCTCGCCTCGCGGATCCTCGGCATCCCGCTGATCGCCGGGATCTCCTACGAGGTGATCAAGTGGGCCGGGCGCAACCGCCGCAAGCGCTGGGTGCGGGCGGTGATGTGGCCCGGCCTGATGCTCCAGAACCTGACCACCCGCGAGCCCGACCGCGAGCAGCTCGCGGTGGCGATCGCGGCGCTGGAGGCGGTGCTGGCGGTCGAGAGCCCGGAGAGCGAGCCGAGGCCGAGCGCGATCGAGATCGTCGCGTAGCAGCTGCGGCTGCCAGGCGTGATCCCTCTCGAGCACTCGGTCGCGCGGTCCCGTCACACTTAGGGCGATGATCGAGCAGCTGGTCGAGCAGATCGAGGCGCGCTTCGCAGAGCTGGAGCGCCAGATGTCGGATCCCGCGGTGATCGCCGACCGGGAGCGCTACGCCGAGGTCGGGCGCGAGTACCGGGAGCTCCAGCCCGCCCACGAGCTGGCGCGCGAGTACGTCCAGCTGCAGCGACGACCTGGAGGGCGCTCGGGAGCTGCTGGCGGAGGACGGCGACGACTCGGAGCTGCGCAAGCTGGTCGCCGAGGCGCCCGGCCGGCTCGAGCAGCTGGGCGAGCGAGATCCGGCTGGCGATGGTCGAGCGCGATCCCAACGACGCCAAGAACGTCCTGGTCGAGATTCGCGCCGGGACGGGCGGCGACGAGGCGGCGCTGTTCGCCGGCGACCTGTTCAAGATGCTGACCCGCTACGCGGAGCAGCGTGGCTTCGCCACCGAGGTCCTCTCGCCGTCGCCGGCCGAGGTCGGCGGCTTCAAGGAGGTGACCTTCGCGATCAAGGGCGAGGGCGCCTACTCGGTGTTCAAGTACGAGGGCGGCACGCACCGGGTCCAGCGGGTGCCGAAGACCGAGTCGCAGGGGCGGATCCACACCTCGACCGCGACGGTGGCGGTACTGCCCGAGGCCGAGGAGGTGGAGGTCGAGATCGACCCCGAGCGAGCTGCAGGTCGACGTCTACCGCTCCTCGGGCCCGGGCGGCCAGTCCGTCAACACCACCGACTCGGCGGTGCGGATGACGCACAAGCCGACCGGGATCGTCGTCTCGATGCAGGACGAGAAGTCCCAGCTCCAGAACCGCGAGAAGGCGATGCGGGTGCTGCGGGCGCGGCTCTACGAGCAGAAGCTCGCCGAGCAGCAGGCGGAGATCGCCTCCGAGCGCCGGTCGCAGGTGGGCTCGGGCGAGCGCTCGGAGAAGATTCGCACCTACAACTTCCCCCAGGGCCGGGTGACCGACCACCGGGTGAAGCTCACCGCCCACAACCTCGACCAGGTGCTGGCCGGCGACCTGCGCGAGTTCACCGACGCGCTCGCCGGCCGAGGAGAAGCGCCGGCGCCTCGAGGCGCAGGCGGCCGAGCCGGCGCTCTGACGGCACTGGCCGCGGCCGCGGACCGGTGCGCGACGCGCTGACCGCGGCAACCGACGCTCTGCGCGGCGGCGGCGGTGGAGACGCCGCGCCTCGACGCCGAGCTGCTGCTGGCCGAGGCGACGCGGCTGGGACCGCGCCGCGGCTCGCATCGCCGAGCCGGAGGCGGGCGTCGAGCCCGGCGGCCGCCCGGCGCTTCGGCGAGATGGTGCGCCGCCGGGTGCGGCGCGAGCCCGTCGCCTACATCGTGGGCCGCAAGGGCTTTCGCCGGCTCGAGCTGGCGGTCGACGGTCGGGCCCTGATTCCGCGGCCCGAGACGGAGCTCCTGGTCGAGATCGCGCTGGAGCTGCAGCCGCGGACGGCGCTCGACGTCGGCACCGGGTCGGGCGCCGTCGCCCTGGCGATCGCCGACGAGCTGCCCGAATGCGAGGTGACCGGCACGGACACCTCGCACGGCGGCGCTCGAGCTGGCCCGCGAGAACGCCGAGCGGCTGGGCATCGACGGACGGGTCCGCTTCGAGCGAGGGACGGTGCCCGACGGGCCGGCAATTCGACCTGGTGCTCGCGAACCTCCCCTACGTCCGCGAGGACGAGTGGAAGGGCCTGGCGCCGGAGATCACCGATACGAGCCGCGTGGAGCGCTGGTGGCCGGGCCCGACGGCCTGGAGGCGATCGCCGCCACCGTCCCGGCGGCCCTCGGTGCGCTGCGAGCCGGGCGCGTCGCTGGCCCTGGAGGTCGGGGCGGGCCAGGCCGGGGCGGTCGCCGAGCTCCTGCTGGACCTCGGCTTGCGGCAGGTCGAGGGGCGCCAGGACCTCGCCGGGATTCCGCGCGTGGTCCTCGGCACCGCCGTGACCACCGACGCGTCTCGATCGGCCGCGACGGGCGCACGGTCGGCCCGCCGGAGCTCGAGCGCTGCATCGAGCGGGGCGGCGTGGCCCTCTTCCCGGCCGACACGCCTCTACGGGCTCGGCTGCGACCCGTCGAGCGCGGCGGCGATCGAGCGCATCCACTCGCTCAAGGGCCGCGACGACGGCAAGCCCTCGGCGGTCATGTTCTTCACGCCCCTGGCGATGCGCGAGCTGGTCGCGACCCTCGGCCCGCGCACCCGCGACGCTCTCGGGGCGCTGCTTCCCGGGCCCGTGACCCTGGTCGTCGGCAATCCCGAGCGCCGCTACCCCCTCGCCTGCCGCGAGGCGATCCGCAGCGGCTCGGCATCAGGCTGATCGAGGGTCCCCTGAGCGGCGCTCGCATGCGCCGATGTTCCAGACCAGCGCCAACCGCAGCGGCGAGCCCGCGCCCGACCGCTTCGGGGACGTCGACCCGGAGATCCTGACGGGGTCGACCTGGCGATCGACGGCGGCGAGCTCGGCCGGCGAGCCCTCGACCGTGGTCGGACGCCTGACTCGGGCGGCTCGAGGTCTCGGAGGGCTGGCGCCCTGGCGACGCCTGCTCCGCGAGGGGGCGCGTCGGCCCCGACGGCAGATGCGCAGCCTGTCTGGGGCCGTCAACTTACGGGCGGTCCCTCCGGCGACGCTTATGACTTTGGACGTCTATAGCGCGTCGAAAGTCATAAGACATGCCGCGACGCCTCCCTACCCAGCCATCCGACCGGCGCTCGTCGCCGCTAGCGCTCAGCGCCTGGCCTCGGCGGCCTCCAGGCTCGATGGAGGCGAAGATGTCGACCCGGATCGCCTTGCCATCGCGGAGCCACCACGTGGTCACGACCTCCTGTTCGGTCTCGATTGCCGTCGTGCGCCCGCGAGCCACGCAGCGTCATCGGAACGACCACATCCGTCGCCGGTCCTGGATCAACTCCTCCGGGTGGAAGCTGATCTCGTCCATCGCATCGTAGAACGACTCGAAGTAGCGGCGCATCCCTCCGGCCCGCGGTACGTGTCGGGCTCGGCGGCGAGGTTGGCGGGTGTCGTCATCTCGAAGTCGCGGATGAATGAACGGCAGCAGCGCGTCCACGCCGCCCTCGCCGAATGCCGCGAGGCCCTCGCGGATCAGCTCGACGTTCTGGTCGAGCTCACTCGATAGCGGTACTCGCGTTACGCCCGGGGGTGCGATCGGTAGCCGCTGCTATCGTCGCCCGCAGTGAGCCTGCCCGACGACTTCCAGACCGCGCCGCTGGCCGAGGTCGACCCCGCGGTAGCCGAGGTGCTGCGCCGCGAGCTGCATCGCCAGCAGATCACCCTGGAGATGATCGCCTCCGAGAACTTCGTGCCCCAGGCCGTGCTCGAGGCGACCGGGTCGGTGCTCACGAACAAGTACGCGGAGGGCTATCCCGGGCCGCCGCTACTACGGGGGCTGCGAGGAGGTGGACGTCGCCGAGCAGCTGGCGATCGACCGCGCCGCGGAGCTGTTCGGGGCCGAGCACGTCAACGTCCAGCCCCACGCCGGGGCGCAGGCGAACAACGCCGCCTACATGGCGATGCTGGAGCCGGGCGACACCATCCTGGGGATGGCCCTCGACCACGGTGGCCATCTCACCCACGGGATGAAGCTCAACCTCTCCGGGAAGCTGTACGAGGTCGTGGCATACCACGTCCGCCGCGAGGACCACCGCTGCGACATGGAGGAGGTGAGCGAGGCTGGCGCACGAGCATCGGCCGAAGGTGATCGTGGCTGGTTGGTCGGCGTATCCGCGCCAGCTCGACTTCGCCGCCTTTCGCGAGATCGCCGACGACGTCGACGCCCGGCTGATGGTGGACATGGCCCACTTCGCCGGATTGGTGGCCGCCGGCGAGCACCCGAACCCGGTGCCGCACGCCGACGTCGTCACGACAACGATCCACAAGACGCTCTGCGGCCCCCGCAGCGGCATGATCCTGTGCACCGAGGAGCTCGCGAAGGACATCGACCGCTCGGTCTTCCCCGGCCAGCAGGGCGGCCCGCTGATGCACGTGATCGCCGCCAAGGCGGTGGCGCTTGGGATCGCCTCCTCCGAGCCCTTCCGCGAACGCCAGCGGCAGACGGTGGCGAACGCGAAGGCGTTCGCCGAGGAGCTGATCGCCGGCGGGGTGTCCGTGCTGACCGGGGGCACCGACGTCCACCTGGTGCTGGTCGACCTGGGCCCGACCGGGCTCGACGGCAAGACCGCCGAGGGTCGTCTGGAAGAGGTGGGGATCACGGTCAACCGCAACGCGATCCCGTTCGACGAGCGCCCGCCGATGAACCCCTCCGGCCTGCGCATCGGCACCCCGGCACTGACCACGCGCGGCCTCGTCGAGGAGGACATGCGCGAGATCGCAAAGGTGATCTGCATCGCCCTGTCGGACGGCTTCGAGGCCGAGAAGGCCCAGCTGCTCGAGCGCACCAGGGCGCTGATGGAGCGTTATCCGCTCTACTCGCAGCTTGCCGCACCCGGTCATAGGCCGAGCCGGCCCGTCCGGCGAGGCCGGTCCCGACATAGCCTTGGCGGCGCGATGCAGCTCGACGTCGATTGGACCGCGTGAGGCTGGGGGAGGGGCCGACCCCCGTGCGCGAGCTCACACGGCTCGGCGATGAGCGCGGCTGGGCGCCCGTCTGGATCAAGGACGACGGTGCCTACAGCGCGCTTCGGGGGCAACAAGGCGCGAAAGCTCGAGTGGCTGCTGGCCGACGCCCGCCGGCGCGGCAAGCGCACGATCCTCACCGGCGGCGCGCTGGGGACCAACCACGGCCTGGCCACGGCGCTGTTCGCACGCGCGGCTCGGGATGCGGACGGTGCTCGTGCTGGTGCCTCAGCCCGAGACGGAGCACGTCCGCCGACAGCTCGAGCGGATGCGCGCCGCGGCGCCGAGCTCCATCTTGCCCCCGGGGTCCTGCGCGCCTACGCGCTTGCCGCCTGGCTGATGCTGAGGCGCGCCGAGCCCGCCTGCGAACCTTCCCTACTTCCTGCGCCCCGGGGGATCGGTGCCCCTGGGCTGCGTCGGGTACGTCGAGGCGGCGATCGAGCTCGCCGAGCAGGTCGGGGCCGGCGAGCTGCCCGAGCCCTCGCACATCGTCGTCGCCCTCGGCAGCGGCGGCACCGCCGCCGGGCTGCTGGCCGGGCTGAAGCTGGCGGGCCTGCGCTCGCGCCTCGTCTGCGTGCTGGTCAACGACCTGATCCGGGTCGACGACGCGAACCGTCGCCAGGCTCGCTCGTCGCACGCTGCGCCTGCTGCGCAAGCGCGGCGCCGACGTCGGGCGAGGTCGAGGTCGCCGCGGCGGAGGTGACGCTGGAGCGCGGCTGGCTGGGCGCGGGCTACGGACACTCGACGCCCGGCGGCGCGATCGCGCCATCGAGCTGCTTCGGCGCGCGCGAGGGCGTGATCCTGGAGCCGGTCTACACCGCCAAGGCGGTGGCGGCGCTGCTGGAGCTCAACCGCCGCGGCGCCTTCGGCCGGGGCCGGTGCTCTACTGGCACACCTACGGCCGGCCGGAGGACGCCTGACAGCCTCTAAGCCCCGTCAGCTTCCCTCCGCTCGGCGAGGCGACGCGCGCGCTTCACGAACCCGGGGGCGCCCAGCCGTTCCGCCCAATCCTCCAGCGCGGGCGCCGGCCCCCGCCACCGCCAGTCGTCCACGTCCCCGACCGGCGCGTCGGTGCGAAGGGTGGCGAGATCGCGGAACAGCATCGCGAGGTCGCGCTGTGCCACCAGCGTCGTGGCAAGCTTCGGGGCGCCGCGCACGTCCACGTCCCAGTCGCTTGCCGTGGCCGGGATTTGCCTCGAGATGCTCGTAGCGAGCGAGCACGGCGGACGTCGACTTCGCGCCCCACCCGGGGAGGCCCGGGAACCCGTCGGCGCTGTCGCCCACGAGCGCGAGCCAGTCGGGGATCGAGGCTGGGCCCACGCCGAACTTCTCGCGCACGCCCCCCTCGTCGAACAGCCGCCGGTGGCGTCGGTCGAGCTGCACGACTCGCGCCTCGGCCACGCACTGCGCGAGGTCCTTGTCGGGCGTGCAGATCAGCACCTGCTCGACCCGGCCGTCGGCAGCGGCATGCTCGGCCGCCGCGGCCAGGGCGTCGTCGGCCTCCTGCTCGACCATCGCCCAGACGCAAACGCCGAGCGCCTCGATCGCCTCCTCGAGCAACGGGAACTGCGCCAGCAGATCCGCGTCGACACCGGCGCTCGTCTTGTAGCCGGGCCACCGCTCGTTGCGGAACGACTCGATCACGTGGTCCGTGGCCACCCCGAGGTGGGTGGCGCCGTCCTCCAGGATCGTGAGCACGGTCCCCAGCACCCCCCGCACCGCACCCACCTCGGCACCGCCTGGATCGCGGTGCGACGGCACGGCGAAGAAGTGACGAAACAGCTCGTACGTCCCGTCGAGCAGATGGACCCGCACGTGACGGGAGCCTACTGGCCCGGGGTGTGACGCGGACGCGTGCACTAGCCTCCGCGTGATCCGGCATGAGGGTCTGGGTGGACATCAGCGCGCCGGCACACGTCCTCGTGCTCCGGCCGATCATCACCCGCCTCCGCGACGCGGGCCATGAGGTCGAGGTCACCTCCCGCGAGTACACGCAGACGCTGGAGCTGCTGGAGCTCCACGGGATCGACCACACTCCGATCGGGCGGCACGGCGGCGCTTCCCGGGCTCGGAAGCTGGCCAGGCTGTTGCAGCGCACGCCGATGATGCGCCGGTTCGGGAGCCGCCGGGGCTTCGAGCTGGCCGTGGCCCACGGCTCCTACGACCTCGCCATGGCCGCGAGGTCGCTGGGCATCCCGGAGGCCAACATGCACGACTACGAGTTCGCGGTCACCCAGCACCGCATCGGGTGCCGGCTCGCGACCCGCGTGATCTTTCCCGACGCCGTTCCCGCCGAGCGGCTGCGGCGGTTCGGAGTGGGGCCAGAGAAGCTTTTCCAGTACCCGGGGCTGAAGGAGGAGTACTACCTGGCCGACTTCGAGCCCGACCCAGGTGTGCTCGAGCGGCTGGGGGTCGATACGGAGCGGGTCGTGGTCGTCATCAGGCCGCCCCCGGACGTTTCGCTTTACCACCGCAAGTCGAATCCGCTCTTCCCCCGGGTCCTCGCCCACCTGGGAACGGAAACCCACGTCCACGCCGTCTTCCTGGCCCGTACCGAGGCCCAACGAAGCTACGTGAAGAGCCTCGACCTGCCATCCGTGATCGTCGCCGAGCGGGCGGTTGAGGCGCAGAGCCTGGTCGCCCTCGCCGACCTCGTCGTCTCGGCTGGAGGGACGATGAACCGCGAGGCGGCGGCGCTTGGCACGCCTGTCTACACCACCTTTGGAGGCAGGCTCGGCGGCGTCGACGAGGCGCTGATTCGCTCCGGACGCCTGCGCCAGCTCACCGACCCGAGGGCGTTGGAGCTCAAGAAGCGAAGCGCCGGCAATGGGCAGGCCACCCTCCGGGACCCGTCGCTGCTGGTCGATCTCATCCTTGGCACGGTCACGTGAAGGCAGCGGCGCCGATCCCGTCTTAGACCTCGGGGGCGTGGGATACCCTCGCCGCCGGACGTACCAAGATGCTCGTTCACGGAAGACCCGACCCGATCGATGGCCTGTTCGCCTTCGCTGGTGGCCGTGTTCATCGCCTGGCTGCTGGTGCCCCTGACCGAGAAAGCGGCGCGGCGCCTGAACGCCATGGACGAGCCGCGAGACCGCAGCCTGCACGAGGCGCCGACGCCAAAGCTCAGCGGTCTGGCGATTCTCTGCGGAGTGCTCGTCGCCGGGGCCCTGTTCCTGCCCTGGGCGCCCGTGACCAGGGCGATCCTGGGCGGCGCCGCGGTGATCGCCGCCGTGGGAGTGCTCGACGACGTCTTCGACCTGCCCGCCGGCGCGAAGCTCTTGGGGCAGATCGTCGCCGCGATGATCCCGGTCTTCAACGGCGTCTGGGTGAACGACTTCACCCTGCCGTTCCTGGGGGGCGTGCACCTCGACCAGGTGCTGTTCCATGACGTCGTCCTGCTCGGCAACGTCAAGCTGGGCCAGGTCTTGACCGTGCTCGGCTTCGTCGCCGTGATGAACGTGATCAACTTCATCGACGGCGTCGATGGGCTCGCGGCAGGGGTTTGCGTGATCTCGGCGGCCACGTTCGCGATCATCGCCCTGTCGCTCAACCGCCCCGGGGCGGGGGTGCTGGCGGCGGCCACCGCGGGCGCCTCGCTGGGCTTCCTGCGGCACGGATTCCCGCCCGCTTCCAGCTTCATGGGGGATACGGGCTCCAACCTGCTCGGCTACCTGCTCGCCACGGTGGCCATCCTGGGAGCCTTGAAGACCAACGCCGTGGTCGCGCTGTTCTTCCCGCTGATCGTGCTCGCGGTGCCGATCCTCGACGGCGGCTTCGTGATCGCGAAGCGGCTCAAGTACGGGCGCCCGGTCTATGAGGCCGACCGCTGGCACTTCCACCACCGGTTCGCGAACATCGGCTTCTCGCAGCGCCGCACCCTCGTCTACCTGTACGGCTGGGTGTCGGTTCTGGCGGGATTGGCTCTGGCGCTTCGCTTCGTCCCCTACAGCGACAACCACGGTCACTTCAACGCCGCGTGGACCGTCGTGATCGTCGCCTGCGGCCTGGCCGCGCTCGCCGCCAGCGTCTATCTGGTCGTCCTGCTCGAGATCCTCAAGCTCCGCCGCTTTCGCTTCCGTCAGCTCGTCGGATTGCGGGGCCCCGCCGCGCCCGCGCCGGAGGAGGTGGACGCGGGCGTCGCGCGCGAGCTGGAAACGGGCAGCTTCGCCGCGCTCAACCCCGACACCGGCGAGTTCGAGGTGATCGACCCTGACACCGGCGAGTTCGAGGCGATCCAACAGAGGTGATCCGCCTCCTTCCCGGTGGAAAACGGGGGGAATCGAGTCTGACCGAGCGCGCCCGGAATCGCGCAGTTTCGGATATATTCGGCGCGCGCCGCCTGCAACCGGCCTCCGCCGGGGCTGGGCGGCCATCGGTTCCTTAGGCGTCAGATCGACCCAAATTGCCCCGCCCCGAGTTCGAGAGCCCGGATGACCGAGACCCCTCCCGGCAGGGCGGATGCCGCCGCCGCAGGGGCGCTTCTGCTGGGGGCGATGATCGCCTGCGCGGCGGCCGGCTTCGGACTCGGCTCGCTCGTGGACCTTGCCGTCCCGGTCGGGCTGGTTGGGCTGTTCGCGGGGCTCGTCGTGGGTTTTGCGCTTGTCTACGCTCGCTATAGAGGCATCTAGCGATCGGCGGGCCGCCTTGGCCGTCGGCTACGCCGACCTGGCCCTGCTGGCGCTCGCCTTACCTATCTTCGTGCTCGCCGGCTGGCCGTTGCTCGGTTATGCCGTGGCCGCCGGGGCCTGGCTCGCCCAGCGCGGGATTCAGATCGCTGCCTCGCGGCGCGTCACGCGCGCCAGCCGGCGCGGCGACCGCCGGGCGGCGCTCGGGATCCTGGCGGGCACAACCCTGGCGCGGGTGTGGCTGATCACGCTCGCGGTGTTGCTGGTCGGCTTGGCCGAGCGCGAGGCGGGGCTTGCCGCCGCGCTGCTCTCGGCGGCGCTGTTCACCGTCTACCTGGTGGCCCAGTTCGCGGTCCGGCTGCTCGAGCCCCGGGGTGTCGCCTGATGAGTACCCGCATGAAGGTGCTGCTGGGGGTGGGGGGATACCTGCTGGTAGCCGTCCTGCTCGTGGTGATCTTCGGCAACGAAGGCAAGAACGAGGAGTTCAAGCCCCAGGACGAGTTCAAGCTCGAGCCGTGGCTCAGCATCAAGCTCGGCGGCATCGATTTCAGCATCAACCGGGCGGTCTTCTACCTGCTGCTGGCAAGCGCCCTGACGATCGGGGCCATGGTCTGGATCGCGCGGCGCATGCAGCAGAAGCCAAACCGCGTGCAGATGGCGATGGAGCTGTTCTACGACCTGACCCGCAACAACATCACGGGCGGCAACCTCGATCAGCGGACCGCGACGAGGTGGTTCCCCTTCCTCGCCACCCTGTTCTTCTTCCTCTGGTTCTCCAACGTGATCGGCTATCTGCCGCTGCCCACCAACACCCACGAAACGGTCAACATCTTCGGCGTCGAGCTGCCGACATTCTCGATCTACGCCGCCACGGCCAACATCTCGGTGCCGCTGGCGCTGACCCTGGTCGTCTGGATCTCCTACAACGTGGAGGGGATTCGCGCCAAGGGCTTCCTGCCGTACTTCAAGAGCTGGCTGCCGCCTGGCCTGGAGGACATGAACCCGGTAGGCAAGGGGCTGATCTTCATGATCGAGGTGATCTCGCACTTCGTGCGCCTGATCTCCCTCTCGGTCCGGCTGTTCGCCAACATCCTCGCCGGGCACCTCCTGCTGCTCTTCATGGGCGGTGGGTTGGCCGTACTGCTCGGCCTGGCGGCGCTGGGCGCGCTGACCTTTCCGCTGGCGTTCCTGTTCTTCGTCCTGGAGCTCGGCCTGATCGCCACCCTGCAGGCGTTTATCTTCTCGATGCTCACCGCGATCTACATCGGCGGTGCGACCGCCGAAAGTCACTAAAAAGGAGCTCTCTCATGGATTTGTTGCTTCCGATTGCCCAGGCCAGCGAAGGAATCACCGACACCGGCATCACCGACGCCGGCAAGGCGATCGCCCTGGGGGTCGGTGCCGGCCTCGGGTCGATCGGGGCGGGCATCGGCATCGGCATCATCTTCGGCAAGGAGATCGAGTCGGTGGCCCGGCAGCCGGAGATGAAGGACGAACTTCAGGCCATCCGCTGGCTTGGCTTCGCGCTGACCGAAGCGGTGGCCTTTTACACCTTCATCTTCGGCCTGATCGCCTTCTTCCTCTAGGCCTTGACCGAGCTCGGCGACATAGCCGCCGTTCTGCTCCTGGCGCAAGCCGAGGGTGGAGGAGACGAGGGAGGCAGCTTCCTGGTCTCCCCGGCTCTGGGGCTGATGATCTGGACCCTGCTCCTGTTCGGGTTCACGATGTGGGTGTTGAGCAAGGTCGCGCTGCCGAGGATCGGAGAGGCGCTGGAGCGCCGGGCAAACGCGATTCGGGAGAGCATCGAGGCGGCCGAGAGGCAGCGCCAGGAGGCCGATCAGCTGCTGAACGAGTACCGCGAGCGCCTCAAGGAGGCTCGCGAGCAGGCGGAGGACATCGTCGCGCGGGCGCGCAAGGCGGCCGAGGCCGCGACAGCCGAGGCGGTCTCCGAGGGCAAGGAAAAGCGCGAGGAGCTGGTGGCGGCGGCGCGCCGTGACATCGAGGTCGAGACTCGCCGCTCGCTGGAGCGGATCCGCAAGGAGGTCGCCGACCTCACGGTGCTCGCCACCGAGAAGGTGACCCGCAAGTCTCTGGACGCAGAGGACCAACGGCGCTTGGTCGAGGAGGCACTGGCGGAGGTCGACTTCTCCGCCCTCGCGGGTGACGGCACGAGCGAGGAGAACCGGTGACCTCGCCCGGCTTAGCGACGAAGTCGCGGGTCACGCGAGTTGCCCGGGTCCAGGCGGTCGGCGTCGCAGCCCGCCGGTCCCGGAGCCGTAGGCGAGGAGCCGGCGGAGTGGTTCCGAGGGATGGTGTCGAGCGCGGAGTCGCCGGCCTGGTGGTGCTCTAGTGGAGGAAATAGCTCGCGTATACGCCGAGGCCCTGTTCGAGGCCGCACGCGACAAGGACAAGCTCGATGCGATTCACGAGCAGCTCGACGAGTTCGCCGACGCCGTTGCGGAGAATCGCGACCTCCAGGTCTTCCTCTTCAGCCCCTACTTCTCCTCGGCCGAGAAGCGCGAGGGGATCTCGCGCGCGGTCTCAGGCGCGGAGCCCGAGCTGATCAACTTCCTCGAGCTGCTCGCCGAGAAGCACCGGATGCCAGCGATCTTCCGCATCCGCGATCGGTTCGACGAACTCTGGGCGGAAGCAAACAGACGCCTCGAGGTGACGCTGACGAGCGCCATCGAGCTCGACCCGAAGCTGGTTCAGAACGTAGGCGCCGAGATCGAGCGTCAGACCAAGCGCACGGTCGACCTTCGCACCGAAGTCGACGAGGGGATCCTCGGCGGCCTCCGGCTGCGGGTCGGCAACATGGTGCTCGACGCCAGCCTCCGCAGCAAGCTGGAGAGACTGAGAAAGGAAGTCGCTCAGGCGGCTTGAGCGACAGATTTCGATAAGGAGCTAGCCAAGCGTGGAAATCAAGCCCGACGAGATAGCCAAGATCCTGCGCGAGCGGATCGAGGGACTGGAGACCGACGCCGCCGACCTCTCCGAGGTCGGGACGGTGCTCTCGGTAGCCGACGGCATAGCCCGCGTCCACGGGCTCGACAACTGCATGTCGCTGGAGATGCTCGAGCTGCCGCACGACGTCACCGGGCTCGCCCTCAACCTCGAGCAGGACAACGTCGGGGTGGTCCTGTTCGGCGAGTGGGACAAGGTGGTGGAGGGCGACACGGTCAAGCGCACCGGTCGCCTGCTCGAGATCCCGGTCGGCGACCAGCTGCTCGGCCGCCTCGTCGACCCGCTCGGACGCCCACTCGACGACAGGGGCGACGTGAACACGACCGAAACGCGTCCGGCCGAGTTCAAGGCGCCGGGTGTCGTCCAGCGCCAGCCGGTGAACACGCCTGTTCAGACGGGGCTCAAGGCGATCGACGGCATGATCCCGATCGGCCGCGGCCAGCGCGAGCTGATCATCGGCGACCGCCAGACCGGCAAGACCGCGATCGCGATCGACACGATCATCAACAACCGCGACAAGGACCTCGTCTGCATCTACGTGGCGATCGGGCAGCGGATGTCGACCGTTGTTCAGGTCGTCGAGCTGCTGGACGAGCACGGGGCGCTGGACAACACGATCATCGTCGCGGCGCCCGCCGACGAGGCGGCACCAATCAAGTACATGGCCCCCTACGCGGGCTGCGCGATGGGCGAGCACTTCCTCTACAACGGCCGCGACGCGCTTTGCATCTATGACGACCTCACCAAGCACGCGTTCGCCTACCGGCAGATGTCGCTGCTACTGCGGCGCCCGCCGGGGCGAGAGGCTTACCCGGGCGATGTCTTCTACCTGCACTCCCGGTTGCTGGAGCGCGCAGTGCGTCTCAACGACGATCTCGGAGGCGGCTCACTGACCGCGCTGCCGATCATCGAGACGCAGGCGAACGACGTCTCGGCCTACATCCCCACCAACGTGATCTCGATCACCGACGGCCAGATCTTCCTCGAGTCGGACCTCTTCTACTCCGGGGTGCGACCTGCGATCAACGTCGGAATATCGGTTTCGCGGGTGGGAGGCAACGCTCAGACGAAGGCGATGAAAAAGGTTGCCGGCAAGCTGCGCCTCGATCTCTCGCAGTACCGTGACCTGGAGGCGTTCGCCCAGTTCGGCTCCGAGTTGGATCCCGAAACTCAGAAGCAGCTCGCGCGCGGCGAGCGGTTGGTCGAGATGTTGAACCAGAACGAGCGCAGCCCGCTCTCGGTCGCCGAACAGGTGGCCTCGATCCACGCCGGCACCGCCGGCTACCTCGACCGGATCAAGACGGACCGGGTGCAGGCGTTCCTGGACAACCTCCTCGGCCGCCTTAAGTCGGAGAACAGGGACCTGATGCAGAGCATCAGCGACTCCGGGGAGCTCTCGGACTCGGACGAGCAGGCCCTGGATGACGCGATCGCTGAGGCGATCGACGACTTCGGCCCCGACTTCGACGCCGAGGGACAGCCGCTCGAGGAGGGCGAGTCGGATCGGGTCCGCTCTGAGGAGGAGCACGCGAAGCCGGGGCGGACCGCCGAGGGAGCGGCGAGGACGCCGAGGAGCCGGCCGAGCAGGAGCCGGAGGAGGTCTCACGGGCATAGCCACCCAGAAGGAAGTCAAGAACCGGATCTCGTCCGTCAAGAACATCCACAAGATCACGCGGGCGATGGAGATGGTGGCCGCCGCGCGTCTGCGCCGCGCCGAGCAGCGGATCGCGGCGATGCGTCCGTACGCGCAGGCGATCCGCAAGATGACGCGCCAGGTCGCGGAGGCGTCGAGCGGCGAGATTGGGCACGTGAAGCTGCTCCAGGAACGCGAGCAGATCGCGGGCGGTCGGGGTCGCGTTGATCACCGGCGACCGCGGCCTCGCCGGCTCGTTCAACACCAACATCGTGCGCGAGGGGGTGCGGCTGCGTCGCGAGTTCGAAGGCCAGGGCGCCGAGGTGCGCTTTGCGGTCATCGGCCGGCGCGGCAACTCCACGATGAGCTTCCGCGGCGAGAACGTGGTCAACTCCTACGTTGGCTTCACCGACCGGCCCGCGTTCTCCAACGCGCGGGAGATCTCCCGCGACCTGACTACCGCCTACGCCGACGAGGAGCTCGACCGCGTCGAGCTGGTCTACAACCGCTACGTCTCGCCGCTGACCCAGTACGTGCGCCGCCAGACCCTGCTGCCGCTGCAGCAGGCGGAGGTCTTCGGCGAGGGCCTGCCCGAGCCCGAGGAGCCGGCCGACCCGGAGCTTGCCGAAGCGCACGAGCGCGCCTACTGGGACTACGAGCCCGAGCCCGAGGAGCTGCTCCCGAACCTGTTCGAGGAGTACGTCGACCTCTCGGTCTTCCGTGCGCTGCTGGAGTCGGCGGCGTCAGAGCACGGCGCGCGGATGACCGCGATGCGCAGCGCGGCGGAGAACGCGCAGGACATGATCGCCGACCTGACCCTGGAGATGAACCGGGTCCGTCAGGCGGAGATCACCCAGGAGATCCTTGAAGTCGTCTCCGGCGCGGAAGCGCTCGGTTAAAGGAGAAGTCAGTGGCTGAGACCAACGGAGAACGTTCGACCAAGCAAAACGTCGGCACGATCGAACAGGTGACCGGGGTGGTGGTCGACGTGCTCTTCTCCGACGAGCTGCCCGAGATCTACTCCGCGCTCACCATTGATCTCTCGCGCGGCGACGACAAGGACTCGACGGTGTTGGTGTGCGAGGTTCAGCAGCATCTCGGCGACGACCGCGTACGCGCCGTGGCCATGGACGCCACCGACGGCCTGCGCCGTGGCCAGCAGGTGGTCGACACCGGCGGGCCGATCACAGTTCCCGTGGGTGACGAGACCCTCGGCCGGATCTTCAACCTGCTGGGTGAGGTGATCGATCAGGGCGACGAGGTCAAGGCGGAAACACGCTGGCCGATCCATCGCCCGGCGCCCGAGGTCGAGGACCTGACCCCGACCCAGGAGATACTCGAGACCGGGATCAAGGTCGTCGACCTGCTCGCTCCGTACGCCAAGGGCGGCAAGGTCGGCCTGTTCGGCGGCGCCGGTGTCGGCAAGACGGTGCTGATCCAGGAGCTGATCCGCAACATCGCCGAGGAGCATGAGGGGCGCTCGGCCTTCTGCGGCGTCGGCGAGCGCTCCCGCGAGGGCAACGACCTCTGGCTGGAGATGAAGGAGTCCGGCGTGCTCGACCGGACGATGCTCGTCTTCGGGCAGATGAACGAGCCTCCGGGCGCGAGGCTTCGCGTCGCCCTCTCCGGGCTGACGATGGCCGAGTACTTCCGCGAGCAAGGCGGGCAGGACGTGCTGCTGTTCATCGACAACATCTTCCGCTTCGTCCAGGCGGGCTCCGAGGTATCGGCCCTGCTCGGGCGGATGCCGTCGGCGGTCGGTTACCAGCCCACCCTGGAAACCGAGATGGGCGAGCTACAGGAGCGGATCACCTCGACGAAGCAGGGGTCGGTGACCTCGATCCAGGCGATCTACGTCCCCGCGGACGACCTGACCGACCCGGCTCCGGCCTCGGTGTTCGCGCACCTGAACGCCACCACGACGCTGTCGCGCGCGATCTCGGAGAAAGGGATCTACCCGGCGGTCGACCCACTCGACTCGACCTCGACGATCCTCAAGCCGGACATCGTCGGCGAGGAGCACTACGCGACCGCGACCGACGTCCAGGAGGTGCTCCAGCGCTACAAGGAGCTGCAGGACATCATCGCCATCCTGGGCATCGACGAGCTCTCCGACGAGGACAAGGTGGCGGTCAATCGGGCGCGCAAGATCGAGCGCTTCCTCTCGCAGCCGTTCTTCGTCGCCTCGCAGTTCACCGGCCGCGACGGTGAGTACGTGCCCGTCGGCGACACCGTGCGCAGCTTCCGCGAGATCCTCGACGGCAAGTACGACGACCTGCCGGAAAGCGCCTTCTACATGAAGGGCCCGATCGAGCAGGTCAGCGGCACCGAGGAGAAGGCGGAGCGAGACGAGGGGGTCGAGCGGAGGGTTGCGGCCGAGGCGCGGGCCGAGGAGGAGGAGCGTGAGAAGGAGGAGGCCACGGCGTAGTGGCTGACGGCCACGACAAGCTCGAGGCGCAGGTGCTGACGCCCGAGGGCGAGGTGTTCAACGGCGAGCTCGTGCAACTCTCGACCCGGACGGCCGTGGGGGAGGTGGGGATCCTCGCCCGGCACATCCCGATGGTCGCTCGCCTGGTGCCGGCCGAGCTGCGGCTCCACGTCTCCGAATCGGAGATCGAGCGATACGCCCAGGGCGAGGGCTGGCTGGAGGTGTTCGCCAACCGCGCCCGGGTGCTGATCGCCGAGGCGATTCCGCCCGACCAGCTCGACGCCCGCGAGCTGCGCGAGCGCCTCGACGATGCGCAGCGGCGGGTCGAGGAGGCCGAGGAGGGATCCGCCACGCATGAGGGCGCCCAGCGCGAGCAGCGCCGGTTCGAGGCCTTCCTGGAGATAGCCGAGAATAGGTAGGCGGTAAGGCAAGCGGATCGCGGAGGGCGCCGAGCCTGACGCGAACTGCATACTGCGCACGTGATGGAAGAGCGGACGCTGGCCGAAGAGCTGATCGGCTACGACACCTCCAACCCGGAGGGCATCAGGCTGTGCGCGGGGTTCATCAAGGGCTGGCTGGAGTCGCGCGACATCGTCGCGCGCCAGATCGGGGTTCGCGACCTGCCGGTGACGATCGCGGAGGTGGGGCCGCAGGACGCGCCGGAGGACCGTGTTGCTCCACGGCCATCTGGATGTCGTCCCGGGGCGGCCGGAGCAGTTCACCCCGCGGCAGGAAGGAGAGCGCCTGCACGGCCGCGGCGCCTACGACATGAAGGGGGCGCTCGCCTGCCTGCTGCTGGCGCTGGCCGACCTGCGCGAGCAGGAGCAGGTGCGGGTGCGACTGGGGATCGTTCCCGATGAGGAGTCCGAGGAGGAGACGGACCGAGGAGGCGACCGCCTGGTCGAGGCGGGCTTCGTCGGCGACTTCGCGATCACCGGCGAGCCCACCGACATGCAGGTCGGGATTGCCGCGAAGGGCGTGCTCGCGATGCGGATCGAGGTGCTCGGACACGCGGCCCACGGGGCGACGCCATGGCTGGGCGAGAACGCCATTCTGCGTGCGTACGAGGTGTTCCGTGAACTCGAGTCGCTACCGTTTGCGAGCCGGAGCTCGGAGCTCTTCGACCGACCGTCGATAAACCTCGGCCGCATCCTCGGCGGCGACGCCCTGAACAAGGTCCCCGACACCTGTTTCATAGACGTGGACGTGCGCTATCTGCCTGAGCAGGACCCGGACGACATCCTCGCGGAGGTTGGCGAGCTGTCCCGCGCCAAGGTGGTCTCGACCTTCTCGCGCCCGCCGGTCCTGGTCGACCCCGACTTGCCGTACGTGCGGGCCCTCCGCGCCTCGGCGGCTCCGCACAGCGACGGCCAGGCGAAGGGGGTCGTGGGCCGCGACGGGGCCTCCGACGCGGTCTCGTTCCTGCGCGCGGGCATCCCGGCGGTCGAGTTCGGGCCCCTCGGCGGCGGCCACCACGGCCCCGAGGAGTGGGTGTCGATCCCCTCGCTGTCCGGCTACCGGCAGGCGATCGTGGACTTCGTCACCGGCCTTGAAGGCGCGCTCGCCGAGGCCGGCGACGCTCCGAAGAGGGCCACGGTTGAGCGATCCCGGTCAGGACGAAGCCCAGGCTCGCCGCCGCCGGCGACCTGGGCGGGCCGGGAGCGGAGCCCGGCCGACGAGCCGCCCGCGCCCGACGAGGAGCACGACGACGGCCCGACACCCGGCACCGAGCCGGGCGCTGGAGGAGCGCCCGACGCCGAAGAGCTGGAGGAAGCCGACGCCGACGATCGCCGACAGAGCTGGAGGAGGAGGAGCTGGCCGAGGAGCTCGGCCAAGGCGACGGGCCGGATCCGGCGCCCGGAACAGGCCACGGTCGAGGCGGACACGCCGGTCCTGGCCGATCGCGAGGCGGCACGCGAGGCCGCGCTCGCCGGGCTGCGCGCCCGCACGGCCGAGCACGCCGCCAAGCCCGGGCCCGCCGAGTCACCGCACCCGCCGGCAGCGAGCCGCCGAGCCCCTCCGGCGGCCGCCCAGGCGGAGGCGCCTCCGGGGATGGCCCGCCCCCCGGGCCCGACCTGGAGGAGCGGCCGCCGGAGCGCGGGCTTGTGGCCCCGCTTCCTCGCCGGGTCGCTTCTGATCATCGTCGCGATGACGACCGCGACGGCGGTCAGCCTGCTCGTCTACCTGAAGGGCATCGCGCGAGGGCTCGGCGGACTGCCGTCGGTTCACAGCCAGCTCGAGGTTGCCGATCCGGGCAACCCGCAGACGATCCTCATCCTCGGCTCGGACCAGCGCCCCACCGATGAGTCCGCGCCGCTCGGACACCACGATCCTGCTGCGGGTGGCGTCGGACCAGATCACGGTGATGTCCATCCCGCGCGACCTGAAGGTGAACATCCCCGGCCACGGGATCGACAGGTTCAACGCCGCCTACTCCTACGGGGGGCCGAAGCTGGCCCTGACGGTCGTCAAGCAGCTCACCGGCCTGGACAACATCAACCACGTCGTCAACGTCGACTTCAACGGCTTCGCCGAGGCCGTCAACGCGATCGACTGCGTGTACGTCGACGTCGACCACCACTACTACCACTCCAACCTCGGCCTGGCGGCCTCCGAGCAGTACGCGGAAATCGACGTCCCGGCCGGCTACCAGCGGATGTGCGGCTACAACGCGCTCCAATACGTCCGCTATCGCCACGAGGACAACGACCTGGTGCGGGCGGCGCGCCAGCAGGAGTTCCTGCGGGAGGCGCGCCAGCAGCTGCCGGCCGAGAAGATCGTCAAGGACCGCAACGAGCTGATCGACATCCTGAAGAAGTACGTGACCTCGGACATCGAGGACGAGACCGACCTGGTCAGCCTTGGCAGGCTGTTCATCGGCGCCAGCGGCGCCCCGGTGGTCCAGATCCACTTCCCCGCCAACCTGGGCGGGCCGAGCGCGTCCTACGTCACCGCCTCGGAGTCGGCGATCCAGGAGGCCGTGAAGCGGTTCGAGGGGGAGTCCGAGCCGCCCCCGTGAGCAGGAACCCGCGGGCGGCGACTCGAAGGACGAAGCCGCCGAAGAAGCAGGACGACAAGCCGCCGCGCCGGCGCCTCCTCCGCTGGTCGACTCGTCGGCGACGCTCGGCGAGCAGTTCGCGGCGAAGCTGGCCGGCGAGAAGACGAAGAGCGGCAAGCCGATGCTCGACTTCCCGATCTACTACCCCACCAAGCTGGCGCCAGACTCGAGCCTGACCGACGACTCCCGCGCCTTCCCCATCGACGGTCCCGGCAACGACAAATATCGCGGCTACAAGTTCGTGGCGGAGCTGCCAACTGAGGGGTACACCGCCTACTACGGCTTGTCCGGCACGGATTGGAAGGATCCGCCGATCCTCGACAACCCGAGTGAGACACGGACGATCGACGGGCGCGAGTACAAGCTGTCCTGGGACGGGGGCCGGCTGCGGTTCGTGGGCTGGAAGACCGAGAAGGGCTCCTACTGGGTCGACAACACGCTGCTCAGCGTGCTCACCCC